>NZ_CP192582.1:0-34149 GCF_050632255.1 Dankookia sp. P2 | reverse complement strand
ATCTCCCACCAAAACACATCCGCCAAGCCAAACCCTCCAGCGTCAATCAACGCCGGCAGGGGTATTCGGCGTTGGGGCTGGCTTGGTAGCCATGAGCTATCCACCAAGTCTCAGGCGGACTGCGGCCATACCGCGCGCAACCGCTGATCCACCCTAAGCAGATGGAAGTGGAAGCTGCACCGCCGAAACTGTGCTGATGCCATCCGCTACACCCCGCGAGCGTGATCGATGGTCTGCAGCACGGCGCCTCGGCCAGCGGGCCGGACGGCGATTCGTGTTCCGTCGGTGCACCTGATGCCTCCCTCGACATTCCGGTCGCCGTTCGAGCGGGTCATCGCCGCCACGACGGCGTGCGTTCAGAGCGGAGCGCCGCACCACTGTTGCCCATTGTTCGGATCCAGGCATCCCAGCCTGCATGCCCTCCCTCCATCTGCTCTGGACCGCTTCAAACCACCCGGCG
Organism: Dankookia sp. P2; assembly: GCF_050632255.1. NCBI lineage: Bacteria > Pseudomonadati > Pseudomonadota > Alphaproteobacteria > Acetobacterales > Roseomonadaceae > Dankookia > Dankookia sp. P2. The sequence continues at coordinate 33,689 of NZ_CP192582.1, read as the reverse complement.
ACCTCACGGCAAGTGACTGTCGCTTCGTCTGAGGCTGGTGCCTGCCTGAACCAGGCCAGCCATGCTCGTTCATTCCTCAGAATATAAACAGATGCAAAAAGGATTGCAGTCGGGACAGAATATCCGTTTACGCGATTAACACACTGTTCATTCTCCCAAAGGTTGCGTATGCGGTTGCAGGTACCCGCCCGACCGCATGCTGCCACAAAGGGCAGCACGGAGGAGATGATCGTGATCTACCAGAATGCATCCTCGGTTGGCCTTTCCACCTCCGGTAGTCCTACCAAGTGGTTCTCCTCCAGTCTCCCGGGCGCGGTCGTCGTCGGTACCACCGGCAATGACTGGCTCTCCGCCTCGGACCCGGCGGCAACCCTGCAGGGCGGCGCAGGTGACGACATCTACGCCATCTGGGACGGCCGTATCACGATCACCGAGCTTGCCGGTGGCGGCATCGACACGGTGCGGAGCTGGGCCGGCCTGACGAAGCTCAGCGCCAATGTCGAGAACCTCGAGCTGATGCAGGGCAACCAGCGCGGCATCGGCAATGCGCTCAACAACATCCTCACCGGCAGCGCGGGCAACGACACGCTCGATGGCGGCGCCGGCAACGATGTCCTGATCGGTGGCGCCGGGGCCGACACCTTCATCATCAGCGGCGGCAACGGCAGCGACGTCATCTACGACTTCGAACAGGGGCTCGATACGATCCGGCTGCAGGACTACGCGCTGTTCAACTTCGCCGCGGTCAAGGCGGCGATGACCCAGACCGGCCTCGACACCACGATCGCCCTCGGCGGCGGGGAAAAGCTGGTGCTGCGGAATACCCTCGCCTCCAGCCTGACGACGCGGGACTTCTGGCTGCCCACTGACCCGCTCCATTTCGGCATGAAGCAGACCTTCGCCGACGAATTCGATAGCTTCAGCGCCTCGGCCACCGGCCTCGGCACCACCTGGAAAACCACCTACAAGGTTAACGACCAGCTCCGGACGCTCAGCACCAACAACGAAGCCGAGTACTATTCCGACAGCTCGGTCGGCGTGGACCCCTTCAGCCTGAAGGACGGCGTGCTCGACATCGCCGCAGCGCCGGGCAGCAACCCGCTGGGCCTCGCCTACAATTCCGGCCTTATCACCACCGCCAAGTCCTTCGCCCAGCTCTACGGGTATTTCGAGGCGCGGGTCGACTTGCCGGCCGGGCAGGGCTTCTGGCCGGCCTTCTGGCTGCTGCCGGCCGATGGCAGCTGGCCGCCCGAGATCGACATCCTCGAGATGCTGGGAAACAACACGACCACCGCTTATGCGGGGGTGCGGAGCAGCACTGCCGGAAACACAACCTTCAAGAGCAACTACCTGCCCGATCTTTCGGCCGGCTTCCACACCTTCGGGCTGAGCCTGGCAGTCCGACATGATCCGCTGGTATGTCGACGGCAACGAGGTTGCCGAGATGGCGACCCCGGCCGACATGAACAAGCCGATGTACATGCTGCTGAATCTGGCAGTCGGCGATACCGGCAGCTGGCCCGGCAAGTACGACCCCAGCATGCCGACCGGCCATATGCTGATCGACTATGTCCGCGCCTGGCAGAATGGCGGCCCCAGCGTCACCGGGCCCGGCGATGTCGCCACCTTCGGCGGCAGCTATACGCTGAATGCGGACGGCGTCAGCGACCTTTATGACTTCACCAAGGCCAAGGTCGCGCTGACCATGGATGCCTCCGCCCTGTCGACCGCCGGCGCGCATACCGTCTGGGGCAGCCCGCTCGGCAGCCTGGTGCGCGGCGGGCCCGGCAACGTGAATTTCGTTGGCGGCGCCAGCGACGACACCTTCATCTTCGGCTCCGGCCTGTCCCGCGTGAAGGGCGGCGCCGGCAGCGGCGCGCATTCGTCATCATCAAATCAGGTCTCGCCGGAGGGGACCAGATCATCGACTTCCACGTGGACCTGTCCGACGGCAACGAACACGACACGTTGCAGCTTGTCGGCTTCAGCGCCGCCGCGCACCTGGACTTCATCTCCGTATCCGGCACCACCCAGACCTATCGCATCGTCGATGGCGACTACGTCTCTCAAGGCCTGCTCATCCAGGTGGCCAACGGTAGCGGAAGGCTCGGCATTCTCGACTATCACTTTGGCTGACCGGTGGCGAAATACTCGGACGGCCACGTGTGGTAGGCGCGCCGATCAGCAAGACGCTCTCCGCGCCCCGATGGCCCCCAACGCCATCGGCTGATCGGCGGCGCTCCCATCGCAGGCGGTCCTCCACCACTGCCCTGCCAGGAATGCCGGCAGGTCACGTGCTGGGTCATGAAGGTGTCTTCAGCCATCCCGCGCGCGATGCCGGGATGGCTGCCGCGGTGCGTATAAAACTTTAGGTTGAAAAAACCTCACCCTGCCTTAAAAGGATGTGTTGGCAGATAAATTGCCGGAACAGAGGTCTCGAGGTTTTGGAGCGTACTGCCATGAGCGGTAATGTAAATCCGCGCCCCGCGACCGATTTCTTGCCACGAGACACTTTCCGGCTCGGCTTTGGCTGCGCTGAGTTGCCTGGCCGGTTAAGCCGCTCGGAAGCCTGCCGCTTGCTGGAAAGCGCATTGGATGCCGGTATCAATTACTTCGATACTGCACGAATGTACGGCTCAGGTTTGGCCGAGGGCATACTCGGAGACTTTCTGCAGCGCCACCGGAGTCGGGTGGTTGTCGTCAGCAAAGCCGGCATCCTGCCTCCGGCCAGATCGGCTTTCGTCCGCGCCACGCGGAAGGCGTCCACCTGGCGCATTTGCTGGCGCCCGGTCTCAAGCCACACCTTCCCGTTCCGGCATTCACCCAGCCGCGGTTCAATGTCTTCGATACGTCTGCCCTGCGCAGCAGCATCGAAACGAGCCTCCGGGAATTGCGTACCGACCGCATCGATATTCTGTTGCTGCACGAAATAGGGGTCGAAGACGCGGCTCGTCCCGAACTTCTCGTCTTCCTCGACGGCTTGGTCCGGGAAGGAAAGATCGGAGCCTTTGGTCTGGCCACGTCCTTCGATGAAACATCAAGGATAATCCCTTCCTCTCCGGGCCTTACGAATGTCGTGCAATTCCCGAGCAGCGCCTGGGACCGGAACATAGAAAAGCTGCCGGAGCTGCCGGACAGTCTCCTCGTTACCCATTCCTGCCTGGGCCGGCGGTTTCATGCCCTGCGCGAGCGCCTGTCGGCGGATGGCGACACGCGGGAACGTTTCAACAATGCGGTCGGCTTCGACCTTTCCGACGCAGGCACTCTCGCGCGCTTGTGCCTGGCCCATGCGCTCTGGTCAGATCCCGACGGGATCGTGCTCTTCTCGTCCTTCAAGCCGGCAAATATCCAGGCCAACGCCACGCTTGCGAAGAGCGCCCCCATGGACACCCAGGTGCTCTCCAGCTTCGCCCAGCTGCTTTCGGAAGCCGAGCAGAGCCGATTGGCTGCATGACGGCATAACTCGACAAGCGGCATTTCGACGAAGCTGCTTGTTCCGCATCAATCCGTGCCGCTTGCGGCAAGTGTATCCAATTTGGCGCCTCTGAAACAGGCGATGTGCAGCCATGCAAGTGGCTCGACCAAGACACTTCTTTGCGGAATCGACCTGCGATGATCGACGATATCAGCCAGTATGAGGAAGGCGTAACCATTGAGGCCGACCTGTGCATCGTCGGTGCCGGTGCGGCAGGCATTACGATCGCACGCGAGCTCATCGGCAGTGGTCTCCAGGTCTGCCTTCTTGAGAGTGGCGGTCCAACCCTCGAGCCCGACACCCAGGCCCTGTACAATGGGGACGTCGTCGGCCATCCGATGCTGATCAGCGAGGGCCGCTACCGGGTTCTTGGTGGTTCGACCACTGAATGGACCGGCCGCTGCGCCGAACTGGACGATATCGATTTTGCCGCCCGGGACTGGGTGCCACACTCCGGCTGGCCGATCGGTCTCGATGACCTGAGTGCCTATTACCGGCGGGCCGAGGCCGTATGCGGCTTCCAGGAAGCCTGGAAGCCGAATGCCGAGGTCCCGGACATACTTGGCGTCAATCTTCCGGCGCTCGACCCATCTCGTGTCACCCCGTTCATCTGGCGCTACGCGCCGCTCGGCAACCGGGTCTATATCGATTGGGGAAAGGCCTATCGCGAGGAGCTCCGCGCCGCCGCCAACCTGCGGGTCATCCTGCATGCGAATGTGGTGGGGTTCGAGACCGGCGGGAAAAACGACCACGTCGACGCCTTGAAGGTGAGATCGCTGACAAGGCGATCCATCTCGGTCAAGGCGAGGGCCTTCGCGCTTTGCTGCGGGGGCATCGAGAATGCCCGCTTGCTGCTCGCCAGCCCGGAATCCGTGCCGGGCGGCCTTGGCAGCAACATCGATCAGGTCGGCCGCTACTTCATGCAGCATCCACGCGGCAATGTCGCCCGGCTACAAACCGGCCGCCACAACCGGGCGGCGCTGCAGGACATGTTCAACATCTTTGCGAAGCGGAGTGGCACGCAGTACGAGCTCGGCTTTGCCTTGTCCAAGCAAGCACAAAGCGAACATGGCCTGCTCAATGCCAGCATCATACTGACCTATGATGCCGACCAGAATTCCGGCTGGGAAGCCAGCAAGCGCGCTGCGCGGCAGTTGAGGGGCGGTCAGTTCTCGGCAGACTTCATGAGAAACCTTGGGCAGGCATTCGGCGGCATCGATTCGGTCGCGACCAATGTCTTGCGCCGTGGCATCCAAGGCAAACACGCCCTGCTCGAGACGGAGTCGATCAACCTGCTCATCGATCTTGAGCAGGCCCCTGATCCTGACAGCCGGATTACTCTGGCCGAGGAGCGGGATGCGCTCGGCAACCGCAAGCCGAAGGTGGACTGGCGCATCTCCGAACAGGAGCGGCGGACCGCGGAACGCTTCAGTTCGTTCCTCGGGGCGGAGTTCAAGCGGCTCGGGCTCGGAGAGTGCCAGCCCGAGGCTTGGCTGACGGACACCGCTCCCATCACCGGCGACCAGCTTGACCGGAACCTACCACCACATCGCAACCACGCGGATGTCCAACAGCCCGCAGGACGGCGTGGTGGATGCCAACTGCCGGGTCCATGGGACGGACAACCTATACGTCATGGGCTGTTCGGTCTTCACGACCGGCGGGCAGGCGAACCCGACCTTCTCCATCGTGGCGCTGTCCCTGCGTCTCGCCGACCACCTGAAGGCTGGCCTGCAGTAAGCTGCAGCGCATGGTCCGGCCAACAAGGGCTGCCGGCGACCGGAGCGGCCTGCCGCTTCGGCGCCCCCGTGGTGAGGCAGTCCGTCAACCGCTTTGGAAGGCTGGAGCATGAGGGAGGTGAGCGTGCACACCCGGGGCAACCGTGGCCAGGCTGCGTCAGGTGGAGCCGTGGCATTTTCGGCAACCCGGGCCTGCAGCCAGCCGGGACACCAGACGGTTGTCAGTCACCGGGAATTTTTGCTTGCAGGTGAAGCATGAACAGCTCCCTATCACTCGGGCCGGCCATGCTGCCCCCCGCCCGCCTCTATGCCATTATTGATCCGAAGAATTTAATAGTCTTATTCACCATTGTCGGCTTGGCCGTGAACGAGTTGATCGGGCCGCCCTTCATTGCGATCAGCCTGGGGCTCTGGGCAATATACTGTCTGAAGGATGTGGATTTTCTGATCCGCTCCCTGACCATGGCCGGCATTTTCCCTGGCTCATGACCCTGTTGGCAATTCTTTCGATCCTCTGGTCGCCCTTGCCCCTCGCCACAGGGCGATCGGCGCTCCAGCTCGGTCTGACGGTCGGCCTGGCGCTCTTGGTGGTGAATGCAGTCACGCCAAGGCGTTTCATCGCTTGTCTATGGGTGGTGATGGGCATCATTTTGGTGTTGAGCATCATTGTCAACAACAAGCATTATGACGGCTTGGCCCACCGCGTTACCATGGCCGGCATCTACAATAACAAAAACTCGCTTTCAGTCGCCGGCGCCAGTTTTGCCGTGGCATCAACAGCCATATTTCTGCACCGGCCATTCCCGTTGCCGCTTCGGTTCATCGCATTGTTCGGAATCGTGTTCGGGGCGGCGCTCAACGTGCTGGCCTATTCGGTGGGGCGCGTCTTCGCCATGGTTCTGGCGATTGCGATCGTGGCAAGCGTATCTTCTGCATGTTTCCTGCCGCGACGCTGGCGGCCCAGTTACATAAATCTGCTCATCCTGTGCGGGGCCGGGGCCGCCCTGATCCTGCTACCGACCGTGCTGATGTTCAGTGCGGAAATACTCGCTTTGGTCGGGAAGGATGCCACCCTGACGGGGCGCACACTTCTCTGGTTTTTTGCCGATCGGATGTCTGATGACTATTTTCCACTCGGCATAGGTTATCAGGCATTTTGGAAGCAAGGCCACTCCCCTGCAGAATTCCTTTGGAAGGTCATGCATGTCGCCTCCAGGAGCGGCTTCCATTTCCACAACCTATACTACGATATGCTTATCCAGCTCGGCTATCCGGGTATCGTGCTGGGATTGATCATGATCGCCTATGCGCTCATCACGGTCCTTGGCTGGGTGCGCCGCGATCCAAACGAGATAAGCGGATTCTTCCTGGGTTGCTTGATGATGATTGTGGTTACCCAGTGGCAGGAGATCGGGCTTTTCTCATTGTTTGACCTGACCTGCTTCTACTTCGTGATATGCATGGGATATGCCGCCAAGGCGCGCCGCCAGGATGTCCGGTCGCAGCGGCTTCGTGCGGTCCTGGCCTTGGATCCGGACAATGGCCTCATCAGGAGGCAAGTCCTGCGGGCATCCTAGCGGGCCGCAGCCGAGGCCATGTCCCCGACCGCATCCGCGCCCGGCGCGGCATCGGGCACCGCCTGACCAAGCCTCCCGCCACCCAGGCCATGCGCCGCTGAAGGTAGGTGTCCTGGCCTGCGATGTCGCCGAATACCCCAAGGCCTGGGGTGGCAGGCTGCGTTCAAGGCCGCCTTCCGCGTCGGGGCCAAGAATTCGGCCCACCAAAGATCATCCCGCACCCTCTATCCGCGATCCCCACAACCAGGACTTGCTTTGCCTCTGGCCATTCTTTACTCACTTTTTCGTTATTCTTATCGGTTTGCCAGCCGGAAAGCAGGATGGGGTCTGGGATGCATCGGGATGATGAGGTTTGGCGCGATACCGACCTGACCCAGCCATATGATGCCGTCGTCATCGGCAGCGGTGCCGGCGGCGCACCTTTGGCCCTGCGCCTTGGCCAGCGCGGCCTGCGGGTTTTGGTGGTCGAGCAGGGCGACTTCCTGCGGGTCGAGCGCGGCGGCGCCGGCACGCCGCCAGGCAAGTTCATAGCCGAGGTCATGGGCAGGCGTGATGCGTCGATCCGCGTGGTCGGCGGGCGAACCGAGTCTACGGCGCCGCGCTCTACCGGATGCGCGAGAGCGACTTCCGCGAGGTCGAGCACGAGGCTGGCATCTCGCCCGCCTGGCCGATCACCTATGACGAAGCTCGAACCCTATTACGAGCAGGCCGAGCGGCTCTACCGGGTGCATGGCGCGCCGGACGGCGATCCGAGCGAGCCGCCGCGCGCCAATCCCTATCCTCATCCGCCGCTGCCGCACGGGCCGTTCGTCGCCGATGTCGTGCGGCGGCTCGAGCGGACCGGGACGCGCACCGCGGCCATCCCGAACGGGCTGGACTACGGGCCGGGTGGGAAATGCGTGCTGTGCTCCACCTGCGATGCACATTACTGCACGCTCGATGCCAAGATGGATGCCGAGACCGCCTCCATGCGGCCGGCCCTAGCGACCGGCAACGTTCACCTCGCAACCCAGACCGAATGCCTGCGCCTGCTGACCGACGGCGATCGAGCCACCGGCGTGCTGCTGCGGCGGCACGGCGTGGAGCACGTGGTCCGGGCCGATGTGGTCGCCGTCTGCGGCGGCCTGCCGGGCTCGGCCATGCTGCTGCGGCAGTCCCGCACCGCGCGCCATCCGGAGGGGCTCGGCAATGCCCAGGGCGTGCTCGGCCGCTATCTCGCGGGCCATTCGGTCGGGATGATCTTTCCCTTCGTCAGCTGGAAGACGCTGCCGGCGGTCTATACCAAGACCTTCGCCATCAACGAATTCTACGACGGGGCACCGGATTGGCCCTATCCGACCGGTGTCGTGCAGATCGCCGGACAGATGCCTTTCTGGAAGGAGACCTCGCGGTTGGTCCGGCCGGTCGCCAAGCTGATCGGCACCCACAGCCTCATGTGCTTCTACATGACCGAGGCGCTGCCGACCCGCGAGGCTGGCCTGGCCTTCGACGGCGACAGGCTGGGCGGCCGGGTCGAGCCGGTGCACAACCTGCAGACCCTGGCCCGGCTGCGCGGGCTGGCGGTCGATGCCTTCCGCCGCGCCGGCTATCCCTCGCTCGCCCGCAAGCGGGCGCCCTATCTCTGGCACGAGGTCGGCACGGTGCGCTTCGGCGCCGACCCGGCGACCTCGGTGCTGGACCCGGACTGCCAGGTGCACGGCATCAAGGGCCTCTACGTGGTCGACGCCTCGACGCTGCCCTCGGCCGGGGCGGTCAATACCGCGCTCACCATCATCGCGCTCGCGCTGCGGGCGGGCGACCACATCGCCGGCCAGGCCGCGGCGCGGCCGGTCGCGGCCGGCCGGGTGGAACATGTCGACGCTGAGCCGGCGGTCATGCTTCAAGCGCCGCACTGAGCCGGCCGAGCCGCGCGCCCGCCGCCCCGCCCGTTTCCTGCTGGTCGCAGAAGGCCGTCCCATGCAGCTCGTCTACTACCGCAAGCAGGTACCGGATTTCGGCGACGACCTGAACGCCTCGCTCTGGAGGAGTTTGGCGCCGGCGCTGTTCGACGAGGATGCCGAGACCGGCTTCGTCGGCATCGGCACCATCATCGGCATGCCCTGCGGCGCGCTGAAGCGGCTGCACGTCTTCTCCAGCGGCATCGGCAACGACCTGCCGGCGGCCTGGCGCGACAAGCAGGTCGAGTACTGGTGCGTGCGCGGGCCGGTCTCGGCGCGGATGCTTGGCCTGCCGGCCGAGCGGGCGATCACCGACGGCGCCATCCTGACGCCGCTGGCCGAGGGCTTCCCCAAGGCCGCGACGGGCACCGGCGGCACGCTGGTCATCCCGCATTTCCAGACGCTCGACCACCCGGGCTGGCCGGAGGTGGCGAGGCTGACCGGCTACGAGCTGCTCGACCCCCGCGCCGAGCCCCAGGCCGTCATCGCCCGCATCGCCGCGGCGAAGCTGGTGCTGACCGAGATCCCTGCACGGCGCGATCCTCGCCGATGTCTACGGCATCCCCTGGATCGCCTTCGCCACCTCGAAGAATTTCGGCATCACCAAATGGGTCGACTGGACCCATTCGCTCGGGCTGGAATTCGACCTGGCGATGATCCCGCCGCCCGATCCCGGGCCGGTCCTCGCCTTCGGCCGCCCGGCCGCGCCCTTCGGCCAGACCAGGCGCTTCGACATCGAGGAAGCCTTCGCCCGCTTCGACGAGCGGGTGCTGCCGGATCCGGTGACGCTGACCTCGCGGCTGAAGTGGGTGGTCAAGCACTCGCCGCTGATCCGCCCCTTCCTCGGCTTCAGTGCGGCCCGTACCGCCGAGGCGCTGCAGCGCCTGGCCGGCACGGCGCCGCTGCTGAGCGCCGAGCCGGTGCGGCAGGAATTGCGCGACCGGATGATGGAGCGCCTCGCCGCCCTGGCCGCGACCGTGCAGCCGGCCTCGGTGACCTGATACCCGCCGTCCCAGGTTCCGACCTGCGGCCCGAAAGGCCGAGGCGCCGCATGGCGCCCGCCGCCGGTACGGCGAAGCCAAGCCGCTCATGCCCAGCGTACGAAGGTGGAACCTCCCTGCGCTGGGCATGAGCGGCCCGCCCGAAGGAGGATATCCGTCAGCGCAGGCGAGGGCTGCCGATCCGCCCATGCCTGGGCAGGGACTTGGCGGCCGACGCCGCCTTGCCGCCCTCGACCACGCGGAAGCCACCGATGAGTGTGCTTGGTACCGGCGGCTTCGAGGGCAGCAGGCGCAGCCCGTGGCGGACGACCTCGACCTTCGCATCCGGGTAGACCGCCAGCACGTCCGGCAGCACCGCCTTGACCCGCTGGGCGAGGTGGGAGGTGCGGCCGGTATCCGACCCCACCTGGGCCGCCAGGGCCTGCCAGCGGAGCAGCAGGGGCTGTTCCAGGCGCTGCAGCCGGTAGGCCAGCAGGGTATAGAGGTCGAGGCCGAGCGAGTTGTCCTTCAGATGCGCGATGGCGTCGCGCACCAGGGGCACCGCGTGCTCCCGCAGGTGGTCGTGGGATTCGCGGGTCAGCTCGACCGTCGCCTGCCAGCGGGCGCCGTCGCCTTCCTCCTGCCCGTGCCAGAGCGACAGGCCGGAGACCAGGCGCTGGTCGCGGATGATGGTCTCGTCGATGCCGGCGGCGGAGCGCGCGGTCCATTGCAGGGTGAACTCGCAGCGGGCGATGCGCAGGGATTGCTCGCGGATCGCCTGGATGGTGCCGCGTGGCCCGCCGGTGACCGGCAGGCCGAGCGAACGGATCCAGGCCGACATGCTGGGGCCGAGGCTGACGGTGCGGCCGCGCACGCCCTCGGTCTGCAGAAAGATCATGATCAGCCGGGCGCGGGTGCCGTAAGGCACGCCGACGCGGCTTGCCTTGCCATCCGGGCCACGCACCACGCCGGGGCTGACCATCAGGTGGAACCGGCCGGAATTGCGCTGCCAGATCAAGTCGTTGGTGGCCGGGCGGGCATGCGGCAGGCAGGTCTGGCAGAGGCCGGAATGCGAGAAGGCGAGGTCGTCCTCGGCCGGCTCGCTCATTGCCGCGCTGGCGGCGGCGATGAGGCCGAGTTCGCGACGACGCTCGTTCGGGTCGATGATCGACGCCGCAGCGCGGCGGAGTTCGTCAGCCCCGAAGAGCATCAACTGGCGATGGATATCGGCCATGGGAATCCGGACACCAGGTGCAATGGCTGGGGATCCACATTCTAATCATGTTGCGTCGCAAATATACGCTGAATTGGCGGCCTGTCAGGTTATCCACGCTGAATCCGCGGCTTCCCGGTTTCGCCGGAACTTATCCACGCTGAATATGCGGCAAGGTAACGCTGAATACGCGGCCATCAATTGGTGCTTTGCGCTGAATCGACGGCCTTTACATGCGTTATCCACGCTGAATCCGCGGCCCATACCTATAATAGTACCTATAGAGTCTTCCCTATAGGGAGTCGGGGCGCTTGGCGTGGATGAGCATGGGGTAGCGGTAGAGGATCCCGGATGGTGCGGGACAGGGCGGACCAGAGGCACGGGCATGTCTCCCCGTGACCGGCAGTCCAGGACCTGGGGCCGCCTGGGGAGGCGAAGGCGGTGCGAGGCAAAGGCCACTCAATTCAGCGTATGGGCGTTTCCGGAACGGGCATGGTTCGGCATCGACCGGCGCCTCCAGGGTTCATTCGCCGGATTGCACCGCGGTCGGCCGCAGGATGGCGGCAACTGCATTCCCAGGGCTGTTCCGCTGGCCGAAGGCCGCAAATGCGACGTAACTCCTGCCCGGCCGTCCTGAGAACAGGGGCATCGTCGATGCGGGATGCGGCGCCGGATTGCAGTGGCCAAGCGGTATCCGGCGCGCGGCCACAGCGGCAGTATCCCGCAAAACAGAATTCCGTCCGCTTGAAATATCAACCTTTACTTGAGACAGCGGAGTGGTCGCGTTAGGAGCACCGGCATGCCGCGCTCCGCACCTGCATCTGATGCCAAGGCCGAGGCACCCGCCACACGCCGTTATCTGCACGGTGCCGCATGGTCGGCGTTGAATGCCCTCATTGCGACGCTGCTGCCGCTCGGGATTTTCGTGATCTTCGCGCGCGGACTTCCGGCCGCCGAGATCGGCGTCGTGGCGCTTGCCGTGGCGGTGACCGAGGTGATCAAGGCCTTTGCCTTGCCAGGCCTCTACGAGGCACTGCTGCAGCAGACAAACGACCGGCAGCGCTGCACCGAGACGGCGCTGGCCTGCCTGCTGCTGGGGGGCTGGCCCTGTGTGGCCTGTACCTGCTGCTGACGCCGCTGCTGGTGCGCCTGGTGCCCGGCGTCGATCATGCCTGGCTGGTCATCGCCCTTATCGGCCTGCGCATCCCGCTCGATCTGGCCGCGCTGCAACCCCAGGCCGTGCTGGCCGAACGCCTTGCCCTTCGCCGCCTGGCGCTGCGCACGATGGGGGCAACCGCAGGCGCCGGGACGCTCGGCCTGGGGCTGCTGTTCGGCGGCCAGGCGATGGCCGGGCTGGTGGCCTACCAGCTGTCGCTGTCCTTGCTGGTGCTGCTGCTGACTTCAGTCGGCAGCGGGACTTTCGCCCGGCCGCGCATGCACCGCGACTGCCTGCGCCGGCTCTGGCCGGAAGCCAGCCGCGCTTCGGGGGTGCGTCTGGTCGCGGCCGTCAACAATTCGCTCGACCAAGTACTCGTGGCCGGACTGCTCGGCGGCCTGCAACTCGCCTACTACAACCTGGCGAAGCGGATCGAGACGATCCTGATCACCGCCGCGGGGTCGTTTTCCTCGATCCTGTTCCAGCCGATCTTCGCGCGGCGGACACCAGGCGGCGACGCGCAAGGGCTGCAGCGCGGCCTCGCCGTGATCACCGCCACCTGCGGCTTGGCGGCGGCCCTGATCGTCGTCACCCACCTGCAGCTGGTCACCTTCGTGTTCGGCCCGAGCTGGGCCGAGGCGGCGCCGATTGCCGCCTGCCTGGCAATGGGTGGGTTCGCACGCGCCCTCGGCGGCGTGCATGGATCCCTGCTGTCGGTTTCCGGGCGCAATCGGCACTTGCTGCGGATCAGCCTTGGCTCGGCCGGTTGCGGCCTGATCCTGGTCGTCCTGCTGGCGCCGGTCGGCCTGGTGCTCTGCGCCGCGGCCCTGGCGGCCCGCAGCATCTGCGCAACCGGTGTCATGGCCTGGCTGACCCGGCATGACCTGCCGGCCACCGGCCGAGCTTACGTGTTCGGGGTCGGGCTGCCCTTCGGGCTGATGCTGAGCGCGGCATGGGGCGGCATGACCCTGGCAGAACGGGCTTCTGCCGGAGGCATCCCCGGAGATGGATTGCTGGCGGGCTTGCTGGCCCTGGCGGCCGCCGGGATCGCCGCGGCCGGGGTGGTGCCGTTGTATTTCGGCCTGCGCCTGGGGCTGCAGCGCCGCCGGCAAGTGCGGGGTGGGCCAGGAGATGGGTCAGGGCACAAGGCGGGCAGCCACCCCGGCGGCCGGCTGGCAGGCGAACCTGCCGCCGCGGCCAGCTGCCGGATTCGCCGGCCGGAAACGGCGGCATGATCCAGTGTCAGCATTGTGGTAATGATATAATCTTATAAGTTGACAAAAGGTAAGTAAAGACTTCATATTGAACTAATTTCGCTTACAATATGCTTGTGACCACGGCTTGTGCCGTCATCCCGTCCGCGACCGAGAGGCAAGGGCTGCCACTTGTTTCGCCACATCAGGCAAAGCCCGTTCGGATGACCGTTGCATGATGAATGCCTACACCCCGGCCGAGATGCTGGCGCTGTCCCCGAACGGGCAGGAGCCCTCTCCCTTCCGTTGGCTGCCCGACCTGCTGCGTTTCCTGCGCCGACGCTGGCTGACGATCGCCAGCGTGACCGGGGTCGTCCTCGGCCTTGCCGTCCTGTACCTGCTCCTGGCCACGGCACGGTTCACCGCCACCACCGCCGTGCTGGTGGATGTCCGTCAGAGCAACCCGTTCCGCCAGCAACCGCTGGTCACTGACGCGCAATCGGAGAACACCCTGGTCGAGAGCCAGGTCGAGGTGCTTCGCTCCGAGGGCCTGGCCCGCGCACTCGTCGTGCAGCAGGACCTCGTGAACGATGCCGCCTTCAACAGCATCGGCCGCGGCATCATCGGCACCGTGGTCGGCGCCATCACCGATCTCCTGGACAGCGACGGGCCGCCGAACGAGGAGAAGACCCGCGCCCGCGCGGTCGAGAAGCTGATGAAGCTGATCACGGTCCGCCGCGTCGGCCTGACCGCGGTGATCGAGGTCGCGGTGCGGACGCCGGATCCGGCGCTCTCGGCGCAGCTGTCGAATGCCCTGGTGCAGACCTACCTGCAGCGCCAGGTCGCCGCCCTCTCGGATGTCTCGAGCCTGGCCAGCGGCTGGATGCAGAAGCGGGTGAACAAGCTGCGCGACGAGGCCATCACCGCCGACCGCGCGGTGCAGGACTATCGCGCCGCGCACAAGATCCTCGATACCGACAAGGGCCATTTCAACGCCCAGCAGCTCGGCGACTTCAGCCTGCAGCAGACCATCGCGCGCACCAAGCTGGCCGATGCGCAGGCCAAGTTCGACCGCATCAGCGCGATCTCGCCCGATCGCCTGGTGGATGCGCCGATGGCCGAGGCGATCGAGAACACCGTCATCGTCGGCTTGCGCAAGCAGTACCTCGACGCTCGCCGCCGCAGATCCGAATGGTCGAGCCGCTACGGCGCCAACCACACCGCCGCGGTGAACGCGCGCATCGAGATGGCCGAGCTGCAGGGATCGATCAGGAACGAGCTCAGCCGCATCTCGGAAACCTACCGCTCCGAGCTGGAGGTGGCGAAGGCGAACGAGGCCGAGCTGACCCGGCAGCTCTCGGTGCTGGCCGCCGCGACGGCGGAGGTCAACAGCGACCGCATCATGCTGCGCGCGCTGCAGAGCGCGGCCGACAGCTACAAGGCGATCTACGAGGATTTCCTGACCCGCTACACCCAGGCGGTGCAGGACCAGTCCTTCCCGATCACCGAGGCCCGGGTGATGTCGGCCGCCGTGCCGCCGCTGAAGAAAAGCTGGCCGAAGGCCGTGATCGTGCTCGGCCTGGCGTTCGTGCTCGGCGTCATGCTCGGCTTCGGCCTGGCCGTGCTGCGCGAGCTGCTCGACCAGGGACTGCGGACCCCGGCCCAGATCAAGGCCGCCACCGGGCATGACTGCCTCGGCATGCTGCCGCCGCTCGCCGCCGTGGCGCGTGGCATCGGCGGCCAGGCGGCCGAACCCTCGGTCCGTCAGCTGCCGACGCATCCGAGCGCCCTGCGCCATGTCGTCGACCAGCCGACCTCGCCCTTCGCCGAGGCGATCCGCGGCATCGCGCTGCGCACCGTCTGGCGCCGCCGGACGCCCGGCAGCCAGGTGATCGGCTGCGTCGCCCCGCGCAGCGGCGAGGGCGCCAGCACGGTCGCGGCCAACCTCGCCTATGCCTTCGCCGAGGCCGGCTACAACACGCTGCTGGTCGACCTCGACCTGCGCGGAGCGGACCCTGACCCGCGCGCTGGCGCCGCAGAATGCCGGCGGCGCCGCCGAGATCGCCGAGGGTGCCATGCCGCTCGAGCAGGTGGTCTGGCGCGACCCGCAATCCGGGCTGCACTTCCTGCCCTCCGCCGCGGGCCGCTCGGCGGCGCATCCGGCACGGGTGCTGGCGCCGCTGCGGGCGGACCGGCTGCTGGCGGCGCTGCGGGCCGGCTACGACCGCGTGGTGATCGACCTGCCGGCCGCCGGCGGCACCGCCGATGCGAGCGTGCTGGCCAAGCTGCTCGACGGGGTGCTGCTGGTCTCCAGCTGGGGCGGGCTGGAGGGCGAGGCCCTGGCCGAGGTGCTGGATGGGCTGCATGGCAGCCGCGACAAGCTGCTCGGCGTCGTGCTCAACCGCGTCGAGCTGCGGCGGCTCGAGCAGTATGGCGCGACCGGCCATGTGCCGGCGCCGCGCGCCGCGGCGGAAGCCCTGACCTGACCCGGGCTGCCGGCCTGGTCCCGGCCACCTGAACCCGCAGGATACCGCAGCGCCGGCGGCAAGGCCGGCCTGAGGCCCGACCTGGTCGCCGCGCGGCAGGCGCGGAGGCATGGCCGGACGCGCCACTGTCATTCCGAAGATTATTGCGGTTCCCGGATCCCTGGTCCGGGAGTGCGCTGCAGCATTTTTTGGCGCCAGTGAAAAGCCGCTCATTCAGCGTACCCGCTTCGGCAACCCATGGATTTGGTCCAATTTTCGGCACGCCACAAAGCCGAACGATGCAGAAAGAGCACTGAATCAGCGGCCTTTCGCTTAATGAGTTATAAAAATCCTACTTGATCAACTAATGAGTTTCTGCAACGGTGCGCGCCTGTTGGTTCCCTACCCAGAAGGAGCTTTTTCAATGGCCTATGTCGATCCCAAGCCCCCCACCAGCGGCACCGCGTCCGGCGACTTCATGAGCGGCGGCAGCATCGCCTATTACGTCGGCAGCACCCTCACCACCGCTCCCAAGGCGCCGAACGGCCCGGTGGATTTCGTCCCCAACACCACTGTTGGCACCGACGGCCTCGACTCCCCCGGCGCCGTCCGCTTCCTGGGCCTGGATGGCAACGACACCCTCTACGGCACCGTCCACAGCGACACGCTGGTTGGTGGCCAGGGCAACGACCTGCTCCGCGGCGGCGCCGGCTGCGACCAGCTCTGGGGCGGCACCAACATTGCCAACGCCAACGACGGCAACGACACCTTCTACTTCAAGGCTGGTGACCTCGGCACGAAGTTCGCCTCCGGTACGGTCCTCACCGCGGCCGACTACAACCTCGCCACCTGCGGCGACATGATCATGGACTTCCACAGCCGCACCCTGGGCAACACCAGCAACCAGGACTTCATCTCGTTCAACGGCTTCGGCGCTGGCTCGATCACCAAGCTCGGCGTCGCGCCCCTCGACTCGAAGGCCGATGTCTACAAGGTCACCTGGGCCGATGGCGGCATGAACCTGTTCAGCGTCCGGACGACGGGCATCGAGCACAAGACGCTGCTCGCCAACGACTACCACTTCTACTGAGCCTCGGCTCAGCCATGGAAGCCAGCCGGTGGCGACACCGGCTGGCCTTTTTGTTTGCGCGTCAACGGGATCGGATGGGCCGGGGCTGTCGGGCAGCGTACCCCGCTCCGAAGCGCGGCCGGCGGGCCGCAGCCCGGTACCCCGTACGCCCGGCGCTACTGGTCCGCGTCGAAGCTCCAGGCGCGGATGTGGTCGATCAGCATGCGGGCCGGGAACACCGTGTCGGCATCCGGGGGACCCGGCCAGCTGCCGGCCCCGCCGACCGCGAGGTTGGCCAGCAGGAACATCGGCTTGTGCATGTCGGCCGGGGTCTGGAACCTGGCGATCTGCCGGCCGTCGAAGAAATGGAGGACCTCGTCGGCACGCCAGCTGACGCCATAGGTGTGGAAGTCGTTCGAAACATCGCCGACCGTCACGGCCAGTCCCTGCCGCGGCATGACCTTCGAGCGGATGTTGGCGTGCAGCTCCCCCGGCTTGTGGCCGAGCATCTCGACGACATCGATCTCCGGAGGCCAGCTGTTGTCGGCCGGCAGCAGCCAGAAGGCTGGCCAGAGGCCCCGGCCGCGCGGCAGCCGGGCGCGCATCTCGAAATAGCCGTAGCGTTGCGCGAAACCTCCCTTGCTGCTGATCATGCCGGAATTATGCGGCAGGCCCGCGCGGTTGGTGCCGGGTGAGGCGGTGATCTCCAGCACGCTCCGCTCGAGCCGGAAGGGATGCACGCCGACGCTCGCATCCGAGTAGTATTGCGCTTCCTTGTTGGCGGGGAGCGTCCGGCCATAGGGAAAGTTGGTGCGCCAACCCTGGAGGCCACTGACCGACCAGACGAAGCTCGAGAATTCCTCGGCAAAGGTCAGCGTCATGCCGGGACGGCTGGCACTGGCCGGGGCCTGCGACGGCGCCCATTGCGGCTGGATCGGCTGCAGGGGGGCCGCGGCTGCGGCGAGGCGGATGCCCGGGACCGCCAGCCCGGCCAGCGCCAGGGCAGCACGGCGCGAGCGCGGCGCCTCAGCGGGCCATGCGCTGCCGCGCTGCAGCCGGCTGTGGCGCGGACAGCGATCCATCAGACGCCCTCTGCCAGGGCGGCCTGGAGCCGCGTCTGCTGCATGGCGGGTGGCGCGGGCATGGCGTCCAGGCGGCCCGTCCTGAGATAGTCGAGCAGCCCGGCATGGCAGGCCGCCGCCGAGAAGCTGTCGCGCGCCACCTGCAGCGATGCCGCCGCCCGCCCGGCCCGCAGCGCCGGGTCGCCCAGCAGCGCGGCGACTTCGGCGGCGAATGCATCGGCCGCGTCGATCGGCCGCACGGCCGGGGCGCAGGCCTCCTGCACGCCCTGCAGCGTCACGCTCGTCGCCACCACCGCCTTGCCGTGGCTGAGCGCCTCGACAAGCTTGATCTTGAGGCCGGAGCCGACCAGCAGCGGCGAGACCACCACCGCCGCGTCGCGGTAATGCGGCGCCAGGTCCGGCACCAGGCCGAGGATGCGCACCGCCCTCGCCACCGCCTCCGGCAGCGCGCCGATGGCGCCGCCGACCTTGCCGACCACCCGGAGTTCCACCTGCGGCACCGCCCGGCGGACCCGCGGCAGCACCTCGCGCAGGAACCAGCGGAGGCCATCGACATTCGGCGCGGTGTCGCTGCCGACGAAGAGCAGCGAGGCGCCCTCCCCCGGCTGCGGCGCCGCCACCGGCTCGGCCGCGATCGGTGCGACGATCACCTGCCGCCCGGGCAGCGCCCGGGCGATGAAGGCGCCCTCCTCGCCCTGGATCGCCACCACCGCCTCGGCCGCGCCGAGCAGCCGCAACTCGCTCGCCTGGTCGATCAGCGCCACGGAATCCTGCGCGCCGACCCTGGCGAATTGCGCGGCGCGGCTGGAGAAGAGGTCGTGCATGACGACGATGCGCCGGGCCGCGGGGCTGAGCGCATAGGGGAAGGCCGGGGTCAGGAAGGCATAGTCGGCCACCACCACATCGGCGCCGCCGCGGATGCGGCCGGCGACGTGCAGGAAGTCCTCCGTCTGCCAGGGAACGGCGACGGAATAGGGCGCCTTCCGCACCAGCCCGCCCGGCAGGCCGGTCCCGGCCTTCCGCAGCAGCCTGTCGGCGATGCCGATCGCCGCGGCCGCCCAGGTCCTCGGGTCCCGGGCCACCAGGAAGCGCCCGAGCCGCCAGGCGCCGCGCATGGCGACGGAGCGGAAGACCGCCATCTCCGGCCGCAGCCGCAGCACCGGGGTGCGGCCGAAGCTGGCGGGGGACGGCCAGGTCAGGGTGCAGCTCGTGCCCCGCCCCGGCCATGGCCTGGCAGAGGTCGAGCAGATAGGCCGAGCTGCCGCTTTCCCGGCCGGTGACCCGGTTGCGGGAGACGACATGCACCCTGAGGCCCTTGCCGGGCGCCGGCGCCACCGACCTCGGCCGGGCGAGCAGCCGGGCCAGGCGGTCGTGCACCGGCAGGCGCAGCAGCGCCGCGCCGCGGGGACGCGGATGGCCTCGCGCAACGCGGCGGGCAGGTCCCGCGCCTTCAGCGCGGCGATGATCCCGTCATAGCCGAGGGCCGCCTCGATGCTGGCGCGGCGGGCGCGGAAGGCGGCCTCGGTCGCGGCGTCGCGCGGCCCAATCGCGGCGCGGAAGGCACTGTCGGACTCCAGCATGGCCAGCAGGTCGCCGCGGCGCAGGCGGTGCGAGGTCGAGGCGCTGTGCCGGCGGTAGAAATAGGTCAGGTCCGGCTGCAGCCGGAACCGCGCGCCCTGGGCCAGCAGCCGGGCGACCAGGTCGTAATCCTCGGCGATGCGCAGCGCGGGATCGTAGCGCACCCCGCTCTGCCGCAGCATCGCCGCGCGGAAGACCGGCTTGAGGTAGCCGAGCGCCGGCAACCGGCCGAACAGCGCATTGGCCCGTACGTACAAGGCCAGGTCTACCGTCGCCGGTAGCGCCAGGCGGCCGTGCAGCATCGGCCGCGGCGCGCTGCCATCCTCGAAGAAGGCCAGCATGTCGTCGGCGACGATGTCGCAGCCGTCCCGCCTGGCCGCGTCCAGCAACCGCTCCAGGCGCTCCGGGTGCATCAGGTCGTCGCTGTCCATGACCGCGATCCACTCGCCCCGCGCCGCGGCGAAGCCGCGGTTGCGCGCCGCGGCCGGGCCGCTGTTTGGCGCCGGCGGCAGCACCACCAGGCGCGGATCCCGGGCGGCGATGGCGCGGGCAATGGCCAGGCTGGCATCGGTCGAGCCGTCATCGGCCAGCACGACCTCGATCTTCGCCAGGCTCTGGCCGAGCGCCGAGCGGAGGGCATCGGCGAGGAAGGCCGCGCCGTTGTGGTTGGCCATCACCACGCTCACCCGCGGGCGCTCGTCGGACTGGCTCATGCTGGCTCCCGGCTGGTGTGGGCAGGATGCGGCGGACCGCCGTCCCCGCCATGCGGCCCGCAGGTCATGCCGCCGTCGCATGGCAGGGCATGGCCCGGAAGGACCTGGGCCGGATACCATGGCGGACGCGCGGACAGGCAGGGTATATCAACCCAAACTAGAAATCCGAGGATGGGATTACCGCTTCCATCCTCTAGCCGTCTGGCGAGATCGCCCGCCGGCCGTCCCGGCGATGCTGCCCGGAGCAGAGCGCCCCGCCATGCGCCTCGCCTACCTCGTCCATGACCTCGGCGACCCGGCCGTGGCCCGCCGCCTCGACATGCTGGCCCCTACCCTGAAGGACGCGGTGGTCATCGGCTTCCATCGTGCCGCCACCCCGCCGGCGACGGTGGCCGGCTGGCCGGCCGTCCCGCTCGGCCGGACCGAGGATGCGCGGCTCGGCCGCCGCATCCTCTCGGTCCTGCGGGCGCGGCTGCGGCTGGGCGAGATCGGCCGGCATGTCCGCGGCGCGACCGTGGTGATGTCGCGCCAGCTGGAGACGCTGGCCCTGGCCCGCGCCGCGCGCACCCGCTTCGCGCCGGGGGCGATGCTCGTGCAGGAATGCCTCGACGTGCACCGGCTGCTGGTCGGCGCGTCCCTGAAGAACGCGGCGCTGCGCCGGCTGGAAGGCTGGCTGCTGCGCGGCTGCGACCTGCTGCTGGTCAGCTCCCCGGCCTTCGTGCGGGAACACCTGGCGCCGGCGCATGGCGTCGCCCTGCCGCCGGTGATGCTGGTCGAGAACAAGGTGCTCGCCGCGGAGCTTTCCGGACAAGCCCCGCCGCCGGCCCGCGTGGCAGGGCCGCCCTGGCGGATCGGCTGGTACGGGGTGATCCGCTGCCGGCAGAGCCTGCTGCTGCTGGCCGCCCTGGTCCGCCAATTCCCCGGCCGGGTCGAGGTCGAGATCCGCGGCCGGCCCGCGCGCAACGTCATTCCCGATTTCGACGCGGTGGTGGCGGCGACGCCGGGACTCAGCTTCCTCGGCCCCTATGACCGCCGGCGCGACCTGCCGGCCATGTATGGCGGCGTCCATTTCGCCTGGGCGATCGACTACTACGAGGCGGGCGCCAATTCCGACTGGCTGCTGCCGAACCGGCTCTACGAGGGCAGCCTGCACGGCGCGGTGCCGATCACCCTGGCGCGCACCGAGACCGGGCGCTGGCTGGCCGGGCGCCTGGCCGGGGTGCTGCTGCAGGAGCCGCTCGAGGCGGCGCTGCCGGCCTATTTCGCAGGCCTCGACGCGGCGCGCTATTCCGCTGCTGCGGCGGCGATCGCGGCCATCCCGCGCGACGACCTGGTGGAGGACGGCACGGCGCTCGGCGCGGCGCTGCTGCGGCCGCAGGCGCCCGACCCCGTCGTGCCGCCGCCCGTCGCGGGCCGGCCGGTGCCGGCCTGAGGACGGGATTGAAGCGGCTCAATCCGGCTCAAATCCAATAATTCGGATTGAGGCCGGATCGGGCCCGCTCGCCGCTTCGCCAGGATATCCGCGGGCTTCGGCCTGCTCGGCTTCAGATCTTCAGGAATAAAAAATCTCAACCGGCCCTTTGGGCCCTGCGGGAAGTGCCGCGGGCAGGGCATTGCTCTTGACTATATTCCTATAGCGCTAAGTCCTTCCGGATGCCAGCCCTATCGGCCTCCTACAGCCCGAGCTTGCGGGTCGGCGTATCGGCCTCGAGCCGGGCGCGGCGGACATAGCGGCGCATCGAGGCCAGGTCGCGGTGCCGGGTACTGGCCCATGATCGCCTCGTCCGGCACGCCGGCGCGATAGGCCTCGGTGACGAAGCCGGCGCGCAGGCCGTGCGGGCTGATGGGTTCCAGCGCGGTGCCGGTGATGCCGGCCGCGGCGGCGCGGCGGCGGAGGATGAGGCGGATCGCCTCCCCCGACAGGCCGCAGGCCGGGTCGAGTCCGGCCCAGGGTGGCGATGCGGGCGGCGCCGGCTCGGCCCTGGTTGATGGCGCGCCAGACCGGGCCGTTGCCGAGCTTCGCGGCCCGCAGCCAAGCTTCCAGCGCCGCCACCGGGCAACTGGCCGCAGCCGTGCCGCGGGCGACGAAGATCGCCTCCCCGGCGCCCTCGACATCGGCCTTCGACCGCGGCAGCAGCAGCCGCACGCCGGTCGGCGAGAAGGCCAGGTGCTCGATCTGCAGGGCGGCAAGCTCGCCGCGGCGGAGCGCCGCGGCATAGCCGAGGAGCAGCAGCGCGCGGTCGCGCAGCGCGACGAGGAGTTGCCAGCGGATCCGCTTCGCCCGGGGCGGCGCAGGCGGCGGCGAGCGCCTTGACCTCGGCGGTGCAGAGCGCGGCGGCACGGCGCTGCGGCCGGCCGGTGCTGCGGGCGATGCCGCGCAGCGCTCTCGCGGATGGCGGGATGGCCGGCATCGAGCCGGTGGCCGGCGCTGCGATGCGCCCGGGCGATGGCGGCGAGGCGGCGGCGCAGCGTGGCGAGCGCCCTTCCGGCATCGGCGAGCGCGGCGAGATGCGCGCCGACGGTGGCCGGCGCGGCGGGCAGCGCGGCGGCGTGGCGCTCGGCGCACCAGTCGGCGAAGGCCTGCCAGTCGCGCCGGTAGCCGCGGAGGGTCTCGGCGGCGTCGGCGCTGCGGCGGTAGCGGGCGGCGGCGGCTTCGGCGGGGGCGAGGCTGCCGGGGGTGGGATTGGCGGGGACCAAGATCATGGCCTGGAATCTACCACGTATCGATCAGCCCGATGCGAGGCCGTTGCCACGCGGCATCCAGGGTGGATATACATTCATTATGTAGATGTAGGAGGTCGCCATGCAGGTCGGAAAATGGGGCAACAGCCTGGCGGTGCGGCTGCCGGCCGCCCTGGTCGAGGCGCTCGACCTCAAGGAAGGCGACGAGATCGAGATCGAGGTGGCCGACCCCCACCGCTTCCGCCTCGCCCGCGACACCAGGCGGGAGGAGGCGCTGGAGACCCTGCGGGGCCTCGGCTGGCACCTGCCGCCCGACTACCGCTTCGACCGCGAGGAGGCGAGATGGGCGCGGCGCATGAGCCTCGCCTTCCTCGACACCAACATCCTGGTCTACGCCGCCCTGCAGGCCGACCCCCGCGCGGAGGCGGCCCGGGCGCTGCTGGCGCGCGGCGGCGTGGTCAGCGTGCAGGTGCTGAACGAGTTCGTGGCCGTCGCCCGCCGCAAGCTGCGCCGCCCCTGGCCGGAGATCCACCAGGCCCTGGCCGCCATCCGCGCCTGCTGCCCCGCGCCGCGCCCGCTGACCCTGGCCATGCATGAGGCGGCTCTCGGCCTCGCCGAGCGCTACGGCTTTTCGATGTATGACGCGCTGATCGTCGCAGCGGCGCTTGAGGCCAGCTGCGAAACCCTGTTTTCCGAGGACATGCAGGCTGGCCAGGTGGTTGAGGGCCAGCAGGGAAGGCTCACCATCCGCAATCCCTTCGCCGCAGCCTGAGCCGCCGCGCATTTGCGGTAATCCATACTTACCGCAAGCGGGCAACGAAATCCCCCGAACCAAACAACCGAAGATGCCAAAAGCTTTCGAACCAAATGCCAAGCCGCTGAAAAAACCATATAATTAGCCATGCCGATCCCGCCGGACGATCCCCCTTTCGAAGCGCCCGCCGCCGAGGAGCCCTGGCGTCCGGTCTGGGAGGAGGAGGTGACCGAGGACGGCCGGCCGCCTTGGGCCAGGAGCGGCCCGGCCCGGCCCCGGCCGGCGCCCGACTGGCCCGCCCTGGCCATCCCGCTTGCTGCGGCCGAGGATGCCCTCTCCCGCCTCGATGCCGGGGCCGAGGCCGCCTCCCCTGCGGTGCGGGAGGGGCTGGTGGCACGCCTGGCCTTCGCCGAGGCCGCCGGCTGGCTGGCCAGCGCTGCCGACCGCGCCTGGATCCACCCGCGCGACCTTGCTTTGGCGGAGGCCGGGCTGCTCGGCGATTTCGCCGCCGCCGCGCTCGGCGGCCGCGGCGCCGCCGCCCTGCCGGCCACCGCCGGGGGCTCGGCGGCCCAGGCCGGGCCGGCGCCATCCTGGCGGCCGAGGCCGACCGGCTGCCCGATGGCGCCACCTTGGCTCGAGGTCTGGCGCTGGCCCGGGCGCTGCGCCGGCTGGCGAGCCTGTCGGGCGGCGATCCCCTCGCCACCCCCGCCGGCCTGCTGCAGCCGCTGCTGCCGGCGGATGCGCCGCCGCTGCGGCTGCGGCCGGAGCCCCTGGCCGCCTGGCGGCAGGCGGCGCTCGATCCCGGCCTGCCGCCGCTGCTCGCCAGCGGACTGGCCGCCGCCGGCTGGATGCGGGCCGGCGCGATCGAAGACGCGGCGGGGCAGCCCGACCCGGCCCAGGCCCTGCTGCTGGCCGCGGCGGTGCTGCGGCGGCGGGGCCGGCTGCGCGCCATCCCCCTGCCCGTCTGGTCCGGGGTCTGGGCGGCCGGTGGCGGCCGGCCGGCGGTGCTGCCGCTGCAGGACCCCCGCGCCTGGCCGGCGGCCTTCCTCGGGCGGGTGGCGGCGGCGGCACAGCGGGGGCTCGGCAAGCTGGCCCGGCTGCGCGATGCCGAAGCCACCGCCGCCGGCCTGGCGGCGGCGGGACGCCGCAGCCTGTTGCCGGCCGCCGCCGAGGCGGCGTTGCGGATGCCAGCGGTCACCGCGCGGGGGCTGGCCCGGCAACTCGGCATCACGCCGCAGGGGGCCTTGCAACTTATCAACCGTATGGTGATTGCAGGCGTGGTACGAGAAGCCACGGGGCGACGCAGCTTCCGGGCTTATGTGATCGGCTGAGTATTGGTAGTAATGGGGCTGTATCCCGTAGGTCGGTCTCCCCACTTGCTGCGCCAAGCCGGTTCGCGCCGCGCCTTTTTACGATAGTTTGAGAGTTGTCTCTTGCACCTCAGTCCTGAAGAAATCGCGGCCGCCGAAGCCTGCGGCGTCAGCTTCCTTCCCGCTTCCGATGCGCAGGTCCAGCGCCTGGCCATGCAGCGCAAGGTCTTCTACCGGGCCGGTGCGGCGATCCTGGCAACCCGCGGCGACGGCCTGTTCGAGACGGCCGGCACGCTGCAGCAGTTGATCGAGGAAGGCCGCCAGCAGCAACGCGACCTGTCGAAATGGCTGGAGGCGTCGGAGCCCGCGGCGGTGACGGTGCCTGAGGCGGCCCCGAAGCCGGAGGTGGACGGGGCGGCGTCAGCGGTGCCGGCAGCCTTGCCCGAGCCCGAGCCCGAGCCCGAGCCCGAGCCCGAGCCCGTCGCGGCCGAGCCCGCGGCCACTCCGCCGAAGCGCCAGCGGCAAAGGCGGCGGCGCACCGATCTGGCCAGTCCGGAACCGGATGCCTCGGCCGAGGCCCCGGTCGAAGCCGCGCCTTCGCAGGATGTGGAGACGAGGGCTGAAGTGACGGGATCCGGGGCGCGGCCTTGCCGCCTGCCCTGTCGCGCGCCCCGGGTCGGACCGCGGCGCGGGCGCCGGCGGTTGCGGCGGAAACCCCGGGCCAGGATCGCGGCAAACGTTGGCTGATGGCCGGCGCGGCGCGGCGCGGGCGCGCCGGCAAGCACTGGAGCACGCGGCAGCGGTAGAGCCGGTGGCGGGAGGGCGTGCATGCTCGGACGCCTGCAGTTGCTTTAGGGACCGGCGGCTGCCTGGGCGCGGGAGGCGGCGAAGACGATGCGCCGCGACAGCAGGAAATTGCCGGCCAGGCCGGCGATCGATCCCGCCGCAACGCCCAGGGCCGGATAGGCCCGGACCAGGGGCAGGCTGCCGAGCAGGGCCGCATAGGTCCCGTAGTTGATGGCGAAGCCGATCAGATTGACCAGCAGGAACAGCAGCCACTGCCGGCTGGCGGAAGCAGGCTTCCCGCGGTGCCGGAAGGTCCAGTGGCGGTTGAGCGCCCAGGTCGCGGTGGCGGCCGCGAGATAGGACAGGACACGGCCGCCATAAGGACCTGCACCAGCCGCCATCGCACCGGTCAGCACGGCGACATCGACCAGGAAGCCGGCAGTGCCCACGACACCGAAGCGTAGGAATTCGCCGAGCAGGCGGGACAGGCCCGGCTTGAGCCAGGCAACGGGCGGAGCAGCCATGATGGGTCTTCTGATCCCGGAGATGCATGCGGAGCGCTGCACCCTACAGGCAAAGACCACGATCGCCCGCCCCACCCGGATGCCGGGGCGCGGCCCGATGGCCAGACTGGCTCAGGCTGCGCCGGACGCCGGGGTTGGAGGTTTCAGGGAAGCCATTGGATAGCTGTCCGGTAGCTATTGGCTTCCCGCCCGCTTCGATCCCGCGCCAAAGCCGCGACGGCGCGGGCGAAGACGTCGCCCAGCACCCAGCCCTCCGCATCGGCGATGGCGTAGAAGGCCTCGGCATCCTGCGCCCGCACCTTCAGGTTCAGCTGCTGGTTCCGGCCGGTGCGGTAGCGCCGCTGCTCGCGCCGTTCCCCTGCCGGCGCCGCGGGCGGTCCCTTCGCCGGCCGGCCGGCCCGGGCCGGCGCCGGCCCGCGGCTGCGGAAGCCGGCCTCCTCGGCCACCGCCTTCACCTGCTCGGCCCGGGCGGGAGGCTTCGGCGCGAAGCCGCTGACATCAAGCTCGTCCTCGAAGAGCCCGGCCCGGTTGTTGCTCCGCTGGTCGTTCATGCGGCCTCCGCCGGCTGGGCCTGGCGCAGCATCGCCACCACCTCGGCGGCGAAGGCCCGGGCATTCCTCATGGCGCCGTCGAGGCCGCCGACCTGGCCGGCATTGAGCCCGTCGATCGTGCCGCCGAAGCTGAAGATGGCACGGAAGGCCTCGCGCTCCTGCATCTGAGTCTGCAGCGAGGGCACGCCATGCGCCTCGAACTCGCCGCGGATGTGCTGCAGCGTGCGCGGCTTGATGGCGGCGCTGGTGCGGGTGAAGAGCACGGCATGCGGGATTTGCCGGGCGAAGGCCTTCTCCTGCTGGCGGATCAGCTTCACCGCCTTGGCGGCCTCCGCCGCGTCGAGCTGGCTGCCCTGGGAGGGAATGACGACCAGGTCGGCCCGGCTGATGGCATAGGCCACGGTCAGGCTTGCGGTGCCCTCGAGGTCGACGATGACGAAAGGGACGCGGGCGGCGGCGGCTTCGATCGCGTCGATCACCGTCTCCTCGGTGACATCGGCGACGACCTCGAGCCCCTCCGGCCGGCCGGGGCGGCGGGCCCAGGCGGAGACCGGGCGGTTGGGGTCGGCGTCGATGATGGTGACGGCTGCGCCGCGGCGGGCGAGCTCGCAGGCCAGGACGACGGCGGAGGTGGATTTGCCGGCCCCTCCCTTGGGGCTGGCGAAGACGATGGTGGGCATCGGGACGGTTCCCCCGGACGAGCGGAGCAGCAACGATAACAGAAAGCTATCCGATAGGAAACGGATAGCTATCAGATATCCAAAAGCGGCTCAAGATAGCTATCTGGTAGCCAATGTCTATCAAGTTCTTCTGGGAGAGCCAAGCGGAGGAGGCCGTCGGCATGGCCCGCGGCAACATCGTCGGGCAGGGCCTGTTCTTTGGCGAGGTGGCGCGGGCCGGGGAGGCCTCGCTCCTCGAGGACCGGGTGATGCTCGGCGAGATGTTCTGCCGTGAGATCACGGAGCACGGGGTCCCGCTGCCGGACCGGGCGATCCGCCAAGCTTGCGCGACCGCTCGATGCCTATGTCTGGCTGGCCTGCAAGCTGCACGTGATGCAGGAACGGACGCCGCTGCGCTGGCCGGCGCCGGCTTCGCCAGCATCAAGGATTTCCGCCCCTTGATTCCTGGATGCGCCAGCGGCGACGCTGGAGAAGAGGAGGTTGCGCTGCACCCCTCGCCGCCGCCGATCCCCTACCGGAGCGGCAGCCAGTCACTGCGGTTCCCGGTTGGTTGGCCCCATACCCCGGGCGGGGCCGGCCGTGGACTTCGGCGGCGGGCAATCTGGCTGGTTAACCCACGGGATAACCGCCCGGCCGGGGGTTAAGAACCCTTGCGGCCAGGGAATACCTGATCGCGCGGAAGTGCCGCTTGCGTTCCAGCAGCAGAGGGCTAATTTGTGCACCGCAGCAAAGCGGTTCGCCGCCTGCTGCTTTCTTGGACGTTTCCTCCCCTAAACTCGGCGGCACCCCAGGGTGCCGCCCTTTTCGGCGGAAGCGCTAGGGAAGAGGCTGTGAAGCGGCATCGGCCATCCGGGGTTTTCGGCCCGGGACAGCAGGATGAAGTTTCTTGAAAATAGGGTGTTGACGCTGGGGCATCCTGGCGTCATAAGCCGCCCCCCGCAGACAGGCGGTCTTGCCTCATCTGGTCAGCCAGAGACGCCAACGGCGTTGACGGTCTTGCCGGAAGATAAAGGACCAAGTTGTTCGCGGTTCTTGTCTTACTGCCCTCGGGCAGATGTTCTTTCTTCCTGCAGAAATGCAGGGGCCTCTTGCTTCGGTCTGCTTCGTCGGTTATACGACGTTCAGCCGGTTCAAACGGTCCTGATCTTTGACAATCGCATCGGTCTTTTGGAAGCAAGTACGCTGACAGCGTGCTGCCGGTGATCCCTTCGCGGGGTCGGCTGGTGGTGTTGGCTGGCAGTGGTGCTTAGTACATCGAGAGTGGTGAGCGGAGCCTGATCGAAAAGGCGTCCGCGTGATGAGGCTTCGGCCTGATCGCGTTGATGAACCTGAGAGTTTGATCCTGGCTCAGAGCGAACGCTGGCAGCATGCTTAACACATGCAAGTCGCACGGGCAGCAATGTCAGTGGCGGACGGGTGAGTATCGCGTAGGAATGTATCCTGAGGTGGGGGACAACCCTGGGAAACTGGGGCTAATACCGCACATCTGCTGAGGCAGAAAGCCGCAAGGCGCCTTGGGAGCAGCCTGCGTCCGATTAGGTAGTTGGTGGGGTAAAGGCCTACCAAGCCTCGCGATCGGTAGCTGGTCTGAGAGGACGATCAGCCACACTGGGACTGAGACACGGCCCAGACTCCTACGGGAGGCAGCAGTGGGGAATATTGGACAATGGGCGAAAGCCTGATCCAGCAATGCCGCGTGGGTGAAGAAGGTCTTCGGATTGTAAAGCCCTTTCGACGGGGACGATGATGACGGTACCCGTAGAAGAAGCCCCGGCTAACTTCGTGCCAGCAGCCGCGGTAATACGAAGGGGCTAGCGTTGCTCGGGATTACTGGGCGTAAAGGGCGCGTAGGCGGCACTGTTAGTCAGGCGTGAAATTCCTGGGCTCAACCTGGGGACTGCGCTTGATACGGCAGAGCTAGAGGATGGAAGAGGCTCGCGGGATTCCCAGTGTAGAGGTGAAAATTCGTAGATATTGGGAAGAACACCGGTGGCGAAGGCGGCGAGCTGGTCCATTACTGACGCTGAGGCGCGACAGCGTGGGGAGCAAACAGGATTAGATACCCTGGTAGTCCACGCCGTAAACGATGTGCGCTGGATGTTGGGTGGCCTAGCCACTCAGTGTCGTAGCTAACGCGGTAAGCGCACCGCCTGGGGAGTACGGCCGCAAGGTTGAAACTCAAAGAGATTGACGGGGGCCCGCACAAGCGGTGGAGCATGTGGTTTAATTCGAAGCAACGCGCAGAACCTTACCAGCCCTTGACATGGGTCGGACCGGCGCAGAGATGCGCTTTCCCCGCAAGGGGCCGACTGCACAGGTGCTGCATGGCTGTCGTCAGCTCGTGTCGTGAGATGTTGGGTTAAGTCCCGCAACGAGCGCAACCCTCGCCTTTAGTTGCCAGCATGTTTGGGTGGGCACTCTAGAGGAACTGCCGGTGACAAGCCGGAGGAAGGTGGGGATGACGTCAAGTCCTCATGGCCCTTATGGGCTGGGCTACACACGTGCTACAATGGCGGTGACAGTGGGACGCCAGGTCGCAAGGCCGAGCCGATCCCCAAAAGCCGTCTCAGTTCGGATTGCACTCTGCAACTCGGGTGCATGAAGGTGGAATCGCTAGTAATCGTGGATCAGCACGCCACGGTGAATACGTTCCCGGGCCTTGTACACACCGCCCGTCACACCATGGGAGTTGGTTCTACCTTAAGTCGCTGCGGTAACCGCAAGGAGCTAGGCGACCACGGTAGGGTCAGTGACTGGGGTGAAGTCGTAACAAGGTAGCCGTAGGGGAACCTGCGGCTGGATCACCTCCTTTCAAGGATAGTGCGTGACGCTGGGTGCGGATGTACCCTGGTTGCGACCTACCTGAACAAGACTACCTGCCGGATCATCCGGCTCCGCTCTCCTCTCTCGATGTCCTGCAAGGCCGCCCCTCGGGCGGCCGGACATCGGGCTGGCCTCGGCCGGGACCTCTGGTCCCCAGCTGGGCCGCTTCCAAGAGACCCCTCGGCCGAGGCTTGTTCTCGCTGGGGTTGATCTTTGACAGGTGAATCTGGGAATGGAAGTGTAGTTGGTAAGCGTGAGCTTGCTGTCTATGCGTCATGGGCTTGATGCGCGGTTTGGTACTGCGTGCGGGCGTTGTGGTGATTGGATGGTGAGTGAGACAAGGGCGTTCGGTGGATGCCTTGGCGCCAAGAGGCGATGAAGGACGTGGCACGCTGCGAAAAGCCGCGGGGAGATGCGAGCGATCGTTGATCCGCGGATGTCCGAATGGGGAAACCCCTCCTTAGGGAGATCCCGCACTGAATACATAGGTGTGGGAGGCGAACCCGGGGAACTGAAACATCTCAGTACCTGGAGGAAAAGACATCAAGTGAGATTCCGCGAGTAGTGGCGAGCGAAAGCGGAGCAGGCCAGTGGTTGCTGCAAGTTAAGCCAAACGGTCTGGAAAGGCCGGCCAGAGTGGGTGATAGCCCCGTAGGCGTATGGCTTGTGGCGATCCTTGAGTAGGGCGGGGCACGTGAAACCCTGTCTGAACATGGGGGGACCACCCTCCAAGCCTAAATACTCCTTGGCGACCGATAGTGCACAAGTACCGTGAGGAAAGGTGAAAAGCACCCCGACGAGGGGAGTGAAAGAGACCTGAAACCGAGCGCCTACAAGCAGTCGGAGCCCGCAAGGGGTGACGGCGTACCTTTTGTATAATGGGTCCGCGAGTTTCTGTTGGCAGCAAGCTTAAGCCGAGAGGTGTAGGCGCAGCGAAAGCGAGTCCGAACAGGGCGTCGAGTTGCCGGTAGAAGACCCGAAACCGAGTGATCTAGCCATGGCCAGGCTGAAGGTGCGGTAACACGCACTGGAGGGCCGAACCCACGCCTGTTGAAAAAGTCGGGGATGAAGCTGTGGCTAGGGGTGAAAGGCCAATCAAACTCGGAAATAGCTGGTTCTCCGCGAAATCTATTGAGGTAGATCGTCGCTCGATTACCGCCGGAGGTAGAGCACCGGAAGGGCTAGGGGACCCAAAGTCCTACCAAACCCTACCGAACTCCGAATGCCGGCGAGTACAGGGCGGCAGACAGACAGCGGGTGCTAAGGTCCGTTGTCGAGAGGGAAACAGCCCAGACCACCAGCTAAGGCCCCCAAATGATGGCTAAGTGGGAAAGCATGTAGGACGGCCATAACAACCAGGAGGTTGGCTTAGAAGCAGCCATCCTTTAAAGAAAGCGTAATAGCTCACTGGTCTAATAGCTGTCCCGCGGCGAAAATGTAACGGGGCTCAAGCCATCTGCCGAAGCTGTGGATGCACGAAAGTGCGTGGTAGCGGAGCGTTCCCTAAGCCTGCGAAGCGGGACCCGCGAGGGCCCGTGGAGGTATGGGAAGTGCGAATGCGGACATGAGTAGCGACAAAGCGGGTGAGAAACCCGCTCGCCGAAAGTCCAAGGGTTCCTGCGCAAGGTTAATCCGCGCAGGGTGAGTCGGCCCCTAAGGCGAGGGCGACAGCCGTAGCCGATGGAAACCAGGTCAAGATTCCTGGGCCCGCCAGAAGTGACAGCCGTGAAGTTCTGTTATCCCTTATCGGATTGGGGTGGCAGTTGGATCGGCTCGGGAAATAGCTCTGGCATATGGACCGTACCCGAAACCGACACAGGTGGACTGGTAGAGTATACCAAGGCGCTTGAGAGAACGATGCTGAAGGAACTAGGCAAATTGCTCGCGTAACTTCGGGATAAGCGAGACCCTTCTCTGCGCAAGCAGGGTGGGGTGACACAAACCAGGGGGTGGCGACTGTTTAGTAAAAACACAGGGCTCTGCGAAATCGAGAGATGACGTATAGGGTCTGACGCCTGCCCGGTGCCGGAAGGTTAAGGGGAGATGTGCAAGCATCGAACCGAAGCCCCGGTAAACGGCGGCCGTAACTATAACGGTCCTAAGGTAGCGAAATTCCTTGTCGGGTAAGTTCCGACCTGCACGAATGGCGTAACGACCTCCCCACTGTCTCCAGCATCGGCTCAGCGAAATTGAACTCCCCGTGAAGATGCGGGGTACCCGCGGTCAGACGGAAAGACCCTATGAACCTTTACTGCAACTTCGCAGTGGCGCCAGGAAGGGACTGTGTAGGATAGGTGGGAGGCATCGAAGCCGGGGCGCCAGCCTTGGTGGAGCCAACCTTGAAATACCACCCTGTGCCTTTCTGGCGTCTAACTGAGCCCCGTAAGCCGGGGCCAGGACCCTGCGTGGTGGGCAGTTTGACTGGGGCGGTCGCCTCCCAAATGGTAACGGAGGCGCGCGATGGTGGGCTCAAGCCGGTCGGACATCGGCTGTTGAGTGCAAAGGCATAAGCCCGCCTGACTGTGAGCGCGACAGCGCGAACAGAGACGAAAGTCGGCCTTAGTGATCCGGTGGTCCCGCGTGGAAGGGCCATCGCTCAACGGATAAAAGGTACTCTAGGGATAACAGGCTGATCTCCCCCAAGAGTCCACATCGACGGGGAGGTTTGGCACCTCGATGTCGGCTCATCGCATCCCGGGGCTGGAGCAGGTCCCAAGGGTTCGGCTGTTCGCCGATTAAAGCGGTACGTGGCTGGGTTTAGAACGTCGTGAGACAGTTCGGTCCCTATCTGCCGTGGGTGTAGGAGACTTGCGAGGATCTGTCCCTAGTACGAGAGGACCGGGATGGACGTACCTCTGGTGTACCAGTTGTTCCGCCAGGAGCATCGCTGGGTAGCTAAGTGCGGACGGGATAACTGCTGAAGGCATCTAAGCAGGAAACCCCCCTCTAAACGAGGTCTCCCTCGAGGGCCGTGCCAGACCAGCACGTTGATAGGCCGCAGGTGGAAGCCGGGTAACCGGTGCAGCCGAGCGGTCCTAATCGCCCGATAGAACTCCCATCACACCGCAACGCAACGCCGTCCCACAAAGACGGCACCGCACGCAGCACCAAGCCGCGCCTTGCCCAACACGCACTTCCATTCCCCCAAGGATCCGGCCGGGTGGCCCGGTGGTCATCGCAAGGTTGATACACCCGATCCCATCCGAACTCGGCCGTGAAACACCTCAGCGCCCATGGTACTGTTGCTCAAGCAACGGGAGAGTCGGTCGCCGCCGGGCCACCCAGCCAGGATCCTCACCATTCACCTCTCAACATACTCACCCACGCGGGGTGGAGCAGCCCGGTAGCTCGTCAGGCTCATAACCTGAAGGTCACAGGTTCAAATCCTGTCCCCGCATCCAA
>NZ_CP192581.1:4800000-6352390 GCF_050632255.1 Dankookia sp. P2 | reverse complement strand
ATCGGGCGGACGGTGATGCCGGGCGTCTTCATGTCACCACAGGAGGAAGCTGATGCCCTCCTGCTTCTTGGCATTCGGGTCGGTGCGGACCAGAAGGAAGATCCAGTCGGCATGCTGGGCCAGGGTGGTCCAGGTCTTCTGGCCATTGACGATGTAGTGGTCGCCCTCCCGCACCGCGCGGGTCTTGAGGCCAGCGAGGTCGGAGCCGGCGCCAGGCTCGGAGAAGCCCTGGCACCACCAATCGTCGAGGTTCGCCATCCGCGGCAGGAACCGCTTCTTCTGCTCCTCGGTGCCGAACTCGGCGATCACCGGGCCGCACATGTTGGTATTGAAGGCCAGCGGCTGCGGCGCCGGGGCCTGCTGCAGCTCCTCGCGGAAGATGTAGCGCTGGCCCAGCGTCCAGCCCGGGCCGCCCCATTCCACCGGCCATTCCGGCACGGCCCAGCCCTTGGCGTTCAGCTTGCGCTGCCAGTCGACGACCATCTGCTTGGTCGGCGACTTGCCGGCGAGCATGCGCTCATGCGTCTCCTTCGGCAGTTCCTTGGCGATGAAATCGCGGACTTCCTGGCGGAAGGCGATCTCGGCCTCGTTGAAGCGCAGTTCCATGGGTCTCTCCCCGTGCGTGAAGACTAAGCGGCGGGACCGCGGCCCCGCTCCTCCTCGATCAGTACCAGCTTCGCCAGCTTGCCGACCGGCGTGCGCGGCAGGGCGTCGCGGAATCCCAGCGCGGCCGGCATCTCGTGCTTCCCAAGTCGGTCGGCCAGGAAAACCCGCAAGCCCTCCAGCGTGAACGGGGCGGCGCCCGGCCGCAGGGTGACGAAGGCCTTGGCCGCCTGGCCGCGGTAGGCGTCCGGCACGCCGATCACGGCGCATTCCAGCACGTCCGGGTGCTCGTGCACCGCGTCCTCGATCATCCGCGGGTAGACGTTGAAGCCGCCGGACAGGATCATGTCCTTCTTCCGGTCGGTCAGGAAGAGGAAGCCCTCCGCGTCGATCCGGCCGATGTCGCCGGTCAGGAAGAAGCCGCCCGCGAAGGCTCGCGCAGTCTCCTCCGGCCGCTTCCAGTAGCCCTGGAAGACATTCGGCCCGCGGATCGCGATCTCGCCGGTCTCGCCCGGCGGCAGCGCCCGCGCCGCGTCGTCGAGCGCAACGATCCGCATCTCGATCCCCGGCAGCGGCAGGCCGGCGCTGCCCTGCCGCCGCGGCGCGCCATCCCAGTTCGGCTGGCTGGTGCCGGCCGGGCAGGTCTCGGTCATGCCCCAGCCGGCGCCGATCCGCCTGCCGGTGATCCGTTCGAACCGCGCTGCGACCTCGGCCGGCAGCGCCGCCCCGCCCGAGGCCGCCGAGGCCAGCGAGGAGAGGTCGGCCTGGTCGATGCGCGGGTGGTTGGCCAGCGCGATCCACATCGTCGGCACGCCGCACATGTCGGTGGCGCGGCGCTGCTCGATGTCGCGCAGCACGGCATCGGCGTCGAAGCGGGCATGCAGCAGCATCTCGTCGCCGCGCCGCAGCGACATCAGCAGGTCGCAGGTGAAGGCGAATATGTGGAAGAGCGGCAGCACGACAATGACGCGCCGTTCCCGCCGCGCCGCATCCGGCCCGCGGCCGCCATTCCAGAGCTGGTACTGCGCGCAGGCGGCGGTCAGGTTGCCATGCGTCAGCATGGCGCCCTTGGGCAGGCCGGTGGTGCCGCCGGTATATTGCAGCAGCATGATGTCGTCCGGCCGCACTTCGGGCAGCGCCGAGGGCTCGGGCGCCGCCAGCCAGTCCTCGACCCGCAGCGCGCCTCGGCGGCACCGGCGACGCGGCCGGGCCGGCGCCCCAATGCGCGTCGTCGCCCACCACCAGCGCCTCGACCAGCCCTTGCGCCTGCAGCGCGCCGGCGAGCTTCAGCAGCCCCTCATGCGCGAGCGTCACCAGCACCCGCGCGCCGCTGTCCTGCAGCTTGTGGATGATGGTACGCGGCGCATCGATCGGCGAGAGCTGCGTCACCCGCAGCCCGGCCAGCGCCGCGCCGAAGACCACGGCCGGATGGAAGGCGGTATTGCCCAGCAGCAGCGCCACGCCGTCCCGCGCCGCCGGCAGGGCCAGCAGTGCGCCGGCGACGCGCCGCGCCATCGCCTGCACTTCGGCATAGGTGATGGCGGCATCGCGGTAGCGCAGCGCCACGCGCGGCTCGTGCTCGGCCGCGCTCCGCGCCAGCAGCCCGCCGAGCGTCCCCTGCCCGATTGGCGTGCCCCAATCGAGCCCGGGCGGGTAGCTGGCCTCCCAGGCAAAGGGACGGCCTTCCGGCATCACACCTTGCCCGGGCCCTTCAGCGTGGCGAAGCTGCCGCCCTCCTTCGCCAGCTGCTCGATCAGCGCCGCCGGCTGCAGGTTCTTGTCACCCGTGGTCTCGGCGTAATGCGCCAGCCTGTCGCGGACTGCCTTCAGGCCGAGCCGGTCGGCAAAGAACATCGGCCCGCCGCGGAAGGCCGGCCAGCCGAAGCCGTTGACGAAGATGACGTCGATGTCGATGGCGCGATAGGCGATCCCTTCCTCCAGGATGCGGGCGCCCTCGTTCACCATCGGCAGCAGCACGCGCTCGAGTATTTCCTGGTCCTCGATCTTGCGGCGGCGGACCTGCATCTTCTCGGCGAGGTCGAGGATGATCTGCTCGACCTCCTTCGACGGGATGCGCTTGCGGTTCTCGTCGTAGTCGTAATAGCCCTTCGAGGTCTTCTGGCCGAGCCGCCCGGCGGCGACCACGGCGTCCGCCACCGGTGCCACCGTGCCGCGCGCCTTC
Organism: Dankookia sp. P2; assembly: GCF_050632255.1. Taxonomy (NCBI): domain Bacteria; kingdom Pseudomonadati; phylum Pseudomonadota; class Alphaproteobacteria; order Acetobacterales; family Roseomonadaceae; genus Dankookia; species Dankookia sp. P2. The sequence continues at coordinate 6,349,606 of NZ_CP192581.1, read as the reverse complement.
CGCACCGCCGCGCCGATGTCGAGCCCGGCGAGGTCGCCGGTCGCCAGCGGCCCCATGGCCATGCCATAGGCTTCCATGACCCGGTCGATGTCCTGCGGCAGGCAGCCTTCCAGGAGCAGCTTCTCGATCTGCGGGCCGCGCTTGCCGGTCATCCGGTTGCCGACGAAGCCGTCGCAATTGCCGACCAGTACCGGCAGCTTGCCGATCCGCTTGCCGACCTCGGTCGCCGTGGCGATGGCGATCGGGCCGGACCTGCTGCCCTTCACGTTCTCCAGCAGCCGCATGACGTTGGCCGGGCTGAAGAAGTGCATGCCGACGACCAGCTCGGGCCGCTTCGTGGCGGAGGCGATCTCGTCGATCGACAGCGTCGAGGTGTTCGAGGCCAGCACCACGCCGGGCCGGGCCGCCTTGTCGAGCCGGCCGAAGATCTCCTTCTTCACCTCCATGTTCTCGTAGACCGCCTCGATCACCAGGTCGGCCTCGCCCACCGCCTTGTCGAAGTCGGTGGTGCCGGTCAGCAGCGCGCGGCGCTTCGCGTACTCCGCCTGCGACAGGCGCCCGGAGGAGACGGTGCGCTGCCAATCGCCTCGCAGCGCGCCAGGCCCTTCTGCAGCGCCTCCTCGGAGGTCTCGACGATCGTCACCGGCAGGCCGTTATTCGCCGCCGACATGGCGATGCCGCCGCCCATGGTGCCGCCGCCGATGACGACCAGCTTGTTGACGGTCGCAGCCTTGGCGTCGGCGGGCAGGTCGGGGATGCGCACCGCCTCGCGCTCGCCGAAGAAGATGTGGCGCAGCGCCTGGCTCTGCTCGCCCTGCACCAGCCGGGTGAACTGCTCGCGCTCGACGTTCAGCCCATCCTCGAAGGGCTGGGTGAAGGCGGCGCGGACCGATTCGACGCAGCCCTTCGGGCTTTCCTGGCCGCGGCTACGCGCGGTCAGCTTCTTCGCGGCGTCGTCGAACTTCGCCGCGTCGTAGCCGGCGATCCGGTCCGTGCGGTTCCTGGCCAGGACGAGTTTGTCGCCAGCATGCTCGCGCGCCCAGACGATGGCGGCGTGCTCCAGGTCGCCCTGCAGCACCGCATCGACGAAGCCGAGCTTCATCGCCTCCTCCGCGCTGACCGGATCGCCGGAGACGATCAGCCGCAGCGCCTCCATCCCGATCAACCGTGGCAGCCGCTGGGTACCGCCGGCGCCCGGCACGAAGCCGCGCTTCACCTCGGGCAGGCCGACCTGAGCGCCCGGCGCGGCGACGCGGGCATGGCAGGCGAGCGCGAGCTCGAGCCCGCCGCCCAGCGCATTGCCGTGGATCGCGGCGATAACCGGGATCTTCGATTGCTCGATGGCGTCGAAGACCTCCGGCAGGGAGGGCGGCTTCCGCGGCTTGCCGAACTCGGTCATCTCGGCGCCCGCCGAGTAGTTGCGGCCGGAGCCGATCAGCACGATCGCCCGGGCACCCTCGCGCGCCGCCGCCTTGATGCCGTCCAGCAGCCCGGCGCGCACCTCGGTCCGCAGGGTGTTCACCGGGGGTTGGCGATGCGGAGGACATGCACGTCGCCATCGCGGGCGTGCTCGACGAATTGCGGCTCTCCGGCCATGGGGCATCCTCTCCGGTAAGGTCTTGTTTTCGGGGCTGGCGTTGGGCCGCAGTGTCGGGCGGCGGCCCCCCTGCGTCAACCGCCGCTGCCGATCGCCCCAACCTGCTGCAGCGCCGCATAGAGCAACGCCACGACCAGCATGACGAGGTAGGGGCTGGCGCCGCGCAGCAGCGCCGCGGCGCAGGCGGCCAGCGTCGCGACCTCCAGCCAGCCGGCGCCATCCGCCCGCAACAGGGTGAGCACGCCGGCGAAGATCAACCCGACGGCGAGCGGCGCCAGCCCGCGCTCGATCACCTTGCGCGCCGGGCTGTCGCCGCGCCGCCGCCACCAATGGCCGACCGCCAGCAGCATCAGGGAGGACGGCAGGTAGAGCCCGAGCGCCGCGGCCAGAGCGCCGGCGAAGCCCGCCGCCTGCCAGCCGACCAGCGCACTTATCAGTGAACCCGGCCCGGGCGCGGCGCGGGAGATGGCGAAGAGCTCGGTGAACTCCTGCGGCGTCAGCCAGTGGTGGACCTCCACCGCCTGGCGCTGCATCTCGGCGAAGATCGACGGCCCGCCGCCGAGCGAGACCAGCGAGAGCGGCGCGAAGACCAGGAAGAGCGCGAGCAGCCGGTCAGGCATCCCGCGCGCTCCACCAGGCGAGGCCGATGCTGGCGGGGCCGAGCACCAGCACCACCGGGATCATCGGCAGCCGCAGCAGCCCGACCGCGACGAAGGTCGCGCCGGCGATCGCCCAGGGCCAGAGGCCGCGCATCCGCCGCGCGGTGCGCAGCCCGACGGTCAGCGAGTTCGCCAGCCCCGCCACCGCGACGCCGCCCAGCACCACGCCAAGCCCGGCCAGGTCGCCGCCCCAGCCGTAGAGCAACGCCAGGCCCAGGATGAAGAGGAAGGGCGGGCCGAGGATGCCGAGGAAGGCCATCGCCGCGCCCGGGGCACCGCGCAGCTGCTGGCCGATATAGAGCGCGAGGTTGACGCTGTTCGGCCCGGGCAGGACCTGGCCGAGGGCGATGCCGGCGAGGAAGCTCTCCTCCGACATCCACTGGCGCTTCTGCACGACCTCGCGGTGCATCCAGCCGGGCAGGCCGCCGCCGAAGCTCGCCATGCCGAGCGTGGTGAAGACGCGGAGGATCGCGCCGAGGGTCGCCTGCGGCCGCTGCGTGTCGGGCACCCGGGAAGTCTCGTCCTGCTGCTGCGCGCTTGTCCCGCGCCGCCGCGCCGCTGTCGAGGGCGGCCGCCCTTGGCGGCGCGACGGATCGAGGGTCATCATGCGCGCCAAGCAACGATGGAGGAGACGCCATGCGCGCCATTCTGGCGGCACTGGCCCTTTGGCTCTCGACCGGCGCCGCGCAGGCGCAGGGCGTCCGGCTGGTGATCCCCTTCGCCGCCGGCGGCCCGGCCGACCAGCTCGCCCGGCTGGTGGCGCCGGGAATGGCGCAGGCGCTCGGCCAGCCGGTGGTGGTCGACAACCGCGGCGGCGCCGGCGGCGTGCTGGCCAGCGAGATCGTTGCCAAATCGGCGCCGGACGGGCAGACGCTGCTGGTGGGATCGCTCGGCGTCGTGGTGCTCGGCGCCTCGCTGCAGCCGAAGCTGCCCTACGACCCCGCGCGCGACTTCGAGCCGGTGGCGCTGTTCGGCCGGGTGCCGAGCCTGCTGGTGGTGCAGCCGGCGCTGGCGGAGACGCTGGGCGGGCTGGCGGCGGCGCAGCGGAAGCTCGGGCGGCCACTGACCTATGGCTCAGCGGGACCGGGCACGACGATGCACATCGCCGGCGAGATGGTGCGGCTGGCGACCGGCCTGCCGATGACCCATGTCCCCTATCGCGGCGCCGGGCCGGCGGTGGCCGATTTCCTCGCCGGCAACATCGACCTGATGATCGCCGACACGCCGGTGCTGCTGCCGCAGGTGACGGCGGGGAAGATGCGTGCGCTCGGCGTCTTCGGCAACGCCCGCACGCCGCTGCTGCCGGAGGTGGCGACCGCGCCGGAACAGGGTGAGCCCTCCCTCGTCATGGAGAACTGGTACGGCGTGCTGGCGCCAAGCGGCGTCCCGGCCGAGCGCCGCGCGGCGCTGGAAGCCGCCATCCTGCAGGCAATGGCGGCGCCGGAAGCGGCGGCGAGGCTCGCGGCGGCGGGGCTGCAGGCGGGCACCGGCGCGGCCGGCTTCCGCGCCCAGCTCGATCGCGACCAGGCGCAATGGCCGGCGCTGCTGAAGCAGCTCGACATCCGGCTCGATTGAGGGAACGGGACACATGCGCAGACGCGATCTCCTCGGCGCCATGGCGGCGCTGCCCGCCAGCGGCGCGCTGGCCCAGGGGCCTGGCCGAACCGCCCGGTCCGCACCATCGTGCCCTACCCGCCCGGCGGGCCGAACGACATCATCGCCCGGCTCTACGCCCCGGCGCTCGGCGCCGCGCTCGGCCAGACGGTGCTGGTGGAGAACCGCGCCGGCGGCTCCGGCGTCATCGGCGCCGACTACGTGCTGAAGTCGCCGGCGGACGGCTATACCGCTCGGCACCATCGACGGCGGCTCGCTGGTCATCGCGCCGCACACCCAGCCGAGCATGCCCTACCGCGTGCCCGAGGACGTGACGCTGCTGAGCGTGGTGGCGACGGTGCCGGAGGCGCTGGTGGCCACGCCCGGCCTCGGCGTGAAGACCCTGCCGGAGCTGCTGGATCTGGCGAAGCGCCGGCCGGGCACGCTGAACATCGCCACCGCCGGCGCGGCCGGAATAAGCCACCTGACCGCGCACCTCTTTCGCCAGCAGACCGGCGCGCAGGTCGAGGTGGTGCCCTATCGCGGCGCGGCGCCGGCGGTGACCGATCTGGTCGCCGGGCAGGTGCAGCTGCTGTTTGCCGACCTGCCGGTGATCCTGCCGCACATCAAGGCCGGCGCGCTGGTGCCGCTGGCGCTGGCGGCACGGCAACGCAGCCCCTCGCTGCCGGGATTGCGGACCACCGTGGAATACGGCTTCCCTAAGCTGCTGGCGGAGAACTGGTACTGCACGGTCGCGCCGCGCGACCTGCCGCCGGCGGTGACCAGCCGCCTCACTGCTGCGCTCAAGGCGGCCAGCGAGACGGCTTCGGTGCGCGACGGGCTGGCGGCGCAGGGGGCCGAGGCGACCTGGACCTCGCAGGCGGATTTCGCCGCGCTGCTGCGCGAGCAGTCGGAAACCTGGCGGCAGGTGGTCGCGGCTTCGGGCGTGAAATCGGAATAGCCGGCCGCGGCGCATGACGCGATCGACATGAAGCGCCCGGCCCTCCCCGTCTGGCCCTCCCGCCCAGGGCGGTTATAAGGCGCGCCCGGACCGGACGCCCGGCCGACCGCAACCTCCGCGGCCCGGCCGCGCTTCGTTCCGCGGATTTCAGCACGGGAGGACACGGTGCCATGGAAGCCGTCGAGAAGACCACGATCAGCAAGGTGATGTGGCGGCTGATGCCGTTCCTCTTCGTCTGCTACTTCGTCGCCTACCTGGACCGGGTGAACGTGGGCTTCGCCAAGCTGCAGATGAACGCGGCGCTTGGCCTGTCGGAAGCCGCCTATGGGCTCGGCGCCGGGCTGTTCTTCATCTCCTACTTCCTGCTCGAGGTGCCCTCGAATCTGGCGCTCGACCGCTTCGGCGCGCGGCTCTGGATCGCCCGCATCATGCTCAGCTGGGGCATCGTCTCCGGCCTGTTCGCCTTCATCGGGCCGATCTCGGCCTGGACCGGTCTCTCGACCGAATGGGTCTTCTACGGCCTGCGCTTCATCCTCGGCGCGGCGGAGGCCGGGTTCTTCCCCGGCATCATCTTCTACCTCACGCTGTGGTTCCCCTCGGTATACCGCGCCCGGGTGGTGGCGTTGTTCATGCTGGCGATCCCCTTCTCCTCCATCCTCGGCGCGCCGGTATCCGGGGCGCTGCTGAACCTCTCGGGCGCCGGGCTGGAGGGCTGGCAATGGCTCTTCATCATCGAGGCGATTCCCTCGATCCTGATGGCCTTCGGCGTGATCTTCTACCTGACCGACCGGCCGGCGCAGGCGGTCTGGCTGAGCGAGCCGGAGCGGAACTGGCTGCAGGCCCGGCTCGATGCTGAGCACAAGCAGAAGCAGGACGCCGAGCATTTCGGCATCTTCAAGTCGCTCAGCGACCCGCGCGTGCTGGCCTGCGCCTTCGTCTATTTCTGCCTCAACGCCGCCAGCTACGGCGTCGCCTTCTTCCTGCCGACGATCGTCAAGGGCTTCGGCGCGAGCAACGTGCAGACCGGCTTCCTCGCCGCCCTGCCCTTTGTCTTCGGCGCCATCGGCATGGTGCTGCTGGGGCGAAACTCGGATCGCACGCTGAAGCGGCGGGAGCATGTCTGCTTCGCCATGATCCTGGCTGCGGTCGGCGTCGCCGGAGCGGGGCTGGTTTCGTCGCCCTACCTGGTGCTCGGCCTGCTCTGCCTCAGCCAGATCGGCGTCTCCGCCACGCCGCCGCTGCTCTGGCCGATCCCGAGCGCCTTCCTGACCGGCACCTCGGCGGCGGCCGGCATCGCCGCGATCAACGCGCTCGGCAACCTCTCGGGCTTCGCCGGCCCCTACATGATGGGCTACCTGCGCGACCTGACGGGCAACTTCACCGCCGGTCTGCTGGTGCTGGGCGGCTGCGCCCTGGTCGGCGGGCTGGTGGCCATGACGCTGAAGGTCAGCACCCATCTGGAAACCGCCGCCAGCCGCAAGGAAGCGCTGGCGCACTGACCGCATCCCGCCCCGGCCCTGCGGCCGGGGCGGCGCTGTTCAGGCCTCGAGGATGGCGACGCGGCCCTCGAGCGCGTCGCGCACCGCCACGATGTCGAGCGGCTCCTCCTCCTCATCGCCGAAGACGCGGCTGTCGAGCACCCGCCCGGCCTCGGTCAGCACCGTGACCGCCACGCCGCCGTCCCGCGCCGCGATCCGGGCGGCGATCGCCTCGCCGCCGGACTCCGCCCGGGCCGTCTCGACGAAGTCGAGGATCTCCTCGATCGCCGCCTCGCCCGGCTCCTCGATCAGGCTGCGGATCTCGTCCGCCAGCTCGGAGGGCGCGCAGAGCGCGAGCACCAGCGCGCCGCCGCCTCTGCTCCGGCGTCAGCGCCTCGCGCCAGTCCTCGAACGCCTTGAAGCTGGCCGCCGCCTTGGCCTCGGCCAGCGCATCCAGCGCCTCGAGGTCGGCATCCGGGTCCTCGGCCGGCGGCGCGGCGCGGAAGATGACGGCGCCGACGAGCACCGCGATGCTCCCTCCTCCAGCGTCGTGGCCCCGAGCGGCGGCAGGTCGGCCGGCGGGCGACCCGCGGCGACCTCCAGCAGCACGCGGCGAAGCGCGACCGGCGACAGGGCGCCGATCGCCTCGGCCGAGCGCCAGCCAGCGGGGAAGACGACCTCCGCCTCGGCCGGGAAGGCGCCGCAGGCGGCGAGGCCGGTGGCCAGCGGCGCCGGATCCGGCAGGGTGCCGGCCGGCAGGATCGGCAGCAGGACCAGCTCGGCCATGTCGAAGCCTGGCCCCGCCTCCGCGACCTCGGCGATCTCGCCCAGTGCCAGGGCGAAATCCTCCACCGCGTCTTCCTCGTAGCGCTCGGCCAGCTTGCGAAGCGCGGCCGAGAGCACGCCGTCGCGGCCGCCCGCGATGCAGCCCTCCGCCTGCTCGGCGAAGGCCTCGTCATCCTGGTCCAGCCAGGCGCGGACCAGCCGGTCCGCAGGGGTGCCGCCGCCGGTCTTTGCCCCTGGCGGGCGGCGCGGGGGTGGCTGCCTGGTCTTGCGGGACATGACGGGGGCTCCTGGGGGGCTTCGGTAGCAGAACCGGGGGCCGCCGCAAGCCTTCCGGCTATTCCGCGGTGGCGCCGGCGCGCTGCGCCAGGGCGCCCCAGCGCGCCTGCTCGCGGGCGATGAAGCCGGCGATCTGGCCGGGCTGGCGCTGGCCACCGGCTCCGTCGCCGCCTGGGCGAAGCGGCGCGTCACCTCCGGCAGTTGCAGCACCTGGGCCAGCACGGCGTGCCACCGGGCGACGATCGTGGCCGGCGCACCGGCCGGCAGCAGCATTCCCTGCCAGGAGCTGGCGATGAAGTCGGCATAGCCGCTCTCGGCCATGGTCGGCACCGCTGGCAGCATCGCGGCGCGGCGCGCCGTGGTCACCGCCAGCGCCTTCAGCCGCCCGGCCTGCACCTGGCCGACCGCCGAGGAGAGCGTCACGAACAGGCAATGCACGTCGCCGGCCACCGCCGCGGTCACCGCCGGCCCGGCGCCGCCGGGATAGGGGATGTGGACCATCTCGAGCCCGCCGGCCTGCTCGCGCAGCAGCTCCATCTCCAGCCGGTTCAGGCTGCCGGCGCCGGGCGAGCCGTAATCCACGCTGCCCGGATGGGCCTTCGCATAGGCCACCAGCTCCGCCACCGAGTTGAACGGCGCGGATGGATGCGCGACCAGCACGTCCGGCGTATCGGAGACCAGCGAGACCGCGGCGAAGTCCTCGGTCGGGCGGACCTTCAGGGTGCGGCCGAAGACGCTGGGATTGACCGCCAGCGTGCCGACATTGCCGAGATAGAGCGTGTAGCCGTCCGGCGCGGCCCGGGCGGCCGCCTCCATCCCCACATTGCCGGCGGCGCCGGTGCGGTTCTCGATGACGATCGGCTGACCGAGCGCGTCCTGCAGGTGCGGCTGCAGGATGCGGGCGGCAAGGTCGGTGGCGCCGCCGGGCGCGAAGGGGACGACGATGCGGACGGGACGGTCGGGATAGGATTGCGCGCGTGCGAGGCCCGGCAGCAGCAACGGCGCGGCCAGCACGGCGCGGCGCCCGGCCATGACCCTGTCGCGGTGGTTCCGCATGGTGTCCTCCCCTTGGTAGGGAGGCAGGCTCGCTCAGCCCCGCCAGCGGTGCAACGCCAGCATGGCGCCGCCCGCCAGCAGGCCCCAGAAGGCGCCGCTGATGCCCATGACCGTCAGGCCCGAGGCGGTGACCAGGAAGGTGATCACCGCCGCCTCGCGCATCTCCGCCACCGCCAGAGACGCCTGCAGCGCGCCGGCGAAGGCGCCCAGCAGGGCGAGGCCGGCGACCGCCTGGATCAGGATCGGCGGCGCCGCGCCGACGAAGGCAGTGGCGGTGCCGGCCAGCAGACCGAAGACCACGTAGACCCCACCGGCGACCACCGCGGCCTGCCAGCGCCGGGCGGGATCCGGCTCGGCATCGGGGTTGGCGCAAAGCGCGGCGGTGATGGCGGCCAGGTTGACCGCATGCCCGCCGAGCGGCGCCGCGGCCAGGGTGAAGAGGCCGGTGACGGTGAAGAGCGGCCCCGGCGCCGGGCGGTAGCCGTTCACGGTCAGCACCGCCATGCCGGGAATGTTCTGCGAGGCCATGGTCACGAGGAAGAGCGGCAGGGCGATGCCGATGATGGCGGCCAGGGAGAATTCCGGCGCGACAAGCACGGGCACCGGCCCGGCGGCCGCCAGCAGGCCCGGCGGCAGGTCGACCGTCAGCGCGATGGTCAGGATCGTCACCAGCACCGCCGCGGGCACCGCCATCAGCCGGTTGAAGCGGCCCACCAGCGCCCAGGCCAGCACGATGGCGAGCCCCGCCGCCGGCACCTGCGCCACCGCCTTGACCGGCGCCAGGCAAAGGCCGAGCAGGACGCCCGCCAGCATGGCGCTGGCGAGCGGCGCCGGGATGGCGGCGACCCCGCGGCCAAGCGGCTTCCACAGCCCGGCCAGCACGATCAGCCCGCCCGAGACCAGGAAGGCGCCGACCGCCACGGGGAAGCCGCCGGCGGGCATGGCGGAAGCCGCGAGCAGCGCCGCGCCGGGCGTCGACCAGGCGATGCTGATCGGCATCCGCCGCCAGAGGCTGAGCGCGATGCCGCAAAGCCCCATGGCGATGGACAGCGCCATGAGGCCGGAGGCCGCCTGGGCCGGGCTGGCGCCCATGGCGGCGAGGCCCTGCAGGACCACGGCGAAGGAGGAGGCGAAGCCGACGAAGCCGGCCAGCAGCCCGGCGGCAAGTGCCGGGGCCGAGAGGAAGCCATTCATGCCGGGGCGTTTAGCAGCCCGCGGGCCGGGCTAGACAGCCGTGGCGAGCAGCGCCGGGTCGATCTCGAGCCCGAGCCCCGGCGCCTGCGGCACCGCGACGAAGCCATCCCGCGGGACCAGCGCCGGATAGGGCGGCGCCTCGAGGTCGGCGAAGTAGTATTCCAGCGGCTCCTCCACCGCGGCGGCGGCCAGCAGGTGGAGCGAGGCGAGCAGGCCCGGCCCGTAATAGGGGCAATGCGGCACCAGCGCGGCGCCGTGCCGCGCCGCCAGCTCGCGCACCGCCAGCATGCCGGTGACGCCGCCCATCTTGGTGATGCTCGGCTGCACCACGTCGACCGCGCCGGCCACCAGCATGCCGCCCAGGCTCTCCGCGCTGCCGAGGCATTCGCCGGCGGCGATGCCCACGCCGGCGTCGCGGCGCACCGCGGCGATCCCGGCGAAATCCTCGGGCGGCCAGATCGGCTCCTCCACCCAGCGCACGTTCATATCGTGCACGGCGCGGCAGAAGGCGATGCCCTGCTCCACCGTGTCCCATGCGCAGTTGATGTCGAGCATCAGCGGCACCTCGGGCGGCGCGGCCGCGCGCGCGGCGCGGATGCAGGCGAGGTCGACCTCGTGCAGCTTGATCCGGCGATAGCCGCGGGCGATGGCCTCCGCGGTGTTGCGCGCGACCAGCGCCGGGTCGCCGTAACGCAGCAGGCTGGCATAGGCCGGCACCCGGTCCCGCCTCGCCCCGCCCAGCAGCGCGTGCAGCGGCTTGCCCGCAGCCTTGGCGGCGATGTCCCACAATGCGATGTCGAGGCCCGAGAGGGCGAAGGTCACCGCGCCGTTGCGGCCGAATTGTGGAAGCGCCGCTCCAGCCGCCGCATCAGCCCGGGCGTGTCGCCGAGATCCTCGCCGATGCAGACCGGGGCGATCAGCTCGGTCAGCGCCTGGCGCGTGGTGCGCACGAGGTTGAAGCCGAAGCCCTCGCCCCAGCCGGTGATCCCGGCATCGGTCTCCACCTGCACCAGCAGGGTGTCCATGTTGCGGAGATGCAGGTTGCCGCCGCGGTTGGCGCCGTGCGGCCCCGCGGGGTTGCCATAGGTGAAGGCGCTGCTGAGGAGATGGCCGGTGACGGCGGTGATGCGCATGGACGGGTTCCTTCCCTTGCCGCGATACTCGCAGCCAAGCACGGGTCGCGAAAGGCCCTGACCGGAGGACGCATGACCATCCATCGCCGCGCCCTGCTCGCGCTGCCCGGCCTCGGCGCCCTGCCCGCCGCGGCCGAGGAGGGCTTCCCCAGCCGCCCGATCCGCCTGGTCGTCCCCTTCGCGACCGGCGGGCCGAGCGACATCGTCGCACGGCTGCTGGCGCCGAAGATGTCCGCCGTGCTGGGCCAGCCGGTGGTGGTCGAGGCGCGCCCCGGCGCGGGCGGCGTCACCGGCCTCGACGCGGTCGCCAAGGCGGCGCCGGACGGGCACGTGATCGGGCTCGGCAGCGCCGGCGGGCTGGCCATCTCGCCCGGCCTGCCGCAGCCGATGCCCTATGACGTGGCCCGCGACTTCGCGCCGCTCACCCTGGTGGTCACCGTGCCGGAGCCGCTGGTGGTCGCCGGCGCGCGGCCCTGGCGCAGCCTGGGCGAGTTGATCGCCGCGGCGAAGGCGGCGCCGGGCAAGCTCAACTACGGCTCGACCGGGCCGGGCAGCATGCCGCATCTCGCGGGCGAGGCGCTGAAGCTTCGCCGCCGGCGTCGACATCACCCATGTGCCGTATCGCGGCGGCGCGCCGCTCGCCCTGGCGCTGATCGCCGGCGAGGTCGATATCGGCTTTGCCGACCAGCCGATCCTGCTGCCGCATCTCCGCAGCGGCGGCATCCGCGCCCTGGCGATCGGCACGCGGGGGCGCGATCCGCTGCTGCCCGATGTGCCCACCATGACGGAGGCCGGGCTGCCGGAGGTGATGACCGACAATTGGCACGGGCTGGTGGCGCCGGCCCGCACCCCGCCGGCGGTGCAGGCGGCGCTGCACCGGGCGGCGATCGCGGCGCTGACCGACCCAGATGCGATGCGCCTGCTGCGCGAGCAGGGCGCTGTGCCGGCGGCGCAGTCCCAGGCGGGATTCGCCGAGTTCATCCGCCGCGAGACGGCGCGCTGGGGCGAGGTGATCCGGCGCGCCGGGGTGACGGCAACCTAGGCCTCCTGGCGGGGAGCGTGAACGCTCGGACGCCGGAATCCGCGCTGGGAAGAGAGATCTACGGCGGCCTGCGTTCAGCGTTGAACGCAGGCCGCCGTAGCCGCGGCCGATTGCCCCGCCGCAGCCGATCCGCCTACCCTTCCTGCAACGGGCCGGCTCGGACCGGCGCGACGGAGGGACCTCCATGCACCGCAGACACCTGCTCGGCGCCGCCGCCGTGCTGCCGCTCTTCCGCATCCTGCCGGGCCGCGCCCGGGGGCGGGACCGGGCGCGATCTCCGACGGCGTGGTGAAGATCGGCGTGCTGAACGACATGACCGGCGTCTTCGCCGACCAGCAGGGGATGGGCGAGGCCGTCGCAGCCCGGCTGGCCGCCGAGGATTTCGGCAACAAGGTGCTCGGCGCGCCGATCGAGATCGTCCCGGGCGACCTGCTGAACCGCGCCGATATCGGCATGGGCATCGCCCGCCGCTGGTTCGACCAGGAGAAGGTCGACATCATCAGCGGGCTCGGCAATTCGGCGGTGGCGCTGGCAGTGCAGACCCTGTCGAAGGAGAAGCAGAAGATCGTCATCCCGATGTCGGCCGGCACCACCGACCTGACCGGCAAGGATTGCGGGCCCTGGACCGCGCATTGGGTCTACGACAATTACTCCGCGGCCAAGGGCCCGGTGACGGCGCTGGTCCGCGGCGGCAAGACCAAGTGGTTCTTCGTCGTCTCCGACTACGCCTTCGGCCATTCGCTGGAAGCCAATGCGACCGCCATCCTGAAGGGGCTCGGCGGCGAGGTGACGGGCAGCGTCCGCGCGCCGCTCGGGGAGACCGACTATTCCTCCTACCTGATCCGCGCCGCGGCCCTCGGGCGCCCAGGCGGTCGGCATCTGCGCCGGCGGCGCCGACATGATCAACATCGCCAAGCAGATGGGCGAGTTCGGCCTGATCAAGCGCGGCATCGTGCCGGCGGCGCTGAACTGCTCGCTGACCAATATCCGCTCCATCGGGCTCGAGACCGGCCAGGGCATGGTCTATGCCGAGAGCTACTACTGGGACCAGACGGATGCGACCCGGGCCTTCGCCGCGCGCTTCCAGAAGCAGCACGGCCGGCCGCCGACCGCCTTCCAGGCGGGATCCTACGGTGCGATCGTGCACTACCTGAAAGCCGTGGAGGTGGCGGGCACGGATGCGACCGCGCCGGTCATGGCGAAGATGCGGGAGATGCCGATCAACGACTTCATGACCAAGGGCGGCGTGCTGCGGGCGGATGGCCGCGTGGTGCGCGACGTCTACCTGATGCGCGTGAAGGCGCCGAAGGAATCGCGCGGCGAGTGGGACCTGCTGCAGGTCGGCGAGACCATCAGCGGCGCCGATGCCTTCCGGCCGATGGACCAGGGCGGCTGCCCGCTGGTGCGAAGCTGAGCGAGGATCGTGAGTCGGGACGCGCCACGCGGCGGCAGCCGACTCACAGAGATATATGAGGGGGCTTGGGGAGAATACCTTCTCCCCAAACCTTGCCTGCTAGACCAGCGGCACGCCCTCCAGCGTGATGCGGTGCATCAGCCGCCGCTCCCCCTGGTAGTCGTTCGCCGCGTAGTGCCAGGTCGCGCGGTTGTCCCAGAAGGCGATGGAGCCTTCCCGCCATTGGAAGCGGCACTGGAATTCCGGCCGCTGCGCATGGCGGTAGAGGAAATCGAGCAGCCCCCGGCTTTCCTCGTCGGTCCAGCGCTCGAAACGCAGGGTAAAGCCGGGATTGACGTAGAGGGCCTTCCGGCCGCTGCCGGGATGGCGGATCACCACCGGGTGGATGGCGTCCTGCACCGCCTGCTCGGCATTGCGGTAGCGGCCATCCGCATGCGCCTCGGTCTGCACCTTCGGCCCGAAGACATGGCGGCTGGAATGCACCGCGCGCAGCCCCTCGAGCGTCGATTTCAGCCCCGCCGACAGCGCGTCATAGGCGGCGTACATGGAGGCGAAGAGCGTGTCGCCGCCGCGCGGGGGCAGCTCCGCGCCAGCAGGACCGAGCCCAGCGCCGGCACCTGGTCGTAGCTGTGGTCGGTGTGCCAGCCGCCGCCGATGTTCTTCGTCTGCCCCGGCTCCTTCCGCACCTCGGCGATGGCGGGATAGCCCTCGGCGGCGCGGAAGAAGCGGTTGATGTTGATCGGCGCGAACTGCTCGGCGAAGGCGATGTGCTGCTCCGGCGTCAGCGACTGGCCGTGGAAGAAGACCACGCCGCGGTCGAACAGCGTCTCGCGGATCAGCCCGACCGCCTCGGGCCCCAGCGGCGTGGCCAGGTCGATGCCCTCGATCGTCGCGCCGACAGCGCTGCCGACCGGCTCGACGCGGATGGAATTTCTCCAGCATGGCGGTTTCCTCGTTCTCCCAGGGGACCAGGGTGCCGGTGGCGGGGGCTCCGCCGCAAGCGGTGGTGTCAGTCGGGCTTAATGTCGGCGCGGCGGACCACCTCGCCCCAGCGGTCGATCTCGGCGGCGATGAAGGCGCCGGCCTCGGCCGGCGTGCCGCCAATCACGCGGGCGCCCTGCGCGGTGAAGCGCGCCGCGGTCTCGGGCTGCGCCAGGGCGTCGCGCAGCGCCGAAGACAGCACCGCCAGCCGCTCGGCCGGGATGCGGGCCGGCGCCATCACCGCATACCAGTTCTCCACCTCGACCCCGGCGATGCCGGCCTCGGCGACCGTCGGCACCTCGGGCAAGGCGGGCGCGCGCGCCGCGGCGGCCAGGGCCAATGCGCGCAGCGCGCCGTCCCGCACATGCGGCAGCAGCACCGAAAGGTCGAGGAAGGCCATGTCCACCTCGTTCCCCAGCAGCGCGGTGATGGCCGGCGCCGCGCCGCGATAGGCGACATGGACGATGTCGAGCCCGGCCCTGAGCTTCAGCAGCTCGGAGGCCAAGTGCGGCGTGCCGCCCGGCCCGGTGCTGGCGAAGGTCAGCTTGCCCGGCTGCTGCCGCACCAGCGCCAGAAGCCCGGCCATGTCGCGCACCGGCAGGCCGGGCCGGACCACCAGCAGCGAGGGCACGCCGGAGACCATGCCGACCGGGAGGAGGTCGCGCCGCGGATCGTAGGGAAGGCTCGGGATCAGGCTGACATTCACCGCGACCGCGCCGGTCGAGCCGAGCGCCAGGGTCAGGCCGTCCGGTGCCGCCTTGGCCACGGCATCGATGCCGACCGAGCCGCCGGCGCCGGAGCGGTTCTCCACCACCACCTGCTGGCCGAGCAGCGGCGCCAGCGCCTGCGCCACGATCCTAGCCGCGGCATCCACCGGCCCGCCCGGCGGGAAGGGCACGATCAGCCGGACCGGCCGGTCGGGGAACCTCTCCTGCGCCCGCGCCGTGAGCGGCGCCGCGGCCAGCGCGAAGGCGGCGCGCCGCCCGAATCCCTCTGCCATGTCCCGGCCTCCCCGCCGCCGAGTAGAGCCGCCGCTCGACTCCCGCGCAACCTACCCGCAGGCGTGGAAGCCACCCTCCGGCAGCGGCGCGAGCATGAGGATGCCGAGCAGCGCGACCCCCTCCCCGCCCGGCCGCACCACCAGTGCCGCGCCCTCCGGGAAGGCCCGCCCGGCGACCGCATCGCCCAGCACCATGATGGCCGGCGTGCGGTGCCCGACCAGCACGCGGTTGCCGCCCGGCGGCGCCGGCGCGGCGAATAGCCGGCGGTGCTCGGCAAGCACCCAGTCCAGCCGGGCAGCGGCGTGGTCGTCCGCCAGCAGGCCGTCGGTGACCTCGACCCGCGCCGTGCCGAAGGCAAGCTCTGCGGTGTCGCGGGCGCGGAAGACCGGGCCGGCCAGGACGGGCGCGGCGACGGGGATGCCGAGCGCCGCCATCCGGGCGCCGAGCCGCACCGCCTGGGCGCGGCCCTCCGGCGCCAGGTTGCGCTGCCCCGCGCGGTCGCCGATGCGGAAGCTGCGGTCGCAGGGCTCGCCGCGGGTATCGGCATGGCGGAAGAACAGCACCAGCCCGCCCTCGCGCAGCAGGGCGACCAGCGCCGCGCCCTCGGGCGCCTCGGCCGGAACCGGGCGCGGTCGGACCTGCGCCATGGCGGGGCCGGGCAGCAGGAAGGCAGGCAGCAGGCGACGGGGCAGCGGCACGGGCGCAGCTTGCCGCAGCCGAGGCTTCGGGCCAATCAGGATGCCGGGGAGAGAAGGACACGCAGCATGACGGATGCCTTGCTCGCGGGCGACACCGCGCTGGTCACCGGGGCCGCCAACGGCATCGGCCGCGCCACCGCCGAGGCGCTGGCGGCGGAGGGCGCCCGCGTCGTCCTCGCCGACCTCAATGCCGAAGCCGGGGAGGCGACCGCCGCCGCGCTGCGCCAAGCCGGCCACGACGCCCGCTTCATCGCCGCCGACCTCGGCGCGCCGGGCGGGGCGGAGACGCTGTTCGCCGCGGCGCAGGCGGCGCTCGGCCGGCTCAGCATCCTGGTGCATTGCGCCAGCCCGCGGCGGCAGGAGAGCGAGACGGCGCTCGAGGTCACGGCCGAGGCCTGGCGCGCCATGGTCGGGGTGAACCTCGAGGCCGGCTTCCAGCTCGGCCAGCTCGCCGGCCGGCACATGCGGGACACGCGGGCGGCGGGGCCCCCGGGCGCATCGTCTTCGTCACCTCCCTGCATGCGGAAAGCCCGCGCAACCTGCCGCACTACAGCGCCAGCAAGGCCGGGTTGACCATGGTGATGAAGGAGTTCGCCCGCATCCTCGGCCCGCATGGCATCCGGGTGAACGCGATCGCCCCGGGCGCGATCGCCGGCGGCGGCTTCCAGGCCAATCCGGCGCTGGCGGCGAAGATCGCGCTGGGACGGCTGGGCGGGCCGGAGGACGTGGCGCGCGCCGCAGTCGGGCTGCTGGCCGAGCGCTTCTCCGCCTACGTCACCGGCACGACGCTCGTGGTGGATGGCGGCCTGGCGCTGCACAACTGGATCGCCCCGCCGGCATGAGGCGCCACCCAATGCGGCGCCGCGCCCTGCTCGCCCTCGCGCCGCTGCTGGCCGCGCCGGCGGCGCGGGCCGCGGAGATCAGCCTCCTCAGCGGTGGTGCGGTCGAGCCGGGGCTGGCGGCGGCGGTCGAGGCCTTCCGCGCCGCGGGCAGCCCGCCGGTGCGGATCGCCTACGCCACCGCGCCGCAGCTGCGGGAGCGGATTCTCGGCGGCGAGACGCCCGACATCCTGGTAGCCCCGCTGGCCCTGCTGGCCGAGTTCGGCGGCCGGCTCTCCGGCCCGGTCGTGCCGCTCGGCAAGGTCGGCGTCGGCGTGGCGGTGCGGCCCGGCGCGCCGGAGCCGGCGATCCGCGATGCCGAGACGCTGCGCGCCGCGGTCGAGCAGGCCGATGCGCTGGTCTTCAACCGCGCCTCGACCGGGCTCTACATGGACCGGCTCTTCGAGCGGCTGGGGCTGACGGCGGTGGTGGCGCCCAAGGCGCGGCGCTACGCGACCGGCGCCGAGGTAATGGAACACCTGCTGCACGGCACGGGGCGGGAAATCGGCTTCGGGGCGGTCACCGAGATCAGGCTGGTGCCGGGGCTGCGCTATCTCGGCCCGCTGCCGCCCGGGCTGCAAAATACCACCGCCTATGGCGCGGCGGGGCTGCCCGGCCGCGACGGTGCCGCGCTGCTGCGCTTCCTGACGGGGCCGGAGGCGCGGCGCGCCCTCGACGCCGCGGGCGTCGAGGGGTGATGGTCACACAGCGTGGGGACGAACCCCCACGCCAAGGATATTCCGCGGACCGGATTCACGCGTCCGGGCGTCGCCGCCCTTCCGCGATCCGGTCCGGCCTCAGAGACCCGCCTGCGACACGAACTTCGTGTTGAGGTAGGCCTCGATCGCCTCCGACCCGCCTTCCGAGCCGTAGCCGCTGTCCTTGATGCCGCCGAAGGGCACTTCCGGCAACGCCAGGCCGAGATGGTTGATCGTCATCATCCCGCTCTCGACCTTGGCCGCGAGCGCGTTCGCGGTCTTGGCGCTGCGGGTGAAGGCGTAGCTCGCCAGGCCGTAGGGCAGCCGGTTGGCCTCCTCGACCACCTCGTCGAAGTCCTTGAACGACGCGATCATGGCGACCGGGGCGAAGGGTTCCTCGTTCATCATCCGGGCGTCCTTGCCGACGCCGGTCAGCACGGTCGGCTGGTAGAAGTAGCCCTTGTTGCCGATCCGCTCGCCGCCGGTGCGGACCTCGGCGCCGCGCTGCCGCGCATCGGCCATCAGCCCGTCCACCCAGGGGATGCGGCGGTCATGCACGAGCGGGCCCATCTGGGTCCCCTCCTCCATGCCGTTGCCGACCTTGATCGCCTTGGCGGCGGCGACGAACTTGTCGACGAAGGGCTCGTACATCGCCTCCTGCACCAGGAAGCGCGTGGGCGAGACGCAGACCTGGCCGGCATTGCGGAACTTGGCCGCCGCCAGGGTCTTCGCCGCGAGGTCGAGGTCGGCATCGTCGAAGACGATCGCCGGCGCATGGCCGCCGAGCTCCATCGTCACCCGCTTCATGTGCTTGCCGGCCAGCGCCGCGAGCTGCTTGCCCACGGGGGTGGAGCCCGTGAAGGTCACCTTGCGGATCACCGGGTGCGGGATCAGGTACTCGCTGATCTCGGCCGGGTCGCCATAGACCAGGTTCATCACGCCGGCCGGCAGGCCGGCATCGGCGAAGCAGCGGATCAGCTCGGCCGGCGAGGCCGGCGTGTCCTCCGGCGCCTTGACGATGATCGAGCAGCCGGTGGCGATCGCCGCGGAGAGCTTGCGGACCACCTGGTTGATCGGGAAGTTCCAGGGGGTGAAGGCGGCGACCGGGCCGACCGGCTCCTTGATCACCAGCTGGTAGATGCCCTCGGCGCGGGCCGGGATGACGCGGCCATAGGCGCGGCGGGCCTCTTCGGCGAACCAGTCGATGACGTCGGCGCCGGCCAGCACCTCCATCTTCGCCTCGGGCACCGGCTTGCCCTGCTCCTGCGTCATCAGCACGGCGATGTCGCCGGCGCGGGCGCGCAGCAGGTCGGCGGCCTTGCGCATCAGCTTCGAACGCTCGAAGGCCGAGACCTTCTTCCACAGCGCGAAGCCCTTGTCGGCCGCCTCGAGCGCCTCGTCCAGGTCGTCCTTGCCGGCATGCGCGAAGGTGCCGATCACCTCCTCCGTCGCAGGGTTGAGGACCGGTGAGGAGCGGCCGGAGCGGGCATTGCGCCATTCGCCGTTGATGTAGAGCTGGACATTCGGATAGGCCATTGGGGTCTCCTCCATCCCCGGCCTGGGGCCGGGGCGATCTGGGGGCCGCACTTTGGCCGCGCCGGGCGCCGCGGGCAATGGGGCCGCCCGAGCCGCCTCGTTATATTCCGCCGGAGTGAACGATTAAGGCCGGTGCGGCGTCAGACCAGGGCATGCAGCCGTGCCGCCAGCGCGTCGTGCTGCCTCGCCAGGTCTGCCGCATAGCGCAGCGCCATCAGCCGCGATGCGCGGGCCAGCCCGGCCCGGAAGGCCGCGCTGTCGCGCCAGGCGCGCATCAACGCCACCACCTCCGGCACATCCGCGGCGCGGTGTCCCGGATGCTCCGCCGGCAGGCCGGAGAAGGCGTGCCGGGTGCCGAGCACCGGCCGGCCATGCGCCAGCGCCTCTACCGTCTTGATCTTCAGCCCGGTGCCCGGGACCATCGGGTTGAGCACGCAATCGACCGATTGGTAGAAGTCGGCGGGCTCCGGCACCTGCGGCATCAGCAGCGGCGCGCTGGCCAGCGCCAGGTCGCGCCGCTGCAGGATCCGCCCGGCCAGCAGCCAGGGCAACCCGACCTCTCCCAGCAGCGCCGCGTCGAGCGCGCGGACCGAGGCGAAGTTCCAGGGATTGGCGCTGCCGAGATAGCCGAAGGGCGCCCGCAGGCGCTGCGGCGGCGCGGCCTCGAGGAAGGCGAGCGGCGGCAGGTGACCGACGGTCGCCACCGGCGTCGGGCTGCGCTGCCGCAACGTCTCCGCCTCCTCCTCCTGGACCGCCAGCACGAGGTCGGCGCGGCCGAGCCCCCGCCCCTCCTCCTTGACCGAGGTGAAGAACCAGGAAGGGTCGATGCCGGCCGCCAGCGCCACCAGGTGCCGGTCGCCGAACAGGTCGTGGGTGTCGATGATCCGGTAGGCCCCGGGCACCGCCTCCAGCACCCGCGACATCCAGACATAGTTCACCAGCACCGCGTCATAGCGCCAGCGGCGCTGCAGCGCCGCCACATGCTCGACCACCGCGGCGTCGCACCAGTCGTCGAGCGCCCAGAGGCCGGGCATGCCCATCGGCCCGGTCGGCACCGGCGGCAGGACGTGCAGCGCGTGCCAGAACCCGGCCATTGCCGCGCGCTGCGCCGGGCTGCAGCCCTCGGTCGCGTAGTAGAGGAAGTCGCAGGCCACGCCGCGCGCCATCAACGCCGCGCCGAGCGCCTGGATACGGGCCGGATTGCCCTGGTCCGCCGGGTGGGACGGCGCCGGCGAGACCACCAGCAGCCGGGGCGCCCGGCCCGCGCCGGGGCTCATGGCCCGACCTCCAGCCCGAGCAGCGCCGCGCCGGGCGGCGACGCCTCCGGCAGCGCCAGGCCGACCACCGCGGCGCGGTCGGGCCGCAGCCGCACCGGAGCCTCCAGCAGCCATTCCATCCCCGCCGGCCGAAGCTGGGCGTCCAGCCGCAGGCCATCGAGGAACAGCCCCGGCATCAGGTCCGGGTTGATCCCCCGCAGCCGCAGCCGCAGCCAAGCCGGCCGGGCCGGCAGCGCGCCCAGCAGCAGCCGCACTTGCCGCGCCATGCCCAGCGGCAGGTCCGGCCCCGCGGCGAGGATCGGGAGGTCGTGCGGCAGCGCCGCGCCCGGCAGGCGCAGCGGCGGCAGCTGCTCCGTGCCGAGCGACAGCATGCCGAGGCTGGCCAGGTGCTCCATCACCATCCGGCCGCCGACCTGCCACTGCGCGGCGCCGCCGAGATCCGCCGCAAGGCGCTGCGCCGCGTCCTGCAGCCGGCCGAAGACCGGCTGGAGCTGTGCCGCCGGCAGCAGGAGGTCCCAGCGCTCGATCCGGGCGACGCTGCCGCCGAGCAGCATGATGCGGCCGCGCGGCGGGCCGGGCGGCGGGGCCATGCCTTCGGTCTGGCCGTGCTGCAGCAGCATGGCCCCGGCCGCCAGCAGCGGGGCCATCGCGGCGGGGCCGGCCCGTCCAGCACCAGCAGCGGCGCGCCCGCCCCGCCGAGCACCGCCGGCGCGCCCGCCAGCACCGCCGCATCCGCCGCCGCATCGAAGCCGCAGACCGGCAGCCCGGCCGGCCCCTGGCGAAAGCGGCGCAGCAGCGCGGCCTCGGCCGGCGGCAGCGCGGCGGGATCGGCGACGCCGCAGCGGGCGCCCGGCCACCACGGGAAGACACGCCCGGCGGGCAGGCCGAAATCGAGCAGCGGGGCCTCCGGCAGCGCTTCCCGCAGCAGGCTGGCGAGGACCGCGGCAGCGCTCATGGCGCGTCGCCGAGCTCGAGGTCGAGCAGCAGGCCGGGCTGCGGCGCGGCCTCGACCCGGACCGCGCGCAGCCGGGCGGCGCGCGGCAGCAGCCCGCCCAGCAGCCCCGGCCGGTCGAGCGTCAGGTCGGCCAGCGCGGCGAGGTCGGGCACCGCGAGCAGCAGCCGGCAGGCGCCCCGCCGCCCGGCGACCGCGGCCTCGAGGTCGCCGGTCTGCAGCCCGGGCCCGGCCTCGACCACGAGGCGCGGCACCGGGCCGCGCGGCGCGGCCGCCGCCACCGGGCGGGTGAGCGTATCCTCGATGACGTCGCGGTAGCGCGCGGCGACGCCCGGCAGCGCCATCTCCGCCTCGGCATGGCGGCGGCCGCACGCGCCGATCGCCGCGGCCCGCGACGGCTCGGCCGCCAGCGCACGCAGCACCTGCGCCAGCAGCCCGACGCTGCCGGTCAGCGGCAGGTGCAGCACCGCGTCGCGCGGCAGCTCGGCATAGGCGGCGGTGTCGGAGACGATGCAGCAGGTGCCGGCGGCGAAGGCGCGCGCAAGCGAGCCGGAGCTCTCGCCGACCGATGGGAAGCGCAGGTTCACCAGCACATCCGCCGCGGCGATGTGGTCGTCGAGCGCCGCTTCGTCGAGATAGCCGGTGACCGTGGCCACCGCCGCGACCGCGGGCCGCTCGGCGATCGCCGCGCTCAGCGCGTATTCCTCCGCCCGCTCGGCGCCGGCATGGATCCAGCGCGGCGCGGCGCCCTGGCCGATGGCGATGGCGAGCGCCTCGATCAGCCAGTCGAAGCGCTTGGCCGCGGTGGCGAAGCCGGCGGTCAGCACCAGGAACCCGTCCTGCGGCAGGCCGAGCCGGGCCCGCGCCGCGGCGCGGTCGGGCATCGCGCCGGGCGGCAGGAAATGCGGGATGACCGCGACATGCGCCGTCGCCGCCGGCCCATGCGACAGCCGCAGCCGGTTGCGCGCATAGGCTGAGTGCACGACGACGGCGCGCGAGCGCGCCAGCACCTCGCCGGCCAGGTCGAACAGCAGGTGGTTGGCGCGGGTCTGGATGCCGTGCTCGCGCTGCTGCCGCGCGTAGACCGCGGCGAGGCCAGGCAGCGCGGCCATCATCCCGGCGCGGATCGTCGCCGAGATCCGCGCCCATCGTCTCGTGCAGGTGGAGCAGGCCGGGATCGTGCAGCGTGGTCACACCAGGCATGCCGCGCAGCCCGCGCAACACGAAGCCATGGCCGGGGTTGTTGCCGAGCTGGTGCAGCACGCGCGGGCCGGCGTCGCGATGCGCCAGTGCCGGATCGATCACCGGGATGCCCGCGGGCGCCAGGCCCAGCCAGTCCTCGCAGGCGGCCCGGCAATCGTAATGCGCGGCCAGTCCGCCGAGCAGGCAGGCACTGTAGTCGGCGATCCCGTTCCGCTCCGGCGGCAGGGGCGTCCAGACGGTCAGGCCGTTGCGCGCGGGCGTCATCGGAAAGGGGAATGTCCAGGCAGCGTCGTCATCGGGCGGTTAGGCCGCGCACCGGTTGCTGTCCAGGGAACTCGTTCCTTGTGGCGGCCCCGGTGTCATGGTAGCGCGCCGCGATGGATGGCATCCAGGCTGGCTATTTTCCGTTCCTCGCCGTCGGCTTGAGCCGCGACGGCCTCAGCCTGCGGACCATCCGCGCCTTCGGCAGCGACGCGCCGCTGCGGCTGTACTGCCGCGGGATCGAGGTCGGGCGATGCCGGCTCGACGGTCCGCTGCGCGAAGGGGCGGTGATCGACATCCCGGTCGAACGCCTGCCGCGGGTGCCCCTGCCGGCCGAGCTGCGGCTGGCGACGGCGCCCGATGGCCCCGACCTGGCGGCGCCCTGGCGAATCGACTCCGCGGAGGCGGCGCTGTCGCTGCTCGGCCCGCCCGACATGCGCATCGAGGACCTGCGGCTCGACCACGGTGTGCTGCGCGGCACGGGAAGGGAGGCACGCAACGGCCTGCTCGACCCGGTGCTCTATGCCCGGATCAACGGCGCGGGGGCGCGCATCGTCGCGGCCGATCCGCCGATCGCGCTGCCCGAGGGCGGCTGCGCCTTCCGCTTCGCCATGCCGATCCTGCCGGCCGACCTGACCGAAGCCGGCCTCTCCGTGACGCTGATGCTGGTCGGCCAGGATGCGCCGGCCGGCAGCTTCGCCTGGGGCCGCAGCGGCGTGGGCGAGGCCGAACGGCGGCTGGCCGAGCTCGAGGGCCGCATCCGCCAGATGGAGGACGAGGCCGCCGCCGCGCAGCAGGCGCTGCAGGCGACGCTGCAACGGCAGTTGGCGCTGCAGCAGGAGCGGATCGATGCCTTCGTCGTCGCCGCGGCGACGCCTGCTGCTGGACCGGCTGGCCGCCGCCCCGGGCCGCGAGCCGGATGCGCTGCGGGCGCTGCTGGAGACCGCCGGGCCGGTCCGGGCCGGCGATCCGGCCCTGGACCTGACCGCGCGGCAGCTCGCGGTGCCGCCCGAGGGCGGCGCTGTTCGGCGCCGGCTGGCACCGCGAGGAGATCTACCCAAGCGGCAGCTTCCGCTGGATGGGACCGCGCGGCCTGCTGCTGAACCCGGCGCCCGACCGGCGGGTCGCCAGCGTCACGCTCGATGTCTGCCACCTCTACCGGGCCGACGCGCCCGCGCTCACCGCGCAGCTCGATGCGGCAGCGGCCGAGGTGGTGGTGCGCGCGCAGGGCGACGGCGCCTTCGCGGTGCGGCTGACCCACCCCGAGGGTCCGCAGCCCCTGCGGCTGCTGCGGCTGGCCAGCCTGACCGGCGGCAGCCCGGCCGAGGACGGCGCCAGCGGTGACCGGCGGCAGCTGTCCTTCGCGGTCTCCCGCGTCGTCTTCGAATACGCCGACTAGGTCGGACCGCGGGAGGGCATGGACGCCCGGTCGCGTGAACCTGCCACCGAAACAACGCGCTGCAGCGGCGCCGCCCGACGCGTTGACCCGGCGGGGCTTTGGGCGGAGTTTTCCGACCCAGGGCAAAGCCAGGGGACGCGGCATGGAACTCAACGGTATCGCAGCCCTCGTCACCGGCGGCGGCTCCGGGCTCGGCGCCGCGACGGCCGAGGCGCTGGCGGCGGCCGGGGCCCGCGTCGTGGTGCTCGACATGCGCGCCGAGGCGGCCGAGGCCGTGGCCGCCCGGATTGGCGGGGTCGCGGCGGCTGGCGACGTGGCCGATCCCGCGGCGGTGGGCGCGGCGCTGGATGCGGCGGCGAAGCTCGGGCCCATCCGGCTCGCGGTCTCCTGCGCCGGCATCGCGCCGCCGGCCCGCGTGGTCGGCCGCGACGGGCCGCACGACCTGGCGCTGTTCGAGAAGGTCATTCGCGTCAACCTGATCGGCACCTTCAACCTGCTGCGGCTGGCCGCCGAGCGGATGCAGGCGGAACAGCCCGCCGGTCCCGACGGGGAGCGCGGCCTGATCGTCAACACCGCCTCGATCGCGGCCTATGAAGGCCAGTTCGGCCAATGCGCCTATGCCGCCAGCAAGGCCGGCGTGGTCGGGCTGGCGCTGCCGGCGGCGCGCGAGCTGGCGCGGAGCGGCATCCGGGTGATGACGATCGCGCCTGGGCTGATGGAGACGCCGATGCTGGCCGGCCTGCCCGACCCGGCGCGCGACGCCCTGCTGAAGCTGCCGCTCTTCCCGAAGCGGCTGGGCGAGGCCGCGGATTTCGCCCGGCTCGTGCTGGCGATCGCCGGCAACCCGATGCTGAACGGGGAGGCCATCCGGCTCGACGGCGGGCTGCGGCTGCCGCCGCAATAGGGCCGCGGCGGCATGCTCGGCGGGCTCGGCGCGGCGCTGGCGGCGACCACCGCGGCGCAGGCGCTGGCGACGCTGACCGTCTTCCTGCTGCCGGTCCTGGCCCCGATCGCCGCGCGCGACCTCGGCGCCGCACCGCACTGGATCGGCTGGCAGGTGGCCTGCGTCTACCTCGCCGCCAGCGTGACCTCGATGCTCTCGGCCGGGGCGCTGCGGCGCTTCGGCTCGGCCCGCTGCACCCAGCTGGCGCTGGCGGCGGCGGGGCTCGCCTGCCTCGGCGTGCTGGCCGCGGGGCTGGCGGGCGCGGTGCTGGGCTCCTTCCTGATCGGCTTCGGCTATGGCCTGACAAACCCGGCGGCCACCGAGGTGCTGGCCCGGCTGGCCCCGCCGCGCCGCCGCAACATGGTCTTCGCAGTGAAGCAGACCGGGGTGCCGATCGGCGGCGCCCTGGCCGGGCTGCTGCTGCCCTCGCTCGCCGCCGGGCTCGGCTGGCGCGGCGCGGTGCTGGCGGTGGCCCTGCTGCTGCTGCTTGCGGCGCTGGGCTTCGGCGCCTTCCACCGCCCCTGGGCGGCCGAGCGTGACCCGGCGGCGCGGCTCGGCGCTGGGGCCGGCGGCGGCTGGCGGGCGCTGCGCGACCAGCCTGGCATGGCCGGGCTGGCCGCCATCTCGGCGCTCTATTCCGGCTTCCAGCTGGCGCTCGGGGCCTACACCGTGACGATGCTGGTCGAGGAATCGGCTGGAGCCCGGTGGCGGCCGGCGCCGTCGCGGCGGTCACCCAGGCGATGGGCGCCGCGGCCCGGCTGGGCTGGGGCGTGGTCGCCGATGCCTGGGGCGACGGTATGCGGACCCTGGCGGCGATCGGCGCCGTCACCGTCGCCGGTGGCCTGCTGCTGCCGCTGGCCATGGCCTGGCCCGAGGCCGCGGTGGTCGGGCTGTTCGGCCTGCTGGGCGGCAGCGCCGCCGGCTGGAACGGGGTGCTGATGGCCGAGGCGGCGAGGCTGGCGGCGCCCGGCCGCGCCGGGGAGGCAGCGGGCGGGGTGCTGGCCGTGGCCTTCGCCGGAGTCGTGGTCGGCCCTTCCCTGCTTGGCGGCCTGATCGGCATGGCGGGATCCTATGCCACCGGATTCGCCCTGCTGGCGCTGCTGCCGGCTGCAGGCGTGGCGATTGCCTGGCGAAATTCGCGTCCTGCGCGCTGAATTCCGGGCTGTATTCGGCTTTTGTTAAGAAAATGTGCGTTTACGCACATTCACGAACTTGTGATTTGAGTAAGGATTGGCGCTGCGCGTGCCGCAAACCCGGCCGCGCCGCACCCATGGGAGACGCGCATGGCCAGCCATGGCTTCGACAACGCCGACACCCCCGCCGCCGCCGTGGCCCGCCGCCGCGGCTCTATGTCATTGCCCGCAGGTCGCCCTTCCCCTGGTTGCGGGTGCGCCGCCTGGACGCGGCCGACCGCGCCGCGCTGCGAGCACATCTGGGCCGGCTGGCCGCGGCCGGGCTGGCCGGCGGCCTGCCGGTGCCCGACCCCGCCGGGATCGCCGCGCTCTGCGCCGCGGTCGACTTCACCCGCCTCGTCGCCTATGGCGCCTTCGCCGGCAATGCGGTGGTCGCCCTCGCCTGCGCGGTGCCGGAGCGGCGCGGGCCGGAGGTGATCGCCACCGAGGAGGCCGACTACCGGGGACGCGATCTCGGTGCGATGCTGGCCTCCCAGGTGCGCGGCGCCGGGCCGGGTGGGATGGCCTCGGCGCCCTGCCCCGTCGAGGCGGAACCCGGGCTGCTGCGGCTGCTCCGCGCCGTCGGTTGCCGGGCCGGGCAGGATGCGGCGCCGGACCTGGCCCTCGCCCAGACCGCCTGAGATCCTGGGCACGGGGGTCGGCCCGCTCAGGCGGCGGGCGATGGCTCCGCGGCCACGACCACCTTGGCGGCCGAGAGCGCGGTGATCTCTGCGGCGGCATAGCCCGCCTCGGCCAGCACCTCGGCATTGTGCTCGCCCAGCCGCGGCGGCTGCCGGCGCAGGGTAACCCGGCCGCGGCCCTCGCCGAACTCGAGCGGCAGGGCGGGCAGCCCAACCTGGGCGCCGCCGCCCAGCGCCGAGATCGCCGTCTGCAGCAGCCCGCCCCCGGCCAGCAGATGCGGGTCCTCGAACAGGTCGGCCGGCTTGCCAACCGGCGCCCAGGAGATGCCGGCGCCCTCGCAGAGCGCCTCGACCTCGGCCTGTGGCAGCCGCCCGAGCACCGCCTGCAGCGCCGGCAGCAACCAGGACCGCTCCTTCGCCCGCTGCGCGTTGGTCGCAAGCCGCTGGTCGGCGGCAAGCTCGGCCAGGCCGAAGGCCCGGGTGAAGCGGGCCCATTGCTGGTCGCTGGTGACGCCGATGAAGAGCTCCCCGTCGGCGGCCTGGAAGACGTCGTAGATCCCCCAGGCGCCGCGCCGCGCCGGCATCGGCGGCGGCGGCTCGCCGGTGGCGGCGGCGCCGGCCATGTGGCTGCCCATCAGGAAGACCGCGCTCTCGAAGAGGGATGAGCAGACCCGCTGCCCCTGCCCCGTGGCGTCGCGCTCGCGCAGCGCCGCCAGGGTCGCGGTGACGCCGAAGACGGCGCCGAGGATGTCGATGATCGAGGCGCCGGCGCGGAGCGGCCGCCCCGGCGGGCCGGTCATGTAGGCGAGGCCCGACTGGAACTGCACCACCTCGTCGAGCGCGGGCCGGTGCTCGTAGGGCCCGGCGAGGAAGCCCTTCAGCGCCAGGTAGACCAGGCGCGGGTTGACCGCGCGCAGCTGCTCCCAGCCGCAGCCGAGGCGTTCCATCGTGCCCGGGCCGTAATTCTCCAGCACGATGTCGGCCTGGGCCACCAGCCGGTGCGCGGTGGCCTGTCCCGCGGCGGATTTGAGGTCGAGCGCCAGGCTGCGCTTGTTGCGGTTGAAGGTGGCGAAGAAGCCGGAGGCGAAGCCGGGCAGCCGGCGGGTGTGGTCGCCGGCCGGTGCGGGCTCCACCTTCACCACGTCGGCGCCGAGATCGGCCAGCAGCAGCCCGGCGCAAGGGCCCATGATGGTGTGGCTGAACTCGAGGACCTTGAGCCCCCGCAGCGGCTGCGGCCCGGCCGAAGGCTGCGGCCGATTCACGCTCTGCGCCTCCGGCGCGCCGCGATCGGACGCAGTCATGCCGCCTGCCGGCGGAAGGCGTCGAGGCTGCCGGCGCGCAGCAGCTCGGAGGGCAGCGGGTGGCCGACGATGCGCTCGGCCATGCGCCCCACCTCGATCAGCGCGTCGAGGTCGATGCCGGTCGCGATGCCCATCTCCTCGCAGAGCAGGGCCAGCTCCTCGGTGCAGATATTGCCCGCCGCGCCCTTCTGCCCGGCGAAGGGGCACCCGCCGAGGCCGCCGACGGTGCTGTCGAATTTCGTCACGCCGAGCCGGAGTCCGGCATGCGCATTGGCGACCGCGAGGCCGCGCGTGTCGTGCAGGTGCAGGCCGATGCGCATCCCCGGCCAGCGCTCGCGCACCGCGCCGACGCCGCGCTCGATCCGGATTGGCGTCGCCCAACCCATCGTGTCGGCCAGCGAGATGTCGGTGATGGCGACGCCGGCCTCGGCAGCGACGGCCAGCCCGTCCGCCACGGTCTGCACCACCTGGGCCGGCGAGATGTCGCCCTGGTAGTTGCAGCCGAAGGCGGCCATGACGCCGAGCCGCGTCACCGGCACGCCGGCGGCCTGGTGCGCCGCGGTCTGCTTGCGCATCGCCTCGAGGTTCTCGGCATGGCCGCGGTTGAGGTTCTTGCGGGAGAAGGCATCCGAGGCGGCCAGCGAGATCGACCCGGTGAGCGTCAGCCGGTCGGCGAAAGCCAGCGCCCGCCGGAGCCCGTTCTCGTTGAACCAGAGCGCGGTGTAGTGCACCCCCGGCCGCGGCGCGAAGCCGCCCGCCACGGCCTCAGCATCCCCCAGCCCGGGACCAGGCGGGTGTTCACGAAGGAGCAGACCTGGATGTGGCGCAGGCCGGTCGCCGCCAGCGCCTCGACCAGGGCGACCTTGTCGGCGGTCGGGATCGGCCGGGCTCGATCTGGAAGCCCTCGCGCGGGCCTTCCTCATGGATGTCGACATGGCTTGGGAGATCGGACATGGGCGCCCTCCGCTGGCGGAATTTGGCGGCGAGAGTGGCGCGGGGCGCGGGGCGGCGCCAGGGGGTGGTCCGGCGTTTCGGCGCGCCCCACCTTGCCGCCCGGGCGCCCGCCCGGCACAAGGCGGGGACGCCAGGAGGAGACCAAGCGATGAGCGCCGCCGTGAAGACCCGCGACGAGGGCAGCCTGCCGACCCTCGCCATCGCCGGCAGCCGCGCCACGCTGCACCTCAACCGCCCCGAGGTGATGAACCGCGTGCAGCCCGAGGACATCGTCCGCATCCTGGCGCTGCTGGCCGAGGTCGAGGCGAACCCCGCGATCCGGGTGCTCGTCCTCGCCTCCACCGGCAAGGCCTTCTCGGCCGGGGCGCACCTGCACGGCATGGCGCAGCAGGCCGCCGCCGGCGGGATCAAGGACACCCCCGGCGCCACCTTCGAGGACATGATCAACCGGCTCGAGATGCTCTTGATCCCGACCATCGCCCGGCTGCATGGCGGGGTCTATGGCGGCAGCACCGATCTCGCCCTGGCCTGCGACTTCCGCGTCGGCGTCACCCCGGCAACCGTGATGTTCATGCCCGCCGCCCGGATCGGCGTGCACTATTACGAAAGTGGGCTGCGCCGCTACGTCTCCCGCCTCGGCTTCAACAATGCCAAGCGTCTCTTCATGCTGGCCGAGGAGCAGAGCGCCGAGGAGTTGCTGCGGATCGGCTACCTGACCGACCTCGTCGCCCCGGCCGAGCTCGATGCGCGGATCGATGCGATCGCCGGCCGGCTCGGGGAGCTCGCGCCGCTGGCGGTGCAGGGGGCCAAGCGCGCGATCAACGAGATCGGCCACCAGGCGCTCGACGTGCCGGCGCTCGAGGCGCGGATGAAGGTGGCGAAGGACAGCGCGGATATCCGCGAGGACTCGCCGCCTTCCGGGAGAAGCGGAAGCCGGTGTTCAAGGGGCGGTAGCAGGGCGGGGGCTTGAACCGCGCATCGCCGGGCGAACATCCCGACCGTGGGGACGAAGGCCAGGTCGAGCCCGGCCCGGACGTGTCGCGGGCGATGCCGATTGCCACTGGTAGCCGGCCACCCAGGCGAGGAAGCGATGGACGAATTCGATTGTGTCGTGGTCGGTGCCGGCGTCGTCGGCCTCGCGGTTGCCCGGGCCCTGGCATTGGCCGGGCGCGAGGTGCTGGTGCTCGATGCCGCCGAGGGCATCGGCACCGAGACCTCCTCCCGCAATCCGGAGGTCATCCATGCCGGCATCTACTACCCCGCCGGCAGCCTGATGGCCCGCGCCTGCGTCGAGGGCAAGCACCGGCTCTATGACTACTGCCGGGAGCGCGGCATTCCGCACACCAGGTGCGGCAAGCTGATCGTCGCCACCGACGAGGCGGAGGCGGAGAAGCTCGGCTCCATCCAGGCCCGCGCCGCCGCCAATGGCGTGCCCGACCTGACCATGCTGACGCGCGACGAGGCCCTGGCGCTGGAGCCGGAGCTGCACTGTACCGCGGCGCTGCTCTCGCCCTCGACCGGCATCATCGACAGCCACGCCTATATGCTCTCGCTGCAGGGCGACGCGGCGGATGCCGGCGCGGTCTTCGTCTTCCACGCGGCGGTCCTCGGCGGCCGGGTGACCGAGGATGGTGTGGTCATCGAGGTCGGTGGCGACGAGCCGATGGCGCTGCGCTGCCGCACCCTCGTGAACGCCGCCGGCCTGCATGCCCCGAAGCTGGCGCGGCAACCTGCACGGCATGCCGAGCCAACTGGTGCCCACCGCCTACTACGCCAAGGGCAACTACTTCACCCTGACCGGGCGCAACCCCTTCTCCCGCCTGATCTACCCGGTGCCGGTGCCGGGCGGCCTCGGCACCCACCTGACCATCGACCTCGGCGGCCAGGCCCGCTTCGGGCCGGATGTCGAATGGGTGCAGGAGATCGACTACGAGGTCGACCCGCGACGCGGCGACAGCTTCTACGCCGCCATCCGCCGCTACTGGCCGGCGCTGCGGGATGGTGCGCTGGCGCCGGGCTACAGCGGCATCCGGCCGAAGATCGTGCCGCCCGGCGCACCGGGGCAGGATTTCACCATCATGGGCCCGGCGGCGCATGGAGTGCCGGGGCTCGTCCACATGTTCGGCATCGAAAGTCCCGGGCTCACCGCCTCGCTCGCCTTGGGCGAGTTGGTACGGGATGTCGTCGCGGGGGAATGACCGGCTGAGGCCTCGCTCGCGTAAATGTCAGTAAACGATTGAAAATACATCAAACCAATCGCCCATTCGCCATCGACCTGTAATATGATGCGGAGACATTGCACCCAGACGGTTCGAAGCTTCGGGCCGGGTGACCGCACAGGAACAAGCACGTGGCGCAGGGCCTCGACCTACTTACCTACCTGACCGGCGAGCCGGGGCCCGGTGTCGCCTCGCCGCGGGTCGGCGATGCGATCGAACTCCGCCTGCTGAGCGGCGGCCGGGCGATCGGCGCCTTCTCCGCCGCCGGCGAATGCCTGGGCCGCCTGCCACCGGCGGAGCGTGACGCCTTTGCCGAGCTGATGCCGGCCGGCCGGCTCTCCTATCCCGGCCGCATCTCCGCCCTGGTCCCCCGTCCGCAGCTGCAGGGTGCCGGCCGGATCCACATTCGGGTCAGTGCCGGCTGAGGCGGCCTGACGCTCGCGGCCCTGGCCTCAGGTGAAGCGGTTGGCGCTGGCCTGCGAGGTGCGCCGGCGCCTCAGGCTCCCGGCCGCCCGGCATTGGGGAAGAACAACTGCTCCCCGCCGATCCGATAGGCGGCAATCGCCGCCTGGCCGGGCGGGCCGACCAGCCAAGCGATGAAGCGCTCCGCCTCGGCCGATTTCACATGCGGGTGCCGCGCCGGGCTGACCGCCATCACGCCATATTGGTTGAACAGCCGCTGGTCGCCCTCGACCAGGACCCGCAGCTCCTGCCGGTTGCGGAAGGCCAGCCAGGTGCCGCGATCGGCAAGCAGGTAGGCGTCCTGCGCCGCGGCGGTATTCAGCGCCGGCCCCATCCCCTGCCCCACCTCGCGGTACCAGGCGCCCCGCCCGGCGGCGGGATCGATCCCGGCCAGCTGCCAGAGCCGCAGCTCCGCCGCATGGGTGCCGCTGCGGTCGCCACGGGAGACAAAGGGCGCGCCAGCGGCGGCGATCCGCCGCAGCGCGTCGGCGCTGTCGGACATCCCGGCGATGCCGGCCGGGTCGGCCGCCGGGCCGACCAAGACGAAGTCGTTGGTACATCACCGCATGGCGTGGCCCGCCCCAGCCCTCGGCGACGACTTTCTCCTCCGCCGCCCGGTCGTGCACCAGCAGCGCGTCCGCATCGCCGCGGCGGCCGACATCCAGCGCCTGCCCGGTGCCGAGCGCCACCACCCGCACGCCGATCCCGGTCGCCGCGGTGAAGGCCGGCAGCAGGTGGGCGAAGAGCCCCGACTGCTCGGTGCTGGTGGTCGAGGCCACGGTGATAAAGCGCTCCTGCGCCGCCGCCGGCAGGCAGGGCAGCAGGAGGAGCAGGGCGAACAGGCTTCGGCGCAGGAGCATGTGCGTCAGATGCGGCCGGCAGCCCCGGCCGCAACGCCGCAGGCGCTTGACGGCATGGCTTCGTCTGCCGGGATTTGCCGGCTGATGCCGGATGTCCTGACCCTGCGCGAGGCCGCCGCCTGGCTGCGCCTCTCCCGAGCGATCCCTGTACGAGCTGGCGCGGCAGCGCCGGGTGCCGGCGGCCCAGCTCGGCGGCAAGTGGCTCTTCCCCCGCGCCCTGCTCGAGCGCTGGCTGGCCGCGCAGGCCGACCCGCCGGGAGCCGGGTCGCGCACTCCCCACCTGCCATCCTCGCCGGCAGCCACGACCCGCTGCTCGACTGGGCGGTCCGGCAATCCGGCTGCGGCCTGGCGCTGCGCGGCGGCGGCAGCCTGGACGGGCTGGAGGCGCTGGCCCGGGGCGAGGCCATGGTCGCCGCGACCCACCTGATCGACCCCGACAGCGGCGCCTTCAACGAGCCGGCGGTGCGCGCGGCCCTGTCCGGCCGCGGCGCGGTGGGCGTGGTCTGGGCTTGGCGCGAGCAAGGGCTGATCGTCCCCCGGGCAATCCGCTTGGCTCTCGCCGGCATCGCCGACCTGGCCCGACCAGGGCTGCGGGTGATCGGCCGGCAGCGCCGCGCCGGCAGCCACGCGCTGCTCCTGCACCTGCTGGCGGAGGCCGAGCTGCGGCTTGATCAGGTCGGCTTCCTGTCCGACCCTGCCATGGCGGAGGACGAGGTGGCGGCGGCGGTGGCGGAAGGCCGCGCCGCGGCCGGCTTCGGCATCCGCGCGCGCAGCAGCGGCCCGCGGCCTCGGCTTCGTGCCGCTGCTGCGGGAGCGCTTCGATTTGGTGATGGACCGGCGGAGCTATTTCGAGGCGCCGGTGCAGGCCCTGCTCGGCTTCGCCCGCGATCCGGCCTTCGGCGCCCGCGCCGCGCGGATGGGCGGCTATGACACCGCGGGGACCGGCAGCGTCGCCTTCAATCTCTGAGCGTCACCACAGGACCAGGACGCTCAGGGCGAGGCCGACCCAGAGGACCGAGGACAGCATCGCCGCCAGCAGGATGCCCCGGGCGGCGGCATCGGGCGGCGCCGTATCCTCCGGCTCCGCTGGCATTGTCCACGACATGGCGCTGTCTCCGCTTGTCGGTCGAAGCCATCCTTTGTTGAAGGCCTTGGCGGGCCTCGCCGCCCGTTTTGCCAGCCTGGGGGTTATCCAACTGTGAATGCCCGCCCCGGCTCCGCTTTCGCGGGGTCGGGTCGCCAGGATCATGCCCCGCCACAATCCGGCCGCAAGCGCGTCGCAATCCGGCACTTCCCTTGGGGCACAAGACGTCTATCCGGAAGCGAACCGGCCGATCGGCCAGCCCGCCTTCCGGCGGATAGGGACATGCCAGAAGCGGCCATCCGGCCGCCTGGTTCGAGGAAGGTCGGGCCGCCATGCTTGGCGTTGATGCTCTATGAGCCGATGGTTTCCGAGGTCGCCGGCCCGAGCCTGGCACATGCCAGCCTGGGACATCCCGGTGCGGCGACCCTCGGGCGCGCCTCGGCGCGGCCGGCCAGCCTCCAACCCCTGCTGAAGCGGGGGCTCGACATCCTCGGCGCCGGCCTGCTGCTGCTGCTGGCCGCCCCGGCCTTCGCGCTGCTGGCGCTGCTCATCCGGGCCGATGGCGGCCCGGTCTTCTACGCGCATGAGCGGGTCGGCCGCGGCGGCCGCCGGTTCGGCTGCCTGAAGTTCCGCTCCATGGTCACGGACTCGCAGGCCCGGCTCGCCGCCCTGCTCGAGGCCGACCCGGCCGCCCGGGCGGAGTGGGAGGCGACCCGCAAGCTGCGCGACGACCCGCGCGTCACCCGCACCGGCCGCTTCCTTCGTGCCACAAGCCTCGATGAGCTGCCCCAGCTCATCAACGTGCTGCGCGGCGAGATGAGCCTGGTCGGCCCCCGCCCGGTGGTCGCGGCCGAGCTGGCGGCGCATTACGGCGCGGCGGCGGAATACTACCTCTCTGTGCGCCCCGGCATCACCGGGCTATGGCAGATCAGCGGCCGCAGCGAGACCAGCTACGACACCCGCGTGGCGCTTGACACCCGCTATGCCACCAACATGTCGGTCTGGACCGACCTCCGCATCCTGCTGCGGACTCCATTGGTGGTCCTGTCGCGCCGGGGCGCCTATTGATCTGCGCCCCTTGACCCTGGCGAGCGGGGCTGCCACGCCCCGCCCGTTCGGCGCCCACCGGCCTGGGCCCGCCTGCCTGGATTGACCTTCGGCCCGCCCTCGTGGCCCGGCCCCGTGCCGGAAAGGTATCGATGGACCAGCCCGAAGCCCGCACCCGCGCGCGCGCCCTGCTCACCGGGATCGCCTGGAACGCCGCCGGCCGCGGCCTGCCGCTCATCCTCGCTTTGGTGCTCACGCCGTTCCTCGTGCACCAGCTCGGCCTGGAGCGTTGGGGCCTCTTCACCCTGGCGCTGGCCCTGGTCGGCGTCTTCGGTGTCTTCGACTTCGGCGTCGGCCAGGCGCTGACCCGTGCCCTGTCGGAACGCATCGGCCAGGGCCGCGGCGAGGAGGCCGCCGGCCTCGTCGGCGCGGCCCTGGCCTGCCTCGGCGGCTTGAGCCTGGCGGTTGCGGCCGGCCTCTGGCTCGGCGTGCCGCTGCTGGTCGAGCGGGTGCTGAACGTGCCGGCCGCGCTGCAGCCGCAGGCCATCGCCGCGATGCGCGTGCTGGCCGCGGCGGCGCCGCTGGTGGTGCTGAACGCCGCGCTCTGGGGCGTGCTGGCGGCCTATCAGCGCTTCCGCGCCGCCAACCTGGCCACCATCCCGGTCAACATCTTCTACTATCTCGGCCCGGTCCTGGTCCTGCTGGTCTGGGACGACCTGATGGCGGTGATGCTGACCCTGGTCGCGGTGCGGCTGGCCAATACCCTCTCCTACCTGTTCCTGCTGCGAGGCCTGGTGCGCCGGGTGCTGGCGACTCCGCTGCGGCTCCGCCTGGTGCTGCCGCTCCTGCGGCTCGGCGGGTGGATGACCTTCTCCGGCCTGCTGGTGCAGGCGCTGCTCTATGCCGACCGCTTCCTGATCGGCGCGCTGCTCTCGCTGGCAGCCGTCGCCTGGTACGCCACGCCGCTCGACCTCGTGCTGCGCGTCTGGATGGTGCCGGTCGCGGTGTCGCAGACCCTGCTGCCGGCCTTCGCCTCGGCCTATGCCACGCTGCCGCAGCAGACCGTCGCCCTGCTGCGTCGCGGCAGCCTGCTGGTGATGGGCCTCGTGCTGCCGATCGCGCTGGTGCTGGCCGGGGCCGGCGACCGTATCCTCGGCCTCTGGCTCGGGCCGGATTTCGCCGCCGGCGGCGGGCTGGTGCTGCGGATCCTGGGTGTCGGGATCTATTTCTCCTGCCTGGCCTACGTGCCCGGCGCGCTGATCGACGCGATCGGCCGGCCCGACCCTGACGGCGCGCTTCGCGCTGCTCCAGGCCGTGGTCTACCTGCCGCTCGCGGCGCTGATGGTGGTCTGGCAGGGGATCGAGGGCGCCGGCATCGCCTGGACGCTGCGCTGCCTGGTCGATTGCCTCGGCAAGCTCTGGCTCGCCGCCCGGCTCTATCCGCAGGCGCGGGATGGCGCCATCCGGCTGCTGCCCGCCCTGTCTGTGGCGGGCATCGGCCTGGCGCTGATGCCGGCCATCGGCTCGCCTCCGGCCCTGCTGGCGGTCGGGATGCTGGCACTGGGCAGCTTCGCCGGGTTGGCCTTCCGTTCGCTCGACCCCGGCGAGCGCGGCCGGATCCGCGATGGCCTGCGGCATCCGGGCGGGCTGCTGCGTCTCGGTGGGGCCGGCTGATGGCGCTGGCGATCAATGGCCGCTTCCTGGGGCAGCGGGTGACCGGCGTGCAGCGCTTCGCCACCGAGATCTGCCGCGAGCTTGACGCCCTCGCCGGCGCGTACCGTTTGGCCGATGCCAGGCTGCTGCGACCGGCAGGCGGGCCGCCCTCACCCTTCGGCAACCTGGCGGAGGAAGCCTCCCCCTGTTGCGTGGCCAGGCCTGGGAACAATCCGAGCTGCCGCTGCGCGCCCGCGGCCGCACCCTGGTCAACCTGGGCAACACGGCGCCGCTCGCCGCCGGGCGGCACCAGCTGGTGGTGATCCACGACGCCGGCGCCTTCGACACGCCGGAGAGCTACTCGACCGCCTTCCGCGCCTGGTACCGCGCGCTGCACCTGGCGCTGCCGCGGGTCGGGGCGCGGATCGTCACCGTCTCGGAATTCTCCCGTGGCCGGATCGCGGATCACCTGAAACTCGACCCCGCCCGCATCGGCGTGATGCCGGAAGGCGCCGAGCATATCCTCCGCGCCCCGGCCGAGGCCGGCGTGCTTGCGCGCCATGGGCTCGTCCCCGGCCGCTACGCGCTGGTGGTCGGCAATCCGGCGGCGCACAAGAACCTGGCGGCGCTGGCGGAATGCGCCGGGCTGCTCGGCCGGCACGGCTGCCTGCTGGCGGTGGCGGGCGCCGCCGACCCGGCGGTGTTCCGCCAGGGGAGCGAGGCCGCCGGCGAGGCGGTGCGGGCGCTGGGCCGGGTCAGCGATGCGGAGCTGCGGGCGCTCTACGAGATCGGCGATCTGCCTGCTGTTCCCCTCCCGCTACGAGGGCTTCGGCCTGCCGCCGCTGGAGGCCATGGCGTGCGGTTGCCCGGTGATCGCCGCCGCCGCCGGCGCGGTGCCCGAGGTCTGCGGCGAGGCGGCGCTCTGGTTCGACAATGACGGCGCGCGTCGCCTGCCGGCCATGCTCGGCCGGTTGCTGGAGGAGGAAGGCCTGTACGACACCTTGCGTGCCCGCGGCCTCGAGCGTGCCGCGCGCTACACCTGGCGCGGCGCCGCCGAGGCGGCTGCTGAAGCTGCTGCCCGAGGAGCGCGGCACGTGAAGGTCGCCATCGTCCATGAATGGCTGGAAAGCTATGCCGGCTCCGAGCGCGTGGTCGAGCAGCTGCTGGAGATCTGGCCGCAGGCCGACCTCTTCGCGGTCTGCGACGTGCTGCCGGATACCGAGCGCGGCTTCCTGCGCGGCCGGCCGGTCCGCACCAGCTTCATCCAGCGCCTGCCCTTCGCGCGGAAGCACTTCCGTAAGTACCTCGGCCTGATGCCGATTGCGGTGGAGCAATTCGACCTGGCCGGCTACGACCTGGTCATCTCCTCCAACCATGCGGTCGCCAAGGGCGTCATCACCGGACCGGGCCAGCTGCATGTCAGCTACGTTCACAGCCCGATGCGCTATGCCTGGGACCTGCAGCACCAGTACCTGCGGCAGGCGGGGCTCGAGCGCGGGCCGATGGCGCTCTACACCCGCTGGCTGCTGCACAGGATGCGGCACTGGGACCGCTCCTCGGCCGCCGGCGTCGACAGCATCGTCGCCAACAGCCGCTACATCGCCGAACGGATCGAGAAGGTCTGGAGGCGCTCCGCGGCGGTCATCCACCCGCCGGTCGATGTCGAGGGCTTTCCGCTCGGCGAGACGCGGGAGGGCCATTACCTGATCGCCGCCCGCATGGTGCCCTACAAGCGGGTCGAGTTGGTGGTGGAGGCGTTCCGCGCCATGCCGCAGCGCCGGCTGGTGGTCTGCGGCGACGGCCCAGGCGCCGCCCTCGTGCGCCAGGCCGCCGACGGCGCGCCGAACATCACCTTGCGCGGCCGGGTGCCGCAGGATGAAGCTGGTGCGGCTGACCCGCACCGCCCGCGCCTTCGTCTATGCCGCCGAGGAGGATTTCGGCATCGGCATGGTCGAGGCGCAGGCCTGCGGCACGCCGTTGATCGCCTATGGTCGCGGCGGCGCGCGCGACATCGTCCGGCCGGAGACCGGCATCCTCTTCCCCGAGCAGAGCGCGGCCGCAATCGCCGCGGCGGTGGAGCGCTTCGAGGCGCTGTCGCCCGCCATCGATCCCGCGGCGTGCCGGGCGAATGCGCTGCGCTTTTCCGCCGCGACCTTCCGCGATCGGTTCCGCGGGCACCTCGAGGAGCTGCTGGCGGAGCGTGCGGCGGCATGAAGTCAGCCTGGTCGTCCGCGACGCGCGGCCGCGACCGCGAGCTGGACGCGTTGTTCGAGAGCCTGGCGGCACAGCGCCACCCAAATCTCGAGGTGATCGTGGTCGACCAGAATGCCGACGACCGCCTGGCGCCGGTGATGGCGGCCTGGCGCGACCGGCTGGCGTTGCGCTGGGAACGCACGGTGCGGGCGCATGCCAACCACGCGCGCAACCTCGGACTCGCTTTGGCGCGCGGCGACATCGTCGGCTTCCCGGACGACGATTGCAGCTTTCCGCCGGGCGTGCTGGCGCGGGTGCTCGACGCCTTCGCGGACCCGGCGCTGGCGATCCTGACCGGCCCGGCCGCCTCGCCGGAGGGCGGCCTCGGCTCCGGCCGCTGGCGCGCGGAGGCCGGCCCGATCGACGCTGCCAATGTCTGGACCAGCGTCATCGAATTCAACCTCTTCCTCCGCCGGAAGGTGGCACTGGCGCTTGGCGGCTTCGACGAGCGGCTCGGCCCCGGCACGCCGCTCGGCTCGACCGAGGGCAACGACCTGGTGCTGCGCGCCGTCCGCGCCGGACATGTGGCGCGCTACGACCCGGCGCAGCGGATCGTCCATCCCGACAAGCGGCTGACCCCGGTCGCGGTCGAGCGCGCCGCGCTCTATGCCCGCGGCATGGGCTTCGTGCTGCGGCGGCATGCGGTGCCGGCCGGCGTCTGGCTGCCCTTCATGGTGCGCCCGCTCGGCGGCATCCTGGTCAGCGCGCTGCGCGGACGGATGCTGGCGGCACGCTACTACGCCGCCACGCTGCGCGGCCGGTTGGCCGGCTTCCTCACGCCCGGCGCGGCGGCGGGCCTGCCGCTGCCCGCCCTGGCGGAGCGCTGACCATGCGCCTTGCGATCGGCATCGCCACCCGCGGCCGCGCCGCCATCCTGGCGGAAACCCTGGACAAGCTGGAGCGGCAAACCCGCCGGCCGGACCGCATCATCGTCTGCCATGTGACGCCGGAGGATGTCGGCGCGCCGCGGCCCGGGGTCGAGTACCTCCTCTCACCGGCCGGGTTGCCGCGGCAGCGCAACGCCATCCTCGACGCCACAGCGGATTGCGACCTGCTGCTCTTTCTCGACGACGACTTCCTGCCGGCGCCGGACTATTGCGCAGTGACCGAGGCGGTGCTCGCCGCCCGGCCGGA
Source organism: Dankookia sp. P2 (assembly GCF_050632255.1). NCBI lineage: Bacteria > Pseudomonadati > Pseudomonadota > Alphaproteobacteria > Acetobacterales > Roseomonadaceae > Dankookia > Dankookia sp. P2. The sequence continues at coordinate 6,309,810 of NZ_CP192581.1, read as the reverse complement.
TTGCGTGGTCACCACCGGCACCGTCCTGGCGGACGGCGCCAATGCCCCGGGCTATTCGCCCGAGGAAGGCCGGGCGATCCTGGCGCGGGACCGCTATGCCGGCGGTCCGCTCGCCGCCGCAGCCGCATTTCAACGGCTATGGCTGCAACATGGCGGTGCGGCTGGATCCGGTGCGGCGGCACGGCATCCGGGTGGATGAGGCATTGCCGCTCTATGCCTGGTACGAGGACATCGACTTCACCCGCCTGCTCGGCCGGCATGGCGCGATCCTGCGGCTGGCCGGCGCCCGCGGCGTGCATCTCGGCACCAAGCTCGGCCGCACGCCAGGCCGGCGGCTCGGCTATTCGCAGGTGGCCAATTCGGTCTACCTCGCCCGCAAGGGCACCTATCCCTGGTCGCATGCGCTGCCGAGCCTGCTTCGCCACACGCTGAAGAACGCCGCGCGCTCGCCCTGGCCGGAGCCCTGGGCGGACCGCTTCGGCCGCCTCCGCGGCAACCTGCTGGCATTGGCCGACTGGGCGCGCGGGCGCCTCTCGCCCGGCCGGGTGCTGGAGCTCTAGCGCCGTGCAAGACATCGCCTTCCTCGTCTCGAAGCTGCTCTGGTGGCCGCTGCGGCCGGGGACAGCGGCCATCACGCTGGCGCTGCTCGGCCTCCTGCTGCTCTGGCGCGGCCGGCGCTGGGGGCGCTGGCCGGCGCTGGCCGGGATCGGCTTCCTCGGCCTGCTGGCGCTGCTGCCGCTCGACGAGCCGGTGGTCCGGCCGCTGGAGGACCGCTTCCCGCGCCCGGCCGTCGAGCCGGCGCATATCGACGGGATCGTGGTGCTCGGCGGCGCGGTCGAGCAGAAGCTGACCGAGTCCCGCGGCCTGCCGGCGCTGAACGGGGCCGCCGAGCGCATGACCGAACCGGTCGCGCTGCTGCGCCGCCATCCGAGGCGCGGCTCGTCTTCACCGGCGGCACCGCCAGCCTGGCGCCCGGCGCGCTGAGCGAGGCCGATGTGGCGCGGCAACTCTGGCGCGACCTCGGCGTCCCGGCCGACCGCATGGAGTTCGAGGACCAATCCCGCAATACCCATGAGAATGCGGTCAACACGCTCCGCCAGATCCACCCGAAGCCCGGCGAGACCTGGCTGCTCGTCACCTCGGCCAGCCACATGCCGCGCAGCATGGGGGTCTTCCGCAAGGCGGGCTGGCACATCACCCCTGGCCGGTGAACTACCGCACCGGGGCGGGCAGCGGGGTCTGGCTGGAGGTATCCTTCCCGGTGCGGCTGCAGCAATTCGAATGGGGGACCAGGGAGTGGCTCGGCCTGTTCGCCTACTGGTTGATGGGCCGGACGGACGCACTTTCCCGGCACCGTGATCGGCCAGATTGCGACGCCGCTTGGCCGTCGCGCGTGGGTTCGTGGCCGCCGGCGCGTAACAGGCCGCAGCAGCCGATGCCGATCGCCCTCGCCCTTCCCCGCCTGCCGCAGGCGGCTCGCCCCCGGCTCCCGCCAGGCCCGCCGGCCTGATGGCGCAGGAGGACGCGACCGATGCCGAACTGATGCGCGGGGCCGCCGCCGGCGACCGCGCCGCTTTCGGAGTGCTGGTCGAGCGCCATGGCGAGCGCGCGCTGCGCGTCGCCATGCGGGTGCTGGGCGATGGCGCGGAGGCCGAGGAGGTGGCACAGGAAGCCTTCCTGCGCGCCTGGCAGGCCGCCGCCAGCTTCGATCCGGACCGGGCGCGATTCACCACCTGGCTGCACCGCATTACGCTGAACCTGGCGATCGACCGGACCCGCCGCCGCGGCGTCGCGCCGGAGGCCGGCGAGGCGGCGCTCGCCGCCCTGCCCGACCCCGCCCCGGCCCCGAAGACCGCGCCGCTGCCGCGCAGGACCGCGCGGCGCTGGCCGCCGCCCTGGCGCTGCTGCCCGCCCGCCAGCGCGCCGCGATCGCCCTGGCCTATGAGGACGGGCTGAGCGGCGCCGAGGCCGCCGCCGCCCTCGATGTCTCGGAGCGTGCGCTGGAAGGCCTGCTGCGCCGCGCCGGCTGATGCTGCGGAGGATCCTGTCGCCATGACGCCCGCCCGCTTTGCCCGCCTGCTCGACGCCCATGGCCCCTACCCGGCGCGCTGGCCGGCTGGCCGGCGTGCCGCGGCGGACCGCCTGCTCGCTGCCTCGGCGGAGGCGCGCGGCCTGCTGGACGCGGCGCGCGCCCTCGATGCCCGGCTGGCGGCCGGCCTGGCGCAGCCGGCGCCGGAGGCCGTCGCCCGGCTGCGGCTGGCGGTGGCGCGGCAGGTCGCCCGCAGCCCGCTGCCCGCCCCGGCCGGCCCTGGCTCCGGCTGCTGGAATGGCTGCGTCCTGCCGTCCCGGCGGGCTGGGGGGCGCTGGCCGCCATGGCCACCTGCGCGCTCTGGCTCAGCCTTTCGGCCGGCCCCGCGGTCGGCGACCCACTGGCGCCGCTGCAGACCCTGCCCATTGCGGAGGACCCGCTCTGATCACCCCGCCATCCGGCCGCGCCCTGCTGGGCGCGGCGTTCGGCGCCTCGCTTGTCGTCAACATCGTCCTCGCCAGCCTCCTCCTCGCCCGCCCGGCGGTGCCGGAGCATCGCGGCCGCGGCCTCGACCGCATGGTGAACCGGATCGAGTCGGCGCTGCCGGCCGCGGACCGGCCGGAAATTCCGCGCGGTGCTGGAGGCCGAGCGGCCGGACTACGCCGAGGAACTGGCCGCGCTGCGGGCCGCCGGAAAGACGGTGGATGCGGCGATGGCGCACGAGCCCTTCGACGCTGCGGCGCTGCGGACGGCGCTGGCGGAGTGGTCCGCGCGCTGGGCCGCCTTCAACAACGCCTTCACCGGAACGATGGTGCATGCCATGCAGGCGGTCTCCCCGGCCGGCAGGGCACAGATCGCCGCCGCACGGCAGCAGGGACGATAGGAGAGACATGGCGTCCGCCACCTCGCGCCGCGCGGCCCTGCTGGCCGCCGCGGCGCTGCTGCCCGGCTGCACCTGGCTTACCCCGCCCGCCACCTCCTCCGGCATCGGCCTGCCGGACCGGCTGGCGGCCAGCGACCCGGCGCTGGCGGCGAACTGGCCCGACCCCAGCTGGTGGCGTGGCTTCCGCTCCGCCGAGCTCGACGGGTTGATGGCGGAGGCCATGGCGGCCAATACCGACATCGCCGGCGCCGCCGCCCGGGTCCGGCAGGCGGATGCGCAGCTCCGCATCGCCGGCGCCACGCTGCTGCCGACGCTGGATGGCTCGGTGCAGGCGCTGCGGTCGCAGACCGGCAGCGTCAACACCGCCAGCATCACTGGGCTGACCAGCCGCAGGGTCCGGGTGACCTCGAGCAACCGTGCCCTGCTCTCGGCCAGCTACGAGGTCGATTTCTGGGGCAAGAACCGCTCCCAGGTTGAGGCGGCCGAGCAATCCGCCTTCGCCAGCCGATTTGATGTCGGGACGGTGACGCTGACCACCCAGGCCTCGGTCGCCAATACCTATTTCGCCATGCTCGGCGCACAGGAGCGGCTGGCGATCCAGCAGCAGAATCTCGAGATCGCCCAGCGCGTGCTCCGGGTGATCCGCGACCGGGTCTCGGTCGGCACCGGCACGGGGCTGGAACTTGCGCAGCAGGAAACCGTGGTGGCGCAGCAGCAGGCGCAGATCCCCCGCTGGTGCAGGAGATCGAGACGAACCGCAACTCGCTCGGGACCCTGGTCGCCCGGCCGCCGCAGGGGATCGTGCTGCGTGGCGGCACCTTCAACAAGCTCGACGTCCCGCCGGTGACCCCCGGGCTGCCCGCCGAGGTGCTGGCCCGGCGCCCCGACGTGCTGAATGCCGAGGCCTCGCTGGCCGCGGCGAGATGCGAACATCATCGTGGCGCGGGCGCAGCTGCTGCCCTCCGTCACCCTGACCGGCTCGGGCGGCTGGACCAGCCTGGCGCTCGAGACCCTGACCCGTCCGGAGAGCCTGATCTTCAACCTGGCGGCCGGGCTGACCCAGCCAATCTTCCGCGGCGGCGCGCTGCGCGGCCAGGTCCAGTTGAACGAGGCCCGGGCCGAGGAGCTGGTGTCCACATACCGCTTCGCCATCCTCAATGCCCTGGTGGATACCGAGAACTCCCTGGTGGCGCTGCGCCAGACCACCGAGCAGGAGAAGCTCCAGGCCAATGCGGTGCGGATGGCCGAGCGCGCCTATGCCATCTCCGAGGCGCAGCTGCGGGCCGGCACCATCGACATCGTGACCCTGCTGATCACGCAGCAGCAGCTGTTCTCCGCCCGGACCACCCTGGCACAGGCCAGGCTGGCCCGGCTGCAGGCGGCGGTGGGGCTGTTCCGGGCGTTGGGCGGCGGCTGGGGGACCCCGGTAGCGTGACACCCTTCGTCACCCGAACGGCGTATGGGAAATGCATCCGCCGCACGTATCTGAAGCATCCAGACCCGAGGCCATCCCCCTGTCGAAGCGCCGCGCCTCCTGATCCTCCTCGCCCTCGTGCTGCTGGCCGGCGCCGGGGGCGGCGCCTGGTACTGGCGGCAGCGGCAGGCCGCCGCCGTGGCGGAAGCGCCGGCAGCGCCCGGCCGGCCAGGCCGCGGCGGCGCCCCGGTGCCGGTCACCGTGGCCGCGGCGCAGCAGCAGGACGTGCCGATCCGGCTGGATGCCATCGGCACGGTGCAGGCCTTCAACACCATCACCGTCCGCGCCCAGGTCGACGGCCAGCTGCTGGAGATCGCCTTCAAGGAAGGCCAGATGGTGAAGCAGGGCGATCTCCTCGCCCGGATCGATCCGCGCAGCTACCAGGCCGCGCTCGACCAGGCGGTGGCGAAGAAGGCGCAGGACGAGGCGCAGCTGGCCAATGCAAGGCTCGACCTGCAGCGCTACACCACCCTGGCGCGGAACGAGGGCGTCTCGAAGCAGCAGCAGGACACCCAGCGCGCCCAGGTGGCGCAGTTCGAGGCGCAGGTGGCCGCCGACCAGGGCGCGATCGACGCGGCGCGGACCAGCTCTCCTTCACCACCATCCGCTCGCCCATCAATGGCCGGGTCGGGCTGCGGCTGGTGGACCAGGGCAACATCGTCCGCGCCGGCGACGCCACCGGCATCGTCACCGTCTCCCAGCTCCAGCCGATCGCGGTGGTCTTCACCCTGCCGCAGCAGGAGCTCGGCCGGGTCCAGGAGGCGATGGGGCGCGGCGCCGTGCCGGTGCAGGTCGCGCGCAATACCGGCACCGCGCTGCCGGAGGGCGAGTTGCTGACCATCGACAATGCGGTCGACGCCCAGACCGGCACGATCCGGCTCAAGGCTTCCTTCGCCAACGAGGACCTGCGGCTCTGGCCCGGCGCCTTCGTCAATGTGCGGCTTGAGGTGGACCGGCTGCGGGAGCGTCACCACCGTGCCGCTGGTTGCCGTCCAGCGCGGGCCGGAGGGCGCCTTCGCCTTCGTGCTCAAGCCCGACCGCACGGTGGAGCAGCGGCCGCTCCGGCTCGGTGCGCTGACCGCGGCCGAGGCGGTGGTGCGCCAGGGCATCCAGCCCGGGGAGCGGGTGGTGACCTCGGGGGCGCTGCGGTTGAGCCCCGGCGCTGCGGTGATGCCGAGCGAGGATGGCGACCCAGTCTCCGCTCCGGCCCCGGGCGAGCGGCGGCTGCGGCCGCGCCAGGCCGCGGATGCCAGGCCGTGAGCCCGGCGGCTGACGGTGGGGCGGGCCGCTCGGTCCCACCGCCCTCGCCACAACGCTTCGGCGGCGTCTCCGCCCCCTTCATCGCCCGGCCGATCCGCCACCACGCTGCTGGCGATCGCGGTGCTGCTGAGCGGCCTGTTCGGCTACCTGCGCCTGCCGGTCTCCGCCCTGCCGGAGGTCGACTTCCCGACCATCGAGGTGACCACCACCCTGCCCGGCGCCTCCCCAGAGACCGTCGCGCTGCTGGTCACCGCGTCGCTCGAACGCCAGCTGGCGCAGATTGCCGGGCTGACCGACATCGTCTCGACCAGCGGGCCGGGCACGTCCCGCATCACCCTGCAGTTCAACCTCGGCCGCAGCATCGACGACGCAGCGCAGGACGTGCAGGCGGCGATCAACGCCGCCAAGGGCACGCTGCCCGGAAACCTGCCCTACCCGCCGACCTACGCGAAGGTGAACCCGGCCGACCCGCCGATCATCACCTTCGCCCTGACCAGCGACACCCTGCCGATCTTCCGCCTCTCGGATGCCGCCGACACGCTGCTGGCACAAAGGCTGAGCCAGGTCAGCGGCGTCGGCCGGGTGCTGGTGCAAGGCACGATGCGGCCGGCGGTCAGGGTGCAGGCCGATCCGGTGCGGCTGGCGGCCTATGGCCTCTCGCTCGAGGATGTCCGCACCGCCATCGCCGCCGCCAACGTCAACACGCCGAAGGGCAGCGTCGACGGGCCGCGCCAGGCTTCCTCGGTCATGGCCAACGACCAGCTGAAGGACCCGGCCGACTTCGCCCGGCTGATCGTCGCCTGGCGCAATGGCGCCCCGGTGCGGCTGGCCGATATCGGCGCCGCGGTGCAGGATCTCGAGAACACGCTGAACGGCGCCTGGTACAATGGCGGGCCGGCGGTGCTGATCGATGTCCAGCGCCAGCCCGGCGCCAACATCGTCTCGACCGTCGAGGATGTCCGGGCCCAGCTTCCCCTGCTGCAGAAGGCGCTGCCGCAGGGGGCGACGCTGTCGGTCGTCTCCGACCGCACGGCGACGATCCGCGCCTCGGTGCACGACGTGCAATTCACCCTCGTGCTGGCGGTGGCGCTGGTGGTGGCGGTGATCTTCGTCTTCCTCCGGAGCGGCCGGGCAACGCTGATCCCCGGCGTCGCCCTGCCGCTGTCGATCATCGGCACCTTCGGGGTGATGGCGCTCTGCGGCTTCTCGCTCGACAACCTCTCGCTGATGGCGCTGACCATCGCCACCGGCTTCGTGGTCGACGACGCCATCGTCATGATCGAGAACATCGTCCGGCTGATCGAGGAGGGTAAGCGCCCGCTGCAGGCGGCCTACGAAGTGCGCGGCGCAGATCGGCTTCACCGTGGTCTCGCTGACCGTCTCCCTGGTCGCGGTGTTCATCCCGCTGCTCTTCATGCCCGGGGTGGTCGGCCGGCTGTTCCAGGAATTCGCCCTGGTGCTGACCATCAGTGTCGTCGTCTCCATGGTCGTCTCGCTGACCCTGACGCCGATGATGTGCGGCCATCTGCTGAAGCCGGCGACTATGCAGCGGCCCGGCCGGCTGTCCCGCATGACCGAAGCGGCGCTGGACGGCATGCGCGACGCCTATGGCCGCAGCCTCCGCTGGGCGTTGCGGCACGAGGCGCTGATGCTGCTGCTGGCGACGCTGACCGTGGCCGGCACCGTCGCCATGTATGTGGTGATGCCGAAGGGCTTCCTGCCCTCCCAGGATACCGGCCTCATCGTGGCGACGATGGAGGGGCCGGAGGATGCCTCCTTCGGCCGCATGGCGGCGCTGCAGCGGGGCGTGGCGGAGGCGATGCGGGCCGACCCCGACGTGCTCTCCGTCACCTCGGTCATCGGCGCCGGCATCGTCAACCCGGCGCAGAATACCGGGCGGCTGACCGCGGTGCTGCGGCCGCGCGACGACCGGGCCGCTGGATGCCGCCGCAATCATCGCCCGGATGCAACCCGCGCTCGACGCGCTGCCCGGCGTCACCGTCCACCTCTCCCCGGTGCAGGACATCCAGATCGGCGCCCGGCCGAGGCAGCACCGCCTTTCAGTACACGCTGATGGACCCGGACCCGGTCAAGCTCGGCCGCTGGGCGCCGATCTTGGAGCGCCGCCTTGAGGCGTTGCCGATCCTGCGCGACGTCTCCTCCGACCGGCGCGACGGCGGGCTGCGGGTGACGGTCGACGTGGACCGCGACAAGGCCGGCCGGCTCGGCGTCACCATGCAGGCGATCGACGACATCCTCTACGACGCCTTCGGTCAGCGGCAGATCAGCACGATCTACACGCAGAACAACCAGTACCGCGTGGTGCTGGAAGCCTCGCCCGAGCTGCGCGACGACCCCCTCGATGATCGGCCTCCTGCGGGTACCGGCTACCGCCGGCCAGGCGGCGACGGCCCAGGGGACGCCGGTGCAGTCGCCGGCCGGCACCGCCGCAGGTGCCGCTGTCCAGAATTCGCCACCATCGGCCGCGGCCCCGGGCCGCTGACCGTCACCAAGCAGAGCCAGTTCCCCGCGGTGACGCTCGGCTTCGACATCGCCCCGGGCGCTTCGCTCGGCGAGGCGATCACGGCGATCCGCGCCGCCGAGGCCGAGATCGGCCTTCCCGACACCATCGCCGGCAGCTTCGCCGGCGATGCGGCCAGTTCCAGCGCTCGCTGCGCGGCGAGCCCTGGCTGATCCTCGCCGCCATCATCGTCATCTACATCGTGCTGGGCGTGCTGTACGAGAGCGTGATCCACCCGATCACCATCCTCTCGACCCTGCCCTCGGCCGGCATCGGCGCGCTGCTGGCGCTGCGCGTCTTCGGGCTTGACCTCTCGGTGGTCGGGCTCATCGGCATCGTGCTGCTGATGGGGATCGTGAAGAAGAACGCGATCATGATGATCGACTTTGCGCTGGAGGCGCAGCGCGACCACGGCCGCACCCCGCGCGAGGCGATCGAGGAAGCCTGCCTGCTGCGCTTCCGCCCGATCATGATGACGACGCTTGCCGCGCTGCTCGGCGCCCTGCCGCTGGTGCTGGAAAGCGGCACCGGGTCGAAGCTGCGCCTGCCGCTCGGTGTTTCCGTCGTCGGTGGGTTGCTGCTGAGCCAGGTGATCACGCTCTACACCACGCCGGTCATCTATCTCGCGATGGAGGATCTGCGAGCGCGCGTGCAGCGCCTGGTGCGGCGCCGCGAGCCGGTGCCGGCCGAGTAGCATGTCGATCAGCGCGCCTTTCATCCTGCGGCCGGTCGGCACCGGTCTGCTGGCGATCGGGCTCGCGCTGGCCGGCCTGCTGGCCTATGCTTGGCTGCCGGTTGCGCCGCTGCCTCGCGCCGAGATGCCGACCATCGCGATCGGCGGCGGGCTGCCGGGTGCCGACCCCGAAACCATCGCCGCCTCGGTCGTGGCGCCGTTGGAACGCCGGCTCGGCGCCATCGCGGGCCTGGCCGAGATGACCTCCTATTCCGCGCTCGGCGCCTTCTACATCGTGCTGCAATTCGACCTGTCGCGCGCCATGACGGGCGCCGCCCGCGATGTGCAGGCGGCGCTGAACGCGGCCGGCACCGACCTGCCGCCGCTGCCCAATCCGCCGTGGGTGAACAAATTCAACCCGGGCGGGGCGCCGGTGATGGTCCTGGCGATGAGCGCCGAGACCCTGACCGCCGGCGCCGTCTACGATGCGGCGGACAGCATCGTGGCGCCGCGCATCGCCAGCATCCCAGGCGTTGCCAAGGTACAGATCCAGGGCGCCGAGCAGCCGGCGATTCGCGTCACCATCGACCCAGCGGCGGCCCGCGCGGCCGGAGTCGGGCTGGAAGCGGTGCGCCAGGCGATCGCCGAGAACAACGTCACCCAGGCCACCGGCCTCGCCGACGGCACGACGCAGTTCGCCCCGGTCAGCGTGAACGACCGCCTTGCCGTGCCCGAGGCGTATGGCCGCATCGTGGTGAAGCGGCAAGGCGACGCCATCGTCCGCATCGCCTCCATCGGCCGGGTCGACGTCGATGCACGCGACCGCCGCCAGGGCGGCACGGTGGATGGACACCAGGCGGTGACGCTCACCGTCTTCAAGCAGGCCGATGCCAACGTCATCGACGTCGCGGACGGCATCCGCGAGGCCCTGCCGCAGCTGACCCGCTGGCTGCCCGGCGGCGTCGTGGTGAGCACCATCCGCGACCGGTCGGAGACCATCCGCGCCAGCGTGCACGACGTGCAGATGACCCTGCTGGTGTCGATCGCGCTGGTGATCCTGGTGGTCGCCATCTTCGTCCGCCGTCTGTCGGCAGTGGCGGCGACCGGCGGGGCGGTGCCGCTCTCGTTGCTCGGCACCCTGGCGGTGATGTGGCTGTCTGGCTTCTCGCTGAACAACCTTACCCTGATGGCGCTGACCATCTCGGTCGGCTTCGTCGTCGACGACGCTATCGTCATGATCGAGGCCATCGCCGTGCTGCGCGACCGCGGCATGCGCCCGCTGCAGGCGGCGTTGGCCGGGGCGCGGCAGATCGGCTTCACCGTCGTGTCCATCACCGTCTCGCTGGTCGCCGTCTTCATCCCGCTGCTCTTCATGGATGGCGTGCTGGGGCGGATGTTCCGCGAATTCTCGGTGACGCTGGCGATCGCCGTCGCACTCTCGGGCCTCGTCTCGCTCACCGTCACGCCGATGCTGGCGGCGCATATGCCGCGTCGCGCGCCGCCGCCGCCGGGCCGGCTCGGCCGCGGGATCGAGCGGGGCATGGCGGCGCTGACCGGGGCCTATGTCCGCAGCCTGCGGCGCGGTGCTGCGCTGGCGCCGGTCGATGCTGCTGGGGACGTTGGGGCTGATCGGCCTTACCGTCTGGCTCTATGTCATCGCGCCGAGGGGCTTCTTCCCGGACCAGGACACCGGCCTGGTCATGGGCAACACCAAGGCGCCGCCGGATATCTCCTACGGGGCCATGCTGCAGCGCCAGGACAGCATCGCCGCCGTGCTGCGGGCCGATCCGGCGGTCGCGCATGTCGTCTCGGTCGTCGGGGTGGGCAACGGCAACGGCTCGGTCAGCTCAGGACGGCTGATGGTCAGCCTGAAGCCGCGCGCGGAGCGCGTCGGCGTCTCGGCGGCCGAGGTGGTGCGTCGGCTGCGCGCGCCGCTCGGCGCCATCCCCGGCATCGAGGCGAGCATCTGGGCGGTGCCGGAGATCTGGGTCGGCGGCAGGCCGGACGCGTCCTCCTTCCAGTTCGTGCTGCTGTCCACCGACGTTCCGGCGCTGCAGGGCTGGGCGGAGACCCTGGTGCGGAAGCTGCGCACCCTACCCGGCATCCAGGACGTCTCCTCCGACCAGCAGAGATCCCGGCCTGGTCACCCGGCTGGCGATCGACCGGGAGGCGGCATCGCGTCTCGGCGTCTCCATGCAGGCGATCGCCCAGGCGCTGAACAGCGGCTTCTCCCAGCGCCAGGTTTCGGTGATCTACCGCGACCGGAACCAGTACCGCGTGGTGCTCGAGATCGAGCCGGCGCTGCAGCAGTACCCGGAGCAGGTGGACGACATATGGCTGCCCGGCGCAGGCGCACGCAGGTGCCGCTCGCCGCCCTCGTCACCACGTCTCCAGGAGACGGCACAGATCTTCATCACCCATCGCGGCCAGCTGCCGGCGGCGACGATCGGCTTCACCCTGGGCCCGGGGATGTCGATCGGCGAGGCGACGGCGGCGGTGGAACGGGCGGCGGCCGAGATCGGCCTGCCCGACAGCATGCGCACCGAATTCGCCGGCAGCGCACGCGCTTCCAGTCCTTCACCCGCGGCCAGCCGCTCGCTGATTCTGGCGGCGCTGCTGACCATCTATATCGTGCTCGGCGTGCTCTACGAGCACCTGCTGCACCCGGTGACCATCCTGTCCACCCTGCCGACCGCCGGGATCGGCGCGCTGCTGGCGCTGCGGATCTTCGGCCTCGACTTCTCGGTCATCGCCCTGGTCGGCGTCATCCTGCTGATGGGCATCGTCAAGAAGAACGGCATCATGATGGTGGATTTCGCGCTGGAGCACGAGCGCAGCCAGGGCCTCGGCGCCGAGGCCGCCATCCTGGAAGCCTGCCGCGAGCGCTTCCGGCCGATCCTGATGACCACGCTGGCAGCCGTCTTCGGCGCCGTGCCCCTGCTGCTGGAGAACGGCGCGGGGGCGGAGCTGCGGCACCCGCTCGGCGTCTCGGTCATCGGCGGGCTGCTGCTGAGCCAGGTGATCACGCTCTACACAACGCCGGTCACCTACCTGGCGATGGACGGGCTGCAGCGGCGGGCATCGCGCGCCTTCGCGCGCACGCCGGTCGCGGCCGAATAGTATGTCGATCAGCGAGCCCTTCATCCGCCGCCCCATCGGCACCGCGCTGCTGGCGATCGGCATCGCGCTCGCCGGCATGGTCGCCTATTTCGCCCTGCCGGTGGCGCCGCTGCCGAGCGTGGACCTGCCGACCATCGTGGTCGGCGCCACCCAGCCGGGGGCCGATCCGGCGACCATGGCCTCCTCCGTCGCGGCGCCGCTCGAACGCCGGCTCGGCGCCATCGCCGGCGTGTCGGAGATGACCTCGACCTCGTCGCTCGGCACCACCTCGATCGTCGTGCAGTTCGACCTTTCGCGCAGCGTCGAGGGCGCGGCGCGCGACGTCCAGGCGGCGATCAACGCCGCCGGGTCGGACCTGCCGGCCGGCCTGCCCAACCCGCCCTATTTCCGCAAGGCCAATCCCGGCGACGCGCCGGTGCTGATCATGTCCATGGCCTCCGCCACGGCGACGCCCGGCGCGGTCTACGACGCTGCCGACAGCGTGGTCTCCCCGCATCGCCCAGGTGCCCGGCGTCTCCCAGGTGATCATCGCCGGGGCCGAACAGCCGGCGATCCGCGTCACCATCGACCCGGCGGCGGCGAAGGCAGCCGGCGTCGGGCTGGAGGCGATCCGCCAGGCGATCAGCCAGAATAACGTGACCCAGGCGACCGGGCTGGTCGACGGCCGGGAGCAATCGGCCGCCATCGCGGTCAACGACCGGCTGGGCACGCCGGACGACTATGCCGGTATCATCGTCAAGCAGCAGAACGGCGCCATCGTCCGGCTGGCCTCGGTCGGCCGCGTCGCCCTCGACGTGCGGGACCGGAGGCAGGGCGGCACAGTGGACGGCAAGCCGGCCGTCGTGATGATCATCTTCAAGCAATCGGACGCCAACGTCATCCAGGTGGTGGACGGGGTGCAGAAGCTGCTGCCGCAGCTCGAGCGCTGGCTGCCCGGCGGCATCACCGTCAGCACCATCCGCGACCGGTCGGAGACGATCCGCGCCAGCGTCCACGACGTGCAGCAGACCCTGCTGATCTCGATCGCCCTGGTGATCCTGGTGGTGGCGCTGTTCCTGCGGCGGAGCTCGGCCGTGGCCGCCGCCGGCGCGGCCGTGCCGCTCTCGCTTCTCGGCACCCTCGGCGTGATGTGGGTGCTGGGCTATTCGCTCGACAACCTCTCGCTGATGGCGCTGACCATCTCGGTCGGCTTCGTGGTCGATGACGCCATCGTCATGATCGAGAACATGGCGCGGCTGACCGAGCGTGGCATGCAGCCGCTGCAGGCGGCGCTGGTCGGCGCCCGGCAGATCGGCTTCACGGTGGTCTCGATCACCGTCTCGCTCATCGCCGTCTTCATCCCGCTGCTCTTCATGGGCGGCATCGTCGGCCGGCTGTTCCGGGAGTTCTCGGTGGTGCTGGCGATCGCCGTGGCGATCTCGGGTGTGGTGTCGCTGACCCTGACGCCGATGATGGCCGGGCACCTGGCGCGCAACGCACCGCGACCGCCGGGGCGGCTCGGCCGGACGTTCGATGCCGGAATGGACGCGCTGACCCGGTTCTATCTCTGGAGCCTGCGTCACGTGCTACGCTGGCGCCGGGTCATGCTGGTCGTCACCGTCGGGCTGATCGGCCTGACCATCTGGCTCTACATGGTCGTGCCCAAGGGCTTCTTCCCGGACCAGGATACCGGCCTGGTGATCGGCACCACGCGGGCGCCGCCGGACACCTCCTACCAGGCGATGCTGCGGTTGCAGGACAAGGTCGTTGCGGTGCTGCAGAAAGACCCGGCGGTGGCCAGCATCGCCTCCTCGGTCGGCGGCGGCAACGGCAATGCCTCGGTCAGCCAGGGGCGCATCTTCCTTAGCCTGAAGCCGCTGAACGAGCGGCCGGGCGTTACGGCGAACGACGTCATCAACCGGCTGCGCCGGCCGCTCGGCGCCATCCCGGGCATCCAGACCTTCTTCCGCGCGATACAGGACATCGGCATCGGCGGCCGCGCCGGCAATGCCGCGGTGCAGTTCGTCCTGCTCTCGCCGGACCTGGAGGGGCTCGAGGTCTGGTCGGAGAAGCTGGTGAACCGGCTGCGCACGGTGCCCGGCATCCAGGACGTGTCATCGGACCAGCAGCGCGCCGGGCTGGTGGCGCGGCTGACCATCGACCGGGAGAAGGCGGCGCGGCTCGGCGTCAGCGTGCAGGCCGTGACCAATGCGCTGAACAGCAGCTTCGCCCAGCGCCAGGTCTCCGTCATCTACCGCGCCCGCAACCAGTACCGGGTGATCCTCGAGGTCGAGCCGGGCCTGCAGCAATACCCGGAACAGGTGGACGAGATCTGGCTGCCCGGCAGCGGCGGCGTGCAGGTGCCGCTGGCCTCCCTCGTCACGCTGGAACGCAGCACGGCGCCGCTGGCCGTCACCCACCAGGGCCAGTACCCCGCCTCGACCATCACATTCAACCTGGCGCCGGGCGTGGCGCTCGGCAACGCGACCGCGCTGGTGCAGCAGGCGGCCGACGAGATCGGCCTGCCGGACGGCATGCGGACGGATTCGCCGGCAATGCCCGCGCCTTCCAGTCCTTCGCGCGCGACATGCCGCTGCTGATCCTGGCGGCGCTGCTGACCATCTACATCGTGCTCGGCGTGCTCTACGAGCACCTGCTGCACCCGATCACCATCCTCTCGACGCTGCCGACCGCCGGCATCGGCGCGCTGCTGGCGTTGCTGGTCACCGGCACGCCCTTCACCGTCATCGCGCTGATCGGCATCATCCTGCTGATGGGCATCGTCAAGAAGAACGCCATCATGATGGTGGACTTCGCGCTGGAGCACGAGCGCGAGCAGGGGTCGGCGGCGAGGTGGCGATCCTCGAGGCCTGCCGCGAGCGCTTCCGGCCGATCCTGATGACCACGCTGGCCGCGGTCTTCGGCGCCATCCCGCTGGCGCTCGCCAGCGGTGCGGGGTCAGAGCTGCGCCAGCCGCTGGGCATCGCCATCATCGGCGGCCTGCTGCTGTCGCAGCTATTGACGCTCTACACCACGCCCGTGGTCTACCTGGCGCTGGACGGGCTCGGGCGGAAGCAGCGCGCGCCGGTGCTGGCCGCAGCGGAATAGCCTCGGCTGACAAAACCGGTGCCGCTCGGCGGGTGCTAGACCTGGAAGAGTAAGTGAACGGCCCGGGGAGAATACCTTCTGCCCCGCCTTGCCTATTTCATGGTGCCCAGCAGCACCCGCACGTCCGGCAACGCCTCCAGCCGGTCCACCATCCCGATCATCGCCTCGGCACCGGCAGGGTCCAGCGGGTCGGCGGCATGGGCCCAGCAGTCGCGGAACTTGGCCAGATGCGCCTCCCGCGACAGCGGCCGCGCCGGGCTGGCCAGCATCGCGTCCACCCGGTGCGACAGCACCCGCCCGTCGCGCAGCCGGACCTGCACCTGCTGCGGCAGCAGCGCATTGGGGTTCGCATCCTCGACCCGCGTCACCGTCACCCGCCGTGCCAAGTCGTAGGTCGCCGGGTCCGCCAGCGCCGCGCCGCGGAACTGCGCCAGCTCGATCCGGCCGTGCTGCAGCAGCTTGGCCAAGACGAAGGGCAGGCAGAGCCTGGCATAGGCCGCGGTCGGGGCCGGCAGCGCCGGGCGGTTGACGAGTTGGTTGATCAGCGGCGGCGCGGCGACGGTGATGGCCTCGACATCCTCCGGCCCGAAGCCATGCGCCGTGCGCAGCGCCATCACCGCGTCGATGCCGCCATGCGTCGCCCGGCCGCTCGGGAAGGGCTTGTGGCTCAGCTCCGTCACCCGCCAGACCTGGCCCAGCTCGGCCAGCACCGGCGCGCAATCCCAGGCGCCCTCGAACAGCGGCAGGTAGCCGAAACGGCCCTCGAAGGGTGCCTCAAGCCCGGGGAAGCCGGCTGCCGCCAGGTCGCAGGCTTGGATCGCGGCGCGGGCGTTGAAGCCGATCTGCAGCGGCAGCAGCGGGCTGCCCTCGGCATGCGCCTGCATGGTGCCGCTGGCCTGGCCGAGCTGCATCCCGAAGGCGGCGAGCGTACGCGCGGCATCAAGCCGCGCAGCCGCGCCAGCCCGGCCGCCGCGCCGAAGCCGCCGGAGGTCGCCGGGCGGAAGAAACGCCAGCCCTGCCGCGCCGCGAGGCCGAGGCTGCAGGCCACGTCCACCCCGGCCACGACCGCGGTGATCAGCTCCTCGCCCGGGACGCCGCCGCGGCTCTCGGCCTCGGCCAGAAGTACCGGCAGCAGGGTCGCCATGCTGTGCAGCACCGCGCCCTCATGCAGGTTGTCGTATTCCTGGCAGTGGACCTGGAAGGCATTGACCAGCGCCGCGGCGCCGGGCGGCAGGCGTTCGGTGCGGCCCCAGACGGCGGCGCCGGTGCCCTGCCCCCAGCCGCGTGCGGTGGCCAGCAGCGGCGCAGCCTCGGGCACGCTGCCGCCGGCGATGCCGACACCCAGCGTGTCCAGGATGAAGGTCTTGGCCTTCGCCACGGCTTCCGGCGGGATGTCGGCGAAGCGCAGCCCGGCGGCATGGGCGGCGAGGCGATGGGCGGCGTCGGGCTGGCTCATGCCGGGCATGATGCCGGGGTGGTGAGGAAGCTGCTATCCCGCCCGCGTCATGCTTGGGGGATGCGGGATGGATCCGGTGGTGGTGGCGGTGGCGCAGAGCGCCGTGCATGGCTTCAGCAAGCCGGTCGCGGCGGAGATCACCCTGCTGGCCGGGCTCGGCGTGGCGGGCGATGCGCATGCGGGCGAGCGGGTGAAGCACCGCTCCCGCGTCGCGCGGGACCCGACCCAGCCCAACCTGCGCCAGGTCCACCTCCTGCATGCCGAGCTGCTGGAGGCGCTGGCCGGCCGCGGCTTCGCGCTGCGGCCCGGCGATGTGGGGAGAACCTGTTGACCCGCGGCCTCGACCTGCTCGGACTGCCGACCGGCGCGCGGCTGCGGCTCGGCGAGACGGCCGAGATCGAGGTGACCGGCCTGCGCAATCCCTGTGCCCAGCTGGATCGCTTCCAACCGGGCCTGACCGCGGCGATGCTGGACCGCGCGCCGGACGGCGGGCTGGTCCGCAAGGCCGGCATCATGGCGGTGGTGCTGGCCGGCGGGGTGGTGCGGCCGGGCGACCGGATCGGCGTGACCCTGCCGCCCGGCCCGCACCGGCCGCTCTTGCCGGTATAGGCCCGGCGCGCGTCAGCGGTGGCGCGGCGGCTCCGGCCCCTGGCCGAGCAGGCTGCCGATCAGCCCGCCGAGGCCGCCGCCGCCCAGATCGCCCTCCTGCTGCGGCATGCGGCCCTGCGGCGTCATCCGGTCCACCGCCTGGGGCAGCATCGCGCTGAGTTCCTGCAGCAGGGTGCCGCGGTCGGTACCAGCCCGCTGCGCCGCCTCGTCGAGCTCCCGCGGGTCAAAGCCGCGCTCCAGCTCCTGCGGGGAGACCGGCTGGTTCGCGCCCGGCTGCACCCAGCTGTCGACCTGCTGGCCGAGGCCCTGGCCACGCAGCCCGGACAGCAAGCCGCCGAGGCCGCCGAGCAGGCCGCCACCTGCGCCACCCCCAGCACCGGCGCCGAGCAGGCCGCCCAGGATCCCGCCCAACCCGCCAGGCTGGCTGGCCGGGGTGCCGGCGGCCCCGCCGCCGAACAATCCGCCCAGCAGGCCACCCAGGCCGCCGCTGCCCTCCGCCTGTGGGGCGGCCCCGCCTTGCCGGTGCTTCATCAGCTGGTGGATCAGCAGCGCCACCGCGGCCAGCTTCACGCCGTTCGGCAGGCCGCCGCCCAGGCCGCCCACAGCTCCACCACCCTGCCGGCCGGAGAATAAGTCGCTCATCCTGGCTTGCTCCCCGTCGTGCATCCGAGGCGGGAACGCATCGAGCCGTGATTCAATCGGCACACGGGCGCGTGAATGCTAGTTTGTATACTATGTATCGTGACCGGGCACCGGATTGCCCCCACCAGGACCCCGTTCCCCGGCACCCCCGCCGCACCATCCGGGGGCAGCGCCGCCACGCGCCGGTGCAGGTCCTGCTGCTCTGCCTCTCGGTCCTGCTTCCCCTGGCGCTGTTCGGCTGGACCGCCTTCCGGGAGCACCGCCAGGCGCTGCAGGATGCCGGGCAGACCGCCGACCGGACCATCGCCGTGCTGCACGAGCATGCCGCGCGCGTGCTGGAGACGAATGAGCTGGTCCTGTCGGAGGTGATGCGGCAGACCGAGGGACGCAGCTGGGACGATCTCGGCCGCGACAGCCGGCTCTGGACCTATCTGCTGCGGGTCGCCGCCGATCTTGGCCAGCCGACCGACATCACCCTGGCCGATGCCACCGGCCGGGTGCGGATGACCACCACCCGCTTTCCGGCCGCGCGCGGCGACAGCCTGGCGGGACAAGAGGATTTCGAGGCGCTGCGCGGCCGGCAGAGCTGGACCCAGGTCGCGGTGCTGGCGGAAACCGCCCTGACGCCGCGGCAGATCACCCTCAGCCGCCGGCGGGTCGCCGCCGATGGCAGCTTCGACGGCATCCTCCGCATCGGCCTGCCGGTCAGCCAGTTCAGCGCGTTCTGGGCCCGCTACGCGCCGAATACCCGCTATGTGGTCACCCTGGTTCGCAGCGACGGGCGCGTCGTCACCCGCTGGCCTGGGACGACGCTGCCGGAATGGGTGGCGACCGACGGCCTGTTGCTGCGCAGCGCCCTGGTGCAGCGGACCGGCCATTTCTCCGGCGTCTCCGCGATCGACGGCGTAGAAAGGGTCAGCGCCTTCAGCCAGGTGCGCGACTACCCGCTGCACCTGGTCTTCTCGGTCGAGGAGGCCGTGGTGCTCGAAGGCTGGCGCGAGCAGGTGACGCTGCTCGGCCTCTATACCGTGCTGGCCGCTGCGGCGCTGCTCGGCATGGCGTTGATGACGGTGCGGCAATACCGCGAGCAGCGGCAGGATTCCGGCCGCTGGCGGGAGATGGCGGAGCGGCTGGAAGCCGAGAGCGCGCGGCGCGAGCAGGCCGAGGCGGCGCTGCGCCGGGCGCAGACGCTGGAGGCGGTCGGCCAGCTGACTGCCGGCGTCGCGCACGACTTCAACAACCTGCTGCAGGCGATCCGCAGCGGGCTGTTCCTGCTGGCACCGCGGCTGCCGGAGAGCTCGCGCAAGGTGCTGGATGCCAGCCTCCAGGCGGTGGACCGCGGCGCCAAGCTCGTACGCCAGCTGATGGTCTTCTCGCGGCGGGAGGCTTTGCAGCCCCAGCCCGTCGATCCGCGCGCGCTGATCGCCGGGGTGGGGGAGCTGCTGCAGAAGGCGGTCGGCGCGCCGGTGGCGATCGAGACCGCAATCGAGCCGGACATCGCCGCCGCCATGGTCGACCCGACCCAGGCGGAGCTGGCGGTGCTGAACCTGGCGATCAATGCGCGCGACGCCATGCCGCAGGGCGGCACGCTGACGATTGGGGCGCGCAACGCGCAGCTGGTCGTGCCGCAGGGCGCCGCCCCCGCCGGCGAGTATGTGGTGCTCTCGGTCGGCGATACGGGCATCGGCATGCCGCCCGAGGTGCTGGAGCGGGTGCTGGAGCCCTTCTTCACCACCAAGGCGGTGGGCAAGGGGACCGGGCTCGGCCTGTCCATGGTGCATGGCTTCGTCACCGGCTCGGGCGGCGACATGCGGATCGAGAGCCGTCCGGGGATCGGCACCACCGTCAGCCTCTGGCTGCCGCGCGCCGCGGCCCCGGCGGTGCCCGAGGCGGGGCCGGCCCAGCCGGCACGGAAGCCGGCCGGCGGCATGGGCTGCAGCCTGCTGCTGGTGGATGACGACGCCCTGGCCCGGCTCGCCACCGCGGCGGCGCTGCGCGAGATGGGCCATGAGGTCGCCGAGGCGCGCGACGGCGAGGAGGCACTGATCGTGCTCGGCCAGCGGCGCGACCTGCGGGTGGTGGTGACCGACTATGCCATGCCGCAGATGAACGGGGCCGAGCTGGCGCTGATGGTGCGGCGGGACTGGCCGGCGCTGCCGGTGATCATGATCACCGGCTATGCGGCCGGCCTGCCGGGCGGCAAGCCGCCGGGGGTGCGGACCCTACTCCGCAAGCCCTTCCGGATGGAGGAGCTGGACGCCGCCGTCCGCAGCGCGGCCGGGCTGGAAGCCGCCGTCGCCTCCTGACCCGTCACCCCGGGATATTCGGGTCCGTCAGGCGCCGGTGCTCCTCGAGCGCATAGCGGTCGGTCATCCCGGCGATGTAGTCGCAGACCACCCGCGCCGCCTGGGCCGAGCCGGGCTCCCCGGCCCGGTCGCGCCATTCCTGCGGCAACATCTGCGGCCCGCCATGCAGCAGCTGGAAGACCATCTGGCTGGCCCGCTTCGACTTCTGCATCGCCCGGTTCACCCGCCAGTGGCGGTACATCCGGTGGAACAGGAAGTCGCGGATCAGCAGGTTGGCTTCCTGCATCGGCGCCGAAAAGGCGACCACCGGCTCGGCGGCCGCGCGGATGTCGTCGGCGCTCTGCGGGTCGATCGCGGCGATCCGCCGCGCCGACTCGCTCACCACGTCCTGCACCATGGCGTTGATCACCCGGCGCACCGTCTCGGTGATCATCCGGTCGCGGGCGATGTTCGGGTAGGCCGCGCGGACCTCCTGGTAGGCATCGCCGATCAGCGGCAGGGCTGCCGCCTCCTCCAGCGTGAAGAGCCGGGCGCGGATGCCGTCGTCGAGATCGTGGTTGTTGTAGGCGATGTCGTCGGCCAGCGCCGCGACCTGCGCCTCGGCCGATGCATGGGTGCCGAGGTCGAGCGAATGCCCGGCGCTGTACTCCGCCAGGTAGCCGGCCGGGCGGCGCACCGGGCCATTGTGCTTGGCCAGGCCCTCCAGCGTCTCCCAGGTCAGGTTCAGCCCGTCGAAGGCGGCGTAGCGGGTCTCGAGCAGCGTCACGACCTTGAGCGACTGGGCATTGTGGTCGAGATCCGCCATAGGGGCGCATCTGGCTGTCCAGCGCCTCCTCCCCCGCATGTCCGAAGGGCGGGTGGCCGAGGTCGTGCGCCAGCGCCAGCGCCTCCGCCAGATCCTCGTCCAACCGCAACCGACGTGTGATGGCCCGGGCGATCTGCGCCACCTCGATGCTATGGGTGAGCCGGGTGCGGAAGTAGTCGCCCTCATGGAAGACGAAGACCTGGGTCTTGTACTGCAGCCGGCGGAAGGCGCCGGTATGGATGATCCGGTCGCGGTCGCGCTGGAAGGGGGAGCGCGCATCGCCGCCCGGCTCGGCATGCAGCCGGCCGCGGGAGGATGAGGGCCGGACGGCCCAGGGCGCACGCGCCTCGCTGGTCATGCGGATTGCCTAACAGCCCCCATCCCGGGCCGCAACCGCGGGGTGGTTGAGATCCGGGCCCAGCCGCCCTATCTTCCGGGCCAAGATTTGCGGCGGCCCGCCCCTGGGTGCGGCCGCCAGGAGAGAGCGATGCCCGACGGTTCCGACCTGCCCCGCTTCCGCGTCACCTCCGGTGCCGCCGCCCAGGTGGCGGATATCGCCCGCCGCCAGGGCAAGCCGGGGGCCGGGCTGCGCGTCTCGGTCAGTGCCGGCGGCTGTTCCGGCTTCCAGTACGGCTTCGACCTGGCCGATGCGCCGGAGGCCGACGACCTCGTGGTCGAGGCCGGCGGGACCCGGGTCTTCGTCGACCCGGTTTCGCTCGACCTGCTGGCCGGGGCGGAGCTCGATTGGAACGAGGCGCTGATCGGCGCGCATTTCGTCGTGCGCAACCCGCAGGCCGTGAGCGGCTGTGGCTGCGGCGTCAGCTTCGCGGTCGCCTGACGCCCTTACCAAACCGCGCCGGACGGGCGATGCTGCGGGGATGACCCGCCTCGCCACATTCAACGTCAACTCGATCCGCCGGCGCGTACCGCACCTGCAGCGCTTCCTGGCACGGCACAGCCCCGACTTGGTCTTCCTGCAGGAGCTTCAAATGCCGGACCGAGGAATTCCCGGCCCTTGAGCTCGCCGGCACCGGCTATGAGATGCGCGCCGTGGGTCAGCCGGGCGGCCGCAACGGCGTCGCGGTGCTGGGTCGCATCCCCTTCGAGGTGACGGCCGAAACGTTGCCGAGCGAGGAGGCCGACCAGCACGCCCGGTTCGTCGCGGTGCGTGCCGCAGGGATGGAGATCGCCGGCATCTATCTGCCGAACGGCAATTCCGGCGGCGAGGACGGCTATGCCTACAAGCTGCGCTGGATGGAACGGTTGGGCGACTGGGTGCAGGCGCGGCTGGATGGCTTCGCGCCGGTCGCGGTGCTGGGCGACTTCAACGTCTGCCCGACCGATGCCGATCTCTCGCCGGGTGCCCTGCCCCCGACCGATGCGCTGGTCCGGCCGGAGACGCGCGCACGCTACCGCGCCCTGCTGCATGTCGGCATGACCGATGCGCTGTCGGCCCTGCATCCGGCGGATGCGCCCTTCACCTACTGGGACTACGGCCCAGCCTTTGAATCCAACCGCGGCCTGCGGATCGACCACATCTTGCTCAGCCCGGAACTGGCCGAGCGGCTGACGGAATGCGGCGTCGATGTCGCCGCCCGGGCCGAGGAGCAGCCGAGTGACCACGCCCCGGTCTGGTGCGACCTGCGCTGAGCCGGGGCGTGGCTGTCGCTCAGTAGCTCGGGCGCACGGTGACCGTCGGCGGCGGCGCCTGGAGCACCGTCGGCTGCTGGGCAGGCTGCTGCAGGACCACGGGCGCGGGCGCCGGACGCTCCCGCTCGACATAGGTGCATGCCGTCACGGCGAAGCCGGCGGCGAGCATGGCGATGGCGGACAGGATACGCATGGCGGGTACCTCCTCTGCTGGACCGATGCCGTCCAACAACGGACTTCCCGCCTTCCGGTCGCATGCCGGAACAGCAACGTCAGCGTGAGGCGCTACCAGCGCCGGTAGCCATACCCATAGCCATAGGGGCGATAGCCATAGCCGTAGCCATAGGGCCGCGGCGCGCTAATAGGGCCGCGGCGCCACATAGACGCTGGCCGCCGGCGGGTAGTAGGCCGGCGCGGCCGGATAAGCCACGCAGCCGCCGAGGGCGGCGAGCGCGGGCAGCAGCAGCAGGACACGCAGCGAACGCATCGGGGGGCTCCTTCGATCGGTGATGAAACACCGCGCTTGCGGCGAAACGCAGGCGGAAC
This sequence comes from Dankookia sp. P2, assembly GCF_050632255.1. Classification (NCBI taxonomy): domain Bacteria; kingdom Pseudomonadati; phylum Pseudomonadota; class Alphaproteobacteria; order Acetobacterales; family Roseomonadaceae; genus Dankookia; species Dankookia sp. P2. The sequence continues at coordinate 6,286,749 of NZ_CP192581.1, read as the reverse complement.
CGAGGCAGCCCCCTTACAAGCGCGTCACCCCGGCCTATTGGTCCGCATACATATGCGTCTCCGCCGCGCCCCCCGGATGGGTCACGGCGCCGAGATGCGCCGGCCCGACGAGCTGCGCGTATTTCCAAAGCGCGCCGGCATTGTAGTCGGTGCGGCGCGGCTGCCAGGCGGCGCGGCGGGCGGCCATCTCGGCCTCCGGCACCATCATGTCGATGCTGCCCTTCGCGGCGTCGATGATGATGCGGTCGCCGTTCTTCAGCAGGGCGATCGGCCCGCCGACTGCCGCCTCCGGCCCGACATGGCCGATGCAGAAGCCGCGCGTGGCGCCGGAGAAGCGGCCATCGGTGATCAGTGCCACCTGCTCGCCCATGCCCTGGCCGTAGATCGCCGCGGTGGTCGAGAGCATCTCCCGCATCCCCGGCCCGCCCTTCGGGCCCTCGTAGCGGATGACGATGATGTCGCCCGGCTTGTAGGCGCGCGCGTCGACCGCGGCGAAGGCTTCCTCCTCACTGTCGAAGCAGAGCGCGCTGCCCTCGAAGCGCAGGGTCTTCATCCCGGCGATCTTCACGATGGCGCCGTCCGGCGCCAGGTTGCCCTTCAGCCCGACCACGCCGCCGGTGGTGGAGATTGCCTTGCTGACCGGGAAGATCACGTCCTGGTCGAGCGGGAAGACAACGTCCTTGTGGTTCTCCGCCAGCGTCTTGCCGGTGACCGTCATGCAGTCGCCATGCAGCAGCCCGGCATCGAGCAGCGCCTTGATGATCACCGGGATGCCGCCGACCTTGTAGACGTCGTAGGCGACGTATTTCCCGCCCGGCTTCAGGTCGGCGATATAGGGCGTGCGGCGCATGATGTTCACCACGTCGTCCATGGTGAAGTCGATGCCCGCCTCATGCGCCATCGCCGGCAGGTGCAGCCCGGCATTGGTGCTCCCGCCCGTGGCGCCGACCACGACCGCCGCGTTCTCCAGCGACTTGCGGGTGACGATGTCGCGCGGGCGGAGGTTCAGCTTCACCAGATTCATCACCGCCTTGCCCGACTCGAAGGCCCAGCGGTCGCGTTCCTCATAGGGTGCCGGCGTGCCGGCGGAGCCTGGCAGCGCCAGGCCGATCGCCTCGCTCACCGTCGCCATGGTGTTGGCGGTGAACTGGCCGCCGCAGGCGCCGGCACTCGGGCAGGCGACGCATTCCAGCTCGTGCAGCTCCTCGTCCGACATGTTGCCGGCGGCGTGTTGGCCGACCGCCTCGAAGACGTCGACGACCGTGACGTCCTTGCCCTTGTACTTCCCGGGCAGGATCGAGCCGCCATACATGAAGACGCTCGGGATATTCAGCCGCAGCATCGCCATCATCATGCCTGGCAGCGACTTGTCGCAGCCGGCGAGCCCAACCAGCGCGTCGTAGCAATGCCCGCGCACCGTAAGCTCCACCGTATCGGCGATGGCGTCGCGCGAGGCGAGCGACGACTTCATCCCCTGATGGCCCATGGCGATGCCGTCGGTCACCGTGATGGTGGTGAACTCGCGCGGCGTGCCCTCGGCGTCCTTGACGCCCTTCTTCACGCTCTGCGCCTGGCGCGAGAGGTCGATGTTGCAGGGCGCGGCCTCGTTCCAGCAGGTGGCGACGCCGACGAAGGGCTGGTCGATCTCCGCCTCGGTCAGCCCCATGGCGTAGTAGTAGCTGCGATGCGGCGCGCGGTCCGGCCCCACCGTGGTGTGGCGGCTGGGCAGCTTCGACTTGTCCCATTTTGTCATCGATTTCCTCCACGCCGGGCCGGCACGGGGCGCTGCCCCGTTGCACCGCCCGCCAAAGGCCGAAGGGCCTTTGGAAACCTTAAGTTTTATGAGGCCGTGTTGCCAAGGGACGACCTGACGCGGCGCGGCGGCGGCCCCACGCCCTCGTGACGCCGTCCGGCAACAGCGGGCCGTCGTCCCGGCCCTAGGATCGGCCGGACGGGATGCGAGGGAAGCGGCATGGCGGCCAGGATGATCGCGGGGCTTTGCGCAGCATGGATCACGGTGGGAACCGCCCAGGGCCAGGCGCCGGGTCCGGTGCCCGGTCAGTCGCCGGGGCAGGTCCCGGCGCCGCTGCTGGCGCCGGAGCCGGAGGTGTGGGAGCCCATGAGCACCACCGCCATGGCCATCACCGGGCGGATCACCCTCGCCCCCGACCGCATCACCTTCGCCAACCGCGCCTCCCTGGCTCTCGAGCCGGCGGGCGAGGTCGCAGGCTTCCTGGCGGAGGGCCAGCGCGTCACCGCGACACTCTACCGGGTGACGGAGCCGGGCAACCCGGTGCTGCTGCGCGGCGGCCGGCTTTGCGCAAACGGCAGGCCGATCCGCGCCATCGCGGTCTGGCAACCGCCACCGATCGGCAATACCGCGCCGGGCCAGGGCCGCTCGCTGGCTGCCTTCACCGGCACCGCGCCGCCGACGGGCGCCGAGGATCCCGGCAGCTGCGGCACCTTCCAGTACGAGCTGCCGGCCGCCCCGCGCGGCCGGCGCTGAGCCGCGCCCTTTCCGCTGGCATCTCGGGCGCCGGGCACCGCAGACTGATCGCGGAGACGGCCGCAGAGCCGCACCGAGGAGACCCAGGATGCCCCAGCCGACGCGTCGCCTGCTGCTCGCCGCCGCCCTCACCGCGCCCGGCCTGGCCCATGCCCAAAGCGAGGCTGCGGCCTGGCCACGCCAGACCGTCCGCTACATCAACCTCTATGCCCCGGGCGGCGCGAACGACATCCTGTCGCGCGCCTTCTGCCAGGCAATGACGCAGATCACCGGCCAGCAATTCGTGGTGGAGAACCGCACCGGCGCCGGCGGCACGGTGGGCAGCGACGCGATCGCCAAGTCGCGGGCCGATGGCTACACGATGGGCCTCGGCGGCGTCGCCAACCTGGCGATCGCGCCCTCGCTCTTTCCCAACCTGCCCTACGACCCCGCGCGCGACTACACCCACCTGACCGGCCTCTACCGGCAGCCCAACGTGCTGATCGTGAACAACGATGTCCCGGCGCGGACGCTGCCGGAGTTCATCGCGCTGCTGCGGGCCAATCCCGGCCGGTACAATTACGCGACGGGCGGCGCCGGGACGACGCCGCACCTCTCGGGCGAGATGTTCAAGCAGCGGACCGGCACCGAGATGCCCTTCGTGCAGTACCGCGGCGGCGCGCCGGCGCTGGTCGACCTGATGGCCGGGCAGGTCCAGGCGATCTTCGACAACTTGGCCGGGCCCTTCGGCAGCATCCGCGACGGCAAGGTGCGGGCGCTGGCGTTGACCAGCCCCGAGCGCAGCCCGGTGTTGCCGGACGTGCCGACCATGGCGGGATTCCTGCCCGGCTTCGACCTGACCAGCTGGAACGGCATGATCGCGCCGGCCGGCCTGCCGCAGCCCATGGTGCTGCGCATCGCCGAGCTGTCGCACCGCGCCCTGCAGAGCCCGGAGGTGGTCCGGGTCTTCACCGAGAACGGCGCGACGCCCTGGCTCGTGGGGCCTGAAGACTTCGCCGCCTATGCCCGCGCGCAGGAGCCGCTGATGCGCCAGCTGGTGAAGCTCAGCGGCGCATCGGCGGGGTAGCCGCGGTCAGGCGTTGATGCGCGCCAGCGCCGCGTCCAGCCGGGCGATCTCGGCCTGGAAGGCGACGAGGCGCTCGCGGTTCTCCTCGACCACTTCCTCCTTCGCGCGGGCGATGAAGTCGGGGTTGCCGAGCTTGGCCTCGACCTTGCGGATCTCGCCCTCGGCGGCGGCGCGAGCCTTGGCCAGGCGGGCGCGCTCGGCGGCGAAGTCGATGACGCCCTCAAGGGGCAGCATCACCGTCGCCTCGCCGACCACGACCTGAGCCACGCCCTTCGGCGGGTCGCCCTGGAGCGGTGCTATCTCCGTCACCCGGCCGAGCCGGCGGATCGCCTCGATCCAGCGCGCCGACCGCGCCAGGCTTTCCGGCGTCGCGTCGCGCAGCAGCAGGGGCGTGGTGATGGAGGGTGCGACATTCATCTCGGCCCGCACGGTGCGGACCTCGGAGACGAGCTTCACCACCCAGTCCAGCTCCTCCCGCGCCGCCTCGGCCCCGGTCACCGGCACCGCCTCCGGCCAGGGCGCGCGGATCAGGCTGCAGTCCGGGCCATAGCCGAAGTGGTCCCAGAGCTCCTCGGTGACGAAGGGAATCGCCGGGTGCAGCAGCCGCAGGATGGTGCCGAGCACATGCTGCGCGGCGCCCTTCACCTCGTCCTTCTCCGCCCCGTCCGGGCCGTTCAGCACCGGCTTGGCGAATCTCGATGAACCAGTCGCAATAGCTGTTCCAGACGAAGCGGTAGCAGGCTGCGGCATATTCGTCGAAGCGGTAGGCCTCGAGCGCCGCGGTCGCCTCCGCCACCGCGCGGTTCGCCGCGTCCAGGATCCAGCGCGCCAGCGGCGCCCGGGCCGAGGCCGGGTCCCAGGTCGCGTTCGGCGCCACCCCGTTCATCTCGAGGAAGCGCGACGCGTTCCAGATCTTGGTGATGAAGCTGCGATGGTCCTCGACCCGCTTGCGGCCGAGCTTCACGTCGCGGCCCGGCCCGGTCAGCGCGCAGATGGTGAAGCGGAGCGCGTCCGCGCCATAGGCGTCGATCAGCTCCAGCGGGTCCATGACGTTGCCCTTGGACTTCGACATCTTCTGGCCCTTCTCGTCGCGGACGAGGCCATGGATGTAGATGTCCTTGAACGGCACCTCGCCGTCCATGAAGTGCTGCCCCATCATCATCATGCGGGCGACCCAGAAGAAGATGATGTCGAAGCCGGTCACCAGCACGTCGCCGGGGTAGTAGCGCGCGACCTCGGCGGTCCGCTCCGGCCAGCCAAGCGTGCTGAAGGGCCAGAGCGCGCTGCTGAACCAAGTGTCGAGCACGTCGGGGTCGCGCTGCAGCGCGACCTCCGCGCCGAGCTTGGTTCGCGCCGCGGCCCGCGCCTCCTCCTCGGTCTTTTCGACGAAGATCGTCCCGTCCGGCGCGTACCAGGCGGGGATCTGGTGCCCCCACCAGAGCTGGCGGGAGACGCACCAGGGCTGGATGTCGCGCATCCACGCGAAGAACGTGTTCTCCCACTGCTTCGGCACGAAGCGCATGCGGCCGGTCTCGACCGCCTCGATGCAGGGCTTCGCCAGCGTCGCGGCGTCGCAGTACCACTGCCAGGTCAGCCGCGGCTCGATCGGCACGCCGCCGCGGTCGCCATGCGGCACCTGGTTGGCATGCGGCTCGACCTTCTCGAGCAGGCCGAGTTCCTCGAGCTTCGCCACGATCGCCTTGCGGGCGACGAAGCGGTCCTGGCCGGCGAGGCCGCGGACGAAGTCCGGGTCGGCGACGCCCTCGATCGCGCGCAGGTCGCCGGCGATCTCCTCCAGGCTGACCCGCGCCTCGGGGTCGAGCACGGTCGGCATCGCCACGCCGTGCCGCTTGCCCACCTCGAAATCGTTGAAGTCGTGCGCCGGGGTGATCTTCACCGCGCCGGTGCCCTTCTCCGGGTCGGAATACGCATCCGCCACCACAGGAATGGCCCGGCCGACCAGCGGCACGATGACGCGCCTGCCGACCAGCGCGGCGAAGCGCGGGTCCTCCGGGTGCACCGCGACGGCGGTGTCGCCCAGCATGGTCTCCGGCCGCGTGGTGGCCACCGTGATGAACGTGCCGGGCGCGCCCTCCACCGGGTAGCGCAGGTACCAGAGGCTGCCCTTCATCTCGCGGCTCTCGACCTCGAGGTCGGAGATCGCGGTCAGCAGCTTGGGGTCCCAGTTCACCAGCCTGCGGTCGCGGTAGATCAGCCCCTGCTTGTGCAGGGTGACGAAGACCTCCCGGACCGCGACCGAGAGCCCCTCATCCATGGTGAAGCGCTCGCGCGGCCAGTCGAGGCTGGCGCCGAGCCGGCGAGAGCTGCTGGGTGATCGTGCCGCCGCTCTCGGCCTTCCATTGCCAGACCCGGTCGGTGAAGGCCTCGCGGCCCATCGACCGGCGATCCTGGTTGCCCTCCGCGGCCAGCAGGCGTTCCACCACCATCTGGGTGGCGATGCCGGCATGGTCGGTGCCCGGCTGCCACAGCACGTCGCGGCCCTGCATCCGCCGCCAGCGCACCAGGGTGTCCTGGATCGTCATGGTCAGCGCATGGCCGATATGCAGGCTGCCCGTGACGTTGGGCGGCGGGATCATGATGGTGAAGGGGCGGCGCTGCTCGCCGGGTCGGCGGCGAAGGCGCCCGAGCGCTCCCAGCCTTCGTAAAGGCGGGCCTCGAAGGCACCGGGGGTCAGGGTCTTGTCCAGCATGGGCGCATCCGTGTTCCGCGGCCTGTCCCCCGTCAAGGGGGCAAGGCTGGGTTCAGGAAAGACCGCGGCCGACCACCCGTTCGATCTCGGCCCGGACCAGGCGTTCCACCAGCGGCGGCAGGTGGGCGTCCAGCCATTCCTTCAGCAGCGGCCGCAGTTCCTCGCGCACCACGTCCTCGATGCTCGGGCCGCCGCGATGGACCGGGCTGGAGCGGTCGGCGGCGACCGCGCGCAGCAAGGTGCCGACGGAGGCCGCCGCCGCGGCGGCCGCGGCGGCGCCCAGCAGGGCGCGGTCGTCGGCCGGCGGAGCCGCCGCCGCGGCGGCGGGCTCGGGCACCGGCTCCGCCGGGGGCGGCGCGACCGGCAGGGCCACGACCGGGGGCGGGGCGGCCTCGGCCAGTGGCGCGGCGGGGGCCGGGGCGGCGACCAGCATCTCCTCGGTCAGGTCGAGCGGCTCGTCCTCCGCCTCCGCCGCGGGGGCGCGACGGGCTCGCCGCCGGCCGGTGGCGCGGGCGCCGCACCCGCCTCGTCCTCGCTCAGGATGCGGCGGATGGAGGCCAGGATGTCCTCCATGCTCGGATCGGCGGGAGCGCCAGGCGCCGCGCCGGGCGTGGCCGGCCGTTCCTCCGCCATCAGCGCTTCTCCGCGACGTTCGAGTAGTCGCCCAGCCCAACCCAACGGTTGCGCACCGCGTTGTAGTAGGCGCGCATGTCGTAGGGGTCGACGTCGAGGCCCAGGTCCTGCGCCGTCAACCGGCCGATCGCGCCGGCCAGGGAGTAGGACTGCGCCACCACGGTCGCCAGCGCCTGCACCAGGTCGGTCCGGTTGCCCAGCAGCTCCTGCTCCTGGTTCAGCACCTCGAGGGTGGTGCGGCTGCCGACGATGGCCTCCCGCTGCACGCCGTCGAGGGCGATTTCCGAAGCGCGGATCGCCGCCCGCTGCGCCTCGACCTGCGCCTTGGAGCTTTGCAGCTGTTCCCAGGCCTGGGTGGCGGACTGGGTCACGGCGCGGCGCTGGTCGTCGACCGTCTGCCGCGCCTGCTGCGCCTGCTGCCGCGCCTGGCGGACCTGGGAATATTCGGCACCGCCCTGATACAGCGGCACGGTGAGCTGTCCGAGCACCTGCGCGCCGGTGATGCGGGTGTGGTTCGCCGTCGAGTTGTCCGACCGGAAGGCCTGGCCCTGGACCGAGACCTGCGGCAGCAGCTGCGACATCTGGACGTCGATGGCGTCGCGCGCCGCGGCTTCGTCGAACAGCGCGGCGACTACCGTCGGGTTGTTGGTCGCCGCGGCCAGCCCGGCCTCCTGCGCATTGGCCACCGGCGGGCGCAACGGCTGCGGCGCCACCAGCCGCGCCGGCTGGGTACCGACCACGCGCAGGTAGGTCGCCCGGGCGATCTGCAGCTGGCCTTCGGCCTGCGAGCGGAGCGAGCGGGCATTCGCCAGGCGGCTTTCCGCCTGCGCCACGTCGGTGCGGGTGATCTCGCCGACCCGGAAGCGTTCGTTGGTGGCGCGCAGCTGCTCGGTCAGTACCTGCTCGTTGTTCACCCGCAGCCGGACGATCTCCTGGTACAGGATGACGTTGACGAAGGCGTTCACCGTGTCCGACATCACCTGCTGCTCCTGCTGCAGGAGGCGGGCGCGCTGGCCGAGGACCTGGTTCTCGGCCCGGCGGGTGCTCGCCACGGTGCGGCCGCCGCGGAAGATCGGCTGGGTCACGGTGAGCTGGGTGGTGAGAAGCTGGCGCTCGATGCGCGTGGTCCTGCCATAGGCGAAGGTGCCGCCGGTTTCCGGGTCGAAGCCCTGGGCCAGCGTCCGCACCCGTGAATCGAGCGGGCCGCCCGAGGCACTCACGCTGACGCTCGGCCGCCAGCCGGCCAGGGCCTGTGGCACGTTCTCATCCACCGCGCGCAGGTTGGCGCGCGCGCCGAGCAGCGCGGGGTTGCTCGCATAGGCCTGGGCCATCGCCTCGGACAGGGTCTGGGCCGCGGCCTGCGGCGTGCCGAGGAACAGGACTGCCGGCCCCAGGAGCGCGGTGGCCAACGCCAGGGCCGGGCGAGATCGGTGTCATCGTAGCCATGTCCTTCCGTCGCGGCGGGGCCGCCAGTCAGGTCCCAAACTAGCTGAGCGGCGTGGACATGCCATACCGCAATGCACGCGCGGAACAAGGGCGGTCGCGGCCGTCGAAACGCTATGCAATGTGCCGGCACCGCGGGCCCACCCGCCGGCCGGGATGCCGGGGCCAGGACGCCGGCAAATGGGTGAACCCTTCATGACCGCCGCGGGGACTGCTGCCCGGCGGGATACTTCAGAAGACGAAGCCCGGAGCCGGCTGGAAGTCCGGCAGGGCGGCGGTGGCGCAGTCGAAAACCGGGGTCACGCTGACCGCGCCGCCGATCCGGCGCGCCAGCACCGCCACGCCGCCGCGCCGGCCATTGCCGAGCACCGTCGCCAACCGGCCGCCTTCGGCCAGTTGATCGGTGATGGCGGCCGGCATCTCCGGCACCTCGCCCTCGATCAGGATGACGTCGTAGGGCGCGCCGCCAGCGAAGCCCTCGGCAGGTCGCCCGGACTCGAGCCGCACCGCGCCGGCTGGCAGGGTCGCCGCCAGCGCGCGGCCGGCGATCGCCGCCAGGGCCGCGTCGGTTTCGAGGGCCGTGACCCGCGCGCCGCAACGGGCCAGCACCGCGGCGCCGTAGCCGGTGCCGGAGGAGACCACCAGCGCCCGGTCGCCCGGCCGCACCGCGGCGACCTGGGCCAGCCGCGCGATCACCATGGGCGAGACCATGCACCGGCCGCCCGGCAGGGGCACGTCCTCGTCCGAATAGGCGCGCGCCCGGGCGGCGGGGGAAGGAATTCCTCCCGCGGCAGGTCGCGCATCGCGTCGAGCACGCGCGGGTCGGTCACCCGGTTGGGACGGAGCTGTCCGTCCACCATGCGCTTGCGCGCATCCGCATAGTCCATGAAGCCGATACCTTCTCGGGGCCGCGGGTTTATAGGGGTCGCGGGGCGGCCTCGCCAAGCCGGCGTGTTGCGGCGCACGCTTGACCTCCGCCGGCCGCGGCGCCAAAGAGGCGCACGCCCGGGGGCCGATGCCCTCTCAGGCGGTCCGGTGGCCGAGTGGTCAGGCACAGGTCTGCAAAACCTGCTACGGCGGTTCAATTCCGCCCCGGACCTCCAGGAGAGGAAATCGACTTTCGGGGGCTTACAAAGCGCGGCGGTCCTGCTATACGCCCGCTCCCTTGGCTGATCCGGCGTGGCGCAGCGGTAGCGCAGCGGACTGTTAATCCGTTGGTCGTTGGTTCGAATCCAACCGCCGGAGCCATCTTTCCTCCTCATTTCGGCCATGACGGCGCTGCCCTGCGGCAGTGTCTTCCGCCTGCGTGCAGCGGGGGATCGGCATGAGTCGCAGCGACGGGACGATGGGACGGGCGGCCGTGGCGCTGGTCTGCGGCGCGCTCTGCCTCGGCGTCTTCTTCCGCGGCCAGCTTGGCGACGGCTTCACCCTGCTGCTCGGCGACCGGCATGACGGGGTGATCGCGCTCTCGATCCTCGAGCACTGGTACAATGCGCTGCGCGGAATCGAGCCCTGGGACCGCACCGCCTATTTCTTCCCGGTGCCGGCGACGCTCGGCTACAATGACGGCTACCTGCTGTTCGGCCTGCTGCATGCCGCCTTCCGTGCGCTAGGCGCCGATCCCTTCCTGTCGGGCGAGCTGGTGAACCTCGCCACAAGGTCTATCGGATTCGCCGCCACCCTGGCACTCGGCCGGCGGCTTTTCGGGCTTCCTTTCGGCTGGGCGCTGCTCGGCGCGGCGCTCTTCACCATCAGCAACAACCTCTTCATCCGCGGCAGCCACGCGCAGCTTCTTCAGCGTCTCCTTCGTGCCGGCCCTCGCGCTGCTGGCGCATGCCGCCCTGGGGGCGCTGTGGGAAGGGCGGCGCGCCGCCCTGCTCGCCCGGGGCGCCGGGTTCCTAGGCCTGTTCGCCGCCTGCCTGATGACCGGCTTCTACATGGCTTGGTACAGCGCCTTCCTCGGCGGCGCCCTGCTGCTGGCCTGGCTGGCAGTGGCCGGCGGCGCCGCACGCGGCCGGCTGTTCGCCGCGCTGCGGACGCAGGCCTGGCCGCTGGCCGCGCTGCTGGCGCTGGCGGTGCTGGTGAACCTGCCCTTCCTGACGCTGTACCTGCCCAAGGCGGCCGAGACCGGCATGCACCCCTGGGCCGATGTGGTGCGCAACGCACCGGAGCCGCTCGACATGCTCAATGTCGGGCAGGAGAACCTCCTCTGGGGCTGGCTGGTCCGGGCGCTGAACGATGCCTTCCGGCCCGGCTTCCCGGCCTGGAGCGAGCGGATGACAGGGCTGCCGCCGCTGCTGCTGGCCTGCTATGCGGCGGCGCTGGTCTGGCTGGCGCGGAGCCCTGCCCTGCCCCGCGCGTCTCGCCCTGCTGCGGGCCCTGGGGCTTGCGAGCCTGGTGACCTGGCTGCTGACCATTCAGGTGGGCGGCGTCACGGCCTGGTCGCTGGTCTACCAGTATGTGCCGGGGGCCAAGGCGCCGCGGGTGGTGGCGCGCTACCAGCTTTTCCTCACGCCGACGGTCATCCTGCTGGCACTGGCCTTCCTCGCCTCCCGCCGCTGGGGCCGCCTGCCGGTGGCGCTCGTCGCTACCGTCCTGCTGCTGGAACAGCTGAACGGCTATTCGCCGCGCTTCCTCGACCGGCCGCTCGAGCAGGGCCGGCTGGCCGCGGTGCCGCCGCCGCCCGCGGCCTGCCGGGCCTTCTACGTCTCGGCCGCCCGGACGGAAAGTCGCTTCGGCGAGGCGGTGGCCGACCCGTACAACCACAATACCGAGGCGATGATCGTCGCCGCCGTCCGGCATATCCCCACCGTCAACGGCATCTCCACCTTCAACCCGCCGCACTGGCCGGACGGCATCCCGGACGACCCCGGCTACCGCGCCGCGGTCGAGGCCTATGCCAGGGCCTGGGGGGTCACCGGGCTTTGCGCGCTCGACCTGCGGCGGATGGAATGGAGCGGGCCGGAGGACCGGTAGCCGGGCCTCCCTGCCGCCTTTATGGTGCCCGGCTTCGGGCGAGGTGGAATGGCAGGCATGACGACGGCGAGCAGCACGGGCGGCGACTTCCAGGGCAGCGTCTGCCCGCATGACTGCCCCTCGACCTGCGCGCTCGAGATCGAGGTGAAACGCGACGCTGCCGGCACCGGTCGGGGGATCGGCACCGTCCGCGGCGCCGAGGCCAATAGCTACACCGCCGGGGTAATCTGCGCGAAGGTCGCCCGCTATGCCGAGAGGGTGCACCACCCCGACCGCCTGACCCGCCCGCTGCTGCGGACCGGCCCCAAGGGCTCCGGCCAGTTCCGCGAGATCGGCTTCGAGGAGGCGCTGGACCGGGTCGCCGCCGCCTTCGCCGAGCGCACCGCACGGCATGGGTCGGAGACCGTCTGGCCCTACTACTACGCCGGCACCATGGGCCTGGTGCAGCGCGACGGCATCCATCGGCTGCGCCACGCCATGCGCTATTCCGGCCAGCTCAACACCATCTGCACCGCGCTCTGCGAGGCCGGCTGGATCGCCGGTGTCGGCAAGTATGGTGGCCCTGACCCGCGCGAGATGGCGGAGGCCGACCTGATCGTCATGTGGGGTGGCAACCCGGTGGCGACGCAGGTCAACGTGATGACCCATGTCACCCGCGCGCGGAAGGCGCGCGGCGCGAAATTCGTCGTCGTCGACCCCTACCGCACCGGCACCGCCGCGGCGGCCGACATGCACCTGGCGGTGCGGCCGGGCACCGACGGCGCACTGGCCTGCGCGGTGATGCACATCGCCTTCCGCGACGGGTATGCCGACCGCGACTACATGGCGCGGCTGTCCGACGCGCCGGCGGAGCTGGAAGCGCATCTGGCGGCGCGCGGCCCCGACTGGGCCAGCGCCATCACCGGGCTGAGCGTCGCCGAGATCGAGGCCTTCGCCGCGCTCTACGGACGGACCGAGCGGGCCTATATCCGCTGCGGCTACGGCTTTTCCCGCAGCCGCAACGGCGCCGCCTCCCTGCATGCCGTTACCTGCCTGCCGACGGTGACCGGCAAGTGGCGGCATCCCGCCGGCGGCGCCTTCTGGAGCAACCGGGCGATCTATCACTGGGACAAGTCGCTGATCGAGGGGCATGACGTCCGCGACCCGGCGATTCGCATCCTCGACCAGAGCCGCATCGGGGCGGTGCTGACCGGCGACCGGCGCGACCTCGGCGAAGGCCCGCCGGTGACCGCCCTGCTGATCCAGAACACCAACCCCGCCGTCGTGGCACCGGCCAGCGAGAAGGTCCGCCGCGGCTTCCTGCGCGACGACCTCTTCACCTGCGTGCACGAGCAGTTCCTGACCGAGACGGCGAAATACGCCGATGTCGTGCTGCCCGCGACGATGTTCGTCGAGCACGACGACCTCTACCAGGCCGGTGGCCACAGCCACATCCAGCTCGGCCCCAAGCTGGTCGAGCCGCCGGGCGAATGCCGCTCGAACCACGAGGTGCTGCAGGGCCTGGCGCGGCGCCTCGGCGCCCAACATCGCGGCTTCGACCTGACGGCGCGGGAGATCGCCGACTGGACGCTCCGCGCCTCCGGCTGGCCGGGCTGGGACGCGATCGCCGCCGGGCGCTGGCTGGATGTGCAGCCGGGCTTCGTCGAGTCGCATTTCATCAGCGGCTTCGGCCATAAGGACGGCAAATCCCACTTCGCCCCGGACTGGACGGCCATTGGCCCGGACCACGCGGTGATGCCGAAGCTGCCGGACCACATGGCGGCGATCGACGCGGCCGATGACGACCACCCCTTCCGCATGGTGACCGCGCCGGCGCGGCAGTTCCTCAACACCACCTTCACCGAGACGCCGGGGTCGCGGAAGCGGGAGATCCGACCGAAGGTGATGCTGCATCCGCGCGATGCCGAGCGGCTTGGCATCGAAGACGGCGGCCGGGTACGGCTCGGCAATGCGCGCGGCGAGGTGGTGCTGACGGCCAAGCTGGCCGAGGGCCAGCAGGAAGGCGTCGTCATCGTCGAGAGCGTCTGGCCGAATGCCGACTTCGAGGGCGGCATGGGCATCAACCTGCTGGTCAGCGACGACCCCGGCCCGCCGAAGGGCGGCGCGGTCTTCCATGACACGGCGGTCTGGGTTCGGCCGGCGGTGGCGGCGGTGGAGGGCTTGGCGGCGGAGTAGGCAAGGCCAGGGGAGAAGGTATTCTCCCCCGGCCCCCTCATCTATGTCTGGGAGTCGGCCGCCACCGCGCGGCGGGTGCCAGACCCATAAAAAGCAAAGGTGGGGCTTGGGGAGGAAATGCTTTTTCCTCCCCGATCTTCCTACCCCAGCCGCGCCGCGCCCGCCGCTGCCAGGTGCGCCAGCCGCCCGCCGCTGAACACCGCCACCACCGCGGGCCCGGCCGGGTCGACCACCACCACATCGCCCCGCAGCCCAGGCCGCAGCGCGCCACGATCCTCGAGCCCCGCCGCCGCGGCCGGGTTGGCCGAGACCAGCGCCCAGGCCGCCGCCAGGTCCATCCGGCCCCGCCTGGCCATGGCGAAGGGCGCCTCCAGCAGCGCCGGCCAGTGATAGTCGCTGGCCAGCACCGTCACCAGGCCGCGCTCCGCCAGCGGCGCGGCGCTGGCCCAGCCGAGATGGCTGCCGCCCCGCACCACGTTGGGCGCGCCCATCACCACCGCCTCGCCATGCGCCCGGGCATCGGCGGCGACCGCCTCGGCCATCGGGAATTCGCAGATGCGGGCGCCATGGCCGCGGTAATGCGCGCGGTCCTCCAGCGTCGCGTCGTCATGGCTCAGCATGGGCAGGCCCGCCGCCCGTGCCGCCGCCGCCAGCCGCTCGCGCGCTGCCGGCACCTCGCCCCGGCGCGCCGCGACGCGCTCGGCCAGCGCGCGGAACTCAGGGGCGCCATGCCGGCGCGGCCGGCATACTTGGCCACCTCCTTCTCGCTGCCGAGCTTCCGGAGGATGGACGGCGTGTGGTCGTTGAAGCCGAGCAGATGCACCCGACCCGCGGCAATGCCGGCCAGCGCGTCCTCCAATGCATCGAGGTTGTCGGCCTCGAACCGCAGGTGGACCCGCAGGTCGAGCGAGAGGCCCGGCCGCGCCGCCTCCAGCGCCGCCATCAGCAGCCGCCAGGTCTCGAGCGAGCGCAGCCCGGGCTCCCAGGACAAGGTCACGCCGAGATAGGCCGTGGTGATGCCGCAGCCCAGCAACTGGGTCGCCGTGTCGCGCAGCGCGAGGTCGACCGGGAAGCCGATGCCCGGCCGCGGCTGCAGGCTGCGCTCATGCGCGTCGCCGTGGATGTCGACCAACCCGGGTAGCACCAGCAGGCCCCGCGCATCCAGCACGCGCGCGCCGGGCGCGGCCTCGGCGATGCGGCCCTCGGCCAGCGCGAGATCCGCCGGGCGCAGCGCCCCGTCCAGCAGCGTGGTGCCGCCGGCAATCCGCCAGCCCTGTTCTTCCATCGTCAGCTTTCCACCAGGATCTGCATGCGGCCCGCGGCATAGCAGGCGATGCTCAATTCGACCGGCTCGCCGGAATTGTCCACGTTGACCGCTTCGGTCACCAGCACCGGCCGGGTGCGGGACTGCTCCAGCACGGTCGCCTCCTCCGCGGTCGGCATGCGGGCGGTGATCCGGGTCGACAGCCGCCGGTAGTCGGCGACGCCCAGGGTCGCCAGCGCATGGGTGACGGAGGGATTCTCGGCCAGCAGCCGGGCGATGCCGGGGAAGCGTGCGGCGGAGAAGTAGTGCGCGCCGAGCACCACCGGCCGCCCGTCGACCAGGCCGAGCCGCTCGGCGATCACCACGGGCCGGTTGCGCCGCAGCTTCAGCGCCTCCGCCACCTGTCCATCGGCGTCGATCTCCTCCAGCCGCAGGATGCGCCCCTGCGGCTCGCGGTTCTGCCGGCGTATGGTCTCGGAAAAGCGGGTGCGCGGGCCGAGCGGATAGTCCAGCACGTCCTCGGCGACGAAGCTGCCGCGCCCCTGCTCGATCCGCACGAGGCCGCGCACCTGCAACTCCTCCATCGCCCGGCGGACGGTGTGGCGATTGACGGCGAAGCGGGCGGAAAGCTCGGCTTCGGTCGGCAGCCGCGTGCCGGGCGTCAGGCCACCGGTACCGATCTGCGCCTCCAGCGCGCCGACGATCTGCCGCCAGAGCGCGACGCCCTGGCCGCGCGCGAGCGGTGCGGCGCCGGCCGGGGCCTCCGCGCCTGTCATGGAAGTTTCAAGCATGGGCGCAGCCTGCCATGGCACATGGCTGCTGGATATCTGGCTGGACATCTACTTGTCTAGACCTTTATAGACGAATTCATGAGCCTGGCAGCCGAACCGCCGAACCCCGCCCCGACCGCGATCGCCGCACGGCGCCGCTGGATGGGCATCCTGGCACGGGCGAGCCGTGCCGAGCTCGACGCCCTGCTGGAATCCGCCCCGCCCCTGCCGCCGCATCGCCGGCTGCGCGGGCCGGAGACCGGGCTGGTCATGGCCCGCGGCCGCCAGGGCGGCGACGGCGCGCCCTTCAACCTCGGCGAGGTCACGGTGACCCGCTGCAGCGTCAGGCTTGAGGACGGCACGGTCGGCCATGCCTATGCCGCCGGCCGGGATGCCAGGCAGGCGGAGCTCGCCGCCCTGATCGACGCGGCGCTGCAGGATCCCGGACGCCAAGCCGCGTTGCTGGCCACGATGATCGAGCCGCTGGCCGCGGTCCAGGCCGCCCGGGCCGCGCAGGACGCCGCCAAGGCCGCGGCCACGCGGGTGCAGTTCTTCACCATGGCGACCATGCGATGACCGCCACCCTGTCCGCCGGCTTCGCCGATCCGGTGCTGGACGCCCAAGCCTGCTTCCGCGCCGTGCTGGACGCCATGTCCCGCCCCGGCCGGGTGCACCGCCTGCCCGGACTGCCGGAGCTACCGGCGCCGCTGGGGCGGGCGGCAGCGGCGGTCCTGCTGACGCTGGCGGATGCGGACACCCCGGTCTGGCTGGACGCGGGTGTGGCGGCCGGAGCCTGGCTGCGCTTCCATGCCGGTGCCCCGATCGTCGCCACCCCCGCGGAGGCCGCCTTCCTGCTGGCAAGCGGCCCGCCGCCTGCGCTGCGCGACCTTGCCCAGGGCACCGAGGAGGAGCCGCACCGCTCCGCCACGCTGATCATCCAGGTCGCGGGGCTGGAGGAAGGCGCCGGCTGGCGTTTGACCGGGCCGGGCATCGAGCGGGCACACCATCTGCGCGCGACCGGCCTGCCCGAGGGATTCACCGCCGAATGGCAGGCCAACCGCGCGCGCTTCCCCTGCGGCGTGGACCTCATCCTCTGCGCCGGCGACCGGCTTGCCGCCTTGCCCCGCACCACCGCCCTGGAGATCGGCTGATGGCCTATGTCGCGGTCAAGGGGGCGAGGCGGCGATCGACGCCGCGCATGCCTGGCTGGCCGAGGAACGCCGCGGCGATCCCGCCCTGCCGGAGCTGACGGTCGAGCAGATCGGTGAGCAGCTCGGCCTGGCGGTGGACCGGGTGATGGCGGAGGGCGCCTGCTACGACCGCGGCCTCGCCGCGCTCGCCATCAAGCAGGCGCGCGGCGACCTGATCGAGGCCGCCTTTCTGCTGCGCGCCTACCGCACCACCCTGCCCCGCTTCGCCGCGAGCGAGCCGCTGGACACCGGGGCGATGCGCATCCGGCGCCGGATCAGCGCCACCTACAAGGACCTGCCGGGCGGCCAGTTGCTTGGCCCGACCTTCGACTATACCCACCGGCTGCTGGACTTCGCGCTGGCCGCCGCCGGCGAGCCGCCGCGTCCCGCGCCGCAGGCTGCGGCCGAGACGGCGACGATGCCGCGGGTCACCGGCATCCTCGCGCAGGAAGGGCTGATGCAGGCCGAGGCGGGGTCCGACGCCCCGCCGCCCGACCTGACGCGCGAGCCGCTCGCCTTCCCGGCCGAACGCCCGCTGCGGCTGCAGGCTCTGGCCCGTGGCGACGAGGGCTTCCTGCTGGCGCTCGGCTATTCCACCCAGCGCGGCTACGGCAACGCGCATCCCTTCGTCGGCGAAATTCGCATGGGCGAGGTCGCGGTCGAGATCACCCCGCCCGAGCTCGGCTTCGCCATCGAGATCGGCGACCTCACCGTCACGGAATGCCAGATGGTCAACCAGTTCGCCGGATCGAAGACCGAGCCGCCGCAATCCACGCGCGGCTACGGGCTGGTCTTCGGCCATGCCGAGCGGAAGGCGATGGCGATGGCGCTGGTCGATCGCGCGCTGCGCGGCGCCGAGCTTGGCGAGGATGCCGACTCACCCGCGCAGAGCCAGGAATTCGTGCTGTACCACTGCGACAACGTGGAGGCGACCGGCTTCGTCGAGCACCTGAAGCTGCCACACTACGTCGACTTCCAGTCGGAGCTGGAGAAGATCCGCCAACTGCGCGCGACGGCGCTGCGGGAGGCCGCGGAATGACGGCCGCCGCGGGTTACAACTTCGGCTACCTCGACGAGAACACCAAGCGGATGATCCGCCGCGCCCTGCTGAAGGCGGTGGCGATCCCCGGCCACCAGGTACCCTTCGGCAGCCGCGAGATGCCGCTGCCCTATGGCTGGGGCACCGGCGGAATCCAGGTGACGGCGGCCGTGATCGGCCCGTCCGACACGCTGAAGGTCATCGACCAGGGTGCCGACGACACCACCAACGCCGTCTCCATCCGCCGCTTCTTCGCCCGCGTCGCGGGGTCGCCACCACGGAGCGGACCGAGGCGGCGACCATCATCCAGACTCGCCACCGCATCCCCGAGACGCCGCTGCGCGAGGGCCAGGTGCTGGTCTACCAGGTGCCGATGCCGGAGCCGCTGTTCCGCCTGGAGCCGCGCGTGGCGGAGACGAAGCGGATGCACGCGCTGGCCGATTACAGCCTGATGCATGTGAAGCTGTATGAGGACATCGCCCGGCACGGCCATATCGCGACCTCCTACAACTACCCGGTCATGGTCAACGACCGCTACCTGATGTCGCCCTCCCCCATCCCCGCCTTCGACAATCCGAAGCTGCACCGCATGCCGGCGTTGCAGCTCTTCGGCGCCGGGCGCGAGAAGCGGATCTATGCCGTGCCGCCCTATACCGCGGTCCGCAGCCTCGACTTCGAGGACCATCCCTTCGAGCCGATCCGCGCCGATGCCACCTGCGAACTCTGCGGCAGCCGCACCAGCTACCTGGACGAGGTGGTGACCGACGATGCGGGCGGCCGGATGTTCGTCTGCTCCGACACCGACTATTGCACAACCCGCCAGGGCGCGCGGGAGGCCGCGGAATGAGCGCGCCGCTGCTCGAGGCCAGAGGCCTCTCGCTGCGCTACGGCCCGGTCGCGGCGCTCGACGGCGTCGCGCTCTCGATCTGGCCTGGCGAGGTGGTCGCCATCGTCGGCAGAATCCGGCTCCGGCAAGACCACGCTGCTGCGCGTCCTGTCCGGACTGCTGCGGCCGGATGCGGGCGAAGTGCTCTATCGCGACCCGGCCGGCGCCATCCATGCAATCGAGTCCATGCCGGAAGCGGCGATGCGCCGGCTGCACCGCACCGACTGGGGCTTCGTCCATCAGAGATCCGCGCGATGGGCTGCGCCTTGGCGTCTCCGCCGGCGGCAATATCGGCGAGCGACTGATGGCGACCGGCGCCCGCCACTACGGCGCGATCCGCGCCGAGGCGGTCGAGTGGCTGCAGCGGGTCGAGATCGACCCGGCCCGGATCGACGGCTTGCCCCGCACCTTCTCCGGCGGGATGCAGCAACGGCTGCAGATCGCCCGCACCCTGGTGACGCATCCCCGCCTCGTCTTCATGGATGAGCCGACCGGCGGGCTCGACGTCTCGGTCCAGGCCCGGCTGCTCGACCTGATCCGGGCGCTCGTCGCCGATCTCGGCCTCGCCGTGCTGCTGGTGACGCACGACATCGCGGCCGCGCGGCTGCTGGCGCACCGCATGCTGGTGATGCGCCAGGGCCGGGTGGTGGAGGAAGGCCTGACCGACCGGGTGCTGGACGACCCGCAGCACGAATACACCCAGTTGCTGGTCGCCTCGGTGCTGGCGGCATGAGCTGGGCGCTGCGGACCGAAGGCCTCGGCAAGGGCTTCACCCTCCATCTCCAGGGCGGCACGCACATCCCGGTGCTGCGCGGGGTCGAACTGGAAGTCCAGCCGGGCGAATGCGTCGCGCTGGCCGGGGCCTCGGGGGCCGGGAAGTCCACGCTGATGCGCTGCCTCTACGGCAATTACGGCGCCGGCGAGGGGCGCATCCTGCTCCGCCACCGGGACACGGTAATGGACCTCGCCGCCGCAGACCCGCGGCTGGTGCGGGAGGTCCGGTGCGACACGCTCGGCTACGTCTCGCAGTTCCTGCGGGTGATCCCGCGCGTGCCGACCCTCGACATCGTCGCCGAGCCGCTCGCCGCGCGCGGCCTGCCGCGGGAGGCGGCCCGCGCCCGCGCCGCCGCGCTGCTCGCCCGGCTGAACCTGCCGACCCGGCTGCATGGCTTGCCGCCGGCCACCTTCTCGGGCGGCGAGCAGCAGCGGGTGAACCTCGCGCGCGGCTTCGCGCCGCACTATCCGGTGCTGTTGCTGGACGAGCCCACCGCCAGCCTTGACGCGGGCAACCGCGCCGTGGTCATCGGGCTGATCGAGGAGGCCAAGCGCGCCGGCGCCGCCATCATCGGCATCTTCCATGACACCGAGGTCCGCGACCGGGTCGCCGACCGGCTGTTCGAGGTCACCCCCATGATGTCAGATACCGCGGCCGCGGGGCTGCGGCATGAAGGAAACCATCCTCACCAACGCCCGTCTGGTCCTGCCGGCGGAGGTGATCGCGGGCACCATCCTCCTCCGCGGCGACCGGATCGCCGAGGTCCAGCCCGGCCGCAGCCATCTCAGCGCCGCCGAGGACCTCGAGGGCGACCACCTGATCCCGGGCGTGGTCGACGTGCATACCGACAACCTGGAACGCCAGGTGCTGCCGCGCGCCAATGCCCGCTGGCCGAGCCGGTCCGCCATGCTGGCACATGACGCCCAATGCGCCGCGGCCGGCGTGACCACGGTGCTGGACGCGCTCTGCCTTGGCGATCTCGGCTTCGATGCCGGGCGCGGCCAGACCTTCCTCGACGGCGTGCGCGACCTCGATGCGCTGGGGGATACCGGGCTGCTGAAGGCGGAGCATTTCCTCCACCTCCGCTGCGAGCTGCCGGCGCAGGACATGCCGCAGGCGCTCGACCCGGTCGCCGACCATCCGCGGGTGCTGATGGCCAGCCTGATGGACCATTCGCCGGGCGTCGGCCAGTACCGCGACATCGCCCGCTACCGCGCCATGCGGCAGCGGCAGATGCAGCTCTCGGAGGCCGAGGTGACCACGCGGATCGAGGCGCTGCTGGAGCAGCGCGCCCGGCTGCGGGAGCCGCAGCGGCGCTGGCTGCTGCGCCGCCTCGCGCATCGCGACCTGCCGCTCGCCTCGCATGACGACGACAGCGCCGAGGCCGTGGCGCAGAATGCCGAGGACGGCATCCGCATCAGCGAATTCCCCGTCGTCATGGAAGCCGCGACCGAGGCGAAGCGGATCGGTGTCGGGGTGATCGCAGGCGCGCCCAATATCGTCCGCGGCGGCAGCCATTCCGGCAATGTCTCGGCGGCCGCGATGATCCGCGCCGGCACGGTGGACGCCCTGGCCAGCGACTATGTCCCGGCCGCGCTGGTCGAGGCCGCCTGGCGATCCGTGACCGAGACCGGGATCAGCCTGCCGGCGGCGGTCGCCATGCTGACCGATGCCCCGGCGCGGATGGTGCGGCTGGCCGATCGCGGCCGGCTGGAGGACGGGCTGCGCGCCGACCTCGCCCGGGTCGCTGCCATCGGCGACCTGCCCTTCGTCCGCCAGGTCTGGCGTGCCGGGGAGCGCGTCGCGTGATCGGCGCGCCGCGGCCGGAGGCCCGGCTGGCGCTCTACTGGGCGCCCGATTTGGATGACCCCTTGCATGCGCTCGGCTCGGCCTGGCTGGGCCGGGATGCCGAGACCGGCGCGCCGCTGCCGCAGCCGAAGCTGCCCGGGCTCGATATCGCCGAGCTCACCGCCGACCCGCGCGGCTACGGCCTGCACGCGACGCTGAAGCCGCCCTTCCGCCTCGCCCTGTCCTGGGCGGAAGCGGTCGCGGCGGCCGCGGCGCTGGCGGCGCGGCTGGCGCCCTTCGACCTGCCGCCGCTGGCGGTGCAGGACCTGCAGGGCTTCCTCGCGCTGCGCGAATCGGCGCCCTGCCCCGGCTTGCGCGACCTGGCCGATGCCTGCGTCGAGGCGCTCGACCCCTGCCGCGCCCCGCCCGCCGAGGCCGAGCTCGCGCGGCGGCGCAGGTCCGGGCTCAGCCCGCGGCAGGAGGCGCTGCTGGACCGCTGGGGCTACCCCTATGTCTTCGAGGAATGGCGCTTCCACGTCACCCTGACCCGGCGGCTGACGCCGGCCGAGAAGGCCGTGGTGCTGCCGGCGGTCACCGATTTCCTCGGCGATGCCCCGGCCCGGCCTCGCCGGGTCACGGCGATCTGCCTCTTCACCCAGGCGGCGGCCGGCGCCCCTTCCTGATCGCCGAGCGCCTGCCGCTGGGCGGTTGACCAGCGGGCCCGGGGCTGCGCCAATCCCGCCCGGAAGCGTCCCGCGGAGCCTGCCCCATGTTCACCACCCGCCCCGAGATCGCCGGCACCTTCGGGGCCGTCGCCACCACCCATTGGATCGCCTCCCAGGTCGGGATGTCGGTGCTGGAGCGCGGCGGCAACGCCTTCGACGCCGCGGCGGCGGCCGGCTTCACCCTGCAGATCGTCGAGCCGCACCTGAACGGCCCGGGCGGCGACTGCCCGATCATCCTGCACAGCGCCGCGCTCGGCACCCAGCAGGTGATCTGCGGCCAGGGGCCGGCGCCGAAGGCCATGACGGTCGGGAAGATGCAGTCGCTCGGGCTGGATATCGTGCCCGGCACCGGCTTCCTCTGCGCGCCGATCCCCGGCGCCTTCGATGCCTGGGCGCTGATACTGCGCGACCACGGCACCTGGAAGCTCCGCGACGTGCTCGAATACGCCATCGGCTATGCCGCGCGCGGCGCGCATGTGGTGCCGCGGGTCTCGGCGACGCTCGAGACGGTGCGGCCGCTGTTCGAGAGCGCCTGGCCGAGCAGCGCCGCGCTCTGGCTCCGCGCTGGCGGGCCGAAGCCGGGCGAGCTCTACACCAACCCGGAACTCGCCGAGACCTATGCCCGGGTGGTGCGGGAGGCCGAGGCGGCCGGCCCCGACCGCGTCGCGCAGATCGATGCGGCGCGGAATGCCTGGTATGGCGGCTTCGTCGCCGAGGCGATCGACTCCTTCGGCCGCAGCTTCGAGGCGCTCGACACCTCCGGCCGCCGCCACACCGCGCTGCTGACGGGCGACGACATGGCCGGCTGGCGCGCGGGCGTGGAGACGCCGCTGACGCACGACTATCGCGGCCACACCGTGCTGAAATGCGGCCCCTGGAGCCAAGGGCCGGCCATGCTGCAGACGCTCGCCCTGCTGGAAGGCTTCGACATCGGCGCCATGGACCCGGTCGGCGCCGAGTTCGTCCATACGGTGGTGGAGGCGATGAAGCTCTCCTACGCCGACCGCGAGGCCTATTACGGCGATCCCAACTTCACCGACGTGCCGATGGGGGCGCTGCTGTCCGACGCCTACACGGCCGAGCGCCGCAGACTGATCAGCGCGACCGCGAACAACGACTGGCGCCCGGGCTCGCCCGAGGGGCGGACACCGCGCACCGACTACCCGGCGGCCCTGCGCCGCGCCCGCGACATGGCGGCGGCGGCCGGCACGGGGAGCCGACGGTGTCGCGGCTCGGGGCCTCGGGCGGCGATACCTGCCATATCGACGTGATCGACCGTTGGGAGCAATTTCGTCAGCGCGACGCCCTCGGCCGGCTGGCTGCAGAGCTCGCCGGCGATCCCCGGACTCGGCTTCTGCCTGGGGTCGCGCTGCCAGATGTTCTGGCTGGACGAGTCGCTACCGAACGGCCTTCAGCCCGGCAAGCGGCCCCGCACCACGCTCTCGCCCAGCATGGTGCTGCGCGACGGCAAGCCCTGGATGAGCTTCGGCACCCCGGGCGGCGAGCAGCAGGACCAGTGGCAGCCGATCATGCTGATGCGGATGGTCGACCACCGCTTCAACATCCAGCAGGCGATCGACCTGCCGAGCTTCCATTCCGAGCACTGGATCAGCAGCTTCTGGCCGCGCGGCGCCCGCCCCGGCAAGGTGGTGATCGAGGGCCGCTTCGCGCCGGAGGTGCTCGCTGACCTGACCACGCGCGGCCATGCGGCGGAGATGGGCGGCGAGTGGTCGGAGGGCCGGCTGACCGGCGCGCGGCTGGAAACCGATGGGCAGATCTTCGCCGGGGCCAATCCCCGCGGCATGCAGGGCTACGCGGTCGGCAGGTAGGTTGGGGAGGGAAAAGTATTCCCTCCCCAAGCCCCACCCTTCCTTTTGTGGGTCTGGCTGCCGCCACGCGGAAGGTGCCGACTCATAGAAATAGATGAGGGGTCCGGGGAGAATACCTTCTCCCCGGCCCTCTCCCCTCTCAGACCGGCAGCGCTGCCGCGCTGGGCCGCCGTGCCGCCAGCAGCCCCCGCATCTCCTCGAGCCGCCCGGCGCCGAGATAGGCCTTCAGCAGCGTCGCCTCCACCAGGTCGACCTGCGCCCGGCTGCCGCCGACCCGCTCGCGCTCCGGCAGCACCGGCAGGATGGCCTCGATCGCCACGTCGAAATCCTGCCGCACCATGGCGGCGAAGGCGCGGCCCAGCGCCGTGATCGCCGGGCCGGCGGGATAGCGGCCGGCAGCGGTCATCGCCGCCATGGCCTCCGCCCGCGCCGCCAGTCCCTCGCCGTCGCCGAGCACCGCCTGGGTCAGCGCCACGTGCCAGTCGGCCAGCGGCATCCCCGGCCGCGGCGCAACCTTCAGGGCGAAGTCGTGCAGGGCGCGCCAGCGATCGGGGTCGCGCGGATGCCCGGCGAGCTCGGCCCGCCAGAGGAAGGCGGCGCCATCCGTCAGCTTGAGCCGGGCCGGGGCGTGGTATTCCTCCGCCGCGAAGGCCTCGGCATAGAGCCGGAAGCCTTCCTCGACGTTGCCGGCCTGCAGCTCGCTGAGGGCGAGGTGCCAGTGCAGGTGGCCGTGCAGCCGCCCGGCCCTGGGATAGCCGGGCAGCCAGCCGCGCAGGAAGGCGACGGCGCCGGCATGGTCGCCGGTCTCGTAATGCAGGTGGCCGATGCTGTGGGCGATGTAGCCGTTGCGCGGATTGGCGGCGTAGGAGGCCTCGAGGATCCGTCGCGCCCGCGCCGCCTCCCCCACCTCGGACAGCGCCATCCCGTGATGCGCGCCGAACCACCAGTCCTCGCCGTAATGCGGCGCCAGGCGGTCGAGCAGTTCGGCCAGGTCCTGCTCCCGCCTCGCCAGGCCGGAGAGGCCGATCAGCCCGGTCTGGTTGGCCGTGGTGCTCAGCACCAGCGCGTCGCAGGGCCATTCCGCCAGATGCGCCCGCACCGCTGCGAGCGCCGCCTGCGGCTCGCCCTCCAGCATCAGCCGGAAGACGCGTGCCTGGCCGGCGGCGCGCGGCGCCAAAGCGGTGGTGGCCGCGGCGTCGAGCGCGGCACGGGTGCCGGCGGAGTCCTCGGCCATCTGGAAGGCGCGGGCACGGGCCACGCGGGCCAGGCCGAAGCCGGGATCGGCGGCGATGGCGGCGTCGAACAGTGCCTCGGCGCCGGGATACATGCTGAGCAGCCGTTCGGCGCCGGCGACATAGGCATCCCGCGCGGCAGCGGAGGCGGTGTCGAGGGCAAGGCCGTAGCGGTCGGTCAGCATGTGGCGTCTACCCCCTTGCATATCGGGGAGGAAAGGTACCGGGCGCGGCAGCGAAGCCGGCAAGGCAGTTGCCCTGTTCTTAGGATAATATTCTTGATCCGTGACCTCGCCTCTGATAGGCTGCCTCGCCGCACCAGGGGATGACCGCCATGCCCAGCATTGCCGCCAGGACCGACCGACGGCCCCATCGCCGCGTCGCGGGCCCCGAGCCTTTGTCCGAAGGGCGGGATGCCGGTGGCGCGGCCGGGCTTTGTCCGAAACCCGCGTCCGGGAGGCCGGGACGGGACATTTGTCCGAAACCCGCACGCGGCCCCTGCAAGGGCCGCGGCGGGCTGAATCGCGCCGGCTAGGCCTTCGCCGCCTGCTCCCGTAGCTGGGCGATGGTGCTGCGGTTGGTCACCTGCTCGGGGTTCGTCCGCACTTCGATCACCGCCGGCTTGCCGCTGGCCATCGCCCGCCTGAAGGCCGGCACCAGCTGGTCGGTCGCCTCGACGATCTCGCCATGCCCGCCGAAGCTCTCGATGAACTTGGCGAAGTCGGGATTGGTCAGCGCCGTTGCCGAGACCCGGGCGGGGTAGTGCTTCTCCTGGTGCATGCGGATCGTGCCGTACATGCCGTTGTTGAAGACCAGGACGATCGGGTTGACCTTGTGGTGGAAGGCGGTGGCGATCTCCTGCCCGGTCATCAGGAAGCCGCCGTCGCCGACGAAAGACACCACGGTGCGCTCCGGGAAGACGATCTTGGCGCCGATCGCCGCCGGCACCGAATAGCCCATGGCGCCGTTGGTCGGGCCGAGGAAATCTTGGCCCTCGCTCACATGCATGAAGCGCTGCGGCCAGGTGGCGAAGTTGCCGGCATCGGTGGTGAAGATGGTGTCGGGCGGCAGGACCTTCTCCAGCTCCTGCAGCGCCACGGCCAGGTTCAGCGGGCCCTCATAGGCCTGCGGCTTCGCCTGCGCCTCGCGCGCCGCACGGAGCTGGGCGCGCCAGCCGGACCAGGCCGGCTTCGCCACCGGCGCGCTGGCCTTCGCCGCCGCGGCGAAGGCGTTCAGGTCGGCGGTTATGCCGAGCGCCGGGCGGTAGACGCGGCCGATCTCGGCCTGGTCGGGGTAGACATGGATGATCGGCTTGGCCCCGGCCATGTCGAACAGGGTGTAGCCCTGGCTTACCGTCTCGCCGATCCGGGTGCCGATGGCGATGAAGAGGTCGGCCTCCCGCGCGCTCTTCACCAGCGCCGCATCGGCGCCGACGCCAAGGTCGCCGACGTAGTTCGGGTGGGTGCCGTCGAACAGCCCCATCCGGCGGAAGGAGACTGCGACCGGCAGGTCGTTGGCGACGAGGAATTCCTTGATGTCCGCGCGGCCCTGCTTCGACCAGCCGGCGCCGCCGCCGAGCACGACCAGCGGCCGCTCGGCCTTGGCCAGCATGCCCATCATGCGGCTGACGGCATCCGGCGCCGGGTGCGGCGGCAGCACCTCGGCCGGGGCCAGGTCCGGCACCGTCGCCATGTGCTTCTGCATCTCCTCGGAGATCGCCACCACCACCGGGCCGGGCCGGCCGGAGGTCGCCACGTCGAAGGCATGCGCCATCAGCTCGGGGATGCGCGCGGCGTCGTCGATCTGCGTCACCCATTTGGCAAGCGGCGCGAACATCTTGCGGTAGTCCACCTCCTGGAAGGACTCCCGGTCGGTCTCCTCGAAGGGGATCTGGCCGATGATGAGGACCAGCGGCGTGCTGTCCTGGAAGGCGACATGCACGCCGATCGCGGCGTGGCAGGCGCCAGGGCCACGGGTGACGAGCGCGACGCCCGGCTTGCCCGTCAGCTTGCCATAGGCCTCGGCCATGTGGACGGCACCGGCCTCGAAGCGGCAGGTCACCAGCTCGATCCGGTTGCGCTGGGCATAGAGGCCGTCGAGCAGGTCGAGATAGCTCTCGCCCGGCACGCAGAAGGCATGGGTCACGCCCTGCGCCACCAGCGCATCGGCCAGGATATGCCCGCCGAGCCGCGCCTCGCGCCCCGCTGCCTGCGTCATTCGCGTCTTCCTCGTGTTGTCGTTGTCGATCGCGGCGGACCATACAAGCGGCCCGCCGGGCCGTCACCCGCGCCGAGGGCGCCGCTCTCGGTCCCGGCATAGATCTGCCTGAGTTCCCGCTTGAGCAGCTTGCCCGCGGTGTTCTTCGGCAGGGCCTCGGCCAGGATGATGCGCTTCGGCACCTTGTAGGCGGCGAGGTTGGCGCGCGCATGCGCCAGCAAGCGCGGCCTCGACATCCGCCGGCGGGTCGCCGCGGAGGACGACGACGGCCGCCACCGCCTCGATCCATTTCGGGTCGGGCACCGCGATCACCGCGACCTCGGCGACGGCCGGGTGGGTGAACAGCGCCTCCTCCACCTCACGGCTCGCCACCAGCACGCCGCCGGTATTGATCAGGTCCTTGGTGCGGTCGACGATCGCAAGATACCCTCCGCGTCGATCGTCGCCACGTCGCCGCTGTGGAACCAGCCGCCCTCGAAGGCGCGCGCCGTCTCCTCCGGCATGTCCCAGTAGCCGAGCAGCAGCTGCGGCGAGCGGTGCACCACCTCGCCGCGCTCGCCGGGCGCCACGTCGCGCATCTCGGCATCCACCACGCGCGTCTCGACATTCAGCACGGCGCGGCCGACCGAGCCGGGGCGCGCCTCGTCGCTCCTCCGGCCGCAGCACGGTGGCGAGCGGGGCGATCTCGCTCTGGCCGTAGCAATTGAAGGGCCGCGCCTCGGGCAGCCGGGCGCGCAGCTTCTGCAGCACGGGGACCGGCATAATGGAGGCACCGTAGTAGATGTTGCGCAGGCTGGAGAGGTCGCGCCGGGCGAAGTCGGGGTGCTGCAGCAGGCTGATCCAGAGCGTCGGCGGGGCGAAGAAGCTGGTGATCCGTTCGGCCTCGATCAGCTCGAGTACCAGCGCGGGGTTCGGCGCCTCGATGAGGATGGTGAAGGCGCCGTTGAGCATCTGCGGCATGGTGAAGCAGTGCATCTGCGCGGTGTGGTACAGCGGCAGGGCGGCCAGCGCGCAGTCGTCGCGGCGCATCTCAAGCTCGACCGTCACGCTCGCATATTCGGCCAGGATGGCGCGATGCGTCATCATCGCGCCCTTGGGCTGGCCGGTGGTGCCGGAGGTGTATTGCAGCTGGACGAGGTCGGTGTCCGCGACGCCTTCGCTCACCTCCGGATCGCCCGGCTGGCCCCAGCGCGGGTCCATGGCGGCGGCGAGGATGTCGTGCCGCCCCTCCCCGGCATCGAGGGTGCCGCGCAGCAGCGCCCCGCCGGCGGCATCCGCCACCGGCCGCAGCGCCGGCTGGACGAAGACCGCGGCGGCGCCGCATTGCCGCAGGATGTAGTCGAGCTCCGGCGTTGTCAGGGCGAAATTGGCGGGGACATGCACCAGCCCGGCCCGGGCGCAGCCGAGCCAGAGCAGCAGGAAACCGTCCGGATTCTTGCCGAAGGCGACGACGCGGTCGCCCGGCGCCAGGCCGCTGTCGAGCAGCATGCGGGCGACCCGGTCGGCAGCCAGATCGAGCGCGGCGAAGCTCCAGGACCGGTCGCCGAAGCGCAGCGCCGGGCGGTCGCGGAAACGGGCGCCTGCCCGCCGGACCGCGTCGCCGATGGTATTGCGCCGTGCCCGCGCGCCGATCTCAGCCATGGATGCCTCCCCGTTTTCCGGCATCCTATCCGGCGGGACGGCTGGCGGACATCACCCCGTTGCGGGGACCTTCACGCAGCGGGCCATCCGGCCGGGCAGCGGGCGGCGCGGCGCCGGGCCGATCTCGACCGAGCAGGCCGGCTCGGCCTCGGCGCAGCGCGGCTGGAAGGGGCAGGTGGTGGGCGCGACCTCGAGGCTCGGCGGCGCGCCGGGGATGGTGGTGAGCCGCTTGCCGCGCATGCCGGGATGCACGGTGGCGCCCAGCAGCCCGCGCGGATAGGGGTGCAGCGGGCCGCGCATCAGCGCCGCGACCGGACCTTCCTCGACCACCTTGCCGGCATACATGACGGCGACGCGGTCGGCGATCTCCCCGGCGACGCCGAGGTCGTGGGTGACGAAGATCACCCCCATGCCCATCTGCTCCTGCAGCCGGCGCAGCAGCAGCAGGACCTGGATCTGCACGGTGGCGTCGAGCGCCGTGGTCGGCTCGTCCGCCAGCAGCAGCTTCGGCTTGCAGGCCAGCGCCACCGCGATCATGGCGCGCTGGCGCAGGCCGCCCGAGAGCTCGTGCGGATAGGCCGCGAGGCGGCGCTTGGCAGAGGGGATCTGCACCAGCTCGAGCAGCTCCAGCGCCCGGGTATCCGCGGCGGAGCGGGAGATGCCCTCGTGCCGCTGCACCGTCTCGGCGATCTGCCGGCCGATGGTGAAGACCGGGTCGAGCGCGGTCATCGGCTCCTGGAAGATCATCGCCACGTCGCCGCCGCGGAAATCCTGCAGCTGGCCCTCGCTCATGGCTATGACGTCGCGGCCGCCGACCTCGATGCTGCCGGTGACCTGGGCGAAGCGCGGCAGCAGCCGCATCAGCGCCCGCATGGTCACCGACTTGCCCGAGCCGGATTCGCCGAGGATGCAGAGCACCTCGCCGGCGGCGAGATCGAGGTCGACTCCGTTGACCGCGTTGACGGTGCGATCGCGGGTGACGAAGCGGACGCCGACGTCGCGCATCTTCACCAGCGGCACAGAGGTGCTGGCGGTCGCCGCGCGCTCCATGACCTCGCTCATGCCGCCAGCCTCCCCGCCTTGCTGTGGCCGCTGCCGGGCGCCGCCATGTGGCAGGCGGCCAGGTGTCCCTCGCCCAGGTCGGCGGCGATCGGCTTGCGGTCGGCGCAGATGGCCTCGGCATGCGGACAGCGGGTGCGGAAGCGGCAGCCGGAAGGCGGGTTGATCGGGTTCGGCGGGTCGCCGGTCAGCGGCGGCTCCATCCGCCGCTTGCCTCGGGTCCATCGCCGGCCGGCTGGCCAGCAGGGCCTGGGTGTAGGGATGCGCCGGGCGGTCGTAGATGGCATCCACCGGCCCCATCTCGGCCACCTCGCCGAGGTACATCACCAGCACCCGGTCGGATATGTACTGCACCACGTTCAGGTCGTGGCTGATGAAGAGGTAGGTGAGGCCGAACTTCTCCTTCAGGTCCACCAGCAGGTTCAGCACCTGCGCCTCGACGAGACTTGTCGAGGGCGGCGAGACCGGCTTCGTCCAGCAGCACCAGGCGCGGCTGCAGTGCGAGCGCGCGGGCAATGTTCACCCGCTGGCGCTGCCCGCCCGAAAGCTCATGCGGATAGCGGCGGGCGAAGGTGGCCGGGGACAGGCCGACCGCGGCCAGCATCTCGCGCGCCCGGGCGCGGGCCTCGGCGTCGGAGACACCATGCACCTTGGGGGCAAAGGCGATGCTGTCCTCGATCGGGAGGCGCGGGTTGAGCGAGGCATAGCTGTCCTGGAAGACCATCTGCACCTGGCGGCGGTACTCCTTCAGCGACATGCCGCCGGTCTGGGCATGCTCGCCGACGCCCTCGCCGTCGAAGACCAGTGTGCCGGCATCCGGCGCCATCAGCCGCATCAGCAACCGGGCGGTGGTGGACTTGCCGCAGCCGCTCTCGCCGACGATTCCCAGCGTCTCGCCCTTGCGGACGGCGAAGGAGACGCCGTCCACCGCGCGTACGGTGGCGACGGTGGCGCCGAAGATGCCGCCTTTGATGGGGAAGTGCTTCTTCAAGTCCTGGACGAGCAGCAGGGGCTGGGCCGGGCCGCCGCGATCCTCATAGGTGGTCTGGGCGATGCTCATGCCCTGCCTTTCAGCAAGGCCCATGCCATAGCCGAAGCGGAGTCGGGCCGCCCGGCGCCGCCGCCCTGCCCGCTTGCTGGGCAGCGCCCCTTCCCCGCCGCCCGCCCGCGCGCCATCTTCCGGGCTGGATGGATTTGGGGGCTGCGATGCGGGCGATCTTCGTCATGATCAAATGCGACATGGGCCAGGCCTATCGCGTGGCACGCGAAATGGCCGACGGCATCCCCGAGTTGTCGGAGATGCACTCCACCTCCGGCCAGTACGACCTGATGGGGAAATTCTACCTGGAGCCGGACCAGGATATCGGCCTCTTCGTGGTGGAGACGCTGCAGACCGTGCCGGGGGTGAAGGACACCTACACCATCCAGACCTTCAACGCCTTCTCCGGCGCCAAGGGCTAGCGCCCCGGTTTCGCCACGGACGCCGCGCTTCCGCCGCGGCGCCACCATGGGCGCGCCTCGCGCCGCCGGCATGCTGGGGATCACAGGAGGTTCCCAGCCATGTCTTCCCGCCTGCTCACCGCCGCCGGCCTCTCCGCCGCCCTGCTGCTGGGCGGCTGCCAGAATCCGAACGGCACGACCGACTGGGGCAGCACGCTGCTGCTCGGCGCCGGCATCGGCACCGCCGCGGCGCTGATCGCCGGCGCGGCTTCGGACCACCACCAGCCGCGCCGCTACGCCGGGAGCTATGGCGGCGGCCGCCCCGGCTATGCGCTGCCCTACGGCAGCGGCTACAGTGGCGCCGGATACGGCAGCGCCGGCTATGGCCGCGGCTATGGCCGCGGCTGGTAGCCTCAGCCGAAGCCGAGAAAGCCTTCCATCCCGCTGATCGGCGGCGCCGCCCGCAGCGCCGCTGGGTCCGGCACCGGCCGGGCCAGCGCGGGATCGCCGGCGAAGGCTTCCTCCAGCGCCGCGGCGACGGCCAGGACAAAGGCGTCGCCGCCGCGCGGGCCGACGATCTGCAGGCCGAAGGGCATGCCCTTCGCATCCCGCCCGACCGGCAGGCAGACCGCCGGATGGCCAGCCAGCGTCACGTAATAGGCCAGCGCCAGCCGGTGGACGTAGCTGCGGGTCGGCTGGCCGTCGATCTCGGTGGGGAAGAGCTCGCGCCAGCTGCGTGGGCTGACGGTGATGGCCGGGGTGATCAGCACGTCGTGCCGCGCGAAGAATTCCTGGAAGCCGCGGTACAGCCGGGTCTGCGCGGTCGCCGCCCGGGCATAGTCCTCAAGGCTGTAGCGCAGCCCTTCCTCGACATTGCCGCGGACGTTGGGTCCGACGTCCTGCGGCCGGCTCCGCACCTTCTCCAGGTGCGCGCCGAGGAAGGCGGCGGCGCGCAGCACCTGGAAGGCGTCGTCCGCCCCGCTGCAATCGGGATGCGCCTCGGCGCTGTCGCGAAACAGCGGCGCGGCCGCGGCGGCTACGCCGCGGAAAGCGTCGCGCACCACGCGCTCGACCGGCGCCTCGCCGAAATCCTCCGATACCGCCAGGCGCAACGAGGCGAGGTCGAGCCGCCGCACCGGGTGGAACAGCGCCGCCTCGCCGCGCACCGGGCGGGCGTGCAGCGAATAGGCCAGCGGGTCGCGCGCATCGTCGGAGGCCATCGCCGAGAGCAGCAGCGCGGCATCCGCCACATTGCGCGCCATCGGGCCGAGCACGCCGAGATTGGACCAGCCATGCACCCGCTTCTCGGAGGGCACCAGCCCGGGGCTCGGGCGGAAGCCGACGATGCCGCAGAAGGCGGCCGGGTTGCGCAGGGAGCCGCCCATGTCGGAGCCGGAGCAGAGCGGCGCCATGCCGGTCGCCAACGCCACTGCCGAGCCGCCGGAGGAGCCGGCCGCCGAGCGCGAGGGATCAAAGGGGTTGCCGGTCGCCCCATAGACCGCGTTGCGGGTATTGGCGCCGGCGCCGGATCCGGCGTGTTGGTCTTGCCGAGGACGATGCCGCCGGCGGCGCGGATGCTCGCCACCATGCCGCAATCCTGCGCCGGCACCTGGTCCTGGAAGATCGGGCTGCCATAGGTGGTGCGCAGCCCGGCGGTCTCCTCGAGGTCCTTGATGCCGACCGGCAGGCCGTGCAGCGGCGGCAGGTCGTCGCCGCGCATCACCGCCGCCTCGGCGGTCTTCGCCGCGCCGCGGGCCACAGCCTCGTCCATCGCCACCATGGCATTGACCGCCGGGTTCACCGCGGCGATGCGGCCGAGGCAGCTGTCCAGCAATTCGACGGGCGAGAGCGCCTTCCGGCCGATCAGCCGGCGCGCCTCGAGCGCGGTGAGGTCGCAGGGCTCGGTCACGGGCGGGTTCCTTGTCGTGGGGGCGAGTGTCGGGGCATCGAAGCAGACGACGATGAGGCCAGGCGGGCCGCGACGATCGGGCCGGGCCGAGCGGTGGATCGCGCCACCGCACCCGCCGCGACCGGGCAACCGCCGGCGTCGACGCCGAGCGTCGTGATGCCGACCCGCAGCGGCCGCATCAGAAGCCGAGGGCGAGTCCGTCCTTGCGCGGGTCGCTGCCGCCGACGAGATGGCCGGCCTTCCGGTCGATGAAGATCGCCTGGCCGCCGCCATGCGGCTTGTCCACCAGCTTCACCTCGTGCCCGAGACGGGAGAGCCGGTCGATGACCGGGCCGGGGATGCCGCGCTCTAGCTCCACCGGCCCGCCGCCCGGCCCGGGGAAGAGCCGCGGGCAGTCGATCGCCTCCTGCACGTCGAGTCCGAATTCGAAGTGGTTGGACAGGAACAGGGTCTGGCCCATTGGCTGGAAATGCCCGCCCATGACGCCGTAGGGCATGATCGGCTCGCCGTCCTTCATCACCATGCCGGGGATGATGGTGTGCAGCGGCCGCTTGTTCGGGGCGATGCAGTTCACATGGCCTTCCTGCAGCCGGAAGCCGAAGCCCCGGTTGTGCAGCATGACGCCCGACTTCTCCGCCAGGATGCCGGAGCCGAAGGACTGGAACAGGCTGTTGATGAAGGAGCAGGCATTGCCGTCCGCATCCACCACGCAGAGATAGACGGTGTCCTTGTGCCGGGCGAGGTCGCTCTCCCCGGCCGGCGGCATGGCCGGCATCACCCGGTCGTCGCGGATCAGGCCGCGCAGCGCCGCGAGGTAGGCCGGGTCGGTCAGCTTCGCCACCGGGACGTCGACCTGGGCCGGGTCGGCGAGGAAGGCGTCGCGGTCGCGGTAGACCAGCCGGGCCGCCTCGATGTGGCGGTGATAGCGCTCGGCGCTCACCGGCCCCTGCTCCGGCGTCTCGAAGCCGCCGAGGATGCCGAGCAGCTGCAGGACATGCAGGCCGCTGCCGTTCGGCGGGCACTGGTAGACCTCCATGCCGCGCCAAGTGGCCTTGATCGGCTCGACGAACTCCGCCATTCGCAGCGCATTGGCGAAGTCTTCTTCCGTGTGCAGGCCGCCGAGGGCGCGCAGCGTCGCCACCAGGTCTGCGGCGATCTCGCCCTCGTAGAAGGCGCGGGCGCCCTTGGCGGCGATGGCGCGCAGCGTCCGGCCCAGCTCCGGCTGGACGAAGCGGTGGCCGATGGCGGGCGCCATGCCGTCCACCAGGAAGCGGCGGGAGGAGGCCTCGTTGCCGCGCAGCTTGTCGGCGGCCTCGGCCCAGTCCGACGCAACGCGCGCATGCACCGGCCAGCCCTGCTCGGCGCAGCGGATCGCCGGCTGCAGCAGCTCGCCCAGCGGCTTGCGGCCATGCGTGCTGTTCAGCAACTCCCAGGCCGAGATAGCGCCGGGAATGGTGACCACATGCGGGTCGGTATTGACCAGCTTGCTGACCTGCCGGCTCCGCAGCGCCTCGGGCGTCGAGGCTGCCGGGGCCGGCCGCTGCCGTTGATCGCCACCACCTTGCCGGTCCCTGCCGGGGCATAGAGCAGAAGCAGTCGCCGCCGATGCCCGTGCTCTGCGGCTCCACCACCGCCAGGACCGCAGCGGCGGCGATGGCGCCGTCCAGCGCGTTGCCGCCCTGCCGCAGGACTTCCAGTGCCGTGAAAGTGGCGATCGGCATGGAAGTGGCGGCCATGCCGGCGGTGCCGTAGACGGCGCTGCGGCCGGGGGCGTGGAAGTCGCGCTTCATCGGATCGTCCGTTCTTGCTTCTGTCGGGGCCGGTGACGCTGGCGCCCCGCCGGGGAGCTTGCCTCTCGCATGACCTCCGCCCGGCGGCAACCCGCCCCTTCCCTGACCGCCCCCGAAGGTCTATGCGGGGGCATGGCGGACGTGATCAGCTACGGCGAGTTCGAGAAGGTCGATATCCGGGTCGGCACCATCGTCGATGCCCAGCCCTTCCCCGAGGCGCGCAAGCCGGCCGTCAAGCTCTGGAGTCGATTTCGGCGCGCCGCTCGGGATCCGGCGGTCCTCGGCGCAGATCACCGTGCATTATCCCTGCGACCGGCTGATCGGCCGGCAGGTCATGGCCGTGGTGAACTTCCCGCCGAGGCAGATCGGCCCCTTCACCTCGGAGGTGCTGGTGCTGGGCGTGCCGGACGAGAACGGCGCGGTGGTGCTGGTGAAGCCGGACCTGAAGGTGCCGGACGGAGGAAAGCTTTTCTGACCATGTCCAACCGCTACTACACCGTCAGCTGGGACCAGTTGCACCGCGACAGCAAAGCGCTGGCCTGGCGGCTGAACGACCGCGGCCCCTGGAAGGGCATCGTCGCGATCACCCGCGGCGGGCTGATCCCGGCGGCGATCGTGGCGCGCGAAGCTCGAGGCACGGCTGATCGAGACCGTCTCGGTCGTCACCTACAACGAGGAAGAGCGCGGCCAGCCCGAGGTCGTCAAGCCGCCCGCCGCAGCCGGGGATGGCGAGGGCTGGCTGGTCGTGGACGACCTGGTGGATACCGGGACCACGGCCAAGGTGGTCCGCGCCCTGCTGCCGAAGGCGCATTTCGCCACGGTCTATGCCAAGCCGAAGGGCCGCCCGCTGGTGGATACCTTCATCACCGAGGTGAGCCAGGACACCTGGATCCTGTTTCCCTGGGACACCGAGGCGCAGTTCATCGCGCCGATCGCCCGCAGCGCGGCGGGCAAGTAGGGACCGGGTGGCTAGCCCGCGCCGGCCACCACCGTCTCCTCCCGGATGGCCAGCACCTTGTCGACCCGGCGGCCATCCATATCGACGATCTCGAAGCGCCAGCCGGCCCAGACGATCCGGTCGCCCTCGCGCGGCACCCGCCGCAGCAGCGCCAGCATCAGCCCCGCCACCGTGTGATAGGTGCCGTGATAGGGCAGCGGCGGCAGGTCGAGCTGTGCCCGCAACTCGTCGCTCGGCATCATCCCGTCCAGCAGCAGGCTGCCATCGGCCCGCTGGATCGCCTCGCCCGGCTGCTCCGGCGCGTCCGGCGGTCCGAGCTCGCCGATGATCGCCTCCAGCAGGTCGGAGGTGGTGACCACGCCCTCGAAGCTGCCGTATTCGTCCAGCACCACGGCGATGCCGACCGGGTCGTGCCGCATGCGCTCCAGCGCGTCGATCGCCGGCAGGCTGTCCG
Organism: Dankookia sp. P2; assembly: GCF_050632255.1. Lineage (NCBI taxonomy): Bacteria > Pseudomonadati > Pseudomonadota > Alphaproteobacteria > Acetobacterales > Roseomonadaceae > Dankookia > Dankookia sp. P2. The sequence goes on along the minus strand of NZ_CP192581.1, from coordinate 6,250,274 downwards.
GCAGCACCAGCGGCTGGCGCTGCGCGCTGGGAACCGAGAGCGGCGCACCCTCCAGCATCTGGTCCAGCAGGTCCTTGGTCGCCACCACGCCGACCACGTTGTCGATCCGCCGGTCGGCGACGACGAAGCGGGTCACGGTATGCGCCCGGAGCGTCGCCGCCACGTCCTGCGGCGAGGCATTGCGGTCGATCCAGGCGACATCGTTGCGCGGCGTCATCAGCGCCCGTACCGGCTTGTCGGCCAGCCGCAGCACGCGCTCGATCATGTGGCGCTCCTCGTGCTCCAGCGCGCCGGCCTGGGCGCCCTCGGCGACCACCGCCTTGACCTCCTCCTCGGTCACCGACTGGTCCTGCGGCATGTGCGCCCCGAACAGGCGCAGCACGAGCGAAGAGGAGCGCGACAGCACCCAGACGATGGGGGCGGTGTAGCGCGCCAGCCAGGCCATCGGCCGGGCGACGGCGACGGCGAAGCGTTCCGGGTCGCGCAGCGCCAGCTGCTTCGGCACCAGCTCGCCGAGGATCAGGTTGGCATAGGCGATCGCCACCACCACCAGGACGAAACCTGCCTCGTTGGCGAAAGGCGCGAGGCCGGGGATCCGCGCCAGCGCCTCCCCCAACGGCCCGGCAAGCTGGGCGCCGCCGAAGACGCCGGCCAGGATGCCAACTAGGCTGATGCCCACCTGCACCGTCGGCAGGAAGCGCTGCGGGTCCTCGGCCAGCGACAGGGCCGCGGCGGCGCCCGGGCTGCCGCGCCGCTCCATGGCCAGCAGCCGGCCGCGGCGGGCGGAGACGATCGCCAGCTCGCTCATCGCGAACAGGCCATTCAGCACCACCAGCAGCAGGATCACCCCGATCTCGAACCAGATACCCATGCCCATCCCCGCTCCAGCGCGGGTTCTACGCCCCCGTCGGCGCGACGGTAGCGGCGGCGGGGTTGCGCGACGGCACGATCCGACGATCTCCTCGCGCATGGACCAGACGATTCCCCGCCCCACACTCTGGCTCGGCCTCGCCGGGCTGCTGCCTTCCTCGGCTCCGCCTTGCTCGCCTGGACCGCGCCGGCGGAATGGCGCGGCGTCGCGCTCTATGCCCTCGCCGCCTATGGCGCGGTGATCCTCAGCTTCCTCGGCGCGGTGCACTGGGGCTTGGCGTTGCGCGCCCCGGCCGCGGAAGCCGCGGCGATGGCGCCGCGGCTCGGGTTAGGAGTTGTGCCTTCCCTGGTCGGGTGGGTCGCGCTGCTCCTGCCTCCTCTGCCCGGGCTTTCCATGCTGGCGCTCGGGATCCTTGGCACCGCGGCGGTCGAAACGGCGGCGGCGCGGCGCGGGCTGGTGCCGCCGGCCTATCTGCGCCTGCGCTGGATACTGAGCCTTGGCGCCGCGCTCTGCCTGGCGGTCGGTGCCGCCGCGGCGCCGGCCTGACCTGACAGCCATGTGCATTGGTCCCGCAGGGTGGGACCTTTACAAAAATTAGACATCCCTGGAGGGCCGCAAGATGACCGCAACGACCACCAGCCCCTCCTTGCCTTCCCCGTGCGGGAGGATGATCGCCTCCGCCTGGCGCTGCGCAGCCTGGTCGTCGCGCTTGAAGCCCAGGGCGCCGCCGTCGCCGCGCTGCGCGGCGAGCTGTCGGAACTCGCCGGCAGCATGCAGGGGCTGGACTCCTCCTTCGCAACCTACCGGACCGAGCTGGACAGCACCGCCGCCACGCTGCGCGAGGCCGGCGACGAGGCACGGATGCTGGAGCGCACGGCCGAGGACTGGCTTTCCGCCACGCGGGTCTGATCGGCCAAGGCCCTGGCCCCGCGCCGCCCTTCGCCGCAGGATGCGGGGACCGAGGAGAGCACGCCATGACCCATCCGCTCATTCCCGAGTTGCGCCGGGCCCGCGTGGTGCCGGTGGTCCGCACCTCGACCGCCGGCCTCGCCGCCACTGCCTGCGGCTGGCTGCGGGAGGCGGGGATGACCATTCTTGAGATCACCTTGACCATCCCGGACGCGCTGCCGCTGATCCGCGGATTGGCGGCGGAGCCAGGCCTCCTGGTCGGCGCCGGCACGGTGCCGGATGCGCGGATGGCGGAGGCATGCCTGCAGGCCGGGGCGAGATTCCTGGTGACGCCCTGGACCGACCCGGCAGTGATCCGGGCGGCGAAGCAGGCCGGCGCCTGCGCCATGCCCGGCGCCATGACGCCCACGGAAATCCGCGCCGCGCTGGCCGCCGGCGCCGATGTGGTCAAGATCTTCCCGGCGAAGCTCGGCCGGCGGCCCGGCACATATCAAGGCCGTCCGCGCGGTCTTCCCGGATGCGGTCTTCTGCCCGACCGGCGGCGTCGATGCCGCCAATGCCCCGGCCTATCTCGCGGCCGGCGCCGCCTTCGTCGGCATCGGCGGCAAGCTGGTCGACGAGGCGCGGATCGCCGCCGGAGACAAGACGGCGATCCAGCGCGCGGCACGCGACGCGCTCGGACTGATGCAGGCATGACGCCGATGCCGGGATTGCTCTGCATGGGAGAGCCCATGCTCGAGATGAACCGCCAGGCACCGGGGTCGGACGGGCGGGCGATGTACCTGGAAGGGCACGGCGGCGACACCAGCAACGCCGCCATCTGCGCCGCGCGGCAGGGAGCGAGCGTCGGATATGTCACCGCCATCGGCCAGGACCGGCCGGGCGACAGCTTCATGGCGCTCTGGGCGAAGGAGGGCGTGGATACATCCACGGTCATCCGCAATGCGGAGGCGCCGACCGCCCTCTATGTCGTCACGCATGACGCGGGCGGGCATGCCTTCACCTTCTATCGCAGCAACAGCGCCGCCAGCCGCTACGCCCCGCGCGACGTGCCCGAGGCGGCGATCCGCGCCGCCCGCATCCTGCATGTCTCCGGCATCAGTCGAGGCGATCTCGACCAGCGCCTGCGACGCAGTCTTCCATGCCATCGCGGTGGCCAAGGCGGCCGGGGCGAAGGTGTCCTACGACACCAATCTCCGCCTCGCGCTCTGGCCGCGGACACGGGCGGCGGCGGTGATCCATGCGGCGATCGCGGAGGCCGACATCGCCCTGCCCTCGCTTGATGACGCGCGCGTGCTGACCGGGCTGGAGGCGCCGGAGGCGATCGCCGAATTCTACCTGCGCCTCGGCTGCCCGATGGTGCTGCTGAAGCAAGGCAAGGACGGCGTGCTGGTCGCCACCGCCGAGGGCGGCCGAACCCTGATCCCGCCCTGCCGCGTCCAGGCCGTGGATGCGACCGGCGCCGGCGACGCCTTCGCCGGCGCGCTGCTGGCCCGCATGCTGGCAGGCGACGCGCTGGTTGCCGCGGCGAGCTATGCGAATGCCTGCGCCGCGCTCTCCACCACCGGCTATGGCGCGGTGGCGCCCCTGCCCCGGCCGGATGCGGTGCGGGCGCTGCTGCAGGAGACGGCCGGCTAGCCGTCGCGTTTACTTGGATGACCAAGACGGGGTATCCGTTGGGGATGCGCCACGGCTCCCTGCTCCCGCTGCTCCTGCTGCTCGGCTGCGCCACGGACCCGGTGCCGCCGACAGCGCCAGCCCAGGATCTGGCCGAGTTGTCCGGGAAGGCGCCCGAGATCGGCGGGCTGGTGCGGGCAGCGCAACTCTGTGGCCTGGCACTTTCGCGCCCGGCCCAGGAGCGCGCGGCGCGGATCGAGGAAGCGGCGCTGGAGGTGGAGCGGCACCGTGGCGGCATCCAGGCACGGGATGCCTTCCTGCAAGGCATGGCGCCGCCGCATTTCGAGCCGAGGCAGCGCGGCCGTGACCGCGCCGCTTGGTGCCGGGAGAAGGGCCCGGCCGTCCAGGACATGGACACCATGCTGAACAGCCCCGAAGGCACCGCCCTGGTGCAGCGGTCCGAGGCGGCGCAGGCCAGCCTGCATTGAGGCCGGCTGTCCATGAGCCTGGCGTCGCGGCGACAGCGTTTTGCGTCCGCAGATGAACGACGCACCGCAGTGGCTCATCGTGTTCGGAGCCGATTTAGGCGTCCGAGCGTTCCCGCTCTCCCGCCTAGCGGTTCGCCCCGGGGCGAAGCCGCAGCCCTGGCCGCAGATTGGTAAAGGGCAGCACGGCCGGATCGGCCACCACCGGGCCGGGCGCCGCGACCACGATCACCTTCTCCGCGATCGGCTGGAAATGCGCGCGGAAATGCACGCTGGACTTCAGCGCCAGGATCTTCTGCGCGCTCGGCTCGACGCCGATATGGGTGAAGAGCGACTGGTCCAGCGCCTGCATCTTCCGTGTCACCACGATGACCCGCACGCCGGAGGAGACGCGGACCAGGGCGGTCGGGCCGAGATCGACCGGGTTGCCCTTCGACATCGGCCCGGTCCCGGTGAATCGGCCATCCGTCAGCGCCTCCACCACCGCCGTCACTGCCAGCGGTGCACCGTCGCTCTTGCCACCGAGCGTCAGCGACACTGTCGCCCCCACTCCCGCCGCATGGCAGGCGGCAGCGCTTTCGGCATCGTTGATCAGGCCGAGCACGGCGCCCTGCGCGTCCTGGCGGATCAGCTCGGCCAGCAGGCCGGTGGTGTCGCCATGGCCGCCGCCGCCGGGATTGTCCTGGGTATCCGCCATGACGACCGGCTTCAATGCATCGCGCGCCACGGCGATCGCCTCGGCGACGCCCTCCGCCGCCAGGGCGACGCCGCCGGCGAAGTCGGGCTCGTGCGCGTCGAGATAGGCCTGGAGGCCGGCAACGGCGGCATCGGCCGCGGCCTGCGTCTCGGCATAGCCGGCGATGGCGACGCCGCAGCCGGGGAAATCGGCATAGGGAAAGCCGAAGCAGAAGGCGAGCTCGACGCAGCCAGGTTCGGCTTCCAGCCGAGCGCGCTCCTCCAGTACCAGGGGACATGGGCGGAACCATGGTGCATTGCATGGTCAGCGGGATCAGGAAGTCGATCTCGGCAGAAGGCGCGCGCCCAGGGGCGGCCGCGACGGATACGCTCCAGCAGCAGCCGCGTCGCCTGCGCCCCGGCCGGCTTCATGTCGACATGCGGGTAGGTGCGGTAGGGCACCAGCGCATCGGCCAGCGCCACCATCTGTCGCGTCATGTTGGCATGCGGGTCAAGGCTGACGGTGACCGGCAGGTCGGGCCCGACCACGGCGCGCACTGCCGGCGCAGCAGCTCGCCCTCCGCATCGTCAAAGCCCACCGCCACCGTGGCGCCGTGCAGCTCGGAGGAAGATGCCGTCGAGCGGCCCCTCCTGCAGCGCGTCCGACAAGGCGCCCACCAGCAGCGCCGCGATCCGCTCGAAGGCTTCCGCCGTCACCGAGGCCGGCCGGGTTGGCGAAGCACCAGGTCAGCAGGACGATGGTGGCGCCTGCCGCGTCCAGCACCTCGATCGCCCCGGCGCAGGGCACCGAGGTCGGGCGCAGGGTCTCGACCAGGGTCGATGGCCGCTGCAGGCCGGGGAAGCCGCCGGGCTGGAGGAATTCGCGCCAGCCGGTCGGCAGCGGGGCGAAGGAATGGCTCTCGTGCTGGAAGCCGCCGATGGCGATGCGCATGGGATCAGGCCTTCGCGTTTGCCGCGGCGATCGCCGCATCGGCCAGCACCTGCAGCCCGGCCTCCGCCCATGCCGGGGTGATGCTCCTCGGCCTCGTTGTGGAGAGAGCCCGCCATGGCAGGGGTGAAGATCATCACCGTCGGAACCTTGCGCGCCATGTAGACCGCGTCATGGCCGATCGCCGTCGGCATTTCCTGCCACTTCAGCCCGCGTGCCCTGGCCGCTTCGCGCGCGCATTCCACCAGCGTCGCGTCGAAAGGCGTGTGCGGCGGAGTACCAGAAGGGCGTCACCGTCGCCGTCACCCTCCGCGCCGCCGCGATCTCCGCCGCCCGCGCCGCCAGGGCATCGCCCATGCGCGCCAGGGCCTCCGGGTCGCTGTGGCGGAAGTCGACGCTGAAGAAGACCCGGCTCGGCGCGACGTTGCGGCTGGAGGGATAGACCTCGACCACGCCGACCGTGCCGCGGCCCGGCTCGCCGGAGGGTGCCCGCGTCGCCAGGGCGATCTCCTCGACGGCCGCGATCGGCGGCGCCGCCGCCATCAACGCATCCCGCCGCCCGGCCATGGGCGAGCCGCCATGCGCGTCCTCGCCCTCCACCCACCACCTCGAACCAGTGCTGCGCCAGCGCATGGGTGACGACGCCGACATCGAGCCCGGCATCCTCGAGCAGCTTGCCCTGCTCGATATGCAGCTCGAGATAGGCGGCGCAGGTCTGCAGCTCGGCCGGGTCGACCTCCCCTTGCCAGCCGATGCGCCGCAGCTCCTCGCCGAACACCGCCCCGGCCTGGTCGCGCTTGGCCAGCACCTCCGCCTCGGTGAAGATGCCCATGGCCGCGCCGCTGCCCATCATGGGCGGGGAGAAGCGGGCGCCTTCCTCATTGGTCCAGTTGATCAGCAGCAGCGGCGCCATCGGTCTCCGCGCCGGCCTCGTGCAGCGCGCGCATGACCTCGAGCCCGGCCAGCACGCCGAGCACGCCGTCGAACTTACCGCCGGTTGGCTGGGTATCCAGGTGGCTGCCGATAGCGACCGGGGCGCGGGACGGGTCGCGCCCCTCCCGCCGGAAGACCATGTTGCCGAGGCGGTCGACGCTCAGCGTCAGGCCGCGAGCCTCGCCCCAGCGCCGAAACAGCGCGCGGCCCTCGGCATCCCGGTCGGTCAGGGTCTGGCGGTTGCTGCCGCCCTTCGGCGTGCCGCCGATCTTCGCCATCTCCATCAGGCTGTCCCAGAGCCGGGTGCACGACAGCGGCAGGTTGTGCGCGAGCGGGCCCGTCATGGCGTGCGCCCGAGCCGGGCGGCGCAATCGCCAAGCGCCCGGTCCAGCGCCCGCGCAATCGGCTCGGCTGCCGGACCGGACTCAGCCACCAGCACGCGCCAGACCAGCGGACTGCGTGGCGGCTGGTCCACCACCAGGGCGAAATCTGGCGTGTGACCGGGCAGGACGGAGCCCGCCACCGGCCGCACCGCCGCGCCGGCCTGGCGCAACACCACGACGGTGCCCGGCACCTCCTGCGACACGCAGGCGGCCAGTTGCGCCGGGTCCGGCAGGACCAGCTTGCCCTCCTGCCGATAGCCGCCCTGCGCCGGGTCGGGTTCCGGCGGCGGAGGGGCGATGCTGCAGCCCGCGACCGAAAGGGCGAGAAGGTGGTGGGACAAGGGAATGCGCCTCATTGTGCGATCGCCTCCACCCCGCACCATTCGGCCATGGTCAGGGCGATGGTGCGGGTGATGCCGTGCATGCTGTCCAGGCCGACATTCTCGTCGATGCCGTGGATGTCGACCGCGTCCGGGCCGAAGCAGGCGACCGGCGTGTCCTGGTACAGCGCGAAGAACCGGCCATCGGTCAGGCCCGTCGCGGGGTAGTCGCGCAAGCTCCCGCCGGTGACGTCGGCGTAGCTGCGGCGGGCCAGCCGCACGATCGCGGCTTCGGTGTCGAAGACGCAGGGATCGGCCATGAAGCCCTTGAATTCCAGCTTCACCTGCGCCCCGCGCAGACGCTCATGCTGCTTCGCCTGCTCGACGATGCGCTCGATATCCGCGCGGGTCTGCGCGGCGGTGTAGCCCATCATCACGCCGACCCGCAGGCCTATGCGGCAGCGGGTGGCGACCGAGGAATTCCACTCGCCGCCCTCGATGGTGCCAAGGTTGACATTGACCGGGTGGTTCACCCCGCGGAAGGCGGCGTGGATGCGTGAGCCGTCGTTCATCTCCCGCTCGTAGTCCTTGAAGGCGGCGCCGATGATCTGCGCCGCCTCGATGGCGTTCAGCCCGGCCTGCATGTCGCGCACATGCGCCGGCCGGCCAGACACCGTCACCCAGGCCCAGACCACGCCGACCTCGGCGGTGTAGAGCGCATCGAGGCCCGGGCCGGGTTCCGGGATGATCACCGCATCGGCCTTCGGCATCGCCAGCATGCAGGCCAGCGCGCCATTGCCGCTGCATTCCTCCTCGATCACCGACTGCATCTGCACCTCCGCCGCCGGCTGCAGCCCGGCCAGCTGCATCGCCTTGAAGGCGGTGAGGTAGCTGACGATCCCGGCCTTCATGTCGCCGGCGCCGCGGCCATACATGCGGCCATCACGGATGGCGGGCTCGTAGGGCGGGGTCTCCCACATGTCGGCGGCGCCCTCCGGCACCACATCGACATGGCCCTGCAGCACCAGGCTGTGGCCGGCCACGGCCTTCGGCCGATGCAGCGCGACGACGTTGTCGCGCCCCTCGTAGGAGATCAGCGGCGGCGAGAAGCCGGGATGGCCGGCCAGTTGCTCCGGCAGCGTCGGCACGCGCCAGGGTTCGAGGCCGAGCCCGGCATAGAGCCGCGCCATCTCCTCCAACGCCGATTGCTCATGCCCAAGCACCGAGGGGCAGCGCACCAGCCCCTCCAGCGTGGTCACCGACCAGTCCCGCAGCGCATCGACCGCATCGAGGATGGCGCGGCGGGCGCCGGGGTCGAGGCTTTGGGTCATGCAAGCTCCATGTTGCGGCGCGGCAGTGCAGCCCAGCCGCCGCGGTCTCGTCCAGCCATGCGGCGCATGGACAAGCGACGCACCGCTGCTAGCCTCCCCGCCATGCGCGCCTTCCATCATCCCGACCAGGCCCGGCACACGCCGCGCTTCTTCCTGACCCGCGGCGAGGTCCGCCAGAGATTACGAGGTGCCGGAACGCGCCGCCTCGCTGCTTGCGGGGCTGCAGGCGCTGCGCCTCGCGCCGGATGTCGCGGTGCCGGCAGAGCGGGCGGCGCTCACGCGCGTTCATACGCCCGACTATGTCGACTACCTCGCGACCGCCGCCGCCGCCTGGGCGGCCCTGCCGAATGGTGGGCCGGAGGTGGTGGCGAATATCCATCCCGCGCCGGAAATGCTGGCGCATGGCGCCCGACCCGGCGACCACGTTATCGGCCGGGCCGGCTGGTACAGCGCCGACGCCGCCTGCCCGATCGGCCCCGGCACCTGGGAGGCGACGCTCTCCGCCGCCGGCGTCGCCCTGGCCGCGGCGGCCGAGGCGGCGGCCGGCCGCAGCGCCTATGCGCTCTGCCGCCCGCCCGGCCACCACGCCTATGCCGCCCGCGCCGGCGGCCATTGCTACGTCAACAATGCCGCCCTGGCGGTCGAGGCGCTACGCGCCGCCGGGGCGAAGCGGGTCGCAACCCTCGACATCGACAGTCATCACGGCAACGGCACCCAGGGCATCTTCTGGGAGCGGGAGGATGTTCTGACCGTCTCGGTGCATGGAGACCCGACCCGCTACTACCCATGGTATGTTGGCCACGCCGAGGAACGCGGCGCCGGCGCCGGACTCGGCCGCAACCTCAACATGCCGCTGGCCATCGGCAGCGGCGACGCCCCTGGCTGGAGGCGGTCAGCCGCGGTGTCCAGGCGGCGCGCGACTTCGGCGCGGAGGCGCTGGTCGTCTCGCTCGGCTTCGATGCCTCCGAGCACGAGCCGCTGAACGCGCTGAACGTGACGGCGGACGGCTTCGCCCGGGCCGGCGCGCTGATCGGCGGCCTCGGCCTGCCGAGCGCGCTGATCCAGGAGGGCGGCTACAACATCGACCTGCTCGGCACCCTGCTGCAGCGGTTCCTGACCGGCTGGAGCGAGGCATGAGCGACATCCATTCCGCCACCCTCTGCCTCGATACCCATATCGATATCCGCTGGCCGGAGCCGCCGGACCCGCTGGCGGAAGGGCCGATGCGGGTGGACTTCCCGAAGATGGCGCGCGGCGGGATGAACGCGGCGATCTTCATCGCCTATGTCAGCCAGGGAAAGCGCGACGCTGCGGGGCACGCGGCCGCCGCCGAACGTGCCGAGGCCATGCTGCGGCATATCCGGGCCCGCGCCGATGGCGCCGCGCACCGCTTCTGCGCCACGGCGGACGAGCTCGAGGCCTGCTTCGCCGCCGGCGCGCTGGCGGTGATGTCGGCGGTCGAGAACGGCTATGCCATGGGCCATGACCTCGGCGCCCCGGCGCGCTGGAAGGCGCTCGGCGCCTGCTACCTGACCCTGACGCATGACGGGCACAACGACCTCTCGGATAGCGCCCGGCCGCGTCCGCAGCTGGGCGACGCGCCGGAGGAGCATGGCGGGCTCTCGCCGCTCGGCCGCGCCGCGATCGGCGCACTGAACCGGGCGGGGATGCTGGTCGATGTGAGCCATGTCTCGAAGCAGGGGATGCTGCAGGCAGCCGAGGTGTCGCGCACGCCGATTGTCGCCACCCATACCGCCTGCCGCGCGCTCTGCGACCATCCGCGCGGGATCGACGACGAGCAGCTGGACGTGCTGCGCCGGGTCGGTGGCCTGGCGCAGATCACCGCCGTGCCCGCCTTCCTGCGGAAGGTGCCGGACGGCCAGCGCAACCCGGCCAGCGTCGAGGACATGGCCGACCATGTCGATCATGCGGTGAACCGCATCGGCTTGGAGCATGTCGGCGTGTCATCGGATTTCGATGGCGGCGGCGCGGTGGAGGGCTGGCAGAACGCCGCCGAGACCGGCGGGCTGAGCGCGGCGCTGCTGCGGCGCGGCTATGGCCCGCGGGAGCTGGGCCTGCTCTGGTCGGGCAACTTCATCCGGCTGCTGCGCCAAGCGGAAGCCGCAGCCGGTTAGAACCACTCAGTTTGTTTTGGTATAGCATTGTCTTGTTGCGCGTCCTTGGGCTGGCGGCCATGGTTGCAGCCCATGACGATCGCCCGAGTCGCCAGCTTCGCCTTCGCCGGCATCGACGCCCAGCCGGTCGAGGTCCAGGTGCAGATCGCCGCCGGCCTGCCCGCCTTCCTGGTCGTCGGCCTGCCCGATAAGGCGGTGGGCGAGAGCCGGGAACAGGTGCGCGCGGCCCTTGCCGGGCTTGGCCTCTCCCTGCCGCCGAAGCGCGTGCTGGTGAACCTGGCCCCGGCCGACATCACCAAGGAAGGCAGCCATTTCGACCTGCCCATCGCACTGGCGGTGCTGGCCGCGATGGACGTCCTGCCGCGCGAGGAGCTGGCCGGCTATGCCGCGCTCGGCGAGCTGGCACTGGACGGCGGGATCAACCCGGTGGCGGGCGTGCTGCCGGCAGCGCTCGGCGCTTCGGCGCGCGAGCTGGGGCTGATCTGCCCGGCGGCGCAGGGCAGCGAGGCGGCCTGGGCGGGGCGGATCGAGGTGCTCGCGGCGCCCGACCTGCTGGCCTTGATGAACCATTTCCGCGGCACCCAGGTGCTGACGCCGCCGGAGCCGCCGGCGGTGGACAGCACGCCTTGGCAGGGTCCCTGCCTGTCCGAGGTGAAGGGCCAGGAGAGCGCCAAGCGCGCACTCGAGGTTGCCGCGGCGGGGGGCCACAATCTCCTGATGATCGGCCCGCCGGGCGCCGGCAAGTCGATGCTTGCGGTCCGTCTGCCCGGCCTGCTGCCGGACCTGACCCCGGCCGAGGCGCTCGAGGTCAGCCTGGTGCACTCCATCGCCGGGCTACTGCGCGGCGGCCGCCTGGTCACCCGGCCGCCCTTCCGCGAGCCGCACCACTCCGCCAGCCAGGCCGCGCTGACGGGGGAGGCAACCGCGCCAAGCCGGGCGAGATCAGCCTGGCGCATAACGGGGTGCTGTTCCTGGACGAGTGGCCGGAGATTCCCCGCCCGGCGCTGGAAGCGCTGCGGCAGCCAATGGAGACCGGCCGCGCCAGCATCAGCCGCGCCAACCACCACGTCACCTATCCCGCGCGCTTCCAGTGCATCGCGGCGATGAACCCCTGCCGCTGCGGTTATCTCGGCGATGCCCCGCGCGAGTGCGGCCGCGCTCCGCGCTGCGGGGAGGACTACCAGATGCGGCTTTCCGGCCCGCTGCTCGACCGCATGGACCTGGCGATCGAGATCATGCCGGTGCCGCCCGCGGAACTCGCCCGCGCACCGACTGGCGAAACCACCGAGGCAGTCGCCGCGCGCATCCGCGCGGCGCGCGAGCGGCAGCGTGCCCGCTATGGCCCGGACGGCCCCCGCTGCAACGCCGTCGCCGAGGGAGCGGTGCTGGAACGCACGCTGCTGGCGGAGGCGCCGGCGCGGCTGCTGGCGGAACAGGCAGCGGACCGACTGCGGCTTTCGGCGCGCGGCTACACGCGGACGCTCCGCGTCGCCCGCACCATCGCCGACTTGGCCGGCAGCGAGGCCGTGCAGCGGGCGCATGTGGCGGAGGCATTGGCCTTCCGCCACCGCGGCGGCGCCCGCGTGCAGGCGGCGTAGAGGAAGATGGCGGGAAAGCGTGAACACTTCGACGCCCGCATCTGACCTGAAGATGACAGGCTACAGCGGCGCGGCGTTCGTCTTCGAACGCAAGCCGCTGTAGCCTCGCTTCCCCGCACACCGCTACAAGGGTCGGGCATCCGAGGGGAGCGCGATGATCCGGCTGGTCCTGCTGCTCCTGTTCCTCGCCGTGCCGGCCCGGGCGCAGCGCCAGATGGTTGTCGCCGCGCACCCGCTGGCCGCCGAGGCCGGCATGGCCATGCTGCGCGCCGGCGGCAGCGCGCTCGATGCCGCCGTCGCCGCCCAGGCGATGCTGGCGGTGGTGGAGCCGCAGGCATCGGGACTCGCCGGCGGCGCGCTGCTGCTGCACTGGGACGCCGCGGCCCGGCGCCTCGTTGCCTGGGACGGGCGGGAAGCGGCGCCGGCGGCCGTGCCGCCCGGGCTTTTCCTGCGCGATGGCCAGCCGCTGCCCTTTTTCGAGGCGGCTGTCGGCGGCCGCGCCGTGGGCGTGCCCGGCGCCATGCGGATGCTGGAAGCAGCGCATCGGAACCAGGGTAGGCTACGCTGGGCGCAACTCTTCGCCCCGGCAATTGCCGTCGCCGAGGCCGGCTTTCCCACCCCCGCCCGGCTTTCGGCGCAGATTGCCGCCGATGCAGACCGGCTGGGGCGCGACCCGCAGGCGCGTGCCCTGCTGCTGCCCGGCGGCAGGCCACTGGCCGCCGGCGCGCCGCTGCGCAACCCGGCCCTGGCCACGACGCTCCGCGCCATCGCCGAGCAGGGTGCCGATGCGCTGCATCTCGGCCCGATCGCGGCCGATATCGCCACCGCGGTGCGGGCGCATGCCAATGCCGGCTTCATGACTACCGACGACCTGGCCGGCTATGCGCCGCGCGAGCGGGAGGCTGTCTGCGCGCCCTACCGGGCCTGGACGCTCTGCGGCTTCCCGCCGCCCTCCTCCGGCGGCGTCGCGGTTCTGCAGATCATGGCGCTGCTCGGTCATCAGGACATGGCCGCCCTCGACCCGCGCGGCACGCCGTCCGAGACGCGCGTGCTCGATGCCGCGCATCTGCTCGGCGAAGCCGGGCGGATCGCCTTCGCCGACCGTAACCGGTACTTGGCCGACAGCGACTTCGTACCGGTGCCGGTCCGCGGGCTCCTCGACCCGGCCTACCTGACCTTGCGGGCGCAGCTGATCGACCGCGACCGCGCACTGGCCGTGCCGCGCCCCGGCAACCCGCCCTGGGATGGCGGGGCTCCGCTCGCCTCGCAACCGCCGCAGCCGGAAAATGGTACCAGCCATCTCTCGATCATCGACGCGACCGGCAATGTCGTCGCCATGACCACCACCATCGAGGACGTCTTCGGCGCCCGAGTGATGGTGCGCGGCATGCTGCTGAACAACGAGCTGACCGACTTCTCCTTCCTGCCGGAGGTCGACGGTCGGCCGGTGGCGAACCGCGTGGCCCCAGGCAAGCGGCCGCGCTCCTCCATGTCGCCGACCATCGTCTTCGGCGCGGATGGGCTGCCGGCGGCGGTGGTCGGCTCGGCCGGCGGCTTCCGCATCATCGGCCACGTGGCGCAGACCCTGGTGGCGATGCTGGATTGGGGAATGGACCCGCAAACCGCCGTTGCCCTGCCCCGGGTCGGCGCGGCGAACGAGCGGATAGAGCTGGAGGCCGGGACCACAGCCGCCGCCCTGGCCCCTGCGCTCGAGGCCCGCGGCCTCCCGGTGGAGGTGCGCACCATGACCAGTGGCCTGCACGCCATCCGGGTGCTGCGCGGGCCGGACGGTGTCCGGTTGCAAGGCGGCGCCGATCCGCGGCGGGATGGCGTGGCGCTGAGGAATAGGTCACATCCGCGCTTGGGCACTTTTTCCGGTCGCCATCCGGCGTGACCGATGTTGAAGCGTGTCAGCCCCAATTGCAGGAGCCCGCCATGTCCCGCTTCGCCATCCTCGCCGCCGCCTTGCTGCTCCCCTGCGCCGCCTTGGCGCAGGAAACCAAGGAGATCGGCCATGTGAACACCGCGCTGACCAATCTCGGCCTGACCCGGAGCCACCAGATCGTCATCGAGCGCTTCGACGACCCGAAGATCGAGGGCGTCTCCTGCTACATCGCGCAGGCCCGCACCGGCGGGGTGAGCGGCATGGTCGGGCTGGCCGAGGACCCGGCGCGCTTCGCCCTGTCCTGCACCCAAACCGGCGCGGTGAAGGTCAGCGACGCCGCCCGCCGCAGCGAGAAGGGCGAGCGGGTGTACGAAAGCTCGACCAGCCTGTTCTTCAAGGAAACGCGGGTGCACCGCTTCCTCGACGAGGAGCGCAACGTGGTGGTCTACATGGCTTGGTCGACGAAGCTGGTGGACGGCTCGCCCTACAATGCGATGGCGGTCGTGCCGATGCGCTGATCGGCCCCGGCCGGCGCGGGCGATGGATCGCGCTGTTCCTGCACCGCGTGGCAGGCAGCCACGGTACCCGGCTGCCCCGCCGGCGGCAGGAGCGCCGGCATTTCCGCCCTGCAGCGGTCATTGGCAAGCGGGCAGCGCGGGTGGAAGGGGCAGCCGGAGGGCGGGCTGATCGGGCTCGGTACCTCCCCGCCCACCGGGATGCGCTGCCGTCCGGTCATCTCGAGGTCCGGGATCGCCTCCATCAAGGCGCGCGTATAGGGATGCCGCGGCGCGGTGAAGGCGTCTCCGCCGGAGCAAGCTCGACCAGCCGGCCGAGATACATCACCCCGATGCGGTCGCTGATCTGTCGCACCACAGCCAGATTGTGGCTGATGAACAGGTAAGTCAGGCCGAGCCGCTGCTGCAGGTCCTTCATCAGGTTCAGGATCTGCGCCTGGACCGAGACGTCGAGCGCGCTGGTCGGCTCGTCGCGAGACCAGGAAGTCGGGGTTCGAGGAGAGCGCCCGAGCGATCGAGATCCGCTGACGCTGGCCGCCGCTGAACTCGTGCGGGAATTTCTCGCCATCGAACGGGGAGAGGCCGACCTGGGTCAGCAACTGCCCGACCCGCTCGCGCAGCGCGGCCGCACCTTGCGCCATACCGAAGGCACGGATCGGCTCGGCGATGATGTCCTGCACCCGCCAGCGCGGGTTGAGCGAGGCATAGGGGTCCTGGAAGATCATCTGCATCCGCCGCCTGGTCTCAGCGTCGGCGCGGGCCTTCTCCAGCTCGATTCCCTCGAACAGCACGCGGCCGCGGCTCGGGCGATAGAGGCCGACGACGAGGCGGGCTACGGTGGACTTGCCGCAGCCGCTCTCGCCGACCAATGACAGAGTGGTGCCCTTCGGGATCTCGAAGGAGACGCCGTCCACGGCCTTGAGGGTGCGGCGCCCCTCCCCCGACAGCAGCCGCTGCAATAGGGGACGGGAGACGTCGAAGTAGCGGGCCAGGTCCTCGGCGACCAGTACGGGCGTCTCAGACATGGCGCATCACCTCTGGTGCCTGCTTTTCCGAAGCCGGATCGTAGAGCCAGCAGGCTGCCCGCGTGCTGCCGGTGTCCAGCAGTTCGGGCCGCTCGATCTTGCAGCGGGCGAAGACATGCGGGCAGCGTGGGTTGAAGGCGCAGCCCTGCGGGATGGCGGAAAGCCTAGGCATGGAGCCCTCGATCCCGGCCAGGTGGTCCACCTTGCGGTCGAGCGGCGGGATGGAGGCCATGAGGCCGGCGGAATAGGGGTGCTTCGCCGACTTCACCACGGCCCGCACCGGGCCGATCTCGGCGACGCGGCCGGCATACATGACCGCGACCCGGTCGGCGGTTTCGGCGATCACGCCCATGTCGTGGGTGACCAGCATCATCGCCGTCCCCTTCTCCCGCGCCAGGGTCTTCAGCAGAGCGATGATCTGCGCCTGGATCGAGACGTCGAGCGCGGTGGTGGGCTCGTCCGCCACGATCAGCTTCGGCTCGGCGCAGAGAGCGAGCGAGATGACCACGCGCTGGCGCATGCCGCCCGAGAATTCGTGCGGGTAGCTGTCGACGCGCTGCGCCGCGGCTGGGATGCCTACCATTTCCAGCCAGCCGATGGCGCGCTGCCGGGCTTCCTTGTCGGACAGCGGCAGGTGGGTCTGCATCGTCTCGATCAACTGACGGCCGACGGTGTAGAGCGGATTGAGGGTGGTCAGCGGGTCCTGGAAGATGGCGCCGATCTCGCGGCCACGGATGCGGCGCATCTGCTCATAGGGCAGATTGTCGATGCGCTTGCCGTTCATCAGGATCTGGCCGCCGGCGATCCGGCCCGGCGGCTCCAGCAGGCCGATGATGGCGGCACCGGTCATCGACTTGCCGGCGCCGGATTCGCCGACCACGCCCAGCACCTCGCCCGGGGCGATGTCGAAGGAGACACCGTCAAGCGCCGTCAACGTTCCGCGGCGGGTCGGGAATTCCACCCGCAGGTCGCGGACTTCGAGGATAGGGCCGGCCATCAGCGGAGCCTCGGGTTCAGCGCGTCGCGCAGCCAGTCGCCCAGCAGGTTCACCGACAGCACCATGCAGATCAGGGCAATGCCCGGGAAGATGGTGATCCACCACTCGCCGCTGAACAGGAAGTCGTTGCCGATGCGGATGAGCGTGCCTAGCGAAGGCTGGGTCGGCGGCACGCCGACGCCGAGAAAGGAGAGCGTCGCCTCCGCCAGGATGGCAAAGCCGAGGTTGAGCGTGGCGATGACCAGCACCGGCCCAATCACGTTGGGCAGCACATGAGTCAGCATGATCCGAAGCTGCGAGACCCCGATGATCCGCGCCGCGAGGACATATTCCTTGTTGCGCTCGACCAGGGTCGAGCCGCGCACGGTGCGGGCGGATGCAGGCCAGGCGCTGATGCCGATGGCGAAGATCACGACGAACAGGGCGATCTCGTCGTGCACCTCCCGCGGCACCGCGGCGCGGACCACGCCATCCACCAGCAGGGCAATCAGGATCGAGGGAAAGGTCAGCTGGATGTCGGCGATGCGCATCAGCAGGCTGTCCACCGTGCCGCCCAGATAGCCGGCCAGCAGGCCAATGGCGACGCCGACCAGGGTCGAAAAGACCACGGAGCAGACGCCGACCAGCAGCGAGATGCGCGCGCCGTACATGATCGCCGAGAGGACGTCGCGCCCCTGGTCGTCGGTACCGAGGGCGAAGAGCGCATCACCGTCCTCGGCCCAGGCCGGCGGCTTGAAGGCGTCGCCGAGGTTGAGCGTGGCGAGGTCGAAGGGGTTGTGCGGCGCGATCCAGGGCGCCAGCACCGCGCCGAGGATGCAGACCAGCGCCACCACCGCCGAGGCGACCGTGCCCGGCGAGCGCTTGAAGGACCACCAGAGGTCGCTGTCGAGGGCGCGGGCGAGGGCGGAGGCCATCTCAGTGCCCCCCGGTCGCGCCACGGCCGACCCGCAGCCGCGGATCGACGAGGAAGTAGAGCAGGTCGACCACCAGATTGATGCCAACGAAGACCAGCGCGATCAGCATGAGATAGGCCGCCATGACCGGGATGTCGGCGGCGCCGACCGACTGGATGAAGAGCAACCCCATGCCCGGCCACTGGAACACCGTCTCGGTCACGATGGCGAAGGCGATGATGCCGCCGAGTTGCAGCCCGGCGATGGTGATGACCGGCACCAGCGTGTTCTTCAGCGCATGGCCGAAATTGATGGCCCGGTTGCCGAGGCCCCGGGCTCGGGCGAGATGTAATGTAGTCGGTGCGCAGCACCTCCAGCATCTCAGACCGCACCAATCGCATGATGAGCGTGAGCTGGAACAGGCCGAGGGTGATCGCCGGCAGGATCAGCGCCTTGATACCCGACCAGGTCAGGAAGCCGGTGCTCCACCACCCGAGCTGGACGACCTCGCCGCGGCCGAAGCTCGGCAGCCAGCCGAGCCAGACGGAGAAGATGAGGATCAGCAGGATGCCGATCAGGAAGGGCGGCAGGGAGACGCCAATCAGGCTGAAGGTGAGGAAGGCGCGGCTCAGCCAGGGATTGCGGTAGAGCCCGGTATAGACCCCCATGGCGACGCCGACGACCAGGGCGATGCTGGCGGCGCAGATCGCCAGTTCCAGCGTCGCCGGCGCACGCTCGCCGATCAGCTGCGCCACCGGCCGGGACAGCCGGTAGGACAGGCCGAACTCGCCCTGCACCGCATTGCCGATGAAGCTGGCGAACTGCATGAAGAAGGACTGGTCGAGGCCGAGATCCTTGATCAGCTGGGTCCGCTGCGCCTCGGTGAAATCCTGGCCGAGCATGATGGAGACCGGGTCGCCGACATAGGCGAACATGGCGAAGCTGATCAGCGCCACCACCAGCATGACCGGGATGGCCTGCAGGATGCGGGAGAGGATGAAGGCGAACACTTAGTTCGGCCCCCGGCACGCAGCCGCCACGCCAACCCTATGTGCAGGGGGCATGTTTCTCTCCTTCATCACTGGACCACCGCCCAGCGGAAATAGGGCTGGTTGTTGGCCATGTGCGGGATCTGGATATTGGACCGCATCGCCCAGGGAATCATCTGGTGGTGCAGCGGGATATGCGGGATGTCCTCGCGGTACAGTGTCAGCGCCTCGGTGATGGCGGCCTGCCGCGCCTCGCCGGTGTCGGACTTCATGCGCTGGACCAGCGCATCCATCCGCGGGTTCGAATAGCGCCCGTAATTCCAGATGCCGTCGCCCTGCTCCCCGTTGCGGGAGGCGAGCAGCGACTGGAAGGAATAGAGCGCATCGAGTGTCGGCACGCCCCAGCCCAGCAGGTAGACCGAGGTGTCGTCCTTCTGGATCTGGGCGAAGAAGGGCGCCAGCGGCTGCGACTTCACGGCGGTCTTCACCCCGATGCGCGACCACATGGCGGCGATGTTCTGGCAGATTTGCTCGTCGTTGATGTAGCGGTTGTTCGGGCAGTCCAGCGTCACGCTGAAGCCCTGGCCGTAGCCGGCCTGCTCCAGCAGGGTTTTGGCACGGGCGGCATCGAAGGGTAGCCGGACATCCTCAGCCTTGATGTAGCCGTTCACCTGCTCGGGGAAGAGGGTTCCGGTCACCACCGACTGTCCGCGCATGGTCGTGCGGTGGATCGCCTGGATGTCGATCGCCTGGTACAGCGCCTGTCGCACCCGCAGGTCCTTGAAGGGGTTCTTGCCCTTCACGTCGCTGTACAGCAGCTCGTCACGGTTCACGTCCATTGCCAGGAAGATGGTCCGCACTTCCGGCCCCTCCACCACCTTGACCCCGGGCGCGGCGCGGAGGCGGGTGAGGTCCTGCAGCGGTGGGTCCATGACGAAATCGATCTCGCCCGAGAGAAGGGCTGCGATCCGCGTGGCATCGGAGGCGATCGGCCGGTAGACGATCTCGGTGACGTTGCCGGCATTGCCCTCGGTGCCCCAGCCCCACCAGGCATCGTTCCGGGCCAGCACGGTCCGGACGTCGGGCTCGCGCGAGGCGAGCCGGTAGGCGCCGGTGCCGTTGGTATTGCGGGTAGTGTGCATCTCCTCCCGCGCGCGGGTGTTCTGCGGCCGGATGGCGTTGTGCTTCTCCGACCAGCTTTTCGACATGATGAAGATGCTGGCCAGCTTGTTCGGCAGGATCGGGTCGGGCCGCTTCAGGATGATGTCGACCGTGCGCTCGTCCACCGCAACGGCGCGGTCCACCGTATCGACGTAGATGCCGAAATTGCTGGTCGGCTGCAGCGCCCGCTGGACCGAGAAGGCGACATCCTCGGCAGTCAGGCTCTCGCCCTCATGGAATTTCACGCCTTGCCGCAGGGTGAAGCGCCAGCGGGTCGGCTCCTCCTGCCGCCATTCGGTCGCCAAGCCCGGGGCGAGGGAGAGGTCCTGGTTCCGCTTGAGCAGAGAGGTCGTAGACCTGCTGCAGCACCATGGTGACCGTGCCGACATTCTGGCTGTGCGGATCCATCGTGTTGGGATCGCCGCTTGCGGACCAGCGGACGGTCTTCGCCTGCACGGTGCTCGTGCCGACAGCTTGCCAGAAACGCCAATGCCGCGGCGGTCCGCAGGACCGCCCTTCCCTTCGCCCGCATCGCCCTGCCTCCGTCCCGGCCCGGTAAGCCCGGGTCTCGCGCCCGCCCTCTTATCGCCCAAGCTGGCCGGCGGAAAGGTCTCAGCCCGGACCTTTCGCCGGCGCCCCGGCCTCATCCGCCCAATCCTTGAGCAGTGTGAAGCCCACCGCGAGCAACACCGGGCCGAGGAACAGCCCGAGGAAGCCGAAGGCGAATACCCCGCCCAGCGCGCCGAGCAGGGTCAGCAGCAGCGGCAGGTCGGCACCGCGGGCGATCAGCCAGGGGCGGATGACGTTGTCCGCGCTGCTGATGCCGAAGGCTCCATAGAGGCCGAGGAAGATGGCCCAGCCAGTCTGGCCCTGGGCGAACAGCCAAAGCGTGGCCGGGATCCAGACGAGCGGCGCCCCGACCGGCATGATCGAGATACAGCCGGCGATGACCGCCAGCAGCGCCGGCCGCGGCACACCGGTGATCCACAGCCCGAACCAGGTCATCAGCCCCTGCACCACGGCGGTGCCGAGCAGCCCGTAGACCACCCCGCGGGTGACGCCGCCGATCAGCTCGACGATATGGCGGGTCCGGTCGCCGGCCAGCCGCGCCAGCGCGGCCTCCGCGCGCTGGGCAATCGCCGGGCCGTCCCGGTAGAGGAAGAAGGCGAGCAGGATGGCCAGCAGCACCTCCGCCAGGCCCGAGAGCACCGCCAGCAGCACCCCGAGTGCTCCCTGCGCCAACGTCGCGGCATAGGGGCTGATCAGGTCCGCCAGTCCCGAGAGGCCGAAATCCACCCCGGCCAGGTGTTCCTGCAGGCTCGGGCCGATCAACGGAAGCCGGCCGAGCCAGTCGCCGAGGCCGGGCATCCCCTGGGTCAGGAATGTCTCGACCGCGGCGCGCAGGCCGTCGATCTCGTCACGCTTGGTTGGGGTGGCGAAGACCAGCGGCACGCCGATCAGCAGGAATTCGGCCATCACCATCAGCAGCGCCGCCAAGCCGGGCGACAGACGCAGCCGCTCCCGCAGCATGCGGAAGGCGGGCCAAGTGGAATAGACAAGGATCGCGGCCCAAAGCAGCGCCGACAGGAAGGGCCGCAGCACCAGCAGGCAGCCGAAGCCCAAAGCCAGTGCCGCCAGCAGCCCAAGCAGCCGGACCGGGTTGCCATTGTCGGGCTGCATCATCCGCCTCCGATTCGGTTTCCGACCTGTAGCATCCGCTCGCATCGGGCGCATCTGCGGCAGTAGCCAGCCAGCCGGTGCGCCGTTAGCTTCCGCAGCCCAATGGGGGAGTTCCCGCGCCATGCCGCGCTTCGCCGCCAACCTGTCCATGATGTTCAACGAGGTTCCCTTCCTGGACCGCTTCGCCCGCGCCCGGACGGCAGGCTTCCAGGCAGTGGAGTTCCTCTTTCCCTATGATTTCCCGGCGGCCGAGATCGCCGCCCGGCTAAAGGACAACGGGCTGCAGCAGGTGCTGTTCAACGCCCCGCCCGGCGACTGGGCAAAGGGCGAGCGCGGCCAGGCCGCCCTGCCCGGCCGCAGCGCCGAGTTCCGCGAGGGGTGAAGAAGGCACTGGACTATGCCGCCACCCTCTCCTGCCCGCGGCTGCATCTGATGGCCGGGCTTACGCCCGCCGGTGTGCCGCGCGACACGTTGCTGGCGACCTATGCCGCGAACCTGGCCTGGGCCGCCGAGGAATGCGGCAAGGTGGGGGTCAAGCCGGTGATCGAGCCGATCAACCATCGCGACATTCCCGGCTTCTTCCTCAACACCATGGCCGAGGGCGCGGCGATCATCGAGGCGATCGGGCCGGAGCGGGTCGGCCTGCAATCCGACCTGTATCATTGCCAGATCACCGAGGGCGACATCGTCAAGCGGGTAGAGAAGCACCTGCCGATCATCGCCCATATGCAGGTGGCGGATAATCCTGGACGCAACGAGCCCGGCACCGGCGAGGTCAACTGGCCGTTCGTCTTCCGCAAGATCGACGAGCTCGGCTTCCGCGGCTGGATCGGCTGCGAGTACCGGCCGGCGGCGGAGACCGAGGCCGGCCTCGGCTGGTTCGCGCCCTACAAGTCCTGACCATCCATACCAAGGAATCAAAGACCATGAAGATCGGCTTCATCGGCCTCGGCATCATGGGAAAGCCCATGGCCGGCCACCTCAAGGCGGCGGGCCACGAGATCATCGTGCCCGAGCGCCGGAGCCTCGATGCCGAGGCGCGCGCTGCCTTCACCGTCGCCGCCGACGCCACCGCGGTAGCGGCCGCCGCCGAGGTGATCATCCTGATGGTGCCCGACACCCCGGATGTCGAGGCGGTCCTGTTCGGCGCCGGCGGCGTCGCCGCCGGCCTGTCGAAGGGCAAGCTGGTCATCGATATGTCCTCGATCAGCCCGACCGCGACCAAGGATTTCGCCTCCAAGGTCAATGCCCTCGGCTGCGACTACATCGACGCCCCGGTGTCGGGCGGCGAGGTCGGCGCAAAAGCCGCGAGCCTCACCATTATGGTCGGCGCCGAGGAAGCTGCTTTCGAACGCGCCAGGCCGCTGTTCGAGGCGATGGGCAAGAACATAACCCTGGTCGGGCCGAACGGCGCGGGACAGACCACCAAGGTCGCCAACCAGATCATTGTCGCCCTGACCATTGAGGCGGTGGGCGAGGCCATGGTCTTCGCCAGCAAGGCCGGGGCCGACCCCGCCAAGGTGCGCCAGGCCCTGATGGGCGGCCTCGCCACCTCCCGGATCCTGGAACTGCATGGCGAACGGATGATCAAGCGGACCTTCAACCCAGGCTTCCGCATCGTCCTGCACCAGAAGGACCTGAACTTGGCCCTGCAATCGGCCAAGGAGCTCGGAGTCGCGCTGCCGAACACCGCATCCACCCAACAGCTCTTCTCCGCCTCGGTCGCCGCTGGCAATGGCGGGCTCGACCATTCGGGTCTGGTGAAAGCGTTGGAAGCGATGGCTTCTCACCCGGTTGCGCCGGACGCGTAGTGCTGACGTAACGCGCGAGCGGCGGGGCGGAATGCCCCGCTCGCCGTGAAGCCGATCCGCAATGCTTGCCTTTTGCGCGCAAAGCGCGCAAGTTTTTGGACCAGTACCGGCAGCGGGGGCATTTCCAGGAATACGCTGCGCGCCGGGCACCCATGGCGGGCCGGAGATCGGGATGCGTTTCGCGGATATCGGGCAGCAACTGCGCGCCTATCGGCTCGAATCCGGCCTGCGGGCCGAGGAGATCGCCGCCCGGCTTGGTGTCTCCCGCGCTGCCCTGTACCGCTACGAGAAGGGCGAGGTCATCAAGCTGGACACGATCCGGCGGCTGGCCAAGCTGCTGAAGATCTCGCCGCTCTCGCTGCTTGGGATCGGCATCGACTACTTCTCCCGTCCCCTCGCCTTCCAGGAACGCCTCCGCCAACTGGAGGAGGAGGCCGACCAGATCCTGCTGTTCGGCGGCAGCGTCTGTTTCCAGGTCGCCTCGGATGCCTATGAGGCGGCACTTAACGAGGCCTGGGCCGAGTCGGCCGAGGCGGGCGGCGACCCGATCCAGGGCCGCGGCCAGGCGGAACAGGCGCTTTCCATCCTGTCGCAGCGCCGCAAGCTCTATCAGCAGCGCCGGCCGAGCATCATCGCCATCCTGTCCGAGGCCGCCCTGCACCGGTCCCTGGAGTACGGCATCGCCGATGGCCTGGCAGCCTCCGAGCGGAGCCGCGCGCGTGGCCGGGCCGCCGCGGCGGCCGAGATCGAGAACTTGGCCAACCTGATGGAGTCGGTGCCCATCGGCCTGCAGATCGGCCTGAAGGAAGGCCCCGAGCCGACCGGCAGCTTCATCGTGCTGCGGGGGCGGGAGCGGGCGCATGTGGTGACCAGTCCCTTCCCGCCGGATAGCGGCCCAGCGGTGGGCGCGGGCGTCGCCATGATCACCGCGGCGGATGAGGCGGTTGGCCTGCACCAGCGAGTGGCCGAGGCCGCCTGGCGGGACGCGCTGAAGGGCAGCGCGGCGGCGAGCCGCCTGCGCGCGCTGCTGCGGGATGTCCGGCCAGCCGAAGCCGCCGCCTGAAAGCGTCCGCGTCTCACCGCTCAGCCCTCCCGCGCGCCGCCATCCGCGCCTTCCGGCGCAACCCGCTTCAGCCGTTTAGCAGCCTGTCGATCTCTGCCTGCGCCAGGTCCGGCCCAGCCTGGGCCGGCGCCGCCAGCGTGGTCGGCAGCGCCTGCACCTGCACTGCCGCGGCCTGCGGGCCGGTCGCGCCATCCGGCATCATGCCCTGCAGCATCGTCTCCACCTGCTGCAGGTGCTGGATGGCGCGGCGGATCCGCTGGCCCGTGACGTCCTGGAAGCTGCAGGCCTCGAAGATCGAGATTGACCCGGGCCGAAAGCGCCTGCAGCGCGGCCTTGTCCTGCGCCCCGCCCTTGATCCAGTCCTGGATCGCCTCCGCCGCTTCCATGATCGTGTTGGCGGCGGCCTCGGTCGCCTGCACCACGGCCTCCAGCTCCACCCCGCTGTTGCGGGTGCTGGCGGCGGGAATGGCGACCAGCCCGGCAATCTGCTCATGGATGCGGCCGAGCTGGCCGGAAAGGTTGGTCTCTGAATAATCCACGAGTTGGACCGTGGCATGCACCTCGGCGCTCAGCTCGGCGATTCGGCGATCGATGAAGCGCCGCAGGTCGGCGACATTGCGCGGCGATCTCGGCGGCTGGGGGCGCGGTCTGCATGACTTTTCCTAGCCGGGCTCTCCTTTCGACCGGGTGAATGCGCGCGGCTGATTGAGCGGCGGGGCCGGCTGCTCTAGGAGCAGCGCTCCACGGAGCCGGAGCGGCATGGCGGTCAGCATCGATCTGGGGTTTCGCGACAATGGCCAGCCGGCGCTGCTGGACCTCGAGGAACTGCTGGCAACCCGCCTGCTGGTCCAGGGCAATTCCGGCTGCGGCAAGTCGCATCTGCTGCGCCGGCTGCTGGAACGCAGCGCGCCCTTCGTGCAGCAGGCGGTGATCGACCCGGAGGGCGACTTCACCTCGCTCGCGGACCGCTTCGGTCATCTGGTGATCGACGCCGCCGAGCAGACCGAGCAAGGCCTGGTCCTGGCCGGGGAGCGGGTGCGGCAGCACCGCGTCTCCGTCGTGCTCAACCTCGAGGGCGTCGATGTCGAGGGCCAGATGCGCCGCGCCGCCGCCTTTCTCGACGGCATCTTCGCGGTGGAACGCCAGTTCTGGACGCCGATGCTGGTGGTGGTGGACGAGGCGCAGCTCTTCGCCCCTCCGGCGGGGTCGAGGTGGCGGAGGAGGCGCGCCGGACATCCCTCGCCGCCATGACCGACCTGATGTGCCGCGGCCGCAAGCGCGGCCTGGCCGGCATCATCGCCACCCAGCGCCTGGCCAAGCTGGCCAAGAACGTCGCGGCCGAAGCCTCCAATTTCCTGATGGGTCGCACCTTCCTCGACATCGACATGGCCCGCGCCGCCGACCTACTGGGCATGGAGAAGCGCCAGGCGGAGATGTTCCGCGACCTGGAGCGCGGGCGTTTCATGGCGCTCGGCCCCGCTTTGGCGCGGCGGCCGCTCGCGGTGCGGGTGGGCGCGGTCGAGACCGAAAGCCGCGGCGCCGGCCCCGGGCTGATGCCGCTGCCGGAGACCCCGCGGGAAGCAGCGCACGCGCTGATCCTGAAGCCAGTCCCGGCCGAGGCGCCACGGCCGCGCCGAGTGCCGGCCGCGCCGCCGCCCGACCTGCTGGCGCAGCTCGCGGCCGCCCGCCCGGCCACGCCCGCTGCCCTGCCGCCGCCCACGGCCGAGGAGGAATCCGGCCGCCGCCGTGCCCAGCTCGCCGTGCTGCGCACCATCATGGCCGAGCCGCAGGCGGCCTTCCGGCCGGTGCTCTCGCTGCACCAGGACTACCAGCTGCGCTGCCGGATCGAGATGCTGCCGGGCCGCCCGCTCGACTTGCCAGCCTTCCGCCGGCTGCTTGCCCTGGTGCTCGCCGGCGTGACCGATGAGCTGGAGGCGCGGCCCGAATGGCCCCTCGCGCTCGACCACGCCACGGCGCTGCCGGAAGACCGCCAAGGCGCTTACCTGTTGCTGGCGCGCGCCGCGATCGAGGGTGCCCCCTGCCCGTCCGACCTGGCAATCGCCAGGGTGCTCGGCAGCGTCTCGCGCGGGCGTGGGCGCTCGGCGTTGGAGTTTATCGAGAAGCAGGGGGCGATCGCCTGCCGGCCGGATGCGGCGTCGCGGCGGATCGTGACGATCATCGGCCCGGGCTGGGAGACGGCGCCCGGCGACCCGGAAGCAGCGGCGGCATAAGCAGAGCCGGGGAGACGGCATTCTCCCGTTGAACGCAGAGCGTCCAACCCCTCCATACGCCTTTTCCGGGTAGGCGCCGGGCCTCAGTAGGGCGTCCGATCCGGCTTCGCCAGCCAGGCCGCGAAGGGCAGCTTACCCTCCTCTGGCAGCAGCGGCCGCGTCGGCACCATGCGGCCCTCGAGCGGCGCCGCGACTTCCCGATACAGCAATTCATCATCAAAGCCGGCAGCCGCAGCATCCCACCGGGTGCCGGCGAACCAGGTGCCGTCCAGCCGCGCCCAATGGATCGAGGCGAGGCACATCGGGCAAGGCTCGCAACTCGAGAACAGCGTCAGCCCGCGCAGGTCGAAGCGCCCGAGCGCGGCGCAGGCGCGGCGGATCGCCGTGACCTCGGCATGTGCGGTGGGGTCGAGATCAACGGTGACCCGGTTATTGCCCTCGGCTACCACCTCCGCCCCGCGCGCAATCACCGCGCCGAAAGGCCCGCCGCCCGCTGCGACGGGTCGCAGGCCAGCGCAATGGCGCGCCGCATGTGGCGGAGGGCGACGGGATCGGGTTCGGTCCATGCGGCAGCCTCGTTCGGGTGATGTGCGGCGCCGGCGTCCGCGCTTGGAAGCCGGCGCCGCGGCGCTTCCGCTACGCCTCCGCGCGCATCTCGCGGAACAGCTCCTCGGCGACCAGCAGCGCCTCCCGCACCGACGGCAAGCCGACATAGCCGCCCATGTGCAGCAGCGCCTCGCTCAGTTCATCCTCGGTCCAGCCCATGTTGCGCGCCATCCGCAAATGGATCTTCAACTCGGGCCAGGCATGCGTCGCAGTGTCCGAGACGACGCAGATCAGCGCCCGGGTCTTGAGGTCGAGGCCGGGCCGGGTCCAAAGCATCCCGAACACGGCCTCGGTCGCGTAGTCGCCGAATTTCTGCATCATAGGGTCGTCGTAGACGGTCTTCGCCATCTGCTCGACCGCACGGTCGCTCAATCAGCTTCTGCCGGACCTCCCGGCCCTTGGCGTGGTTCGGACCCTTGTCCATGGCGTTTGTCTCCTCCCTGGGTGATGGGCCGGGAGAGGCTATGCCAGCCGGCTTAGATGCGCACGCGGTCGGGCGCTGCCATCCGCAGGGCGCCCGGCCAGATGACCTCGGCTGGCGTCACCTCCCGGCCCAGCTTGCCCATGGTGCGGAGCTGGTCGATGGCGAGCTGGATGTTGCCGACCAGATCGGGCGTGAGATTCATCCGGAAGCCCACCTTGGTCATCAGCTCGGCCACCAGGGCGCGGTCCTGGCGCAGGAAGCGCGCCACCTGCTGCGCCGCCTGGTCCTTGTTGCCCTCGATGAACTCGGTCGCCTGGATCAAGGACCGCATCAGCCGCGCGGTCGCTTGCTGGTTGGCCTGCGCCCAGGCCTTGTTCATGTAGACGAAGTTGCGGACGACCTGGATCGGCTCGTTGTTGACCAGGATCTTCGTGCCCGGAATGGCCTTCATCGCCCGTGTCGGCCAGGGCTCCCAGACCGCGAAGGCGTCGATGTTGCCGCGCTCGAGCGCCGCGACCATCTCCGGCGCCTCGACGTTCACTATGGTGTAGTCGGCCGGGTTCAGCTTCAGCTTCTCGACGACCGAGAGCCAGAAGGTCTCGCTGCCCGTGCCGCGGGCCACGCCGACCTTCTTGCCCTTCAGCTTGTCCATCGTCGGGATATTGCGGCCGAGCACGCTGATCCAGCGCAGCAGCGCCGTGCCTTCCGCCACCGCCACCACATTCGGGTCGCGGATATGCGCGGAGACGCCGGCCTGTTCGGCGCCGTAGGCGCAGTTGACCTGGTCCCCGATCAGGAAGGCGACCATGGCGCTGCCGGAGGGACCGGTATTGACCGTGACATCGAGCCCGTTCCGCTCGAAGAAGCCGCCTTCCTTGCCGACGTAGAAGGGCGAGAAAGAGGGATCGACGCCGGTGGCAATCGTCAGCTTGATGCTACTCTGGGCCCTTGCGGGAAGGGTGGCGAGCAGGGCGGGCGTGGCAAGCAGGCTGCGGCGGCGCATGGTCCTGGTCTCCCCTACATGGTCGGGTTGTAGCGGCCGGCGAAGGCGCGGATGGCGAGGCGGAAGGCGCGGTCCACCGTGAAGCCGAGCAGGCCGAGGGTGACCAGCGCCACGAAGATATCCTCCACCTGCATGAACAGGCGGGCGTCCCACAGCATCTTGCCGAGCCCGTCATTGCTGGCGACCAGCTCGGCCGCGACGATGGTGACGAAGGCGTTGGCCATCGCCAGTCGCATCCCGGTCAGGATAAAGGGCAAGGTGGCCGGCAGCGCGACCAGCGTGAAGACCTGCAGGCGCGAGGCGCCGAGGCATTGCGCCGCGCGGATCTTGTCCCGCGCGACCGCGCCCACCCCGCCGCGGTGGCGATGATGACCACGAAAACGGTGGTGTAGGCGATGAGGAAGACCTTGCTCGCCTCGCCGATGCCGAACCAGATGACCGAGACGGTGATCATGGCGACCGCCGGGATGAAGCGGAAGAACTCGGTCCAGGGCTCGAGGATGGCGCGGACCGGTCGGAAGCTGCCGATGGCGAGGCCCACGGGGATGCCGACCGCGCTGCCGATCAGGATCCCTGGGCGATCCGGCGCAGGCTGGCCAGCACCGCCTCCTGCAGCAGCCCGTCCTGCACCAGTGCCACCGCGCGCTCGAAGACCGGCCCGGGCGGCGGGAACAGCGCCGAGCGCGCCAGCGAGGTCGCGGCCAGATGCCAGACCAGGAACAGCAGCGCGAAGCCGCCGACATAGCCGAGCACGGTCGGCAGACGGTCGCGTATCATGCGTGGATCTCCGCATGGATCAGCGCATGCACCTGGCGGAAGGCCGCCATGAAGCCGTCCGAGGTGCGGTCGCGCGGAAAGGGCAGGTCCACCGGCACCACCGCCTTCAGGGTGCCGCCCGGGCCCCGCGTCATCACCGCGACGCGGGTCGAGAGCGCCACGGCTTCCTCGATGTCATGGGTGATGAAGAGCACGGTCTTCCGCGTCTCCGCCCAGATCCGCGTCAGCTCCCCTGCAGCACAGCCCGGGTCATCGCGTCCAACGCGCCGAAGGGCTCGTCCATCAGCAGGATGCGCGGATCGGCCGCGAGCGCCCGGGCGATCTGGATGCGCTGCTTCATCCCGCCGGACAGTTCGGCAGGGTGCTTCGCCCCCGCCCGCCCAGGCCGACGAGCCCGAGAAAATGCCCCGCCCGCTCCCGCCTCTCGCGCCGGCCAAGGCCCCGCAGCCGCAGACCCGAAGGCGATGTTGTCCAGCGCGGATAACCAATCATACAGGCTGTCATGCCCCTGAAAGACGACCCCGCGCTCCGCCCCCGGGGCGCGCACCGAGGCGCCGTCCAGCAGGATGCGGCCGGCGGTCGGTGCCTCGAACCCTGCCACCATATTGAGCACGGTTGTCTTGCCGCAGCCGGAGGTGCCGAGCAGGCAGACGAACTCGCCCTCGGCCAGGTCGAGCGAGAATCCCCTTGACCGCTTCCCAGGCGCCGGTGCGCCCTCGGAAAGTCTTACCCACCTCGTCCAGTACGACCAGCACCACCCGCACGATCTCCCGACCAGCCCGATCGGGTATGCAATGGCCCTGCCACCGCGACAATCCTCCCCTGCCTGGCTTCCCGTGCCGGGCCGGCGGGGCTACGAATAGCACCCTACGCATCGACGGGAGAGGGAACGCCACAATGGGCATGCTGGACGGTAAGGTCGCGGTCGTCACCGGCTCGGGCGGCGGCATCGGGCGCGAGATCGCGCTGCACATGGCGCAGGCCGGCGCCAAGGTCATCATCAACGATATCGGCGCGTCGCTGACCGGCGAGGGCCAATCGGCCACCCCGGCGCAGCAGACCAAAGCGATCATCGAGCAGCGCGGCGGCCAGGCCGAGATCAACACCGACAGCGTGTCAAGCGGGAGAGCGCCGGCAAGATCGTCCAGTCGGCGATGGACCATTTCGGCCGTATCGACGTTGTCGTGAACAATGCCGGCATCCTGCGCGATCAGATCTTCCACCGCATGACGCCGGAGGAGTGGAACGCCGTCATCGACGTCCACCTGAACGGTTCCTTCTACGTCTCTCGCCATGCGGCCACGCATTTCCGCAAGCAGGAGAGCGGCAGCTACGTCCATATCACCTCGACCTCCGGCCTGATCGGCAACTTCGGCCAGGCCAACTACTCCGCCGCCAAGCTCGGCATTGCCGCCCTGTCGAAGTCGATCGCCCTGGACATGAAGCGGTACAACGTTCGCTCCAACTGCCTCGCTCCTTCGCCTGGTCGCGCATGACCTCCTCGATACCGGCGGAGACGCCGGAGCAGAAGGCGCGCGTCGAGAAGATCATGCGGATGGGCCCGGAGAAGAACGCGCCGCTGGCGGTCTTCCTCGCCTCCGACGCGGCGAAGGAGGTCAACGGCCAGATCTTCGGGCCGCGGATGAACGAGCTGTTTCTCTTCAGCCAGAATCGGCCGATCCGCGGCATTCACAGCAGCGAGGGCTGGACGCCGGAATCCCTGGCCGAGCACGCGCTGCCGGCGCTGAAGAGCTTCTTCGTGCCGCTGGAGCGGTCGGGCGAGGTCTTCTCCTGGGATCCGCTGTAAGCCGGCAAGATCGGGGAGAGAGGGCACCTCTCTCCCCTTTGGGCGCCTTTGACGTCCGAGCCCACTCACCGTGTCCTGTGAGTCCGCCCCACATGCACCCGCTTCATCGCGCACTCTTCCAGCCACGGCGCATAGCGCTCATCGGCGCCTCGGCTGACCGGACCCGGCTGACTGCGCGGGCGCAGCTCTATCTCCGCAAGCACGGCTACGCCGGCGAGATCCTGCCGGTGCATGCGCGCGAGAGCGAAGTGCTGGGCGAGAAGGCCTACCCGACCGTCACCGACATCCCGGGTGAGGTGGACTTCGCCTATATCCTGCTCAACACGCCGCATGTGGAAGGCGTGATCGAAGCAGTTGCCGCCAAGGGCATCGCCGCCGCCGGCGTGCTGGCCGACGGCTTCGCCGAGGCGGGGCCGAAGAGCGCCGCGCTGCAGGCCCGGCTGGTCGCCACCGCGCAGCGCGCCGGCCTCCGCCTCCTCGGACCCAATCCCATGGGCATGGTAAACCTCAACGACCGCATCGCCTGCACGGTGAACGCGGCGCTCGAGGCCGAGACGCTGCCGGCCGGGCGGATCGCCCTGGTCAGCCAGTCCGGCTCCATGATGGGCGCCATCATGTCGCGCGGCGCAGCCCGCGGGATCGGCTTCTCCCATATCATCGGCACGGGTAACGAAGCCGATCTCTCGGCCGGCGAGATCGCCGGGCTGCTGGTGGACGACCCGCAGGTCGATGCCATCCTGCTGTTCCTGGAGGCGATACGGCAGCCGCAGCATTATGCCGACCTGGCCCGCCGTGCGCATGATGCGGGCAAGCCGGTCATTGCCTACAAGCTCGGCCGCTCCCCTACGGCGCCGAGCTCGCCGCAAGCCTTACCGGCGCGCTGGCCGGCTCCGACGCGGCAGCCGAAGCCTTCTTCCGCGCCCATGGCATCCTGCGCGTCACCACCCTGGAATCGCTGATCAGATTGCCGGCACTGGTGATCGGCCGCAGGCCGCCCCGCGCGCAGCCAATACGCGGTCAGCGTTACAACGACAACCGGTGGTGGCGGTGCCATGGCCGTTGATTGCCTCGGCGTTGTCGGGATCGAGGCACGCGCCCCGGATGCCGCTGCGGCGGCCAGGCTGGACGCTGCCGGCATCCATTATCATGGCCGGTTGCTCGACCTGACCCTCGCCGGCGCGAAGCCGGAGCGCGTGGCCGCCGCGATCGACGCGTTGCAGGCGGCCGCGGACACCGACCTCGTGCTCTCGGTCATCGGCTCCTCCGCCCAGTTCAAGCCGCAGGATGCCGTCGCTGGCATCGTCCGCGCGCGCGACGCGGGCGGCGCCAGCCGATCGCCGCCTTCCTGGTGCCGCAGGCCGATGCCTCCCTGCGACTGCTGGCCGAGGCCGGCATTCCCGCCTTCCGCACGCCGGAAGTCGCCGCCGACTGCATGCGCGCCTGGTCGGACTGGCGCGCGCCGCGGACCGAGGCCATGTCCCCCGCCATCGAGCATAGCCTGCCGGCGGCGCCGGACGAGGCGGATGCGCGGCGGCTCTTTGCCGCGCTGGGCCTCGCTAGCCCCTTCGCCCTGCTGCGGACGCCGCAGGATGCGGCGAAGGACATGGCCTTCCCGGTGGCGCTGAAGATTCTCTCGCCCGACCTGGCCCACAAGACCGAGGTCGGCGGCGTCAGGCTCGGCATCGCCGGCCCGGATGCGCTGCGTCAGGAAGCCGCCGCCATGCAGGGCCGCGTCGCCCGGATGGCGCCTGCGGCGAGGCTGACCGGTTTCCTGGTGCAGCCCATGGCCAAGGGGCTGGGCGAGGCCATCATCGGCTTCCGCCGCGACCCGGAGGTCGGGCCGGTGGTGCTGCTCGGCACCGGCGGCATCACCGCCAAGCTGTTCCGCGATGTCACCCTGCGCCTGGCGCCGGTGGACAAGGCGGAAGCCATGGCGATGATCGCCGAGGTGAAGGGCATGCGCCTGCTCGGCGGCTGGCGCGGCCTGCCGCGCGGCGACCTGCCCGCCCTGGCCCAGGCCGTCGTCGCGGTCTCGCGTCTGGCCGCGCGCGATGATATCTCCGAGGCAGAGATCAACCCGCTGATCATCCACGCCGAGTCCGAAGGCGTGACGGTTGCGGATGCCTGGGTGGTGCGCGCGCAGGACGCTTGATGCGGCGCGTGTCGTCCCGGCCTTTTTGCGGGACCACAGGAAGCCATTTCATGTCCGCCAGCATCATCCCGACCATGCCTTACCGCGACGCCGCGGCGGCGATCGACTGGCTCTGCCGCGCCTTCGGCTTCAGCCGGCACGCAGTCTATCCGGACGGGGCCGGTGGCGTTGCCCATGCGCAACTGATCTTCGGCAACGGCATGATCATGCTGGGCACCGCGTCGGAGGAAGGCAGCGGCTCCATCCAATATCCGCCGGCGGGCCATGTGACGCAGAGCGCCTATGTCGTGGTGAAGGATGCCGATGCGCACCACGCCCGGGCCCGGCGGGAGGGCGCCGAGATCGTCGCGCCCTTGAAGGAGGAGGCGCATGGCGGGCGCGGCTATTCCTGCCGCGACCTGGAAGGTCACCTCTGGCACTTCGGCACCTACGACCCCTGGGCGAAGGCCTAGTTACCGGGCATGCTGCCCGGGACATGTCCGAGAACGATCCAGCAGCGCTGATTCGCGGCCGCTACGGCGTGAAGCCTGACGCGCCCCTGCCTTTCGCTCCGGCCGACGAGGTGCCGGCCGGCCTCGCCGCCATCCTCGACCGCCGCGTGACGCGCCGCTACGCGCCGCACCCGGTGCCGGAGCCCCTACTGCAGACAGTGCTGGCCGGCGCGCAGTCTGCGCCCAGCAAGTCGGACTTGCAGCAGTATTCCGTCATCGTGCTGCAGGACCCCGACAAGATTGCGCGCATCGCCGACTGGATCGGCGGCATGGATTGGATCAAGCAGGCGCCCGTCTTCCTGCTGTTCTGCGGCGACATTCGGCGCGCCCGGCGGGTCTGCGAACTGCATGGCCGCCTCCATGCCAACGACAATGTCGACACCTTCATCAATGCCACGGCCGATGCGGCGCTCGCCCTCGGCTTCACGGTGATGGCGGCGGAGGCGGCGGGGCTCGGCACCTGCCCGATTTCCTATGTCCGCAATCATGTCGAGAAGATCGGGCCGATGTGCGGCCTGCCGCCCGGCGTCTACCCGTTGGCCGGGTTGACGCTCGGCTTCCCCGCCGGCGCGCGCAACTGGCTCTCGCCGCGCCTGCCGCAACACCTGATGGTTCACCGCGAAAGCTACGACGACAGTGGCCTTGAGGCGGCGCTGCCCGGCTATGACGCCGCCCGCCCGCCGGCCAAGCCGCGCTACCCGGAGATCCATGGGCCGAAGCCCGAAGGCTGCGGCTGGTCGGAGAATGCGGCACGGCAGACCTCGGTGCCGGAGCGCTTCGGGATGCGCACCTGGCTCAAGCTGCAGGGCCTCTCGCTTGACTGACGCTCACCACAGGCATGAGTCACCGACCGAGGACAATCCCGGCGGCACTGCGGAGATCAGGCGCGCCGCCACCCGTAGCGTCACGCCGCGCCATGCCGCGAGCCTGATCCTCTGGCGTGAGGGTCGCCAAGGACCGGAAGTGCTGATGGGCCTGCGGCATGCCGGCCACCGCTTCATGCCGAACGTGCTGGTCTTTCCCGGCGGCCGCGTCGACCGCGCCGACCATCGCGCCAAGGCCTTGTCAGAGCTGCCCGATGTCACCCGGACCTGCCTGGAACGCCAGGCGCCGCCCTCCCTCGCCCGCGCCATCGGCATTGCCGCGGCGCGCGAGCTGGAGGAGGAGACCGGGTTGGTGCTCGGCAGGCAGGATGGCAAGCGGCTGCTGCCCGACCTGGCGGTGGTCGAGTATCTCTGCCGTGCGGTGACGCCGCCCAACCGCTTCCGCCGCTTCAACGCCCGCTTCCTGATCGCCCCGGCCGAGGCGGCGCATGGCAGCTGCGCGGCTCCGGTGAGCTGGAGGAGCTGCGCTATTTCGGCTTCGAGGACGCCTTCCGGCACAAGATCGCCAGCATCACTGCCAAGGTGCTGGCGGAGTTCCGCAGCTGGCTGGCGATGACGCCGTCGCAGCGGGAGACGCGGGAGCTGGTCTGCTTCCGCGGGATGGACAACCGGACGGTCGAGCGCTGAGCCGGCGGCTCAGGCCACCAGCCAGTTGCCCCCGACGCTCGAGCGAACCACGCCCTCGCGTTCCAGCTTCACCAAATGCGCCAGCAGGCTGCGCCCAGCCGCCGGCACCAGCTTGGGGTCGAGCGGGCCGTAGACCGGCGCGACCAGCTCCTCGACCGGCGCCATCACCGCCACGGTCAGCGCCTCCAGCACCTTCGCCTCGCGCTCCAGACGATGCGCCCGCAAGGCCTGCATGTAGGGCTGCGGGTCGCGGATCGCCGGGCCATGGCCAGGCAGCAGCACCGCATCGTCGCGGGCGATCAGCCGGTCGAGGCTCGCCATGTAGTCCCCCATGTCGCCATCCGGGGGCTGACCACGCTGGTCGACCAGCCCATGACATGGTCGGCGCTGAACAGCACGCCGTTTCCGTCCATGGCGAAGCAGAGATGGTTGGCGCAATGCCCCGGCGTGTGCAGCGCGGTCAGGCGCCAGCCCTCGCCCTCGATGACGCCGCCTCGGGCACGGTCACCTCGGGGCGGAAGCCGTGGTCGCCGCCCTCCCCGCCCTGGTCGGGCGGTGTCATGTGCGGGCCGAAGCCGTAGGTCGTGGCGCCGGTCGCCGCGACCAGCGCCGCCGCGCCGGGCGAGTGGTCGCGGTGGGTATGGGTGACGATCACATGCGTCACCGTCTCGCCCTGCGTCGCCGCCAGGATCGCCGCCAGATGCGCCGGGTTCTCAGGCCCCGGGTCCATCACCGCGACACGCGCCCGCGGCCGATGACATAGGTATTGGTGCCGCGGAAGGTGAGGCAGAGAGGGTTGTTGCACACCAGGCGTCGCACGCCGGGCGCGGTCTCCTCCACCGCGCCATGCGGCAGCGGGTCATCGCGCAGGAATGCCTGTGGCCATCACTTGCTCCCTTTGGGCTGGCCGCGGCGGACCAACTCCCGGTGCAGGATGTACAGCCCCGCCGCCACGATCAAGCCGGACCCGCCAGCATCGCCAATCCCGGCAGATCGCCGAAGGCCAGCCAGCCCAGG
Source organism: Dankookia sp. P2 (assembly GCF_050632255.1). Classification (NCBI taxonomy): domain Bacteria; kingdom Pseudomonadati; phylum Pseudomonadota; class Alphaproteobacteria; order Acetobacterales; family Roseomonadaceae; genus Dankookia; species Dankookia sp. P2. Next base: position 6,214,030 of record NZ_CP192581.1, on the reverse strand, counting down.
CCGATCGACCAGAGCAGCGCCGAATAGGAATAGGGCGCGATGGCCGAGACCTGCGCGCTTGCCCAGGCCTCGGTCAGCAGCCATTGCGCGCAGCCGCCGACCAGGCCGACCAGGATCAGCAGGTCCAAGATCGCCCCAATCGGGCGTCACCCCAGACGATGGGCAGCAGCACTGCGCCGCATAGCCGCCCATCAGCAGCGACTGCCAGAGCGTGATGGTGAGGCTCTCGGTCGAGGACAGTTGCCCGCACCAGCATCGTCGTCACCGCCGAGAACATGCCCTGCGCGACGCCCGCTGCGGTGCCGAGCAGCAGCACCGGCGGCATCGTCCCGAACCCCACGCCCTGGCCGGCCGCGATCAGCAGCACCCCGGAGAAGCCGAGCAGCACTGCGGACCAGCGATGGATGCCGACCCTCTCGCCGAGGAAGGGGATGGCGAGGATGGTAACGAAGAGCGGCTGGGTGCAGCCGAGCGCCGTCTGTTCCGCGAGCGGCAGCACCGACAGCGCATAGAAGCCGAGCGTCTGCGCCGCGATGCCGGTGCTGGCGCGCAGCGCGTGGCCGCGGAACCGCCGGGTCCGCCAGCGAAGCCCCACCCGACCGGGCGCAGATCGCCAGGATCACCGGCAGGGGCGAAGGCGCTGCGGAAGAACATGAGCTCGATGACCGGGATATGGTCGGCCAGGTGCTTCACGACGACGCCCATGGCGGTGAAGAGCGCATGCGCCGCCAGCATGCAAGAGCGCCCCGCGGCGAAGGTCATGCCGCAGCGCCATCAGCTGGCGCCTGGGCTGCGCTGCGCCGCGGCCGCCATCGCCAGCGCCAAGCGTTCCTCCGCCCGGCGCACCCGCTCGCGGTGTACGTTGTACAGCCCGGCCGGAGATCACCACGGCGGCGCCGCCAGCGTGGTCCAGGCCGGCACCTCGTCCCAGATCAAGAAGCCGAGCGCGATGCCCCAGAGCAGCGGGGTGTATTCGAAGGGCGCAATGGCCGAGACCGGCGCCAGCGCGTAGCCGCGGCCGAACAGGATCTGCGCCATGGCGTTGAGCCCGGCGAAGCAGGCCAGCACCGCCATCACCCAAAACGCCGGCAACAGCGGCGGCGGGCCGCCGGCCGGCCACATCGCCGGCCACGCCAGCATCGCCGCGCCGACCGGGGCCTGCGCCGCCAGCACCCAGAAAGCCATGCTGTCCGGCGTGTCGGTGCGGGTCAGGATGCGGGTCCAGATGCGGGTCAGCGCCATGATGGCGGTCGCCACCAGCAGCATCGCCGATCCCAGCGCCACAAGCTCACCGCCCGGCTGCAGCATGAACAGCACGCCGGCGCAGCCGACCGCGGTGCTGCACCAGCGCCGCCAGCCGACCTTCTCGCCCAACAGCGGGATCGCCAGCAGGGTCATCAGCAGCGGCGAGGCGGCGGCGACCGCATAGCTGTCGGCGAGCGTCACGCCGAGCGACCAGGCCAAGTACCAGGCGGCCGAGACGCTGGCCTGCAGCAGGCTGCGGATCGCCAGCAGCCGCCGGTTCACCGCCCGCAAGGCCCTGCCCCGCGACAGCAGCAGCACCGCCCCGCCGCCCAGCAGGCCGCGCCAGATCATCGCGCCGGCCGGGCCGATCTCCGGCAGCACCCATTTCACCGTGGCGTCCGCCAGGGCGATCACCGCATAGCCCAGTGCCACGATGGTGAGGCCGCGGACCGCATCCTCCCCGGTCGGCACTGCCATGGGGCGCGTGACGGGCATGGGCCGAGCACCCATCAGCGCCACCCGCGATGTCGTTGCGGCATCAATCCTCGCGGCGCAGAAGACGGTAGCCCTCGATCTCGGCCGCCAAACGGTAGCGGCGCAGCGTCTCGGCGAAGAGGGGTGGCGGCCGAAATACTCGAGCACGTCGAAGGGCCGGCCGCAGACCGGTATGGCCGGCCGGGTGGAAATCAGGATGGCGGCCGGCGGCGCCCGGCTGAAATCCTCGGCCACGGTCCGGTAGACGAAGAATTCGGTGCGCGACATCTCCCAGGTCTCGCGGTAGCGCGCGCCGCCGGCCGGGCAGGCCTGGTAAACGCCCTGCAGTAGCCAGAGATTCATGGTCCGCAGGGTGGACTGCGCCCTGGGCGTAGTTCAGCGCCGGGAAGACCGGGAAGATGTCGGGCGAGAGCACCAGCAGTCGCTCGCCATAGGCCTCCCGCTTCAGCAGCGCGGTGACCTCGCCGCCGCGGGACCAGGACCAGGTGATCTCGCGCCAGGGCGCCTCGGCCCCGGCGAAGCCATGAATGCCGAGGCCGAAGGCGGCGACCACCGCCAGCGCCGGCGCAGCGCGGGATGCGCGCGGCGCGGGCAGCGCGCGGTCCAGCCAGCGTGCGGCCAGCACCACAGCCAGCAGCCCGGCCAGCAGCCGCACCGGCATTGCGTGATAGGACCAGCCCTTGTGCTGCACCACGGCCGCGACGGTGGCACCCAGCGCTGCCACGGTGATGACCTTCGGCAGCGTCCCCCAGCCGGGCCGTGCCGCGACAAGGCCAAGCGGCAGCAGCAGCATCAGCGCGGTGCCCAGCCGCTCCGTCAGGATCACCTGCCACCAGGCGAAGCCGCCGAGGTCCAGGTAGTAGTCCCAGACCAGCGGGATGACCTGGCCGAGATAGTCCGGGAAGATCATTGGCAGGCTGGCGAGATAGGCCAGCCAGACCGCGGCCATGGTCCAGGGCACCGGGTCCTTGCAGCGCGCGGCCGGGGCCACGGTGCAGCAGCACCAGGGCCTCGACTCAAGCCGGGGATGGCGAGGAAATGCGGCTTCAACGCGAAGCCGAGGGCGGCCAGGAGGGCTGCGCCGAGCGTCAGGCCGGGACCGGTCGGCGTCCCTCCATCCGCCGCGCCGCGAGAAAGAGGTAGGGCAGCGCCGCCGCCATCAGGTGCTCCCGCTGACCGAAATCGTAGCCTGCCGCCAGCGTCAGCAGCGGTAGCGCCACGCCGAGGCATGCGGCCTCGACCGGCGCCGCGGCCGGGCGGGCGAGCCGCAGGGCCATCCAGGCCGAAAGGGCGCAGATCGCCATCAGGCAGACGAGCAAGCCCTGCACCGCGTCCAGCGGCGTCCAGGCGCCGATCGCCGCGGGCAGCAGATTGAGCACGAAGATCAGCGGCGGGTTGACGTCGATCAGGTCGGCATAGAGCCGCTCCCCGGCCAGCATCCGCTCCGCGAAATTGAGCACTGCCGCCACATCGTGGTTGAGCGGCGGTGACAGCGCTACCAGGAGGAAGGCCGCCGCCGGCACCAGGGCGGCCAGCCGGAGCAGCCTTGCCTTGGACAGCGCGGCGCCCTGGTGGCGCACCAGCACGGCGGCCGCGGGCCCGTGGCCGGCGGTGCCGCTCGGGCGGCTCTCGGGATCGGGTGGTGTCATCGCGCTCGGCGTAGCCTTGGACCGGCCCGGTAAAGACTGCAATCCGATTGCCGCAACATTGCGGCAAGGCGGCAACATGGTCATTTCCTAACGCAAGGGTGTAGAGCGCGGCTTCAACTCGCGCTCTTGTTGCGAGACCGCGCCTTGTTATTGCAGGCGCGAGCGTGGCAGAACCCCGGCGTGGAACTCGCCGAATACGACCTCATGGACGCGGTCGAGGACGGCATGTGGTGGTACCGCGCCCTGCATGCCCAGGTTCTCGATGCGCTCGACAGTGTCCGCCCGGGCCACGGGCGGCTGCTCGACGCCGGCTGCGGCACCGGGGGTTCCTCGCGCGGTTGCGGGCGGGAAAGGCCGGACCAGCCCGCGGCCGGGCTGGAATACAACCCCGCCGCGGCGGCACGAGCGGAAGCCAAGTCGGGTGTCCCGGTTGCGGCCGGGACCATCAATGCGATGCCCTTTGCCGATGCCAGCTTCTCGGTCGTCGTCAGCCTCGATGTGCTCAGCCATGCCGCGGTCGACCCGGAGCGTGCGCTGGCCGAGATGCTGCGGGTCCTCGCGTCCTGGCGGGGTGCTGATCGTCAACCTGCCGGCCTTCGACCTGGCTGCGCTCGGCCCACGACATCCGGGTGCAGAACGCCCGGCGGTTCACCCGGGCGACCGCCGGCGCAATGCTGGCCAGGGCCGGGCTGGCCCAGGTTCGGCCCTATTACTGGAACAGCCTGCTGCTGCCGATGATGGTGCTGCACCGCAAGGTGCTGGCCCGCGCGCCCGAGCGCCGCTCGGATGTCGCGCAATTCCCGCCCTGGCTGGACACTAGCCTGCATGCCGTGACCCGGCTGGAACGCAGCCTGCTGGCCAGCGGCTTTCCCTTCCCCGCCGGTGGTTCGGTGCTTGCCACCGCGCTCCGCCCCTGAGATGAGGACCTTCATGTCGCCGATGATCCCGGATCTCGCCGCGCATCCCGTCGGGCTCAGCATCGTCGTGCCGGTCTATCGCGGCGCTACGACGATCGGCCGGCTGGTGAGACGCGCTCGCCCTGCTCGAACCCGCTGGCGGGCTGGAGATCGTGCTGGTGAACGACGGCAGCCCGGACAATTCCGGCGATGTCTGCCGGGCAATCGCCGCCACCGCCAGCATGCCGGTCACCTACCTGGAGCACGCACGGATTTCGGCGAGCACAACGCAGTCATGACCGGTCTCCGGCATGCCCGCGGCGCCTATGTCATCACCATGGACGACGACCTGCAGAACCCGCCGGAGGAGGTGGTGAAGCTGTACAACCACGCCCGGCTCGGCGGCTGGGACGTGGTCTACACTGCGCTACGCGGAAAAGAAGCACGAAGGCTGGCGCAACCTCGGCAGCCGCTTCGCCAACAAGGTCGCCGATGCGCTGCTCGACAAGCCGAAGGGCCTCTATTTGTCCTCTTTCCGCTGCATGAGCGCGCTGGTGGTGCGTGAGGTCGCGCGCTACCGCGGCCCCTACCCGTACATCGACGGGCTGATCATGCAGGTCACCCAGCGGATCGACAGCATCGAGGTCATGCACCTGGCCCGTGCCGAGGGCCGGTCCAACTACACGGTCAAGCGGCTGATCTCGCTCTGGAGCAACTTGGCGACGAATTTCTCCGTGCTGCCGCTGCGCCTCGCCACCTTCGCCGGGGTGGCCATGGGCATCCTTGGCCTCGCCGCCGCGGTGCTGGTGGTGCTGGAGGCGATGATCACTGGCACGCCGTCAGGCTGGGCCTCCTCGATGACCACAACGCTGCTGGTCGCGGGCGTGCAGTTCCTCATCCTCGGCGTGCTCGGGGAATATGTCGGCCGGGCCTTCCTCTCGGCCAACGGCAAGCCGCAGGGCGTGGTGCGGGAGATGATCGCGCCGAAGCCCGACCGGGCCGCCGCCCTGTCCCCGCAGGACGCGCTGCAGTGACGATCTACTGGCTGGCGCTGGCTGCGGCGATCCTCACCTCGCTCGCCGGCCAGGTGCTGCTGAAGGCGGGCGCCATCGGCGAGGGCGGCTTTCTCACCCAGGTCTTCCGGCCAAGCACCATCATCGGCTTGGCCGCCTATGGCGGCGCCGCCTTTCTCTACATCATCGCGCTGCGCCGGATCCCGATGAGCGTGGCGCTGCCCTGCACCGCTGCCAGCTATGTCGCGGTGGCGGTGATCGGCCACTTCATGTTCGGCGAGCACCTCTCGACCCAGAAGATCGCGGCGATCGGGCTGATCTGCGGCGGTGTCCTAATCCTCGCCACCGCCTGAGCCGCCTCGCCTACAGCGAGAGCCTGGCCTCCATCACGTCCTCCTCGTCCGCCGAGCGCTTCACCGTGAAGCCAAGCCGCTTGACGAAGGCCAGCATCGGCGCGTTGTCGGCCAGCACATGGCCCATGATGTCGCGCACCCCGTTGTGCGCGGCCCCATTCGAACAGCCGCTCCATCATGTGCCGCCCGAGGCCCTGCCCCTTCATGCTGCGGGAGACGACGACGGCGAATTCGCCATGGGTCGGCTCCGCCGGGTCGCCGGATCAGGCGGGAGACGGCCAGCGTTTCCTCCTGCCCGTCCAGCCGGCGGCGGGGAGGCGACGAAGGCGATCTCCCGGTCGTAGTCGATCTGCGTCAGCCGCGCGGTCAGGCTGGGCGAAAGCTCCTTCAGCGGCGAGAAGAACCGCCAGCGGACATCCTCCGGCGCCAGGGTGTGGAAGAACTCACCCATGCGTCTCGGCATCCTCCGGCGCACCGGCCGGATCGTCGGGACCTCGCCCGAGCGCAGCTGCCAGGGAGCGCGCCAGTTCCGCCGGATAGAGGCGGGATGGCGAGGATCCCGCACTCCCCTCCGGCCGCAGCATCAGATGCGCATCGGCAGGCCAGCACGCCGCGCGTTGTCGGCAAAGAGCGGGTTGAGGGTCAGCGCCTCGATTTCGGGGGAAGTCCACCGCGACCTGGGACAGGCGCACCAGCACGCGAGCGACCGCCGACTGGTTGACCGGCGCATGGTCGCGGAAGCCGGCCATCAGGCGGGCAGTGCGCGAGCGCGCGATCAACTGGTTGGCAAGGGCCAGGTTCAGCGGTGGCAGGTCATGCGCCTCATCCTCAGCCAGGTCGGCCGCGGTGCCGCCCTGGCCGAAGCCGATCCAGGGCCCGAACATGGTGTCGTCGCCAAGCCTGAGGCGCAGCTCCAGCGCAGGCGCCGCCTGGCGCTGCACCAGGAAGCCCTCGATCTGCGCCACCGGCCGCTTCGCCCGGACCCGCGCGAGCATGGCCTCGGCCTCCGCCCGAACCGCACCCGCCGTGGACAGGCCGAGAACGACGCCGCCGACCTCGCTCTTGTGCCGCAGGTCGGGGCTGAGGATCTTCAGCACCGCGGGAAAGCCCAGCATGGCGGCGGCATCGGCCGCCTCCTGCGGCCCCGCGGCGCGGCGGCCCGGCACGGTCGGCACGCCATAGGCGGCCAGCACGCCGAGCGCCTCCTCCTCGGTCAGCGCCTGCCGGTATTCCGCCCGCGCAGCTTCCAGGATGCGGCGAACGGCGGTGCGGTCGGGCGCCAGGTCAAGCCACCTCGCGCGAGGGCACGCTCGGCCGCGGCGGCGCGGTTGCGGCGGTCGCGCGCCAGGTGCAGGGCGCCCCGCACCGCGGCCTCGGGCGTCGCGGAAGACGGCCAGCCCGGCCTCAGCCATGGCCTGGCGCTGCCGCCCGGCGGTCGCCTGGCCGGACCAGCTGACCAGCACCGGGGCGGCGCGCTGGCCACCGGCGCGGGCGGCGGCGATCATCGCCTCGGCGGCGACCTCGCCGGCCCCCTCCGCGGCCGGGGCGTGCAGCGCCACCACGGAATCCACCTCGGGCAGCGCGGCCAGCATGGCGGCCGCCTCGGCCAGTCGGGCCCCCGCAGCGGGCCCGAGCGATAGCGGGTTGCCGGCCTGCCAACCCTCCGGCAGCAGCATGTCGAAGGCCGCCAGCGCCTCGGGCGAGAGCTGCGCCAGCCGTCCACCGCCGCTGAGCACCGCATCGGCCGCCAGATGGCCCAGGCCGATGCCGTTGGTCACGATCGCCACGCGGTCTCCGCGCAGCGCATCCGGCCCGCCGCCGATCCGCGGCCTGACCTGCGCCAGGGTCTCGGCGGCGGAGAGAAATCCTCGAGCCCCGAGACCCGCAGCACGCCGGCGCGGCGCAGCGCCGCTTCCAGGATGCAGTCGCCGATCCCCGAGGCATCGGCGCTGCGGCTGCCGGCGCGGATGGCGACCACCGGCCGGTCCGCGCCACGGCGCGGGCGGCGGAGACGAAGGCGCGGCGGTTTCGGATCCGCCGCAGGTCGAGCAGCACCGCATTGGTTCCGACGTCCCGCGCCAGCCAATCGAGCGCCATGGCGAAGCCGATGGTGGCATTGCCGCCGATGCCGATGACATGGCTGAAGCCGACCGCCTCGGCTGCCGCCCAATCCAGCACGACGCGGGCGAGCGCGGCGGACTGGGTGACCAAAGCGAGCTTGCCTGGCGCCGGCGCGATATGCGCGAGCGTGGCGTTCAGGCCGATCGCCGGGACGCAGAGCCCGAAGCTGCCCTGGCCTAGGCGCCTTCACGCCGGTGCGGGCGGAGATGGCGGCAAGCTCGGGGGCGGCGCCCGGCACCACGGCGGCATGGCAGCCGCGCGCGGCGAGCGCCGCCATGGCCGCTTCCAGCCGATCGGGTGGCAGGCAGAGCACGGCGAGGTCGGGCGGCTCGGGCAGGTCCTCAACGGTCTCGGCCTGGACCATGCCCTCGGCCGGCATGCCGATCACCCGCAGCGTCCCCTTGAAGCCGCCGCCGGCCAGGTTGCGGACAATGGTCGCGGTTTCCGGCAGGGCGGGATCGGCCAGCAGCACGACGCTGCGCGGGCGGAACATGGCGGCGGCGCGAAAGCTTGCGGAGCCGCGAACGGTGATCATGGCAGGCATGGTGCAGTGCAACATGGCCCCTGGGACAGGCGTTGCGCAAGCGGCCCAGCGTGACATTTCAGGCCTTGCAGCGCCAGCCGGAGCCGCCTCCACTGGTGGCAGAGGCAGGAGACGAGCATGGCAGACCCGCGGCTTGACCCGGAGATGGCGGCCTTCAATGCGATGATGGAGGCGCGCGCCGCAGCCCTGCCGCCGGTTCGCCTGCAGCAGCCCTTCGACGAACCGCGCGCTTTGACCGAGGCGCTGAACCTGCCGCTGGCCAGCGGCGGTCCGGTCATGGCCGAGAGCGGCGACCGCTGGGTGCCGGCGCGCGGACGCCGGGTGCAGTGCCGGGTGCACCGGCCGGACCTGCCGGGACCCCTGCCCGTCCTGCTCTACCTGCATGGTGGCGGTTGGGTCTGGAACAGCATCGACACGCATGACCGGCTGATGCGCGAGTACGCCGCCACGGCCGGCTGCATCGTGGTCGGGCCGGATTATGCACTGAGCCCGGAAGCCGTCTTCCCGCAGGCACTCGAGGAATGCGAGGCGGTGCTGCGCTGGGTCGCCGCCGGCGGCGCTGCCTGGGGAGCGGATCCCGGGCGCATCGTGATCGGCGGGGATTCCGCGGGCGCCAACCTCGCGGCGGGCCTCGCCCTCTGGCTGCGCGACGGCCCCACTCCGCCACCGCTGCGCGGCCTGCTGCTGAACTACGGCGTCTTCGATTCTGCGGCTCGACACGCCGAGCTACGCCAGGTCGCCACTGGCTACGGGCTGACGCGAGAGCGGATGGCGTTCTACTGGCAGGCCTATGCGCCGCGCGCGGTGGACCGGGCCAGCCCCTTCACCACGCCGCTGCGGGCCGGTCTCGCCGGGCTGCCGCCCTGCCTGCTGCATGTCGCCGAGCTCGACGTGCTGGCGTCCGAGAACCATGTCATGGCGGCGCAGCTGCGGGCGGCCGGGGTGGTGGTGGAAACCCGGCTCTTTCCCGGCACGGTGCATGGCTTCCTTCGTGCCCTCGGCCATGTCGGCCAGGCGCACGCAGCGGTCGAGGCGGCCGGGACCTGGCTGCGCGCCCGCTTCGCCTGACGCGCCCGGGGTTGCGAAAGCCGGTCAGTGCCGAGCCTGTCCCGCTTTGGTACCATCCGGCCAGGCACGGGATGCATCCGCCGCCCTTCCGGCTCTCGACGAGCCGGCACCGCCGGGCGGCCGGGGCCGATCAGCCAGGTCGCGCCATGAACCGCGCGCCTGGGCCATAGCTGGCCAGGGCCTGGGCATCGGTGACCGGCGCATCGCGAAAGCCCTGCCCCCCCAGTATTCGCCTGTGCCGGGGATGGCGACCAGCGTCGCCCGTGGCCATGGCGAGGCGCCCAGCATCGCCCGCAGCACCGCAGCGGCATGCCCCCGCCCCGCGCCGCGGGGTCGAGCGCGATGTCGTGGATGTGCCAGGCGCCCGGCCGCATCGGCAGCGTGCCGAGCAGCAGAATCCAGCGGCGGCGGCGCCGTCCCGGTCCAGGGATGGGTGATCGCATACCCGAGCACCGCTTCCCCGGCTGCCAGCACCCGGCAGCCGGCGGCGGCCAGGACCAGCCGCTCGGCGATGACCGCGGGAGATTCCGGGTGATGCGGGTGCAGCCGGTCGGCCAGCGCCTGCACCGCCGGCAGGTCGGCCCGGGTCATCTGCCGCCAAACCGGGGACATCGCACGCGCTCCGTTGCTTCGGCCGGATAGCGCAGCCTGGCGGCGCATGCGAGCCTGTGGCGCATGACCATCCGACCCGGCCCACGCAACCTCATCACCGATGTCGAAGGCATCCTCGTCGGCAATGCCGAGGACCACCGCGTCCGCACCGGCGTTACGGTGATCTACCCGGAAGCGCGCTGCGCTGCCGCCGCCGATGTGCGCGGCGGCGCGCCGGGCACCTGGAACGTCCAGGCGCTGGATGCCACCAGCCTGGCGAACGAGGTCGACGCGATCGTGCTCTCGGGTGGGTCGATGTACGGTCTCGATGCCGGCGGCGGCGTAGTGGCGGCGCTCGGCGCCCGCGGCCGGGGGATCGGCTTCGGCGGAGCCGTCATCCCGGTGGTGCCCGGCGCCATCCTGTTCGATCTGGCCAATGGCGGCGAGAAGGACTGGGGCGAGGCGCCGCCCTATGCCGCGCTGGGCCGTGCGGCACTGGACGCGGTCGGGCCGGACTTCGCGCTAGGCAATGCCGGGGCCGGGCTCGGCGCCCGATCGGGGGCGCTGAAGGGCGGCCTCGGCAGCGCCAGCACGGTAACCGAAGACGGGCTGCAGATCGGCGCGCTGGTCGCGGTCAACAGCTTCGGGAGCGCGGTGATGCCGGGCTGCGACCGGTTCTGGGCGGGGCCGCTGGAACTGGGCGGGGAGTTCGGCGGCCTTGGCCCGCCGCCGGCCGGCTGGCGGGGCGAGGCGGAGATGCCGCTGCCGCCCAGCTTCGCGGCGAACCCGATGGCCAACACGACGATCGCCGTGGTGGCCTGCAACGTCGCGCTCGGCAAGGGCGAGTTGCAGCGGCTGGCGATCATGGCGCAGGACGGGCTGGCGCGGGCGATCCGGCCGATCCACACGCCCTTCGACGGCGACAGCGTTTTCACAATGGCGACCGGCAGGTTGCCGCTGACCAACCCGGCGATGCTGGCACGGCTGGGGCACCTGGCAGCGGATACGCTGGCGCGGGCAGTGGCGCGGGGGTGTACCACGCGGAGAGCCTGGGCGACCGGCCGGGGTGGCGGGAGCAACGATATGGGTGAGGCGATCACAGCCCCGCAGACCGGTACGTCCGACAAGGTCGATCCCGCAGCGCTCGCCGCAAGCGTCGTCGCCGTCACCGTGTCGATCTTCGTCGTGCCCGGCCCGTTCGAGGTGTTCAACCTCGTCGTAGCGACCGTCGTGCTGTCCATCCTCATCGCCTTCTACGGCGACAAAGCTCGGTCACCGGCCAGATCCTGGGCCTTCGCTTGCGGTGCTGCATTGGTCGCGATGCCCGCCTTCGGCTTCGCACTGGAAGCCGCGCGCACCGACCTGCCGCTCGATTTCCTCGTCAACGGCAACCTGTGGAATTGCGGGCCCGCGCCGTGCCAGGGCGAAAGCCGCGTGTCGTCGGTGCCAACCACCGGATTGGCCATTGTCTGGCTTGGACTGGCGATTACCTTCACCGGCATCGACCTCCGCCATCAGGCGACGCGGTCGCGCCGGGGATAGTTATCCCTGGCCGAGCGCCCTTTCGCCACCTCGGCCAGGAAGCCGCTCGCGGCCGGCAGGATGGCGTCGTTGAAATCGTAATTCGGGTGGTGCAGCTCGCGGCCGCCCTCCGCCGGGCCGTTGCCAATCCAGACGAAGGCGCCCGGCACCTCGTGCAGGAACCAGGAGAAATCCTCGCCCGTCATCGCCGCCGCCAGGTCACGCCGCACCGCGGTCACGGCGCCGGCTGCTACTGCCGCCAGTTCGCGCTCGGCTGGATGGTTGGCGGTGACCGGGACGCCGACCTTGAACTCCACCTCGGCCCGCAGCCCGAAGGCCGCGGCAATGCCCTCGGCCACCCGGCGCATGCTCCGCCTCGATCGCCGCTCCGGTCTCGTCCGAGAGCCAGCGCGCCGTGCCGCGCAGCACCGCACGGTTGGCGATCTGGTTCTGCGCCGACCCGGCCTCGGCCACCGTCACGCTGACCACGCCGGCCTGCATGGGGTCGACGTTGCGGGCAACGATCGACTGGAGCGCCACGATGCAATGGCCCGCGCCCAACATCGGGTCGCGCGTCAGGTGCGGCAGGGCGGCGTGGCCGGCATGGCCCTCAAAGGCGATCTCGAAGCGAGCGCCGGCGGCCATCACCGCGCGCTCGTGCACCGCCACGGTCCCGGCCTCCAGCCCCGGCCAGTTATGCCAGCCGAAGATGCGTTCCATCGGGAAGCGGGAGAAGAGCCCATCGGCAATCATCGCGCGGGCGCCGCCACCGCCCTCCTCGGCTGGCTGGAAGATCAGCTGCACCGTGCCGGCCCAGCCCTTGTCGGCGGCTAGCAGCGCCGCGGCGCCGAGCAGCGCGGTGGTGTGCCCGTCATGGCCGCAGGCATGCATTACACCCGGAATGGTGGAGCGGTGCGGCAGGTCTGGGTTGAGTTCCTGGATCGGCAGCGCGTCCATGTCGCCGCGCAACCCGACCGAGCGGTTGCCGCCGCGGCGGATGGTGCCGACCACGCCATGGCCGCCGACCCCTTCGGTCACCTCAACCCCCATCTCCCGCAGCCGGGCGGCGACGAAGGCGGCGGTTGCCCCTTCGTTCAGGGTCAGGCCGGGATGCGCGTGCAGATGCCGGCGCCAGGCGGTCAGGTTTTGGGCAAGGGCTTGATCCATGGCAGACTCCTAACCCGCGCCCATCTGAACTGCCATCCCCGCGGGGAACCGCGCCCGAGGAAAATACTTCCGCACCCGTGCCAGCCCGCTTCCGCCGATTCCTGCTGCCCTTCCTGCTGCTCGCCGGCCTCGCGCTCGCCCAGGAAACGCCGCCGGACCCCGACACGCTCCCCTACAAGGTGGAGATCGCGCCGACCGGTGACGGAAGGCTGGACGCGGCGCTCGCAGCGGTGTCGCAACTCGTCGCGCTGCAGGATTCGGCACCGACCAGCGCCGGCGGCGTGCTCGGCCGCGCCGATGGCGACCGCGAAAGGCTGCAGCGTGCCCTGCAGTCGGAAGGCTATTGGGCCGGCACCACGCGAGATCGAGCTGGCTGGCGGCGCGGTCGGTGATCCTTCCATGCTGGAGCGGATCGAAGCGGCCAAGGCGCGGCCGCTGCCGGTGCGGATCGTGGTCGACAAAGGCCGGCCCTACCGGATCGCCCGGATCGGCTTGCGGGCGGAGACACCGGCGGAGCAGCCCGCGCTGGACCAGGCCGCGGCGACCCCTTCGGCCTCGCGGTCGGCGACCCGGCCCGGGCGGAGCCGGTGCTGGCAGCGGAGCGCACGCTGCTCGACCGGCTGCTGAACGCCGGCCACCCGCTGGCCAGCATGGTGCGACGGGAGACGACGGTCGACCACGACCGCAAGTCGATGGACATCGCCTGGACCTACGCCCCTGGCCCGGTCGCCAGCTTCGCCACGCCGGATGTCGACGGCATGGTGCGGGTGGACCGCAGCTTCCTGCAGGCGCAGGCCTCACGGCTCGAGGGCCAGCGCTACAGCCCGGAGGCGCTGGAGAAGGAACGCCAGGCTCTGATGGCGCTCGGCGCCTTCGGCTCGGTCCGCGCACGGGCGGCGGAACGGCTGGACGAGGCCGGACGGCTGCCGGTGACCTTCACGGTGGCCGAACGCGCCCGCCACGCCATGGGCGTGAACCTGGCCTACGAGACAGATTACGGCCCCAGCGTCCGCGTCTATTGGGAACACCGGAACCTCTTCGGCCGGGCCGAGCGGCTGCGGCTGGAGGCCGAGGTGGCACGGATCGGGACCAATGGCGGGCTGGACCAGTCGACCTACCGGATCGGCGGCACCTATCGCGATCCCTCGGTTTTCGGCCTGAACATCGGCCCGGACTGGAGCTTTATCGGCAGCCTCTTTGGGCTGCGCGAGCGGCTGGAGGCCTATGACCGCGACGCCATCACCTTCTCGGCGCTGATGGAGCGGCGCTTTTCCGAGCGGTTGAGCGGCAATCTCGGGCCGGTGCTTGATTTCGGCAGCATCGGGCCGCCGGGCGGGACGCTGACCCCTTACCAGATCCTCGGCTTCCAGTTCGGCGGGCGGTACGACGGCACGGACAGCCTGCTCGACCCGGCCCGGGGCTACCGGGTGAGCGGCACCCTGACGCCGTCCTGGTCCTTCCGCGACTCGGCCGCCTTCGCCCCGCTGCGGGTGACCGGCAGCACCTACTGGGACGTGCTGGGCGACCGGCGCAGCATCCTGGCGGTGCGCGGCACCTTTGGCTCCCTTCTGGGGGCGGAGCAGGCCAATGTGCCGCGGCACCAACGCTTCTATGCCGGCGGCGGCGGTTCGGTCCGCGGCTACGATTACCAGTCGATCGGCCCGCGCGACCAGTTCAACCGTCCGAATGGGGGCGCCAGCCTGGTGGAGGCCAGCCTGGAATGGCGGCAGCGCGTCTGGGGCGATATCGGCGCGGTCGCCTTCGTCGATGCCGGCTCGGTCGGCACCGGCTCCGCGCCGGATACGTCGAACCTCCGGGTCGGGGCCGGCGCCGGGTTGCGCTACTACACGCCGATCGGCCCGGTGCGGGTGGATGTGGCGGTGCCCCTGGTGAAGCAGCGAGACAACTCGGCCTTCGGGCTCTATGTGGGAATAGGCCAATCTTTCTGATGCTTACGGCTCTTTGATGCGCCGCGGTCTCAAGTGGAGCCTGGGCATCCTTCTCGCGCTCATCGCCCTCCCTTGCTGGCGCTCGGCGCCGCGCTGGCTTGGGTGAACACCGAGAGCGGCCGGGCGACGGTGGCGCGGCTCGCCGCCGCGCAGGTGCCCGGGCTGGTAATCGAGGGGCTGAGCGGGCCGATCCCCGGCCGGATTGGCGCGGCGCGGATCACCCTGGCCGACAAGGACGGCATATGGCTGACGGTCGAGGAGGCGCAGATCGGCCTCGACCTGATGGCGCTGACCACGGGGACCCTGCGGATCGAGCGGCTGGAAGCGGCGCGCATCGCCCTGCCCTGGCTGCCGGCGGCCGGCGACGCCCTGCCCCCGCCCGAGCCACCCGCGGAGACCGTGCTGCCGCAACTGCCCTCCCTGCCGGTCGCGGTGGCGCTGGACCATCTCGGCATTGGCCGGCTGGAACTTGGTGCGGCGATCCTGCAGCAGGACGCAGCCTTCTCGGCCGAGGGCAATGCGGCCTTGGCGGCGGGCGCGCTGCGGGCGGCCCTCGAGCTGAAGCGGCTCGACGCCGCGGGCGGCGCAACGCTCGCCCTCTCGCTCGCGCCGAGCGAGGACCGGCTTGCGGCCAAGCTGGCTTGGCGGGAGGACCCGGGCGGCATCGTCCCTGTCCTGTCAGGGCTTAAGGAGCAACCTTTCACTCTGGATCTGAGCCTGGACGGTCCGGCCGGTGGCGCTGCGCTGACCCTCGATGCGACGCTCGGTCCGAATGTAAAGATCGGCACGCAAGGCATTGTTCGCGCGAGGCCTGATGGCGCGCTCGGCGCCAGCCTGAAGGGCGAGGCCCGGGCCGCCGCCTTCTTGCCGCCGGAGGCCGCGGCGCTCGCCGCGCCGGCGGAGTTCGCCCTCGATGCCGATCTCGCTGCCGACAAGCGGCTGGCGCTGCGGGATCTGACCGTGAACGTCCCGGCTGGGCGCCTCGCCGCGACAGGGACCGCCAATCTGGCGACCGAGGCGCTCGACCTGAAGGCGACGCTGGCCCTGGCGGCGTCCGGCGGCTTCGGCGCGCTGCTGCCGGAGGGACTGGCCTGGAGCGCGGTGAATGCGGAGGCGGCGATCGGCGGGACCATGGCGAAGCCGGCCCTCGACCTGACCCTGAAACCGGATGGCTTGAGAACGCCGGTCGCCCAGGCCGATGCGGTGCTCGGCCCGGCGCCCCGCCTCACGCTGAAGGCCGTGCTGCCCGGGCCGAGCCTCGATGTCCTCCTCGAGGGGGCCGAGGGTCGGCTGACCGCAGTGGGGACACTTGCCGAGCCGATCGCGCTCGATGCCCGGCTGTCCCTGCCGCGTCTGGCCGTGCTGGGCGCCGGCTCCGAGGGCGCGCTGGACGCCCGCCTTCAGGCGAGCGGCAAGCTGGCCGACCCGGACTTGGTGGTGACCGCCTCATCCGGCCGCATAGAAGCTGCCGGGCACGCTTGGAATCCTTGGCGATCGATGCCCGCATTGCCACCCCTGCCTCGGCCCCGCGCGGCACCGCGAGGCTCGACGGGAAGCTGGACGGCCTGCCCCTGGCGCTCGCCTTCCGCGGCCAGCCGGAAGGCAGCGCCGTGCAGGTGGAGCAGGGCGAGGCGCGGCTCGGCCCCGCCCGCCTCGCCGTCACCGGACGGCTGGATCCCGCTGGCCCGACCTTCGATGGCACCGCCCGGCTGGAAGCGACCGACCTCGCGCCGCTCGGCAAGCTGGGGAGGCCTCGCCGGCCTGGCGGGGCGGCTGGTGCTGGATGCCAAGCTTGGTCCGAAGGACGGCCAGCAGGGCTTCGAGGCGAAGCTCGACGCGCCGAAGCTCGGCTTCGGCGGCACAGAGGGCAGCCTGCAGGCGACCGCCGCCGGCACGCCCGCCGCGATCGACTGGACCGTCCAGGGCCGCACCACTGAGGGCAGCGTCAGCGGCCGCGGCAAGGTCGCGCAGGAGTATGGCGGCTGGCGCCTCGACTTGGCGGCGCTCGAGGCGCAGGCGATGGGCGAGGCGGTCCGGCTGGCCGCGCCGACACGCGTCAAGTTGGGTGGCGATGGTGGGATCGATCTCGCCCCGACCGCGCTGGCCATCGCCCGAGGCGGGCGGGTGGAGGCACGCGGCAAATGGGGACCGGAGCGGGCCGACATCACCGCCACCGTCGCCGCCCTGCCCCTTGCGCTGGCCGAGCGCTTCGCACCCGAGGTCAAGCCGCGGGGCACGCTCTCGGCCGATATCCGGGCGACCGGGCCGGTAACGAAGCCCGAGATCAAGGCGACGCTGAACGGCACGGGGCTCGGCGCCGGGGCGGACTGGGCGCAAGGCCTGCCCGCCCTGACCTTGCGCGCCGAGGGCAACCTGGCGGGCGAGGCAACGCAGCTGCGCGCCGAGGTGGATGCCGGGCCGGCCGGGCGGATCGACCTGACGGCGCGCCTGCCGAACGGCTTTGGGCCAGAGGGGCCGATCACCGCCAGCCTCGATGGCGGGCTTAACTTGGCGCCGCTGGCCAGTCCCTTCCTCGCCGCCGGTGCCGACCGGGTGACCGGCCGGCTGGCCCTGGCGCTCCGGGCGGAGGGCACGGTCGGCACGCCACGGCTCGGCGGACGCGCCACGCTGTCGGGCGCCGAGTACCGCAACACCGTCTATGGCGTTCGGGTCTTCGACCTGAACGGCACCATCATTGGCGACGGCACGCGGCTGGTGATCGACCGCATCGCCGGGCGCACCGCCGGCAACGGCACCATCGTCCTGCAGGGCAGCCTCGATGCCGGCGCGCCGGGCTTTCCGGCCGACCTGACGCTGACCTCGCGCAACGCCCGCCCGGTGGTCTCCGACTTGGTGACCGCGACGATCAACACGGATATCCGGGTGCAGGGGCCGATCACCGGCGGCGGCACCGTCTCCGGCACCGTCCGCATCCAGCAGGCGGAGATCCGCATCCCGACCACCCTGCCGGCCAGCGTCCCGACGCTGGCGAATGTCCGCCAGACCGGCCGCCTGCCGCCCGGCGTCATCCCCGCCGCGCCGCCGCGCCCGCCGGCGCCGCCGGCGCCGCCGCTGAACCTCGCGGTCACCATCAGTGCGCCGCAAAGCATCTACGTGCGGGGCCGTGGCGTCGATGTGGAGCTGGGCGGCGAGGTGAAGGTCGGCGGCACCGCCGCGGCGCCGGTCCCGAACGGCACCCTCAACCTCCGCCGCGGCACGCTGAACCTGATCGGCCGGCAAGCTCACCTTCCAGAAAGGCACCATCGGCTTCGCGCCGGGCTCGCTGATGCCGACGCTGGACCTCAATGCCCAGGCGACGTCAGGCAGCACCACCATCACGGTTTCGGTGCAGGGCTCGCCGGCGGCGCCCAAGGTGACCTTCAGCTCCACGCCGGAGCTGCCGCAGGACGAGGTGCTTGCGCGGCTGCTGTTCGACCGCTCGACCAGCAACCTCTCGCCTTTCGAGATCGCGCAGATCGCCGGCGCGGTGGCGCAGATGACCGGCATCGGCGGCGGCGCGGCCAATCCGCTGGACAAGGTGCGCGGGCTGCTGGGGCTAGACCGGCTCGGGGTAAGCGCCGGCGGCCAGCAATCTGCGGCCGGCAGCACCCAGGCGGGCGGCCAGCAGGGACCAACGGTGGAGGCCGGGCGCTATGTCGCGCCGGGCGTCTTCCTTGGCGTCCGGCAGGGGACGCAAGGCGGCCAGACCGGCGTCGGCGTGCAGGTGGAGATCACCCCGCGGCTGAAGCTGGAAGGCCAGACCGCCACCGGCCCGGCCGGCGACCGGCTCGGCCTGTCCTACGAGTTCGAGTATTGAGGCGGCGTAAGCGGACCTTTCCCCATGCCCAGGGCCGACATCATCGCCGCGCTCGACGCCTATGACGCTTGGCTGGGGCGCCAGTGTGCCGTGATCCCGGCGGCGCTGGCGCGCAAGCGGGCGCTCCTGGCCCGCGAGCCCTTCGCTTTCCTGCGCGGCACCGCCTTCCGTTTCGCCGCGCAATCTCGTGACGCTTCTGCCAACGTTGGCGGCGACGCGACCGGTGCCCTCCCTGCGGCGATGCGCACCTGGAGAACTCTCGGCACCTGGCGGGACGCCGAGGGCAGGCTGGTCTGGGGCGTCAACGACCTCGACGAAGCGGCGATGCTGCCCTTCGCCGCCGATCTCGTCCGGCTGGCGACCAGCGCCATGCTGGCCCGCGCGGACCATTTGCCCAAATCCCGCGACATCGCTGCCACGCTCCTGCGTGGCTATGCCCGGCATCTCGCCGAGCCGTGTGCCTTCGTGCTGGATGAGGAAAACGCCGCGCTGCGCGCCTTCGTCTCGCCGGATCCCGCGGCACGGGCCGCCTTCTGGGCCAAGCTCGCCAAGCTGGAGGAAGCAGCGCCGCCCGCTGCCTGGAAGGCCGCCCTGCTCGCCGCCCTGCCGCCGGATGCGGGCCCGGTTCGCTTCGCGCCGCGAGAAGCGGGGATCGGCAGCCTCGGGCGGCCGCGCTACGTCGCAATCGCCGCGTGGCGCGGCGGGCGGGTGGTGCGGGAGGCCAAGTCCCGCGTCGCCTCCGCTTGGCTGCAGGCCGGCTGCCCCGGGGCGACCGCGATCGACCTGGCGGCCCTTGCCGGTGGCCCCACTCGGGCGCCGGATCCCTGGTTCCGGCTGAGTCCAGCCTCCTTATCCGCCGCCTCGCACCTGACAGCCGCAAGCTGGAAGCGCCAGGCAGCGACGCCAGCGCGCTTCTGGCGCTGATGGACGCGATGGGAGGCGAGATCGGCAACCTGCATGCCTCGGCCGGCGACGGGGGCGCCGTGCTCGGGGCGCTCGAGACCCTGCCCCCGACTGGCTGCACGATGCGGCCGCGGCCATGGCGGCGGCGGTACGGGAAGATCAGGCGGTATTGGCCCAGGCCGTTCGCAAGAAATTGTGAATGCCGCCTTCCGGGTAATCGGGCGTTTGCTGTTGGGCTGATGATAACGCAGCTTATATTAAGCCGCGTGAGAGCCAGCGCATGCCCGATCTGCACGAGCCCAACCTACTGATTCTGCTAAACGACGTCGCCAGGCTGATCCGCACCCAGGCGGATCGTCGCGCCCGGGCGCATGGCATGACCCGGGCGCAATGGATGATCCTGGTGCGGCTGCGCCGCTGCGGCGGGATGACCCAGCGCGAGCTGGCCGAGATCCTTGAGGTCGAGCCGATCACGGTCGGCCGGCTGGTGGACCGCCTAGCCGCCCGGAAGCTGGTCGAGCGGCGCGCCGATCCCGCCGACCGCCGCGTCTGGCGGCTGCACCTGACCCCGCCGCCGACCCGGTCCTGGCCGAAATCGACCGGGTCCGCATCGCCTTCGATGCCGAAGCCACCGCCGGCCTGCCGCCCGAGCGCCGGCAGGCGGTGGTCGAGGCGCTGCTGTTGATGAAGTCCAACCTGCTGGCCACCGGCGAAGCCGGTGAGGCCGCCTGAGAGAGCGACAGACCCATATGCCCGAGGGTTCGATCCGCACCGGACGTGGCGTCGATGCCGAGACGGTGACGCCAGCCGAGGTACCGCCGAAGCGCCGCCGCTGGCTTCGCCCCGTCCTGATGATCGGCGGTGTCCTGGTCGTGGCCGCGGGCGCCGGCGCCTTCTGGCTGCATGGCGGCCGCTACGCCGGCACCGACGATGCCTATGTCCAGGCCGACAAGCTGCTGCTGGCCACCGATGTCGCCGGAATCGTGCGGACGATCGCCGTGCATGAGGGCGATATGGTCAAGGCCGGCCAGGAGCTCGTGATGCTTGATCCCGCCCCTTCGAATATGCCGTCCAGCAGGCCGAGGCGCAGCTGCTGCAGACCGGCCTGTCGCTGCGGGCCATGCAGGCCGACTATCGTCGCATCCAGCATGACATCGCGGCGCAGGAGGCGGCGGTGCAGCTGGCCCAGGCGACCTATGACCGCGCGGCGCAGATCGTGAACAGCGGGGCGGTGACCCGCGCCACCTTCGACCAGGCCCGCTTCGGCCTGCAACAGGCGCAGCAGCAACTGGAGTCGCTGCGCGTCCAGGCGCAGGTGCAGCTGGCGAAGCTGGGCGGGCAGGCGGACTCGCTCGTCGAGCAGCACCCGGACTGGCGCGCCGCCCAGGCGCGGCTGGCTGAGGCGAAGAGGCAGCTCGACCACACCACGCTGCGGGCCCCCTTTGCCGGCACGGTTACCCAGGTCTCCTCGCTGCAGCCGGGCCAGTATCTCGGCGCGGCAACGCCGGCCTTCGCGTTGGTGTCGGACCAGCGGGTCTGGGTGGATGCGCTGCCGAAGGAGACCGACCTGACGCATGTGAAGCCGGGCGACAAGGCGACGGTGACGGTCGACACCTATCCGGGCGTTACGTTCGACGCCTCGGTGGAGAGCATCAGCCCTGCCTCGGGCTCCACCTTCAGCGTGCTGCCGGCCCAGAACGCGTCCGGCAACTGGGTGAAGGTGGTGCAGCGCATCCCCGTCCGCATCCGGGTCGAGCAGCCGGCCGACGGCCCCAGGTTGCGCGCGGGAATGAGTGCCGAGGTCTCAATCGACACCGGCCATGAGCGGCACCTGTCGGATTTGATCGGCGGCTGAGATGGCGAACCCCGCGGAGCCGGTCCCGCACCGTGCCCTGATCACCGTCTGCGCCATGGTGGCCACGTTGATGCAGGCGCTGGACGGCACCATCGCCAATGTCGCCCTGCCCTACATGCAGGGCGGGCTGGCGGCGACGGCCGACCAGATAACCTGGGTGCTGACGAGCTACATCACCGCCGCTGCCATCCTGACCGCGCCCGTCGGCTTCCTTGTCGCCCGCTTCGGCCGGCGCGCGGTCTTTCTCGGCTCGGTCGGCGGCTTCACCCCTCGCCTCCGTGTTGTGCGGCGCGGCGCAGTCGCTTGAGCAGATGGTGGTGTTCCGCCTGCTGCAGGGTGCCTTCGGCGCGGCGCTGGTCCCGCTCAGCCAATCGACCATGCTCGACATCTACCCGCCCGAGCAGCGCGGCCAGGCCATGGCGATCTGGGGCATGGGCGTGATGGTCGGGCCGATCCTCGGGCCGACGCTCGGCGGCTACCTGACCGAGAGCTGGAACTGGCGCTGGGTCTTCTACGTCAACCTGCCTTCGGCGTGCTGGCCTTCCTCGGCCTGATGTTCTTCCTGCCGAAAGGCGGCGCGGAGACAGGGCGGCGCTTCGACTGGCTGGGCTTCGGCGTGCTGGCGCTCGGCGTCGGGGCGCTGCAGGTCATGCTGGACCGCGGCGAATTGAAGAATTGGTTCGGCTCGACCGAGATCCTCATTGAGGCAACATTGGCCGCGCTCGGCCTCTATCTCTTCCTCGTGCACATGGCACTGGCGGAGAAGCCCTTCATCCCTCCGCGCATCTTCCGCGACCGCAACTTCGCTGCCGGGCTCGGCATCATGTTCGCGGTCGGCGCCATCCTCTTCGCTACCCTCGGCGCTGCTGGCGCCCTACCTGCAGACCCTGGCGGACTACCCGGTCTTCACCGCCGGCCTCGCCATGGCGCCGCGCGGCCTCGGCACCATGGCGGCGATGTTCCTGGCGGGACGGCTGGCCAGCCGGTTCGACCCCCGCAAGGTCATGGCCTTCGGCATCCTGGTGCTATCATGGACGCTCTGGGACATGGTGCACTGGACGCCCGACATCCCGATGCACTGGCTGATGCTGGTCACGGTCATCCAGGGCGCCGGCCTTGGCTTCGTTTTCATCCCGCTCAACCTGGTGGCCTTCGCCACGCTCGACCCGGCCCTGCGAACCGACGGCACCGCCTTGATCAGCCTGCTGCGCAACCTCGGCTCGGCGATCGGCATCTCGGTCATGGCGGCGCTGCTGACGCGCAACACGCAGATCATGCACGCCTCGCTGGCCGAGCACGTGACGCCGTTGAACCGGCTGTTCGAGTTGCCCTGGGTGCAGCGCTTCTGGGATCCGTCCACCAGCCAGGGCGTGGCCATGCTGAACGCCGAGGTGACGCGGCAATCGAGCATCATCGCCTACGGCAACGACTTCCATCTGCTGATGCTGCTGGCCCTTGCGATGCTGCTGCTGCTGCCGCTGATGCGGCGCCCGCCCCGGGCGGCCGCAGCGGATCCGGCGCATGCGGCGATGGATTGAGGGCCACCGCCGCGCTTCGCCTATTCCGCCGCGGCGGCGTCCAGCACCTTTTCCCAGGCCGGGTTGACCACGGAGCTGCGCGCGCCGAGCCGCGCGCGCGCCGCCGCGTATTCGCGGCGGAAGCGCTCCACCAGCGCGCCGGCCGGCTGATCGCCTTCACCGCACCGATGCCCTGGCCGGAGCCCCAGATATCCTTCCAGCGCTTCTTGCGGTCGGAGCCGAAATCCATCGCGCTGGGATCCGAGGTTGGCAGGTTCTCCGGATCCAGCCCGGCCTTCTGAGCGAGGGCTTCAGGTAGTTGCCGTGCACGCCGGTGATGAGGTTGGTGTAGACGATGTCCTCGGCGCCGCTCTCGACGATCATCTGCTGCTGCTCGGGCTGCGCGCGGGCTTCCTCCGTGGCGATGAAGGCGCTGCCGATGTAGGCGAAGTCGGCGCCGAGCGCCTCTGCGGCCAGGATGGAACGGCCATGCGCGATGGCGCCCGAGAGCGCGATCGGCCCGTCGAACCATTCCCGCGTCTCCTGCAGAAAGCCGAAAGGCGACAGCGCGCCCGCATGCCCGCCGGCCCCGGCCGAGACCAGCACCAGCCCGTCCGCGCCCTTGTCGATGGCGCTGTGCGCGAAGCGCTGGTTGATCACGTCGTGCAGGATGTAGCCGCCATAGGAATGGACGGCCTGGTTCACCTCCGGCCGGGCGCCGAGGCTGCTGATGATCAGCGGCACCTTCTGCTTCACGCAGATGGCCAGGTCGTGCTCCAGCCGGTCGTTCGACTTGTGCACGATAAGGTTGATGGCGAAGCGGTGCCGCCGGCCGGTCCGGGTGGCGCGGCGTCATGTGCCGCCAGGCGTTCCTTGATCTCGATCACCCATTCCTCGAACTGCTCGGCGGGCCGGGCATTGAGCGAGGGCATCGAGCCGATGATGCCCGCGGTGCATTGCGCCACCACCAGGTCGGGCACCGAGATGATGAAGAGTGGCGAGCCGATGACGGGCAGCGAGAGCCGACCCTTCACCATATCCAGCAGCGACATAGGGCGGCGTCCTTCTAACGCTTGGGCTTCAGCACATTGGCCATGATGGCCTGCTTCCGGCGCGCGCAGGCGCTCGGCGAGGATCTCGCGTTCCTCCTCCATCCGTGCGATCAGCGGCGGCATCTCGGGCCGCAGCAGCCGCTTGGTCAGCCGCATCGCCTCCTGCGGCTTGGCGGCCAGCGCCTGCGCGGTGGCCATCGCGTTCGGCAGCAGCTCGGCGCGGTCGAGGATGCGGTTGACGAAGCCCATCCGCTCGGCCGCGGCGGCATCGAAGAAATCGCCGAGCAGCATCGCTCTGGCCGCCTTGTGCTTGCCGACCAGCCAAGGCACGAGGCGCGAGGCGCCGAGCTCCGGCACCAGGCCGAGATCGACGAAGGGCAGCCGGAACCGCGCTTCCGGCGCGGCGTAGACGATATCGGCGCAGCAGCATGGTGCAGCCGATGCCGATCGCCAGGCCGGGCACCGCGCGCGACCACCGGCTTCCTCGAAATTCGGCCAGGCCGAAATAGAAGCGGTGGCTGGGGCCGGGCGCGTCCGGTTCCTCCGCCGGGCGGGGCTTCTGGAAGTCGCCGATGTCGTTACCGGCGCAGAAGACCTCCTGCCGTGCCGGTCAGCAGCAGGCAGCGGATGGCAGGGTCGGCGGCGCTTTGCTCGATCGCCCTCGGCGAGGCCGAGAGTACATGTCGCGGGTCAGCGCGTTCTTCTTCTCGGGCCGGTGCATGGCGACGGTGCAGACGCCGTCTGCCACCGAGACGCGGATATGCTCGGACATGGTAATCCTCCTCTGGCGCCCATTAGCGGGGCGCGGCAGGGCCGGCGTCAAGCTTGGGCCATTCCCGGCCCGCCGGGGCATGGCAGCCTGCCGAGAAGAATACGGGAGGAAGACATGCGGCGGATCGTGCTCGGGCGGCGGCCCCTGCTGGCACTCGGTGCGGCCGGCCTGGCGGCGCCGGCCCTCGCCCAGGCGCGGCCGATCACCCTGGTGGTCCCCTTCCCGCCCGGCGGGTCCACCGACCTCATGGGCCGGCTGCTCGCCGAGCGGATGCAGGCAGTGCTGGGCTCAGCCCGTGCTGGTGGAAAACCGCCCTGGCGCAGCGACGGTGGTCGGCGCGGAATCGGTGGCGCGGGCGGCGCCGGACGGCTTCACCGCCATCGTCAACTCCGGCACGACGCTGACCCTGAACCCGCTGCTGATGCGCCGGCTCTCCTACAAGGTCGAGGATTTCGCGCCGGTCTCGCTGCTCTCGACTCTGCCCTTCGCCTTCCTGCTGCAGAACCGCCTGCCGGCGACCGTCCCCATCTGTCGCCCTGGCGAAGTCGAAGCCGGGGCAGCTGAACTACGGCACCAACGGGCCATCGAGCTTCAACAACATCGCCGCGGTGCTGGTGGCCGACCGACTCGGCATCCGCATGCAGGACGTGACCTACAAGGGCGATGCGCAGCAGCTGAACGACTTCATGGCCGGCACGCTGGACCTGCTGGTGGTGGGCGGGGCGAGCGCCATCCAGCCGCACCGCAACGGCCAGGGCCGGATCCTGGCCTGGACCGGCGACCGGCGGATGCCGATCACGCCGGACATCCCGACCTTCGCCGACCTCGCCCCCGACACCGTGGCGCAGACCTATTTCGGCCTGGCCGTCCCGGCGAAGACGCCGCGCGCGGCGATCGACCGGCTGTCGCAGGCGGCGGCGACCGCCCTGCAGGACCCCGGCTTCCGCGACCGGCTGCTGGCGGAGGGGCACCTCGCCCTCGGCACCGGGCCGGAGGAATACGGCGCCTTCCTGAAGGCCGAGGCGGCGCGCTGGGCGCCGGTGCTGCAGAAGATGAACCTGCAGATCGACTGAGCCGCCCGCGCGCGCCGGATCACGCCATCGGCGGCGCCTCGCCCTTCACCTGCGTCCGGTGCATCACCCGGCGCGCCGCCGCGTCGAATGGATCGCGCCGATGCATGGTGCAGCGGTTGTCCCAAAGCACGAGGTCACCGACCCGCCAAACATTCTTCCAGCAGAGCGCAGGCTTCGTCGCGTAGGACCATAGCTCGTCGAGCAGCGCCTCGCTCTCGGCGAGGTCGAGGCCATCGATATAGGCCATCCGCCGCCGCCCAAGGTACAGCATGGACCGCCCGGTGTCGGGGTGCCGGCAGACCAGCGGATGCAGGTGCCCCGCGCGATCCGCGGGTCGTCGGTCGGCGTCACCCCGGCGCGGAGGAAGCCGCCGCTGTTGTAGGTGCCGTCATGCTTCACCATCAGCCCCTGCGCCCGCGCCCGCAGCGCCGGGGCAGGCTCTCATACGCCGCATACATCGAGGCGAAATGCGTGTCGCCGCCCATGGGCGGGATCTCCAGCGCATAGAGCATCGAGGCCTTGGGCGGACGCGGCAGGTAGGACATGTCGGTGTGCCACACCGCCTCCCCGTTGCCGAGGCTGCCGATCGGCTTGCCCGCGTCGTCGAGCACGTTGGAGACGATGTAGAGTTCCGGCCGGCCGGCGACGATGCTCTGGCCGTGCTCCTGCACCGGCGCATGGTCGAGCGCCCCGAAGCGCCGGCTGAAATCGATCAGGTCGTCGGGCGTCAGGCTCTGGCCACGGAACAGCAGCACCGCATGGGCATGCCAGGCCTTGAGAATCCCGGCGAACTCGGCCTCACCCAGCCGGCGAAGGTCGATGCCCCTGACCTCGGCACCGAGCGCGGCGCCGGTCGGCACCACCTCCAGCCCCGCTCGCGCGGACGTCGCTGCGCTCGACATGGGATTCCCCTTTCCTGGTCGTTGGACCGGACCGTACCACCGCGTCGGCGCGGGCGGAAAGCACGGCTTTGACGCATGCCGCGGGCGTCGGCAGGCTCTTGCCGGGCAGGAGGCGCGGCATGGCGACAAGGCGGGGAATGCTGGCGCTCGGCGCCGCGCCTCTGGCGACGGGGGCTGCGCGGGCCCAGGACGGGCCTGTGACCCTGCTGGTACCCTATACCCCTCGGCACCGGGCCGGACCTGCTGGCGCGGCTGCTCGCGCCGACGCTGCAGCAGGCGCTCAGCCAGCCGGTAGTGGTCGAGAACCGGGCCGGCGCCTCGGGCAATATCGGCACCCAAGCGGTCGCGCGGGCGGCGCCGGACGGGCGAACCCTGCTCTTGCAGGCCAATACATTCGTCATGAACCCCAGCCTGTTCCGCCAGGTGCCCTACGACCCGGTCGGCAGCTTCACCCCGATCATCCGGATCAGCCGCGGCGACCTCGTGCTGGCGGTCAACCCCGACATCGCCGCCGAGGACGCACGAGCCTTCGCCGCCCTCGCCCGGCGGCAGATGCTGGACTATGCGAGCCCCGGTGTCGGCACGCCACAGCACCTCGGCATGGCGCTGTTCGGGCTGGAGGCGAAGGCCCGGCTGAACCACGTGCCCTACCGGGGCAGCGCCCCGGCCATCCAGGACCTGATCGGCCGCCGGGTCGCCGCCATGGTGCTGCCGCTGCACACCGCCCTGCCGTTGGCCGAGGCGAAGCAGGTCCGGTTGCTGGCGATCGGCAGCCCGGCCCGTGCCCCTCGGCGCCCGGCGTGCCGACCATGGCGGAAGCCGGTTTCCCGGGAGTCGAGGTGGATCTCTGGTACGGGTTGCTCGGCCCGGCCGGCCTGCCCGCCCCGCTCGTCGCCAGGCTGAACGGCGCGGTTCAGGTCTGGGCCGCCCTGCCAGCCATCCAGGACCAGCTTCGCGCCCAGGGGCTGCAGCCGGTCGGCGGCCCGGCGGAGGAGTTCGCTGCCACCATCGCCGCCGATCTGGTACGCTGGGCCGGAGTGATCCGCGCCGCAGGCATCGTGGCAGACTCAGCCCGGCGCTTCCGTCCGGCCCGCGGACGGCCTAACTAAGATGATGGTTGAAGGAAATCGTCATACCATGTCGGGCCAGCCCCTCGCCGCTTCTGCTGCCTCCCGGGCCGAGGCAATGCGCAGCCGCATCGAGGAGGTCGCCGAGCGGCTCTTCCGCAGCATGGGCTACCAGAAGACCGCAGTCGCCGACATCGCCCGCGAACTCGACATGTCGCCGGCCAATATCTACCGCTTCTATCCCTCGAAGAGCGCCATCAACGAGGCGATCGCCCAGCGCACGCTCGGCGCCATGCTGGCGGAGATCGACTCGATCGCCGGCGGGCCCGGTCCCGCGGCGACCTGGCGCGCCGCCTGTTCAGCCGCATGTTCGAGCTGAAAATCGAGGTCTTCTTCCAAGAACGCCGATTGCACGACATGGTCTCCGCCGCCATGGACGAGCATTGGGACGTGATCGAGCGGCACATGGCCGGCGTGCACGCCTCCATCGCCCGGGTGTTGGCCGATGGAATGGCCTCCGGCGAGTTCGCTTCTCGCGATCCCGTTAAGGAAGCGCATACCATTTTGCATACGA
Source organism: Dankookia sp. P2 (assembly GCF_050632255.1). Lineage (NCBI taxonomy): Bacteria > Pseudomonadati > Pseudomonadota > Alphaproteobacteria > Acetobacterales > Roseomonadaceae > Dankookia > Dankookia sp. P2. The sequence continues at coordinate 6,185,886 of NZ_CP192581.1, read as the reverse complement.
TGGTCCCCTGGAACCACCCGGCGCTCATCGCGGGCTGCATCTCGCGCAAGGGCCGACGGTCGAGGAGCTTCGCGCCCAGGTCGCCGACATGACCGAGTTCGTGCTGCGCGCCTCCGGCCGTGAAGGGTGCATACTGACGTTTGTTGACAATCGTCAGTCCGCACTCCTACTGACCTCCGGCCACCCACCCGGAGACCGCCATGCGTCCCCACCTCCTGCTCGCCCTTCTCGCCCTCGCCGGCTGCAAGGCCGAGGAGTGCATCCCGCCTCGAGGGGCAGGTCGAGGCGCTGCGGCCGGTCCAGGTGCCGCGGTCCACCTGGCCCCGGCGACTGAGGCGCGCGCCTTCACCGGCGTGGTGCGCGCCCGGCGGGAGGCCGATATCGCCTTCCGCACCGGCGGCCGGATCACCGCCCGGCTGGTCGAGGTCGGCCAGTCCGTCGCCACCGGCCAGCTCCTCGCCCGGCTGGACGAGGCCGACTTGGCGCTTGGCGTCCGCGCCGCCGAGGCCGAGCTTTCCGCGGCCGAGGCGCAGTCCCGCCAGGCCACGGCCGAAGCGGCGCGCTCGAAAACCCTGCTCGCCGCCGGCCATGTCGCCGCGGCCTATGACGACCAGCGGGTCGCCGCCGCCCGCAGCGCCGCCGAGAAGGCCGCGGCGGCCCGCGCCGGTCTAGACCTCGCGCGCCGCCGGCTGGACTATGCGCAGCTGCGGGCTCCGAATGCCGGCGTGGTGACCGCGCTGCTGGCGGAAGCCGGCCAGGTCGTGGCCGAAGGACAGGCCATGCTCCGCATCGCCAATCCCGAGGAGCGGGAGCTGGTGGTGCAGGTGCCCGAATCCACAGTCGGCGGGCTGGCCGAGGCCGCCGCCGAGGCCCGCTTCTGGGCCCGCCCGGACGAGCCGCACGCCGCCCGGCTGCGCGAGCTGGCGCCGCAGGCCGAGGACCGCGCTGCGGACCTATACCGCCCGCTTCTCCCTTCCCGCGGCGCCCGACTGGGTGGCGCTCGGCATGACCGGCACGGTGCGCACGCAGGCGCCAACGGCGACCCTCGCCACACTGCCGCTCTCGGCGCTGCACGACCGCGGCCAGGGACCGATGGTGTGGAAGGTGGAGCGCGACCGCGTCGCCGCGGTGCCGGTCGAGGTGGTCTCGCTCGGCGCGGTCACCGCCGTGCTGCGCGGCGCGCTGGCCGAGGGCGATCAGGTGGTGGCGCTCGGCCCGCAGGTGCTGGACCCGACCAGCCGGGTCCGCGTCGCCGGCCTCCGAGCCGCCGCCACGCTGCGCTGAGGGCCACCGGCATGCGCTTCAACCTCTCGGACTGGGGCGTCCGCAACGGCACCCTGACGCTCTTCCTCATCCTGCTGCTGGCCGCCGCCGGCGGCTTCTCCTACCTCCGGCTCGGCCGCGCCGAGGACCCGGGCTTCACCATCAAGGTGATGGTCGTCTCCGCCCAATGGCCGGGCGCGACGGCGGCGGAGATGCAGGATCAGGTCGCCGACCGGATCGAGAGCAGGCTGCAGGACCTGCCGCATCTTGACTATGTCCAGACCTTCACCCGGCCCGGTTCCGCCATCACCACCGTGGTGCTGCAGGACACGACACCGCCGAGGGAGGTCCAGGGCCTCTGGTACCAGGTCCGCAAGAAGGTCGGCGACATCCAGCGCACGCTTCCCGCCGGCGTGCAGGGCCCGTTCTTCGACGACGAGTATTCCGACGTCTATGCCGTCGTCATCGCCCTGACCGGCGCCGACAATGCCGAGCTGGTGCGACAGGCCGAGCGCCTGCGGCTACGCTTCCTGGCGCTGCCCGGCGCCGGCAAGGTGACGCTCTTCGGCGAGGAGGCGCAGCGCGTCTTCGTCGATGTCTCGCATGCCAGGCTGGCGACGCTCGCCGTGCCGCCTGGCGCCATCATCGATGCGCTGGCTCGGCACAATTCCCATCGCCCCTTCCGGCGTCGCGGAGACCGCCTCCTCCCGCATCTATCTCCGCACCGATACCGGCTATGACGGGCTGGCGGCGATCCGCGCCGTGCCGGTCGAGAGCGGCGGGCGCACGCTGCGGCTCGGCGACCTCGCCACTGTCAGCCGCGGCCTGGCCGACCCGCCGAGCAGCGCGATCCGGCACGAGGGCAGGCCCGCGGTCCTCGTCGGCATCGCCAAGCGCCCCGGCGTCGACGTGCTGGCGCTCGGCCGCGACGTGCAGGCCGAGCTCGGCCGGCTGCGGGCCGAGCTGCCGGCCGGGCTCGAGCTGGCCGAGATCGCCGACCAGCCCGGCGTGGTGCAGGAGAGCGTCAGCGAGTTCCTGCTGAAGTCGCCGTCGCCCTCGCCGTGGTGATGGTGGTCTCCTTCCTCTCGCTCGGCCTCCGCGCCGGCGTCATCGTCGCGCTCTCGGTCCCGCTAACGCTCGCCATTGTCTTCCTGGTGATGCTGGCCTGGGGGATGGAGCTGGAGCGCATCACGCTCGGCGCGCTGATCCTCTCGCTCGGCCTGCTGGTCGACGACGCGATCATTGCGATCGAGGCTATGGCGGTGAAGCTCGACCAGGGCTGGGACCGGGTCCGCGCGGCGACCTTCGCCTGGTCCTCCACCGCCTTCCCGATGCTCTTCGGCACGCTGGTGACGGTCGCCGGGTTCCTGCCGGTGGGCTTCGCCGCCTCGACCGCCGGCGAATATGCCGGCGGCATCTTCTGGGTGGTGGGCGTCGCGCTCGTCGCCTCCTGGCTCGTCGCCGTGCTGTTCATCCCCTATCTCGGCGTGCGGTTGCTGCCGGCGCCGAAGCCGGGCGCGGTGCACCATGGCGGCTACGACAGCCGTATCTATCGCACCCTGCGCCGCCTGGTCGGCTGGTGCGTCGACCACCGCTTCGTGGTGCTGCTTGCAACCGCCGGCCTGCTCGCCCTCGGCTTCGCCGGGATGGGCATGACGCGGAAGCAGTTTTCCCGACCTCCGCCCGGCTGGAGCTGCTGGTCGACATCACCCTCCGCCAGGGCGCCGGCCTGCCCGCCACCCGCGCCGCGGCGGAACGCGTGGAGGCCGTGCTGAAGGGCGATCCCGCTGCCCGCACCTACACCACCTATCTCGGGGCCGGCGCGCCGCGCTTCTTCCTGGCGCTGAACCCCGACCTGCCGAACGAGTCCTTCGCCAAGATCGTGATCCAGACCGCCGACCTCGCGGCCCGGGAACGCCTGCTGGGCAAGCTCCGCGCCCTGGCGCAGGACGGCGCGGTGCCGGAGGCGCGCATCCGCGTCTCGCGCCTCGAATTCCGGCCCGCCGGTCGGCTTCCCCGTGCAGTTCCGCATCCATGGGCCGGATGCGGACACGCTCCGCCGCACGGCCGAGGATGTCGCCGCCGCCCTCCGGGCCACGTCCGGCACGAAGGACATCCAGTTCTCCTGGGGCGAGCGCGCACCCGGGATGCGCATCGCGCTCGACCAGGAACGCTTGGCGCAGCTCGGCCTGTCGCCCGCCGTCGTCGCGCAATCCCTGCAGGGGCTGCTCTCCGGCACCACGGCGACGCAGTTGCGCGAGGGCAACCGCCTGGTCGACGTGGTCGTGCGTACCCCCGCGGCCGAGCGCCTCTCGCTCGACGGGCTCGGCGACCTGACCATCTCGACGCCCGCTGGCGCGTCGCCGCTCTCCCAGCTCGCGCGGCTGGAGCCGGTGATGGAGGAGCCCATTCTCTGGCGCCGCAACCGCGAGATGGTGCTGACCGTCCGCGCCGACATCACCGACGGGCTGCAGGGCCCCGACGTCACGGCCGCCGCCGAGCCGCGCGTCAACCTCCTGCGCGCCCGCCTGCCCGCCGATGTGCGGATCGTCACCGGCGGCGCGACCGAGGAGAGCGCCAAGGCCAATGCCGCGCTGTTCGGCCTGTTCCCCATCATGGTCGGTGCCATGCTGCTGTTGCTGATGTGGCAGCTCCGCCATTTCGGCCGCACGGCGCTCGTGCTCGCCACCGCGCCGCTCGGCATCCCCGGTGCGGCGGCGGCGCTGCTGGCGATGGACATGCCCTTCGGCTTCGTCGCCCTGCTCGGCGTCATCGCGCTGGCCGGGATGATCATGCGGAACACCGTCATCCTGGTGGACCAGGTGCGGCAGGATCTGGAAGCCGGCGCCGACCTGCGCCGCGCCATCGTCGAGAGCACGGTTCGCCGCGCGCGGCCCGTGGTGCTAACGGCGCTGGCCGCGGTGCTGGCCTTCGTGCCGCTGACGCTCTCGGTCTTCTGGGGGCCGATGGCGGTGGCGATGATCGGCGGGCTGGCGCTAGGTACCTTCGCCACGCTGCTGGTGGTGCCGGCCCTCTACGCGCTCGCGCTGCGGCGGCAGCGCGGCACCGTGCCGCATGGGGTGGCCGTCCCGGCGGAGTAAGGCCGGCCGCGCCTATCGCTGCGAGCCGGCGAGTCCTTCCAGCGCGTTCCAGGCGGACAGCACGGCGCCCTCCTGCCAACCGGTGAGCCAGGAGAGGTATTCGCCGGCGAAGTGATAGGGCCCCTCGGGCGCGCGCAGCAGCGGGTATTCGCGGGTGCGCTGCGCCGCGGTCCATTCCGCCCAGGCGCCGCGCGCCCGCGGCATGCGCGCCCAGGCGACCGAGACCGGGGCCGAGACCTCCCGCGCATAGCCGGGATGCAGCGCCTCCGCATCCGCTGCCATCGCCACAGCGCGCGCGTCCGGCGCCAGCGCGGCGAAGCGCGCCGCGACATCGTCGTCCCAGATATAGGCGCCGACCAGCACGCCCTTCTCGGCATGGAATCCGTGGCTGGGATACCAGAGCTGGGTCGCATCCCGCGCGGTCCAGGAGATGCCGCCATAGATCGCCGCATCCTCCTCCCAGAACCGCCGCTCGCTCAGGAAGGCGAGCTTCGCCGCCTGCGAGTAGTGCAGCCCCGTCAGGGCCGCGCGCCGCGCCGCCGAGAGATCCGTATCCAGCACCGCCAGCACCGGGGCAGGCAGCGCCAGCAGCACCCGCGGCGCCACCTCCGCCCTCACCGTACCATCGGCACCGCGCCAGGTCACCCGTGCGCCAGCCTCGACCCGCCGCAAGGACAGCACCTCCGCCCCGGTGACCACCGCATCGCCCAGCGCCCGCGCCAGGGCGGCGGCAATGCGATCCATCCCGCCCACCGGCTGCAGCATGGTCGCCTGGTAGTCGATGCCCTCGGCGAAGCTGGCCGCGAGCCAGACTTCGCGACTCATCAGCACGCGCGCATCGAGCGGCAGATTTGGCTGCGGCGGCGCCAGCCCGCCCCTGGCCCTTCCGCCCAGCCGGCGCGCGAGGTCCCGCGGTAATGCAGCTCGGCATCCAGCGCCCCCCAGAACCGTAGCGCCTGCCGCAGCGCTGCCAGATCGGCCTCGGTCACCGGCAAGCCAAGCCCGCCAGCACCCAGCCCTTTCACCGCCAGCTCGGCAATCATGCCGCGGAGATCCGCCTGCGCCCGGCGCAGCGGCACCGGGCCGCCCGGTGCATCGACCACCGCCGCACGGTTGTCGTTCACCAGCACTTCCAGCGACACGCCGAGTGCCTTGCAGTAGCCGAGGATGCCGCGGTGGTGGTGCGGGATGCGCGCCGGGCCGGGGTTGAAATAGAGATGGGGCGCGGAAGCCCAGCCGATGTCTTGCGGCGGGCCGCCGATCTCCTCCACCGTGTCGCCGCCGCGCAGAGTCATGCAGCGGCCGCCGACCTGCGCCGCCGCTTCCAGCACCCGCACCGACCAGCCGGCCCGCTGCATCTCCAGCGCCGCGACCAGGCCTGCGATACCCCCGCCCACCACCAGCACGCGGCGCCCGTCGCGCGGCAGGTCTGGCGCCGCGGCCCGCGTCGGGGTCGTTTCCAGCCCGCCCAGCGCTGCCAGGGTGGCGATCGCCGCCCGCGCGCCGCCGGCGGCGGCGACGCCGTCCAGCAGCGCGCGCCGGGTGATCATCCGCCGATCCGCGCGGTCACCGCTTTCGCCACCTCGACGGTGCCGTCCTTGCCGCCGATATCGGCTGTCCGCAGCCCGGCGCCGAAGGCCGCGTCCACCGCGCCTTCCAGCTCGGCCGCCGCATCAGCGAAGCCCTGCCCTGCGCCGCGCGCCGCCAGCCAATCCAGCATCATCGCAGCCGAGAGCAGCGTCGCCGTCGGGTTGGCGATGCCCTGGCCGGCGATGTCTGGCGCAGTGCCATGCGCCGGCTGGAACACCGCGTGGTCGTCGCCGATATCGGCGGAGGGCGAGAAGCCCATGCCGCCCACTAGCCCGGCGCCGAGGTCGGACAGGATGTCGCCGAACATGTTCTCCGTCGGGAGGACGTCGAACTCCCAGGGCTTGCGGATCAGGTCCAGCGCCATGGCATCGACATAGTGGTACGCGCTCTCGACGCCGGGGAAGTCCTTGGCGACCTCGTCGAACACGCCGCGCATGAAGGCGAAGGCGCGGAACACGTTCGCCTTGTCAACCAGCGTCACCCGCCCGGTGCGACCGCGCCGCTGCGCCCGCCGCTGCGCCAGCAGGAAGGCAAAGCGGGACAGCTTCTCGGTGGTTTTGCGGGTGATTCGCAGCGTCTCCTCGGCATGGTCCTGCGTCACCAGCCCCTTGCCGCGGGAATGGAACAGCCCCTCGGTGCTCTCGCGGATCAGCACCAGGTCGATCTCCCGCGCGCGGGGATGCGCCAGCGCCACCGGCACGCCGGGGATCGCCCGCACCGGCCGCACCCCGGCATAGAGGTTGAGCCGGAACCGCAGGTCGAGCTGCGGCGCGATCTCCGTGCCATCGGCCTGGCGGATGCCGGGCCAGCCCATGGCGCCGAGCAGGATGGCGTCCGCCGCCTCCGCTGCCTTGAAGCTCGCCTCGGGGAAGCCCTCCCCAGTCGCTTGGTAATGGAAGGCGCCGGCCGGCAGCACCTCGGTTGCGAGGCCGATGCCATGCCGCTTCGCCAGCGGCTCGAGCACCGCCAGCGTCGCCTCGGTGACCTCCGTCCCGATGCCGTCACCCGGCAATACCGCGATCCGGACGGGATTCGACTGCGCCATGACCCGCTTCCCCTGGTCTCTTGAGTGCCCCTATCCTGCGGCAAAGACGAAGGGAGCGACAGGCATGGCATGGACCAGGCGCGGCACGCTGGCGGCCGCGGCGAGCATGGCTGCGACCGGCGCCGGAGCGCAGGCGCCGGCCCCTGGCCGGAGAAGCCGGTTCGCATCATCGTCCCCTTCCCGCCCGGCCAGGCCGCCGACATCTTCACCCGGCTCTACGCGGATGAACTCTCGCGCCGCTGGCCGCAGCGGGTGGTGGTGGAGAATCGCGGCGGCGGCGCCGGCGCCCCGGCGCTGGAGGCCGGGGCTCGCGCCGCGCCGGACGGCTATACGCTGACCGCCGGCACCTCCGGCACGCTCGGGGTGAACCCCTCGGTCCTGCCGCGCATCCCCTACGATGCGGAGAAGGACTTCGCCTTCATCGGCAATGTCGTCGTGCTGCCGCTGCTGATGGTGGCGCATCCTGCCTTCCCGCACCGCACGGCGGCCGAGGTTGTCGCCGCGGCCAAGGCGAAGCCGGGCGGCATCGACCTCGCCACCGCCGGCCCGGCGACCAGTCAGCATATGTCGGCCGAGCTCTTCGCGCATCGCACCGGGACGAAGTTCAACATGGTGCACTACCGCGGCAGCGGCCCCGCCATGGCCGACCTGCTGGCCGGCAACGTGCCGCTGATGTTCGACAGCGTTGCCTCGGCGCTTGGCAACATCCAGGCCGGCAAGGTGATCCCGATCGCCGTGACCACCCCCGCCCGGGCGCCGCAGCTGCCGATGGTGCCGACCATCGCCGAAACGGTCGCGCCCGGCTACGGCGCCTATGGCTGGACCGGCCTGTGCGGCCCGGCTGGCCTGCCGGATGCCATCGCCCGCAAGGTGAATGCCGACCTCAATGCCATCCTGCGCGAGCCGGCGATGCAGGCGCGATTCATCGAGCTGGGCGGCACTGCCGCGCCCGGCACGCCCGACGAATTCGGCGCCTTCGTGCGGCGGGAGATCGCCCAGTGGCGCGAGGTCGCCCGCATCGCCAATGTCCGGCTGGAGGGCTGACGCCATGCAGCGCCGTGCGCTCCTCGCCGCGCTTGCCCTGCCCTGGGTGGCGCGCGCCCAGCCGGGCGGCTTCCCGGCGCGCTCCGTCCGCATCATCGTCCCCTACGGGCCGGGCGGCTCGAGCGACATCGTCGCCCGCACGCTGGCGCAGCACGCCACCGAACTGTCCGGCCAGAGCTTCCTGGTGGAGGATCGCGGCGGCGGCGCGGGCGTGCCGGGCACCCAGGCGGTCCTCTCCGCCCCGCCGGATGGCTATACGGTCGGGACCAACGACAATGCGCTGGTGGTAAACCCCTCCCTGCTGAAGGAGAAGCCGCCCTACGAGGTCGAGCGCGACGTCGGGGCGCTCGGCCTCGCGGTCACTTCCCCCGGCCTGCTGCTCGCGCATCCCAGCGGCACGGCGCGGGACATGGCGGAGTTGGTCGCCCAGGCGGCAACGCGGCCGGGGATGGCGGTCTCGCATGGCGGCATCGGCACGCCCTCCACCTCGCGGTGGTGCAGATGCTGTTGGCGACGGGGCGGAGATTCACGCCGGTGGGCTATCGCGGCGGCGGGCCGCAGCTGACCGGGCTGGTCGCCGGCGACGTGCCCTATGGCATCGCCGCGCTTTCCTCCTCGCTGGGCCATGTGCAGTCCGGCCGGCTGCGCGCCATCGCGGTCACCGGCGCGGCGCGGACGCCGCTGCTGCCGGAGGTGCCGAGCATGGCGGAGGCCGGCTTCCCGGCCGTGGATGTCGTCGGCATCTGGGGCTTCATCGCGCCGGCCGGCCTGCCGCCCGAGGTCACCACGCGGCTGCACGCCCTGCTGATCGCCCCGGCGCGGGACCCGCAGCTGCAGGCAAAGCTGGTCGCGCAGGGCTATGCGGTGGTGGCGAGCAGCCCGGCCGACTACGCGGCGCAGCTGCGGCGGGAGGTCGCGCAATGGCGGGCGATTGTCGCCAAGGCCGGGATCACCCCCGAATAGCGAGACCAGGATTGCCTGGACACTGTCAGGGCAATCCTGTTCCCAGGTTCGTTGAATCGGCCCTTCACACCCTGAGTGTGTCCACTCCGGATGATCGCTAGCTACCCCGGCGGCAGCACCCGACAGGCTTCCGCCGCCACCCGCGCCAGCCGCAGCATCCGTCGCGCCGCCACGGCACCTGCCGCGGCCTCGCCGGCGAGATTGCTCCAGCAGTCGGTTCGACAGCAGCGCCCGCGCGGCGGCGTCGACCGCGACATCGGTCGCCGCCACCATCGCCGCATCCTGCAAGGTCCGCCGCAGCAGCGCCAAGGTGCCGGCCAGCCCCGGCCGCAGCCCGTGCAGCGCCGCCACCTGCCGTACCAGCCGCACGCCGCGCCAGGCGAAGACCAGCGCATCCAGCCCCGGCGAGGGGCTGATCGCCGTCACCGCGAAGCTCTGCACCGCCGCATTGCGGCCGAGCGCCGCGGCACGGGCTTCCAGCTGCGCCAGCGCCGGCTGCAGCAGCGCGCCCAGCTCTCGATGCTCGCCGCGCCGCGGATCGCCGGCTGCAGCGGCGCGGCTTCCTGCGCCGAGGCGGCCCAGCGCAGCGTCTCCGCCTTGGCCGCCGCCAAGTCGCCGCGGGCGAAGGCGGCACGGGCGCGGTCGACCGCGCGGATCGAGGCCAGCCCGCGTACCTCCCGCCACAGGCCGGAGCCCAGCAGCGCCACGCCGCCGGCGACCACGCCGAGCGTGGCCCAGCCCTGCACCGCACCGCGGCCGAACTGGTCCATGACGAAATTGGCCGCATCCAGCGCCGCCAATCCGCCGCCCAGCAGGGTCAGCCCGCCGATGGCGCGGCCGATGCCCGACCAGCGCACCGAGGGGCGCGGCACCGCCACCGGCACCACCGCCTGCTCCCATTGAAAGTCGAGCCGCGGCGCCGGCCCGTCCTGCTCCTCGAGGATCACCCGAGGGCCGCCCGGCGGCATCGCCTGCGCCTCGGCCTGCGGCATGGGACGCGGGGTGACCGGGATTGGCTCGTCCTCCGGGATCACGCGCGGACCGCGCGGCGGCTGCCTGTCGCTCACAGCAGGTCTCCGATCAACGCCGCCAGCAGCGCGTCGAGGCCGAGATGCGGCACCCCGGCGCCGCCCGCCGCATCCAGCCGGGGTGGCTGGAATCCCGGCATCTCGAAGAAGCCATGGTCCCAGAAGCCTGGCTCGGGCGGGCGCAGCGGGATTTCCCCAGGATAGACCTTGGCGCTGCGGCCGCTGGCGAGCAGCACGCCGCGGACGGCCGCGACCGGACGGCCATCGAGCGTCGCCACGTCATCCTCGGTACAGCGGATCGCGGCCAACGCATGCACGCTGGTGGTGACGCCGGCGCTGGTCGCCCTGCCCTGCGGCGCCGCGACCAGATGCCCGAGCAGCGCCGACAGCGCGTCCCGCTGCCGCGCCGGCACGTGGTCCGCCTTCGTGGCGACGAAGGCAACACGATCCACGCCGACGCCGGTCAGCCAGTCCAGCCAGCCGCCGCCGTAGCGCAGCGCCTCGGCGATGGCCGCCAGCGCCTCGGCGGTATCGTCGAAGGCGGCCTGGCCGGCATGCAGCGCGCCGAGCACGTCGACCAGCACGGCCTGACGCTCGAAGCGGCGAAAATAGGGCTCGAAGAATTCGCGCCGCTGCGCCTCGACATAGGCCCGGTGGCGCTCGGCCATGACCGTGGCGAGGCCGCCACGGGCGCCGGGCGGCAGCGGGAAGAACCATAACAGCGGCGTCTCCCCGCGCGGCCCGGGATTCAGCACGCGGCCTGGCTGCAGGAAGCGGAAGCCGAGCCGGTCGCGGCAGCCGCGCAAAGCGTCGCGGTAGAGTGCGAAGCCGCGTTGGACCAGGCTGTCCTCGGCCCCGACGCCGGTCGGCAAAGTGTCGAGGAAACCGAGGATTCGCCCATGGCGGCGGCATGGCCCGGCCGCCGCAGCCGGGCCAGGGTCGCCGCCGACCAGCCGGAGAAGTCCTGGTTCAGCATCGGCAGATCGAGCAGCCATTCGCCGGGATAGTCGAGCAGCTCGAGTGTCACGCCGCGGGTCCCGAGCAGCCCCGCCAGCATGGACTGCCGGTCGAGCTCGAGCGTCAGCTCGAGGGTCGAGAGATCCTCGGTCCGGGCCGGCCAGGCGGGCGGGTCGGCGGCCAGCGCCGCCAGATGCGCCGCGACATTGAAGCGCGGCAGGCCCTCGATGCCGGGCGGGACCGGCCGCACCGCGCGCAGCCGGCCGCCGGCGGCCTCTTCCAGCATCGGCAGCGTCCGGCGCCCGCGCCCCGCCGCCAGCAGGTTCGCCAGCAGCGAGGTGAGGAAGACCGTCTTCCCCGCCCGCGTCAGGCCGGTGACGGCCAGACGGATGCGTTCCTGCCCGATCAGCGAGCGGCCGAGCCGCTCCGCCCCGTAGGCGGCGTCGCGCAGCAGGCCGAAGGGATCGAGAAGGCCCGACATGGGACGCAGCCGGGGCGCGGCAGCCCTGGCCTCAGCGCTGGATCAGCTCGATCTTGTAGCCGTCCGGATCTTCGACGAAGGCGATGATGGTGGTGCCGAACTTCACCGGCCCGGCCTCGCGCGTCACCTTGCCGCCGCCGGCGCGGACCTTCTCGCAGGCCGCGGCCACGTCCGGCAGGCCGACCGCGAGGTGGCCGAAGGCGTTGCCCTGCTCGTACTTCTCGACACCGTAATTGTAGGTCAGCTCGATCTCGCCCTGGCCCTCGGCATTGCCCTCGCCATAGCCCAGGAAGGCCAGCGTGTACTTGCCGTCCGGCACGTCGCGGCGGCGCAGCTCCTTCATGCCCAGCAGCTCGGTATAGAACTTCACGCTGCGGTCGAGATTGCCGACGCGGATCATGGTGTGCAGGAACTTGCTCATGGGACGGTCTCCTCAAAGGTGGTTGGGTCGCAGGCGAGGATGAAGAGCCCCGCCCGGTCGGCCGCCGCGACGGTCGCCGCGCGATCGACGACGATGGTCCCGCCCGCCTCGATGGCGATGCCGGCGAGCCCCGCCGCCGCCGCATGGCCGATGGTGACGGGACCAATGGTCGGGAGGTCGATGCGGCGATCCTGCCCCGGCTTGACCAGCTTCACCAGCACGCCGCCCGCCCCCTCCCGCCGCAGACCGCCACAACGGTCGAGCAGCGCATCGGTGCCCTCGATCGCCTCGACGCCCAGCACGAGCCCCTGCTGCACCACGGCCCCCTGGCCGACATCGACGGCGCCGAGCGCGCGGACCACGGCGATGCCGCGCCGGATGTCGGCGCGGGCCCGGGCATCAGGGGCGGCCGCGGTCAGCAGCCCGGCCGTCGGCAGCGCGTCCTGCACGATGGCCTGGGCCGGCAGGACGGTGAAGCCGTCCTCCTCCACCACCTTGACCATGGCCTTGAGCAGCCCGTCATCGCCCTGGAAAGCGGCCGAGCCGATGCGTGCCAGCAGCTTCAGCATGCCCCCGCCCGGTGCCAGCGAGGTCAATGAGGGCCGATGCGCCCGGCCGCACATCACCAGGTGCCGGATGCCCTGCGCGCGGAACTTGGCATAGGCATCGTCGACCGCGCCGACCTTGACCATGGCATGCGGCACATGGCCGTAATCGGCGGGGTCGGCCCAGCCCTCGATCAGCAGGGCGAAGACGTCATGGCCCGCGGCGCGGGCGGCGGTGACCACCCGCAGCGGCATCTGTCCGCCGCCGGCGACCAGGCCGAGCTTGCTGCCGGGTGGCAGGCTCACGTGCCGTCCCCGTTCTCCTCGTCGACGCCGCCGAGTTCGGGAGCAGCCATGCGGCCGGGGCGCACCAGTTGGCGACGGCGCGTCATGTCGCGGACGAAGTCGAGGACTTCCTGCACCAGCACTTCCTCGGGCCAGCGGGTTGCCGCCTGCTCGATCTTGGCCGCGAATTCGCCGGGATCCTTGAACAGCAGGTTGTTGGCGAGCCGCAGCGTCCGCAGCTGGTCGCGCGAGGCGCCTCGCCGCAGCAGGCCAATCTTGTTGAAGCCGACGAGGCGCGCCGGCAGGCCGAAGACATAGCCGAAGGGCGGGATGTCGTTGGTGACGCCAGCAAGGCCCGAGACCATCGCCAGCCGGCCGATCCGCACCGTCTGGTGCACCGCGGCGCCGCCGCCGATAAAGGCGCCGTCGCCGACCAGCACATGGCCGCCGAGCATGACGTTGTTGGCCAGGATGACGCCTTCGCCAAGGATGCAGTCATGCGCGACATGCGCCTGCGCCATCAGCATGCAGCCGGCGCCGACCCTGGTCACGCCGCCGCCGCCGACGCTGGCGCGGTGGATCGTGACGCCCTCGCGGATCAGGCATTTCGGCCCGACCTCGCACCGCGTCGGCTCGTTCCTGTATTTCAGATCCTGCGGCGGCGTGCCGATCGCGGCGAAGGAAAGAACCTTGGTGCCCGCACCGATCTCGCGTCGCGCCATCGACGACGACATGCGAGACGAGCTCGACATCCGCCTCCAGCACGACCTCCGGCCCGACCGTGCAGAAAGGGCCGATGCGGCAACCGGGGCCGATGACGGCGCCTTCGGCGATGGCGGCATTCGGCGCGACCGATGCCGTCGGGTCGATGCCGGTCAGGGCCAGGGGGGCAAGGCGTTCAACGGTCCAGGATCATCGCAGCATAGGTGGCTTCCGCCACCACCTTCCCATCGACCTTGGCCTCGGCGTGGAACTTCCAGATGTTGGCCCGCTGCTTTTCCTTCACGACATGCACGCGCATCTGGTCGCCGGGCACCACGGGCTTACGGAACTTGGCGTTCTCGACAGTCATGAAATAGACCAACTTGCCGCGCGCCTCCGGCCCCAGCGTCTCAACGACCAGCACGGCTGCGGTCTGCGCCATGCATTCGATGATCAGCACGCCGGGCATCACCGGGTGTTCCGGGAAATGTCCCTGGAAGAAGTTCTCGTTGATGGTTACGTTCTTGATGCCGATGGCAGAGATGTTCTTGTGCACCTCCACCACGCGGTCGACCATCAGGAAGGGGTAGCGATGCGGGATCGCGCGCATGATCTGCGCGATGTCGTAGGCTTCCACCGTCGCCGCAGCCGTGGTCTCCGCCGCCTGCGCCTCACTCGCGTCCATCGTACCCGTCTGCCTTCTGTCTAGCCGTCGCGCCCGCTGCCGAGCTTCTGCCACCGCGCCATCGCACGCCAGAATCTCCTTACAGGCATGGACGGACTGCCGATTACATCAACCTTCGGTGGGACGTCGTTCATGACGCCGGCCTGTGCGCCGATCCGCGCCTGAGAGCCGATCGTAAGATGGCCTGCAATCCCGGCCTGCGCTGCCAGGGTCACGAAGTCGCCGAGCGTGGCGGAACCGGCAATCCCTGCCTGCCCGACAATGACGCAACCGCGCCCCATCTGCACGTTGTGCCCGATCTGCACCAGATTGTCGAGGCGCGTGCCCGGCCCAATGACGGTATCGCCCTGGCTGCCGCGGTCCACGCAGGAATCGCTCCTACCTCGACGAAGTCTCCCAGCACTACGCGACCGAGTTGGGGCATAGTCTCGAAGCGGCCATCCGGGGTCGGCGCGAAGCCGAAACCTTCCTGCCCGATCCGGGCGCCGGGATGCAGCACCACGCCGCGGCCGAGGATGGCGTGGCTGACGCTGCTGTTCGCATGCAGGCGGCAGCCATCGCCGATCTCGACGCCGGGCCCGACCGTCACATGCGGCTGCAGGATGCAGCCGGCGCCGATCCGTGCCGCCGCGCCGATGACGACGCAGGCGGCGATCTCCGTTCCCTCTCCGATCACCGCGTCCGGCGCCACGACCGCGCTGGGATGAATGCCGGGCACCGGCTGAACCGGCGGGTGCAGCAGTCTCGCGACCCGCGCGAAACCGAGATAGGGCTGCGCGGTCACCAGGGCCACGGCGCCCGCCGGAACCTGGTCGGCGAAAGCCTTGGCCAGCACCACGGCGCCGGCCTTGGTCTCTGTCAGCAGCGCGGCATAGCGGCGATTGTCGAGGAAGCTGACGTCGTCCGGTCCCGCCGATTGCAGCGGGGCGACGCCAGTGAAACGCCGCTCCCCGTCACCCTCGAAGGCGGCGCCGGCGGCGGCGGCGACATCCGCCAGCCGCTGCGGGCCGCTGCCGGGAAAGAATCGAGGGTCCGCCATGGCGCCGCCTGCCCGGTCAGCGCCGCTGCTGCGGCTGGCCCTGCGCGGCAGGACGCGCCGCCGGCGCATTCGCCGCGGCGGGCGCCTCGGTGCCGTTCGACTCCGGCGGCATGTTGACGCTCTTGAGCACCTTGTTGAACTGCGTCGCCACTTCCTCGGTCAGGTCGAAGGGCGGGTCGTTGAAGATGACCAGCGGCCGCGGCAGCACGAGGTTGACGCTGCGGCTCGCCGCGACCTGGCGGATCACCGTGCCCAGCGTCTGCTCGATCTCGACCAGCGACTGCTGCGCTGCCTGCTCGATCGTGCGGCTGCGCTCACGGAAGATGCGCTGACTGTCGGTGATGCGGTCCTGCAGGCTGCGCTCACGCTCCCGCAGCTGGTCGGCCGGCAAGGACGCGCGCTGGTTCGCCAGCTGCTGCTGCTGCTCGCGCCAGTTGTTCTGCTCGCGCTGCAGGTCGTCGTTCAGCCGCTGGCGGCGACGCTCGATCTCGTCCCGCACCTGGGTGAAGGCGGTCGAGACGCGCTGGATTTCCGGCACATCGACGATGCCAATGACCGCCGTCGGCGGCTGCTGGCCCGCCGGCAGCGGCGCTGGGGCCTGAGTGGCGGGCCGCTGCGGCGGGCGCTGCTGGGCCTGCGCCGGCTGGCCGGCCGGGCGCTGCGCCGGCTGGCCGGCCGGGCGCTGCTGCCCCTGGCCCGGGACGAACCATTCCGGCTGCTGCTGCGCGAAGGCCGGCGTGGCCAGCAGCAGGACGGCCGAGGCGGCACCGGCCAGGAACCGGGGGGCCGAGCGGGCCGGGGCGGAGGTAAGGCGCATGAAGCGTGGAATTCCCATCATCAGAAGCGGGTGCCGAAGCCGAAGCGGAAGATCTGCGTCTCGTCGTAAGATTTCTTCACGACGGCCTGGGCCAGGTCGATATTGATGAGACCGAAGGGGCTGCGCCACGATACGCCGACGCCGGCGCCGACGCGCGGCGAGGCATCGTCGCCGACCCGCACCCCCGCCAGGGTCGGCGAGCTCTTGTCGAGCTGCGACAGCGACCCGACATCGACAAAGGCGCGGCCGACCAGGCCGAGTTCCGCTGGCAAGGGCAGCGGGTAGCGCATTTCCGTGCTCTGCGTCCAAATGAAGCGGCCGCCGAGGCTGTCGCGGGTGTCGAGGTCGCGCGGGCCGGCGCCGGCGATGCGGAAGCCGCGCAGGTTCTCGCCACCCAGGAAGAAGCGGTCGATGATGCGTTCCTGCTTGCCGCCGATCGGCTCCAGGTAGCCGATGCCGCCGGAGATCGAGAGCACGTAGTCCGGGTCGCCGAGATACTGCTCGAACGGGATGTAATAGGTGCCGTCGAGCCGGGCGCGGATATAGGCCACATCGCCGCCGAGGCCGGCGAAGTCGGTGCCGAGCCGGGCCACGCCGCGCGCCGCGGGTCGATGATCGAGATCGCGGAAGTCGTAGGTCAGCGTCTGGCCGATCTGCGACAGCAGCGTCTCGCCCTTCTGCTCCTGGATGTAGCGGGAGGCATTCGCGGCGATGTCGTAGACCTCTCGGTCGGTCAGGGTATAGGCCCAGGTCTGCCGCAGCCGGTCGTTGAAGGCGTAGCCGACGCGCAGCGCGAAGCCCTGCCGGCGCTCACGGTAGGCCGAGATGCTGAGCAGGTTGCGCTGGACGAAGAAGATGTCGAGGCCGGCGGCCAAGTTGCGGTCGAGGAAGTAGGGATCGGTGACCGAGAAGTCGAGCTGGCTGCGCCGCTGCGCCAGGGTGCCGTTGATGCGGGCGTCGATGCCGGTGCCGAGCAGGTTGCGCTCACGCAGGCCGACATCGGCCAGCGCGCCCGCATCCGTCGAATAGCCGCCGCCGATCGAAACCTCGCCCGTCGCCCGCTCGACAACCTGGGTGTTGAGCACGGCGCGGTCCGGCGCCGAGCCGGGCTGCGAGCTGATCTGCACGTCGGAGAAGTAGCCGAGGTCGCGGATGCGCTGCCGGCTGCGGCGAATCTGCGCGGCGTTGAAGGCATCGCCCTCGGCCAGGCGGAACTCGCGGCGGATGACGCGGTCCTGGGTCCGCGTGTTGCCGTTGATCTCGATGCGCTCGACATAGACCCGCGGCGCCTCGTTGATCTCGAAGCTCAGGTCGACGGTCCGCGCGTCCTTGTTGCGCTGGATCCGCGGCTGCACGTCGACGAAGGGGAAGCCGCGCAGGTTGACGGCATCCTGCAGCGACTGCGCGATGCGCTCGACGCTGTCGCCGTCGTACCAGTCGCCGGTGTCGATATCGACCAGGCGGCGGACGCTGGCCGCATCCAGGTTGCGCAGATTGGAGACGACGTCGACCTTGCCGACACGGTAGCGCGGGCCCTCGTCGATCGTATAGGTGACGAAGAAGCCGCTGCGGTCGGGCGCCAGCTCGGCCGTGGCGTTGTTGATCTGCACGTCGGCATAGCCGTTCCGCAGGTAGAAGCGGCGCAGCAGTTCGCGGTCGAAGGACAGCCGCTCGGGGTCGAACTGGTCGGAGGAGGAGAGGATGCGGTACCAGGCCTGCTCCTTGGTTGCGACGATCTCACGCAGCTTGCTGTCGCTGTATTCCTGGTTGCCGACGAAGTTGATGCGCGCCACCAGCGCCGCATCGCCTTCCTGGATTTCGTAGACCACGTCGACGCGGTTCTGGTCCTGCTGGATCAGCTTCGGCTCGACGCTGGCGGCGAAGCGGCCGCGCCGGGCGTAGAGCTCCTGGATCCGCTGCCGGTCGGCCTGCACCGCCTGCGGCGTGAAGACCGCCCGGCTGCGCATCTGCACCTCGTTGCGCAGCACCTCGTCGGAAATCTTGCGGTTGCCCTCGAAGGCCACCCGATTGACGATCGGGTTCTCCTGAACGTCGACGATCACCCGGTTGCCTTCGCGGCGTACCTGGACGTCCTTGAACAGGCCAGTGGCGAAGAGCGACTTCAGGCTCCGGTCGAGCCGGTCGGCATCGAAGGGATCGCCGGGCTGCAGCAGCATGTAGGACCGCACGGTGTCGGCCTCGATGCGCTGGTTGCCCCGCACCTCGATGGCCTGGACGGTGCCCTCGGCGCCGGAGCGCTGGGACGCCGCCCGGGCCGGAGCGCGGGTCTGCGCCTCCGCCACCACGGGCAGCAGGGCCGGCGTCAGGCAGGCGGTGGCGAGCAGGAGGACGCGAAGGGAAAGGGACAAGTTGGGACCCGTGCAGCTGGGGATCGCAGGCGGGGCGCAGAATAGCCGCAGCACCCCGTCGCCGCCACCCCGCCCGCTGCGCCCCCGGTCCGTATTGCCGCCGGCGTGGCCCGGCGGCGTCATGCGGCAGGGGCCGGCGTGCCGCTCAGCCCAGCAGGCGGGCCACGAATTTGCCGATACCGCCCTCGACGATGTCGTTCCTTGAGGCGAAGAGGAACAGTGCGATCAGCAGCGCGAATCCGGCGCGGAAGCCGTATTCCTGCACCTTTGGCGGCAACGGCCGGCCGCGAATCGCCTCGGCCGCGTAGAACATCAGGTGGCCGCCATCCAGCACTGGGATGGGAAACAGGTTGAGCAGGCCGAGGCTGACTGAGAGCACCGCCATCAGGTTAACCAGGGCACCGAGGCCGAGCGAGGCGGCCTCCCCGCTGATCTCGGCGATGCGGATGGGTCCGCCAAGTTCCTTGGTGCTGCGCTGGCCGGTGATCATCTCGCCGATTCCGGCGAGAGTTTGCCAGGTGATGTCGGCGGTCTGCACCGTGCCGGCGGCCAGGGCGGAGATCGGGTCAAGCCGATCGAACCGCGCCGCGCCGCCCTGGATGCCGAGCACGCCGACCTTGCCCTGGGCATTCTCCCGCATCTCGGGCACCACGGTCAGCGTCAGCTCCGCCCCGTCGCGCAGCACCCGGACGGCGATCGGCTGGCCGGCGCGCGGCTGGACATAGCGTTGCACCTGCTCGAACCGGTTGACCTTCTGGTTGTCGAGCGCGGTGATCTCATCGCCCGCGCGGAGTCCGGCCTGGGCCGCGGCCGAGGCCTCGACCACCGCGCCGACGCCGGTGCCGCCGACCGGCTGGCCGATGGTCATGAAGAGGCCGGCGAAGAGCAGGATCGCGAGGACGAAGTTGGCTACCGGCCCGGCCGCCACAACGATGGCGCGACTGCCGACCGACTTGCCGTGGAAGGTCCGCCCTTCCTGCCAGGAGGCCCGCACCTCGGGCGAGGCGTCCTCGGGCGTCTCCTGCCCATGCATCTTCACGTAGCCGCCGAGCGGAATCCAGCCGAGCCGCCATTCCGTGCCGTGCCGGTCGATGCCTTTCAGGATGGGCCGGCCGAAGCCGATCGAGAAAGCTTCCACATGAACGCCGCGCCAGCGCGCGGCGAGGTAGTGGCCGAGTTCGTGGATGAAGACCAGCACGCCGAGCACGACCGCGAACGCAATCAGGGTGCGCGGCAGGCTCGGCAGCATGTTCCAAAGGTTACCCAGCAGCTCCAAGGCCCTGTCCTCCAGCCGGCCGGTGGCCGGCACGGGTTCAGCATCGGTCGATGGCGGCGGCGCGCCGCCTCAGGCGGCGGCGCGGCGGGCGGCGATCCGCCCCGCCTCGGCCCGCGCCGCGTCGTCGAGGGAGAGCACCGCGTCCAGCCCCGCCGCGGCAGGCGCGCCGAAGACCGACAGCGTCTCCTCCACCACCGCCGCGATGTCGAGGAAGCCGAGCCGGCGATCGAGGAAGAGCGCCACCGCCACCTCGTTCGCGGCATTCAGGATAGTGGGGCGCCGCCGCCCGCCTGCAACGCCTCCCGCGCCAGGCGGAGGGCGGGGAAGCGGTGCGGATCGGGGCGAAGAATTCGAGCCGCCCCAGCGTCGCCAGGTCCAGCCGCGGCAGCGTCACCGGCATCCGCGTCGGCCAGGCCAGGCAGTGGGAGATCGGCGTCCGCATGTCCGGCGTGCCGAGCTGGGCGAGGACCGAGCCATCGGCATACTGCACCATGCCGTGCACGGTCGACTGCGGGTGCACCAGCACCTCGATCCGGTCCTCCGGCACCGGGAAGAGCCGGGCGGCCTCGATCAGCTCGAGCCCCTTGTTCATCATGGTGGCACTGTCGACCGAGATCTTGGCGCCCATCGACCAGACCGGATGCTTCACCGCCATCTCCGGCGTGGCTGCCCGCATGGTGGCGAGGTCCGCGGTGCGGAAGGGCCCGCCCGAGGCGGTCAGCACGATCTTCTCGATCAGCGCCGGATCCTTGGTGTCGAGCGCCTGGAAGATGGCGTTGTGCTCGCTGTCCACCGGCAACAGCGCGGCGCCGGTGCGGGCGGCGGCGGCCAGCACGATCTCGCCGGCGCAGACCAGCGTCTCCTTGTTGGCCAGGGCCAGGGTGCCGCCGCGCTTCAGCACGGCCAGGGCCGAATGCAGCCCGGCACTGCCGACGATCGCCGCCATGGTCCAGTCGGCCGGGCGGGCAGCGGCCTCGACCACCGCCGCCGGCCCCGCCGCAGCCTCGATCCCCGTCCCGGCCAGGGCCTCGCGCAGGGCGCCAAGCGCGCTGGCATCGGCGACGACGGCCATGCGGGCGCGGAACTTGCGCGCCTGGGCGGCCAGCGCCGCCACGTCCCGGCCGGCGACCAGCGCCTCCACCGCGAATGCCCCGGGCGCCGCGGCCTCGACCAGCGCGAGGGTGCTGCGGCCGATCGAGCCGGTGCTGCCAAGAATGGTGAGGCGCTTCATGGGGCCGTCCGCTGTTGATCTTGCCGGGTTGTTACGGACCCGGATGTCAGCCGTGCCTGACAGCCAAGCCTAGTGCGAAATGCCGGGGGATGGAGACCTTCCGGACGCGCCGGGCCTGCCGTGGCTTCAATGCCACAATGCGGTCCCGCCACCCAGCAGCGCCCCGAGCAGCGCCGCTGCCGGCGCTGCGGCCAGCACCGCATCCAGCCGGTCGAGCAGGCCGCCATGGCCGGGAATCAGCGCCGAGCTGTCCTTGACGTTGAACCGTCGCTTCAGCCAGCTCTCGAACAGGTCGCCGAGCTGCGCCAGCACCGCCAGGACCGCCGCGACCAGCAGCACCCGGCCGACGACCAGCCCCGCGGGGCGATCGTCGCGGCGGCCAGCAGCCCGACCAGCATGGCGGAGAGCAGGCCGCCCGCGGCGCCGGACCAGGTCTTGTTGGGCGAGATGGCCGGCGCCAGCTTCGGCCCGCCGAAGCGCCGCCCGGCCAGATAGGCGCCGATATCGCTGGCCCAGACCACGAGGAACAGGAACAGGACATTGCCCCGCCCCGCCGCGCCATCGCCTCGCAGGTGGATCAGCGCGATCCCGGCCAGGCCGATATAGACCACGCCGAAAGCCAGCCAGGCGCCGGAGCGCGCACGTGGTTCCTCGGCCGGCCGGCCGAAGGCCCAGAGCGCTGCGAAGCCGGCCGCCAGCACGGCCAGCGCCCATCCCCAGGCGGCCTCCACCGCCAGGGTTCCGGCGGCCAGAGCCAGGATCGGCACGGCCAGCCCCGGCAAACGCCGGGTGGAGAAGCCGCAAAGCCGCACCCACTCCCAGGCGAGCAACGCGACAGCGGCCGCCATCAGCGCGGCCCATGCCTCGGCTCCAAGCCAGATGCACAGCACGGCGGCCGGCACCAGCAGCGCGGCCGAGAGCACCCGTTTCCGCAAATCCGGCCAGCGGGATGGCCGGGGTGCCACGGCGCCGGAAGGCTCAGCCTGTGCGGGCACCGTAACGCCGCTCCCGCCGGCCAGATCGCGGATGGCCTCCCCGAGGGATTCGGCGTCGTAGTCGGGCCAGAGCACGTCCTGGAAGACGAACTCGGCATAGGCCGCTTGCCAGAGCAGGAAGTTCGACAGGCGCTGCTCGCCCGAGGTGCGGATGATCAGGTCCGGGTCCGGCATCTCGGCGGTGAAGAGCCGGCGGCCGAAACTCGCCTCGTCCAGCTCCGCCGGATCCAGCCGGCCGTCGCGGACCGCCTCGGCCACCGCGCGGGCGGCGGCGAGGATCTCCGCCCGGCCGCCATAGGAGAGCGCCACCGTCAGGTTCAGCTTGGTGCCATGCGCGGTCTGCGCCTCGGCCCGCTCGATCTCCTTCATCGTCTCGCGTCCGAACCGGGCGCGGTCGCCGATGACGCGGAGCCGGATGCCCTCCTTCGCCAGCGTCGCCACCTCGGCCCGGAGATAGAGGCGCAGCAGGCCGGTGAGCGCCCGAACCTCCTCGACTGGCCGCAGCCAGTTCTCGGAAGAGAAGGCGAACAGGGTCAGCCAGCCGACGCCCTCGCGGATGCAGGCCTCGATGGTGCGGCGGACCGCCTCGGCGCCGGCCTTATGGCCGAGCGGCACTGGCAGGCCGCGGGCCTCGGCCCAGCGGCGGTTGCCGTCCATGATAATGGCGACATGCGTCGGCAGCCCGGCTTGGCCGGGGCGGCTCGTGGCGCCGGCCTGCGCCGCATCCAGCGGCGCAAGGCTCAGCTTGGGGGCACCGGACACCTGGCTCAGACCTGCCTGATGTCCTTTTCCTTGTCGGCCAAGGTCTGGTCGACGGTCTTGATGTACTGGGCGGTCAGCTTCTCGACCTCGGCGGACCAGCCCTTGGCCTCGTCTTGGCCGAGCGGCGCCTTCTTGTCCTTTTCCTGGGCCTTGATCTGCTCCATCCCGTCGCGGCGGACGCTGCGGATGGCGACCTTGGCGCCTTCGGCATATTTGCCGGCGGTCTTCACCAGGTCGTTCCGGCGTTCCTGGGTCAGTGGCGGCAGGGGGACGCGGATCACCTGGCCCTCGGTCTGCGGGTTGAGCCCAAGCCCGGAATCGCGGATGGCGATCTCCACCGCCTTCACCAGCGACTTGTCCCAGACCTGGACCGAGAGCAGACCGGGGCCGGAGACTTGGACATTGGCCATCTGGTTCAGCGGCTGGTTGTTGCCATAGGCCTCGACGCGGACGAGCTCGAGCAGCGCCGGGCTGGCGCGGCCGGTGCGGAGGCCGGAGAATTCCTTCTTCAGAAGCTCGATCGCGCCGTCCATCCGGCGCGTGAGGTCCTGCTTCAATGACTTGAGGTCGGCCGGCATGGCCCCTGGTCCCCCGCTCCGTTATTGGCGCGGCCCTGCCGCGGCCCCGGACTGCCCGGAAAGGCTAGCCCTGGCCGCCGGCGGACCCACCGGGCCGGTCCTGCGCCGCACTGCGGCGAGACTCCGGCCCGGCACCTGGTTCAACTGGCCCCCGCCGCGCCGGCAAATCGCCGGCGCGTGGGAAAGCCTCAATGTTCCACGACGGTGGTGAATCGCCCCTCACCGCGCATCACCGCAGTGAAGGCTCCCGCCTCGTGGATATTGAAGACGATGATCGGCAGCTTGTTCTCGCGGCACAGCGAGATCGCCGCGGCATCCATCACCGCGAGGTCGCGCGCCAGCATGTCGAGATAGGTCAGCGTCACGTAGCGCTCGGCCTGCGGGTTCTTGCGCGGGTCAGCGGCATAGACGCCGTCCACCTGGGTCCCCTTGAACAGCGCGTCGCACTGCATCTCGGCGGCGCGGAGCGCCGCGGCGGTGTCGGTGGTGAAGAAGGGGTTGCCCGTGCCGGCGGCGAAGATCACAACCCGCCCCTTCTCCATGTGCCGCATGGCGCGGCGGCGGATATAGGGCTCGCAGACCGACTGCATGGCGATGGCGCTCTGCACCCGCGTTGGCACGCCGACCTTCTCCAGCGCCGACTGCATGCCCAGGGCATTCATCACGGTGGCCAGCATGCCCATGTAGTCGGCCTGGGCCCGGTCCATGCCGGCGGCGGCGCCAGCGATTCCGCGGAAGATGTTGCCGCCGCCGATCACCATGCAGACCTCGACGCCGAGCGCGATGGCACCTTGCACATCCTCGGCGATGCGCTGGCAGGTATGGGTGTCGAGCCCATACTCCCCATCACCCATCAGTGCCTCGCCGGACACCTTGAGCATGACACGCTTGTAGCTGGGCGGATGGCTCATTCGGGGACCGTCACGGCAGGCGGGTGAAGATAGGCAGGCCCCTACACCCGGGCAAGCTCGGGAATCAACAAGGGGGAGAGAGGCGCCGGCCAGGATCGCGGCGCGGCACCACGGCCTTTCCGGGTGCGACGCCCGGAAAGGCCGAAGGCCAAGCCTAGGCTGGGCCGGTGCCGGCCGCGGCCGCAACCTCGGCGGCGAAGTCGGGGCCGACCGGCTTGTCGATCCCCTCGCCGAGCTGGAAGCGGGCGAAGCCGGTCAGGTTGCCGCCGGCCTTCTTGACCACCGCCTTCACCCGGCTCTCGCCGTCATGAACCCAGACCTGCTCCAGCAGCACCACTTCCTCGTAGTACTTGCGGATGCGGCCCTCGACCATCTTCTCGATGATCGCCTCCGGCTTGCCCGAGGCACGGGCCTGCTCGGAGAGCACGGCCTTCTCGCGCTCGAGCGCCGAGGGATCGACGACCGAGATATCGAGCGCCTCGGGCCGGGTCGCGGCCACATGCATGCCGATCTGCCGGCCGAGCTGCTCGAGGGCGGCGATCTCGGAGGAACCTTCCAGCGCCGCCAGGACGCCGATCTTGCCGAGGCCCGGCTTGATCGCGTTGTGGGTGTAGGTCGCCACCACGCCCTCGCTGACCTCCAGCCGCTTGGCACGGCGGATGGTCATGTTCTCGCCGATCGTGGCGATCAGGCGCGTCAGCTCCTCGGCCACCGAATGGCGGGTGCCGGGGAAAGGCGCGGCCTTGATCTTCTCGATGTCGTCGCCGACCGAGAGGATCAGCCCCGCGACCTCGGAGACGAAGGTCTGGAACTGCTCGTTGCGGGCGACGAAGTCGGTCTCGGCATTCACCTCGACCATCGCGGCGCAATTCGGCGCGCTGGCGACGCCGACCAGGCCTTCCGCGGCGACGCGGCCGGACTTCTTGGCCGCGGCGGAAAGGCCCTTCTTCCGCAGCCAGTCGATCGCGGCTTCCATATCGCCGCCGGCCTCGACCAGCGCCTTCTTGCAATCCATCATGCCGGCGCCGGTCTTGTCGCGGAGGTCGCGGACCAGCAGGGCGGTGACTTCGGCCATGGGTATCTCCCGTGTCCTAAAGGGCTATCGACGCGATCAAGCCTGGGCCGGCTGGCTGCCGTCCTCGGGGCTGGCCTGGACCAGCGCCTCGAGGCTACCGGCATCCATGCCGGCCGTCGGGCTGGACTGGGCGTCCCCGAGCACCGGCTCGCCGGCCAGCTCGGCCGGGGTCAGGTCGGGGGCCAGCAGGTCGTCCTCGCCCGGCAGTTCCTCGGTCGCGCCGAGATCGACGCCGCTGGCCTGCAGCTCGGCCGAGATGCCGTCGAAGACCGCGCCGGCGACCATGTCGCAGTAGAGATTGATGGCGCGGATGGCGTCATCATTGCCCGGGATCGGGAAGGCGACGCCCTGGGGATCGGCGTTCGAGTCGACCACGGCGACGACGGGGATGCCGAGCTTGTTGGCCTCCTCGATCGCCAGCTTCTCCTTCACCACGTCGATCACGAAGATGATGTCGGGCAGGCCGCCCATCTCCTTGATGCCGCCGAGGGCGCGGTCGAGCTTCTCCTTCTCGCGGGTCAGCATCAGGATCTCTTTCTTGGTGAGACCCGTGATGTTGCCGGCGAGTTGCTCCTCCATCTGCTTCAGGCGCTTGATGGAACCGGTGATCGTCTTCCAGTTGGTCAGCATGCCGCCGAGCCAGCGGTGGTTGACGTAGTACTGGCCGCACTTGGTGGCGGCTTCCGCGACGTACTCGGCGGCGGCCTTCTTGGTGCCGACGAAGAGCACGCGGCCGCCGGCGGCGACGACATCACGGACGGCGCGCAGGGCGCGGTCCATCATCGGCACGGTCTGCTGCAGGTCGAGGATGTGGACCTGATTGCGCACGCCGAAGATGTACGGCGCCATGCGCGGGTTCCAGCGCCGCGTGTGGTGGCCGAAATGCACGCCGGCCTCGAGCAGCACGCGCAGGGAAACCTGTGGCATCGCCATGGGGCGAGGTCCTTTCTGTAGTCCGGTTGAGCCTCCGTGGCGCATCCCGGGATGTCTCCCCGGACCGGACCCTGCCACGAAGGAAGGGCGCGCCACGTGCGGACTTGCCGATCCCGAGGGACCCGGGCAGCGACGGCGGCCATATGGCACGCAGCGAGGCCCAGGGCAAGGCGAGGCGATGGCCCGGCCAGCCTTTGCACTTCCTTCATCCGTCCCGTCCAATTTTTGCGACGGGCCAGGGGCAGGATGAGGACGCAGCAGCATGGCCGGCAGGACCACCGTCAGGGCAACCGGCAACAAGGCGATCGATGGCCTGCTCTCCGGCCTGGCCTGGGACGGGCCGATCGGCTTCGGCTTCCCGGCCAACGCCGCGGAGTATGGCAGCCCCTATGGCAGCGGCGAGCCGGCCGCCGGCTTCGGCGCACTGTCGGTCACGGCGCGCGACGCGGTCCGCGCCGCCCTGCTCGGCACCCCAAACGGCAGCGGCAAGGCGGCGCTGTCGGGCCTGGGCGTCGCGCAGTTCACCCTGCTCGACCTCACCGAGGTCGGCGGCCGGGCCGATATCCGCCTGGCGGAGTCGAGCCGGCCGCCGACCGCCTGGGCCTATTTGCCCGGAACCGGGATCGGCGGGGATGTCTGGTTCGGCACCGACTATGCCGGCACGATCTTCGACTACCGCACGCCGGTCCTCGGCAACTACGCCTATGTCACGGTGCTGCACGAACTCGGCCATGCGCTCGGGCTGAAGCATGCGCAGGAAACCGGTGGCGTGGCGGGGACCGCGGTGCCCGCGGCGCAGGACAGCCTCGAATTCACCGTCATGACCTACCGGTCCTATGTGGGCGGTCCGACCACCGGCTACAGCTTCGAGCAATGGGGCGCGCCGCAGGGCTACATGATGCTCGACATCGCCGCCTTGCAGGCGATGTACGGCGCCGATTTCAGCAGCCGGTCGGGCGACACGACCTATCGCTGGGACCCGCTGACAGGAGAGATGTCGGTCGACGGCGCCGGCCAGGGCCGCCTCGGCGGCAACCGCATCTTCCTCACCCTGTGGGATGGCGGCGGGCACGACACCTACGACCTGTCGAACTATGCCGGCGGAGTGAATGTCGATCTTGCCCCGGGTGGCTGGTCGGTGCTGGCCGCCGGCCAGCTGGCGCAGCTTGGCGCGGCCCAGATGGCCCGCGCCAATGTCTTCAACGCCCTGCAGTACCAGGGCGACGCCCGCTCGCTGATCGAGGATGCGATCGGCGGCGCCGGCCACGATACGCTGCGCGGCAATGCCGCCGGCAACCATCTGCAGGGCGGCGGCGGCAATGACAGCCTGGCCGGGCTGGACGGCGCCGACACGCTGGAGGGCGGCGCCGGCAACAATACTATGGCCGGCGGCAGCGGCGACGACACCTACATCGTGGCCAGCGCCGGCGACCTGCTGGTCGAGGCGCCTGGCCAGGGCATCGACACCGTCCGGACCGGCCTTGCCTGGGCGCTCGGGGCCGAGTTGGAGCACCTGGTGCTGACCGGCACCGCGGATGTCGCCGGCACCGGCAATGCGCTGGCCAACCGGATCGAAGGCAATGCCGGCGCCAACCGCCTCGCCGGCGGGGCCGGCGACGACACGTTGCTTGGCGGCGATGGCCGGGACACGCTGGACGGCGGCACCGGCAACAACCGGCTGGAGGGTGGCGCCGGTGACGACACCTATGTCGTCTCGACCAGCGGCGACCTGGTGCGGGAGGAGGCGGGGGCCGGCACCGACCGGGTGGTGGCCTCCGTCAGCGTCACCCTGGCCGCCGAGGTCGAGCAGCTGGAACTGACGGGCAGCGCGGCCCTCACCGGCACGGGCAATGCGCTCGACAACCAGCTGCTCGGCAATGCCGGCGCCAATCGCCTGCTCGGGCTCGGCGGCAACGACAGCATCGCCGGCGGCGCCGGCAACGACACGTTGGAAGGCGGGGCGGGCGACAACACGCTCGACGGCGGCGCCGGGAACGATGTTTTCGTCGTCACTTCGGCAGGGGATGTCCTGGTCGAGGGAGCAAGCGGCGGCACCGACCTGGTCCGTGCCGCGGTCGACTGGACGCTCGGCGCAAATCTCGAGAACCTGACGCTGACCGGCACCGCCGGCCTGTCCGGCACCGGCAATGCGTTGGACAACGTCATCCTCGGCAATGCCGGCGCCAACGCGCTCCGGGGCGGCGACGGCAATGACAGCCTGGCCGGCGGCGAAGGCAACGACACGCTGGAGGGTGGCAGCGGGCGGGACACGCTGGCGGGCAATCTCGGCGACGACACCTATCAGGTGGACAGCGCGACGGTGACGCTGCTCGAATCCGCCGGCCAGGGCACCGATACCGTCCGCGCCAGCCTGTCGTGGACGCTCGGGGCGAATTTCGAGGTGCTGGTGCTGACCGGCGGCACGGCGTTGGGCGGCACCGGCAATGCCCTGGCCAATGCGATCACCGGCAATGCCGGGGCCAACCTGCTGGCTGGCGGCGACGGCGCCGACAGCATGGACGGTAAGGCGGGCGCCGACACGCTGATCGGCGGCGCCGGCGCGGACCTGCTGTCGGGCGGCGCCGGGGCGGATGCCTTCCGGTTCCTGCGCCCCGCCGAGGGCGGCGATGTCGTGACCGATTTCGACGACGCGGCCGACCGCTTCGAATTCTCCGCCGCCGGCTTTGGCGCCGGTCTGCGGGCCGGGATGGACCTCCAGGCGGCCGGCCGGCTGCAGTTGAACGAGGCCGGCACCGCGATCGGCGCACCGGCGCAATTCGTCTACGGCACTGTCAGCCACCTTCTGGCCTGGGACAGCAACGGCGCCGCCGCGGGCGGAATTACCCCGATCGCGCTGCTTCGCGACGGAACCGGCATCACCGCCGGAGATTTTATCATCATCGCCTGATATGCCTGATCATGCATAGTCATGGCGAAGTTCCCGTGAGGGTTTCCCAGCGTACCAACCTGTCACGGCGTCGGCGACTATCCCGGCAGCCAGGACCACTGAAAAACAAGAACCGCCAGTCCCCGGGCTTCCGATGCGACACGGCCAGTTTCTTGCCGGCCTGTCGGATCAGCACGTCCAGTTGCGTGCCACTGCATTTGAGGGGATTGGCAACGATGAGCGTCACGACCGGATTTCGCACTGCGCTTCGCGTGGAGCCTGCCATCCCCTGGTGGGCGCCCGCCACCATGCTGACCCTCGCGATCGCCGTGGCCATGGCCTTCGCGCCCTACCCGCCGCTGCAGGATTTCGCCGAATGGGCGTATCAGGGCGCGCTGTTGGCGCGGCTGATGCTGGGCCTGGACACGCCCGGCGTGGCGCTCGTCGCCCATCCCGTGCCGAACAGCCTGGCCCAGGCCTTACTCGGACTGCTGTCGCTGCTGCTGCCGGCGACGCTTGCGGCTCGCGTCTTCCTGCTCGGGCTGCTCGGCGCCGGGCTGGCGGTGGCCCTCGCGCTGGCGCGGCGGCACCAGCTCGGCGGCGGCCGGGACCTTTGCGGTGCTGCTGCTGGTTTCGGTCTTCGACAACGCACCTTTCTGGAACGGCTACGTCAACTACCAGTTGGCGCTGCTGCTCTTCGCCGCCTGGCTCCTGCTGCCGCCGGCGCGGCGGGCGGAAGCCGGGCCGATCCTCGCCTTCGGGCTGCTGATCTTCTTCTCCCATGCCGCGGTCTTCGCCGCCTTCTGCATCCTGGTCGGGGTCCGCGGGCTGCTCCGCCAGCGGGTTGCCGCGGCGATGCTGGGATTGGCTCCGGGGCTGCTGCTCGGCCTCTGGTACGCCCTGGCCGGCACCGGCGTGCCGGCGGAGCCCGGTGCCGGGCTCGGAAGCCTCGGCGCTTTCCTGGCCTACAAGGCCTATACGGTCGCCAAGCTCGGCCCCTACCACAATTTCGTTTTCGCCACGGGCGGCGACGAGGTGCTGCGGCCGGCCCTGTACTGGGGCGGGGCGCTGGTGAACCTGGCCTATGCCGCGCTTCTCGCCGCGGCGCTCGGCATCGGGCTCTGGCGGGGCGCCCGCAGCCGCGCCGTGTCGGCTTCCGCGGTACTGGCGGCGCTGCTGCTGCTGGCCGGGTTCCTTGCGCTGCCCCGCGTGGCGCAGCACGTGATCAATCCGGGCGAGCGGCTGCTCATCCCCGGCCTGCTGGCGCTGCTGCTGGCAGTGCCGCTGCCGTCCCTGGCGCTGCGGCCGCTGGCGGCGCTGGGCGGGCTGGCCCTTGCGGCCAACCTGCTGGTGCTGGCCACCCCCGGCGAGCGCTGGGCGACCCCGGTGCATTTCCGCGACATGGCGGCGATGGGCGGCGCCCGGGCGCTGTTCCGCCATCGGCCGACCTCCTTCGCCTGCAAATGGGAGGAGCTGCGGCACAGCGAGACGACCGGCGAGGCGCCGCGGCTGCCAATCTCCTTCCGCACCAGCCTGCTGCGGACCGATGCGGACCCCTTCGACTGCCCGGCGCCGAAAGCGCCCTAGACCGCCTCCACCTCGACGACGCCGGGCAGCACCTTCATCGCCTGCATCATGCGCGGCGAGACGTTGAAGCCGCCCGGCAAGGCCAGCTCCACCTCCTGTCCCTGGCCGGTGCGGGCGACCACGACGACCCGGCCGCGGCCGCGCCCTTCCCGGTTCAGCAGGTCCCGGATCGGGTTCACCGCGGCGTCGCCTTCCAACCAGAGCCGGATACCCTGGCCGACCTGCTGCGCCGCCTTCTCAAGCCCCTCCATGTCCTGCGCGGTCAGCCGCAGCATCTCGCCATCCAGCCGCGCCTCGGCGGTGACCAGCACGGCGGTGCCCTCGGCCATCAGGTCGCGGGCGCGGGCCAGCACCTCGCTGAACAGCGTCACCTCATAGCTGCCGGCGGCGTCCGAGAGGGTGATCCAGGCCATCCGGCTGCCGGTGCGGGTCGGCCGTTCCTTGCTGCTGACCACGGTGCCAGCCAGCTTGAGCCGCGCCGCTCCGGCCCTGGCCCGCTCCTCGATCTTGGTGGAGGGCGTGACGCCGAGCCGCTGCAGCACCGATTTGTAGGTATCCAACGGATGCGCCGAGAGGTGGAAGCCGACCGCCTCGGCCTCGTAGGACAGCTTCTCCAGTTGCGGCCAGTCCGGCATCTCCGGCAGGCGCAGCGGCTCGGGCCGCGAATCTGCGCCGCCGAACAGCGCGATCTGCGCGCTCGCGCGCTCCTCCGCCGCCGCCTGGGCGCGGCGCAGGATGACTTCGGCGCCGGCGACCAGCCTGGCCCGGTTCGTCTCCAGCCTGTCGAAGGCGCCGGCCTTCGCCAGGTTCTCGATCTGCATCTTGTTCAGCAGCTTCGGGTCGACCCGGTGGGCGACTTCGGCGACCGAGGCGAAGGGCCCCCTGGCATCCCGCGCCCGCACCAGGTCCTGCATGGCGGTGGCGCCGACACGCTTGACCGCGGCGAGCGCGAAGCGGATCGCCGGCTTGCCCTCCTCGGTGGTCTCGACCAGGAATTCGGCGCCCGACTTGTTCACGTCCGGCGGCAGGACGGGAATCCCGAGGCGGCTCGCCTCCTGCATGTGACCGGACAGCTTCTCGGTCTTGTCGAGGTCGAGGGTCATCGACGCCGCGATGAAAGCGACCGGATGGTTCGCCTTCAGCCAGGCGGTCTGGTAGCTGACCAGCGCATAGGCCGCGGCGTGCGACTTGTTGAAGCCGTATTCCGCGAACTTCGCCATCATGTCGAAGATCTCGGTGGCCTTCGCCGGCTCGATGCCGTTCTTCACCGCGCCCTCGGTGAAGATGGCGCGCTGCTGCTCCATCTCCTTGGCGATCTTCTTGCCCATGGCGCGGCGCAGCAGGTCGGCGCCGCCGAGCGAGTAGCCCGCAGCCTCCTGGCTGATCTGCATCACCTGCTCCTGGTAGACCATGATCCCGTAGGTCTCTTCCAGGATGTGGTGGATCTTCGGGTGCGGGCTCTCCCAGGGCTCGCCATGCTTGCGCTGGCAATAGGCGGGGATGTTGGCCATCGGGCCGGGCCGGTAGAGCGAGACCGCGGCGATCAGGTCCTCGAAGCGGTCGACCCGCATCTGCCGCAGGCAGTCGCGCATGCCCGCGCCTTCGAACTGGAACACCCCGGCGGCGTCGCCGCGGCGAAGCATCTCGTAGGTCTTCGCATCGTCCAGCGGCAGGGTGGCCAGGTCGATGTCCACCCCCTGCCCCTTCAGGATCGCCAGCGCCTTCTCGATCACCGTCAGGGTCTTCAGGCCGAGGAAGTCGAACTTCACCAGCGAGGCCTGCTCGACATACTTCATCGAGTACTGGGTGATCAGCATGTCCGCCCGCGGGTCGCGGTAGAGCGGGACGATCTCGATCAGCGGCTTGCGGCCGATCACCACTCCGGCGGCATGGGTCGAGGCATTGCGGTAGAGGCCCTCGAGCTGGTTGGCGATCTCCAGCAGCCGCGCCACCTGCTCGTCGTTGTCGCGCAGCTTGCTGCAGCCGCGGCTCGCCCTCGATCGCCTGGGCCAGGGTGACCGGCTTGGCCGGGTTGAAGGGGATCAGCTGGGCGACGCGGTCGACCTGGCCGTAGGGCAGGCCGAGCACGCGGCCGACATCGCGCACCGCCGCCTTGGCCTGCAGCTTGCCGAAGGTGATGATCTGCGCGACCCGGTCGGCGCCGTATTCGCGGCGGACGTAGTTGATCACCTCGTCGCGGCGGTCCTGGCAGAAGTCGATGTCGAAGTCCGGCATCGACACGCGCTCGGGGTTCAGGAATCGCTCGAAGAGCAGGCCGAAGCGCAGCGGGTCGAGGTCGGTGATCGCCAGCGCCCAGGCGGCGACCGAGCCGGCGCCCGAGCCGCGGCCGGGGCCGACCGGGATGCTCTGCGCCTTGGCCCATTGGATGAAGTCGGCGACGATCAGGAAGTAACCGGAGAAGCCCATCTGGTCGATGACGCCGAGCTCGTAGTCGAGCCGCGTGCGGTATTGCGCGCGCGCCGCCTCATCCAGCCCGAGCGTGTCGAGCCGCTGCTCCAGCCCGCGCGTGGCCATGTCGCGCACGGTCTCCGATTCCGTCATGCCTTCCCCGACCTTGGGGCAGACCGGCAGCTCGGGCTTCTTGCCCTCCGCCATCACCGCGCAGCGGCGGGCGACGGCCAGGGTATTGTCGCAGGCCTCCGGCAGGTCGGCGAAGAGCGCCCGCATCGCCGCCGCCGGCTTGAACCAGTGCTCGGCGGTGACGCGGCGGCGGTCCTCCTCGGCCAGGGTCCGCCCCTCGGCGATGCAGAGCAGCGCGTCATGCGCCTCGTGCATCGCCGGCGTCGCGAAGTAGACGTCATTGGCGGCGACGATCGGCAGGCCGAGCTCGTCGGCCAGCGCCAGCATCGGCGGCTCGATCACCCGCTCGACATCGAGGCCATGGCGGTTGAGCTCGACCGCCAGGCGGTCCGGGAAGGCGGCGATCAGCCGGCGCAGCAGCGCCTCGGCCGGGGAACGGCGACCCTCTGCAAGCAGCCGGCCGATCGGGCCGAAGGTGCCGCCGGTCAGCAGGAAGATTCCTCCGGCATGCTCCTCAAGGGTCCCGAGCGTCAGGCAGGGCCGGCCGGAGGCGTCGCTGGCGAGGAAGCTGCGGGAGGACAAGCGCTGGAGGTTGTCGAGCCCGCGCGCATCCATCGCCAGCGCCACGATGGGATCGGGCGGCTGCCGCTCGGCCTCCGGCCGGTCGTCGCTGGCGGTGCGGGAGAGGAAGAGCTGGCAGCCCATGATCGGCTGGATGCCCTTGCCCGAGCAGCCCTGGGAGAATTCCAGCCCGCCGAAGAGGTTGGCGCTGTCGGTCAGCGCCACCGCCGGCATCCCGGCGTCCTTGGCCAGGGCCGCCAGCTTTTCCGCCTTGATGGCGCCTTCGCTCAGCGAATAGCTGGAATGGGCATGGAGGTGGACGAAGCAGCCGGCCGAGTCGCTCATGCCCTCACCCTAGCACGCCGCCACCGGGCCCGGCATGCTGCGGCCCATGCCGGACAGACAGCAGGGAGCGGACCGCCGCACCATCGCCGCGGGGGTGCTCGCCATGGTGCTGCTGAGCGGCAATTTCGTCGCCTCCCGGCATGGGCTCGCCGCCGGCCTCGCGGTCGCCGACCTGGTGCTGCTGCGTACCAGCTTCGCAGGGCTGGTGCTGGGCGGGGTGCTGTGGCGGGTCGGGCTGGGCGGGCTGCCGACGGGGCGCGCGGCGGTGCTGACCCTGCTGGCCGGCGCCCCCTATTTCCTGCTCTGCGCCGCGGCGGTGCAATTCGCCCCGGCGACGCATGCGTCGATCCTCAACCCCGGCGGGACGATGCTGTTTGCCCCTCTGCTCGGCTGGTGGGTGCTGCGGCAAGCACCGGAGATCGGCGTGCGCGTCGGCCTCTTCATCCTCACAGCCGGGCTGCTGCTGATCGGCGGCGCCAGCCTGGCGGAGGGCGGCAGCCGGGCCTGGGTCGGCGACCTGATGCTGATCTTCAGCGGGCTGATCTGGGCGCTGTACGGCGTGCTGATGCGACACTGGAAGGTCCCGGGTGCGCGGGCGGCGGCGGTGGTCGGCACCGCCTCGTTGCTGTGGGTGCCGGTGCATCTCGGCGTCTTCGGCCTCGGCGGGCTGCCCGACCACCCGCGGGAGGCGGTGATCCAGGCCGCCTACCAGGGCATCATATCCGGCGGGGTGGCGGTGCTGCTCTATAGCCGGGCGGTTGCCCTGCTCGGCCCGGCGCGCGGCGCGCTGCTGCCGCCGCTGGTCCCGGCGCTCGGCGTCTTCTGGGCCTGGCTGCTGCTGGGGGAGGCGGTGACGGCGACCCAGGTGGCGGGGATGGCCCTGGTGATCATCGGCATGCTCTGCGGCGCGCTCTGGCGCGGCAAGACCGTGCGCCGGCGCACAGACCCGGTGCGGGAGGCTGCTCTAATCAGCCCGTATGCAACATACGGAGACGCCGCCGATGCCTCGCCTGCCGCTGCTCTTCCTCGCCACCGCCGCCTTCTGCCTGGTCTGCGGCGTGGGCATGGGGATCGCCATGGGAATGGCGCATGACTTCCACCTGGCGCCGGTGCATGCGCACCTGAACCTGCTGGGCTGGACCTCGCTGGCGCTGATGGGGCTGACCTACCGGGCCTATCCCGAGCTGACGGCGCGGCGATTCCCGGCGCTGGCGCAATACGGGCTTTCCGCCGCGGCGGCGCTGGCCTTCCCCTTCGGCATTTATCTCTCGATCGAGCACCAGCAGCCCGGCCTGGCGATCGCCGCGGCGACGGTCTGGATGGCGGGCGCGCTGCTGTTCCTGGCCCGGCTGCTGGGCCTGCTGCTGCGCGGCGCGTCCGCGCCGGCCCGGCCGCGCATGGAGATGCTGGCGGCGGAGTAGGCTCAGGCCTCCACTACCCGCCCATCCCGCAAGGTCACCACCCGGTCCATCCGCGCCGCGAGCTCCGGGTTGTGGGTGGCGATCAGTGCGGCCAGGCCCTGGCCGCGCACCGCGGCCAGCAACTCTTCGAAGACCAGCCCGGCGGTGCCGACATCGAGGTTGCCGGTCGGCTCGTCCGCCAGCAGCACCCGGGGCGCATTGGCCAGCGCCCGGGCGATCGCCACGCGCTGCTGCTCGCCGCCCGAGAGGCGGCCGGGCCGGTGATGCTCCCGCCCCGCCAGCCCGAAGCTGCCGAGCAGCGCCCGCGCACGGTCCCGCGCCGCGCCGCGAGCCGTGCCGGCCGCGAGCTGCGGCAGGACCACGTTCTCCTCCGCGCTGAATTCCGGCAGCAGGTGGTGAAACTGGTAGACGAAGCCGATGGTGGTACGGCGGATCGCCGTGCGGTCGGCGTCGGACAGCGTGCCGGCGGGGCGGCCGCCGACGAAGACCTCGCCGGCATCCGGCTTCTCCAGCAGGCCGGCCAGGTGCAGCAGGGTCGACTTGCCGGTGCCGGAAGGCGCGACGAGGGCGACGATCTCGCCGGCCTGCAACGACAGTTCCGCGCCCCGCAGCACCGGCAGCTCGCCCGCCTCGGTGCGGTAGCGCCGCTCCACCGCCGCCAGGCGCAGCGCCGGGATGGTCTCACTCATTCCGCAGCGCCTCCACCGGGTCCAGCCGCGCCGCCCGCCAGCTTGGGATCAATGTCGCCAGCAGCGACAGCAACAGGCCGAGCCCGACCACCTGCGCCACCTCGGCCGCATCGACCACGGCGGGGATGCGGGTCAGGAAATAAATCTCGGGGTCGAAGACCGTGGTGCCGGTGACCACCATCAGCCCCTGCCGGATGCTCTCGATATTGGCGCAGAAGGCCAGCCCGATGCCGAAGCCGGCCAGCGTGCCGACGCCGCCCACCGCCGCGCCGCAGAGCAGGAAGATCCGCAGGATCGCCCCTGCCCGCCCCCATGGTGCGGAGGATGGCGATGTCGCGCCCCTTGTCCTTCACCAGCATGGTCAGCGAGGAGACGATGTTGAAGGCGGCCACCAGGATGATCAGGGTCAGGATCAGGAACATCACGTTGCGCTGCACCTGCACCAGCTGGAAGAAGCCGCTGTTGGCGTCCTGCCAGTCGGCGATCCGCAGCGGCCGGTCGGGCAGCGCCCGGCGGATCGCCTGGGCGGCGGCGTCGGAGTCGTCCGGGTTGCGCAGGTGGACCTCGATCTGGCTGACCGAATTCGGCAGCTGGAAGAAGAGCTGCGCCGCGGCCAGCGGCAGGAAGACGAAGCCGCTGTCATATTCCTGCATGCCGACCTCGAAGACCGCGACGACCTTGTAGGCGCGCAGCCGCGGCACGGTGCCGAAGACCGTCACGCGGCCCTGCGGCGAGACCACGGTCACGCGGTCGCCGATCCCGACCTCGAGCTTCCGCGCCAGGCCGGCGCCGATGACGATCGCGTCGTCGCCCTGGAAGGCGGCCAGGTCGCCGGCGCGGATATTGCCGGCGATGATCGGCCGGGCACGCAGGTCCTCCGGCGCGATGCCGCGGACGAGGCCGCCCGCCGAGCCGCCGGCATCGGTGGTCAGCAGCACCTGCCCTTCCACCACGGGCGCGGCACGCTCGACCTGCGGCAGGGCACGGATGCGGGCGGTGGCGGTGGCGTAATCGGCCAGCGGCCCCTGCATCGCCGAGATGCCGAGATGCCCGTTGAGGCCGAGGATGCGGCCGAGCAATTCCTGGCGAAAGCCGCCCATAACCGAGAGCACCACGATCAGCGTGGCGACGCCGAGCGCGATGCCGACCAGCGAGAAGCCGGCGATGACGGAGACGAAGCGCTCGCCCTTGCGGGCCCAGAGGTAGCGCGCGGCGACCGCGCGTTCGAAGGCGCCGAACATCCTGGCCTCAGCCATGCCGCAGCGCCTGGGCCGGGTCGATCCGCGCCGCCCGCCAGCTGGGATAGAGCGTCGCCAGCAGCGAGAGGCCGAGCCCCATGGCGAGCACGGTGACCACCTCGCGCGGCTCCACCACCGCCGGCAGCTGCGTCAGGAAGAGCAGCTCGGGCCGAAAGAAGGGTGCCCTCAAGCGCCAGCAGCCCGGCCCGCAGCGTGTCGAAATTGGTGGCGATGCCGAGGCCCAGGGCGAAGCCGATCAGCGTGCCGCCGCAGCCGACCGTCGCCCCGCAGAGCAGGAAAATCCGCAGGATGGCGCCGCTGCCCGCCCCCATGGTGCGGAGGATGGCGATGTCGCGCCCCTTGTCCTTCACCAGCATGGTGAGGGAGGAGATGATGTTGAAGGCCGCCACCACCACGATCAGGGTCAGGATCAGGAACATCACGTTCCGCTCCACCACCACCGCGGCGTAGATGCT
Source organism: Dankookia sp. P2 (assembly GCF_050632255.1). Taxonomy (NCBI): domain Bacteria; kingdom Pseudomonadati; phylum Pseudomonadota; class Alphaproteobacteria; order Acetobacterales; family Roseomonadaceae; genus Dankookia; species Dankookia sp. P2. The sequence goes on along the minus strand of NZ_CP192581.1, from coordinate 6,148,045 downwards.
GCTGTTGGCGCCCTGCCAGTCGGCGATCCGCAGCGGCTGGCCAGCCAGCGACGCGCGCACCGCCGCCGTCACCGGCGCCACCTGGGCCGGGTCGGCGACCAGCAGCTCGATCTGGCTGACGGCGTCGCCCAAGCCAAAGAATTCCTGCGCCGCCTGCAGCGGGATGAAGACCTGGCGGCCGTCGTATTCAGGCATGCCGATCTCGAACATCGCCACCACGCGGAACCCGCGCTGCTTCGGCGCCACGCTGAAATCGGCGCCGCGCGCCTGCGGCAGGACCAGGGTCAGCCGGTCGCCCAGCCGCAGCCCCATGCGGCCGGCGAGACGGGTGCCGACCACTACCGTGTCCTCGTCGCCGAACCCGGCCAGGCTGCCGCGGCGGATTCCCCGCGCGATCACGGCACGGGCGCGCAATTCCTCGGGCGCGATGCCGCGCACCAGCCCGCCGCTGGCCCCGCCGGACTGCCCGGTCAGCAGCACCTGGCCCTCGACCGTGGGCGTGGCCTGCTGCACCCCCGGCAGGCCGCGCAGCCTGGCCGCCAGGGCCGCGTAGCCCGGAAGCGCCCGGCCCTTCTCCGGCTGCACCGTGAGATGCCCGTTCAGCCCGATGATCCGGCCGACCAGGTCCTGCCGGAAGCCGTTCATCACCGCCATCACGATGATCAGCGCGGCGACGCCGAGGGCGATGCCGGCCAGCGAGAAGGCGGCGGTGACGGAGACGAAGCGCTCCCCGCGGCGGGCGCGCAGGTAGCGCCAGGCCACCATGCGTTCGAACGGCCCGAACATCAGCTGGCGACCCGAGTCACGCGCCGCTCCTCGCCATGCTGCAGTGCTCCGCGATCGGAACGCTAGGCGCTCCTGATCCGGGCGATAGCATCCTCGACGGACAGCTCCACCCGCTCGCCGGTCGCGCGGCGCTTGAGCTCCACCATGCCGGCCGCCGCCCCGCGCGGGCCGATGATCGCCTGCCAGGGATAACCGAGCAGGTCGGCATCGGCGAATTTCGCGCCGGCACGGTCGGCCCGGTCGTCATAGACGGCGTCGGGGTCGAAGGTGCGGTAGAGCCGCTCGGACAACGCATCCGTTGCCGCGTCGCCGACCTTCAGGTTCAGCACCGCGACCTTGAACGGGGCCACCGCGTCCGGCCACTTGATTCCGGCTTCGTCATGGTTCGCCTCGATGATGGCGCCGACCAGGCGGGAGACGCCGATGCCGTAGCTGCCCATCTCCGGCGCCACCGGCTTGCCGTCGGGACCGCTGACCGATAGCCCCATCGAGGCGCTGTACTTGGTGCCGAAATAGAAGATGTGGCCGATCTCGATGCCGCGCGCCGAGACCTGGGAGGCGGCCGGGACCTGCGCCCAGGCGGCCTCGTCGTGCTTCTCGTCGGTCGCGGCGTAGCGGCTGGTCCAGAAGTCGACGGTGGGCGAGAGGTCGCCCTCGTAGTCCACGGGCTGCGACAGCACGTCGAAGTCCAGCAGGTCCTTGTGCAGGTAGACCTGGCTCTCCCCGGTCTCCGCCAGGATGAGGAATTCGTGGCTGAGGTTGCCGCCGATCGGCCCGGTATCGGCCTGCATCGGGATCGCCTTCAGCCCCATCCGGGCGAAGGTCCGCAGATAGGCGACGAACATCCGCCGGTAGGATTTCTGCGCGCCGGCATAGTCCAGATCGAAGGAATAGGCGTCCTTCATCAGGAATTCGCGGCCGCGCATGACGCCGAAGCGCGGGCGCACCTCGTCCCGGAACTTCCACTGGATGTGGTAGAGGTTGCGCGGCAGGTCGCGGTAGCTCTTCGCATAGGTCTTGAAGATCTCGGTGACCATTTCCTCGTTGGTCGGCCCGAACAGCATCTCGCGGTCGTGGCGGTCGCGCAGCCGCAGCATCTCCGGGCCATAGGCGTCGTAGCGGCCGGACTGGCGCCAAAGATCCGCGGTCTGGATCGTCGGCATCAGGATTTCCTGCGCCCCGGCGGCGTCCTGCTCCTCGCGGACGATCTGCTCGACCTTCTGCAGCACCCGCCAGCCCAGCGGCAGCCAGGCATAGATGCCGGCGCTGGTCTGCCGGACCATGCCGGCGCGCAGCATGAGGCGGTGGGAGGCGATCTGCGCCTCGGCCGGGGTTTCCTTCAGCGTGGGCAGGAAGGCGCGGGACAGGCGCAAGGCTGGCTCCTCGAGGGCAGGTCTTCGGCGTCCTTTAGAGCAGATGGCGGGAGAGCGTGAACGCCTGGACGCCCGAATCTGCGCTGAAACTAGCAGGCCAGGGCGGCAGCGGTCCTTCTTCGAACGCGGGCGGCCGTAGCCCGAACCTGCATCGACGGGAATGGCAAGCGCAAAGGACGCGGCATCTCGGCCATGTCGCAATTATCTTTCTTTGCTGCGGTGCACCACGAACGAAGAGGAAAGAATCTGACCGGATCGCGGATGTTTCCACTTGGCGGCGAAAGCCCGGCGTTGTAGACAAAGAAGGCCGCACCCGCTGGGTGCGGCCCGAGTTTAGGGAGGAAACGCCAGTCACACGGCAGAGAGAGGACCAACCCTCTCTCTGGAAGCATGGTGACGCGGAGACCGAACGCCGGACAACGGCAAAGGCTGCTGGAAAAGCGGAAAAAACGGCTCCCAGGCGCAGACTGCTCAACGAGAAGGCGACACCCGCTAAACGGCCGGAAAGTCGCTCATTTTTCCGGCAAGGCCAGCCAACCCGTCCGGAAGCTGAGCCAATCGCTCTCGACCAAAAAATAGATTCCCAGCCAAATCACCACCGAAATCGCCGTGGTGATCAGCGCCTTCCGCAGCAGACGCGGATTCTCCGGCGCGCCACGCCAGCCGGTCACCGCGTCGCCCTCGGGATCTCGGTCGCGTGCCGATCGGCAGCACCGCGAAGAGCGTGAGCCACCAGACCAGGAAGAAGACGACAATCCCGCTGACCCAGCCCATGGGACACTCCGGATGGCGCGGGTGGGGATGGCCGGGCGGGTGGCCCGGCCGGATGCCGGCAGGTGCTAGACCCGCAGCAAGTGGACCTCGACATTCGGCCGCTTGCGCAGCCGCCGGCCGATCGCCTTCCGCAGGACGGACCGCGCCGCCTCGCGCAGCGCGTCGTCCTCCCGCCGCAGCCCGCTGGGCAGGTCGCCCACCGCCCGCACCAGGTCGGCGGCGAGCTGCGCGCCGATATGGTCGTCGCCATCCAGCAGGCCGGGCGCCGAGACCTGGGGCGTGCCGAGCACCCGCCCCGCCTCGTCGACGGCGAAGGAGGCCATGACCACGCCGTTGAACAGCATGCGCTTGCGGGCGGCCAGGACGCCGCCGGTGATCGGCAGAAGGCGGCCATTGTCCACCGCCAGCCGGCCGGTCGGCACGCCCTCGACCACATCGGGCCGGCCGGGGGCGAGCTGGAGAACGTCGCCATCCTCGACCAGCACCGGGATGGCCTGGAGATCCTTGGCCAGCGCCGCGTGCTCCGACAGGTGCCGCCACTCGCCATGCACCGGCACCGCGTATCTCGGCCGCACCAGCTGATAGAGGCGCTTCAGCTCGTCCCGCGCCGGGTGGCCGGAGACATGGACCATGTGGTCGTCGGCGGTCATCACCTTGCAGCCGCGGCGCGCCAGCTGGTCCTGCAGCAGCAGGATGCCCCGCTCATTCCCCGGGATCATGCGGGAGGAGAAGATGACCGTATCGCCCTCCCCCAGCGCGATCTGGGGATGGGTGTCGGCGCCGATCTTGGCCAGGGCCGAGCGCGGCTCGCCCTGGCTGCCGGTGCAGATCAGCAGGAGGTTGTCGTCGGGGATGAACCCGGCCTCCTCCTCGGGCACGTAGGGCGGGGATGTCGCTGAGGTAGCCGCATTCCCGCGCCGCCGCCTCGGCATTCCGCAGGGACCGCCCGAACAGCGCGACCTGCCGGCCCGCAGCCATGGCGGCGCGGGTGATGCTCTCGACGCGCGCCACGTTGGTGGCGAAGCAGCTGACCGCGACGCGGCCCCTTCAGGCTGCGGATGATGGCGGTCAGGTTCCGCCGCACCTCCGCCTCGGACCCGGAATGCCCCTCGACCAGTGCGTTGGTCGGATCGCAGACCATGGCGAGGACGCCCTCCTCGCCAAGGCGGGCGAAGGCGGCCTCGTCGGTCGGCTCGCCGATCAGCGGCTCGGGGTCGAGCTTCCAGTCGCCGGTATGGACCACGATGCCATGCCGGGTGCGGATGGCGACCGCCTGGGCCTCGGGGACCGAATGGGCGACGCGGAGGAATTCGAGGTCAAAGTTCGGCAGCTTGATCCGGCCGCTGAGCGGCACGGTGGTGATCTTCGCCTCGCCCAGCAGCCCCGCCTCGCCCAGCTTCCGCCGCAGCACGGCGGAGACGAAGGGCCCGGCATAGATCGGGCAGCGCAGCATGGGCCAAAGGTGGGCCACGGCGCCGACATGGTCCTCATGCGCATGGGTGATCACCAGCCCGACCAGGCGGTCCCGCCGCTCGGCGAGCCAGACTGGGTCCGGGACCATCACCTCGATCTCGGGATTCTCCGGACCGCCGAAGCCGATGCCGCAATCGATGGCGAGCAGCTTGCCGTCACAGCGGTAGACGTTGAGGTTCATCCCGATCTCGCCGGTGCCGCCGAGGGGAATGAATGCGAGGTCACCGGCCGGATCGGGTCCGGCCGTCGTCATGTAATCGTCCATACCTGTCCCCAGGGCTGCGCCAGCCCCGAGCGGAGGCAGCCTGACCCTAGCCTTACTGTTGCAAGCGCGATGCAGTTTCCGGCCGCCTGCCCCGCGGGCGGCAAGCCTGCGGGGTCGGGCCGGAAGCTGACTCGCGCTCAGAGGGAGTCGCGCAAGACCGTCCGCTGCAAAATGGGGACCGGGTTGCGTTCCGCCAACAGGCGAAGCCCCTCGAGCGTGATATCGGGGTCGATCTTCTCGATGATCGTCGTGCCTTCGGAGAAAAGCGGGGCCAGGCCGCCGGTTGCGACCACTTTCAGATGTGCCTCGTACTCCGCCTGGATCCGGCCGACGATGCCCTCGATCAGCCCGACATAGCCCCAGTAGATGCCGGATTGCATGGCGGCCACCGTGTCCCGGCCGATCACCGCCTGCGGCCGGCCGATTCCGATCCGCGGCAGCCGGGCGGCGGCCTGGTGCAGCGCCTCGAGCGAGAGGTTCACCCCGGGGGCGATGACGCCGCCGAGATAGGCGCCGTCCTTGTCGACCACGTCAAAAGTTGTCGCTGTACCGAAATCGATGACGACCAGCGGCCCCTGGTAATGGTGGTGGGACGCCAGCGAGTTCAGCAACCGGTCGGCGCCGACCTCCTGCGGCCGTTCCACCTTGATCGCAAAGCCCCAGTCCACGGCGGCGCGGGCGATCAGCGGCTCGACCTGGAACCATTCGCGCGACAGCCGGCGCAGGTTGTACAGCGCGGCCGGCACCACCGTGCCGATGACGCGCAGCGGTCGATCTCGGCGACCTTCAGGCCGCAATGCTGCAGCAGCGCCAGCAGCCAGACGGCATATTCGTCCGAGGTCCTGTCCGGTCGCGTTGCGATGCGCCAACGGCCGCGCCATTCCGTGCCGTCGTGCACGGCGAAGACCACGTTCGTGTTTCCCGCATCGATCGCGAGCAGCATGGCCTCAGGCCTCTCCAGGGGACAGGATCTCCCCGGCGGGGATGGCCCGCCGGGTCCCGTCGATATCGAGCAGCAGGCTGCCATCCTCGGCGAGCCCCGCGAAGTCCCCCCGCCCGGCAGGGCACGGAGCGCGATGCGCTCACCGAGGGCCGGGCCGAAGCGGCGCCAGGCGGCGCGGACGGGGGCGAAACCCTCAGCTTGCTGCAAACCTCGCCAGTGGGACAGCCGGGCGAGCAGCCGGGCGGCGAATTCCTCCGGCGGCCCGGCCCCCGCGAGCACCGCGGTCGGCCGGTCCGGCAGCGCCGGCGCATGCGCCAGATTCGCCCCGATGCCGAGCGTCAGCCAAGCGATGCCGCCCGTCGGCGTCAGGGCGCTCTCGGCCAGGATGCCGGCGCATTTCGCGCCACCGAGCAGCAGGTCGTTCGGCCATTTCAGCCGCAACGCCGCGGGATCGGGCACACTCCCGGCCGCCGCCTCGGCCAGGGCCAGGCCGGCCAGCAGGCTCCATTGCGGCGCCTCACGCGCCGGGCCCGTGGGCCGCAGCAGGACGGAGAGATAGAGATTGCCGGGCGGCGAGGCCCAGGCGCGGCCCGCCCCTGCCCCGCCCGGCCGTCTGCTCCAGCGCCTGGATGGCGAGGCCCTCGGGCTCGCCGGCCTCGGCGCGGCGCGCCAGGAGCGCGGAGGTGCTCGGCAGCGCCGCATGCAGCTCGAGCCGCCAGCCAGGCGGCAGGACCGCGGCAGCGGCCCCACCCTGGCCGGAAGTGCTCACCCCAGAAGGGCCGCGGCCGCGGCCTGCGCGGCCGCGAGCATCGGCGCCGGCCACAGCGCGAACAGCGCAGTGAACAGGCCGGTGCCGGCCATCACCATGGTCAGGCTGGCCGGGGCGCGGTCGAGGCTGCCAACCGCCGCGTCGAAATACATCACCTTGACGATGCGCAAGTAGTAGTAGGCCGAGACCACGCTGGTCAGCACGCCGACCACCGCGAGCGTCCAGAAGCCGCCCTGGACCGCGGCGAGGAAGACGTAGAGCTTGCCGAAAAAGCCGGCGAGCGGCGGAATGCCGGCCATCGAGAACATGAACACGGCCATCCACATCGCCGTCACCGGATCGGTGCGGCCGAGCCCGGCGAGGTCCTCGATCCCCTCGACCGACCGGCCGGCGCGCCGCATGGACACCAGCACCGCGAAGGTTCCGAGGTTCATGAAGACGTAGATCGCCATGTAGACCAGCAGGCCGCGCAGCCCGATATCGGAGCCCACCGCAAGGCCCATCAGCGCGTAGCCGACATGGCCGATCGAGGAATAGGCCATCAGCCGCTTGAGGTTCCGCTGCCCGATGGCGGCGAAGGCGCCGAGGATCATCGAGCCGAGCGAGACCAGCACGATCACCTGCTGCCACTGCGCCACGAGGTCGCCGAAGGGGCCGAGCAGCACGCGGGCCAGCAGCGCGATCGCCGCGACCTTGGGCGCCGAGGCGAAGAAGGCGGTGACCGGGGTCGGCGCGCCCTCGTAGACGTCCGGCGTCCACATGTGGAAGGGCACCGCCGAGACCTTGAAGGCGAGGCCGGTGATGACGAAGACCACGCCAACGACGACGCCCGCAGAGATGCCGTTCGGCTCGGAGAAGGCTTCGCCCAGGCGGTCGGAATTCGTCGTGCCGGCGAAGCCGTAGACCAGCGAGCTGCCATAGAGCAGCAGGCCGGAGGCGAGCGCGCCGAGCACGAAGTACTTCAGCCCTGCCCTCGGCCGACCGGCCGTTGTCGCGGTTGAACGAGGCAAGGACGTAGAGCGGCAGCGCAAAGCAGCTCGAGCCCCAGATAGAGCGAGAGCAGGTCGTTGGCCGAGATCATGACCATCGCGCCGAGCGTGGCGAAGAGCATGAGCACGGGGAATCTCGAAGCGGGCGGTGCCCTCGCGCTCGTTGAAGTCGAGCGAGAGCAGGATGCCGAGCGCGGCGGCGGCCAGCGCCAGGAACTTCATGAAGCCGCTGAAGGCATCGGAGACATAGTGGCCGGCGAGCGCGGTGCCCTCGGCCTGGCCGAGCACCAGCACCGCCGCCAGCAGCAGCGCGCCGACGCAGGCCATGGAAACCGGGAAGAAGGTCTCCCGCTTCGGGATCACGCCGGCGGCGAGGATGACGAGGCCGGAGACGGCGAGCACCAGCTCCGGTAGGGCAAGGGTCCAGATCATCGGCTTACATCCCCGCCAGGCGCGCAGCGCCAGCGCCGCCTCGTGCCGCTGCACCAGCGCCGCGACCGAGGCTTCGAAGAAGGAGAGGAAAGACTGCGGATAGACGCCCATCCACAAGGTCAGGACGATCAGCGGCGCGAAGACCACGTATTCCCGCGGGCTTAGGTCGAGCAGCATGCGTAGATCGTCGCGGGTAATCTTGCCGAAGCTGACCCGGCGATAGAGGTAGAGCATGTAGCCCGCGCCGAGCACCATGCCGGTCGCGGCACCGAAGGCGACCCAGGGGTTCACCTTCCAGGCGCCGACGATGACCAGGAACTCGCCGACGAAATTGGCGAGCCCGGGCAGGCCGACCGAGGCCATGGTGAAGAGCATGAAGACCATCGCATAGGCCGGCATGATCCCGGCGACGCCGCCATAGCGCAGGATGTCGCGGCTATGGACGCGGTCATAGAGCACGCCGACGCAGAGGAAGAGCGCGCCGGAGACGACGCCATGCGCCAGCATGGTGAAGAGCGCGCCCGAAAGGCCCTGCTGGTTCAGGCTGAAGATGCCGATCGTCACGATGCCCATATGGGCGACCGAGGAGTAGGCGATCAGCTTCTTCATGTCCTCCTGCGCCAGCGCGACGAGCGAGGTGTAGACGACGGCCACGACAGAGAGGACGAAGATCAGCGGCGCGAAGGTCGCCGTCGCCTCCGGCAGCAGCGGCAAGGTGAAGCGCAGGAAGCCATAGGCGCCCATCTTCAGCAGCACGCCGGCCAGGATGACCGAGCCCGCCGTCGGCGCCTCGACATGCGCGTCCGGCAGCCAGGTATGCACCGGCCACATCGGCACCTTCACCGCGAAGGAGGCAAGGAAGGCGAAGAAGATCCAGGTCTGCGCCGCGCGCGGCACGGCCTGCTCGAACAGCTCGGGGATGTCGGTCGTGCCGGCATTGTACCAGAGATAGAGGATCGCCAGCAGCATCAGCACCGAGCCGAGCAACGTGTAGAGGAAGAACTTGAAGGCGGCATAGACCCGCCGCGGCCCGCCCCAGACGCCGATGATCAGGAACATCGGGATCAGCACGGCTTCGAAGAAGACGTAGAAGACGATGAAGTCGAGCGCGGCGAACATGCCGACCATCATCGTCTCGAGGATGAGGAAGGCGATCATGTATTCCCGGACGCGGGTACCGATCGCCTCCCAGGAGGCGAGGATGCAGAGCGGCGTCAGCGCGGTCGAGAGCAGGACGAAGAGCACCGAGATGCCGTCCACGCCCATATGGTAGCCGACGCCGAATTCCGGCAGCCAGGCCAGCTTCTCCTCGAACTGGAAGGCGGCCGAGGAGGTGTCGAACCGCGCCCAGAGGATGAGGCTGAGCAGGAAGACGATCAGGCTGGTCCAAAGCGCGGTCCAGCGGGCATTGCGGGCGACGACCTCCTCGTCACCGCGCACCGACATGATGATCAGCGCGCCTGCCAGCGGCAGGAAGGTGACGAGCGAGAGCAACGGGAAGCCTGCGGCGTTCATTATCAGCGCCCGATCAGGAAGAGGGAGACGAAGACGACCAGGCCGATGATCATGGCGAAGGCGTAATCCGCCACGCGGCCGGTCTGGATGCGCACCGCGCCGCGCGAGACCTGGACCGCCAGGTCCGCCGCGCCGTTCGGCATGCCATCGATGATGCGGGCGTCACCGGTCTTCCAGAAGACCTCGGCGAGCCGGCGGGCGGGCTGGACGAAGATCGCGTCGTAGAGCTCGTCGAAGTACCACTTGTTCAGAAGGAACAGGTAGATCCCACGGAAGCGCGCCGCGAGCTGCGCCGGGATGCCCGGCGCAACCATGTAGAGCAGGTAGGCGAGCACGATGCCGGCCACGCCCATGACGGTGGGCGCCAGCGGCACCCATTCCGGCACCTCGTGCATCGCGTGCAGGATGTGGTTGTGCTCGCCGTTGAAGATCGCGCCGTGCCAGAAGTCGTGCGCGTGCTCGCCGATGAAGAGCGGCGCGAAGATGTAGCCGGTCAGCACCGCGCCCACCGCCAGCAGCAGCAGCGGCACCAGCATGACCAGCGGGCTTTCGTGCACATGCTCCATCGTGTGGTGGTCCGCCCGCGGCGCGCCGTGGAAGGTCATGATGAGCAGGCGCCAGGAGTAGAAGGCGGTCAGGAAGGCGGCGACCATGCCCATCAGGAAGGCATAGGCGCCGACGCCGCTATGACTGGCCCAGGCGGCTTCGAGGATCGCGTCCTTCGAATAATAGCCGGCGAAGAAGGGGATGCCAGCCAGCGCCAGGTTGCCGATCCACATCACGGCATAGGTCACCGGGATCTTGGTCCAGATGCCGCCCATCCGCCGCATGTCCTGCTCGTCCGACATGGCGTGGATCACGCTGCCAGCCGAGAGGAACAGGAGCGCCTTGAAGAAGGCGTGGGTGAAGAGGTGGAACATCGCCACCTGGTAGGCGCCGACGCCGGCGGCGAAGAACATGTAGCCAAGCTGCGAGCAGGTCGAGTAGGCGATGACCCGCTTGATGTCGTTCTGCACGCAGCCGATGGTCGCGGCGAAGAAGGCCGTGCTGGCGCCGACGACGGTGACGATCGACTTGGCGACGGGCGCATATTCGAAGACCGGCGACATGCGGCAGACCAGGAAGACGCCGGCGGTCACCATGGTCGCGGCGTGGATCAGCGCGGAGACGGGCGTCGGCCCCTCCATCGCGTCCGGCAGCCAGGTATGCAGGCCGAGCTGCGCAGATTTGCCGCAGGCACCAAGGAAGAGCAGCACCGCGATCAGCTCGACGGCGTTGACGCCGAGGAAGGTGTCGTTGGTATGCGCCTCGACCGCCGGGAAGATGGTGGCGAATTCGATGCTGCCGAAGACGTAGTAGGTCAGCGCCAGGCCGAGCATGAAGAAGACGTCGCCGACGCGGTTGACGATGAAGGCCTTCATCGCCGCGCGGTTGGCGCTCTCGCGGTCGTACCAGTAGCCGATCAGCAGGTAGCTAGCGAGGCCGACGCCCTCCCAGCCGAAGAAGAGCTGGGCGAGGTTGTCGGCCGTCACCAGCATCAGCATCATGAAGGTGAAGAGGCTGAGGTAGGCGAAGAAGCGCGGCGGCGTCGCGTCATGCGACATGTAGCCGACGGAGTAGAGGTGGATCAGGGTCGAGATGAAGGTGACCATGGCCACCATGACGACGCTGAGCGTGTCGTAGCGGAGGGCCCAGGAGACCTCGAGTCCGCCCACGTCCATCCAGGTCCAGATCGGCTGGACCAGGGGATGGCCGCCGAGCGCGACCTGGCCGAAGGCCAGCACGCCGCAGATGGCGGCCAGCACCATGCAGAGCACGGAAGCCCATTGCGCGAGCCTGTCGCCGAGCCAGCGGCCGAAGAGGCCGCTGATGGTCGCCCCCAGCAGGGGGAAGAAGATGGCGCCGACGTACATGGAGCTCAGCCCTTCAGGGTCGAGATACCCTCGACCTCGATGCTGCCGCGATTGCGGAAGTAGATGACGACGATGGCCAGGCCGATCGCCGCTTCCGCGGCCGCTACGGTCAGGACGAACATGGCGAAGATCTGGCCCGTCAGATCGTCCAGCCAGGCGGAGAAGGCGACGAAGTTCAGGTTCACCGAGAGCAGGATGAGCTCGACGCTCATCAGGATGACGATGACGTTCTTCCGGTTCAGGAAGATGCCGAAGACACCCAGGACCAGCAGGATGGCGCCAACCGTCAGATAATGCGCGAGGCCGATGGTCAGCATCAGTGGTGCCCCCGTGTCCATGGCCGGCGTCGTGCGTGACCTTCGGCGCCTCGGCTTCCGGCTCCGGCGGTCGGCGGATGCCGAGCACCTTGATGCCGGCGCCGGTCGGCACCTTCTCCATGCTGATCGAGCCGCTGCGCGAGACCTGCGCGCCGATGTTCTGCCGGCGGGTGCCCGCGCGCTCGCGGTGCGTCAGCACGATGGCGCCGATCATGGCGACCAGCAGGATCAGGCCGGAGGCCTGAAAAAGGTAGACGTAGTCGGTATAGAGGATCCGCCCGATCGCCTCGGCATTGGTGACCGTGGCGCCCGGATTGGGCGAGAGCCGCAGGTCGTCCGCCTGGTCGGCGAAGGTCCAGCTGCCGAGCACCAGCACCAGCTCGAGGAACAGGATACCGCCGACCACGGCGCCGATCGGCGCGTAGCGCTGGAACCCTTCGCGGAGCCGGGCGAAGTCGATGTCCAGCATCATGACGACGAAGAGGAAGAGCACCGCGACGGCGCCGACATAGACGATGACCAGGATCATCGCCAGGAACTCGGCGCCCGCGATCAGGAACAGCGCCGCGGCGTTGAAGAAGGCGAGGATCAGGAACAGCACGCTGTGGACCGGATTGCGCGCCGTGACCACCATGACCGCGGAGGCGATCAGGATGGCCGCGAAGAGATAGAAGGCGAGCGCGGCGATCATCGCGTGCCTCCAGGCCGTTGCTGCATCATGGCATCGTCCGGTGTGGCGCCGAAAGGGCGCGGTAGACAGGGACCGGCCGCTTGCGGCGGCCCGGGAATAGGTCAGCGATAGGGGGCGTCGAGCTCGAGCCGTTTGGCGAGCTCCGGCTCCCACCGGTCGCCGTTCGCCAGCAGCCGCTGCTTGTCGTAGAGCAGCTCCTCCCGCGTCTCGGTGGTGAACTCGAAATTCGGCCCCTCGACGATGGCGTCGACCGGGCAGGCCTCCTCGCACATGCCGCAGTAGATGCATTTCACCATGTCGATGTCGTAGCGCGTGGTGCGGCGGCTGCCATCCTCGCGCGGCTCGGCCTCGATGGTGATGGCCTGGGCCGGGCAGATCGCCTCGCACAGCTTGCAGGCGATGCACCGCTCCTCCCCATTCGGGTAGCGACGTAGCGCGTGCTCGCCCTTGAAGCGGGGCGAGATCGGGCCCTTCTCATAAGGGTAGTTGATGGTGACCTTGGGCTTGAAGAAGTAGCGCAGCGTCAGCGCCATGCCGGAGACGATCTCCGACAGCAGCAGGCTGCGCGCAACGCGATCGAGGCTTGCCATCTCGTCCGATCCTTACGCCGGCAGCCAGCCGGCCAGCTTGAGCACGGCCGCGGTGAGCACCAGCCAGACGAGGCTGAAGGGCAGGAAGACCTTCCAGCCCAGCCGCATGAGCTGGTCGTAGCGGTAGCGCGGGAAGGTCGCGCGGACCCAGATGAAGGTAAACAGGCAGAGACAGATCTTCAGGATGAACCAGATCGGCCCGGGGATCCAGATGAAGGGCTCGATCGCCATCGGCGGCAGCCAGCCGCCGAGGAACAGGATCGTCGTCAGCGCCGACATCAGGATCATGTTCGCGTATTCGCCGAGGAAGAACAGCGCGAAGGACATCGAGCTGTATTCGACGAAGAAGCCCGCGACCAATTCCGACCTCGCCTTCCGGCAGGTCGAAGGGCGCCCGGTTCGTCTCCGCCAACGTGCTGATGAAGAAGATGACGAACATCGGGAAGAGCGGGATGAAGAACCACACCCTGCTCTGCGCCCGCACCACCTCCGACAGGTTCAGCGAGCCGACGCAGAGCAGCACGGTCACGATGACGAAGCCCATCGAGACCTCGTAGCTGACCATCTGCGCCGCCGAGCGCAACGCGCCGAGGAAGGCGTATTTCGAGTTGGAGGCCCAACCGGCGATGATGATGCCGTAGACGCCGAGCGAGGAAATGGCGAACAGGTACAGCACCCCGACATTGATGTCGGCGATCGCCCAGCCATCGTTCACCGGGATCACCGCCCAGGCCAGCATCGCCAGCATGAAGAGCAGCATCGGTGCGAGGATGAAGAGGAAGCGGCTTCGCGCCCGAAGGAACGATGGTCTCCTTCATCAGCATCTTCAGCGCATCGGCGAAAGGCTGCAGCAGGCCGAAGGGACCGACCACGTTCGGCCCCTTCCGCATCTGCATGGCGGCCAGCACCTTGCGCTCGGCCAGCGTCAGGTAGGCAACGCCGATCAGCACGGGGACCAGCAGCGCCAGGGTCTGCGCCACGGTGATCGCCAGGATGCCAACCGGCGAAGCGAGAAAGCCGTCCATCGATCCTACTCCGCCGCCAGCGCCGCGGTGGGCGCGGCATAGACCCTGGCGCATTCCGCCATCGTGGCGGAGGCGCGGCTGATGGGATCGGCCTGCCAGTAGTTGCCGGCCGCCGGCGCGAAGGCCGCATCCGTCACCGCCGTGGCGTCGCCCGCGGGGCCCGCGAGGTCGGGGCAGCCGTGCGGCACGAATCCCTCGCCGCCGAAGGCCGGGTTCACCGCGGCAAGCCGCGCGCGCACCGCATCCAGCGAGTCATAGGGCAGCCGCTTGCCCAGCACCTCGGAGGCCGCGCGGATGATCTTCCAATCCTCCCGCGCCTCGCCGGGCGGGTAGACTGCGAGGCGCCCGCGCTGCACGCGGCCCTCGGTGTTCACCCAGGTCGCGTCCTTTTCCGTATAGGCCGCGCCGGGAAGGATCACGTCGGCCCGCGCCGCCGCAGCCTCGCCATGATGCCCCTGGTAGACCACGAAGGCGCCGTCGGGGATCGCCGCCGGATCGACCTCGGCGCCGAGCAGCCAAAGCGCCTGGGTCTGCGGCGCGATCGCCGCGCCACCGGCCGGCGGGACGAAGCCGAGATCAAGCGCCGAGACCTGGCCACCGAACTGGTGCAGCAGGTTGAAGCCGTGCCAGTCGGCCTGCAGCATGTTGTTCTGCGCCGCGACCCGCCAGGCCGCCGCCAGCACCGCCGCGCCGTCCGCGCGGGTCAGCGCGCTGCGGCCGAGGATGAGCATCGGCCGCTTGGCGCCGCGCAGCACCTCGTTGAAGCGGTGCGTGCCGGCGGCCAGGGCACGGAGCGTGACACCCCCTCGCCCAGCCAGTCGTGCCGGTAGGTCAGGTCGAGGCCACGCGGGCCGATGAAGCCGACCGGGAAGCCGCCCGCCACCACCCGCTTGCGGATGCGGGCGTTGATCACCGGGGATCTGGTGCGCGGGTTGCTGCCGATGACCAGCAGCGCATCCGCCTCCTCGATCCCGGCGATGCCGGTGTTGAAGGTGTAGTAGTCGCGCCGCGAGGCATCGAGCGCCGCGCCGTCGGTCCGGCATTCCAGGTTGCGGCTGCCGAGCGCGGCCATCAGGTCCTTCAGCGCCACCAGCGCCTCGGCATCCACCAGCCCGCCGGCGACGGCGCCGATGCGCTCGCCGGGCGTGCCCTTCAGCTTCGCCGCGATCGCGCCGAAGGCCTCGGCCCAGGTGGCGGGCTTCAGCTTGCCGTCCACCTTCACCCAGGGGCGGTCAAGCCGGCGGCGTTTCAGACCATCGAAGGAGAAGCGGCCGCGATCGGCCATCCACTCCTCGTTCACGTCGTCATTGGTGCGCGGCAGGATGCGCAGCACCTCGCCTGAACGCGCATCGATGCGGATATTGGTGCCCGTCGCGTCCAGCACGTCGACGCTGTCGGTCTTGCGCAGCTCCCAGGGCCGCGACACGAAGGCATAGGGGCGGCTGGTCAGCGCGCCGACCGGGCAGATGTCGATCAGGTTGCCGGACAGCTCGGTGGTCAGCGCCTTCTCGACATAGGTGCCGATTTCCATGTTCTCGCCGCGGTTGGTCGCGCCGAGTTCCGGCACGCCGGCGACCTCGGTGGCGAAGCGCACGCAGCGGGTGCACTGGATGCAGCGGGTCATGATGGTCTTGACCAGCGGCCCCATGTACTTGTCCTTGACCGCCCGCTTTTCTTCCTTGTAGCGGCTGTGGTCATGGCCGAAGGCCATCGCCTGGTCCTGCAGGTCGCACTCGCCGCCCTGGTCGCAGATCGGGCAATCCAGCGGGTGGTTGATCAGCAGGAATCCCATGACGCCGCGGCGGCCGTTGCGGACCATCGGGCTGTCGGTGAAGACCTTCATGCCGTCGGCGACCGGATAGGCGCAGGAGGCGATGGGCTTCGGCGCCTTCTCGACCTCGACCAGGCACATCCGGCAATCGCCGGCAACCGACAGGCGTTCGTGGTAGCAGAAGCGCGGGATCTCCTTGCCGGCGGCCTCGCAGGCCTGCAGCACGGAGACGCCGTTCGGGACCTCGACCTCGATCCCGTCGACCGTGACCTTCGCCATCGTGGCTTACTCCGCCGCCATCGGCAGCGTGGGCGCGGGCGAGCCCTTCGCGGCCTTGTAGGCGGCAATGCGTTCTTCCATCATCGGCCGGAAGTGACGGATCAGGCCCTGGACCGGCCAGACGCCGCCATCGGCCAGCGCGCAGATCGTGTGGCCCTCGATCTGCCGCGTCACCTGTTCGAGCACGTCGATCTCGTCGACCTCGGCGCGACCTTCGACCATGCGGTCCATCATGCGCTTCACCCAGCCCATGCCCTCGCGGCATGGGGTGCACTGGCCGCAGCTCTCATGCTTGTAGAAGGTGGACAGCCGGGCGATCGCCTTGATCAGGTCGGTCGACCTGTCCATGACGATGACGCCCGCCGTGCCGAGGCCGGTCTTGTGCTCGCGCAGCGCGTCGAAGTCCATCAGCACGTCGTCGCAGACCGCCTTCGGGATCATCGGCGTGGAGGAGCCGCCCGGGATGACCGCCAGCAGGTTGTCCCAGCCGCCGCGCACGCCGCCGGCATGCTTCTCGATCAGCTCGCGCAGCGGGATCGACATCTCCTCCTCGACATTGCAGGGCTTGTTCACATGGCCCTGGATGCAGAAGATCTTGGTGCCGCTGTTCTTCGGCCGGCCGAAGCCGGCGAACCAGGCCGCGCCGCGCCGCAGGATGGTCGGCACGACGGCGATGGTCTCGACATTGTTGACCGTGGAAGGGCAGCCATAGAGGCCGACGGCGGCGGGGAATGGTGGCTTCAGCCGCGGCATGCCCTTCTTGCCCTCGAGGCTCTCGATAAGCGCCGTCTCCTCGCCGCAGATGTAGGCGCCGGCGCCGCGATGGACGTAGAGGTCGAAGTCCCAGCCGCCCCCACAGGCATTCGGGCCGAGCAGCCCGGCCGCATAGGCCTCGTCGATCGCCGCCTGCAGCACCAGGTGCTCGTTGTAGTACTCGCCGCGGACATAGATGTAGCCGGCATGCGCGCCCATCGCCACGCCGGCGATCAGGCAGCCCTCGATCAAGGTGTGCGGGTCGTGCCGCAGGATGTCGCGGTCCTTGCAGGTCCCGGGCTCGGACTCGTCCGAGTTGACCACCAGGTAGTGCGGCCGGTCGCTCGCCTGCTTGGGCATGAAGGACCATTTGAGGCCGGTCGGGAAGCCGGCGCCGCCACGGCCGCGGAGGCCGGAATTCCTGCGACCTCCTCGATGATCCAGTCGCGCCCCTTCTCGATCAGCCCCTTGGTGCCGTCCCAGTGGCCGCGGCGGCGCGCCGCATCCAGCTGCCAGCCGTGCAGGCCATAGAGGTTGGTGAAGATGCGGTCCTTGTCGCTCAGCGCCACGGCCTTACTCCCGGCACGTCGGTCAAAGTCAGCGGCCCGCCCACCGGCGCGCTGGTCTGGCGCCCGATGACCGAGCCCGGCGCGGGCCGCTCGCCGCGCCGCAGCGCCTCGATCAGCTTCCACCGTGCTCTCGTAGTCCAAGTCCTCGTAGTAGTCGTCGTCGACGCGCAGGATGGGCGCGTTGACGCAGCCACCGAGGCACTCGACCTCGGTCATGGTGAACATCCCGTCGGCGCTGGTCTCGGCCGAAGCCGGCGACATGGCCGGCATCCTTGCAGGCGCGTCGTCACCTCGTCCGATCCGCGCAGCCAGCAGGGTGTCGTGCCGCAGACCTGCAGGTGGTACTTCCCGATCGGCTTCATGTTGAACATGAAGTAGAAGGTGGCGACCTCGTAGACACGGATCGGCGCCATGCCGAGCCGCTCGGCCACCGCATCCATCCCCTTGTTCGGCACCCAGGCGCTGCCGGTCTGCCGCTTCATCTGCCGCTGCACCACATACAGCAGCGGGATGACGGCGCTGGCCTGCCCGCCTGCGGGGTAGCGCTTGACGATGATCTCGATCGCCGCGTTGCTCTCGGCGTCGAAGACGAAGCTGTCCGGCTGGGTGAACTCAACCGGGGTGTCAGGCGTGGTCACCGGTCGATCTCCCCGAAGACGATGTCGAGCGAGCCGATGATCGCCACGGCATCCGCCAGCATGTGTCCCTTCGAAAGCACTTCCATCGCCTGCAGATGCGCATAGCCCGGCGCGCGGATCTTGCAGCGATAGGGCCGGTTGGTGCCGTCAGCCACCATGTAGACGCCGAACTCGCCCTTCGGCGCCTCGGTCACCGTGTAGGTGGCGCCTTCCGGCACGTGGTAGCCCTCGGTGTAGAGCTTGAAGTGGTGGATCAGGCTTTCCATCGACCGCTTCATCTCGCCGCGCTTCGGCGGCGTGATTTTGTTGTCGAGGATCTTGGTCGGGCCCGGCTTCAGCCGCGCGAGGCACTGCTCCACCATGCGCAGCGACTGCGTCATCTCCTGGATGCGCACGAGGTAGCGGTCGTAGCAGTCGCCGTGCCGTCCCACGGGGATGTCGAAGTCGAGGTCGGCATAGATCTCGTAGGGCTGCGACTTGCGCAGGTCCCAGGGCAGGCCGGAGGCGCGGATGCAGGGGCCGGAGAAGCCCCAGGCCATCGCCTGCTCTGCGGTCATGACGCCGATATCGACGGTGCGCTGCTTGAAGATGCGGTTCTCGGTCAGCAGCCCCTCGAGGTCGCGGAGGAATTCTCGGGGAACTGCCTGCACCAGTTGCCAATGCGGTCCTCGAGCGCGCGCGGGATGTCCTTCGCCACGCCGCCGGCGCGGAAGTAGTTGACGTGGTAGTGGCTGCCGCCAGCCGCCTCGTAGAATTCGAGCAGGTGCTCGCGCTGCTCGAAGCCCCAGAGCGCCGGGGTGATGGCGCCGCAATCGAGCGCATAGGTGGTGACGTTCAGCAGGTGGTTCAGGATGCGGGTGAGCTCGGCGAACATGGTGCGGATGACGCGGGCGCGCTCGGGCACCTGGTCCTCGATCCGCAGCAGCTTCTCCACCGCCAGGACGTAGCTGTGCTCCATGCACATCGGCGAGACGTAGTCGAGCCGGTCCATGTAGGGCATGGCCTGCATGTACGTCTTGTACTCGATCAGCTTCTCGGTGCCGCGGTGCAGCAGGCCGATATGCGGGTCGGCGCGCTCGACCATCTCGCCCTTCATCTCGAGGATGAGGCGGAGCACGCCATGCGCCGCCGGGTGCTGCGGGCCGGAATTGATGGTGTGGCTGTCGACCTCGACGGTGCGCGACACCGGCTCGTCCCCGGTCCCCGAGACGAAGCCCTGCGGATCCGCGGCAGCGGCCATCGGCCCCGCCTCGGACGCCATGGCGGAACTGCCGCTCATGCTCCGGTCCCCTGGGCCTTCGGCCCTTCGATCTCGGTTGAGGTGGACCTTCTCGTCGCCCGGCAGGGTGGTCATGCCTTCCCAGGGGCTGAGGAAGTCGAAATTGCAGGAAGTCCTGCGTCAGCGTCACCGGCTCGTAGACGACCTGCTTGCGCTCCTCGTCGTAGCGCACCTCGACATAGCCGGTCAGCGGGAAGTCCTTGCGCAGCGGATGCCCTTCGAAGCCGTAATCGGTCAGCAGCCGGCGCAGGTCGGTGAGGCCGGCGAAGACGATGCCGTACATGTCCCACGCCTCGCGCTCGTACCAGGTCGCTACCGGCCAGATGGCCGCGACGCTCGGCACCGGCGTCGCGGCGTCGGTCCCCACCACCACACGGATCCGCTGGTTCAGCGAGAGGCTGAGCAGGTTGTAGACCACCTCGAAGCGCAAGGGCCGCTCCGGCCAGTCGGTGCCGCAGAGGTCCATCAGCTGCTCGAAGGCGAAGCCCTCGCCGTCGCGCAGCAGCGTCATGGCCGGCAGCAGCGCCTCGCGGCCGATGCGCAGCACCAGCTCCTCGCCGCGCTCGACCTCGATGGACTGCACCGCACCCTGCGGCAGCGCCGCGCGCACGGCCTCGCCCAGCGCCGCCAGCGCCGCGGCCTTGTCGATCGTATCAGCCACGCAGGATGGTCCCCGTCCGCCGGATCTTCTTTTGCAGCTGCAGGATGCCGTAGACGAGGCCCTCCGCCGTCGGCGGGCAGCCCGGCACGTAGACATCCACCGGCACGATGCGGTCGCAGCCGCGTACCACGCTGTAGGAATAGTGGTAGTAGCCGCCGCCATTGGCGCAGCTGCCCATGCTGATGACCCAGCGCGGCTCGGACATCTGGTCGTAGACCTTGCGCAGCGCAGGCGCCATCTTGTTGGTCAGCGTGCCGGCCACGATCATCACGTCAGATTGCCGCGGCGAGCCGCGGGGATGATGCCGAATCGGTCGAGGTCGTAGCGCGCCATGTAGGCGTGGATCATCGGCACCGCGCAGCAGGCGAGGCCGAAGGTCATCGGCCAGAGACTGCCGGTGCGGGCCCAGTTCACCACCTTGTCGAGGTTGGCGACGACGAAGCCCTTTTCCTCGATCTCGCCCGTGATCCCCTTCACCACCGCATCCTGCGCCGCGCCGGGCGCCAGGTGCTCGCGGTTCCAGGCAACCGTATCCGTATTTCCGCTCATGATGCTCTCCGGTCGGGGGACGGCCTGAGCCGTCACTCCCAGTCCAGGGCGCCCTTGCGCCATTCGTAGACGAACCCGACGGTCAGCACGCCGAGGAAGGCGATCATCGACAGGAAGCCGAACCAGCCGATCTGACCGAGCGAGACGGCCCACGGGAACAGGAACGCCACTTCGAGGTCGAAGATGATGAAGAGAATGGCGACCAGGTAGAACCGCACGTCGAAGCGCCGCCGCGTGTCGTCGAAGGGCTCGAAGCCGCATTCATAGGCCGACAGTTTCTCCGGGTTTGGCTTCTGCCGGGCGACCAGCAGGCTGCCGCCGACCATCGCGGCGGCGATGCCCCCGGCGATCACCAGGAAGACCAGGATCGGAAAATATTCGCCCAGTAGCGGTTGGGTCATCTGTGCTCCGCCCCTTGGTGGCGCCGCGTCCGTCAAGGCGCGGCCGCGGCATGCCCTGCCCCGGCGAATGCCGCAGCGCAGCGCGGCCGGACATTAGCCACGACCCGCGGTTTTCGCATAGAGGGCAGGACGCCTTTCTCAAGTCCCAGGTGGTGATTTTTGCCCGGAACGAAAAGGGTCCAGAATACGGCAAAGGCGCCGTTCCCTGCGGAACGGCGCGCCTTGGCGTTTGCGACGAATGGCGCGAGTGACGGGGCTCGAACCCGCGACCTCCGGCGTGACAGGCCGGCGCTCTAACCAACTGAGCTACACCCGCTTGCGTCGTGGCGGGGGTTTATGCCGCCGGTTGGGGGTGTCAACGGGGTCGAACGAACGAACCGCCGAGGTTCCCGACTTCGCTGTGGATGAATGGGCGCTGAGGGATCTGAACCCCCGGCATCTTCGGTGTAAACGAAGCGCTCTACCGCTGAGCTAAGCGCCCCCGGGGCGGAGAATGCCCCTACCTTCAGGGAAAAGAGCGGGCCGGCGTCGCCGCCGGCCCCGTCCTGGTCCCCTACCCGGCAAGTCGCCGGCTCAGTTCACTCGCATCCTTCAGGCCCTTGCCGGCCTTGAAGCGAACAGTGTTGGTCGCCGGGATCTTGATCTCCTCGCCGGTGCGCGGGTTGCGACCCGTACCGGCCTTGCGCTTCGAGGTCGAGAAGGTGCCGAAGCCGACCAGCCGCACATCGTTCTTCTTCTTGAGCGAGGTGGTGATCGCCTCGAACACCGCGTCCAGCACGTCGCCCGCCTTCGCCTTCGGCAGGTCGCCCGCTTCCGCGACGATCGAGATCAGATCCTGCTTGTTCATGCGTAAGCCCCCTTCCCTGGAAATCCACCGCCGCGCCCGGGTGCACCCGGGTCGGAAACTCGGCGCGACTGTAAGAGGGGCGATTCTGGGGCGTCAATCATTCGACTCGGAAAAACGGCAGAAATCCGCGCCTTTCGCCGGGTTTGTGGCGCCCGAAATACAGATCGGGCGGGCCTTTCGGCCCGCCCGTAATACAACCGAAGGGTGTCAGTGCGGCAGGGCGGGCTTCGCCGCATCGCCATCCGCCGCGCGCGGCGTCGGCGATTCGGCCGGCTCCTCCCAGGTGATCGCCTCGGGCTTGCGCACCAGCGCCGCCGCGATCACCTCGTCCACATGCGAGACGGGGAAGATGCTCAGCCCCTTCTTCACGTTGTCCGGGATCTCCGCGAGATCCTTCTCGTTCTCCTTCGGGATGAAGACCGTGGTGGTGCCGCTCCGCAGCGCCGCCAGCAAGCCCTTCAGGCCGCCGATCGGCAGCACGCGGCCGCGCAGCGTGATCTCGCCGGTCATCGCCACGTCGCGCCGCACCGGGATGCCGGTGAGGACGGAGACGATGCTGGTCGCCATGGCGATGCCCGCGGAGGGGCCATCCTTCGGCGTAGCACCTTCCGGCACGTGCACGTGGATGTCGCGCCGGTCGAACAGCGTCGGCTTCAGGCCGAAGCTCGTCGCGCGGCTGCGGACATAGGACATCGCCGCCGAGACGCTCTCCTGCATGACGTCGCCGAGCTTGCCGGTGGTCTGCACCTTGCCCTTGCCCGGCACGGTGACGGACTCGATCGTCAGGATCTCGCCGCCCACCTCGGTCCAGGCCAGGCCGGTGACCACGCCGACCATGTCCTCCGCCTCGGCCTCGCCGTAGCGGAACTTCCGGACCCCTGCAGACTTTCTTCGAGGTTCTTCGGCGTGATGGTGACCTTCTTCGCCTTCTTCGAGACGATCTCGCGCACCGCCTTGCGCGCCAGCTCCGCCGACCTCGCGCTCGAGGTTCCGAACGCCGGCCTCCCGCGTGTAGTAGCGCACCAGGTCGCGCAGCGCCTCCTCGGTCACCGACCACTCACCGTCCTTCAGGCCATTGGCCTCGGACTGCTTCGAGATCAGGTGCCGCTTGGCGATCTCCACCTTCTCATCCTCGGTGTAGCCGGGGATGCGGATGATCTCCATGCGGTCCAGCAGCGGCTGCGGCATGCGAAGCGAGTTCGCCGTGGTGACGAACATGACGTCCGACAGGTCGTAGTCCACCTCGAGGTAGTGGTCGGCGAAGGTCGCGTTCTGCTCGGGGTCCAGCACCTCGAGCAGCGCCGAGGACGGGTCGCCGCGCCAGTCCGCGCCGAGCTTGTCGATCTCGTCGAGCAGGAAGAGCGGGTTGGAGGTCTTCGCCTTCTTCATGCCCTGGATGACCTTGCCGGGCATCGAGCCGATATAGGTCCGCCGGTGGCCGCGCACCTCCGCCTCGTCGCGCACGCCGCCGAGCGACATGCGGACGAAGTTGCGGCCGGTGGCCTTGGCGATCGACTTGCCGAGAGAGGTCTTGCCCACGCCGGGCGGGCCGACGAGGCAGAGGATCGGGCCGCGGATCTTCGGCGAGCGCGACTGCACCGCCAGATACTCGATGATCCGCTCCTTCACCTTCTCCAGGCCGAAGTGGTCGGCGTCCAGCACCTTCTCCGCCTCGACGATGTCGTTGCGGACCTTGCTGCGCTTCTTCCAGGGGATGCTCAGCATCCAATCGAGGTAGTTGCGCACCACCGTCGATTCGGCGCTCATCGGCGACATGGTGCGAAGCTTCTTCAGCTCGGCCATGGCCTTCTCGCGGGCTTCCTTCGACAGCTTGGTGGCCTTGATCTTGGCCTCCAGCTTCGGCGGCCTCGTCCTTGCCGTCCTCGCCCTCGCCCAGCTCCTTCTGGATCGCCTTGAGCTGCTCGTTCAGGTAGTACTCGCGCTGCGTCTTCTCCATCTGCCGCTTCACGCGGTTGCGGATGCGCTTCTCCACCTGCAGGACGCCGATCTCGCTTTCCATATGGGCGAAGACCCGCTCGAGCCGCGCGGCGGTGCCGGCGGTCTCCAGCAGCTCCTGCTTCTCGGGAATCTTCAGCGAGAGGTGGGCGGCGACGGTATCGGCCAGCTTGTTCGGGTCGTCGATCTGGTTGATCGAGACCAGCACTTCCGGCGCGATCTTCTTGTTGAGCTTAATGTATTGCTCGAACTGGCCGACCACGGTGCGGGCGAGCGCCTCCGACTCCGGGCGCGGTGCCTTCCGGCTCCTCGAGCGCCGAGGCATAGGCCTCGGAAATGGGTCTGCGTCTCCTTGAAGCCGGCGATCTCGCGCGCGGCGGCCGCCCTCGACCAGCACCTTCACCGTGCCGTCCGGCAGCTTCAGCAGCTGCAGCACGGTGGAGACGGTGCCGACGTCATAGAGGTCGTCAGCGCCGGGATCGTCCTGCGCGGCGTTCTTCTGGGCCACGAGCAGGATCTGCTTGTCGTCGCGCATCACCGCTTCCAGCGCGCGGACGGATTTCTCCCGGCCCACGAACAGCGGGCACGATCATGTGCGGGAAGACGACGATGTCGCGGAGCGGCAGGACGGGGAGCAATTCCCCGCGGAGGGTTTCGGGCTTGTCCGCCATGATGGACCTCGCTGAAGGACAGTCGACGCCTGGGGCACCCGAGAAGCGGCATGACCCGTGGCGTCACGGGATTGCAAAATAGATGGGGGCCG
Source organism: Dankookia sp. P2 (assembly GCF_050632255.1). Taxonomy (NCBI): domain Bacteria; kingdom Pseudomonadati; phylum Pseudomonadota; class Alphaproteobacteria; order Acetobacterales; family Roseomonadaceae; genus Dankookia; species Dankookia sp. P2. Next base: position 6,123,724 of record NZ_CP192581.1, on the reverse strand, counting down.
GGCCTTGGCCTCTCAACCCCTTGAATTCTGGCGCGGCCTGGAACGGCCGCGCCCGGCACGATCAGGCGGAGCTCTGCTCCGCCGCGCGCTCACTCGTAGATGAAGAGCGGGCTGGCCCGGCTCTCGGCCACCTCGCGGTTCACCACCACCTCGTCCACGTCGTCGAGGCCGGGCAGGTCGAACATGGTCGACAGCAGGATCTGCTCCATGATCGAGCGCAGGCCACGGGCACCGGTCTTGCGCTGGATGGCGCGGGTGGCGACCGAGCGCAGCGCGTCCTCGGTGAAGGTGAGCTTGGTCCCCTCCATCTCAAAGAGCCGCTGGTACTGCTTCACCAGCGCATTCTTCGGCTTGGTCAGGATCTCGATGAGCGCCTTCTCGTCGAGGTCCTCGAGCGTGGCGACGACCGGGAGCCGGCCGATGAATTCCGGGATCAACCCGAACTTCAGCAGGTCCTCCGGCTCCACCTCGCGCAGCACCGCGCCGGCGCGGCGCTCGTCCGGGAGCGGACCTCGGCGCCGAAGCCGATGCCCGAGCCCTTGCCGCGGGCACCGATGATCCGCTCGAGGCCCGCGAAGGCGCCGCCGCAGATGAACAGGATGTTCGAGGTGTCGACCTGCAGGAATTCCTGCTGCGGGTGCTTGCGCCCGCCCTGCGGCGGCACCGAGGCGACGGTGCCTTCCATGATCTTCAGCAGCGCCTGCTGCACGCCCTCGCCCGAGACATCCCGCGTGATGCTGGGGTTGTCGGACTTGCGGCTGATCTTGTCGACCTCGTCGATGTAGACGATGCCGCGCTGCGCCCGCTCGACATTGTAGTCGGCCGACTGCAGCAGCTTGAGGATGATATTCTCGACATCCTCGCCGACATAGCCAGCCTCGGTCAGCGTCGTCGCATCCGCCATGGTGAAGGGCACGTCGAGGATGCGGGCGAGCGTCTGCGCCAGCAGCGTCTTGCCCGAGCCGGTCGGGCCCAGCAGCAGGATGTTCGACTTGGCGATCTCGACGTCGTTGTTCTTCGCGCCGTGCGCCAGCCGCTTGTAGTGGTTGTGCACCGCGACCGAGAGGACCTTCTTCGCATGGTCCTGGCCGATGACGTAGTCATCTAGGACCTTGCAGATCTCCTTCGGCGTCGGCACCCCGTCGCGCGACTTCACGAGGTGCGTCTTGTGCTCCTCGCGGATGATGTCCATGCACAGCTCGACGCATTCGTCGCAGATGAACACGGTGGGCCCGGCGATGAGCTTCCGGACCTCGTGCTGCGACTTCCCGCAGAACGAGCAGTAGAGGGTGTTCTTCGAGTCGCCGGACTTGCTCATGGGCACTCCGCCTGGATGGGCCGGCCAGGGCCGCCGGCGCCTTCTCGCATGGGAAGGCGCGGACCGCCCGGGCCCCACCCCTCGAAATCGAGAGGGGGCCTGGGATGGGACTGTAGCCCCCCTGTCATCGGGGGGAAGCACGACGGATGGCCAGGGGCCGGCCGAACACCAACCGGTGCGGCAACATCCCGTCAGGACGCCGCCGGCGATACGATCGGGTCCCGGCCGGCGCCCGGGTCGTCAGGACTTCGGCACCTCGGCGCCCGGGGCGGCCGGGCGTTCCAGCACCACCTCGTCGACCAGGCCGAAGTCGCGTGCCCTCCTCGGCCGACATGTAGCTGTCGCGTTCCAGCTTGGCCTCGATCGCGGCGATCGGCTGGCCGGTATGCTTCACGTAGATCTCGTTCAGCCGCTGCCGCAGCTTGAGGATCTCGCGCGCCTGGATCTCGATGTCGGTCGCCTGGCCCTGGGCGCCGCCGGAAGGCTGGTGCACCATGACCCGGGCATTCGGCAGGGCGAAGCGCTTCCCCTTGGCGCCGGCGGTCAGCAGCAGCGAGCCCATGGAGGCCGCCTGGCCGATGCAGACCGTGCTGACCGGGGAACGGATGTACTGCATGGTGTCGTACATCGCCAGGCCGGCCGAGACCACGCCGCCCGGGCTGTTGATGTAGAAGGCGATGTCCTTGTTCGGGTTCTCGCTTTCCAGGAACAGCAACTGGGCGCAGATCAGCGAGGAGACCTGGTCGAAGACCGGCCCCGTCAGGAAGATGATCCGCTCCTTCAGCAGGCGCGAGTAGATGTCGTAGGACCGCTCGCCCCGCGCCGTCTGCTCGACGACCATCGGCACGAGGGTGTTGTTGTAGACCTCGACCGGATCACGGTCCCGCATGGTGCAACCTTTCACTCGTTCGGCCCGGCGGACCCTTGCCCGGTCGGCGGCACGGACCGGCCGGGGTGGCCGGGCAGCCATGCCGCCCACGGGCCGGGTTCGCCTCAGCCAATGTGGGGCAACCCCGGCGCCGCCGGAAGTCCCCGCCGGATGGCGGGGTTGCCGGGCGCGCCCGGACGGGTCCCGAAGCGCCGAATCAGGCGGCCTCGGCCTGGGTGGTCAGTTCCTCCGGCGCGACCTGCCGGTCGGTCACCTGGGCCAGCTTCAGCATGAAATCCACCACCTTCTCCTCGAAGATGGGGCTGCGGAGGTTCTCCGCCGCCTGCGGATTCTTCCGGAAGAATTCCATCACCTGCTGTTCCTGGCCCGGGTACCGACCAGCTTCCTGACGCATCGCCCTTGCCAATTCGTCACCGGTCACGGTGATGTTGTTGGTCCGGCCGATCTCGGAGAGCAGCAGGCCGAGGCGGATGCGGCGCTCGGAGATGCCGCGGTATTCCGCCTTCAGCGTCTCCTCGTCCTTGCCCTTGTCGTCGGCGTCGAGATTGCCGGCCTTCAGGTCCTGCTCCACCCGCTGCCAGATCTGGGCGAACTCGGCCTCGATCATGCCCTCCGGCACCGGGAACTCGGCCTTGGCCGCCAGCGCGTCCAGCAGCGACCGCTTCACCTTCAGCCGGGCCAGGTTGTCGTATTCCTGCTGCAGGCTGCCGCGCACGGCCTCCTTCAGGGCGTCGAGCGTGTCGAAGCCGATCGCCTTGGCCATCTCCTCGTCGGCCGCCGGCACGATGGAGCGCTTCATGCCCTTGGCGGTGACGGTGAAGGTCGCTGCCTTCCCGGCCAGCGCGGCGGAGCCGTAATTCTCGGGGAAGGTCACCTTCACCAGCCGCTCGTCGCCAGGCTGCATGCCGACCAGTTGCTCGGTGAAGCCGGGGATGAAGCCGGGGCCGTCGACCTCGATCGGCATGTCGCTGGCGGTGCCGCCCGGGAAGGCCTCGCCCGGCCCCTCCTCCCCTTCGGCGGGATCGATCCGGCCGACGAAGTCGCAGACCAGGATGTCGCCCTTCTCGGCCGGCTTCACCTCGGTGACGTCCTCGAGCTTGCGGTTGCGCGAGGCGATCGTCTCCAGCGCCTTGTCCACCTGCTCGTCGGAGGGCTCGGCCTTCAGCCGCTCCACCGCGATCCCGGCGAAGTCCGGCATCGGGATCTCCGGCAGGATCTCCAGCTCGACCTTGAACTCCAGGTCGGATTCGGGGGCGAATTCACCAGCTCGATCTTCGGCTGCAGCGCCGGGCGGAGGCCGCGGTCGGTGACGACCTGGTCGGCCGCCTTGTTCACCGACTGCTCGAGCACCTCGCTCATCACCGCCTGGCCGTAGCGCTGCTCGACCACCTCGGGCGGCACCTTGCCCGGGCGGAAGCCGGGGATGCGGAGGTCGCGGCCCAGCTTCGGCCAGCCGCTTCCGGCGCTCGGCGGCGATGTCGCCGGCGGGCACCACCACCGTATAGGCCCGCTTCAGCCCGTCGTTCGCGACCTCGGTCACCTGCATTGTCGTCACACCCATCCAGACCTGGCGAGGGGCGGCCTGGTGCGGGCGGAGGGATTTGAACCCCCACGGCTTGCGCCACTGGAACCTAAATCCAGCGTGTCTGCCAATTCCACCACGCCCGCGTGGACGCCCCGCGGTATTGAAGACCGGGCGTGTAGCGCAGGCGGGGGTTCATTGAAAGGAGGGGTCAGATCGGCGAGCCGCTTGAATCCCGACTAGTCGGCCGACTAGTCTGCCCGGATGGACGGCAGCATCGGCGCCTATGAGGCGAAGACCCACCTTTCCGCGCTGCTTGACCGGGTCGCGCGGGGCGAGAGCCTGACCATCACCCGGAACGGCAAGCCGGTCGCCCGGCTGGTGCCGGCCGAAGCCGCGCCGGCCAGGCCGGAGTCCGGCCGAGGCGGCGGCGCGGATCGTGGCGTTGCGGGAGGAGTTGCAGGCCGAAGGGGTGCGCGTGTCGCAGCAGGACATCCGCGACTGGATCGCCGAAGGGCGACGCTGAGCGGTGCGAGGCTACGTCCTCGACGCCTCCTTCGCCCTGGCCGTCCTGCTGCCGGACGAGGCCTCGCCGGTCGAGGAGGACCAGCCGGCCGGCATCGTCGCGGCAGGCCTGCACGTCCCGGCGCTCTGGTGGGTTGAGGTCGGCAACAGCCTGCTGACGGCGGAGCGCCGCAACCGACTGAGCTCGGCGCGCCGCGCGCAGGTCATGCGGGTAGCCCAGGGCTTGGCACCGGAGACGCATCCGCACCTGCCGGAGGCCTGCCGGGGCCGGCCGCTGGACCTCGCCCGCCTGCACGGCCTGACGCTCTACGACGCCTGCTACCTCGATCTCGCCCTGCGAGCTGGACGCGTCCCTGCTGAGCACGGACCGCGCCCTGCGCCGCGCCGCCAGCGCCGAGGGCATCGCCCTGCTGCCGGCCTGACGCGCCCTACCCTACCCCAGCAGGGCCTGGGCGCAGGCATCCAGAATCGCGTCCACGTCGAGGCCATATTCACGATAGAGGTCGGGGATGTCACCCGACTGGCCGAAACGGTCGACGCCGAGCGGCACTACCCGCTGGCCGCGCACCGCCCCCAGCCAGGCATGCGCCGCCGGGTGGCCGTCGATGACCGAGACGATCGCCGCGCCGGCGCCAGCGGCGCCAGCAATTCCTCGACCCAGGAGGGGGCGCCGAAGCCCGACCGCGCCTTGCGCCGCGCCGCCAGCCACTCGGCATGCAGCCGGTCCGGCGAGGTGATCGCCAGCAGCCCCGCCCCCGGCTCCTCCGCCCGCAGCTCCTCGAAGGCGGCGAGCGCCTCCGGCGCCACCGGCCCCTGATAGGCGATGGCGATGCGGGCACCCGGCGCGGGGGACCATCCAATGCCCGCCGGCCACGACCGCGGCCGGGTCCAGCGTGCGCTGCGGCTGCTCCAGCCCGCGGGTCGAGAGCCGCAGCCAGACCGCCGAGCCGTCCGGCTTCTGCATGTGCTCGAAGCCCCAGCGCATCAGGATCGCCAGCTCGTCGGCATAGGCCGGCTCGAAGCTGGCGAGCCGGTCCTGCGCCATGCCGAGCAGCGGCGTGTTGATGGACTGGTGCTGGCCGCCCTCGGGCGCCAGCGTCAGGCCGGACGGCGTGCTGACCAGCATGAAGCGCGCATCCTGGTAGCAGGCATAGATCAGCGCATCGAGGCCACGGTTGACGAAGGGGTCGTAGACCGTGCCGATCGGCAGCAGCCGCGCGCCATAGAGGTCGTGCGCCAGGCCGAGCGCCGAGAGCATCAGGAACAGGTTCTGCTCGGCGATGCCGAGCTCGATGTGCTGGCCCTCCGGCGACATGCCCCAGCGCTGGGCGCTGGCCAGCTTGGCGTCGCGGAAGACGTCGTTCTTCAGGTGGCGGTCGAACACGCCGCGGCGGTTCACCCAGGGGCCGAGATTGGTCGAGACCGTCACGTCCGGGCTGGTGGTAACGATCCGCCTGGCGATCGCCGCCGCCTCCCCTGGCCGCGGCCGAGCTCGGCCAGCACCTCGCCGAAGGCCTGCTGGGTGGAGAATTTCCGCCCCGCCGCCACCTTCGGCCGGGGGAAGCTCTCCTGCGGCACCGCGACCGGCGCGGCCTTCAGCCGGCGGCCCTCGGGGGCGACCGGGGTGGCGAAGGGGACGCCGCGGAGGAAGGCCTGCAGCTCCGCCTCGGGCAGGTCCAGCCCCTCGAAGCGGTCCCATTCATGGCCGTCGCGGATGCGCATCTCCGCCTTGAAGCCGGCCATCTGCTCCTTGGTCATCAGCCCGGCATGGTTGTCCTTGTGCCCGGCGAAGGGCAGGCCCATGCCCTTCACGGTATAGGCGATGAAGCAGGTCGGCTGGTCGCCGGCGGCATCCTGCGCCCGGAAAGCCTCCAGCAGCGTCGCCACGTCATGGCCGCCGAGATTGGTCATCAGCGCGCCGAGCTCCTCGTCGGACAGCGGGTCGATGATGGCGCGCACCCCCTCCTCGCGGCCGAGCTCGGCCAGCAGCGCGTTGCGCCAGGCGGCGCCGCCCTGGAAGGTCAGCGCGGAGTAGAGGCTGTTCGGGCAGTCGTCGATCCAGCGGCGGAGCGATTCGCCGCCTTCCCGCGCGAAGGCGGCCTCCAGCTTGCGGCCGTATTTCAGGGTGACGACGTTCCAGCCCATGTCGCGGAACAGGCCCTCGATCCGGCCGAACAACCGGTCCTGCACCACGCTGTCGAGGCTCTGGCGGTTGTAGTCGATGATCCACCAGACATTGCGGACATCGTGCTTCCAGCCCTCCAGCAGGGCCTCGTAGATGTTGCCCTCGTCCAGCTCGGCATCGCCGACGATGGCGATGTGGCGGCCGGCGGGGATGTCGGCCCGGCCGAGCCCGTGCAGCCGGACATAGTCCTCGACCAGCGCGCCGAAGCTGGTCAGCGCGACGCCGAGGCCGACCGAGCCGGTGGAGAAGTCCACCTCCGCCCCGTCCTTGACCCGGGAGGGATAGGGCTGGATGCCGCCGAACTGCCGGAGCGTCTCGAGCTTGTCCCGGCTCTGCCGGCCGAACAGCCAGTTCACCGCATGGAAGACCGGACCGGCATGCGGCTTCACCGCCAGCCGGTCCTGCGGCCGCAGGATCTCGAAGTACAGCGCCGTCATGATCGAGACGACGGAGGCGCAGGAGGCCTGGTGGCCGCCGACCTTCAGCCCGTCGCGGTTCGGCCGGACGTGGTTGGCATGGTGGATCATCCAGGCCGAGAGCCAGAGCAGCTTGCGCTCCATGGCATGCAGCAGGTCGAGCTGACGGGTCGGATCGACGGCCGGCTGCCCGGCGCCCGGGGGCTCGGCGATGGTGGCGATGCGGCCCTGGACGGTCATTCCGGTCTTCCTCCCGAACCGGGGCGCCCTGGTTCGCAAGGCGGCTTGCCGGCCGTTCTTCTGCTGCTGAGACCGGGCGAACATAGGGCGCCGCGCCGGGCCATGGTATCCCAGGCCCATGGCACTACCCGAGAAAATCCATCGCGCCTACCACCATGGCAGGCTGCAGGAGGCGCTGCTGGAGCCGCCGCGGCGCTGGTCGCGGAGCGCGGGCCGGAGGGCTTCTCCCTGCTCGACGCGGCGCGCGCCTGCGGCGTCTCGGCCTCTGCCCCGTACAAGCATTTCGCCGACAAGGCGGCGCTGCTGGAGGCGTTGGCCCGGCGTGGCGCGGCGCTGCTGAACGCGCGGCTGGCCGCCGCCTGGGGCGGGGGCGAGCCGGGGCCCGCCGAGGCCTTCCTGCGGATCGGCCATGCCTACATGGCCTTCGCGCGGGAGGAGCCGGGCCTCTATCTCTCGCTCTACCGGCCCCGCAGCGCTCCGCCGGAGCCCGCGCAGCCGGAGGACTCGCCGCTCGGCGACGCGCTCGCCGCGCTCGGCATCGGCGGCGGCGCCGCGGCGGAGATCGGGGTGCAGATCTGGGCGCTGAGCCACGGGCTGGCCAGCCTGGAGCGGGCCGGGCAACTGCCGCTGCCGGCGGAGCGGCTGATCGATTCAGGCGTCGGCCGGCTGCTGCGGGGCTTCGCGGCCGAGGCCGGACCGGCGCCCGCGACGGCCGCGCAGCGCTCGAACGCGACCGCCGCGCCGCCGTAGCGCATTGCTTCCACGGCAGGTTCAGGCGTCCGAGCCTTCACGCCCCCCGGCCATCCGATCTAGCCGACCCGCGCCAGCTTCCTGAGCGCGGCGGCGGCGGGCCGCTTGCCCTCCCCTGCGTAGGCCTCGTGGTTCTCCTCGATCCGCGCCGGGTCGTAGAGGTAGTTCACCATCAGCCCGCAGCTCTCCTTCATCCCCTTCTCGCTGACATCCGCCCGCCAGTTCAGCCGTTCCACCCGCGCCCCGTTGGACAGGTGGAAATGCGCCACCGGGTCGCGCGCGCGCCGGGCCTTCGCCCTGGCGGACTCGTTCAGCAGGTAGCGGGCGCAGGCGCGCAGCAGGACCGGCTCGAGCGCCTTCGCCAGCGCCTCCTCCCGCTGCCAGCCGCGCCGGGCCAGCACCCGGGCCAGGGTCTGCACCGGGGTCTCCACCAGGATCGGCGCCGCGAGCATGCCCGCGCTCGCCCCCGGGCTGGCCGGCGCCGGCAGCGCCAGGCTGCCCGGCGCGTGCTGGCGCAGGACCGCGGCCGCCTCCTCCTCGATCAGCGCCGGGTCGCCCTCCGCCAGCTGCGCCGCCAGCCAGCGGCTGAAGCCCGGGATCGGCGAGAGCGTGGCGAAGGCGCGGATGTTCTTCAGTTCCGCCTGCAGCAGCGACACCACCCGCTTGATGAGGAAGTTGCCGAAGCTGATCCCGTCCAGCCCGCGCTGGCAGTTGTTGATCGAATAGAAGATCGCGGTATCCGCCGCCGCCGGGTCGAGCACCGGCGCCTTCTCGTCCAGCAGCCGCTGCACGCTGTCCGACATCCCCTTGACCAGCGCGACCTCGACGAAGATCAGCGGCTCCTCCGGCATGCGGGGGTGGAAGAAGGCGTAGCAGCGGCGGTCGCTGTCCAGCCGGTTCTTCAGGTCGCGCCAGGTGCGGATGCGGTGCACCGCCTCGTACTGCACCAGCTTCTCCAGCAGCGCGGCGGGCGAGTTCCAGTCGATCCGCCTGAAGCTCGAGGAAGCCGACATCGAACCAGCTCGCCAGCAGGCCCTTCAGGTCGGTCTCGAGCGCCTGCAGCAGGGCGTCGCCGCCCATCGCCTGCAGCAGCCCGGCGCGCAGGTCGACCAGGAATTTCATGCCGTCCGGGATGGCGGTGAACTGGGTCAGCAGCCGCAGCCGCGGCGGCTCCAGCGCCCGGCGCAGCCGGGCCTTGGCGGCGGCCTGCTCGGCCGGGCCGGCGGCCTTGCGGAGGCGGTCGATGGCGAAGTCCATCGCCGCCTCGTCGCAGTCGAAGCCGGCCAGGGTGCGGAGGAAGTCCACCCGTCCCGCCGCATCCAGCGCCAGGTAGGCCTGGGCCAGCTTGGCCGCGCGGTTGCGCGCCGAGACCTCGCCGCCGCGGCCGTCGAGGCAGGCGCGCATCTGCTCGGCGATGCCCTCCGCCTCGCCGCCCACCACCCGCTCCGCCATGTCGCGCCAGAGGCTGGTGACGCGCCGCAGCGCGCGGTCGAACAGGCCGGTCTCAAGTGCCAGGTCGGACATGCTTCGGTCTCTCCGGGGCGGCACCGGTAACATGGTGAAACCCAGCGCGATTGTCAGCACGCCTTGAGGTTGAGGCGAGCCAATCCCATGGCATTTGGCAGGAGCGTGATGAGATCCTCCGCAACCAGGCCCGGCCCGTATGCCCGCGCCGCCTCGCCCTGGATCCAGGCGCCGCAGCCGGCCGCCTCGAAGGCCCGCATCCCCTGCGCCAGCAGCGCGGCGATGCTGCCGGCCAGCACGTCGCCGGTGCCGCCCGTCGCCAGGCCGGGCGGGGCGTTGGCATTGATCGCGGCGCGCCCATCGGGGGCGGCGATGACGGTATCGGCGCCCTTCAGCAGCACCACCGCGCCGGTCGCCGCCGCGGCGGCGCGGGCGGCGGCGAGCTTGTCGTCCCCGGCGGGGCCGAAGACCCGGGCGAACTCGCCGGCATGCGGCGTCAGCACGGCGCAGCCGGCCAGGGCCTGCGGCATCCCGGCGCAGGCGCCGAGCGCCCCGGCATCGGCGACCACCTGACGCCCGGCCTCGACCAGCCGGCGCAGCGCCGCGCGGGTCGCGGCATCCCCCGGCAGCCCGGGCCCGATCAGCCAGGCGCGGCGGCGGTCGTCGGCCAGCAGCGCCTCGAGCCCGGCCTCGGAGACAATGGTCCCCGGGTCGCCGGCGCGGTAGAGCGCGGCGGCCGCGGCATCCGGCGCCAGGATCGTCACCAGCCCCGCCCCCGCCCGGTGCGCCGCGCCCGCGGCCAGCCGCGCCGCCCCGGTCATCTGCCCGCCGCCCAGGATGGTCAGGTGGCCGCGGCTGTACTTGTGCGCCTCGGCGCCGAATCCCGGCGGCCGCCAGAGCCCCGGCGCATTGCGCCAGGCGCGCGGCCCGACGCGGTCCAGCACGCCCTCCGGCAGGCCGATATCGGCCAGCACCACCTCGCCGCACAACCCGCGTCCCGGCAGCAGAAGGTGCCCCGGCTTCAGCCGGAAGAAGGTCACGGTCAGCGCCGCTTGCGGCGCGAAGCCGCGCGGCTGCCCGGTCGCGCCGTCGAGGCCGGAGGGCACGTCGACCGCCAGCAGCGGCGCCCGCACCGCGCGCAGCACCGCGGCCGCCGGCCCGTCCAGGTCGCGCGCCAGCCCGGCGCCGAAGACCGCGTCGATCACCAGGCCGGCGCGCGCCGCCTCGGCCGGGCCGAAGGGGACCATCGGCCCGCGCCACGCCGCCGCCGCCCCGGCGGCGTCGCTGCCCGGCCGAGGCGGCGCCAGGGCGGCGACGGCAACCGGCCAGCCCGCCTGTTCCAGCAGCCGCGCCGCGACATAGCCGTCGCCGCCATTGTTGCCGGGCCCCGCCAGCACCAGGCAGCGCACCGGGCGGAAATGCCGCCGCGCCGCCCGCGCCACCGCCCGGCCGGCCGCCGCCATCAGCACCGGACCGGGCGTCCCGCCGGCGATCGCCGCGGCATCGGCGCGGCCCATCTCCTCCGGCGTCAGCAGGGCCAGGCGTGACAGGTCCAGGTGCGGCGCGATCGGCATGACGGTCCCTCCCCGCCCAGCATACCGCCTCCGGGCGCCGCCGCCCGCCGCCGATCCGACTCAGCCCGCCGGGCCAGCCACCCCCATCGCCCGCGGCAGCAGGACGGTGAAGACTGCACCCTCCGGCCCGTTCCGCACCTCGATCCCGCCGCCCATGGCCTTGACCAGCCCATGGCAGATCGAGAGGCCGAGCCCGGTTCCCTGGTCGGCATCCTTGGTCGAGACGAAGGGCTCGAAGAGCCGCGGCAGGATCGACTCAGGGATGCCGCCCCCGTATCGGCCAGGGTCAGCCGGACCATCCCCGCCGCCACCCCGGCCTGCGCCGCCGCCACCTGGATCCGCCGCGGCGCGCCGGGTGGCAGGCCGCGCAGCGCATCGGCGGCATTCACCAGCAGGTTCACCAGCACCTGCTCGATCGAGACCAGCTGGCCGAGCGCCACCGGCACCGGCTCCTCCAGCGCGCGGTCCACCTCGATCCCGGCCTCGCGCAGTGGCCCGCCGACCAGCGCCAGGGCGCAGTCGATCGCCCGGTCCAGCGGCACCGCCTCGGGCGGCGCGCCGGGTCGCCGCCGCGGGCGAAGCGGCGGAGGTTCTCGATGATCCCGGCGGCGCGCTGCGCCTGGGAGGTGATGCGGTCGAGGCGCGGCAGCGCGGCGGCGGCATCGCCGCGGCGCAGCGACCGCAGCGCGTTCTCGGCCGCCAGGCTGATGGTCGCCAGCGGCTGCTTCAGCTCATGCGCCAGGCCGGTGCCCATCTCGCCCAGCGCCGCCAGCCGGCCGGCCGCCGCCGCCTGCGCCTGGGCGGCGCGCTCGGCGGTGACATCGGCCATGAAGCCGACCACCTCGACGCTGCCATCCGCCAGCCGGTCGAGCACGGTCAGCGTGCTGTGCACGTCGGCCCAGCCGCCATCGGCCCGCAGCAGGCGGTGGTCGTAGCGAACGGTGCCGTCGCGCAGCAGCAGGGCCAGCCGGTCCGGCAGGGCGGCCCGGCTGGCCGGGTGGATGATGCGGGTCAGGCCACCCGGCGGGTTCACCGTCTCCCAGCGCCAGCCGGTCAGCCGCTCGATCCCGCGGCTGAGATAGGTTCGGCTGGAGATGCCCCCCGGCATCGATCCGGCCGCGCAGCACCACCACCGGCGCGGCGGCCAGGGTGCGCTCGAGCTCGGCCTGGGCCGCGCGCTCGGCGGTGACGTCGACGATGAAGCCGACCACCTCGGCGCCGCCGTCGTCATCCATGCCCAGCGCCACCAGGGTATGCCGGGTCCACACCCAGCTGCCGTCGGGACGCCGCATGCGCAGGTCGCGGACACCGATGCCCTCCGTCACCACCCGGCGGTAATGCCCGGTCCGGTCCTCGATATCGGCCGGCTCGGTGATCCGCAGCATGCCGCCCCGCGGGTTCACCTCCTCCCAACGCCAGCCGGTCAGCCGCTCGATCCCGCGGCTCAGATAGGTGCGGCTGAAACGGCCCTCGGCCGTGATGCGGCCGCGATAGACCGCCAGCGGCGCCGCCCGCAGCACGCCCTCGAGCGCCGCCTCGGCGGCGCGCTCGCGGTCGATGTTGAGCATGTAGCCCGCCACCTCGCCGCTGCCGTCCGGCTGCAGCGCCAGCCGCACCAGGTAGGAGCGCATCCATTGCAGCTCGCCATCCGGCCGCCGCATCCGCCACTCGACCGTGGCCTCGCCCGATTGCAGCGCGGTGCGGTAGGCGGTCGGGAAGTCCGGCGGTTCGGCCCCGGCCAGGTACCACCAGTTCTTCCTGCGGGGCGAGCACCTCGGCCGGCCAGCCGGTGACGCTGGCGATGTCGCCGGTGCGGTAGAGCAGGCGGGAGCTGCCATCCGCCGCCGCCCGGCGCAGGAAGATGATGGCCGGCAGCCCGGCGAGCAGCCGCTCGACCTCCGCCCGGCCGGCCTGCAGCGCCGCCGACTCGCGCTCCCGCGCCGCCTCGGCCGCGGCATATTCGGCCGAGACGTCGAGCGTGGCGCCGACCACCTCGCCGCCGCCCGCCGGGTGGCGCGACAGCCGCCGCAGGTGCGACCGCATCCAGCGCAGCCCGCCATCCGGCTGCCGGTGCTGCCAGTCGACCCGGTACGCGCCCTGCTCCAGCGCCTGGCCCAGGGCCGATTCCATCGCGTGCTGCGGCGACACGCCCGCGGGCGGCGCGACGAAGCGGTCCGGATCGTCGCCATGGGCGAGCGCCGCCTCCAGCGGCCAGCCGGTGACCCCGGTGACATCGCCGGCGACGTAGCGTCGCTGGCTGGATCCGTCCGGCGCCACCTCGCGCAGGAAGATCACCGCCGGCAGGTTCGCCAGCAGCCGCTCGACCTGCGCCCGGCCTTCGCGCAGCGCCGCCGCCTCGCGCTCGCGCGCCGCCTGCTGCTCCGCCGCCGCCGCGTATTCGGCCGAGACGTCGAGGACGTAGCCGACCACCTCGCCGCTGCCATCGGGCCGCCGCGACAACGGCCGCGCATGGCTCCGCATCCAGCGCGGCGGACGCCCCTCGGGCTGGCGGATCTGCCAGTCCGCCGTGACCGTGCCCTCGCGCAGGGCGCGGCTGCTGATCGGCATCTGGTGCGCCGGCGCATCGGCGCGCAGCTCGGCGATGTCGGCCAGCCCCGCCACGACCTCCTGCGGCCAGCCGGTCACCGTCTCGATGTCGCCGCCGCGATAGAGCAGGCGGAACCGGCCGTCCGGATGGGCGTCGCGGTGGAACAGCACCGCCGGCAGGTTGGTCAGCAGCCGCTCGACCTGCGCCCGGCCCTCCTGCAGCGCCGCGGCGGCCCGCTCGCGCGCCTCCCGCTCCTCGGTGATGTCGACCAGGAAGCCGAGCAGCTCGGCCGGGCGGCCGTCACCGGCCGGGACCGCCAGCACGGTATGGCGCGCCCAGATCCGGCGGCCATCGGCGCAGCGCAGGCGCATGTCGATCGCCACCTGGCCGGACTCCGCCGGCCGCATGACCTGCAACCGGTCAGCCTCGCTCTCGAATCCCATCAGCGCACGCAGCGCGCCGCTGCGGCCCTGGAAGCTGGTCCAGAGCCAGCCGGTCAGCCGCTCGATGCCGCGGCTCAGATAGGTCCGCTCGAAGGTCCCGGGGGCGGTCTCCTGCGCCCGGTAGACTGCCACCGGCGCCTCGCCGAAGGCGCGGTCGAGATCGGCCAGCGAGGCCTGCGCCGCGCGCTCCGCGGTGACGTCGGTGAGGAAGGCGATCATCTCGCCGCCGCCCGCCGCATCCCGCTCGACCAGGGCCAGGGTCTCGCGCATCCAGAGCCAGTGGCCGTCCGCATGCCGCAGCCGGAGGTCCTGGACCAGGTGCCCGGCCGAGAGCAGACGCTGCATGAGCTCGGCCTCGCCCTGCTGCTGCGCCTCGTCCAGCAGGCCGCGCAGCCCGCCCTCCGCATTGATCACCGCCCAGGGATGGCCGGTCAGCCGCTCGATCCCGCGGCTCATATAGGTCCGGGTGAAGCCGCCATCCGGCGCGACCCGGCCGCGGAAGACCACGACGGGCGCGAGGCCGAGGGTGCGGTCGAGATCGGCGGCGGCGGCCGCGGCGCGGTCTCGCCGCCGCGTGCTCGGCATCCACGTCGACGACATAGCCGACCACCTCGCCGCCGCCATCCTCGCGCTGCGTGATCCGGCGGGCGAACAGGAGCCAGCGCCAGCTCCTGTCGGGCTGCCGGGCACGCCAGTCGAGGGTGGCGGTGCCGTCGCGCAGCACGGCGCGGACGAACTCCTCGAAGGGCGGCGTCTCCGGCGCGTAGATCCGGGTGAAGGGGTCGCGGTCGACTCCCGCTCCGGCCAGCCGGTCACGGCCAGGTGGTCGCCGCCGCGGTAGAGCAGGCGGGAGCCACCGTCGGGCGCGCAGTCGCGGTGGAAGAGGATCACCGGCATGCCGGCATGCAGCCGCTCGACCTGGGCCCGCCCGGCCTCGAGCGCCGCGGCTCTCCTGCTGGCCGGGCGGGCGCGCTCGGCGGTGATGTCCTGGACATAGCCGACCACCTCGCCGCCGCCATCGGCGCGGGGCCGGACCAGCCGCCCGACGGTGCGCACCCAGCGCAGGCTGCCATCCGGCTGGCGCAGGCCTGCAGTCGTTGGTGCCGCTGCCGGCGGCAAGGATCCGCCGCATGGATTGGGCGGCAGTCAGCGAGCCGGGGCCGAGCAGCGCGTCGAGATCCGCCCGGTCGGCGAGCGTCGCCGCCGGCCAGCCGAAGACCGCTCTCCAGGTCGCCGCCGCGATGCAGCAGCACGGAGCTGCCATCGGCGGCGACGTCGCGGTGGAAGATGACAGCCGGCAGCCCGGCCTGCAGCCGCTCCATCTGGGCGCGGCCCTCCTGGCAGCGCCGCGGCCTCGCCGGCCTGGGCCGCCTCGGCCGCCGCCGCCAGCGCATATTCGGCCGAGACGTCGAGCACGTAGCCGACCACCTCGCCGCCGCCATCCGGCCGCAGCACCAGCCGGCGCGCCTGGCTGCGCATCCAGCGCAGGGTGCCGTCCGGCGTTCGCAGCCGCCAGTCGAGCCGGCCGGTCCCGTCGCGCAGCACCTGGGCTTCGAAGCCGGCGAGGGCGTCGCCTCCCCGCCCTCGACCAGGCCGGCCATGGTGGCGGCGTCGGCGAGCTTTGCGGCCGGCCAGCCGGTCACCGCCTCGATGTCGCCGTCGCGGTAGATCAGGCGGGTGGTGCCGTCGGCCGCGAGCTTGCGGTGGAACAGCACCGCCGGCAGGGCGGCGTGCAGCCGGGCGACCTGCGCCCGGCCTTCCTCGAGCGCCGCGGCCTCGCGCTGCAGGGCGGCGCGGGCCTCGGCGGCGGCGCGGTACTCGGCATCGACGTCGAGGACGTAGCCGACCACCTTCGGCGCCGCCATCCGGCCGGCGGGCGATGCAGCGCGCCACGGTGCGGACCCAGCGCAGCGCGCCGTCCGGGCGGATGATCCGCCAGTCGACCCGGGCCCGGCCCTCGCGCATGACCTGCTGCAGGAACGCGGCGATGGGCGGCGCGCCCGGGCCGCTCAGGTGGTCGATGTCCGGATAGGAAGCGCGGGGAGGCGGCCGACCAGCCGGTCACCGCCTCGACATCGCCGCCGCGATAGGCCAGCCGGCTGCTGCCGTCGGGCGCCACCTCGCGCAGGAAGACCAGGGCCGGCAAGGCGCCGTGCGCAGCCGGAGGATCTCGTCCCGCCCGGCCTGCAGCGCCGCCGCCTCGCGCTGCGCCGCGCCGGCAACGCGCGCGGCGTCCGTGCTCCGCCGCCCGGATGCTGGCCAGGGCCAGCCCGGCGAAGCCGATCACCACCGCGATCAGGGGGGCGGCCAGGAAGACGAAGCCGCCGAAGGCGAGCGCGCAGGCCGGCCAGGGCGAGCCCGGCGCGGGCCAGCAGGCCGAGGCCGGGCAGCAGGGTCAGCAGGCCGAGCGCGAGCGCAGCGCGGCGCAGCCCGGGACTGCCGCGCAGCCGCAGCACCTCCTGCGCGCCGAGCAGCAGCAGGCCGCCGAACAAGGTCCCGGCGGAGGGCGGCGCGCAGCTCGGCATGGGCCCGCAGCGGCGGGAGGCCGGCGCAGGCCAGCACCCAGAGCAGCGGCGGCAGCAGCACCCAGGGCCAGGCCAGCCCGGCGCCGCGCAGCCGCCGCGCCCCGGCCCAGAACAGCGCCCAGCCCAGGGCATAGAGCGGCGTCGCGCCGAAGGTCAGCAGCGGCTCCGGCACCCGGCCGCGCTGCGCATAGAGCAAGGTGGCCAGCGCGCCGAGGCTGCAGAAGCCGGCCCAGGCCGCCAGCCAGTCCGGCCGCCCGGCGGCGCGCCAGGTGGCCAGCAGCAGCGCCGCGGCCATGCCGGTGAGCACCGCGCTCAAGCTCAACATGGTGGCGAGGTCGAGGGTCATGAGCATGGCGGCGGTGTCCCTCGGCGAAACGGGCGCCGGGCAGGGCGAGCCGCCAGGATCGGCAGGGGCCCGGCACGCAACCGATGCGGGCCTTCTTCAGCTTTCATCGCCTGGAAGCAACTACTGGCTCACGGTTCCGCGATCTCTATTCGCCATGGCCCATCCGTTGCGGGGTCATGGACCTGCCGGGCGGCGGCGAACCCGAGGCGGCGCGGCGCGCTTCCGCCGGCACCATGCGGGGCGATCGGCCGCGGCCCGGCCCCGCCCTGCCCGAACGGGGAACCGCCATGCCACGCCTCTCGCTTGCCGCCGTCCTGCCGCCGCTGCTGGTCGCGGTGTTCGTCGTGCTCTTCCTGCACCAGCGGATGGCCGACCCTCCGGTCCCGCCGCCACCCGCCACCACCGCCGCGGCGCGCGAGGCGGCCGGGCAGACCGCGGCCACCGTCAGCGCCGCCCCCGGCGTCGAGCCAGGCGCCAGCACCGGCGGCCCGGCGGAGCCGGCGCGCCGCCATCTCCGCCCCGCCGCCGGCGGCGATGGACCCGGTGCCGGCCGGCACGCGGGATGTCGCCGCCGCCCGGCAACCCACCCTCCTCCGCCACGCCGCTCGCCCCCTCCGGCGAGCCCTCGCGCGCCCCGGGCGGGGGCTGAAGGCGCGGCCCGCCGCGGCGGGCCGCCGGTATCCCCTCCCCGGCATCCGGGCTAGGTTGTGCACTGCGGGAGTGGAGTCGCGGGCATGGCCTTCGTGGTGGCGGTGGCACAGCAGAAGGGCGGGGCCGGGAAATCGACGGTCGCCGCCAACCTCGCCGCCACGCTGGCCGCGCTGGGGCACAAGGTCGCCTTGCTCGACATCGACCCGCAGGCCTCGCTCGGCCGCTGGCACGCCGAGCGGCTGAAGCGCGGGCCCAAGGCGGGCCGGCTGGATTTCGACACCGCCGCCGGCTGGCGGGTGCCGGCCGCGCTCGACCGGCTGCGGCCGGGGCATGACTACGTCATCCTCGACACCCCGCCGCATGCCGAGACGGAAGCCAAGCTGGCGATCCGCACCGCCGACCTGGTGCTGATGCCCCTCCAGCCCTCGCCGGCGGATCTCTGGGCCTGCGAGGCGACGCTGAAGCTGGCGAAGGAGGAACGGCGCCGGGTCGCCGCGGTGCTGAACCGGGCGCCGGCCCAGGGCCGGCTGAAGGCCACCATCCTGGCGGCGCTGGAGAAGCAGGGCGTCGCCGTGCTCGACCAGGCGATCGGCAACCGGGTGCAGTTCGCCAATGCCTTCCTCGACGGCCTGGCGGTGACCGAATCCGCGCCGAAGGGCCCGGCCGCGGCGGAGATGCGCGCGGTCGCGGCCGAGATCATCGCCCTGGCCCGGCGCAAGACCTGAGGATCATGCATGCTTGGCAAGCTTCTCTACACGCTGCACCTGCTCGGTGCGGTGCTCTGGGTCGGCGGCATGGGCTTCGCGCTGCTGGCCCTGCGCCCGGCGCTGGCGCCGCTCGAGCCGCCGCAGCGGCTGCTGGTGCACCAGGGCGCGCTGAAGCGCTTCTTCCTGATCGTCTGGCATGCCATGCCGATCCTGCTGCTGACCGGCTACGCGCTGCTGTTCGGCTGGTATGGCGGCTTCGCCGGCTCCGGCTGGCACATCCATGCCATGCACCTGGCGGCGATCATCATGGCGGCGGTCTTCATCGGCATCGTCACCGGGCCGTGGAAGGAATTCCGCGCCGCCATGGCGCGGGAGGACCGGCCGGCCGCGGCCGCGGCGATCGACCGGGTGCGGCAGCTGGTCACCGCGAACCTGGTGCTCGGCCTGCTGACGGTGGCCGTCGCCGCCTGGGGCCGCTTCCCCGGCTGATGCACGCTCGGGCAACATCCCGGCGACACACTGCGTTCGCCCCGCGCAACCGGGCCAGGATCGACCGACCGCCATGACCGCCTCAGGCATCGAGATCAGCGAGGACGACTACCCGGAGATGGATGCGGTCGCCGCCATCCAGCGCGGGTTGCACGCCTTCAACCAGGAGATGGGCGGGCCCTACGACCGGGAACCGGTGACGGTCCTGGCCCGCGACGCGGCCGAGACGGTGCGCGGCGGGCTGCTCGGCCTGACCTACTGGAACTGGCTGTTCATCGATTGGCTCTGGCTGGCGCGCGATACCCGCGGCCAGGGCCTCGGATCGGAACTCCTGACGCGGGCGGAGGACATCGCCCGCAAGCGCGGCTGCACCGACGCCTATACCGACACCTTCAGCTTCCAGGCGCCGGGCTTCTGGGAACGCAACGGCTACGTGGAATCCGGCCGGCTCGACCACATGCCGCGCGGCCATTCTCGCATCTGGTTCCGCAAGGCGCTGTGACCCCGGACCTCGTCCTCGAGGTCTTGGCGCGGCCCTCGGCCGCCGACCGGCATGCGGTGGGGCGCGGGCTCGGCGCCTACAACCGCGCCGCCTATGGCCGGCTGCGCGGCAGCGCCCGCTGGATCCTGGCGCGGGACGCCGCGGGCACGGTGCAGGGCGGCGCCAAATGCGAGGTCGCCTGGGGCTGGGTTTATGTCGACTGGCTCTGGGTGGCGGAGGGGATGCGGCGGCAGGGCCTCG
This sequence comes from Dankookia sp. P2, assembly GCF_050632255.1. NCBI lineage: Bacteria > Pseudomonadati > Pseudomonadota > Alphaproteobacteria > Acetobacterales > Roseomonadaceae > Dankookia > Dankookia sp. P2. The sequence goes on along the minus strand of NZ_CP192581.1, from coordinate 6,104,390 downwards.
GCGGGCGACTGCTGGCGGCGGCCGAGGCGCTGGCGCGCGCGGAGAGCTGCCTCGGCGTCCACCTGAACACCTGGTCCTTCCAGGCGCCGGAATTCTACCGCAAGCAGGGCTTCGCCGAGGTCGGCCGGGTCGAGGACATGCCGCCCGGCGCCATCCGGCACTGGTTCGCGAAGCGCATCTAGGGTCCACTCCCCCGGAATCGAGGACCAGGGAGATCGCCATGAAAGCCGCCGTCGTCACCGCCAGCGGGGTGCAGGTCCAGGATGTGCCGGAGCCCAGGCCAGGGCCGCAGCAGGTGCTGGTCCGGGTCCGCGCCGCCGGGCTCAACCGCGCCGACCTCGCCGTCGCCGCCGGCCATGCGCATGGCGCGATCGGCGGCGCCGGCACCATCGTCGGCATGGGATCCGCCGGCGAGGTGAGTCGCGACCGGCGCCGAGGTGCCGGGCTCGATCGCGCCGGGCATGCGGGTCATGGCCAGCGGCGCCGCCGGCTCATGCCGAGTACGCGCTGGCCGATTGGGGCCGCGTCTTCCCGGTGCCCGACGCCAACATGGGCTGGGTCCAGGCGGCGACCCTGCCGATCGCGCTGCAGACCATGCACGACGCGGTGGTCACCAATGGCGGGCTGCAGCGGGGCGAGAGCATCCTGATCCAGGGCGCGTCGTCCGGCGTCGGGCTGATGGGGATGCAGATCGCGAAGCTGATGGGCGCGAAGCAGGTGCTCGGCACCTCCCGCAACCCGGCCTGGCGGGCGAAGCTGGCCGAGTTCGGCTGCGACCTGGCGATCGACACCGGCGATGCCGCCTGGCCCGACCAGGTGCTGGCGGTGACCGGCGGCCGCGGCGTCGAGGTGATCGTCGACCAGGTCTCCGCCAGCGTCGCCAACGGCAACCTGAAATGCTGCGCGATCCTCGGACGGATCGTGAATGTCGGCCGGCTCGGCGGCTTCACCGGGGAGTTCGACTTCGACCTGCATGCGGCCCGGCGCATCCGCTACATCGGCGTGACCTTCCGCACCCGCTCGGTCGAGGAGGTGCGGGAGATCGTCCGCCGCACCCGCGCCGACCTCTGGTCCGCAGTCGAGGCCGGCACCCTGCGGCTGCCGATCGACCGTACCTTCCCGCTGGCCGAGGCCCCGGCGGCGCTGGCGCACATGAAGGCCAACCAGCATTTCGGCAAGATCGTGCTGGAGTGCTGACATGGACGGGATCGACTCGCCGCCCGCGTAATGTATAACGCGGCACCGCCGACCTGAGGTTCTGCATGACAGTCCAATGCCCGACGGCCCGCCGCCGGTCGCTGCTCCGCCTGGGCGCCGGCGGCGCCGCCGCCCTGGCGCTGCCCGCCTGTTCCCTGCCGGTGCGCGGCCCCGCCGTGCCGCGCGGGGCGGCCAGCAGCGCGACGGTGCTCGGCCTGCCGAACGAGCGGTTCTTCCCGACCGAGCCATCCGGCCAGGCGGCGCTGCAGCGAGGATTCATCGCCGCCGTCGAGCGCAAGCTGGTCGCGCGCGGCTTGCCGCCGACCGCGCCGCTGCCGAAGCTCGACCTGCTCGGCATCTCGGGCGGCGGGGAGAACAGGGCCTTCGGCGCCGGGCTGCTGAACGGCTGGACCGAGCGCGGCGACCGCCCCGAATTCTTCCTGGTCACCGGCATCAGCACCGGCGCGCTGAGCGCCCCTTCGCCTTCCTCGGCAGCGCCTGGGACGAGCCGCTGCGACGCGTCTACACCGAGATCACGCTGAAGGACGTGATCATCCAGCGCCGCATCACCGCGGCGATCTGGAACGACGGCATGGCCGACAACAGCCCGCTGTTCCGCACCATCTCCCGCTACATCGACGCGGCGATGCTGGCCGAGATCGCCCGTGCCTACGAACACGGCCGCCTGCTGCTGATCGGCACCTCGGACCTCGACGCGCAGATGCCGGTGATCTGGAACATCGGCGCCATCGCCGGCAGCGGCCACCCCAATGCGCTCGAGACGATCCGGCGCATCCTGCTGGCGTCGTCCGCCATTCCCGGCGCCTTCTCCCCCGTGCTGTTCGACGTGACAGTGGACGGCAAGCACTTCCAGGAGCTGCACGTGGATGGCGGCGCCTTCGCTCAGGTCTTCCTCTATCCCAACAGCGTCTCACGTTACCGGCAGGACCGGATGGCGCGGCGCCTGCCGGTGGCACCGGCCCGGGCCTGGGTGATCCGCAACGGCCGGCTCGATCCCGAATGGGCCTCGGTCGACCGGCGGACGATGGGCATCGCCAGCCGGGCGGTCACGTCGATGATCTCCTCCGCCGGGTACAACGACGTGTGGCGGATCTATTCCGCCGCCGAGCGCGACGGCGTGGGCTTCAACCTGGCCTTCATCGGCCGCGACTTCACCGTGGAATACGACAAGCCCTTCGACCAGGCCTATATGCGCCCGCTGTACGAGTATGGCCGGCAGCGGGCGCTGGCCGGCGATCCCTGGGTGAAGCGCCCGCCGCTGTAGCGGCGGACCTTACAGGATCGGCCGCCAGGGCGCCGGCAGCGGGCTGTAGCCCTCCGCCTCCTTCCGCACCTGGCCGGGGCCGGGGAAGTCCATGTGCATCCCGGCCACCGGAAGCCGGTCGGCAGTTGCGCCTCGCCGAGCAGGCGGCGGGATTCGGCCAGGTCGGCCTCGCCGGAGATGGCGGGCGGCAGGTCGATGACGCCGTCGCCGACCGCGGTGACCTCGATCCCGCCGGTCCGGGCGCGGTGGAGGCTGGCAACCTGGCGGCCGGCGGGCGGGGCGGCGGCGAAGCCGGGGATCGCGGCGAGCGCGCCTGCGCCCGCGAGCAAGGGGCGGCGGGCTCCCTGAGGGTCGCGCTCGTGCGGGGCGCGTTTGGTTGGGGGAGCGTAGCGGATATGCGGGTGGGGAGAAGCCGGGGCTCCGCCCCAGGCCCCGGCGGAGGGACGCCGCCCCTCCGCACGCCCCGCCAAAGGCCGAAGGGCCTTCGGGAACCTGGAGTCCCGCAGCGATCAGCAGCCGGGGCCGATCTCCCGCAGGTCGTCCGGCGTCACCTCGCCCTCGGCGCTGCTGAACACCGGCGCCCGGCTGCCGCCCTGCTGCGCCACGCCGCTGATCCGGTGCTGGCCGCTGTCATAGACCGTCACCCGCCCGTCCCGGCGGATCGCCAGCCGCCGCGCCTCGGGGAAGAAGGCGTATTGCAGGCCGTCCTGCCCGCCGCTGCTGGCGGGCTGGCCGAGTTCCTCCGGCCACCAGGCCGGACCGAAATCCAGTGGCTGCATCGGCTTCATCGGTTCCACGGCGCGAGCCTCCTGCTGCATGCCACCGAGCAACGCCGCGCCGACGCTGCGGTTGGCGCTAGCCCCGCGCCGCCAGCAGCACGCCGCCCAGCGTCAGCACCAGCGCCATCAGGTGCCGCATCCCCAGCGGTTCCCCCAGCAACGCCGCACTGGAGAACACCCCTATCACCGGCACCAGCAGGCTGCCCATGGCCGCCAAGCCGGCCGGCAGCAGCCGCAGCGCCCGGAACCATGCCAGGTAGGCCGCGCATTGCGCCACCACCGCCACATAGATCAGGCAGCCCCAGCCCATCCAGGTGACGCGGCCGAAGTCCAGCGTCTCGAAGCCGAAGGCGATCACCCAGGCCGGCAGCGTGCCGATGGCGATCTGCCAGGCCACAAGCGGGACCGGCGGCATCGCCACCGGCCAGCGCTTGGTGAAGACCGCGCCACATGCGAACATCAGCGCGGTGCAAAGGATGGCCGCCACCCCCGGCAGCTTCGCCGCCAGCGCCGCGACGCCGCCCGACAGCGCCCCGGCCATCAGCAGCGTGACGCCGGACAGCCCCAGCCCCAGCCCGGCGAAGCGCTGCCAGCCCGGCCGCTCCCCCAGCACCGGCCAGGCCAGCACCGTGGCCCAGACCGGCATGGTGTAGGCGATGATCGCCGCCTCCGCCGCGTCCAGCCAGAACAGCGACAGCGGCGCCACCACGGACCAGGCGGAGACGTTCAGCACCGAGGCGACGGCCAGCCGCCCCCATTGCCCCCGGCCCGGCCAGAGCCGGTCGCCCTGGGACGCGGCCACCGCGACCAGCAGCGACACCGCGCCCAGCGCCGCGACGACGCGGAAGGCATAGGGCGGCCAGTCCCGCATCAGCAGCTTCATCACCGGCCAGTTCAGCCCCCAGGCCGTCGCGGTGACCATCAGGTAGCCGAAGCCGCGCAGCGGCAGCGCGCCCTTCTGCGCGGCGACTCTCCAAGACAGCAGCGCGGCCACCCGGGCCACCGCCGCCGGCGGCAAGGGTCCCTGCCCGACCGCGGCGATCGCCGCCTCCAGCTGCCCGACGGAGGCCGTGCCGATCAGCGCGCAGCCCATCCCGGGCGCGAAGGCGGCGTAGCGGATGGCAAGCTCGGCCAGCGACCCGGCCACGTCCTCGGCCACCAGCGGCGACAGCCGCCGCGCCGCGGCGACGTCCTCGGCATAGCTGCCGGCCGAGGCGATCGGCGCCACCTCCGGCATCGCCACCGGGTGCCGCGCTTCCTCGCCGGAGAGCGCGCCGGCGGCGAGGATGCGGATGCCGATCAGCCCGACGCCGTTCGCCGCCGCCACCTGGCCCAGCTGGGCGAAATCCTGGGCGACGACGCCCTTGTGCGCCGGCGCCAGCCAGCTCGGGTTCAGCGCGTTGAAGGGGGTCTGCGCGGTGTCGAAGGCGCCGCTCTCCAGCACCTTGCGCAGCGCCGGCACCGTGCCGAGCGCGGTGATGCCGAGGAAGCGGCACTTGCCCTGGTCGCGCAGCCGCTGCAGTGCCGGCACCGCCTCCCCCAGCACCTGCTCCACCGTCATCCCCTCGGGCGTGCCGATCTCGTCATGCAGCTGGAACAGGTCGACGCTGTCGCGGCCGAGCCGCCTGAGGCTGGCCTCCAGCGAGGCGGCGATCGCGCCGGCGATGTCGCCGCGCGTGGCCGGGGGCAGCCGCACCTTGGTGCCGAGGATCGGGTCGGCGCCCAGCGCCTTCAGCGCCCGGCCCAGGCTTTTCTCCGACTCCCCCATGCCGTAGAAGGCCGCGGTATCGACATAGGTGATGCCGGCCTCGAAGGCCCGGGCCAGCGAGGCCTCCTGCTCGGCCGCCGTCCCCCGCACCATCAGCCCGCCGACCGCCCCGGCGCCGTAGCCCAGGACCGAGACCCTGAGCCCTGTCCGCCCCAGCACGCGCTGTTCCATCCGTCGTCCCTCCCGGCTTCGTGGCGCCGGCGATCCACGTCCCAGGTGTTTCCACCCGGGACGATCGCAGGCTATCCCGCCACCTTCGCCCGCCGCTTCCGGCAGGTCCACCTCGCCCCCGGGTTCCATGATCCGCCTCACCGAGCTTCGCCTGCCGCTGGACCACCCCGAGGACGCGCTGCGCGCCGCCATCCTGGCGCGGCTCGGGGTGGGCGACGCCGCGCTGCAGGCGGTGCAGGTCTTCCGCCGCGGCTACGACGCGCGGAAGCCGCGCGCCATCATGCTGGTCTACACGGTGGACGTGGCGGTGCAGGGCGAGGCCGCGCTCCTGGCCCGCCATGCCGGCGACGCGCGGATCGGCCCGGCGCCCGACACCGGCTACGAATTCGTGGCGCGCGCGCCAGCCGACGCGACGCGGCCGATCGTCATCGGCACCGGCCCCTGCGGCCTGATGGCGGCGCTGGTCCTGGCGCAGATGGGCTTCCGGCCGATCATCCTCGAGCGCGGCACGGTGGTCCGCGAGCGCACCAAGGACACCTGGGCGCTCTGGCGCCGCGGCGTGCTGAGCGCCGAGAGCAACGTGCAATTCGGCGAGGGCGGCGCCGGCACCTTCTCCGACGGCAAGCTCTATTCCGGCATCAAGGACCCGCGCCATCTCGGCCGCAAGGTGCTGACGGAGTTCGTCAAGGCCGGCGCGCCGGAGGAGATCCTCTACGTCTCGAAGCCGCATATCGGCACCTTCCGCCTGGTGACGATGGTCGAGAGCATCCGGGCGCAGATCGAGGCGCTCGGCGGCGAGTACCGCTTCGGCACCAAGGTGGTCGACCTGGTCATCGAGGCGGGCGAGCCCCGCCGCATCCGCGGCGTGGTGCTGGAGAGCGGCGAGAGGCTGGCCGCCGACCAGGTCATCCTCGCGGTCGGCCACAGCGCGCGCGACACCTTCCGCATGCTGCGCGACCGCGGCGTCTTCCTAGAGCAGAAGCCCTTCAGCATCGGCGTCCGCATCGAGCATCCGCAGTCGATGATCGACCGCGTCCGCTTCGGACCCAACGCGGGCAACAAGCTGCTGGGCGCGGCCGACTACAAGCTGGTGCACCATTGCGGCAATGGCCGCAGCGTCTACAGCTTCTGCATGTGCCCAGGGGGCCGCGTCGTCGCCGCCACCTCCGAGCCCGGCCGCGTCGTGACCAACGGCATGAGCCAGTACAGCCGCGCCGAGTTCAACGCCAATGCCGGCATCGTCGTCGGCATCTCCCCCGCGGACTATCCGGGCGACGTGCTGGCCGGCGTCGAGTACCAGCGCCACTGGGAGAGCCTGGCCTTCCAGGCCGGCGGCGGCGACTACCGCGCCCCGGCGCAGCTGGTCGGCGACTTCCTCGCGGGGCGGCCGAGCACCGCGCTCGGCGATGTCATCCCGAGCTACCAGCCCGGCGTGACGCCGACCGACCTGGCGCGCTGCCTGCCGGACTTCGCCGTGACGGCGATGCGCGAGGCGCTGCTGGCCTTCGACCGCCAGGTCCCCGGCTTCGCCCGGGCGGACGCGGTGATGACCGGGGTCGAGACCCGCACCAGCAGCCCGCTGCGGATCCGCCGTGGCCTCGACCTGCAGAGCCTGAACACGGCGGGTCTCTTCCCCGCCGGCGAGGGCGCGGGCTACGCCGGGGGGATCCTCTCGGCCGGCGTCGACGGCATCCGCATCGCCGAGGCGCTGGCCCTCGTCGCCACCGGCCAGCCGGTGCCGCGCGAGCTCAGCCGCGGCACCGAGACGCCCGTCACCTACGGCTGACCCCGCCGCGGCGGCTCAGGCGAAGGCCAGGTCGCCCAGCGCCGGATGCAGCAGCGCGGCGGCGTGGTCGATGCCGGAGGCCAGCGGGTCCGGCAGCAGCGGGTGCTCGGGCTCGAGCGGATGCGCCGCGGCCATGGCGGGGCTCAGCTGCTCGAGCGTGTCGGCATGCAGCGGCGCGTCATGCTGCGCCAGCGTGACCGGCAGCGCCGCCTGGCTGGCGTCGAGCGCCGGATGCGCGGCCGCCGGCAGCGGATCCGCCGGCTTCGCAGCGGGGGCCGCCGCCACGCCAGGCTCGGTTGCCTGCACCGGATCCGCCAGGTGCGCCGGGCCAGCATCCTGCGCCGCCGCCGGCGCCTGGATACCGGCCGGCGCTTTGGTCGCGGCCGGCGTTTCCACCGCAGCGAGGTGAACCGGACCGGCCTCCTGCGCCGCTGAAGGCGTCGCCTTCGCCGAAGGGTCTGCGACCACGGGCTGGGTCGCGGGCGCATGCGGCTCGACCGTCGCGAGCAGGGCCTTCACCGGGTCGGCAGGCTGCGCCGCGCCGGGAACGGCCTCCGGCCCCGGGAGGTACAGCGCCGAAGCGCCGGCCTCCGCCACGGCCGGAACGGCCGGCGCCTCGTTGGCCGGCGCGGCGGGACCATGCATCGCGGCCGGCGTCGTCGCAGCATCGGGCTGAAGCGCGCTCGCCGGCTCCGCCGGCGCATGCGGCATGGCCACCGCCTCGGTGGGCTTCCCCGTGGCGGCCTCCGCGACCGCAGGGACCGGTGGCTGTGCCGGGCCGCTGCCCGGCGCGGCCTTCGCGGCCTCCGCCAGGCCGGCAGATACGGCGGCGCCGCCGACGGTCTCGGCCGGCCCCCGGCCTCAATCGCCCCGGCCGTGGCCGCGTGGACGCCGGCCTGCGCCAGGCTCGCCACCACCAGACCGACCGGGCCGCCGGCCGGCGTCGCTTCGGTTGCCGGACCGGAGGCCGCGGCCCCGGCCGCATGGCCTTCGGCCACGGTCGTGCCGGCCACGGCCTTCGCCGGATCCGCCGCACCGGCCGCAGCCAGGACGCCGGTGGCGGCGGCGCCGGGCAACGGCGTGCCGGCCCCGGCCCCTGCCGTGTGGGCATCGCCGAGGACCAGGCCGGCGGCCGCCTTCGCCGCATCCGCCGCGCCGGCCGCAGCCAGGACGCCGGTGGCGGCGGCGTCGGGCAGCGGCGTGCCGGCCGCCGCCTTCGCCTCCGTCGCAGCGGCCGGCAGGCCGGAGGCCGCGACCGCGTGAGCATCGGCCGGGACCAGGCCGGCGGCCGCCTTCGCCGCATCCGCCGCGGCCAGAACGCCGGTGGCGGCGGCGCCGGGCAACGTTGTGCCGGTCGCCGCCTTCGCCTCCGTCGCAGCGGCCGGCAGGCTGGAGGCCGCCGTTCCCGTCGCATGGCCATCGGCCAGGACCGTGCCCGCCGCGGCCTTCGCCGCATCCGCCGCGCCGGCCGCAGCCAGGACGCCGGTGGCGGCGGCACCGGGCAACGCTGTGCCGGCCGCCGCCTTCGCCTCCGTCGCAGTGGCCGGCAGGCCGGAGGCCGCGGCTGCGTGAGCATCGGCCGGGACCAGGCCGGCGGCCGCCTTCGCCGCATCCGCCGCGCCGGCCGCAGCCAGGACGCCGGTGGCGGCGGCACCGGGCAGCGCTGTGCCGGCCGCCGCCTTCGCCTCCGTCGCAGCGGCCGGCAGGCCGGAGGCCGCGGCTGCGTGAGCATCGGCCGGGACCAGGCCGGCGGCCGCCTTCGCCGCATCCGCCGCGCCGGCCGAAGCCAGGACGCCGGTGGCGGCGGCGCCCGGCAACGCTGTGCCGGCCGCCGCCTTTGCTTCCGTCGCAGCGGCCGGCAGGCCGGAGGCCGCCGCTCCCGTCGCATGGCCATCGGCCAGGACCGTGCCCGCCGCGGCCTTCGCCGCATCCGCCGCGCCGGCCGAAGCCAGGACGCCGGTAGCGGCGGCGCCGGGCAACGCTGTGCCGGCCGCCGCCTTCGCCTCCGTCGCAGCGGCCGGCAGGCCGGGGGCCGCCGTTCCCGTCGCATGGCCATCGGCCAGGACCGTGCCCGCCGCGGCCTTCGCCGCATCCGCCGCGCCGGCCGCAGCCAGGACGCCGGTGGCGGCGGCACCGGGCAGCGCCTTCGTCGCATCGGTGGCGGCGATGCCGGTCACCGCGGCCGCCTTCCCTGTCGCCACGCCGTCCACGGCGCCATCCGCGGCGGCAACGCCTTTCGCGCTTGCAGCCTTCACCGCAGCGGCCTCCGCCTGCCGCGCGGCGGACTGCCCGGCCGGCCCCTCGCTTTCCTTGCCCTGCGGCACATCGACGGCAGCGACCACCGCCGGCGCCGCGGCCTTGGCGGCCTCGAGCTTCGCCGGCTCGACCCTGGGCGTCTCGACCAGCTCGGGCGTCGCATGCCGCGGCGCAGGCGCGACCTGCTGCGGGGCCTCCGCGGCACCGCCGCCGGGGTCGCCAGGGGGCCGGGCACCGGGCCGGGATCGAAGGCCAGGCTCTCGGTCACCGGCTTCAGCGCCGGCGCCGCCTCGGCCGGCCGCGCCGCGGCGGGGCTCAGCACCGAGGGTGCCGCCGCCTCGGCCACCACCACCGGCCTGACCGCCGGGGCCTCGAGCTTCTCCGCGCCGGCCGGCGCCTCGGCCGGCTGCACCGGCCTGGCCGCCGCCTCGGTCTGCGCCATCGCCTTGGCGCCGAGCGCGGCGGCCTTGGCCGCCTCGGCCCGCGCCGCCGCCTCCTGCGTCGCGCCGCGGAAACTCGCCGGCAGCACCGCCGCGGCGGCATCGGCCTGCATCACCCCGGCCGCCAGCCGAGCCCCGGCGGCGTCCTCCGCCGCGGCCGCCGCCGGCCGCAGCATCGCCGGCAGCACCCATTCGGCGACGAAGCGGGCGCCCTCCAGCGGCGTCGCCGCGGCCGAGGCCGCGAGGCCCGTGCCATGCGCCCAGCCCGGTGGCATGCCGGGCGCCCAGCCCGGCACCGGTGCCGCCCCGGCGCCTGCCGCCAGGGGTCGCGCCATCGGCGCCGGTATCCGTCCCGCCACTCGCCTCGGCCCATTGCTGGGCGGCGTCGCTGCCGCCGCGGGCCAGCGGCGGCGCGGCCGGGTCGTGTAGCGGGAGCCCCTCCGCCGCCCCGTCCGGCGCATGCCGGCCGAGCAGCATCAGCAGCACCGCGCCATAGATCCCGAGCCCGGTCGCCTCGGTCCAGCTCACCGCGCCGCGCAGCTTCTCGTGCAGCCGGGCGCGCGCCCAGGCGGCATTGCTGGCCATCTCCTCGCGCCGGGTGATGACCCGGGCCGGGATCCGGGCTTCGGCTGCCGCAGCGGCGGCAGGTCGCTCTCGTCGAGGAAGTCTTCGTCGCGGCGGGAGGCAAGCCGGAGCCGGAGCTTCGGGCGGCCTGACCGATGATGCACCATGACGCGTTCTCCCTGGCTGTCGCGGCGCCGCCCAGGGGTGGGTGCCGGGGCGGGTGCAGCCGAGGGATAGTATACGAGATCTAACAACGGGCCATCGGCATCGGCACACGACACCGTGGGTGGAGGCTGGGCGCGCCCGGCTGCGACCCACGGGACACGGCCTTGCGGCGCCGGCGGGTGCTTGCGAGGCTGCCAAGACAGCCAAGCAAGGGAGAGGAACGCCAATGCGCGTCGCCAACAAGACCGCGCTCGTCACCGGCGCCGCCAGCGGCATGGGCGCCGCCACCGCCAGGCTGCTGGCGCGGAGGGGGCCAGGGTCGCCGTCGCCGACATGCTGGAGGAGGAGGGCCGCGCCGTCGCCGCCGAGATCGCCGCAGCCGGCGGCACCGCGATGTTCCTGAAGCTCGACGTCGTCGAGGAGCCGCAATGGGAGGCGGCGGTCGGCGCCGTGCTCGGCGCCTGGGGCAGGCTCGACGTGCTGGTGAACAATGCCGGCATCTCCGGCAGCGCCACCAGCGACCTCTACGACACCGGGCTCTGGGACCGGATCATGGCGGTGAATGCGCGCGGCTGCTTTCTCGGGGTGAAATACGCGGTGGCGGCGATGCGGCGCGGCGGCGGCGGGTCGATCGTCAACCTCTCCTCGATCTCCGGCGTCGTCGGGCAGGAGCGCATCCACTGCGCCTACAACGCCTCGAAGGCCGCGGTGCGGCTGCTGACCAAGTCGGTCGCGGTGCAGGAGGGCGCGGCCGGCATCCGGATCAACAGCGTCCATCCCGGCCTGATGCCGCCGATGCGGACCAGCGGCGCGACGGCCGACCCGGTCTTCCGGGCGAAGATGCTGGGGCATGTGCCGCTCGGCCGGTCGGGCGAGGTGGACGAAGTGGCGCGGGCGATCCTGTTCCTGGCCTCGGACGAGAGCTCCTACATGACCGGGTCGGAGATGCATGTGGACGGCGGCTACCTGGCCTGCTGACCTTGGCGTGAGGGCGGACGGCCGGGCGCCCACCCGTCCCGCCGCGCACTTTCATTCGTCTCCCGTCGCGAGATATGGTGCGAGCGCTGGCGCTGGCGCTGCCGACTCCGCAGCTTGGGGCGGGAAGGATCATGGCCTGGGTCGGACCGGTCTCGGCGATCCTGCGGCCGCACCCGACCGGGGTGCGGGCCTGGGCCATCGCCCTCGCCCTGTTCGCCGCCAGCCTGGCGGCGCGCCTGGCACTGGAACGCTGGCTGGCGCCGATCGCCTTCCTCACCTTCTACCCGGCCATCATCGCCGCCGCCCTGGTCTGCGGCTGGCGGCAAGGCCTGCTGGTGGTGGCGCTCTCTACGCTCGCGGGCTGGTACCTGTTCCTCGAGCCGCACGGCAGCTTCGCCTTCCGGAACAGCGGGACGCCCGTCATCCTCGCCGGCTTCGTCACGGTGGCGCTGTTCCAGGTGGTGCTGCTCGCGGCGCTGGCCGAGGTGATCCGGCGGCTCGAGGCCCTGCAGGCGGCGCATGCCGACCTGTTCCGCGAATTGCAGCACCGCGTCGCCAACAACATGCAGCTCGTCGCCTCCACGCTGCATGTCGCGCAGCGCCGCATCACCGATCCGGAGGCGCGCGAGGTGATCGGCCAGGCGACGGCGCGCGTCGATGCCATGGCGCGGCTGCACCGCAAGCTCTACGACCCAGACAGCTACCGCAACGGGCTGGAGCCGGTGCTGCGCGAGGTGCTCGGCGAAACCTTCCAGGGGCTGCCCGTCCGGCTCGACATCCGGCTCGCGCCCGGCCCGCTGACGATCGGCCAGATGACGGCGATCGTGCTGCTGGTGAACGAGGCGGCGATCAATGCCGCCAAGCATGTCTTCCGGCCGGAGCAGGGCAGCGCCTTCGAGGTCGCCCTGCGGCCCGGCGCGGACGGCCGCCTGCTGCTGGAGATGCGGGACGACGGGCCCGGGCTCGGCCCGGCACAGCCCGGCGGGGAGGCCTCGCGCCGCCTGGGCATGACGATCATGCAGTCGCTGGCCCGCCAGCTCGGCGGCTGCCTCGAGGTGCTGGACGGCCCAGGGATGGCCTTGGGCGTCCACTTCGCCTCCCGCTGACCTGCATGGGGGGTGCGAGGGGCCTCACCCCCGCTGCCTTCGTCCCAGCTTTTGCCTTGCTTTTATTCCTATTTTCGTGCTTCGTTCCAGGTCCTGGCAGGAAGGACCCCCGATGCGCCGCCGCCCCCGCTTCGACCCCGCCATCCCGCCCGAGATCCTGCCCCCCGACTTCGCCACCCGCCACGACCTGCACAACTACCCTCTACCTCCGCCCGACCTTCGGCCTGCTCAGGCCGCAGCCCTGGGCGCCGCTGACCGATGCCGAATGGGCCGCCCTCCGCCCCATCCTCGCCGAGCATGGCTGCGGCGTCGCCGACCACCCCCGCCCCGGCCGGCCCATGGCCGATGCCCGCGCCCGGCTCGACGCGATCTTCCGCGCGGTGACGCTGAAGCGCCCCCGCCCGCAGGGCGGCGGCCGCGCCGCCTGGAACCAACTACCGCCCGAATTCGGCAAGGCCGACACCGTCTCGCGCACCTACCGCCGCTGGTGCGCGGCCGACCTCTGGATGCGCCTGCTGCAGGTGGTCGGCGCCGAGGACTGCCCCGAGGTGCTGGCGCGGCTGACGCACCGCATCTGCTGCGCCTTCCGGCGGGGGATCCGGCTGATGGGCCTCAGGGCGATCGTCCTGGCGCGGCGGCTCCGGCTCTACTCCGCCCTGCCGGCGCCCTCCTTCTGGCTGCCCGATCCGGATTTGTCCGAGATCTACATGCCCGTCATCTCTCGCCCTGCTGCGCCACGCCAGGGAGCATTGGGGCCGCCGGCTGGGCCAGGCCAACCTCCGCCTGATCGCCTCCATGCACCGCGCCATGGGCGGCCGGGCCAGGATCGCCGGGTGGATGGAGCCGCCGTGAGGGCGGCGTGACGCCGGCGGTGGTTGGTGGCATGAGGGGCCGCGCCGCGGTCGGCGGGCGGGGCTTCGGCCCTGGCCCGCGGGCTGTTATGTTGCGGTGCGGCATGGGTCAGGAAAGGCCTGCCCGGACATCCGCCCCAGGCGCAACACGGCGCTGCATCGGAGAAAGACATGCGTATCGACGCCATCAGCATCGGCAAGAACCCGCCGGAGGATGTCAACGTCATCGTCGAGGTCGCCATCGGTGGCGAGCCCATCAAGTACGAGATGGACAAGGACGCCGGGACCCTGGTGGTGGACCGCTTCCTCTACACGCCGATGCGCTACCCGGGGACTACGGCTTCGTCCCGCATACCCTGTCCGATGATGGCGACCCGATCGACGTGCTGATCGCCAATACCCGGCCGATCATCCCCGGCGCGGTGATCGCGGTCCGCCCCGTCGGCGTGCTGAAGATGGAGGACGACGGCGGCGGCGACGAGAAGATCATCGCGGTGCCGGTGCCGAAGCTGACCCGGCGCTACGAGAACGTGCGCAACTACACCGACCTGCCGCAGATCACGCTCGACCAGATCCAGCACTTCTTCGAACACTACAAGGACCTCGAGCCCGGCAAGTGGGTGAAGGTCGCCGGCTGGGGCGATGCGGCGGAGGCCAAGCGGCTGATCGTCGAGGCGATCGAGCGGGCCAAGGCGAAGGGCTGACGCTGGGCGGCCGCCGCCTGCCCCGCGCCGTGGCGCGGGGCGTCCCGCTGCCCGGCCGGTGCCGGGCGCGTCCCGCGGCGGCCGGTCCGCTGGCACCGGCGCCGCGGCCTTCCCATGTGGGCGGCCGATGAACGCGCTTCCCCCGAACGACCCGGCGCTCGGCGCCGCCCCGCGGCTGGCCGACCCGGAGGCCCCGCTGCGCCGGGCGCTGGCCCGCCACCGTGCCATCGCCACCGGGCTGCTGGCCGGGATGGCCGCGCTGATGCTCGGCGCCTATGCCCTGCCGCCCGGCTACTGGGCGGAGCTGCTGCAGGCCGCGGCCAAGGCCGGCGTGGTCGGCGGCGTCGCCGACTGGTTCGCGGTGACGGCGCTGTTCCGCCGGCCGCTCGGCCTGCCGATCCCGCATACCGCGATCATCCCGGCGCAGAAGGAGAGGCTCGGCCAGGGGCTCGGCCGCTTCGTCGCCAACCATGTCTTCACCGAGGCCGAGGTGGCCCGGGTGCTGGGCCGGCTGGACCTGGCCGGCATCGCCCGCAGCTTCCTGGCGGACCCGGATACGGCGCGGCCGGCGGCGCAGGCGCTGGCCGCCTCCCTGCCCCGGCTGCTGGCGAGCCTCGAGGACGGCCGCGCCCGGCGGCTGCTCGGCCGGCTGCTGCCGCGGCTGGCGGGCGGCGCCGGCGGTGCCTGCGTGGTGGCCCGCGCCCTGCGCGGCCTGGTCGAGGGCGGCCGGCACCAGGAGGTGGTCGACCTGGCGATCACGGAGCTGCGCCGCCTGCTGGTGGAGAAGGAGGACCAGCTCCGCCAGACCATCGAAGCCAAGGTGCGGGAGGAAGGCGGAAGGCTGGTCGGCTGGGCGCTGGGCGCGACGGTGGCGGGGCGGGTGCTGGCCGGGGTGAATGCCGAGCTGGCGCGGATGGAGGCCGCCGACAGCGACCTCCGGCGCGCCTTCGAGGTCTGGCTGAAGACCGAGGTGGAGCGGCTGGAGACCGACCCGGAACGCGCCGCGGCGCTCGGCCGGGCGATGCGGAAGGCGATGACCCACCCGACCGTCGCGGCCTGGGTGGAGGATGTCTGGGCCCGGCTGCGGGCGGCGCTGGAGGCGGATGCGGGCAACCCCACCGGCCGCAGCGTGGCGCTGCTGGAGGGCGCCTTCGCCAATGCCGGCACCCTGCTGGCCGAGGACCCGGTGGCGCGCGAGCGGCTGAACCGTGCCGTGCAGCGGCTGCTGGTGCGGCTGATGCCGGCGGCGCGGGCGCAGCTCGCGGGCTTCATCGCCCAGGTGGTGGCGGGGTGGGACACCGCCCAGGTGACCGAGAAGATCGAGCTGCGGGTCGGCCGCGACCTGCAATACGTGCGGATGAACGGGACGCTGGTCGGCTTCCTGGTCGGTGGGGCGCTCTACGCGCTGCTCACCGCGGTGTTCGGTCGGGTGGCGTTCTGAAATGTTGTGTACCCACGCCTCCTATGGTACACACACCCATCATGCGCACCAATATCGAGATCGACGACGGGCTGATCGCCGAGGCCATGGCGCGCGGCGGCCATCCGACCAAGAAGGCGGCGGTCGAGGAAGGCCTGCGCCTGCTGGTCCGCCTGGCCCGGCAGCGGGAGGCGGTGGAGGCGCTGTGGGGCAGCATCCCCGATTGGCAGGCGCCGCCCACGGACCAGCCGCTTTCGCCGCAGCAGGATTGGGCGCTGCACGAGGACCAAGCACCGCTCCGCGGTGGAGACCAGGCACCGCTCCGCGGCGGGGATCAAGCGCCGCTCCACGGCGGGGACCGGGCGCGGCTCCGCTGATCGCGGTCGATTCCAGCGTCCTGATTGATGCGCTCCGCGGCCGGCCGACACCGGCCACGCTCGCCTTCCGGCGCCTGATCGCGGTCGAGGAGGTGGTGATCGGCGACCTGGTGCTGCTCGAGGTCCTGCGCGGGGTCCCGAGCGAGGGACAGGCCCGCAGGCTCGAGCGGCAGCTCGCCGTCTTCCGCCAGGTGCCGATGCTGTCGCCCGAACTGGCCACCCAGGCCGCGGCGCATTACCGGCGGCTGCGGGAGCGGGGCGTCACCCCGCGCAGCACGCCGGACCTTATCATCGCCAGCTGGTGCATCGCCCATGCGGTGCCGCTGCTGCAGCGCGGCCGCGACTTCGCGCCGATGGCGGACCACCTCGGCCTGCAGCTGGTGGCGGCATGAACGCCCCTTCCCCTCCCGGCGGTCCTGCCTACACTCCCGGCATGACCCTCGGCCTCAGCATCCTCGACCAGTCCACCATCGCCTCCGGCCGCGGCGCCGACGCGGCGATCCGGGAAACCCTGGCGCTGGCGCGGCTGGCCGACCGATGGGGCTACGGCCGCTACTGGCTGGCCGAGCACCATAACAGCGACAGCCATGCCGGCTCGGCGCCCGAGATGCTGGTCGCCGCCATCGCCGCCACGACGACGCGCATCCGCATCGGCACCGCCGGCGTCATGCTGCCGCACTACTCCGCGCTGAAGGTGGCCGAGCAGTTCAAGGTGGCCGAGGCGATCGCGCCGGGGCGGATCGATCTCGGCGTCGGCCGCGCCCCGGGCAGCGACGGCCGCACCGCCTTCGCGCTGAACCCCCGGGCCAATGAAGCCGCGGACAATTTCCCCAACCAGGTCATGGACCTGCTGGGCTGGCTCGGCGACGGGCTGCCGGAGGGGCACCCCTTCCGCCAGGTCGCCGCCAACCCGCAGGTGCCGGGCCGGCCGCAGGTCTGGATGCTGGGCAGCAGCGACTACGGCGCCCAGGTCGCCGCCTATTTCGGCCTGCCCTACTGCTTCGCCCATTTCATCAGCGACCGCGGCTCGGAGCAGGTGACGGCGCTGTACCGGAGGGCTTCCGGCCGCATCCGGGCCAGGCCGGACGGCTGGCCGCGCCGCATTGCGCGCTCGGTGTCTTCGCCCTGACCGCGGAGACCGAGGCCGAGGCCTGGCGGCTTTACAAGTCGCGCGAGCTCTGGCGGCTGTATCGCGACACCGGCCGCTTCCCGCCGCTGCCGAGCGTCGAGGAGGCCGAGGCCTACCCGTTCACCGAGGCCGAGCGGGCGCATCTTGCGCCGATCCGCGCCAAGGCCCTGGTCGGCGCCCCGGAACAGGTCAGGGCGAAGCTGGAGGCGCTGGCCGCCGCGCATGGGGTGCAGGAGGTCGCGGTGCTGACCCCCTGCCACGACCCGGCGGCGCGGCAGGCCAGCTACCGGCTGCTGGCCGAGGCCTTCGGCCTGGAGCACGGGCCGCTGCCGCTGGCGGCGGAATAGCGCTGGCTAGCGGTTCGCCCCGCCGCCCTGCACCGCCGGGGCCGGCATGCTGGCCCCGGCCTGGCCGGCCGCCGAGACCACCTGGCCGCGCAGCTCCGACAGCAGCTGCAGCGCGTCCTGCGCCGCCGCATCGGCCTTCTCCTTCGACAGCGAGCGGTCCGGCCCCACATCGGCGAGGTCGTGCTGCATGCGGCGCTGCGCCTGCTGGTAGGCGACCGTCTCGGAGAAGGCGGCGGGCACCTTCTGCATGTCGTGCCAGGCGGCGCGGAGCGCCTGCATCAGGTCGATGCGCTCCTGCGAGGCAGCGCCCGCCTGGCTCTCGGTGCGGCCGGCGGCATGCGCCTCGCGCGCGTGGGCGAGCTGGGTCTCGGCCTCCTGCAGCACCAGGGCATAGGATTGCAGCGCGGCGCCGGGGCCGCTGGCGGGGGTGGCGCCGCGGGCCGTCTCCTGCACCGATTGGGCGGCGGCCGGGCCCAGGGGCAGGGCCAACAGGGCCATCGCGGCCAGGGCCGGGAACACACGCATGCTCATCTCCTCCGTCGCACGGGCGGCGAACGCGAGGCCGGGCGAGGCGGTTGCCGCGGTGGCAGGCCTCAGTCGGGGCGGATGGCATTCTCCCGCACCACCGCGCCCCAGGTGGCGACCTGCCGCTCGAGGAAGGCCTGCAGCGCCGGCGGATCGGACAGCACCAGGCGGGCCTGCTGGGTCTCCTCCATCTGGCGGCGGATCCGCTCCTCCGACAGGCTGTCGCGCAGCGCGGCGTTCATCCGGGCGACCAGGGGCGCGGGCGTGCCGGCCGGGGCGAGAGACGCCCCACCAGGCCTCGGCCTCCATCCCAGGAAGCCGGCCTCCGCCGCGGTCTGCACCTGCGCCAGGGCGGGCAGCCGGGCCGGGCCGAACTGGGCGATGGCGCGCAGCGAGCCGCCGGCGACATGCGGCGCCAGCAGCGCGGCGCTGCCGATCATCACGTCGACATGGCCGGCGACGGTGTCGTTCACCGCCAGCCCGCCGCCGCGATAGGCGACGTGCGGCATGCGGGTGCCGGTGCGCGACTGCAGCAGCATCATGGTCAGGTGGCCGATCGTGCCGTTGCCGGCTCGAGCCGTAGGAGACCGCGTCCGGCGCCCGCTTCGCCGCCGCCACCAGCCCGGCGAGGTCCTGGAAGGGCCGGTCGGGCCGGGAAGGCAATGACATAGGGGGCGCCGCCGATCAGCATCACCGGGTCGAGGTCGCGGGTCAGGTTGAAGGGCAGGTTCGGCAGCAGCGCCGGCAGCACAGCGTGGCTGTCGAAGGTCAGCAGCCAGGTCTGGCCGTCGGGAGCGGCGCGGACCACCGCTTCCGTGCCGATGGCGCCGGCGGCGCCGGAACGGTTCTCGACAACCACCGGCTGCCCGAGCCGCGAAGTCAGCCCGACCGAGGCGAGCCGGGCGACGGCGTCCGTCGAGCCGCCGGCGGCGAAGGGAACGATGAGGCGGATGGCGCCGGCCCCCGGGAAAGGGCCGGGGCGGCGAGCGCCATGCCGGCGAGGCCGAGCGCCGTCCGGCGGGCGATGCGATGGGTCATGGTGTCCTCCCTTTGTCTTGCCTTGGCTTCTACAGCAACCTGCTGGTTTGCCCCAAGCGTCAGTCCGAAGGGAAGTCGTCCGGCCGGGAGGCGTGCCGATGCCGGTGCGGCCGGCGGTGCCGCCACCAGTCCAGCACCGGGCCAACCCCCAGCAGCGGCGTCGCCGCCAGGGTCGCCAGGGCCAGCCCGGCGGCTGCCAGCCGGGCACCGAGCGCGAAGGCCAGCACGGTCAGCCCCGCCAGCAGTCCGATCGACGCACCGCCCAGCAAGGCCCAGCCGATCAGCCGGCGGTGCCGCGCATCCAGCCAGGCGGGCGGGGTGCTCCGGTCGGTGCGTGGCGTGCCGTCCGGGGCGACGTCATAGAGCCGCTTGGGATCGACCTCGAAGGGTTGGGGCAGGCGGCACCTCCGGCAACCGCTGGCTCAGCGGCGCAGGACCACGAAGCGGACGGCGCCCCCGCCGGGCGGCGAACCCGGCCCCGCCCCTGGCACGCCGTCCCGGCGGAGTCGCCGCAGCCGCCACCAGAGCGAGACGAAGGCGACCAGCCCGGCGCCGATCGCCACCGGCAGCAGCAGCCCGACGAAGAGGATGGCGAGTGCCACCAGCAGCAGCCCGCCGGCGGCGAGCGTCAGCAGCAGCGCCACCCCGCCGACCTTGCCGAGCACGCGGTCGAGCGCCGCTGCGCGGCGGCGGCAGCGGGTCGCGGAACTCGCCCTCCGGCGTCATGTCCAGGATGGGCGGGGTCGGGTCCTGGAAGGGCGGGCCCTGGCGCCGGTGCGTGTCCATGCAGGGGATGTTGCCCAAGCCTGCCTCCGGTTCAAGCCCGCGCCGCGGCGGGCTGCGCAACGAAGCGTATCGGCGCAGGATGTCGTTTTAGCGACGTGCGGGCGTCCGACCATATCGCCTTCCCATCCTGTTTCATCTAACAGGCGCTGCAGCAAGGCCCGGCATCAGACCGGGTACCGGGGGAAGAGCCGCGCCCGGCCATTGCGACCTGAGGCAGCGCCGATGGCGTGCCCGCCGTTGCTGCGGCGGCGCGATCCAGCCGGCGAGGACATCGGGCCGCTGCGGCCCGCTTCCGGGGGAGACGTCCAGCAGCCCGACGCGCAAGGAGGCGCAGCACCCGCCCATGGCCACCTGGAACCAGCTCTACGACCCCTTCGGGTCGATCCTGCTATCAGCCCTCGTCGCCGCCCTGCCGGTGGCGACCATGCTGATCGCCCTCGCCTTCCTGCACATCGCAGCCCATGTCGCCGCCATCGCGGCGCTGGTCGTCGCGCTGCTGGTCGCGGTCTTCGTCTTCCGGCATGCCGGCCGACATCGCCGGGCGGGCGGCCGGACTGGGCATCGCCAGCGGGTTGTTCCCGATCGGCTGGATCGTGCTGAACATCATCTTCCTCTATCGCCTGACGGTGGCCAACGGATCGTTCAAGCGGCTGCAGGAGACGATCGCCGGCGTGACGCCGGACCGCCGGCTGCAGCTGCTGCTGATCGCTCTTCGCCTTCGGCGCCTTCTTCGAGGGCGCCGCGGGCTTCGGCACGCCGGTCGCCGTGACCGGCGCGGTGCTGATCGGCCTCGGCTTCTCGCCTCTCGCCGCCTCCGGCCTCTCGCTGATCGCCAATACCGCCCCGGTCGCCTATGGCGCGCTGGGGACGCCGGTGATCGCGCTGGCCGGCGTCACCGGTCTCGACCTGATGGACCTCTCGGCCATGATCGGCCGGCAGCTGCCCTTCTTCTCCCTCATTGTCCCCTTCTGGCTGATCTGGGCCTTCGCCGGCTTCCGCGGCATGGTCCAGATCTGGCCGGCGATCCTGGTCACCGGCGTATCCTTCGCCGTGCCGCAGTTCCTGGTGTCCAACTACATGGGCCCCTACCTGGTCGACGTGATCGCGGCGCTGGTCTCGCTGGCCTGCCTGTCGGGCTTCCTGCGGGTCTGGCAGCCGAAGGAGATCTGGACGAGCGCGAAGCTCGGCGGCCGCGCCGCGGCGGTCGAGGAGGCGACGGCCAAGGGACCGGCCCCTCGCCGGCCGGCGGCGTGGGCGAGACCGCGATTGCCTTCAACGGCAGCACCCTGCTGGCCTGGATGCCCTGGCTGATCCTGACCGTCTTCGTCTTCCTCTGGGGCCTCGGCGACATCAAGGCCTTCCTCAACGGCCTCTACAACCTGGCGATCCCGATCGACGGCCTGCACCGCGCGGTCATCAAGGTGCCGCCGGTGGTGGCCGCGGCCACGCCGGAACCCGCGGTCTTCGCCTTCAACATCCTGTCGATG
Source organism: Dankookia sp. P2 (assembly GCF_050632255.1). Taxonomy (NCBI): domain Bacteria; kingdom Pseudomonadati; phylum Pseudomonadota; class Alphaproteobacteria; order Acetobacterales; family Roseomonadaceae; genus Dankookia; species Dankookia sp. P2. The sequence goes on along the minus strand of NZ_CP192581.1, from coordinate 6,083,231 downwards.
ACCGGCACCGGCATCCTGCTCGCGGCGGTGCTCGGCGGTTTCGCCATGGGCTTCGGCCTGGTCGCCATGGTCCGCGAATACGGCAGGACCATCTGGGTGGTGCGCTACTCGCTGCTGACCATCGCGGCGATGCTCGGGCTTGGCTACCTGACGCGGTATTCCGGGCTCGACGCGACCATGGGCCTCGCCTTCGCCGCGACCGGGATGCTCTATCCCTTCTTCGGCACGCTGCTGGGCTGGCTGGGCGTGGCGCTGACCGAGCTCGGACACCGCCTCAAACGTGCTGTTCGGCGGGCTGCAGAAGATCACCGCGCAGCAGATCGGCCTCTCGCCGGTGCTGATGGCGGCGGCGAATTCCTCGGGGCGGCGTGATGGGCAAGATGATCGACGCGCAGAGCATCGTCGTCGCCTCCACCGCCACCGGCTGGTTCGGGCATGAGGGCGAGATCCTGCGCTACGTCTTCTTCCACAGCATCGCCCTGGCCTGCCTGGTCGGGCTGCTGGTGACGCTGCAGGCCTATGTGCCGCCCTTCACCGCGCTGGTGGTGGGCGGCTGAATGGAGAGCGCGGTTTTGTGCTGGTCCAGCCGGCACGGGGCCGCGCTACCCTCCCCGCGACATGGGGGAGTTCGGAATGCGGTCCATCCTGGTCCTGGCGCTCGGCGCCGCGCTCGTGGCGCCGGGCAGCGCATCAGCCCAGGGTACGGGCGCCGGCGGCACCCCTCGGCTGGTCGCCCTGGGGCGGGCCGGACAGCCCGGGCGGGATGTTCGGCGGCGACCCGCTGGAGGCCGATACGGACCGCGACCGCGCGGTCACCCATGACGAGGTCTGGACCTGGCTCCGCCGCCGCTTCGACATGGCCGACCGCGACCGCAGCGGCAGCCTGGAACCGGCCGAGATCCCCGCGCATCCGCAGGCGCAGTCGGGCTTCCGCGCGGCGGATGCCGACCGCAACGGCCGCGTCACCATCGAGGATCCAGGCCGCTCTCGGATCCTGGTTCCGCGCCCAGGACGCCGACCGCAACGGCAAGCTGACCCGGCGCGAGGTGCCGAAGCCGCCGAAGCCGAAGCAGAAGCCGGCGCCCTCGCCCGCCCCGGGTTAGGCTCAGGCGATCGGCCGCACCACCAGCACCGTCCCGGCCACGCCCTCCACCCGCACCCGCTGCGGCGCCTCCGGCACCGTCGCGTCGGGCCGGCAGCCGGGCCGGCCAGTCGCTGTCGCCGATGCGGACACGGAGCTCCGGCCCCTCCATCGGCAGCAGCATCCCGTGCCGGCCGACCAGCCCGGCATCCGGGGTGTTGACCCGCGTCGCCGGGCGCCGCGCCTTCATCCGCAGCGCGAGCGCGATGCCGGCGGCCAGCAGGCCGAGGAAGATCGCCACCACCGCCGGGAAGGGCGGCAGCGCCACCAGCACCACGATGCCGGTGCCAACCGCCGCCAGCCCGACCCAGAGCAGGAAGATGCCGGGCAGGCCGAGCTCGGCGATCAGCAGCAGCAGTCCGCCGAGGATCCAGATCAGCCCTGTTTCCACGGTCCGCCCCCGGCAGCGTCGAGGCGGGCGGCGCCGGCGGGTGCGTCGCGCCGGCCGGCCGCAGCAGCTCCAGCGCCTGCACCACGCCGCCGGCCAGCGCGGCGGATTCCATCGGCACCACCACCAGCTTGCTGTTGGGGTTGCCGGCCAGCGCCTCGAAGGCCTTCACGTAGCGGTCGGAGATGAAGTAGCGCAGCGCCTGCTCGCCGGCGCCCGCCGCCGCCTCGCTGACCATGCGGGTCGCCGCGGCCTCGGCCTGGGCCAGCCGCTCGCGCGCCTGGGCGTCGCGCTGTGCGGCTTCCTGGCGGCCCTCGGCGGCCAGGATCAGCGCCTGCTTGTCGCCCTCCGCCCGCATCACGGTCGCGCGGCGCTCGCGCTCGGCGGTCATCTGCAGGTTCATGGCGCGGACCAGGTTCTCCGGCGGCTCGACCTTGCGCAGCTCGACCCGGCTGACCTTGATGCCCCAGGGATCGGTCGCGCCGTCGAGGATGACGAGCAGGGAGGAGTTGATGCGCTCCCGGCTGCTCAGCGTCTGGTCGAGGTCCATCTCGCCGAAGTATCCGGATCTCGGCGACTGTGCCTGGGTGAGTGAGTGTCGGTAGCCCCAACTTTGCGGCCATTCGACGCGCCTTTCATCGCTGCGGGGTCCATGAACCGCCGCCATCTCCGTTGCGTGGAGTGCTCCAGGGCTTTGTTGCGACTGCCCATCGCCGCCATCGCAACACCGAAGGGCAGTTTGACGCAGCCGGTTGATGCCGTCGCGTCCCCGTGTTGCGCTGCACGTCAGCTCCGCCGGAAGTAGACCGAAGGATCGCCCGACCTCCCCAGCGTTCGGCATCGCGTTCGGGCATTCGGCATCGCGTTCGGGCAAGGGATAATGCGGCCGGCTGCGGTCACGCCCGCACAGCTGGGCTCGAGCGCCCGGTAGCGCCGACTCGGCAACCAGCATCACCAGCCCTGGGGAGAATCTACGTCAGCCTTGGTTCCATGGGTTCGGCGGCGGGGCTGGAGGCGGACCGGACGGCAGTGTCCCGGGCACTGGCGCCCGCGGTGGGTCCCGCTGGACGAGGAGGCTGCGCAGGGTGGCCCGGCTTTAGCGATTCCAACGCGGCGGTGACGCCGCCCGTAAGGCCCGCGGCCTCCATCGGCACCACCACCAGTTTGCTGCTGGGATTGCCTGCGAGTGCCTCGAAAGCACGGACGTATCGGTCGGAGATGAAATAGCGCAACGCTGCTTCGCCTGCTCCTGCGGCGGCCTCGGCCACCAACCGGGTGGCTACGGCTTCCGCGGCGGCCAAGCGTTCGCGGGCCTGGGCATCACGCTCGGCAGCCTGCTGGCGGCCTTCGGCGGCCAGAACCAAGGCCTGCTTCTCACCCTCGGCGCGCTGGATCGCCGCCGCGCGTTCGCCATCCGCCCGCATCACGGTGGCGCGGCGCTCGCGCTCGGCGGTCATCTGAAGGTTCATTGCTCGCACGAGATTTTCCGGGGGCTCCACCTTTCGGACCTCTACTCGGGTCACCTTGACTCCCCAAGGATCGGTGGCGCCGTCCAGGATCGCCAACAGGGAGGAGTTGATGCGTTCCCGCCCGCTCAACGTCGCGTCGAGATCTAGCTCGCCAATAACCCCTCGCAGATTAGTGGTGGCCAGCACGGTTAGCGCCTGCTGCAAGTTCTCGCACTTGGTAGGCGGCCTTGGCCGGTTCCATGATCCTGTAATAGACGATGCCGTCCACTGCCACCGTGGCATTGTCCTGGGTGATCACGATCTGCTCGGGGATGTCGAGCACCACTTCCTGTACATTCATTTTGCGGCCGACCGCGTCCACGTAGGGGACGATGAGGTTCAGCCCTGGGTGCAGGAGCCGCGTGAATGCACCAAACCGCTCCACCGTCCACACCTCGCCCTGGGGCACGGTTCGGATGCCCTTGAAGGCGGTGAACACCGCGAGAAGCAAAAAGGCGACAAGGACAATTTGGCCGATAGCCATCTGGCTCCCTCCAGGCTGTGGCGGGAACATAATGTCTCCTCGCACCGCTCGGCGCGATGATCGTGCCTCGGCCGGGTGTCGGCGTCGCCGCGCGCCGGCGCGGCCAGTGATCGCCGCGACCGGCTGATTTCCCCTCCCCGGCACCGGTCGGCGATGCGTGCATCCGTGCGGCGGAGCTACGCGTTGTCGGGCACCGCTGCGCCTGGATCGAACGAGACGTTGCGGCGCAGCGCCGAGGGCGGCGCCTGGACGGCGGACCTCATCAGAGTTTCGTCCCCGACCAGCACCGCGGTCAGGCGGGCCCGGGTAACCGCCGTGTACAAGAGGGTGCGGTCAAGGAGCCGACTATGGGTAATCGGGACGATGACGCGTTGCCAGGCGCTTCCTTGGGCCTTGTGAACGCTGATGCTCCAGCCCCTGACCAGCTTCTGCAGATCGGCCTCTCCGATCTCGAGGTCCTGGCCATCGTCCCAGGAAACCATCGCGCCGTTCCTCGTGGGAGCCCGGACCACACCCAACGACCCATTCATTAGGACTGCCGTGACCTCTTCGCCATCCTCGCCACGCCGGCCGGTGGGGCGTTCGTAGTCGTTCTTTACCCACAGCACCTTGCTGCCGATGGCCAGACCCCAATGCAGGATGGAAGGCTGCGCTCGCATCCAAATGCGCTCGACGTCGTCGGCCAGCGGCTTCGACCCAGCAGGGCCGAGACGCCTCGGGCAGAGAATCTGGACGTCGGCCTCGTGCATCCTAGCTATGCCCTCGGGATCTGGCCTGGAGGAAGGGGTGCCGACCATGGCCTCCCACACCGCTATTGCGGCAGCACCTATGTCTGCGGGTGCGCTCCGGAGCAGGAACACGCCCTCTGCACGGGGGTTCGAGGGATCGAATTCCGGCAGGTCGGGCCAGGTGCCAGCGCGGATCGCGGCTGCAATCTGTGGGATGCCGCTTGCGGCGTCCTGACGATGGACGGTGTCGAGCACTACGCGCGGGAGCCCATCCGCCTCGGCTAGCATGTGAAACACCAGGCCTGGTCCGATCGGCGGCAGTTGCCCCGGGTCGCCAACGAAGCAGATATCGACTCCGATCGGGAGGTCCCGAAGGATCCTATACACCGACGGCAGATCGACCATTGACGCCTCGTCGACAATCAAGACGCCGCGGCTGCCGCGGATCTTTCCCTTTTCCAGCATTTTGAGGAAGCGGTAGATGGTCATCGCCTCAGCACCGGTAGCTTCGGTGATCCGCTTCGCCGCGCGGCCGGCTAAGGCGACTTGCGGAAAGGGGATATGGCGGTCATCGCCCTTGCCCTCGACGCGGGCATCGCCGGCCAGCAGCACCGCCTTGATAATCGACGTCTTTCCAGTGCCAGCTCCGCCAGCAATGACCGAGACCGGCGACGAGACCGCCATGTGGACGGCTTCGCGCTGCCGATTGGTGAGCCGGAAACCCTCCTCCCGCTCCACGGCCGCGATCGCGCCGGCAATGGCTTCGCCACCGGGCGCGGGCGTCGGACGGGAGAGCCGTTCACGGAGCCGCTGTTCGATCGTCCGCTCCATCACCCAAGCCGCGCGCGTCTGCCAGGCCTCGGCATTAGGGGAGACCCGGATAAGTCGCCCGGTCCGAACTCCCAAGTCGAACGCCGCGGGCGCCGCCCATCCGGCGCGGCCAAGGAGCTCCCTTACGAGCCCGACGATTTGGTCCCTGGTTGACGCGGTGTGCGCCCTCTGCCAACGCCGAGCTCCGGCCTCTTCGACTGCGGCGAGGAGGCGGCGTTCGTCGTCGAGTGCGAGTCCGAGGCGCAGTGCCCGCTCATCGACATCCACCCAGCTTTCGAGCAGCATTAGAATGTATGGATCGGCCTCAATCTTCTCGATCACCCCTGCTCCCCAAATCGCGGCCGCGGCGGCGGCCGTCCGGGGCGACACGCCATAGCGATCGAGCCACTGAAACACGCGGACGTCGTCCGCAAGAAGGCCGAAGCCCTGCAGGATAGAGGAGGCTAGATCCACGCCTACGATGTCGGCTAACTTCCGGCCATCCCGCCGTTCGAGGACCTCGTAGACCTCGTCCCCAAGAGCGTCCCAGAGGCGCTCGGCGGTCTTCCAGCCGACGCCTTTGATTTCCCGGTTCGTGGCGAGAAACCGGACCAACGCCCGTCCCCGAGGCAGCATTGGCAACGCTACACTGGCGGCGATTTGCTCGCCGTACTCGGGGTGCGTAGTCGCTACCCCGGTAAAGCGCCGAGTTTCGCCCTCGACGGGCGCGCGGGGTAGGATCTCTGGACGCAGAGTCACTCGCTGGAGCCCGCCTTTCGGGTCGCGCCCGATGGCAATGCCACCGCCAATGCGCTGAATGCCGGGGTGGAAGCTGGTAACGGTAAGTTCGGCGGTGACGGACGGGATGGGGAGATTTCATGGCAACTTCCCGCGGTCCAGCATGAGATCCTCTATGGCTCGGAAGCGGCGCATCTCGGCCTTGAGCCGATAGTTCTCAGCCTCCAGAATGAGCACACGGCCCCTCCAGCCGCGCCCGCTCCTCGTCGATCTTCGACTCTTGCTCGCGGATGAAATCGGCTTGGTCGAGCGCGGAGAGGTGGCGCTTGCGGTCCTCCTCGTCCGCCTTTCGAAGCAGTTCCTGGCACCTCGGGTTGGTTGTGAAGATTTTGCGGTCGAACCCGCACTCGGCGGCCAAGGCACTGCGGTTCAGCTCGCCATGAAACCGGGGCAAAGGAATGCCCGCCCCCGCGTAGCGGACCAGCACTTCGACCAGCGTCGCAACGTGCTCTTCCGCGACTTGCTGCCCCGACTTGCCACTTCCCTTCGCCATGTCACTCCCTCAGCACTTGCCCTAACCGACGCAAGCCTCGGCCGGCGGCATGGCCCCGATAGCGTCAAGTCGCCTCAGTGCAGCGTCGTGGGCCTCGAACAACTTTAGCCAAGCCCTCATGCCTCCCATCTCGCCAACCGCCAGGATCACCGCGCGATGGCTCGCAATAAGTAGTTCGCGGTCACGTTCCAGTTCAGCGATCTTGTTGTCCCGCTCGGCGATAGCGGCGACGAGGCGTGGCTTCGATGTCTTGTCGGCTTTCTCAGCGACGAAGCGGACCTCCCTTTGACGCGCTTGATACTTCTCGAGGAGCGCTCGCCGCTCCTCTACGCGGGTAATGTCGGAAGGGTGCTTCAACACGCCTCGTGAACGCCGGACGGCGCCCCTGGCGGTGATGTCGTCGTCATCGAAGAGCACTCGCCTCGAGCGCTTCTTCCAGCAGCGCTAGAACGTCGGACGACTCACGCATCGCTCATGTCCAGCACGGACCTTCCACTAAGGGCATTGACGGCTTGTGCTTCGGCATCAGCGGGAACCTCGCGCACGGTCGCGGGAGCATCGAGGACCGTCGTGCCGAGTGTCGCTTCAATTGGCTTGTAGAGGTCGAGGCCTCCGGGAAAAGGCTTTGCCCCCGGGCGCGTGGTCAGTGCCGTCTCAATGTTTTTTCAGACGGACCCGAGCGTGCTTCGAGTTGGTTCGATCGGCCCGGTCGGTTCTCGGGCTCCGCCTCGATCTTGCGGATAGCGGACGCGATCCGAGCGTGCAGTCTTTTCAAGGACTCTTTGTTCTTCAGGCTTTTCCGAACGAGCGAGGTGCCGACAACCGTTGTAACATTCCGGATTTCGGGCAGGGATCGACAGTGAACGCATTCACGCAGAAACCATATGGTGTGATATGCAGCCCGTCGGCTTCAGCCAGGAGATAGTCGAGCGCCGCGTCGTCGCCCAGGTCCCGTTGAACCCGGCGGAATTCCTCCACCAAGGGACCGTTGACCCGTCCGGAGACGATCAACTTGTAAGTCTGCGTAGCACGTGGCCCGAGCTTCTCCTCCACTTCCTCAGGGAGGGCAACGCCGTCTAAATGTTCCTGCAAGCTACGGTGGTCGTACACCTGGGATTGCTGAACTGACGTGCGGTTGAACCGTTTCGTAACGATAGCGTCGGAAACCCCGCGCCGCTTCAGCTCGGTATTTTGAAGGTGGCGCGCTGCGTGAGTGTGAAAGGTGAGCCGCTTATCCTCGTCGGTTCGGCCGTACGCATTAAATAATGTAAGATGACGGTCTCTGTGGGTCGCTCCAGTTAGGTTATGTTGAAGCTCGTGAATGTGAAATGCGCCGAGATTGAAGTAGCGGCCGAGATGATTAAAAGGAGCAGTTCTGGCATGAAGCAATTTTGGCTTCAGAAATAGCCGGTCATGAGGGTACAAAAAGCTCCCGCCGGACACTTTGTACGGCGTCCAATCTGGACGACGGACCGCAGACCATTGTCGGATGGCGTGCTCCACTTCAGATACAAGGAAGTGCATTTCGCTCCAATTGCGCCGACCACCTGGGCTGCTGGCCAAGAGAGCGCCTTTTGCGTCCCTGGCTACGAAAGTGCTCCACTGCCTCGTGAAAAACTGCTTAACCTCATCGCGCGTGTTTGTCTGATGAACTTGTCGCATCTTGGTGGAATTCGTCGCCAGCGACGGAGACGCGAGCCAAGCGAGTTGGTCGGCCAACATCTCTTCGGAAACAGAGGCATCAAATCTGGGCCGGATGCCATCTGCACCTTCAGTGCCCCGAAGATAGAGTTGGATTAGCCTGTCCGGGATAGAAGCAGACGAGACCCGAAGGTCGCCTGTCAGCCGAACGTACACCTCCCAGGCGGGAAGGAGCTGATCCGACTTACAGTCCGGGAAGAATCTCCCCGCCTCCGATTGCTGCTTAAGCGTTTCGCGCATTGCGCGAGTTACCCGCTCGACCTCATGGAGCGTCTCCAACACCACATCCTCGAACATGACTGGGACGTGCTGGCGCCTAGGCAGCAGGACCAGGCCATCCGGTGCCTCATCGTCATGCTGCTTTTCTGCGAAGTGGCGGATCGAAAGCGAACGCGATACGCCGCCCCGCCTGCCCGCAGGCACCCCTTCAATGTCCGTCCACTCTTGCCACCGCTCCCAATCGAGGGGCAGCAGCGACACTTCGCCAGCGCGAAGCCCGGTGATGATGTGAATGCGTGCCGCAGCAAATAGCTGGAGGTCATACACTGAGCTTGGCTCTTCCACAAAGGCGATGCGGCAAAGCTCCCAGAAGGCAGCGGTGTCGGGGAGCTTCAAAACATCTTTGCGGTCGTGGAGCTTCTCGAGCACCTGTTGCCGCCGAACCCGAGATTTGCCGCCGGCAGCAGTGAAGCCGGTCAACGGCGTCCTGGCCTTTGAGCGACTGCGGGTCTGGGTAAGGCTTGCAGTGGACTACAAGGTTGACTCGAGCTAGCAGGTGCAACTTGTCCATGTACCTGACAACGATAGCGAGCATCCGCGCCATCGTACCCGTTTCGACGCGAAGCAACGCATTGTAGGCCATCTGCGCCTGCTCGCCGGTCAGTTCACACGGGTCGCTGTCGGGTGCGCACATGGCGAGGGCCTTCACCATATTTGCATGGGTTTGAGCCGTGGTAGCTTTGTTTCGGTCCACAAGGAGACTCGTAATTCCCACCGCTTGGTAGAGGTCGCGCCAAGGCTGCGGCATGACGAGACAGGGGAGGTCTGGGAGATTTCTCGCGCGACGAATTTCGTTGAGCGCTTTCAGTGCTGGCGGGTGCCATCCAAACCCCGTCAAATAGCGCTGCGATGATGGGCGCTTCACCAGCGCATCCAGATTCCAGCGGTAGTCACGAAGGATGCTGCCATCCGAGGAGTGGGGCGCATCCCAGACGAGTCCTTTTCGGGCTGCAATCGTCTTAGCCGTTTGGATGTACTGGAGCATCGTTGGCGTCACTAACCCTGTTCCTCCACTTCGCCATCGCTGGCTTCAGCGGCGACCCGATCCGCCGCTTCGATTGTTTGGCGAAGTTGACCGAATGCCGGAGAACCACCTACCTCGCTGCCAGCCTTGTAAAATTGATGAACTACCTCCCGCAGGTCGTCGGCTACCTGACGGTGGATTCCGGAATCCCGCACGGGCAGGAATTTGCGACAGGTGTAGCAGGAGAGGACAGGGTTCTTGACGCAGGCTGACTGTCCAACGCCACACGCCCCGATACCCGCGATCGGGATGCCATGCGGCACCCCGCCAACTTGCCTGTCTTCCGGGAGCGTCATCAGCACCGCTTTGTCGATTTTGCGGGTGCGGGCGACCCCTCGACACCACGGTAGATCTGGGACAGACCCATGGCCCGATTTACCGTCGCAGCTTGGCTGGCCGACGCATCAAAGTAGAGTTTGGCGGTCCCAGTCCACGCGTGCATAAGGAAGTCGGCGATCTCCTCATACGACGCACCCGCGTCCGCGAGTCGCTGCGCGCCCGTGTGGCGCCAATCGCCTGGACTCCAGGTTTCCCCTGACAGCTTTTGGGAGAACGCGATGATGCGCTTCTGCACGGATCGCGTCGTTAGGCGGAAGAACGCCTCGGGGTGCACGTTTTCGGGGACGGGAATGCCTTCAAATCGGCGACCGAACTCAATGAAAAGAGGACACCATTCACGCTTGACACGCCGTGTGTGGAAAGCCTGAGCTTTGCCGTGCTGCTTTGTCATGACAAAGCGGATGTGGACGGCACCGGTCTGGTGAAATCGTACGTCGTCCCGCTTGACGCCGAGCCGTCTGCCCCGGTCGGACCCCATGCTGGAAACTTAGCGTCAGCAAGCAAATCGAACGCAGCAGTTCCGTGTCGATCGTGGCTGGCGAAACCTTCGCAATGGATGCCATCTCATCCAGGTAGTCGGCGACGGCGCCCTGATGTTCGACAGGGATGAAGCAATCTCCCGCTCTCAACGCCGCATAAATGTCGACCTTCGGAGACGGGAGAGCCCGAACAAAATCCTCGTATTCGTCGGTCCACTCGTTGATTGAGAGCGCGCAAAAACTGTGCAGCATCTGTTTGAGTGCCGCCCACTGCCCATGCTGCGTTGCTGCGTCAGCGTCAAACCACCTAATCCATGCACAACGAAAGTCGGCAGGCGACACAGAAGCCGCGGTGGTGATTGCTCGGTTGGCCAAGCTGGGGTCCACTAGGAGACTCCCCAGGCGTGTGCGGATCGTCTTCGCGTCTAACCGGCCGAACCAATGCAACAGTGCATGCCGCAGGATGTGCAACACGTGATGGTCGAATGGGCTGAGGTCGATGACGTTGTTGACGCCATCGGCGGTTATAGTCAGCGACCGAGACGTCGGGTAGTTATGGATTGTGTGCCACCTGTCCGTGAAGTCATCGTAGTAACGAACAATCCGCGGCAGCGAAGGCAGGTGACTCAGCAGTGGCCCGATCCGATCGGCGAGTGCGGCAACTGCAAGCTGCGCCGCCGGTCCCTCCTGTACCATCGGGATCATGCAATGCCTCTGTCGCTCAGCTGGCGTCGAGTTCACGCAGGGCATTGACATGGGCGTCGAACCTAGCGTCGATCGCGTCCGCCGCATCGGTCAGCCAATAGGCCCGGGCGTAGTGCATTGGCATCGCCGATCCCGAGGACCAGCCGAAATACACCCTCATTTTGCCAAGCGCGTCCTGAGTGTCCATGCCTTGGTCCTTGTATCTTTTCAGCCGCACAACTGCCGCTGTGTGGCGGCAATCGTGCGGCGAGACGGATCGTTTTCCGCGCCTTTTAAGCTCCGATTTCGCGCGTTCTGACAGCCCTTCGGTGGCGAGGGCAAACGCATCACCAACTGTCTGGGGCGCAATCGGGCTCCTCTTTTGAGAACTAAAAGATAGGGGTGATCGACTTTACCCTCCAGTTGTCTACGTAGTTCTCAACAAGCCTGAGCACGTCCTCCGTCACTGGAAGCTGTCGCCGCGATTGGGGACTCTTCAGTGATGGCGCGACCGATCTCGGATCTTCATAGCCTTCGGCTTCTTCCTCATCCTGATCGACCAGCGTGGTCACGTTCACCCACCTGTACCATTCCTCTTTGTTGTGATCGTATTCCGCGTGGAATGCGTCAACCGAAAGCATAAGCGCCTCGCCACGTCGAAGGCCGAGGTGGAGGTACAAAATGAACAAAAGCCAGTTTCGACACCGCTGCGCTTTTGTACGGAAGGGATTCCGCTTAGACGACGGATCGAAGATTTCATACAGGTCCTGGACAACAGCAGCGGGCAGCGCTCGAAGCGGCGCCATGGACTTTTTGGCGCTGGGGCTAGCTGGGTATAGAGCGCGTTGAGCCGGACAAGCCTGGCGTTCATCTCCTGAACATCACCGCTCACGGCCCCGCGGTGCCGCATCATAGTGTTGGCAAACATCAGTGCCGAGTCCCACACAGGGGCGAGATCCACCCCTCGGACGGCCGCGTCGTTCCGAAGCTCTGCGAGGAAACTGGTAAGAACCTCCTCAAGAGAGGCGAAGTCCGCGGCGGTGATAACGTTGTCCAAGTCGTCGCGTCCTCGGACCCTCGTAGCCGCCTTGTATAACCTGTCGATGCCAGCGAGATGCCCGGCCAGCGTCCCTTCTTCCGCTCCGGCCCGCAAGACATCGGCCCAAACCACTGGCCAAAAACGCGGCCGACCGTTCCCATCAAGCAGGATCCACCCTCGCAAAGCCGATGGAACTTCATGGTGTCGACATCGAACTCTGGTCACTGCGATTTTGGCCCTACCTAGCGGACCCGCCCATTCTATGGCATGCACAGCCACACCAAGTTCTCGCCTTGTACAGATGCATCACAAAGTGTCACAATGTTCTTTATTTGTTCTCTTTTTGTTCTGCAAAGGCGAAGCCAGCTCGGGAGTTCGTGCGGGAACGGGATCCGGTTTGATTGCGACAAGGCACACGGGTTCTGGAGCAGAAGTAGTTTTTCAGGTGTTAGCCGAAACAAATATTCGGCTCACGGCTACCTCTTCAATCACAAGCGCCCTAGCCGCCCAGCGTTGCGGTCACTCGACCGCTGCGAAGGCTGGACTGAGATTCTGGATTTCGCGCACGGCCAGCAATGATGTGAAACCGCGGCGCATATTCGATTTCAGCTTTCATCTCGGCGACGCCACAACACCGTAGCTATCGAAACAGAAAAAATAGCAGTGTTCGTGAGCGCGACGACGGCGAAACGCCCTTCTGTTTGTCCCGCGACGAACATCAGAAACACTGCGACAAAAGAAAGGCGAACGAAACTAAGTCAGATCGCGACACGCCGGATCCTCCTGCAACAGAATGATGGCTTATCATAGTTGTGTTATATCTAATTGAACCATTCGGCTACCTTGTCTAGCGGTGCCGAAATCCGGATCGCCCGACCGCCACTGAACTGCACCACTGTTGTGTCACAGCATTCGTCTCCGTCACTCAATACAAGCACCGCCCCGAGACGAATTGCATGGCGAACGCCGTCCCCGTCTGTAACAATGATAAATGGGCCGATCCTCCAGCCGGACGACGAAGTGTCCGGCACTTCAATCTCTCGCATGAGCGCAGTCCCGGTATTTAGGTTGGCACCGTTCGGGTGTGAACTCGGATGATGACCAGGCAATATTCGTTTACTTTGCACTGGGGTTGCGCTTAGGCATTAGCACAACGCTGTTCCAAGACTTTTCCAGGTCGCGCGGCGAGGGCGAGGCGAGTATCGGCACACCAGCAAGCCTGAAAACATAGCCGCGGGCTGTGTTGGTGGTCAGTCCACTGAACGGCAAGACGACTGCATAAGTGACTGGCGCATGTTGCAATCCAATCTCGGAGGTTGATTTTGGACGCAGGAAAGCCTCAATTTTATTCCCTTCTACTGCGCCGACCTCGGCGACAATCACGCCGAATTTTGATCGCTTGCTTGGAGATCTGGACGGATGTATCTCCCGGCGCCGAGTCGAACCGTTTCCGCCTCAATAACCGCTCCGGGAGATAAGGCTCGGAGTAAGCCAGCCGCGGCTCCTCGGAGATGCCGGTGATGCTCTCTTTCGTGTCTAAGTTTGGGGCCCCAGATTTCACGAAGTGCGTGTGTTGCGTCGGAGGCGGTAGGTACCCAGCGCACAACAAGTGGGTCACATATTACACTGCCTCTTTGCAACGCAGTGGCAAGCAGATTGCACGCAAACCCAGATCGCGGATTTCCCTGGGCGTCTCTATGTAGCGCTAAAGCTAAGATATCAGATATGGCTGTGTTGATGCGATGCGCGGGAACGAAGCGGGGCGTTTTCAAGGCTGGAGCGATGATGGCTCGTTGATAAGGGCCAGCATGGTCCTGAGAGATTCGACGATTTGGCATCCCAGCGACTCCGTTGCGATGGGGACGACGCAGAGGTGGCCGACACAGGATGACCGACGCTCTGGTTGTTATAAATCAACAATTCTGTCAGAATTGCAACATGAAGTTGCCATCCAAAACCGGATTTGTTGACGGCCGCCGTGCTAACCCGTCTTTGAGTCGCGATGAGCGACGCGGATCGGATCATAACGCCTGCGCAGGCCCGCGCTGCGCGCGCCCTGGTGAGTTGGTCACAAAGGGATCTCGCCGCGCACGCAGGTGTCGCTGAGCCGACGATCACGCAGTTTGAGCGCGGCAATCGAAATCCTTCTCGCGCCGTAGCTCGGGCGATCCGAACAGCCCTTGAGACTGCTGGCGTCGAGTTCATTGCTGCGCATGCAACTAGCCTCACTGGTGGTGAGGGAGTTAGACTGCGACTGCAGGAGTCTGAAGTGGCGAGGAAAAGAACAGAATAGGACCATCGCCCAAAGACTCAGCATAAATCGGGAAGATCACCTTCCACACGCGCCATAACTGTTCTGCGTGGCTCGCCCGCGTGTTGCAGGTAATACGGCACAGAAGACGATCCGAGCTCTTGTCATCGACAGATCTTCTGTAAGTGGTTTCCCCAGTTGACTAAGGTAAGCCGCCGCCGGGCACCAGATGCTGTGTTTCGTGCCGGGGACGCATGATCAAAGGTCGCCGAGGACGCACACCGCCGCGGTCGCTAGGAGTGCTGCGGCTGTTTCCGGCATCGTCTCGGTGCCCCAGCGGAGGACCGGGAGGGCAACGTTCGGTCCCGAGCGCCCGCGCTGACGGCCGTCCGACTGCGAGGCGGAGGTCCGCGGCCGATCAGGCCGGGGTCAAGCCTGCCCGGCAGCGCGGGCCGCGATGACGCGTGGGTCGACTGCCCTGGCCGCTTCCGCCATGCGTTCTCCGGCGATCACGTGGACGACGCCGTTCCGCCGCACGATCGCCGGCCCGAGCGTGTTGCCGACCAGGTTGAAGATCCCGAGGACGGCGTCCCACTCGCGCACGTACACCGTACCGTCCCAGTCCACGAACGCGTGGTGGGTGCCTGCCGGGTGGGGCGGCGGCTCCGCGGCCCGGGTGGACCACACCGGCCGCGGAAGCGCCTGTGGAACCGGAGGACGGCGCGTCGCTTCCACCCCGGCGGGAGCTTGGCCGTCGTGTCGTCGACCCCGTCGATGTAGAAGCCGTGCGCTTCCTCGAAGGGGAGTCGGCGCCGAAGAGCGCGAAGATCTCCTCCGAGACCTCGTAGCCCGGCTTGCCGCGCTCCAAAAGCCTCGCGTTCGCGGGGTAGGCGTCGATCTCGCCGGAGGTCCGCATCAGGGCCGGTGCGTCCGGCCAGTCGACCAGGACGGACTGGCTCCCGACCACCACCACTGCGTCTGTCCTGAAGTGCGCGGCGAGGGCCCGGACGGCCCGCTCGAGGTCCTCCCGGGTCCTGACCGAAAGCGGGGCGGGCACCGGTCCGGCCTACGCGGCCAGGGCGAGCTTGGCCTTGCGCCAGATGCGCCGCCGCAGCGCCTCGTCCCGGAATCCCACGAGGGGGAGTGGCGAGGAGAGCCGGAGGCGCTCCATCTCGGGGCCCCGGCTCACGATGGCCCGCCTGACGTCCGCTGGGCCGCGGCCGAGGAGGCGGTCCCACTCCGCGGCGCAATCCAGCGCCCCCCTTCGGCCAAGCGCCGCCGTACGAAGTCGCGCGCCCGCTCAACCAGCGCCGGGTCCCGCGCGAGGCGGCGCGCGATCAGGCGGTGCATGATCAGCTTCGCCCGGTCGTTGACGCTCTCCTTGTTCACGGCGCTCGGCATGGATCTCTCCCGGGTCCGCTCCGAACGGACCTCGACAGCTTAAATGTCGCAACGAACAGCCTGAAAATCCACCACCGCCCGGTGACGCTCCGGTGCGGGACGCGACCGGCGGCGGGTCAGGCCGCCTCGGCAGCGCGCCCGGAAACGAAGTCGCGGTAGGCGCGGTGTGGCAGCCCCGCCAGCCCGCCCAGCAACTGGTCAAAGCTGGTGTGGCGGAAGTTGCGCCGGCTCCAGCGCTACGCGAACTCGTCGAGGTGGGCCCGCAGGTGCGCCCAAGGCATCATTACGTGGGCGGCCATCTTGCCGACCACCTTGGGCTGGTGGTCGTACTCGCCGGCGAGCGCCCAGTAAGCGGGCAGGCCGTCCGTCAGCAGGCCCGACTTCGGCGCCACCGCGCCGCGCACGAAGGCGCCAATCTTCTCCCCCGAGTAGTCGGGCAGCACCGCCAGCCTGGCGCGGCCGGGCCGGCCCTCCTCGCCGATCTCGACCGCCCCGATCAGCGCGACCTTGCCGAGGTGGTTCCGCCCGCGGCTGTTGGCCGTGAGGTCGTCCTCCTTGCTCCGGCACGGGATGCTTGCCTCGTCAACCTCGACCAGCCCCCGGAACAATGCGCCGCCGATTTGTTCCACAAGGTCCTGAAGTCAGGCTGCCGCATCGAAGCGGCAAGGCTGCGGACCGCCGAACGCCTGACCAAGTTGATCGCGCTGTTCTGCATCCTGGCCTGGCGCGTTTTTTGGAGCACCGTGGTTGCCCGCACCGCGCCATGTGCCCCGACCAAGACGATGTTGACCGAGACCGAAGTCGTTCTCCTCGACCGCACTGTGAGAGACCGACCATCAACACCTGCAGCAGCTACGCTGTCGCGCTACCTCAGGAAGATCGCCTGCCTCGGCGGCTACCTCGCTCGCGCCCGCGATCCACCACCCGGCATCATCGTTATGTGGCGCGGCTGGTCACGTCTGACAGACATGATGCTCGGAGCGGACGCCATGCAGCAGAAATATGGGTAATCGGAAGCGTGAGTGGACGCTTACGATGGAACACTGGCGACAATGGTACCTCCGGCTTGCGGCCTACGGGCCCTGGGCATTAGCCATAAGTAGAACAAGGCCGGGCATTCCCGAGCGTCCGCTTGTCCGTGGCATCCAGATTTTGCCGCAGTCATCGCGCAATAAAGCCCGGACCTACGGGACCGAGTCCACCAGCCCGGAATACACCCAGCCCCACGGTTCTTCGTCCCCAACCTGAACCCATCCAGCGTTCCTTGAGAAGACTCGCAGCCTGGCACCACCCGGCGCTGTGCGCACGATTGTTGAGTTCCCGTTCGGGGCTGCCCTGACATACCCAGCCTGCTTCATCGCAACGTGCTCGATTTCGCTCATCCTCGGTGCTGCCGAGGCTGGATTGGTGACCTGAGGCCAAGGAGGACCTGCCGCAGGCGGGGGTGTCTCGACCGGCTCCGCTCTCCATGGCTGCGCCAAGCGAGATGCCTCGCTGCCCTGCGGGGTCCGCACCGCCGGAGCAGGTTGACCTGCCTGCACCGGCTGGGCGGGCGCTGGCGAGGGCGCCGGAGGCGTGCCGGCGGGTGTCGAGGGCCGCACATTGGCTATAGAGGGCGGACTGTATCCGGGACTGGATGGACGGTGTCCGATTCCCGTGACCAAGGCCAGCGCCGCGACCGCGCCCGACATCGCTATTAAACGCTTGTGGGTCGTCCTGTCCTCGGGGACGACGGCGGCATCGGCGAGGGCCTGGGCATACTGGGGCAGGAGTTCCGCGGCCCGACCTTCGAGGGCTTGGCGTCGGGTCGTGTGGGCGACCACCGCGGCTCGCAGGCGGGTCAGTCCAGCGGCGACCTCGCGCTCCAGCTTCGTCCGCTCCGCGGCAATGTCGCGCTCGACCAGCGTAACCTCTGACGGCGACACCCCCTCGGTTTGGATCGAACCGGAAGGTGGCCTCGTGCGACCGGCGCCAGGCCAGGAGCTTGGCCACCGTGGCCGGGCCGAAGCCGGGCACGGCGAGCAGCCGGTGGCTGACGATATCGCTGGCGGCGTCGATGCCATGGCTGGCCAGGGTAGCGACCCGGGTCGGGCCGATCCCCGGAACCTTGGCATTGGTTAGGGAGAAGCGGTCCAAGTGGTCCTCGAAGCTGCTTGTCCCGCCGCTGCTCCTGCAGCTTCTGCAGGCGCTTGGCGCGTTCGCCTGGAAGAAGGTCGTGCTGATCCTTGATGCGGCTCAGACCGGCTCGGATCTCGGCAGTCCCCGGTCCAGGTAGTGGTGCGGCCCAGGCCCGCTGGAGCGCCTCCCAGTCCCGCTTCACGTCGGCCAGCTTTTGCTGGAAGGGGTTCTGGCGGTTGGTGCGGGCGTTGCGATGGATGATGAAGGCAATCACGCCGATGGCAGGCACCATCACTGCGCACAGGTCGGGCGGCGCGATGGCGAGGGTGCCAAGAAGGCTTGCCCCCACAGAGGCCCACGCTACGTATTTCAGGTTGCCTCCAACCCCGGCAAGCGCCAGCGCTGGAGAAGACGGGGCCGGGGCCGCCCCGGGCGGGAGGCGGACATCGGCCGACCGATGGAGGGTCAGGGACTTTCGACACTTCCTGCCATAGGGCGGCCATGCCGGTGACGCCGACTGTCGCCCCGGGCTTGAACACTACGGGAAACAGCGTGATCCCGCTGGCGTTCTCGATGGCGCACCAGGGGCAGGCGCTCAGGCCCTTGCGATAGTAGTGACCACCGTTCGTACCGCAGACCCGCAGATCGGACGATAGCTCGCCCAGAGCCGCCACCCACTGGTCCGCACCAGGCCGCCCACCGCGCACCGTCTCGGGAGCGAAGGCCTTCTCGAAGAGGTCCTGAATGGTCGGCGTTAGTGCACCGATTGGCAGGCTGCCCGGAGGTGGCTCCATGGCCGTCCGAGGCCGGTCTCGGGAGTAGGCGTAGCGCGACGCCTGGATGGCATCCTCGATCGAGGGCGGCTCGCCAGCGCCCTTGTAGCGGCCCGCGAAGGGATGGCGGGCGATGCAGAGCAACTGAAAGACGATGACGGCCAGGCCGAAGCTGTCCTGGTTCGGCGTCCTGACCACCCCGGCGTAGCTGGCGCGGCCCTGCATCTCCGGCGGCTGGTGGGTGCCCACGCCAACCTCACAGAACCAGGTGCTGCTGCCCTGGATGACCTGGAAGCTGTCGCAATCGATCATTCGAACGGTGGCATCTTGACCGACCACGAGGTTGCCGTGGTTCACATCACCGATGACCAGTCCCGCGGCATGCACGGTCGAGAACGAGCGCGCGGCGTTGGCGGCGGCGTGGATCAGAAAGCGCCAGTCGGCCGTCGGGAACTCCTGGAGGCGGAGCTTGGGCCCGTAAAGTTTGAAGACGGGTTCGTGCCCGCCGACCTTGGGCATCGTGAAGCCCGCGACCTTTCCCGACGGATCCTGCAGCGTCCCCGTCGGCCAGGCAGCGATCTTGAGAAGCGAAGGGGTCGCCATCCTCGCCATGGCGGAGAGCTTGGCGGCGTGCTGGGCACTGGGCGGCTTGAGGTAGACCTTGGCGACAGCATCCGGCTGCCCGACCACGTCAAAGACGGCGCCCTCTCCACCGCGGCCGAGTTCCTTGCCCAGGGCAATGGGATTGCCCGAGGCGTCGAGAAGTCGGCCCGGCTTCACGGGACGGAGATCTTCTCGAGTGGCAGCGCCCGGGTGGCGATGACCAGGGTCTTGTCGTCGTCCGTACGCCTGTTGACGTGGTCCGATCCGAGGTAAGCCGCCAATCCCGGGGACGGCGCTCCTGAGTGGTCCGGCTCGGTGCTTGCCAGCCACTCGAAGATGGGCTGGAAGGCCGGGCCGTGGACCGTCTTCGCCGCCATGTCGAGCACGAGACGCTCGATGCCATCCGAGAAGATGGCGATCTCATCCATCGCGGGCTGGATCTCGAACTGCAGAACGCGCTCCGCACCATCCTGGGTGATGAAGTAGGTGCTGTTGGCGTACTCGCCGTGCTGCGGCCAGAAGATCCATGAGTACCCGGAGGCCTCCTCGCTCGAGACCACGATGGCGCCGTCTCCGATCTGGACGTAGGCCGCCGTATCCGGGCCGACAACGGCGCCGAGCAGGGTGCAGGCGTAGTCGTTCGGCTCGGCGCCGTCCCGGGCGGCGCGGGCACCAATAGCGTCCCGGATGTCGTCGAACCACACATCCACGAAGTCGCGGTCGATGGCCTTGAGGTCAGGCGCCCCGGCCACGGCTTCCGCGGAACCGTTCCAGGAAGCTCTCCACGGCCAGCGCCGATCCGATGTCGGACCGCTTGGCTGTGCCCGCCCCATCGCTCACCGCGGCGACCAGCACCTCCATTCCATCGGCGGCTTTCACCACACGACAGCCCCCGCATCCTGGCAGACAGTGCCGTTCTTCTGGTGCGAGGTGCCGATTGAGGAAGCGAAGGCGGTCCGCCACCCTCTTCCGGTGGTCACACCGCGGACCATCCGGAGGGTGGCGGCAGGGCGACGAGTTGGCCCGGCTGGGACCGTGCGACGCCACCCAGGGAGCTGGACAACCAAGTGAACAGCTCCCGGAAGCTGAGGCCTTGGAGCTTCAGCGGCGGGCGGTTCGGGCTGCAGATCTGGCCGAGCTTGCCCATGTCGGCACCCTCGACGCCAACCGCGAAGAAGGAGAAGGCCTTTCCGCTCCGGGCTGTCTCCTGGCGGACACGCTCGGCTGCAGCAGCGTAGTTGTCCGTCGGCGCACCATCAGTGATCAGGAAGACCCAGGGGCGGTAGTAAGCCACGCCCGCTTGCTTGTAGATCGCCTTGCGGGTCTCGAGCATGTCTAGGCCCTGCATGATGGCCGCGCCCATGGGTGTGTCGCCCCCGGCATGCAGGGTGGGGGGCTGGAACAGGTCGGCGGTCTCGAAGTCCGAGAGCACGTTGACGGGCCCGAAGGTCATCATGGCAACCTCGACGCGCTGCGAGGCCATCGCCGTCCCCAGTCAGCTCCTCCCTAAAAGTTCGGAGGCCGTCGTTCAAGGCGGTGATCGGCCTCCCGTTCATGGAGCCCGAAGTGTCGAGGAGTAGAAGGCAGGGGCACCTCGGCTCAGGGGTTCTCGATCAGACTGGGCGGGACGAAGGGGATCTGGTCCGAGAAGCTCATGGGCATCCTTCCGGGGAGACTGGTAGGATAAACAGTTGACGCACCTCGCAACAAGTCAACTCCCGGCAGGAACGGACGCATCCTTGCCAGGGTCCTGGTGCCTGTGCTGACTTAGCAACGGAGGGAACGAATGGGCTGGCGCTTCAGGAAATCATTCAAGATCCTCCCGGGTGTCCGGATGAACGTCGGGTCGAAGGGCGTGACAAGTTGGTCCTTCGGTGGCCGCGGCGTCAGGGCCAATGTCGGGAAGCGCGGGACTACGACGACCTACAGCCTCTTCGGCACGGGTCTCTCGTATCGGACCCATATTCCTCGAGCGCGACCCGGCCAGGCGACCGTCGCGGTCAGGCCCGGTCCTCAGGTGGCCCCGCCGCCTTCCTCGCCGGGACCAGCGTTAACCAGGCGACGGCCGGTGGGAGTCTACGCCCTCGTCGGGGTGGCCGCGCTGATCACCTATGTCGTGCTGAAGCCAGAGGGGTCTCCACCCCAAGATCGGGCCGCGCCCGTGCAGGCCAGCTATCGCGCTCCGGAGGAGTCGCGCTCCTCTCTCCCGGCAGTACCGGCCACCGTTACAACTGCCGCTGCAGCGCAACGCCGAGGGTCGCCGCGCTTGCGTCCTCGGCGGGTTCCGTTCCTCCGGGGGAGGCTATGACGACGACCGGTGCCAACGTTCGATCGTCGGCGTCGATGTCTGGCTCGGTGGTTCGAGTTCTCGATGCTGGCACGCGAGTGCGGGTGGTGGGCCAGGAGGGAAGCTGGCGCCGGGTCGCCGATCCGAGCGGGGAGCCCTGGGGCTGGGTGCACGGTTCTATTCTTCGGTAGGCTGCCCCTCAATACGGTTTCGGGCCGCCACCCGGGAAAACCTGTTGTCCGCCTGCGGACTCTTTTGGTTTGTCTGGAAGGTGCGACCGAAAATTGGCTGAGCTGACGGCACGATTGGTTAAAAGCATTCATGGGTACCCGCCACCTGGGACGGGCGGCATCGGCCAGCGCGGCAGCGAGCCCCACTCGGCCGGGGAGAAAAGGCGCAGGGAGTCCCAGGCCGACGGCCAGGCGCCACCCGGTCCGTGGTTCGCGTCGAAGATCTCGAAGTCGAGCCCCGTCCGATGCAGGAAGTAACCGACCGCGAGGCCGGACTGCCCGCCGCCGATGACGATGACCTGTCTGCTCTGGGTTCCCGGCATCCGGGGTCTAGCGAGCCGCCACCCGGCCTGCCCCTCGGTCGTCACCAGCCGCGGGTCCGCATGACGATGTGGACGACCGAGAGCATCACCGGCACCTCCACAAGCACGCCGACCACGGTGGCCAGCGCGGCGCCGCTCTCGAACCCGAACAGGCTGATGGCGGCAGCCACCGCCAAGCTCGAAGAAGTTGCTGGCACCGATGAGGGCCGACGGCCCGGCGACGCTGTGCGACGAGCCGCACTGGCGGTTCAGCAGATAGGCAAGGCCCGCGTTGAAGTAGACCTGAATGAGAATGGGCACCGCGAGCAGCAGGATGACCAGCGGCTGCGCCAGGATCTGTTGGCCCTGGAAGCCAAAGAGCAGCACCAGGGTGGTGAGCAAGGCGACCAAGGACATTGGGTTCAGCGCCTTCAGGGTGCGCTGCAGGGCCACCTCGCCACCGGAGGCGAGCAGCGACCGACGCCAAATCTGCGCCGCGACGAGGGGCACGATGATGTAGAGGCCCACTGAGAGCAGCAGCGTGTCCCAGGGCACGGTGATGGCGGACATGCCGAGCAGCAGGCCCACCACCGGCGCGAAGGCCACAACCATGATGGCGTCGTTCAGCGCGACTTGGCTGAGGGTGAAGTTCGGCTCGCCATCCGTCAGGCGGCTCCAGACGAACACCATCGCCGTGCAGGGCGCTGCGGCGAGCAGGATGAGCCCGGCGATGTAGCTGTCGATCTGTCCGGCGGGCAGCCAGGGCCGGAACAGCCAGCCGATGAAGAGCCAGCCGAGCAGCGCCATGGAGAAGGGCTTCACTAGCCAGTTCACGCCGAGGGTGACGGCGATGCCTCGCCAGTGCTGCGCGACCTGCCCCATGGCGGCGAAGTCCACGCGGAGCAGCATGGGCACGATCATCAGCCAGATGAGTGCCGCGACCGGGATGTTGACCTGGGCAACCTCCAGCCCGCCGAGGGCGTGGAAGAAGCCCGGCATGACCGCGCCGAGCGCGATGCCAGCGACGATGCAGAGCGCGACCCAAAGGGTCAGGTAGCGCTCGAACGTGCCCATCGCCGCCTTGCGGCTCTGGATTGCGGCCTCCGCCTGCGCCGACACGCTCATGCCGCCACTCCCTTCGCCACCCGGCGGCCCCGCTCATCGACGACTGGCTCGCCGTCCTCCTTGGCGAAGGCGCCGCGCTGCGGGTTCGGCAGGATGTCGAGCACCGCCTCGGACGGTCTGCACAGCTTCACCCCGAGCGGCGTCACCACGATGGGCCGGTTGATGAGGATGGGGTGCGCCATCATCGCGTCGAGCAGCTGGTCGTCGGTCAGCGACGGGTCGCCGAGGCCGAGTGCCGCATAGGGCGTGCCCTTCTGGCGGAGCACATCGCGCACCGGCACGCCTATGCGCAGGATGAGGTCCTCCAGCTCCTTCCGGGAGGGTGGCCTCTTCAGGTACTCGATGATGGTCGGTTCCTTGCCGCTGTTGCGGATGAGGCCAAGGACGTTGCGGGACGTCCCGCAGGCCGAGTTGTGGTAAATGGTGACGGTCACGGGGCTCTCCGGACGTGGTCGAGCTTCAGGCGGCTGAGGCGCCCTTGGACGCGCTGGCCGTGGCGGGGTCGCAGGCGGGGCCGCAACTGGCGTTGCCGCCGCAGCAATGCTCGGTCAGGTAGGCCACGAGGCCGTTCATTGTGTCCGGGACCATGGCGTAGAAAAGCTGGCGGCTGACGCGCCGCTGGGTGACCAGGCCCGCATGCAGGAGCTGCTGCAGGTGGAAGGTCAGCGACGACGGCGGAATGCCCAGCCGCTCGGCGATGACGCCCGCAGGAGCCCATCCGGCCCCTGCTCGACCAGAATGCGGAAGACCTGCAACCTCGAATCCTGGGCCAAGGCCCCGAGCGCCGCGACGGCCTGTTTGGAATCCATCTGGCTGTCCCTACGACATTTTGTCCTTGGTCGTAGGATGCGGTGGCCCGCGCCTCGGATTCAACGGCATTCATCGAAATGTCGCAGCCAGTGTGGCAGCGCCGATCGGACCCAAGTCCGATCGGACTGAAGCCCGATCAGACCGCAATCCGGCGTTCCTGGGCCTGCAGGGGCAGCATAAAGGTCAGCGTCATGCAGGCCGCCAGCATCGCCGCCGAACCCCAGAGGCATGCCTGAAGGCCACCCCACTGCGTCAGGATGCCGGACAGCAGGATGCCGAACAGGCGCCCTCCGGCATTGGCGGCGTAGTAGAAGCCGACGTCCTCGGCGGCCTTCTCCGAGCCTGCGTAGGCCAGGATCAGATAGCTGTGGAGCGACGAGTTGACCGCAAAGGCGAAGCCGAACACCGCCAAGCCGACGACCACGATGACATCCGGACGCCCGACGTCGCCGGTGGCCAGCAGGAGGGCGATGGCGGCCGGGATCGCGGTCAGGGCCGCAGCCCAGAGCCGCGCCTCGGGAACCTCCCGCGACAGCCCGTCCTCGCTGCGGCGGACGACCGACGGCGCCAGGGCCTGCACCCCGCCGTAGCCGATGGTCCAGGCGGCGAGGAAGGTCGAGACCCCGACGTAGTGCCAGCCCTGGCTGTAGAGGAAGACCGGCAGGCCGACGACGAACCAGACGTCGCGGGAGCCGAACATGAAGATCCGGGCGCCAGCGAGCAGGTTCACGCCCCGGCTCTTCGCCATGAGCTTCGAAGCTCTTCGATGCCTTGGCCTTGCCGAGCTCGCGCGGCAGCGACAGCAACACGCCTGCCAGGGCGGCGGCCAACAGAGCCACACCAGCAGCCAGAGCGCCGGACGGAACCCGACGAACTGGAGCAAGGCGCCGCCCACGAAGAAGCCGAAGCCCTTCATGGCGTTCTTGGAGCCGGTGAACCAAGCCACCCATCGGAACAGCTGACCGGCGCCCTGCTGCGAGGTCGCCTTGATGGCGGACTTGGAGGCGGTCTTGGTCAGGTCCTTGGCCACCCCGGAGATGCCCTGGGCGGCCACCACCCAGGCGACCGACCTGGCCGCGCCCCAGGTCGGGTCGAGCGCCGACAGCACGAGGCAGTCCGCAGATCTGCAGGCTGAGGCCAACGGAGAGCATGCGGGGGATGCCGAAGCGCGCCGCCAGCCAGCCTCCACCGAAGTTGGCGAAGATGCCCGCCGCCTCGTAGAGCAGGAACAGGAAGGCCAGCGTGAACGGCGTGTAGCCGAGCTGGTAGAAGTGCAGCAGCACCAGCATCCGCAGCGCCCCGTCCGTGAGGGTGAACCCCCAGTAGGCGCCGGTCACGACGAGGTAGTTGCGGATGCCTGACATCATGCCCCCGTTCGATGACGATGTTGGCCAGGTCCACCATCCGGCAGGCGTAGCCCATCTCGTTGTCGTACCAGGCGTAGACCTTCAGCAGGGTGCCGTCGGTCACCATGGTGCTCGGCCCGTCGACGATCGCGCTGCGGGTGTCGTTGGCGTAGTCGGCCGAGACCAGCGGTCGCGTCTCGAAGCCGAGGATGCCTGCGAGCGGCCCGGCCGCCGCCGCGCGGAACAGCTCGTTGACCTCGGTCTCGGTGGTCTCGCGCCGCATCTCGAAGACGGCATCCGTCAGCGAGGCATTCAGCACCGGTGCCCGGACGGCGTGACCGTTCAGGCGGCCCTTGAGCTCAGGGTAGATGAGCGAGATGGCGGTGGCGCTGCCGGTTGTCGTCGGCTGGAGGGACAGCATGGCCGAGCGGGCTCGGCGCAGGTCCTTGTGCGGCGCGTCCACGACCACGTTGGTGTTCGTCGGGTCGTGGATGGTGGTGATCTGACCGTGGCGGATGCCGATGGCCTCGTGGACCACCTTCACCACCGGGGCGAGGCAGTTGGTAGTGCACGAGGCGGCGGTCAGCAGTCGGTGTTCTCTCGGGTCGTAGCGGTCGTCATTGACGCCGACGACCACGTTCAGAGCGGACCCGTCCTTGACCGGCGCCGCCACGATGACGCGCTTCACGCCTCGGTCGAAGTAGCCCTGGAGCTGCTCCTGCTTGAGGAACTTGCCGGTGCATTCCAGGACGATGTCGCAGCCCAGGTCGCCCCAGGGCACCTCGGCCGGGCTGGCTTCCGCAGTGAATCCGATGCGCCGATTGCCGATGGTGATGGCTCGGTCTCCCTCGGCGCCTATCCGCTCGCGCCAGCGGCCGTGGATGCTGTCGAACTCGAGGAGGTGGGCCGTCGCCTCGGCGCCGCCCTTGAGCTCGTTCACATGGACGACGTCCAGCCGGTTGGCCGCGCGCGGATCCTCGTTCTCCCGGAAGACGCCACCTAGGGCCGCGCGGAGCGCCAGCCTCCCGATGCGGCCCATGCCGTTGATGCCGACGCGCATCTCAGCGGCTCCCATCGAGGGAGACCGGAGCCTCGCCGAGGTCGTTCAGCCGGTGCCGCAGCGACATGCGGTCCAGCGAGGCGATGGGCAGGCTGGTGAAGATGCCGATGCGCCGGTGCAGGCTCGCGTAGAGCTCGTTCAGCAGCAGCGCCCGCTCGGTGGTCCCCCGGCGAACTGGGCTGGACTGGGCTGGGCCGGGCAGCGGCCAGGAGGCCGTGATGGCGTGGTCGCCGAAGTCCGGGCAGTGCTGGCCGCGCAGGGTGTCGCAGAGAGCGATGACGAAATCCATGCGCGGCGCCTCGCCATGCGTGAACTCGTTCCAGGACTTGCAGCGCAGGCCGGAGATGTCGTGCCCCAGGGCCTGGAGCTTCTCGACGACTTCGGGCATTGGCCGCGGCGCCGGGTCCGACCCCGGCCGAGTAGGCCCGGAACCGGTCCCCTCCCACCTTGTCCAGGATGGCCTCGGCCATCAGGGAGCGCGCCGAGTTGCGTGTGCACAGGAAGAGCACGTTGAAGGCCGGTGTCATGGATTTCCTCTCGACGACGGGGGCGGGACCGAGGCGGGCGATGTCGCCACAGAGCTCGGGTTGGCCGGAGCAGCAGGTCTCGGTCAGGAAGGCGACCAGCTCGGCGGAGCGAGGCGAGCCGGACCGCGTGGATGACCTGACGGCTCTGCCGGGTCGACTGGGTCAGCCCGGCGCGCTCGAGTGCGCTGAGGTGGAACGACGCCGTCGAAGGCGGCAGGCCGAGGCATTCGGCCACCTCGCCCGCTGGCAGGCCGGTCGGCCCTGCGGAAAGCAGTACGCGCAGGAGACCAAGGCGGGTCTCCTGTGAAAGGGCTCCGAAGACCTGGGCGGCATCTCTGGCTTCCATATTTCCATTAAAGCCGTCATGTCCTCGGCCGTGTGTGACATTTGCGGGTCAGGGGTCGGGCCTGGGTGCCCTTCGCGGCAAGAGAGCCGCCTATGGCATCCGGCACCTAGGGCTAAATCTCGGGCGGTCTTGCCGTCAGACGGCGACGCGCCCGCAGGTCGGCAATCTTGCACTCCACCTCCGCCAAGTGCTCATGCGCGATGCGATCGCGGCGTCCTGGGCCTCGCCTACCTTGAGAAGTTGCTCTAGCCCCAGTCGGCGGCCCCCGACCCGTCCGGCCGCGAGAGCCTCAGAGCCAGGACGCTCGCCGCCACCGAGCCCAGGGTGTCCATGACGATGTCGATGATGGTGTCGTGCTTGCCCTTGATGACGTCGCCCGGGGCGACCTGGTCAAAGCCCCACTCGGCCACCTCCCAGAGCGCGCCGATGGCGATGCCGACGCTCGCCACCAGGAGGACCAGCAGGAGGCGGTGGCCGCGCTCCCCGTCGAGCGCCCGGCCGCACACGAACAGGGCGAGCCAGAGCGTCAGGGCGAGGATGGTGCAGGCGTGCAGGACGCGGTCGAACCACCAGAACCGCTGGTACAGGTCGAACACGTAGCCCGCGACGTTCGCCGCCCCCATGACAGCGAGCAGCGCCCAGGGGATCCAGCGGCCCTCGGGGGTTGGCTGCATGGCCATGCCCCGCGTCAGACCACGTGGTCCGGCCGCAGACCGCAGGCCCGCGCCGCCTCGGGCGTCTCCAGCTGCACCGTGGGGTGCGCGATGCCGAACCGCTCCCGGCAGCCGGACTGCACGCGCACGAGAAGCTCGCGGTCGCCGCCCGCGTCGTCGCGGACCAGGTGCGCGGTCAGCGCCGTCTCGGTCGTGCCCATGGCCCAGATGTGCATGTCGTGGACCTCGGTCACCCCGGGCAGGCCAGCCAGCCACGCCCTCACCTCGTCCGGGTCGATGCCCGAGGGGACGGCGCCCATCGCCAGGTCCACGGAGTCCCGCAGCAGGCCCCAGGTGCCGACCAGGATCACCGCGCCGATGGCGAGGCTGACCGCCGGGTCGAGCCAGAGCCAGCCGGTCTGGCGGATCACCAGCGCGGCGATGATGACGCCGACCGTCACCCCCGCGTCCGCCGCCATGTGCAGGAAGGCGCCGCGGACGTTGATGTCGCCTTTGCGGCCCGACATGAAGAGCCACGCCGTCCCGGCGTTGACCGCCACCCCGACCGCCGCCACCCAGAGCACCGTCCCGCTGGCGACCGGCTCGGGTTCGGCGAGGCGCCGGACCGCCTCCCAGCCGATGGCGCCGACCGCGACCAGCAGGAGCACCGCGTTGGCCAGCGCCGCCAGGGTGGAGCTCGCCTTCCAGCCGTAGGTGCGGCGCCGCGTCGGGCCCCGCTTGGACAGCAGCGTCGCCCCCAGGCCAGCAGCAGGCCGAGCACGTCCGAGAGGTTGTGCCCAGCGTCCGCCAGCAGGGCCAGCGAGCCGGACAGGATGCCGAACACGCCCTCCAGGACCACGTAGATCGAGTTCAGGGCGATGCCGATCAGGAAGGCCCGCCCGAAGTCCGCGGGCGCGTGCGAGTGCCCGGGGCCGTGCGCGTGGGAGTGCCCGCCCCCGTGGTGGTCGTGGTGCCCGCCGTGGTCGTGGTCATGCGGCATGTTGAGTTCCCCTGTTCCCTGCCCTGTAAACGCCCGGCCCAGAGCTGCTGTTCGTTGGCGTGGAGGGCACGAGCGGCCGCGGGCCCGAAGTCACCATCACGGCGGCCACCGCCACTGAACCCGCCGGTCCTTGATGTCGCCGAGGCGCCCGGCGGCGCCTCGGCGTTCGCCCCTACTTCGCGGGCAGCGGCTCCGGCACCCGCGCCCGGCGCCCCGAGCCGGGCACCGGCGCCAACCCGGGGCCGCCCGACCGAGTCCTCGGGCGGCGGCGCGTCGGCGCTGCCGAAACGGGCGTAGAGGGCGGGCAGCACCATCAGGGTCAGCAGGGTCGCGGTGATCAGGCCGCCGATGACCACCGTGGCGATCGGCTTCTGGACCTCCGCGCCCGCCCCGGTGGCGATCGCCATCGGCACGAAGCCGAGCGAGGCGACCAGCGCCGTCATCGCCACTGGCCGCAGCCGGTCCATCGCCCCCTGCCGGATGGCCTCGTCCCGGCCCAACCCCTCACCGCGCAGCTGCTTGATGTGGTTCAGCATGACCAGGCCGTTCAGCACCGCCACTCCCGAGGAGTGCGATGAAGCCGACCGCCGCCGAGACCGACAGCGGCATGTCGCGCAACCAGAGCAGGGCGACGCCGCCGGTCAGCGCCAGGGGTACCGCGCTGAACACCAGCAGGGCGTCGCGCGGCGAGCCGAGGGCCGTGTAGAGCAGCAGGAAGATCAGGAAGAAGACGCCGGGCACCACCACCATCAGGCGGGTGCGCGCCGCATCGAGGTTCTCGAACTGCCCGCCCCAGGTGATCGAGTAGCCGGGCGGCGGCCGGACCTCGCGCTCCACCCGCGCCTGCGCCTCCGCGACCACCGAGGCGATGTCGCGGCCGCGGACGTTCGCGGTGACCACGACGCGTCGCCTGCCGTTCTCCCGGCTGACTTGGTTCGGCCCCTCGGTCAGCCGGAAGGAGGCGAGGCTCCTGAGCGGCACGGTCGCCGCGCCGCCCGCGCGCCCCTCCCCGGGCAGGGCCACCGGCAGGTTCCGCAGCGCCTCGAAGTCGGCGCGCACCGCCTCCGGCACCCGGACGACGATGGCGAAGCGGCGGTCGCCCTCGAAGACCCAACCGGCCTCGCGGCCGCCGATGGCGGTGCCGATGACCTCCTGCACCGCGTTCAGGCTGAGCCCGCGCCGGGCGATCTCGGCCTTGTCCACGGTGATCTCGAGGAAGGGCAGCCCGGTCGCCTGCTCAACCCGGACGTCCTCGGCACCCGCGACGCCGCGCAGGATGCCCGCGACCTGGTTGGCGGCCGCGAGCATCGGCCCGAACTCCTCGCCGAACACCTTCACGGCGAGGTCGCCGCGGGTGCCCGCCAGCAGCTCGTTGAACCGCATCTGGATGGGCTGGGTGAACTCGTAGTTGTTGCCGGGCAGTTGTCCCACGGCCTTCTCGATGCGCCGCACCAGATCCTCCTTGGGCAGCGCCGGGTCCGGCCACTGGTCGCGCGGCTTCAGGATGATGAACGCGTCCGAGACGTTGGGCGGCATCGGATCGGCCGCCACCTCGGCGGTGCCGGTCTTCGAGAAGACCACCGCGACCTCGGCGAAGCGCGAGACGGTGTCCTCGATCCGGAGCTGCATCGCCTGCGACTGGGTCAGCGACGTCGAGGGGATGCGCAGCGCGTGCATGGCGATGTTGCCCTCGTCGAGCTGCGGGATGAACTCCGAGCCAAGCCGCGAGCCGAGGAAAAGCGAGACAAGGAAAAGCAGCGCCGAGGCGCCGACGACCGGCAACGGGCGCCGCAGGGCCAGACGCAAGGCCGGGGCGTAGCCGCGCTTGAGCGCCCGCACCAGCCAGTTGTCCTTCTCCTGCACCTTGCCGGTCACGACCAGCGCAACCATCGCTGGGACGAAGGTGAGCGAGAGGACGAAGGCCACCGCCAGCGCGATGATCACGGTCAGCGCCATGGGCGCGAACATCTTGCCCTCGACGCCCTGGAAGGTGAGCAGCGGCACGTAGACGAGGATGATGATTCCTTGGCCGAACACCGATGGCCGGATCATCTCCCGTGCCGAGGCGGCCACCGTCCGAAGGCGCTCCTCCAGGGAAAGGGCGCGCCCGAGCGCGTGCTGCCGCTCGGCCAGGTGGCGCAGGCTGTTCTCCGCGATGATGACGGCGCCGTCCACGATGAGGCCGAAGTCGAGCGCGCCGAGGCTCATCAGGTTGGCGCTGATGCCGCCCTGCAGCATGCCGGTGGCGGTCAGCAGCATGGTCACGGGGATGACGAGCGCCGTGACCACCGCCGCCCGCAGGTTTCCGAGCAGCAGGAACAGCACCACGACGACCAACAGCGCGCCCTCGGCCAGGTTCTTGGCCACCGTGTGGATGGTCGCGTCGACCAGTTCGGTGCGGTTGAGCACGGTGCGCAGCTGGACGCCGGGCGGCAGGGTGCGGGCAATCTCCTTGACCTTGGCGTCGACCGCGGCGGCGACCGTGCGGCTGTTCTCGCCGATCAGCATCAGCGCCGTGCCGACCACCGCCTCCTTGCCGTCGGCACTCGCGCTGCCCGTCCGCAGTTCCCTGCCGACCTCAACCCGGGCGAGGTCGCGCACCCGCACGGGCACGCCCTCGCGGGTCGCCACCACGACGTTGCCGATGTCCTCGATGGTCTCGAGGCGGCCGCCGGAGCGGACCACGTAGCCCTCGCCACCACGCTCGATGTAGCCCGCGCCACGGCTGGCGTTGTTGCGCTCCAGCGCCTCCGCCACGTCGGCGAAGGACAAGCCGAGCCCGATCAGCCGGGCCGGGTCGGGCTGGACGTGGTACTGCTTCACGAAGCCGCCGATGGCGTCCACCCCCGCGACGCCCGGCACGTTCCGGAGCTGCGGCCGGATGACCCAGTCCTGCAGGGTGCGGAGGTAGGCCGTGCGCTCCAGCTCCGTGGCAAGGCGTTGCCCCTCCGGGGTCAGGTAGCTCCCGTCCGCCTGCCAGCCCGGCCTGCCTTCGCGCGCGGTGTCGCCCTGCTTCCGCGGTGCCCAGTCCACGGTCCACATGTAGACCTCGCCGAGGCCCGTCGAGATCGGGCCCATGCGCGGCTCGGCCCCCTCCGGCAGCACCTCGCGCGCCTCGGCCAGCCGCTCCAGAACCTGCTGGCGGGCGTAGTAGATGTCCAGGTCGTCGCGGAAGACGGCGACGACCTGGCTGAAGCCGTTGCGCGACAGCGAGCGCGTGGACTGAAGGCCGCGGATGCCCGCCAGCGCGGTCTCCACTGGGAAGGTGACCTGCTTCTCCACCTCGTAGGGCGAGAGGGCGGGCGCGACGGTGTTGATCTGCACCTGGTTGTTGGTGATGTCGGGCACCGCGTCGATGGGCAGCGACTGCAAGGAGCGTAGGCCAAACCCGGCAGCGGCGGCGACCAGCAGCACCACCAGCCAGCGCTGGTGGACCGAGAAGTCGAGGATGCGTGCGATCATGGTCCGGCGCCCCTAGTGCGAGTGCTCGGCCTCGGCCTTGCCGAGTTCCGCCTTGAGGACGAAGGTGTTGGCGGCGGCGTATCAGCTCGCCCGGGTCGAGGCCGAAGACCACCTCGACCCCGTCCCGGTCGCCACGGCCGAGCACCACCTCGCGCTTCTCGAAGCCCTCGGGCGTACGCACGAACACCACGGTCTCGCCGCCGATTTCTTGCACGGCACCGCGTGGCACCAGCACGTCCACGCGCCGTTCCTCGGAGGCGACCTCGGCGGTGACGAAGGCGCCCGGCCGCAAGGTGCCCTCCGGGTTCGGCACCTCCACCACGGCGCGGGCCGAGCGCGTCTCGGGATCGAGCACCGGGCTGAGGAAGACGATACGCCCCTCGCCGTGCGCCTCTCCGCCGATGCGCACCGTC
Source organism: Dankookia sp. P2 (assembly GCF_050632255.1). Lineage (NCBI taxonomy): Bacteria > Pseudomonadati > Pseudomonadota > Alphaproteobacteria > Acetobacterales > Roseomonadaceae > Dankookia > Dankookia sp. P2. The sequence goes on along the minus strand of NZ_CP192581.1, from coordinate 6,050,629 downwards.
ATGCCCTCCTTCACGAAGGCCAGGTCGGTGGGAGGGACCGCCATCTCCACCCAGACGGTGGAGAGATCGGCCAGGGTGTAGACCTCCGCCTCGGCCGGGACCGCGTCGCCGAGCATCTTGGGACGGGACGTGACCCGCCCGGCGATGGGCGCCCGGACCTCCTGCCGCCGCAGCGCCTCAATGGGCTGGCGAGGCAACGCCTCGATCTCTGCCTGGCCGAGGCCGATGGCGGCCAGCTTCTGGCGGGCGAGGTCGAGGCGGATCTGCGCCTCCTGCCAGTCGGTCCGCGCCTTGAGGAAGTCCTGCTCGGCGGAGACCCGGCGTTGCCACAGCCGCTGCTCCCGCTCGAAGGTGACGCGGGCAAGCTCGGTGGTCCGCAGCGCGGCGAGGTATTCGCCCTTCGCGGTGGCGATCTCGGCGCTCTCGACCACCGCCAGGACCTCACCGGCCGCCACCACCTCCCCGAGCCGCCTGTTCAGAGCGGTGACGATGCCCGCCACCCGGGCGGGGACATGGGCCAGCCGGTCGGCATTGGCGGCTACGGTCCCGGGCAGCGACACGCGCCGCGCCACCGTGCCTGGACCCGTCTCCGCCACCTCGATCCGGGCGCCCGCGATCTGCTCCTCCGTCATGTGGACGGCGCCCTCGGGGACCTCGTCGCCGTGCTCCTCCCCGGGACCATGGGCGTGGCCCTTGCCGCCGCCCTCGGGTTCCGCGGCGCGAGCCGGGGGCGCGGTCCCGACCGCCGGGGCGAGGCCGAGCGTAGACCGCAGGGTGGCGGGCACGCCGGGCACCAACGTGGCGGCGCCCAGGGTGACCAGGGCGCCCGCGAGGAAGGTGAGAACGGATTTCATGGTCACTGCTTCCCGGCGGCGGCGGAGGTCGGCATGGAGGTGGCAGCGCGGCCGCGCAGCCGAGCGATGTCGGCGCGCACCTGCTGCACTTCGAGCAGGGCGGCGTTGAGCTGCTCGCGCGCGTCGGACAGGGCACGCTGGGCGTCGAGAACCTCAAGCAGCGAGAACTTGCCAGCCGCATAGCCCTCGCGCGCCGCCGCGGCGGCCTCCCCGGCCGCGGGAAGGACAATGCGGCGAAGGAGTCCGCGGCGCGCCAAGCCTGATCCAGGCGCCGCTCAGGAATCTGCGAGGCCCGCATCGAGGTAGAGCCGTCCGCGTTCCGCCTCGGCCTCGGCCCGGCTCACCTCGGCGCCCGCGCGGAGGATGTTGCCCTGGTTCCGGTCGAAGACCGGCAGCGGCACGCTGAGGCCGAGCACGAAGGCAGTGTCGCCGCCAGACTCGCGGAACCGCCGGACCCCGGCGCCGACCGACACGTCCGGAATGGCGTTCCGGCGTTGGAGGTCCAGCTCAGCGCGGCGCTGGTCGATGAGCGCGTCCAATCGGGCGCGGTCGAGCTGCCCTGGCGGCAGGGCCGCCGCCCGGCCGGGGTCGGGGCGCGGGCCGACGTCGTCGAACCAGGTCGCCCGGGCGGGCATGACCTCCACCCCGGGCGACGCCAGCAGCACCGAGAGGGCGCGCAGCGCGACCGCCGCCTCCCGCTGCGAGCGCTCGGCGAAGACCGCGGCGGTCTCGCGCGCCACCTCGGCGCGGCGCTGCAAGGGGAATGCCTCACGTCCGGCCTCGACCCGGGCGCGGGTGGCGCGCAGCACCTCGTCGGCCAGCCGCACCCGCTCGCGGGCGATCTCCACCGCCCGGCCCGTGGCCACCGCCTCGGCCATGGCGCGGACGACCTCGCGCACCAGGTCCAGGCGCACCGCCTCGACGTCGAGGCCGGTCAGCCCCACGGCCCGGTTCGCCGCCTCGATGCGCGCCTGCCGCTTGCCGCCGGTCTCGATGCGCTGCGACAGGCTGTAGGTGGTCTCCAGGGTGGAGACGCCGCCGTAACGCCCGCTGCCGCCGATGTTCTCGGCGTTGAAGGAGAAGTCCGGGTTCGGTCGCAGCCCAGCGGTGACGCGGTCGCCCTGCGTCGCCCGGCGGCCCGCCTCGGCGCTGCGCAGGATCGGCGCGCGCGCCAGGGCCAGTTCCACCGCCTGCTCGGGGGAGGTCAGCAAGAGCCTGTCGCCCGCATCGGGCGGTGCCGGGGCGGGCGCCGCCTGCGCCGCGCGACGCCGCGCCGGAGGGTCGGCGGCAGCGGCCGGGGGCGTGGTTGTGGCGAGGACGGCCGCGCCCAACAGGGCGAGCGGGAATGTGGAGCGGAATCGAGGAGACATGGCACCCGGGACTGACGGAACGCGAGGCAAGGCGAGCCGCCGTCCCCGGTGTCTCCGGGGCGCGGCGGCCAGGGCGGCTCTGGTTCGGTCAGGCCCGGGGTGGGCGCGCGGGTGGCTTCGCCTCGAGCGAAGCGCGGGCGTACGCCGCAAAGGCCGGGTGGCCCACGACAATAAGGGCGGTAGGCGCCCAGGGCTGCGGCGGTGTCAGTCGGTCCGCCACCTGGCAGGCGCAGTGAGTGCCAGCGTGGACGATGCCGTCAGGGCGCGACGGCGTGCCCGGGGCGCCGTCCTGGTCCATGGCGGCCGACAGGGTCACGGCGGGGACGGACGGCGCGCCGGAGGCGGCGGCCACGGCGAGGGGCGGCACCAGCAGAGACGCGAGCAGGAAGGCAACGGCGAGCAGGCGGGCGATGACCGCCCACCTCCACGCCAGCCCTGTCCTGCCCGTACCCAGCTTCATGCTCGGTCCGCCTCAGCGTGCCGGGTCGACGTTGAAGCGGCCAGTGCCGAGCTCGCCCCCGGGACTGCGCAGGGTCACCGTCGCCCGGAACTTGCCGTCCACCTGGAAATCGACGGGTGCCACGAGGCGGTTCCCGCCCGCGGGCCGGAATTCCAAGGTACGGCGCTCGTTGCCCCGGGCCAGGACGACGGCGGTCACGCCGAAGGCGGCGCCGTCCACGGGCTGCTCCTTGTCGTCGACGATGGACAGGGTCGCCTGGCCGCCGCGGACCGCCAACTCCACCTCGTGGCGACCGATCCTGACCTCGTTCCCGCTGTGCGCGTGGCCGTGCCCAGCGGCTTGGCCCCAGGCCAGGGTGGGCGCCAAGGCGGTGGCCGCCACCAAGCCGGTCATGGTCCTTCGACGCACGCTGCTTCCCCTTTGCCGTTCATCCCTTGCCCCGCCGCGAACGCGGCAGGCGACCGAGGGTCGACACGGCGCTAGGTATAGAACCTCCAGCCACTAGAGATTCAAGCCTGAGCTTGATCGCTGGCGTGTTATTCAGGACGGTGCCATCGGCCGCCGCGTGGGCGGCGGACAGGCAGTGCCCGTGGTCGTGGTCGGCGAGGGTCTCAAGGACGCGGCACTCGGCGGCGATGCCGTCGCTACACCCGGTCTCCACCAGGCGCGCCAACTCGTCCCGCAGGCCCGCCAGCCGCCGGAGCTTGGCCTCGACCTCGGCAAGCTGGGTGACGGCCAGGGCGTGGGCATCGCCGCAGGGGCGCTCGGGATGGGCGGCGAGGTCCAGGAGCTGCCGGATCGCGTCGAGGCCGAAGCCGAACTCCCGCGCGTGCCGGATAAAGGCCAGCCGCTCTCGGTGCGGGCGGCCATAGAGGCGGTGGCCGCCGTCGGTCCTGGCGGGGCTCGGCAGCAGTCCTACCTCCTCGTACCAGCGCACGGTCTGGACCTTGCAGCCCGCCTCGCGGGCGAGCTGGCCGATTCCGATCAGCTCTCCCGTCTCAGTTGCGGCCCGCGGCGGAAGTGAATGATCCATGCGCCTTAGGATGGGTCCGGTCTGCCCGTGGCGCAACGCAACCGGTGCTCCCGGCGGGACGGCTTGGATGCCCGGCACCTGATGTCCGAAGAACCCGCGTGCCCACCGGCCGTTTGGCTGGGATCGAGACATCTGGGACAGACAACGATGGGCGCCGGGCATAGCCACGGAGCGGGCGCGAACGAGCGGGCGCTGCGCTGGGCGCTGGCGCTGACGGGTGGGTTCATGCTGGCCGAGGTCGTCGGCTCCTTCCTGACCGGCAGCCTCGCCCTGCTGTCCGACGCCGCCCACATGTTCACCGATAGCGCGGCGCTGGCGATCTCGCTCGTTGCCATCCGGGTCAGCCGCCGTCCCGCCGATCGCACGCGGACTTGGGGCTACCACCGCCTCGAGATCCTGGCGGCCGCATTCAATGCCTCCCTGCTTTTCCTAGTCGCCCTCTACATCCTGTGGGAGGCTTGGCAGCGCTTCCGCGACCCGGCCGAGGTGCAGAGCCTCGGGATGTTGGCGGTCGCCGTCGTCGGGCTGGTGGTGAACTGGCTCTCCATGCGGATCCTGGCTGGCGGCAGCGAGCACAGCCTGAACGTGAAGGGCGCCTACCTGGAGGTCTGGAGCGACCTGCTCGGTTCGGTGGCGGTCATCCTCGGCGCAGGCGTCATCTGGCTGACGGGCTGGTCCTGGGTGGACCCGGCGCTTGGGGTTGGCATCGCCCTCTGGGTGCTGCCGCGCACCTGGATCCTGTTGCGCGAGGCGGGGAACGTCCTGCTCGAGGGCGTGCCCTCCGAGGTCGACCTCGACGCGGTCGAGCGGGCCATGCTGGATGCCCAGGGCGTGCGCGGGCTGCACGACCTGCACGTCTGGGAACTCTCCTCCGGCAAGGTCGCACTCTCGTGCCATGTCGAGGTGGAAGCGTCCCTGGCCCGCGAAGAAAGGCTGGAGGACGCGCTCGGCGCCATGCTGGCGACGCGCTTCGGCATCACCCATGCCACGGTGCAGGTGGAGTTGCCCGGTGCCCATGGCGGCCGCGACCCGCACGCGGCCTGGGCAGCGGCGAACGACCGGCATGGCCACGACGATGGACACGACCACGACGCTGGCCAGGGAGAGGCGGCACGCGTGATGCGGCAGGGATGAAGCGTCAGGGGCGGCGAAAGGAAGGCAGCCGCACCCGAAGCCGCTGCGCGGTCAGCCTGTCGCCTCCTCGAGCAGCAAAAGGAGGAGAAAGCCAACGAAGAACATGGCGGTGACCAGCGGCGTCTCCGGGACCCTTGTGCGCCTCGACCAGCAGTTCCTCGGTCACGAGGTAGAGCAATGCCACCAGGGCGAAGGCGAAGAGCCCCGTCCTCCAAGCCAGCGGCAGGCCCGCCGTCGGTGCCCCGAGCAGTGCGCCGAGCGGCAGCAGCAGCGCGAGCCCGGCGACCGCCAGGACCGTCCGCGCGGCCGAGCCCAGCGTGGGCCTCAGTTCCGTGGTGACCGACAGGCCGAGGAACATGATCTCGATGGTCAGGGCGATCGTCAAAAGCAGGCCCTCGCGCGGTCCGGCGGCGAAGCCGAGGCCCAGCACCAAGCCGTCGATCAGTATGTCGACGCCGACGACCACGGCCAGGGCAACGCCGCCCTCGGCGCCCTCGCCCAGCCGCCGAACGATGAGCATGAGCGCGACGCCGACGGCGCCGCCGAGCGCCACGGGCAGGGCCGCGCCCGCGTGCTTCAGGTCGGGCAGGATCTCGCCCGCCGCCGCCGCGAAGACCACGCCCGCGGCGAAGTGCTGGATGGCGGCCGCGGTCTTGGGGCCGGGTGGGCGCCAGACCGCGATCGCGGCGCCCAGCACCGCTGCCGAGGCGGGGATCAGCGTGTAGAGCCAGGCGGCGGCCATCAGGCGGGGTCGCCCGACCCAATCCCGCCGCCCTCCCGGCGAGGCGCATCCCCCTCGGCGGCGCGGACCTCTCCCAGGCGCTCGATTTCCTCGGCCAGGTGCTCGTAGTCGAGCCCGATCGCCTCGGCGCCGCCGTGCTGCGCCGCCCGGAGGGCGGCCGCCTGCCGTCGGGTCCACTCCACGAAGTTACGGTCGTAAAGCGCGGCCGCCTGGGCCGCCGGAGTAGAACCAACCACCATCGCTGCCCTCTTGCCACCAGACTTCCGACCTCAAGCGTTGCCGGAACCGTCGCGTTCGCGGGGCATCTGCCAGGTCGCGACACCCGGCGTGGCCCTTGAACCTCCAGTCGCTGTAGGTCCCATACCTGGGGCCGACGATCATGGAGGCTGACGATGGCGGACGGGGTGCAGCGGGCTGGGACGACCCTGCCGGATGGCGGGGAGGCGCTGGCCTGGCGGCTCGAGGGCATGGACTGCGCCTCCTGCGTCGCCAAGGTCGAGGGTGCCCTGGCCCGGATGCCGGGCGTCTCCGCCGTCGAGGCCAACCTGATGGGCGAGCGGCTGACGCTCCGCCTCGACCGTTCGGCCGGGCCGGAGGCGACACCCGAGACGGTAGAGCGGCGACTCGCCGCAATCGGCCACCCGGCGACCCGCTTGGCGCCGCCCGGCGCCCCGGCCACCCACCGGGCGCGCGAGGCCGCCTCCGAGGCCCATGCCCGGGGCGAAGCCTTCCTGCATGCCCACGGCGACGAGGACGACGACGAGGCCGCCGAGGGCAGACGCTGGTGGCAGACCGCCAAGGGCAGGCTCGTCCTCGGCCTCGGCGCGCTGGTCGCGGCGGCCTGGGGGCTGTCGCACCTGCTGCCGCGCGAGGCCTACTGGATCTACCTCGCCGCCACGCTGGTCGCCCTCTGGCCCTTCGGCCGCCGTGCCGTCGCCCTCGCTCGGGCTGGCAACCCCTTCTCCATTGAGACCCTGATGTGCGTCGCCGCGCTCGGCGCGGTGGCGATCGGGGCGGCCGAGGAGGCCGCCGTCGTCGTCTTCCTCTTCGCCCTGGGCGAGCTGTTGGAGAACGTCGCCGCCGGTCGGGCGCGGGCGGGCATCCGCGCCCTGGTCGAGCTCATCCCGCGCACCGCCCGGCGGGAGCGGGCGGACGGCGCGGTCGAGGCGGTCCCGGCCGAGCGCCTCGGGGTCGGCGACCTCGTGCGGGTCCGGCCCGGGGACCGGGTGCCCTGCGACGGCGAGATCATCGAGGGCCGGTCCTCGCTCGACGAGAGCCCAGTAACCGGGGAGAGCGTGCCGGTCCCGCGCGGACCCGGCGAGCCGGTGCTGGCCGGGTCGGTAAACGCCGACGGCAACCTGCGCGTCCGCGTCACCCGCGCGGCGGCCGACAACACGCTCGCCCGCATCGCCCGCATGGTCGAGGAGGCCACCGCCTCGCGGGCGCCGACCCAGCGCCTCGTCGAGCGCTTCGCCCGCTGGTGGACGCCGGGCGCCATGGGCGCGGCGCTGCTGACCATCCTGGTCCCGCCGCTCCTCTTCGGCGGGGACTGGTGGACCTGGACCTACCGCGGATTGGCGCTACTGCTGGTCGCCTGCCCCTGCGCGCTGGTCATCTCGGTCCCGGCCGCCGTCGCCTCCGGCCTCTCCGCCGGGGCGCGGCGCGGGCTCCTGGTGAAGGGCGGGGCGGCGCTGGAGGCCATCGGCGCCGCGCGCACCGTCGCCTTCGACAAGACCGGCACCCTGACGGCCGGGCGGCCGCGCGTGACCGACGTCGTCCCCCTCGCGGCAGGTGCCGACGACGCTGCCGTGCTGCGGTCCGCCGCGGCGGTCGAGGCGGGCTCCTCGCACCCGCTGGCGCGCTCCGTCGTCGAAGCGGCCGCGGCGCACGGCATCGCGCCGCCGCCCGCGACGGAGGCGGGCACCGTGCCCGGCAAGGCGGTGTTCGCCACAGTGGAGGGCAGGCGCGTCGAGGTCGGCAGCCCGCGCCACGCCGCCGAGGCCGGGGCCGCGCTGCCCGCGGCCGCGGCGGCCCGCATCGAGGCGCTAGAGGCGGAGGGCAAGACCGTGGTCGCCGTGCTCTCGGGCGGCGCGCCGCTCGGGCTGCTCGCCTTCCGCGACGAGCCGCGCGAGGACGCGGCGGCGGGCATGGCCGCGCTGCGCGGGCTTGGGGTCACGCCGGTGATGCTGACCGGCGACAACGAGCGCACCGGGCGTGCCGTGGCAGGCGCACTCGGCATGGAGGTGCGTGCGCAACTGCTGCCCGAGGACAAGTTGCGCGTCATCGAGGCCATGAAGGCGGACGGCCCCGTCGTGATGGTGGGCGACGGCATCAACGACGCGCCCGCCCTCGCCGCCGCCTCGGTCGGCGTCGCCATGGGCGGCGGCACCGACGTGGCCCTGGAGGCGGCCGACGCCGCCCTTGTGCGCGAGCGTGTCATGGGCGTGGCCGAACTTGTCGCGCTCTCGCGGGCGACGGTCGCCAACATCCGGCAGAATGTCGGCATTGCGCTCGGCTTAAAGGCGCTTTTTCTCGTGACGACGCTGGCGGGGGTGACCGGGCTCTGGATCGCCATCCTGGCCGACACCGGGGCCACGGTGCTGGTCACTGCGAACGCGCTGCGGATGCTGCGCTGGCGTCCGGCGGCGGTCCCCGGGCCATCGACGGAAGCTCCCGCATGACCCGCGAACCGCCACGTCGTCGCCTCCTGCTGGCCGTAGCGGCGCTGCTGCCGATCCTTGCGCCGCTCCGGCCTTCGGCCGCCCAGCAGCCGAGTGGATCCGTAATTGAGGTCGAGCGCGCCTGGACGCGCGCCACCGGCCCGACCGCCCAGACCGCAATCGCCTACGTCGCGCTCCGGAACCGTGGCGCCGCGCCCGACCGGCTGCTGTCCGCCTCCTCGCCGGACGCGCGCGCGGTCGAGATGCACGAGACCACGATGGAGGGCGGCGTTATGCGCATGCGGCCGGTGGAGGGCGGCGTCGCCGTCCCGCCCGGCGGGATCGTGCGCTTGGAGCCGGACGGCGGCGGCGTGCATCTGATGCTGGTCGGCCCGACGCATCCCTTCGCCCGGGGCGAGCGCGTGCCACTGACGCTGACCTTCGAGCGCGCAGGTGACGTACGGGTGGAGATGACGGTCGAGGCCGCGGGCGCGCGCCGTCCCGCCGCGGCTGGCGGCGGGCACGGCGACCACGCGCCGGGCGGCCGCCCCGAGGGCTAGGCGGGAACGGCCGTCCCGCGCCGTTAGCCGGGCAGCAGGTCGACGATCCGCATCACCGCGACGGTGCTGCCGCTATTGTGCCCCGGCGGGCGCCGCAGACCGTCAGCCGCCGATGGCGCTGGCCAAGCAACCTTGGCGTTGTGGTCGTGGCCACGCTCGTGGTGCGCGTCCTGTTCCCCGCCGGGGCTGTTGGCATGGCGATGCTCGCGCAGGCCAAGGGCTGGGGCGCGCTGAACGTCCTACAGGCGCCGGGCTGGGTCGTCGTGCCTCTCTCCGTCCTCGTCCTTGACCTCGCCATCTACGCCCAGCACGTCGCCTTCCACCACGTGCCAGTGCTGTGGCGGCTGCACCGGATGCACCACGCCGACCTCGAGTTCGACGTCACCACGGGCGTGCGCTTCCACCCCGTCGAGATCGTCCTGTCCATGCTCATCAAGTCGGCTGTGGTCATCGCCCTCGGCGTGCCGCCGCTGGCTGTGCTCGCCTTGGAGGTGTTGCTGAACGCGACGTCGATGTTCAATCACGGCAACATCCACCTGCCGGGACGGCTGGACCGCGTCCTGCGCTGGCTGGTCACGCCGGAGATGCACCGCGTCCACCACTCCGTGCTGCGGCGAGAGACCCACAGCAATTTCGGCTTCAACCTTCCCTGGTGGGACCGCCTGTTCGGCACCTACCGCGCCCAGCCCAAGGCCGGACACCAGGGCCTGACTATCGACATCGACCGCTTCCGCGAGTCCCGCGAGCGGCGGCTCGACCGCATGCTGCTGCAGCCGCTCCGCCGCAACGCTTCCGATCCGCGTTCCGCGGCCACCGAGGGCACCCGCACCCGCGCATGATTTCCAGGTCCGAGCAGGAGGACCGATGTCGGACGAAGTCGAAGCCATCAGTGCGGCAGAGGGCGCCGGTCAGGCCGAGCGCGGCGCCCAGAGTATGAGCGCCGCGTCAGTAAGGCAGACGGCGCCCCCACAAGATCCCAGTGGTCAGGCCGCCGCCGCTCGACGGCCCAGAGCCAGAACAGCGATGCGTCGATGTAGACCCCGCTGCAGGCGGCGGAGGCGCGCTCGGCGGCGTCGCTGTCCTCCAAAGTCAGCAGGTAGCCGAACGCGGCCAGGGACAGCATGCCGGGCACGAGCCACCAGACCGTCTGATCCGGGCGCCGCCAAATCCAGTAGGCAAAGCAACCGGCGATTTCGGCAACGCGGCGCCGATGTAGGCGAGGATGGTGACCATGCGCCCGCCATACAACGCCGCGGTCCTTCGGCAACCCTCCGCTCGCCACCGCCGGAGCAAACCCGGCTAATGGCGATGGCCGTGCCCCCCGAAGTGGCGATGGCCGCCGAAGTGGTGGTGATGGCCGAAGTGGCGATGGCCCCAGCCGCCCCCGAAAAAGCCGAGGCTAACCGTCGGCGCACCCCAATAGGGGCCGTAGTAGGACGGCGCACCCCAGTACGAGGGGCCCCAGTAGGTGCTCGGGCCGTAGAGGTAGGGCGTGCCCGCCGTGGTTGTCGCCGCCGCCCTGTTGCCGCTCGCGGCCATGCACTGCAGGTAGGCCGCGTCGTACCGCTGTTGCAGGCCGCCCGCCGATGCCTGCGCGTTCCCGGCTCCGACCGCGGAGCCCGCCAGCAGGCCACCCCCGGCGCCGATCGCGGCGCCCGCCCCGGCGTTGCCGCCCGCCGCCCCGACCAGGGCGCCCGCGGCGGTGCCGAGCACCGTGCCGGCGGCGACGCTGCCCACCGCGCTCTGGCTCGCCGCCTGCTGGGGCGAGCCGTAGCCGATCTGCTGCTGCGCGCTGCCACGGCAGACGGCGTCCTCGCCCTGGAACTGCGCGAGGTTCTTGCCCTCTGGCGGGAGCACCAAGACGCTGGGACCCGTCGGTGGCGCGACGGTACAGGCGCTGAGGGCGATCGCCCCGGCGAGTGCGGCGGAAGATCTGAGGCCCGGCATGGCGGCGTTTCTCCGGCCCGCTTCGCGGCTCGTCCGGGCCGGGCGGGTTTGTAAGAAAAACGTCCTTCCGGATTGGGGGTTCTGTATGGTTGGGCGAGCAACGCTCGAAGCCACCATCCGCCCAGTCTCAGATCTCCCTGGGTTCCACACCCTGACCCGCGGACGGTCCCAGCGCATCGGCCGCTCTGACCGAGGCCCTTCTACCCCCACCCACACAGGGCTATGTTGACGCCATGCTCTCCCGGGTCGCCAGGCTGGTCGTCGCTATCATCACGGTCTGCGCCTTCCTCGGCGCCGGTCTGGTGCAGAACCTGCCGTCCTCGCAGGTGGACACGGCAGTCGTGGCCATGATGGCCGACATGGGGGACGACGGCGCGGCGATGCCCTGTCACGACACTCAAGAGTCGGATCCATGCAAGGACAAGGTGCCCGGGTGCATGACCGACATGGGCTGCATTTTCGTGGTCGGCATCCCGGTGCCTCACGCGCCTGCCGTCTCGGGTCTGGCTTGGTCCCGGGTGGCCTACTGGCAGTCCGTCCGGCTGGTCGACGGCGTCTCCCTCAAGCCCTATCTCGGGCCTCCCATCCGCTTCGTCTGAGCTGAGCCGCCCGCGCCCACGCGCCGCGGCTTCCCCTGCCCTCTCCGGTCTCTGGCGCACCCGGCCTCAACGGTTTTGCGGCGTGTCCGGCATCGGGAGAGCGGATTCCTCCAGACGCAACCAGCCGCTCGCCCTCGTCCGTGGGCGTCCGACGGAATGGGACAACATGATGTTCTCCAAGCTCCTGCGCGCGGCCGTGCTCGGCGCCGCCACCATGCTCGCGCTCGCCCTCCTCGCCACTGGCGCCTTTGCGGCCGCCAGCGACTACCGCTTCGAACTGGCCAGCGCGCGGCCGCCGGACCGGGTAAGACCGACGTCACCGTCCGCCTAGTGCGGGTCCGGGACGGCAGGCCGATGCCGGACGCGGTCGTCTTCCAGACCAGGGCCGACATGGCGCCCGCGGGCATGCCGACCATGACCGGCAACGTCGCCCTGCAGGCCGCCCAGCAGCCGGGCACCTACCGGTTCCAGGTAGACACCGGCATGGCCGGAGGTTGGGCGCTGACGCTGGCCGCCAAGGTCCAGGGCGAGCCGGAGACGGTGCGCGCCACGGTCAACTTCAACGCGGCCCAATGAGATGGCGCGCCCTGCATGGGGGCCGCTGCGCTCCCCGAGGCGCGCCGGGCGAGGGCCCGGCGCGACCCTCGCGCTCAGCCTGACGCTCGCTCTCCTGGCCGGGCCGGGTCAGGCCCAAACCAGGACGGCGCAGCGTGCCGCGGGGAGAACTCCCCGGGGCCACACTGGAGAGCGTCCTCGCCGTCGCCCACCAAGCTCAGCCCGGAGCTGGCGGCCCGCGCGCTCGACACCGCTGCCGCCCGGGCACGCGTCACCGTCGCCGGGTCGCTGCCTGATCCGCAGGTCCAAGTGATGTCGGACGACGTCGATCGGACCTCGGGGCCGCGGCCGAACAAGATGATCTACTCGTTCCAGCAGGAGATCCCGCTCTGGGGCAGGCGCGACCTACGGCGCCAGGTCGCCCGGGCCGAGGTTGGCCAGAGGATGGCGCAGGCCCAGGCGGCCGAGGTCGAGTTGACCGACCGGGTGAAGGTCGCCTTCGCCCGCTACTACACCTCCTACGAAGCGGTCCACCGGACGGAGGAGTTGCATCGGGCTATCCACGGCGTCTCGCAGGTGGCCCGGGAGCGCTACGCCCAGGGCCGTGGTGAGCAGCAGGAGGTGTTCCGGGCCGAAGTCGAGACCACGCGGGTGGCGACCGAGATCGTCCGCCTCGAGGCGGCGCTCCGCAGCGCGCAGGGGCAGCTGAACGCGCTCCTAGTCCGCCCGACCGACGCGCCGCTGACTCGGCCCGAGCGCCTGCGCCCGCTCCCCGACGCGCGCACCCTGGACGCCGCCCAGCTGGCCGGGCGCGCCAGGGGCACCAACCCGATGCTGGCGGCCGACGCCTCCGCCGTTCGCGGCGCCGAGACCAACCGCAGACTCACGGACCGGAACTGGTACCCGGACGTCACCCTGGGCGCGTCGGCCATCGACCGCTCGGGCTTTGGCCCGCCCGGATACCAGGCGTGGGTCGCGTTCAAGGTCCCGCTCCAGTGGGGACTGCGCGAGGCGCAGGCGGCAGAGGCCGGTGCCCAGGCCGGGGCGGCGCGGGCCCGGCTGGAGGCGCGCGAGCAGCAGATCCGGAGCGACCTCGCCGAGGCCGTGGCGGGCTTCGAGGGCAGCCGCCGGACCGCCGACCTCATCCGCCGCCAGCTCCTGCCGCAGGCCGAGGCGCTCGTGCGCTCCGGGGCTGCCGGGTACGGCTTCGGCCGGGTGGACCTCGCCTCCGTCCTGCGGGCGCAGCACGACCTCGCCGACTTCCGCCTGCAGCTCCTCTCGGCCGAGTTCGATGGGCAGCGCCAGCTGGCTCTCATTGAACGGCTCGTCGGAGGCGACCTGTGAACCGGCGCCTCCTTGGCGGCGTCTGCGTGCTTGCCGTGGCGACCGCGGTGGCGGGCTTCTGGCTGGCGGGACCGTCTCGACGTCTCCTTGCCCCCGGCGCGGCGGCGGCGCAGCAGCCCCCGCGCGCCAGCCGCTCTACTACCGCGATCCTTCGGGAGGGCCGGACTTCTCTCCGACCCCCAAGAAGGATTCGCAGGGCCGCGATTACGCCCCCGTCTACGAGGACGGCGACGCGGCGCCACCCGCGCCGGCGACCGCTTCAGCACCGGCTGCACCGGCGTCCGCGGTCCCGGCGCGCCGCCCGCTCTACTACCAGGACCCGTCCGGCAGGCCCGAGTATTCGGCCACCCCGAGAAAAATCACCGACGGGCGGGACTTCGTCCCCGTCTACGAGGACACCGGCGCACCGTCCCAGTCCGCGGCACCTGCCCCGGCGTCCCCAGAGGACGTGGCCGGATCCTCTACTACCGCAATCCGATGGGCCTGCCCGACACATCACCGGCGCCCAAGAAGGACTCGATGGGGATGGATTACATCCCCGTCTACGAAGACGAAGCCAGGCAGCCCGCGGGCACGGTCACGGTCAGTCCGGAGCGGGTGCAGATGCTCGGCGTCCGCACCGAGGCGGCGGCCGAGCGAACCATGACCCGCTCCATCCGGGCGGTCGGCACCATCGCCGTCGACGAGCGTCGGCTGACCGTCGTGGCGCCACGCTTCGAGGGCTGGATCCAGAAGCTCCTCGTCAACGAGACGGGGCAGCCGGTGCGCCGCGGCCAGCCCCTATTCGAGGTCTACAGCCCCGAGCTGGCGGCAGCCGAGCAGGAGTATGTCATCGCCCGGCAGGCGGAGGGCGCCATGGCGCACGCCGACCCCGCCATGCGCAGTGGCAGCTCGGGCATCGCGGCTGCCGCGCTGGCGCGGCTGCGCAACTTCGACCTGCCCGCCGAGGAAGTCGCCCGCCTGCGGCGCACCGGCGCGATCGGCCGCACACTCACCCTGACCTCGCCGATGGACGGCGTGGTCCTGGAAAAGACTGCGTTGCAGGGCATGCGCTTCGCCCCAGGCGACGCGCTCTACCGCATAGCCGACCTCTCGACCGTCTGGCTGCTGGCCGACGTCTTCGAGCAGGACCTGGGTCTCGTCGCGCCCGGCCAGGAGGCCAGTATCGCCATGACCGCCTACCCGGACCGGCGCCTCGCCGGAAAGGTCACCTTCGTCTACCCGACCCTGAACGCGGCCACGCGCACGGCCAGGGTGCGCATTGAGATCCCGAACCCGGAGCAGCTGCTCAAGCCGGACATGTACGCGACCGTCGAGATTGCGGCCCTCCTCGGGTCCGCGCCGGTGGTCGCCGTGCCGGACTCCGCGGTGCTCGACAGCGGGACGCGGCAGGTCGTGCTCGTCGAGCGGTCGCCGGGCCGCTACGAGCCGCGCGCCGTCCAGACCGGCCGTCGGGCAGACGGCCAAGTCGAGATCCGTCAAGGAATCAGGGCGGGCGATCGGGTGGTCGTCGGCGCCAACTTCCTTATCGATGCCGAGAGCAACCTGCGGGCCGCGCTCCAGGCGTTCGCGGCGCCCCCGCCGCCCACCCCACAGGAGGGCCAGCGGCCATGATCGCCCGCGCCATTCGTTGGTCGGCGGCCAACCCTTTCCTTGTGCTTCTCGCCACGCTGTTCCTGGTCGGTGCCGGGGTCTGGGCGGTCCGCAACACGCCGCTCGACGCCATCCCGGACCTCTCCGACGTCCAGGTCATCGTCTACACGGACTACCCCGGGCAGGCGCCGCAGGTGGTCGAAGACCAGGTCACCTATCCGCTGACCACGGCGCTATTGACGGTGCCGCGGTCGAAGACGGTGCGCGGCTTCTCCTTCTTCGGCTCATCCTTCGTCTACGTGGTGTTCGAGGACGGCACCGACCTCTACTGGGCCCGCAGCCGGGTGCTTGAGTACCTCAGCCAAGCCGCCCGGCGTCTGCCCGCGGGCGTGACGCCCTCGCTCGGACCGGACGCCACCGGCGTTGGCTGGGTCTACCAGTATGTTGTCACGGGCGCGCAGCGCACCTTAGCCGAGCTGCGGTCCATCCAGGACTGGTTCCTGCGCTACCAGCTCGCCCGAGCAGATGGGGTGGCCGAGGTCGCCAGCGTCGGCGGCTTCGTCCAGCAGTACCAGGTCGTGGTTGACCCGCAGAAACTCCAGGCCTACCGCATCCCGCTCTCGCGCATCACCGAGGCCATCCGCGCCAGCAATCGCGACGTCGGCGGCCGCTCGGTCGAAATGGCAGAGACCGAGTATCTCGTCCGCGGCCGTGGCTACCTGCGCGGAACCCAGGACATCGAACAGATTGTCCTGACAATGCAGAACGGCGTCCCCGTACTGCTGCGCGACATCGCCCGGGTCGAGCTCGGCCCTGAGGAGCGGCGCGGCATCGCCGAACTCAACGGCGAGGGCGAGGTGGTCAGCGGCATCACCCTCCAGCGCGAGGGCCAGAACGCGCTCACCGTCATCGAGAGCGTCAAGCGGCGGCTCACCGAGATCGCGGGCAGCCTGCCTGAAGGGGTGAGCGTCTCCGCAGTCTACGACCGCTCCGACCTCATCGGGCGCGCCATCGAGACCCTGAAGCACACCCTCTTGGAGGAGAGCGTCATCGTCGCGCTGGTCTGCGTGGTCTTCCTACTGCACGTCCGCAGTGCCCTCGTGGCCATCCTGATGCTGCCCGTCGGCGTCCTCATCGCCATGGCCCTGCTGCACGCGCTCGGGCTCAGCTCGAACATCATGTCGCTCGGCGGCATCGCCATCGCACTCGGCGCCATGGTGGACGCGGCCATCGTCATGATCGAGAACGCCCACAAGCACCTGGAGCGGGCGGAGCCGGGCGCGCCGCGTGCCCGGGTGCTGACCGAAGCGGCGGTCGAGGTCGGCCCGGCGCTGTTCTTCAGCTTGGCCGTCATCACCGTTTCCTTTCTGCCGGTCTTCACCCTTGAGGACCAGGAGGGGCGGATGTTCCGGCCGCTCGCCTTCACCAAGACCTTCGCCATGGCGGCTGGCGCGCTGCTGTCGGTTACCCTCGTGCCGGTGCTGATGCTGCTGTTCATCCGCGGCCGCATCCTGCCCGAGCGCCGGAACCCTGTGAACCGGTTGCTCATCTGGCTCTACCGTCCCCTCATCGCGGGCGTCCTCCGGGCCAAGACCCTGACCATCCTCCTGGCGCTGCTCGCGGTTGGCGCGACCGCCTGGCCGCTGGCCAGGCTCGGCAGCGAGTTCATGCCGACGCTGAACGAGGGGACGCTGATGTACATGCCGGTCAGCCTGCCTGGCCTGTCCGTCACCAAGGCCGCCGAGCTGCTCCAGACCCAGAATCGCGTCATCCGGAGCTTCCCGGAGGTGGCGAGCGTCTACGGCAAGGCGGGCCGGGCGGCGACCGCGACGGACCCGGCGCCGACCGAGATGATCGAGACCATCGTCAACCTCAAGCCGCCTGCCGAGTGGCGTCCGGGCGTCACCGTGGACTCCCTGATCGCCGAAATGGATGCGGCGCTGCGGATGCCCGGCGTCAGCAACGCCTGGACGATGCCGATCAAAGCCCGCATCGACATGCTCTCGACCGGCATCCGCACACCGGTCGGCGTCAAGGTCTACGGCCCGGACCTCGCGGGCATCGACCGGCTCTCGCGCGAGGTCGAGGCCGCGGTCCGGACAGTGCCCGGCACGACCAGCGCCTTCGCCGAGCGGGTCGAGGGTGGCTACTACCTGGAGATCGAGCCCGACCGGGCGGCGCTGGCCCGCTACGGCCTGACCGTCGGCGACCTGCAGGAGACCATTGCCATCGCACTCGGCGGCGAGCCGGTCACCACCACAGTCGAGGGCCGCGCCCGCTACACGGTGAACGTCCGCTATCCGCGCGGCCTGCGGAGCGACCCGCAGGGCATCGCCGAGCAGGTGCTGGTCCAGGGCATGCAGGGTGCCGCCATCCCCCTGGGCCAGCTGGCGGCCGTTCAGCTGCGGCGCGGCCCGCCAACCATCCGGACCGAGAACGCGCAGCTGGTGAACTACGTCTACGTTGACATGCACGGCCGCGACGTCGGCGGCTACGTCGCCGACGCACAGCGGGCCGTCGCGGAACGGGTGCGGATGCCGCCCGGCTACCACGTCGAGTGGAGCGGCCAGTTCGAGTACATGCAGCGCGCGAAGGCGAAGCTGGCCGTCGTCGTGCCCGTCACGCTGCTCGTCATCTTCGTGCTGCTCTACCTGAACTTCGGAAGGCTAACCGAGACGTTCATCGTCATGCTCTCGGTGCCCTTCGCCCTCGTCGGCGGCGTCTGGCTGATGCACCTGATGCACTTCAACCTCTCAGTCGCCGTCGCGGTCGGCTTCATCGCACTGGCCGGGGTTGCAGCGGAAACCGGTGTCATCATGCTCATCTATCTCGACCACGCGCTCGCCGAGGTGCAAGAGCGGTGCTGCGCCGCGGGGCGGCCGTTGACCCAACCCGACCTGCGCCAAGCCATCATGGAGGGTGCCGTCGAGCGGGTGCGGCCGAAGATGATGACGGTCACGGCCATCATGGCCGGGCTGGTGCCGATCCTCTGGAGCACCGGCACGGGCTCGAAGCTCATGCAGCGCATCGCCGTCCCGATGGTCGGCGGTATGGTGTCATCGACGGTGCTGACCCTCCTCGTTATCCCGGCCATCTACGGCCTCGTGAAGGGCTGGCGCCTGCCGCGGGCCGAGGCGGCGACGGCTCACGGGACACAACCACTGGCGAGGGCGGCGGAATGACCTGGGAGGCCGCCCCGGGTCGCGAGCGCACACAGCCTCACGACACTCGCCGCAAGGGACACGTCATGCGCTCGTCGAAGGACAAATGCGTCGGTGTCAGGGCAGCGGCCCGGCGCTGGCTCGGCAGGCCGCTCCTCGCGCTCGCACTGCTGTGGCCCGTCGCGGCGCCGCGGGCGGCGAGTGGCCCGTGGGCACCCGGGGACACCATGCGCGCGCGCCTGCTCGCGGCGGCCGACGCCGCCGGGGCCGAAAAGGAAATCCGCGCCGGACTCCAGGTCTCCATGGCCGAGGGCTGGGACACCTACTGGCGGTCGCCAGGGGACGCCGGGGCGGCGCCCACGGTGGACTGGTCCCGCTCGGCGAACGTCGCCGCGGTGGAGTGGCGCTGGCCCGCACCCACCCGCTTCACGCTGTTTGGTCTCGAGACCTTTGGCTACCTCGACGAGGTCGTCTTCCCGCTCACTGTCCGCCCCGAGCGGCCCGGCGAGCCGGTCGCGCTCCGGGGCAGGCTCGACCTCCTTGTCTGCAGCACCGTCTGCGTCCCGAAGAGCCTTGAAGCTCTCGCTCGACCTGCCAGTGGGCACGGTGGCGGTGGACCCGGAGGCGGCAAACCTCATCGCCCGCCACGATGCCCGGGTACCGGACGACGGCTCGCGGTCCGGGCTCGCTGTGGACGGCGTCGCCGCGGTCCCCGGGAACCCGGCCGCCCTCGAGGTCCGGATCTCCTCGCGGCAGCCGCTCTCGGCGCCGGACATCATCATCGAGAGCGACAGGTGGACCTTCGGGAAGCCGGGATTCTCCTTCGGCGCCGACCGCGGGACCGCCACGGCGGTGCTGCCCGTCACCTCGGGGCCGGACGCGGTCGGCATGCCCGGCACGGGCGTGACGGTGACCGTCCTCGACGGGCCGCGGGCGGCGGAGACCCGGGGCGCGGTCGCGGCGGGCACCGCCCGCCCAGGATGGGGCAACCTGCTGCCGTTCCTCGGGCTGGCGCTGCTCGGCGGCCTGGTCCTCAACCTGATGCCCTGCGTCTTGCCGGTGCTCAGCCTGAAGCTGATGGCCGCGCTGCGGCATCAGGGGCGGGCGCGGCGCCAGGTCCGCCTGGGCTTTCTGGCCACGGCGGCGGGCGTCGTCGCCTCCATGCTCGTCCTCGGCGGCGCGCTGGCCGCCCTGAAGGCCGCCGGGGTCGCCGTCGGCTGGGGCATGCAGTTCCAGCAACCGATTTTCCTCGTGGCGATGGCGGCCGCCGTCACCGTCTTCGCGGCAAGCCTCGCCGGGTTGCTCGAGATCCGGCTGCCGTCGCGCCTGGCAACGCGCTGGGCCGCCCGGGCGGGGACGGGCTCGCGGGCAGCTTCGCCGCCGGGGCGTTCACGACGGTGCTGGCGACGCCGTGCTCAGCCCCATTCGTCGGCACGGCTGTCGGCTTCGCGCTGGCGCGGGGCCCGGCCGAGATCCTGGCCATCTTCGGTGCCCTGGGGGCGGGACTGGCCGCGCCGCACTTCCTGGGCGCCGCCTTCCCCGGTCTCGTCCGCCTCCTGCCGAGGTCGGGGCGGTGGATGCTCGCGCTCCGGCTGGTGCTGGCCATGGCCCTGGCGGGGACGGCGGTTTGGCTGCTGACCGTGCTGGCCGCCCAGACCTCCTGGCAGGCCGCGGGCGCGGTGGCGGCTGCGCTGGCGGTGCTGACCGGGGCGGTGGCGCTCAAACCGCGGATCGGCGCACCCGCTGCCGCGGCGGTGGCCCTCCTGGCCCTGCTCGGAGCCGGAACCGCGGCCGTCGTGTTTACGGCGCCGCCGCCAAGCGCCGCGGCGACGGCCTGGGCGCCCCTCGACGAGGCGGCCCTCCGGCGTCTCGTGGCCGAGGGCAAGGTTGTCTTCGTGGACGTGACCGCGGACTGGTGCGCCAACTGCAAGGTCAACGACGCCCTGGTTCTGGCGCGGCCCGAGGTGGCGGCGGCCCTGGCCGGGCCGGGTGTGGTCGCCATGCGCGCCGACTGGACCCGCCCGGACGCCCGGATCTCCGACTACCTCGCCAGAAACGACCGCTTCGGCATTCCCTTCAACGCGGTCTACGGCCCCAGTGCCCCGCGGGGGATTCTCCTGTCCGAGGTCCTGACCCGGGAGGCGGTGCTGGACGCGCTCCGGCGTGCCCGCGGAGCCGACCTGGTGTCGTCGCAGTGAGGAGGGTCGGGCAGGCATGACCTTGCAGGGCGGATGCCGAGGGACATATCGTCCGGTCATGGGTATGCCCGTCCTCCGGCGCCTGGTGTTGGTCCTGACCGCCCTCGCCTTCATGCTGGCGACGGCGCTGCCGGGCACTGCATCGGCGATGCCCATGCCCGGCGGCACCATGATGGCGGGAGTCCCCGGCCAGCCCTGCGGCGACTGCGCGGCCAAGATGCCTGGCGGCGACGGCGGCGCAAAGATGATGCCCTGCGGTGCCCTCGCCTGCTCGGGTGCCGTCATCGGACTGCCGACCCCGACGGTCCTGGACGCGCCCGCCGCTGTCGCTTTCGAGTACGCGGCATGGGCACCCACGAGCCAGCGGGGCATGACGCCTCCGCCCGACCCCTTCCCGCCCAGACCCTCCTTCCTCGTCTAACCGCGGCCCGCCACTGCGGGCCGCGGCTGGAGTTCCATGGGTTCGGCCTTCGCCGGGCCCGCGCCACGCACCCGCCCTCGAGCGGCTGCGTCGGCATGACGAGGACAGGGACCATGCCAATCACCACACCGCTGGAGCTGACCCGGCGGCAATTCTGGAAGGCGGGCGGCGCCCTCGCACTGGCGGGTGGGCTTCCCGCCAGGGGACATGCCGCGGCCGCCACGAGCGCGCCCGCTTCCCTGCGGCTGACCGCCGCATCGGCTCGCGCGCCGATGGTCGGCGACGACTACCCCGCCACGGCCGTGTGGGCCTACGGCGGCTCGGTCCCCGGGCCCGTGCTGCGAGTCCGCCAGGGGACGAGGTTCCGCGCCGTCGTCGAGAACCGCCTGGACGAGAACACGACCGTGCACTGGCACGGCATCCGCCTGCCCAACGCCATGGACGGCGTGCCCGGGCTGACCCAGCCACCCATCAGGCCCGGCGAGAGCTTCGCGTACGAGTTCACGCCGCCCGACGCAGGAACCTTCTGGTACCACCCGCACGATAACAGCCTTGTCCAGATGGGGCGCGGGCTGGCCGGGGCGCTGATCGTCGAGGAGGCCGAGCCGGCCCGGGTGGACCGCGAGCTGCTCTGGGTCATCCAGGACTGGCGCCTGACGCGCGACGCCCAGGTCGCCCCGGGCTTCGGCGGCCGCATGGAGGCGGCGATGGCGGGCCGCGTCGGCAACACGGTCACCGTCAACGGCCGGGTTCCCGATGCGGTGCCCGTCCGCGCGGGCGAGCGGGTGCGGCTGCGCATCGTCAACGCGGCGACCGCGCAGATTGTGGCGCTGCGGTTCGAGGGGCACCGGCCCGTCGTCGTCGCGCTCGACGGCCAGCCTTGCGAGCCGCACGAACCTGCAGGCGGGCGGCTGCTGCTCGGCCCCGCAATGCGCGCCGACATCATTCTGGACATGACGGGCCGGTCGGGGAGCCGCCACGCCGTCATCGACGATTTCTACGACCGCCTCGCCTACGAGCTCGTCACTCTCGCCTACGAGCCCGGAGCGCCGCTGCGCGAGCATCCGCTGGACGCCCCGATGCGCCTGCCGCCCAATCCGCTGCCGCGGCCCGACATGGCCTCGGCGGCGCGGCACGAGCTCGTCCTCCAGGGCGGGATGATGGGCGGCATGGGCATGATGGGTGGCATGGGCATGCGCGGGGCGGCATGGGCCATCAACGGCATGTCCATGACCGGCGACGGCCATGCGGGAATGCCGCCGCTCCTGACGCTGGCCCGCGGCCGCACCTGCGCGCTGACGCTCCGGAACGAGACCGCCTGGTGGCACCCGATGCACCTGCACGGGCACAGCTTCAGGGTGCTCGACCGCACGGCTTCGCCGGGCACGGGAGCGATCTGGGGCGACACGGTGCTGGTGCCGCCGCGCGAATCCATTGAGGTCGCCTTCGTCGCCGACAACCCGGGCGACTGGATGCTGCACTGCCACGTCATGGACCACCAGGTCAGCGGTCTAATGACAATCATCCGCGTTGCCTGAAACGACACATGAAACACAAGAGGAGACAGAGCATGACGCCGATCTCACGCCGGGCCGCACTGCTGGCGGCTGTTTGCGCCCCGCTGCCCGCGCTGGCGAGCGCGCCCACGCAGGTCACGCTCCACAAGAGCCCGGAATGCGGCTGCTGCGAAGACTACGCGGCTTACCTCAGGCGGAACGGCTTCGCAGTCGACGTGCGGCCGACCCACGATTTGGCGACGATGAGCCGCGAGGCGGGGGTTCCCGAGGAGCTGGACGGCTGCCACATCGCGGTCGTCGAGGGCTACGTCGTCGAGGGCCACGTCCCCGTCGAAGCCATCCGCAGGCTTCTGGCCGAGCGGCCGTCGCTTCGGGCGATCACCCTGCCGGGCATGCCGCCCGGCTCGCCGGGAATGGTGGGGCACAAGCGTGAGCCGTTCACCATCCACGCAGTCGCCCGGGACGGCGGCACCAGCGTCTACATGACGATCTGAGGAAACCTGTCGATGACCACCCACCAAACGGAGCCGCGCGCGATCGAGCCCACCCCGCAGGCGCGGTACCGCGCCCGCGAGATTCACGCCCGAAGCAGCTGACGGAGGCTAATCATGACGAGGATCCCAAAGCACTTGCTCGCGGCCTCCGCCCTGCTCGGGGCTGCCACGCTCGCCGTCCCGGCGCTCGCGCAGCGCGGTGGCATGATGGAACGCCCTCACATGAGCGGCTCCGGGATGACGGGCGGCCACATGGGCCGGGGCGAGGTGGCACAGATGTGCGGCCGGATGATGCAGGGCAGGCCGGGCGGTGGGAATGGCGGGCGCCCGAACCAGCAATGGCGGCAGCGGGCACCCGCTTCAAACCGCGGATGAATGTGGCGACGTGGTTCACGTGGCTCGCTTCGTGGGCAGGAGGCACGCCACAATGCACGGCATGATGGACGGGATGATGTGGGGCATGGGCCTCGTGTGGCTCCTCATCATCGCGCTGCTGGCGCTCGGCATCGCGGCGCTTCTGAAGTACCTGCTCTCGCGTGGCCGGTGACCCACGCCGCACTCGGAGTGCAGCCCCGGGCGACTTGGCCTCGGGGTTGCAGTCCCCCGACGACCGTGAGCTTCGCGTCCGCCAAGAGCAGATCCGATGAGCGCTCGGCAGAAGGCGGCCGGAACTTAGGAGGCCCAAATCCTGACTGTGCCGCGCACGGGCTGTGCCACGCCCGGCACCCGGGCCGTGAGAGACAGGCTCCACTCGCCTGTTATCGGCAGCTCGGCCTGAAGGCGGAACGCGCCGTTGTCCTCGCCCGGGCCGACCGAGGCCGCCATCCACGACGCGATGTCCTTGTATCCGGACATCCACATGCCGAGCCGCTGGGGCTGTCAATCCCAGCGCCGGTCACCGGCCCAGTGGGGTAGTGCGCCGCTGCAAAACTGGCAGCAGGGCGGTGTGGTGCCATCCGAGGCGCCGCTGGTGCTGGCGGGCGCGGCAGGCAACGCGGGCCCGTTTGGGCCGCCCACCCGGAATGCCACAGCGACCAGCAGCATCGCCGGGATGCGTTCGGCCCACGTCTTGGTTGGCATAGGGAGGAGTTGTGAGAATGTCGGTCGGACCGCGCCATGCAGGAGGAAATCCTCTTGACCCTACCATGTGGGAAGCCCGGATGCTTCGGCCGCACTTACTCCAACACCATGGAGAAGAACGTGGCTGGCGCGAGGACGGCCGGGATGCACACGGAGCATCGGAGACGAAAGCGCACGGCAGTTCACCTCGCGCCGTCGCTGATCCAGTCTGTTAGCTGCCGGTGGACGCCGTCTCGCGCGGCGGGTCCTGGATGCGGCGACCGCGTGATCGACAGGAAGTCCGAATGAGCGGCTTCAGGATCCTGTATGGGATGATTCTCGCGCCGTGGGCGCGGCTAGCCGCGGAGCCGGGCGGCCCGCGCCTTGAACCGCTCGCACCCTTTGGCCAAGTCGCAGCCATGGTGCTCCGCCTTCTCAGGCCGCTGCTTGCCATCCTGGTCGCCGTCGCTCTGGTCGGGGCACCGACGGTCCAGGCGACGTCCGCGGTTCCGTGCGACACGATGCACATGACCAACGCGGACCATCAAGCATCTTCCGGCGGCGCACAGGCACCTGCGCCCTGCAAGATGATGCCTGGCTGCGTCGACGCGCTCGGCTGCGTCTCCTTGCCAATTTGCCTGTCCCTGCGATCTCGGCGGAGCCGTCGGTCTGGACCGCCATTGCTTACTGGATCGGCACGGACGTCTGCGAGGGGCGTTCCGTCGAACCCATCCTCGATCCTCCCATTCCGTTCGCCTGACCGCTGGGGCCGCCCGCCAGGGTGGCTCCGGGCCAAGACGCGCCGCCGGTTCCCCAGGACGACCACTCCCACACGCCGCGCCACGCGGCACAGCGAACGGATTCGAAAGATGAACACCTCCACCCCCACGCGGGACCTCGCCATGAACGCGCCCGTCCCGCGCGACGACAGCGGCCGACCATCGAGGGTTTCCGCCATTTGGGCCAATGCCCCAGCGTTCTTGCGGGGGCGCAGTGGCCTCCTCGCCCTGGCGGCCGCACTCGCAGCGACCGGGCTCCTGGCCGGGTGGGCCTGGCTTGGAGCGGCGGCGGTGCTGCCGCTGCTCTACACTCTGCCCTGCGCCGCGATGATGGCGATGTGCATGAAGGGCCACGGTGGCTCCGACGGGAACGCCTCGGCCAAGCCCGACGCCGCAAACACGAACGCCAGCCCGTCCCACTGACGTGTGCAACCTCGGCTTTGCAGGCGCCGCCTGCGCCAGAACCGATTCAGGGAGACCAGATATGATGACGAAGTGCATTTCCATGACTACTGCAGCGGTCCTGCTCGCCACCACCCTCGGCACGGCGGCGGCCCTCGCGCAGGGAAGCCAGTCCCAGACGCCGCAAGCTCCGGCGCCGCAGAACGCCCCCGACCAGGGCATGATGGGGCAAGGTGGCATGATGGGCCATGGCGGGATGATGGGTCAGATGGACCCGACGCAGATGAACCGCATGATGGAGAACTGCAACCGGATGATGGAGGGCATGCAACGCTCCCCGCCCACCCCGCGTGACGCGCAGCCCGGCCACGGCTGACCGAACGGCTCCCGCCGCCCAAGGCATGGGTGGCGGGGCCCGACGCCAGCAAGGAGGACCACTGCCTGTGACCGGCTACCCGAACTGGCTCTCCGCGCTACGTGCCTACCTGCTGACCGTCGCCGCGGGCGACCTCGCATGGGAGGCGGCCCACCTTCCGCTCTACACGCTTTGGCGGACCGGGACCGCGGGTGGGAAGCTGTTTGCGGTGGTCCACTGCACGTTCGGCGACCTCCTCATCGCGCTCGCCTCTCTCGCCCTTGGCCTCGTGCTTGCCGGGCACCGGGACTGGCCCGTCCGGCGGTTTGGGGCGGTCGCCGCGCTCACCGTGGCGTTCGGACTCGGCTACACCGCCTTCAGCGAGTGGCTGAACATCGTCGTCCGCGAGAGCTGGGCCTACTCCGAGCTGATGCCGGTCGTGCCGGTCTTCGGGTTCGAGGTGGGCGTTTCGCCCCTGCTGCAGTGGGTCATCGTTCCCGCGCTGGCCCTACACCTAGCCCACCGCGCGGGCGCAACCCGGAAGGCAACGGCCGCGGCGGCAACGTCGTGATGGTCGGGGAACGGGCCGCGGTGCATCCGTCATGGGTGACAGCGCTGCGATGCGTGCTGGCCGCCGTCCTGGTTGCAACCGGGCTTGGCAAACTGCTCGACCTCCATGGCTTCGCCGATATTGTTGCATCCTACCGGGTGCTTCCGGATGCCCTGAGCTTCGCGGCAGGAACCACGCTCAGTGTCACCGAGCTGGGCCTTGCGGTGTGGTTGCTGTCCGGATGGCGCCTGGCTTGGGCAGCGTCCCTGGCGGCCTTGCTGCACCTGGCATTTTTTGTCTGGGCGGCCTTGGCTCTGGCGCGTGGGCTCAACATTCCCAACTGCGGCTGCTTCGGCGTGTTCCTCGCGCGGCGCCTGACACCGCTGACGCTTGTCGAAGACGGGATCCTGTTCGCTGTCGCCCTTGCGATTGTCCTGGGAGCCCGACCTGGAGTGAGGCAGTGGCGATGAACGTGTACGAACGCTTCGTCCTTCCTCGGCTGCTGACGCTCGCCATGCGGAACCGCGAACTCGTGCCCTACCGCCAGCGGGTCGGGCTCGCCGCCTCGGGTCGGAGTGCTGGAACTCGGGATCGGCTCCGGCCTGAACCTTGGCTTCTACGGGCCCGACGTCACCTCGGTGGTCGGCGTCGATCCGTCTCCCCAACTCCTCCGGATGGCGCAGGAGCGGTCCCGAGGGGCACGCTTTCCGGTCGAACTCGTCGGGGCGGCAGGCGAGCGGCTGCCCCTCGACGACCGCAGCGTCGACACCGTCGTGACCACCTGGACCATGTGCAGCGTCAGCGACCCCGCTGCGGCGCTGCGGGAGGCGCGCCGAGTCCTGCGGCCCGGCGGCGCGCTGCTCTTCGTCGAGCACGGCCGCGCGCCCGACCGGGGCGTCCGCTGGTGGCAGGACAGGCTCACGCCCGCCTGGCGATGCATCGCGGGTGGATGCCACTTGAACCGCAAGATGGACGACCTTGTACGCGCCGCCGGGTTCCGCGTGGATAACGTGAAGACCGGCTACCTGCCAGGTCCGAAGGCCCTGACCTTCATCTACGAGGGCCGGGCTCGGCCGGACTGACGTCCGCGTCGGTTTCGCCGCGGTGCCTCTACCGCGAGGCAGGCCTCGCCCAGCGGCGAGCCCGGTGCGGCGTCGGGGCAGAGCGCCTCAAGGGCGCGCAACAGATGCTCGGCAACGTCCTCGCGCCGCTCCCGCAAGGCGTGCTCGAGAGCGGCCAGAACCTGGTCCTCGAGTAGCGGTGCGTCCGGCATCGGCGACTTCCTCCTGGTCCACGGTGGGCCACTCACGAAGGTGGGGTCTGCCTCCGTGGGAGGGTCAAGGGCCGCTTTCATGCTTTGTCACACAGCTTGGGCGCGCGGGACGGGGGCACTCGGCATCTTCCCGGATACGGTAGCGTTCCCCGCAACGAGGCGGGCCACAGGCGTCCGCTCGCGCCTTGGCCACCAACAGCGGCGCATACGGCAACCAAGGAGACACGCCGGGATGATCGATACTAAAGCGCTTCGAAGCACCGGCCTCGCGCTGGCGCTTGGCCTGTCGCTCGCGGCCTGCGCCCAGCAGCAGAGCCCCCCGCCCGCGCAGCAGACCGGCGGCATGTCCGGCATGGGCTCTCAGGGCATGGCGGGCCACAGCATGTCCGGGATGTCCGGCATGCA
This sequence comes from Dankookia sp. P2, assembly GCF_050632255.1. Classification (NCBI taxonomy): domain Bacteria; kingdom Pseudomonadati; phylum Pseudomonadota; class Alphaproteobacteria; order Acetobacterales; family Roseomonadaceae; genus Dankookia; species Dankookia sp. P2. The sequence goes on along the minus strand of NZ_CP192581.1, from coordinate 6,023,164 downwards.
GGGGCACAGCATGTCCGGCATGAGCATGGAGCAGATGATGTCCCACTGCGCCCAGATGCGTCAGCAGATGCGGCCGGGCGCCACGATGAGCGCCGACATGCAGGCGATGATGACACACTGCGACCAGATGGACAGCCAGATGGGCGGGATGTCCGGAATGCAGCCCGGCGCCCGCCCGCAGGGTCGCTGAGCGAGTGGGCGGGAACGGCTCGGGCTGCTCCCGCCTTTCATACGCGTGGCTCAAGCGCGTGGCGCCCGCGCAAAGCGCCCCGTGCGCGAGGCACGTCCGGTCTACATCTTCTCCTTGATGCCCTTGCGGATGAGCCACCAGTTCACCGGATAAGAGGTGACAAACCCGCAAACCATGGCGATCTGCATCATGAACCAGAACTCGACCGAGTTGGTCTCGAGCCTCACCCCAGAGGAGATGGCGGAAGAGGTAAAAGCTGGCGAAGGCCATGAAGCCGTACATACCGACCTGCCACGCCGTCAGCGACAGGGTGTCCGCCTTGAGCGCCTGGAAGAGCCCCTCACCGACCGACAGGTTCCGCATCGGCTTGATGGTGAAGTATTGGAAGGCGATCCCGAGCGCGAAGGCAAAGATGTAATCGACGATCCAAACGGCATACATCTTCTCACCGAACAGGCTGTGCCAGCCGAACCAGACAGCGATCGCGGGCACGAAGAAGACCAGCCACTCGGCGAGGATGTCGCCGAGGGTGCAGCCGCTTCCGCAGTGGCTGGCGCCCTTGCCGACCATCACCGGGAAGGGCGTCTCCCGCTTGCTCGGCATCTCCTCGTGGCACTCCATCGCCGCGTGCGCCCGCTCGCGCGTGGCGAGGCGGCCATAGGTGAAGTAGCCCCACAGCGTGACGACGGTCCCGAACAGCGCCGTCACCGGCCAAACGACGTTCATGATCCCCATGTGCTGGGGATGGCGGATGACGTTGGCCGCAATGACCGCGGCGCAGATGGCCCCGAGCAACAGGGCGGCGATGGACAGGTCGTGCAGCCAGCTCGGAACCATCGGTCAGCACCCGCATCCGCAACCGCCTGCCTTTGGCGCTCTCCCGGGTAGCCCATCCGGCCCCATGGCGGCTCGGTACCCGGCTCCTCTCACGGCGGCAAGCAAGTCCTCCGGTCGCGCGCTGCCCCGAACCATGGCACGGGCCGCCCCGAGCTCGACATCGACGCTGACGGCGCCTGGAACGGCGGACAGCGCACGGTGGACGGCATTGGCGCAGGACCCGCAGGTCATGCCGCCAATGGAGAGGATGGCGCAGTCCCTGTCCTGGCCGGACAGCCCAACGCGCTGGGTCGTAGTGGCTTCGGTCATCTTCGATTCCCTGGATGTTGTTGGAGCTGAGGTGGTGATTCCCATCGTGGGAAGGTCAATACCCAAGGCGGCGCGGACACGCTCGTACCAGCGGGATTGGACGGCGGTGAGTGCTGGCGGGGCACCGCCGCGTCCAACGTCACGGGGCGCCAGAGCGCAGCACCCGGACAAACTTTGAAATATTCGCGGTGGCAAACGCATTCCCCTCGTCGCGTTCATGCGCAACCAAGAACGAGTGATGGACGGGGGCCTGTGTCCATGTCTTTCCAGCCGCCTATTGGAGAGCCAGCGCACGGGGCGGGAAGGCCCGCTCCACTGTCGGGGACAGGCCACCGCCGGTTGGCCCTCGAAGTCAGCCGAGGCGCGCACCAGCTTCTGAACCGTCGCGAGCGACCCTGGTCGCATCACCCTGTCTGGATGAACGGCGCGAACGCCTCCCTCGACCGGGGTGCCGTCGCAGCAAGAGCATCGGCGACGCCGCTGCCCAGCGATGGCCCTGACTGCCCTCGCCTTTGCGCTGGCGGCCTGCTCGTCGCCCACGCAGGCTCCAGGTTCGTCACGGCAGACCGCGTCCGGCCCAATCAAGGGGTATGGCGTTCTAGGCGTCGAGGGCCCTGACCTCGCGTCCATGCTGCGCACCTGCGGCACCATCGAGAACAACTCCTCGAGCGACCTCTCAGGCGCCGACCAGGATCTTCGGACGCGGTGCGACCAGTTGCAGCGAACGATGGGCACGCAGCCCGGCAACTCCGTTCGAGCCGAGCGGTGAGCCGGGATGACGCCAAGCGCCATGGGCTGATGCAATCCAGGGAGACCTTCCGATGAACCCAACGGCAACGCGCGCTGGCTTTAGCCGTCGCAGTCTCTTGCAAGGAACGGCGGCGATCGGCGGCGCAGGCTTGCTGGGCGGCTACCCCGGTGTCGCAGCAGCGGCGGGTGCCCGTGCCCGTGCCGCCTTTACGCTGACCAGTCCGGACGAGCCCACCGTGCGGCCCGGCCGGGAGTTCGACCTGACCGTGGACCGGCAGCCCATCAACAAGACCGGCACGCGATCCTGGGCCAACGCCGTGAACGGCGGCGTCCTGGCTCCAACGCTGCGCTGGCGCGAAGGCGACGTCGTCACCATCAACCTGACCAACCACATGCCTGAAACAACCGGTTTCCACTGGCACGGCATCATTCTGCCGAATCCGATGGACGGTGTGCCTGGCCTGCAATTCCCGGGCATCAAGCCGGGCGAGACCTTCACCTACCGCTTTCCGGTGCTGCAAAGCGGCACCTACTGGTACCACAGCCACATGGGCTTCCAGGAGCAGAAGGAGCCTACGGCGCACTCATCATCGATCCGGCGGGCGAGCCGCTGGTCAAGGCCGACCGCGACTATGCGGTCATCCTGAGCGATTGGACGGACGAGGATCCGCAGGTCATCGCCAACAACTTCAAGCAACAAAGCGACATGTACAACTTCCACAAGCGCACGCTCGGCACCTTCGTCTCGGACGCGGCGCGGAGCGGCCTCGGCGCCGCGGTTTCGGAGCGCCTGCGCTGGGCCGACATGCTGATGGACCCCACCGACGTGCAGGCGCCGACCAGCTACACCTACACCTACCTGGTCAACGGCTTCCCACCGGAGGCCAACTGGACCGCGCTGTTCCGCCCCGGAGAGCGGGTGCGGCTGCGCTTCATCAACGCCTCGGCGGTCAGCTTCTACGACGTCAGCCTGCCGGGCCTCACCATGGATGTCGTGCACGCGCACGGCAACGACGTGGTCCCCGTGCCGGTGGAGCAGTTCCGCATCGGCGTCGCCGAGACCTACGACATCATCGTGCAGCCGCGCGATGACCGGGCCTACACCATCTTCGTCCAGAGCATGGACCGCAGCGGCTACGGGCGCGCCACGCTCGCGCCGCGGGATGGCATGGAGGCGCTGATCCCGCCGATGGACGACCGCCCGCTGCGCACCATGACCGACATGGGGATGCCCGGCATGGCGCCTGCCCAGATCGGGGCTTCACCCACCGACAACAGCTTGCGCATCGGCGGCCTGATGCCTTCCATGCATGGCGGCCACGGGATGCCTGCTGCGAGGAGGCCAAGCGGGCAACCGAGGACCGAGAACCCACCGAACTCGCCCGGGACGGGCGTGGAGAGCCTGTTCGTGGCCCGGACGCCGACGCGACGGCTCGACCTTCCGGGCGACGGCCTCAACCACCTGAATCGACGGGTGCTCACCTATGCCGACCTCCGCTCGATCCAGCCAGGCGTGGACCGGCGCGCCCCGACGCGGGAGATCCTGTTGCACATCACAGGGAACATGCGGCGGTTCATCTGGGGTCTTGATGGCAAAAAATTCTCCGAGGTCGGCCCGATCGACGTGACGCTCGGCGAGCGTTTCCGGCTCCGCTTCATCAATGACACGATGATGAACCACCCCTTCCACCTGCACGGCATGTGGATGGTGCTGGAAAACGGCCAGGGCGACCACTGCCCCTACCTACACACCGTAAACGTTCAGCCCAGCGAGGACATCAGCATGCTGGTCACGCCGGTGGCGACCGGCCAGTGGCCACTGCACTGCCACGTGCTCTATCACTTCGAGGCGGGCATGTTCCGCACCGTCCGCGTGCTGCCGAGGAACGCATGATGCGCGCGCATATCTTGCTGACCCATTGGGCCGCCCTCGCCGTTCTCGTCGCCGTGCCGCAGGCGAAGGCGCAAGTGCGGCTGTTCGGCACCGGCCTGGGATCGGACACGCTGCAGGGCGCCGCGCCCTACGGCAATCCGATCCGGGACGACCGGGTTTACGCCCACGGCATCTTCAACCAGCTCGAGGGGCGAATCGGCGACGGCGCCTACCTACGCTGGAGCGGGCAAGCCTGGGTCGGTACCGACTACAACCGGCTCTGGTTCAAGTCCGAGGGGCGCTACAACGCGGACCGCCGCGGCAGGGTCTCGGACGGCGACCATGAGTTGCTCTATGACCGGCCGATCACGACGTTCTTCGACCTCCAGGCAGGGGTGCGCTACGATCTGGACGACAGCACGGGGCGGACCTGGGCGGCCCTTGGGGTGCAGGGCCTCGCCATCGGCTTCTGGAACGTCGAGGCGACGATGTACGCCAGCGACAAGGGGCATTACGCACTGCGGACCGACGCGTCCTATGACCTGTACCTGACCCAACGGCTCGTGCTGCAGCCCCAGTTCGAGACCAACTGGTACACCAAGATCGACCGCAGCCGTGGCGTCGGGGCGGGCCTGTCGGACATCGCTATGGGCCTGCGGCTTCGCTACGACGTCACCCGCAAGATCTCGCCCTATATCGGCGTTGCGTACCAGCGGTACTTCGGCGGGACACTCAACCTCCGCCGCGAGGAGGGACGCGATCCGGACGACCTCCGCTTCCTCGTCGGCATCAGGACATGGTTCTGATTCGGTGCCGCATCACGTCCACCTCATAGCCGCACGGTCCGCAGGCGCAGCGAGTTGCCGATGACCGACACCGAACTCAGCGCCATAGCCAGGGCCGCGACGATCGGGCTGAGCAGGATGCCGAGGAAGGGGTAGAGCACGCCCGCGGCCAGCGGATTCCGAGGGCGTTGTAGACGAAGGCGAAGAACAGGTTCTGCCGGATGTTGCGCATCACCGCGCGCGACAGTACCCGCGCCCGCGCGATGCCTGCGAGGTCACCCTTCACCAGCGTCACGCCCGCGCTTTGCATGGCGACGTCGGTGCCGGTGCCCATGGCGATGCCGACGTCGGCCTCGGCCAGCGCCGGAGCATCGTTGACCCCGTCGCCCGCCATGGCGACGACCTTCCCCTTGGCCCTGAGCTCGCGGACGATGCGGTGCTTGTCCTCAGGAAGGACGTCGCCCTGGAACTCGTCGATGCCGAGCCTCCGGGCGACCGCCTCGGCGGTAGTCCTGTTGTCGCCGGTCAGCATGACGATGTGGATGCCCTCGGCGCGCAGGCTCGCCAGCGCGGCGGGCGTGGTCTGCTTGACGGGGTCGGCTACGGCGATGACGCCGCCCGGCCTGCCGTCCACCGCCAGGAACAGCGCCGTGCCTCCCTCGCGCCGCAAGCTCGTCCGCCCTTGCTGCCAAGGCGCCCAGATCGACGCCCTGGTCAGCCATCAGCCGGGCGTTACCCAGCGCGACCCGGCGCCCACCGACCGAGCCGGTCACGCCCTTGCCGGTGACGGAGGCGAAATCGGCAGGTTCCTGAATGGCGACGCCGCGTTCCTTGGCCGCAGCAACGACGGCGGCTGCCAACGGGTGCTCGCTCGACCGCTCCAGGCTCGCTGCCAGCGGCAAGACTTCGGCCTCGGTTAGGCCAGGAGCCGGGACCACGGCCACCACCTTGGGCTTGCCCTCGGTCAGGGTCCCGGTCTTGTCTACGACCAGTGTGTCGACGCGCTCCATGTGCTCCAGCGCCTCGGCCGACTTGATGAGAACGCCCGCGCCGGCGCCCTTGCCGACGCCGACCATGATCGACATCGGGGTGGCGAGGCCGAGTGCGCAGGGGCAGGCGATGATGAGCACGGATACGGCGGCGATCAGCGCGTAGGACAGCGCCGGGCTCGGTCCCCAGATGGCCCAGGCCAGGAAGGCGAGGACGGCCACAGCGATGACGGCCGGGACGAACCAGCCCGCCACCGTGTCGGCCATGCGCTGGATGGGCGCACGGCTGCGCTGGGCCTCGGCCACCATGGCCACGATGCGGGACAGCATGGTGTCGGAGCCGACCTTGTCCGCTCTCATTACGAGCGAGCCGGTGCCGTTCACCGTGGCGCCGATGACCTTGGAGCCGGTCGCCTTCTCGACGGGCAAGGATTCGCCGGTGACCATGGACTCGTCCACGGCGCCGCCGCCCTCGAGCACCTCGCCGTCTACCGGCACGCTCTCGCCCGGCCGCACCCGCAGCCGGTCGCCAACCTGCACGTCCGCCAGCGGGACCTCCTCGTCCGAGCCGTCCGGCCGGATGCGGCGCGCCGTCTTGGGCGCCATGTTCAACAGGGCCCGGATGGCGCCGCCGGTCGCCTCGCGCGCCCGGAGTTCCAACACCTGGCCGAGCAGGACAAGAACTGTGATGACGGCCGCCGCCTCGAAGTAGACGGCCACCGTACCGTCCATGCCCCGGAAGCCCTCGGGAAAGATGCCGGGCGTGAAGGTCGCGACCAGGCTGTAGAGGTAGGCGGCGCCGGTCCCGAGCGCGATCAGGCTGAACATGTTCAGGCTGCGGTTCATCACCGATTGCCAGCCGCGGACGAAGAACGGCCACCCGGCCCAGAGCGCCACGGGCGTCCCGAGCAGGAACTGGATCCAGACCGAGGCCCTGGGCGAAACGAGGTGGTGCAGGTTCAGGCCGGGGAAGTGCGCGCCCATCTCCAAGATGACGACCGGGATGGACAGGGCCAGCCCGACCCAGAGCCGCCGCGTCATGTCGGCGAGCTGCATGGTTGGGCGCGGCCTCGGCTGTCACCTCCAGCGGCTCGAGGGCCATGCCGCAGATGGGGCAGTTGCCCGGCCCTTGCTGCCGGATCTCCGGGTGCATCGGGCAGGTGTAGATGGCGGCCTTCTCGCGCCGCCGTCGGCGCGGCAGCCTTCTCCGGCTTCAAATACTTCTCGGGGTCCGCCTCGAATTTCGTCCGGCACCCGGCCGAGCAGAAGTGGAAAGTCGTCCCGCCGTGCTCCAGGCGGTGCTTCGAGGTGGCCGGTTCCACCTTCATGCCGCAAACCGGGTCGGTGACCAGGGCGGCCTCGGCCATTGCCGCGTTCTCGTGGCCTTGCTGTTCGTGGCCATGGTCGCATTCCGGGCCGTGCTTGTGCCCATGCCCCCCGTGGTGCCCGTGTCCGTGACCTTGGTGCTGACCGCTCATGGTGCCGTCTCCGGGTTGGTCCGCCTCGGCGGGCCGGTTCTGGTTTGATTGCCGCAAGGTGGGGATTCCCTATGGTGGGAAGGTCAAGGCAGGCGTCGTCTGATGCCGGGCAGACATGTTTTGTCGCAATGGCAGGCGCAAACCTCACGGGCGGGTTGGGTTCACCTCCGGTCGGGGGCGCCAACGAGCTTCTGCCAGGACCCGGTCATCGCCGGGCACGCTCTGCGGTGGCGTTGGATGCGGGACACGGAGGTCACGGCGCCGCCTCCGTCCAGCCGACGGCGAGGCGCCATCAGAACGGGAGACGACCATGCACCAGATGTCCGCCGAGATGCGCGCCTGCATCGAGGAATGCCTGCGCCGCCACAGCACCTGCCTCGGGATGGCGATGAACCACTGCCTCGAGCAGGGCGGCAAGCACGTCGAGCCGGAGCATTTCAAGCTGATGATGGCCTGCGCCGAGATCTGCCAGACCTCCGCCAACTTCATGCTCATCGGCACCCACCACCACAAGCACACCTGCCGCGAGTGCGCCGAAATCTGCGAGGAGTGCGCCAAGAGCTGCGAGCAGGTCGGCGGCATGGACGACTGCGTGCAGCAGTGCCGCCGCTGCGCCGAGAGCTGCCGCAAGATGGCGGCCTGACCGGCGGCTCACCTCGGACGCCTGGGCGCCGGTCCGGGAGTTCCTGTCCGGCGCCCTCACGCCTCAGGCGAAGATGTACCAGGACCCGACGTCGCTGACGCCTTCCACGAACTGGGGCGTCGGGAACATGAAGTCGCTCTGCCGCAGTTCGTCCTTGGCCACCCCGAGGAGCAGGATGGAGCCGTCCTCCCCGCCAGCATGGTCCACGTCCCACGAGACCTTGGCGCCGAGGTCGGTGTCCTCGACCTTCACATCCTTCGCGTTGATATCCATGAAAGCGATGTGGTCGAACAGGCCCTGCGCCGGGCCGGTGGCGCGGAAGTCGAGCACGATGTCGTTGCCGCTGTCCATCGAGACCATGAAGGCGTCCGAGCCCGCGCCGCCCAGGTAGACGTCATCGCCCTTCCCGCCGTTGAGCATGCCGTGGCCCGGACCTTCAGCGAGCCAGTCCCGGCCGTCTCCGCCCATCAGCTCGTCATTTGCGGCACCACCAATCAGGGTGTCCCCGCCTTTGCCGCCTTCGAGCTGGTCCGGGCCGTCCCCACCCAGGAGCAGGTCCCTGCCACCGCCCCCATCGAGGACGTCGTCGCCGCCCTTGCCGAGCAGGACGTCGGCACCCGTGCGACCGAAGATCTGGTCCCAGTCGTCGCTGCCGCTCAGGAATCCGCCCTTCTCGGTCCCGATGGTGGCCGCGTACATGTCGAAGGCGACGGTGTGGGCGCCATCGCCGGAACCGGGAACCAGGGTTTTGTCAGCAGCCGAAAGGGAGCCGGTGATTTCCGGTCCGGATACGCTCGGGGTCGGGGCCTCGTCGACGGGCCCGTCCGGCGCGCGGGCGCCCGGCGGCAGGTCCGGTTCTGTTGTAGAACATGAAGTCATCCTGCGAGAGCTTGGACTTCTGCACGCCCTCGAGCAGGACGGAGCCATCGCTCCAGCTGACCTTCACACCACCATTGGTGTCGTTGATGGTCAGGTCTTCCCAACGGATCTCCTCGAGGGCGATGTGGTCGCCCACGCCGGGTCCGGCGGTGAAGTCGCGGACCACGTCATCCCCCGAGCCGTGGCGCACGATGAAGGCATCTCGGCCCCATGCCGCCAACGAGGGTGTCGTTGCCCTCCTCGCCGTCCAGGCTGCTGTGGCCGGGACCCTCGTCCAGGTAGTCGTTGCCGGGGCCGCCCATGAGTGCATCAGCGTCGGCGCCGCCATAAAGGGTGTCGTTGCCCGCGCCGCCGTGCAGGTGGTCCATCCCCGGGCCGCCCGAGAGCAGATCGGCTCCGTCGCCGCCTGTCAGGACGTCACCCTCGGGGCCGCCGCCGAGCTTATCCGCCCCGCCGAGCCCCCAGTAGTGGTCGGCGGCGTCAGTGCCGCCGAAGCTGTCCGCCCCGGCACCGCCTACTGCAAGCTGATGGTCTGGCATGCCCGCGAACCGGGTCGAGAACTGCTCGCGCTCGGTTCGCTCCGCCGCCGCTTCGCCCTCGCCTCCCCACCAGTCGCTCCACCGAATTAAGCATTTCGTCCGCCATGCCGCCATCCTCCGATTGCCTGGAGCCGCGCGGTCGAGGCTGCATTCGGGCAGGCGCTGGCGCGCGGCAGCCAGAGAACACGGCGTGCTCCGCAGGGGTTGGCCCCGCGTCCATGACGTAGTGTGTCAGCGTGTCGGTCTCAGACCGTTGCTGCCCGGCTGCGACCGCGGGCCAGCATGACGAAGTATGTCCAGGCGCCATTCACGCGTTGCGGGCGGCGAGCGCGGTCGGCAGCTTCCGACACCAATGTGAGCCTCGAGCGGCGGCGTGCCGGGGTCGGAGGTGTCGGGATGACGAAGGCATTCGGGTTCGGGGCCGCGCTCCGGCGGCTGTCGCTGGCCGGGGCGACGCTGCTGGCCATGGCGGCGCCCGCGCTGGCGCAGCGCTACGACCTGACGCTCGAGGAGCGCACGGTCAACATCAATGGCGCCGACCGACCGGCAGTTACCGTCAACGGTCAGTTCCCCGGCCCGCTGCTCCGCCTGCGCGAGGGCGAGGAGGCGGTGATCCGGGTGACGAACCGGCTGGACAAGGCCAGCAGCATCCACTGGCACGGCCTTATCCTGGCCGCGTCGATGGACGGCGCGCCCGGCTTCAGCACCGGCTTCGTCCGCGGCATCGCGCCCGGCGAGACCTTCGAGTACCGCTTCCCGGTCGTGCAATCCGGCTCCTACTGGTACCACGCCCACAACCTTGACCACGAGCAGCGCGGCCTCTACGCGCCAATCGTCATCGACAAGCGCGAGCCGGAGCCGTTCCGCGTACGACCGGGAGCACGTCGTACAGCTCTCGAGTGGACGGACGAGCGCCCGGTGCGTGTCCTCCAGAACCCTCAAGCGCGACCCCGGCTACTACAATTGGAACCGGCGCACGCTGGTGGACTTGGCCCGCGACCTGGGCCGCGCGCCGGACGCCGATGCGCGCCAGGACATCGTCCGGATCGCATCGAGTGGGGGAACATGCGAATGGACCCCACCGACATCGCCGACGTCACCGGCTCCACCTACCGCTATCTCGTGAACGGCTTCCGGCCGGAGGTGCCTGCCACCCTGCTGTTCCGGCCGGGCGAGCGCGTGCGCCTGCGGCTCATCAACTCGGGTGCCATGACCTACTTCGACGTCCGCATTCCCGGCCTCAAGATGACCGTGGTTCAGGCGGACGGGAACAACATCCAGCCCGTCGTCGTCGACGAGTTGCGCATCGCCGTCGCCGAGACCTACGACGTCATCGTCGAGCCGCGTGACGGCCGCCAGTACCAGATCCTCGCCGAAACCATGGACCGCACCGGCTGGGCCCGGACCCGGCTGGCGACGCGCATGGACGCCCCGGTCGAATCCTTGCCGCCCCATCGTCCGCGGCCGGTCCTGACCATGGCGGACATGATGATGAACCCGGGTCCGACCGGCCTCGACCGCGGCACGCCACGGCCTGAGCAGGACCAGCCCGGCCACGTGGCGCCCATGGGCGGCATGGACCACGGCTCCATGCCGGGGATGGGCGCCGGGCAGCCGCAGGGACAGGCGGCCGCCCCGGCCATGGACCACGCGGCCATGGGGCACGGCAACATGGCCGGGATGCCAGGCATGGGCGGTGGGCAGGGTGCTTCTCCCGCGATAGACCACTCCGCGATAGGGCACAGCGCACCGCCGCGTGCTGGCGCGCAGGGGCGCGGTACCCCGGCCACGACCACGGCGGGCGGGATGGAGGCGCATGCCGGGCACGACGGCATGGCGATGGCGGACCCCGTCCAGCAGGATACCGGCGCGCCGCCCAGCGCCCGCGTGCTGTCCTACCGCGACCTGCGCCCGCTGCGCGCCGATCCCCAGTGGCGGCCCTACGACCGCATCATCGAGGTGCGGCTGACCGGGAACATGGAACGCTACATCTGGTCAATGAACGGGAACGAGTTCTGGCGCGCCCAGCCCATCGTCGCCCGGCTCGGCGAGCGGCTCCGCATCAGGTTCATCAACGAGACCATGATGAACCATCCAATGCATCTGCACGGGATGTGGATGGTGCCGGACCTCGGCAACGGGGCATTCAATCCGCGCAAGCACGTGGTCAACATCAAGCCTGGAACCTCGCTCGACGTCGATGTCATCGTGGACGCCGAGGGCGACTGGGCCTTCCACTGCCACCTGCTCTATCACATGGAGTCCGGGATGATGCGCATCTTCCGCGTCACCCGCGATGGCGTGCCCGTCGCCTCCGCGCAGCAGCCCATGCAGGCCGCCATGCCCGCCGGTCACCGCCACTGATGCCGCGGAAGCGCAGCATGACCCTCTCGGTGTTCAAAGGCGTAGCGGCTGGCTTCGTGGCCGTCGCGCTCTCCTCCACCGCAGCCATCGCCCAGTCCGGCACCGATCACTCAGCGCACGGGATGGCGGCCGCGAATCCTTCCGCCGTCCAGAGCGCCGGGGCAACACCGGCGACCAATGCTGAGGAGCACACCGGCCACTCGCCCATCTATTTCGGTGCCGTGCTGCTCGACCAAAACGAGATGCGCAGCAACGGCCGCGGCAGCCCGATCTACGCCTGGGAGGGCTCGGCCTTCTACGGCACCGACTACCACCGCGTCTGGGTCAACACGCGCGGCGAGACCAGCCGCGAGCGCGGCGGCCTTGAGCGGACCGAGGCGCAGGTGCTCTACTCGCGCCTGGTCGGCTACTACTGGGACCTCCAGGCGGGGGTGCGCCACGACTTCCGCATCGACCCGCGCGAGGGCACGCCTTCGCGGACCTACGGCGTTTTCGGACTCCAAGGACTGGCACCGGGCTTCTTCGAGGTACAGCTGCAAGGATTCGTTGGGGGCAATGGCGTGTTCCTCGCCCGCGCCGCCGCGTCCTACGACCTGCTGATCACCAATCGGCTCGTCCTCCAACCCGAAGCGGAGCTGAATTTCTCGACCGGCTGGGACCGCGACGCCCTCATTGCGCCCGGCATCTACCGGACCGAGGTGGGGCTGCGGCTGCGCTACGAGATCACCCGCGAGTTCGCGCCCTACATCGGCTACTCGTTCGAGAGCTTCAACGGTGGCGCGACCGGCCTGAACCGGCGGATTGGTCAGCAGCCCTCGCAGTCGACGGTCGCCGCGGGCATCCGTATCTTCTTTTGAGAGCAGGCACCGTGCTGACAAACGCAGGACCCATGCTGCAGCGGACGGGACTTTTCCTTGCGGCGGCCATCTTGCTGGCTGCCTGCGCCACTGCGCCGACCGGAATGCAGCGGGCGACTTCGCCCGCCCACGCCACCGGCGAGGGCCTAGCCAAGCCATCGGGCGCGACCGGCGCGACCGCGGCGGTGGCCCCGGACACAGCCTCGGAGCACCGGCATCACTGACACCGGGCGTGGGGCCGGTATCCGCTCCTGAGCTATAGGCCCAGCGCACCGCGTATGACGGGGCCGACCTGCTCCCAGACACCGGCCAGGTCGGCGGCGGCCCCGAGAGCGCCGCTCAGTCCTCCTATCACCGCCTTTAGCATGCCCGGCTTTCGCTGCTCGGGCTTCGCGACGGCCTGCTGGGCCACGTACTCGACCTGGTCCAGCAAAGCGTTCTTCTCGGTGTCGCTAGCGTCTTTGGACTGTATGATTGCTTCGGTCAGGGTTTTCAAAGCCTTCTCGACTTCGTGGTGCCCTGCCTCGCCCAGCCCCTTCACCGTGACGACAATGCTACGGACGGTGCCCGTATTGATCGAGCCGACTACCCCGCCACTGACGGTGATGCTGGTGTTGGAAATGGCGCCGTTGGGGATTTGTGGCACTTGCACTCGGTAGCTCCCTCCAATGCCGCCGGTCATCGCATCCATCTCGGCCAGCGCCATGGTCATCATGGCGGCGTGCTGCTGGAATTGGAGCGTCTGGGCTATGGTGAACCGGTAGTAACAGTCCACGCACAAACCCTGGCCATCTACGTTCATCAAAGCGGGGCGGCCATCCTGCGAACAGACGAGGACGCGGGCCTTCTTGGCTGCGGAAGAGGACGCATCAACCATAGCCTCTTCTATCCTCGCGGCCCCGTGATGGCTCTGCGGATTGATGTGCCGACGCATCTCCAAGGCGCTCCGCCGCCGAACTCGCTGAAGCGGAGGGTCGAGGGCAGTGTCCCCGTGCTACCGATCCTTACGCCGCATGGTCATGCACCGCAGGCCGCTCCCTGCACTCCTGCACCTCGACCGTGACGTGGGCGATGCCCAGATCCCCCGGGATGAGCGCCTTGTAGTGCTCCGGCGGGCGCGGCGTGTGTGTAATCACCCCAAGAGCGGCCGCGTAGACGCCGGGCGCCACAGACCAGACGTGGAGGTCGTAGAGGCGGTTGTCGGCCACGGCCTCGACGGCCTCGCGCACCGCTCGCAGAACCGATTCCGGCGCCTGGTGGTCGAGCAGGATGCGGCTAGTGTCCCGCAGCAGCCCCCAGGACCATCGCGTGACCAAGGCGGCGCCAAGCAACCCCATCATTGGGTCCATCCACCACGCGCCAAGGAACAGGCCCGCCAGCAGCGCCGCGATGGCCAGCACCGAGGTTAGCGCGTCGGCCAGAACATGCAGGTAGGCCGACCGGAGGTTCAGGTCGTGCCCATGCCCATGGTGTTCGTCATCGTGGTCGTGGTGACCATGGTCATGATGGTCGTGGTCGTGATGGTGGTGGTCATGACCGTGGTCGTGAACGCCGAGTATCAGCACCGAGGCCGCGTTGACGGCGAGGCCGACCACAGCGACCGCAATGGCCCAGCCGAATGCGATGGGGACCGGGTTCAGGAGCCGGGCGACACTCTCCCAGACCATCGCCAGCGCGAAGGCTGCGAGCAGGACGGCCCCGGTGTAACCGGCGAGCGCATTGACCTTGCCGGTCCCGAAGGCGAAGCGCGGGTCGGCCGCGTGGCGGCGCGCGTAGGCGTAGGCTAACGCGCTGATGCCGAGGGCGGCCGCGTGCGAGCCCATGTGCAGCCCGTCCGCGAGCAGGGCAACGGAGCCGAACGCCATCCCGGCGCCGATCTCGACCACCATCGTGATTGCGGTGAGCAGAAGGACGAACAGCGTTCGCCGCTCGCCCCTGTGAGGGAGGTCCTGGCCGAAGGTGTGGCCGTGCCGCCAAGTGTCCATCGAGTGCGTGTGCATAGTGCTCCTAACGCCGCCATCGCTTTGGAGGCATCGTGCCTCAGTGCATCCGGTGCGCGAGGCCCGGAGGCGACGTCGAGACCATCTCGGCGGCCGCGTAGAGGACCAGCAACGCGACCACCGCCTCGAGCGCGACCGATCGGGCCAGCCTGGCCCCAGCGTCCGGGGCACAGGCCGCCAGCGCCGGTGTCAGCCTGAAGCGGTGCCAGGCCGCGAAGCCCAGAAGAACTGCCACAAGGGCCACCTTGGCCATGAGCGCCCAGCCGTACCAGGAGCCGAGGAGCTGCCCGAGGTCGCCGACGATCCACCAGGCGAGCACCAGGCCCGCCGCCACCAGAACCGGCACGGCGACCGCCGCGACGCGGGCCCAGTCCTCGACGAGGCGGGCCGCGTGCGGGCCGTCGCGCCGAGACACCCAGGCGAGCGGAGGGAGGCTGCCGATCCAGTAGGCAGCCACCACAAGGTGGACCAGCAGCAGTCCCGCCAGCAGTGGCCGGGGGGCGAGCGACGTCGTGTGTCCGAGGAGCGCGTAGCTGGCGCAGGCCAGGACGCCACCGGCGGCGGCCAGGGGCGCCCACCGCGCCCCAAGGGCAAGCGAGGCGACAAGGAGCATGCCCGCACCGCCCACGCCGTAGGAAGCCCCGGCCGGTGACATGAGCACGATAGTCCAAGCGTCGGGGTCCGTGAGGGTCTCACCACCCATCAGGACGCCGACATGGGCAGTTATGGTGCCCGCACCTGCCACGACGCCCAGCAGGGCGGCGCCGAGCACCCAGCGCCGCAGCCGCCGGGCGTCCCCCTCGTCCAGCCGGGAGTCGAACAGGAGCGCGAAGAAGGCGAAGCCCGCGCCACCGAGGCTGCCCGCGTAGTAGGAGGCGCGCAGCACGACGGCTGCAGCACCCCAGCCCAGTTCGCTGCCCTGGAGCAGGGCCAGGATCACCGGCTGGCGCGCTCGATCCGGAAGGTCAGCGTGCCGCCGCCAACATGGCCATCGGCCGAGGCGCCGCGCCATTCGACCCGGTAGGCTCCGGGCTGCAGCGTCTCCTGAACGGTCGCCCGGGCCTCCTCGACGGCGGCGGCGCGATTGCCCTCCCGGACCAGTTTCTTCTCGCGTCCGGCCTCGTCCACGAGCTTCAAGGTCATCACCCGCACCGGCATCGCAAACACCAGGGAAATGGCGGGCGGGGAAGTCCGGAGCACGGCGCCGTCGGCGGGTTCGGCATGGTGAACGTCGGAGTGTGCCAGGGCCGATCCGGCCGCAGCCAAGGAGAGGAGGACGGTGGTGACAGCCACGAGGGCGCAGCGTCGGAAAAGCGAAGCAGTCATATCAAACCTCTGGTCTGCAGCCGGGCCACTCCGGGCCGCGGGGCCTGCGTGTGGACAGATCCCATCGCATGCGCCAGGGGCGCCACGGAACAGACCGGACATCGCCAGCAATCATTCGAAATCTGGGTGTCCGATCGGCCGCGGCTTGGCTCGGCAGCTATGCGGCTGCCGAGCCTGCTGGTCAGTGCGCGTGCCCGCTGTGGGACATGCCCTTCATGCCATGAATCATAGAGGCGTCCACCTGCACCGCGTTCGGGTCGCCAGGGTAGGAGGCGATGACCGAGTTCATCAGCGCGATCTCCTGGGCTTGGTCGGTGATAATGTCGACGTTCACCAGGCCGAGGAAGCCGTTCCGGGCCGCCGGATTGGCGTGGTAGGCGCGCGCCATGTCCAGGGCCGCCTGGTGGTGCATCGTCATTCCCTTGGCGAACTGCACGTCCCGCGCCGTGACCGGGGCACCGGGATCAGCCAGCGCCGCCTCGGGTCCGGGGATGGGCAAACGCTGGAAGCGCTGGATCTGACCGATGCCCTCGGTTGCCGCGGGCTGTAGCGCGAGCCGGGCCAAACCGCGGTTCAGCACCACCGGCGGCCGGTCGAGGTTGCGGCCCACCTCGTTGGGCAAGCCGATCTCAAAGCTCTGGTTGCGGATGATCGCCCGCGCCAACGCCTTGAGAATGGGGCTGCTCGCCTGCGGATCGGCTAGGTACTCCTTCGCCATCGTCAGTGCGCCTGCATGGTGCGGCCTCATCCCGGCGACATAGTCGCGGTCGGCCTTAAGCGCTGCCGGATCGGCAGCCTCCCACCAGGTCGTGGGCACGGGCGACCCGTTCGGGTCGTAGCCATCCTCGATGGCGGCCATGGCTGGTGCCGTTGCGAGCGCCAGCCCGACAGCCGCCGTCGCCAGGGCGAGACGCAGCGCGGGCCGCCGAGAGGTCTGGTTCGGGTTGTTCGTGAACAACGTCGTTGTCCTGTCCTTGAGCCGTAAACCCGCGAGCGCGTGGCCCTGCGGGCGGGGCATTTCGTCGTTCGAAGCGCGATGCTGCGCCGCCGCGGCCGCTCATTGCTGCCGTCAGCGGCCTCGATCAGGCGGCTTCGCGCGGCGGCGGCAGGGCCGGAGCAACGTCAGTGCCGGAGGCTTGGGGCAAGTGTAGAGCGTCGCGCACAAGTGGGCCCTGCCACGGCAGGAATTCCGGCTGCATGACAGGGAGGCTCCCGAGCAGCATCGGACACTGGAGGGCCAAGCAGCAGGTCAGTGCAGGTTCGGACCAGTGATGCCCCCGCCCGGCTGGCCATGGTCATGCCATGCGGAGGCGGTGGCTGGGCCGTCGCCGCCCGGTAGCAGGCAGTCTTCCGCAGCAGGCAGTCTTCCGCAAGGTGGCGGTGGCCGTCGTGGGCCGTCGGCCTCGCAGCCGCGAGCGACGGCGAGGCCGACAGCGCGAGCATGACCATGACGAGCAGGCCCGCAGTCAGCCTCCGGAACATGCCCGTCCGCACCATCGTCAGCCTGACCGTCAACCCTGCGCCGCGACAAGCGCGTCGGCGACGCGCCTGCGGCTGGCGGACGCACCGGAGGGAACGGCACCGCCCTCGAGGTCATGCAGGATCGGGCAGTCGGGTCGGTGGTCGCCGTGGCAGGCGTCGGCCAGCTCCTGCAGGGTGTCCCGCATGGCGGTGAGTTCGAGAATTTCGGCGTCGAGCTCGGCCACATGCTCCGTGGCGACCCGCTTCACGTCGGCGCTGGACCGCTCCCGGTCCTGCCACAGGCCGACCAGCAGCTTGATGCGCTCCATAGACAGGCCGAGGTCACGCGCCCGCCGGATGAAACGGAGTGTGTTCACGTCCGTCGCCGAGTAGACGCGGTAGCCCGCCTCGGTCCGGGCTGCCTTCGGGAGAAGCCCGATGCTCTCGTAGTAACGGAGCATCTTGGCCGACACGCCCGAGGCTGCCGATGCCTGCCCGATGTTCATGCCTGCCTCCATCCGAACCGCTGACCAAGAAGATGGGGCTTCCCATTGTGGGAAGGTCAACGGCGATTTTGTCACCGCCATAGACTTGAGCGGCCATTGACCTTCCCATCATGGGAAGCCCCATCTGGGGAGCCTCCCCGGGTTACAAGAGGGCGGCATGGTGGTCTTCAAGGTTGCGAACTTGAGATGTGGCGGCTGCGTCCGGTCGGTCACGTCTGCCCTGCGCGGCGTTGACCCGGCGGTCGAGGTCCGGGTGGACCTGGGGCGCCGTGAGGTCACCGTCGAAGGCGCGGCGGACGTGGACGTCCTAGCCCGGAGCGCTGCGCGGGGCGGGCTTCGAGGGCGAGAGGATCGACGCTTGATGGTCGGCCTGGCACCCCGACCTGGCCCGGGATGAACACCGTCCGCAGCGGCGGCCAATCCGGCGAGCCTCCGGGCCGTCGCGGCATCGACCCGGAGGCGCACGTCCTCGTCGTCGAGGACGACGCGGCGATGCGCCACCTCATCTCCCGCCTGCTGCGCGAGAACGGCTTCCGCTCCACCGGCGTCCGCGATGGCCGGGAGATGTGGGAGACGCTCAGAAACACCGAGATCGACCTGATCCTGCTCGACGTGATGCTGCCCGGCGACTCCGGGCTCAAGCTCCTCCGCGACCTGCGGGCCGAGCGTGGGGCGCTGCCGGTGGTCATGGTGACCGCCAAGGGGTCGGAGGCGGACCGCGTGCTCGGCCTCGACCTCGGGGCCGACGACTACCTGCCGAAACCCTTCGGGCGGCGGGAGCTGCTGGCGCGCGTCCGCGCGGTGCTGCGTCGCACCCGCACCCCGACCGAGGCGCCTGTGGAGCCTGCGGCCCGCGCCACCGTCCAACGGGTGCGCTTCGATGGCTGGACCGTGGACCTGGCGCGGCGGGAGGTGCTGGCGCCCGGGGACACGGTCGTTGAACTCTCCGGCGCCGAGTACGACCTGCTGCTGGCGTTCCTCGAGCACCCGCACCGGGTGCTGGCGCGGAACCAAATCCTTGAGCTGTCGCGCGGCCGCCTCGCGGATCCGAATGACCGCAGCGTGGACGTGCTGGTTAGCAGGCTACGTCGCAAGCTCGAGGGCGAGACGGGAGGGACCACGATGATCAAGACGGTGAGGGGCGCGGGCTACATGTTCCTGCCCGCGGTGGAGCGCGTGGTTTGAGGCGCGGGCTCGGCTGGCTCTCGCCGGCGACGCTGGCGGGACGGACAACCCTCGCCCTCCTCGCCGGGCTCTTGGTCTTCCATCTTGGGAGCGTCTGGCTCCTCGAGCGTGACGTGCGCGGCGCGGTTGAGGAAGGACGCGAGACTCATTTGGCGGACCACGCGGCCATGGCGGCGCGGGTCATGGGCACCCTGCCCGAGGACGTGCGGGAGGCCGCCGCACGAGCCCTCTCGACGCCTGCCTTCGAGGCTACCTGGGGCCGCTCTGCCCCAACGGAAGCTGCAGACAACACGGCCTCGGCGACGCTCCGCGACCGGCTGCTACGGCGCGTGCCCGAGTTAGCGAACCTTCGCCTCCGGCTCGGCCTCGCCCCCAAGGACGACGGCTCGAGACGCCTCCGCGGCACCATGCGCCTTGCAGACGCAAGCTGGGTTTCCTTCGCCACCGAGGCGCCGGATCTCGCGCCAGTACCGACCCACACCTCGCTTCCCTCGCTCAGCGCCATGGCGCTCGGCATCGTGCTGGTTTCCCTGCTGGTCGTGCGTTGGATCACTCAGCCGTTGCGGCACCTCGCCAGAGCGGCGGAGAGCTTCGGTAAGGGTGCCTCGCCGGTGCCGCTGACGGAGAGTGGACCGCGCGAAGTCCAGGAGGCCGCGCGGACCTTCAACGCTATGCAGGCAAGGATCCACCGTCTGGTCGCCGACCGCACGCAGGCGCTCGCTGCCGTCAGTCACGACCTGCGCACCCCCATCCAGCGGCTGCGGCTGCGCGCGGGCTTCCTCGACGACATCGAGGCGCAGCGAGCCATCGACGGCGACCTCGACGAGATGGAGGGGATGGTCGAGATCGACCCTCGCCTACCTGCGCGGCGAGACCGAGAGCGAGAAGCCGCGCCAAGCCGACCTCGCAGCCATACTGGCCACGCTTGTGGACGACGCCTCCGACCGTGGCGCCACGGCGACCTACACTGGGCCCGACCGGCTCCCGATGCAGCTGCGGCCGGTCGCCATCAAGCGCGCCCTGGCGAACCTCGTGGACAACGCGGTCAAGCACGGGGGCGGGGCACGCGTCACCCTCGAGGAGAGGCCGGGGGTCGTCACCGTGCGGGTCGAGGACAATGGCCCCGGCATTCCGGAAGCGGCGCTCGAGGCGGTGTTCGAGCCATTTCACCGCCTCGACGCCTCACGCAACGGGGTCACCGGCGGCACGGGGCTTGGCCTCGCCATCGCACGCCAGGTGGTGACCGCCCACGGTGGCAGCGTGGCCTTGGTCAATCGTCCCGGAGGCGGGTTAGTGGCCACCGTGCGGCTGCCGCGCCCGCACGCGACCGGACGCGACGGCGCCGCCGTCGTCGGCGCAGGCGCTCGCCCGCCGGTGACGCCCCTTGGCGAGCATCAAGCCTGACCGTCCCTGAGCACGGAACGACCTGTAAAGCGTGCTGCCCTTACGCGTCATCTCGGGAGCCGCGTTCGCGGCACCGGACCCGGCGCCGACCGGACGCGGCGGACTTAAGGAGTGAATGTCGCCATGGCTCTAAACATCGCACGGCTCGCCGCCATCCGCCCCTGCGGTGTCGAGAGGTCAAGATCCCCAAACTTGCATTGACCTACAAGTCGAGGCGCTTCGCGGGGCTGTCCTCGAGCAACTTCGCCCGTCGCACATACCTGCGCATCGTCCGAAGGTCGCGGTGCCGGCTGTGCTGCATAATTTCCTCATCGCGAAGCCCGGCATTGTAGGCCTGCGTGACGAACCCTGCTCGTAGGCCATGCGAGCTGATGGGCTCGAGCGCGGTGCCTTCGATGCCGGCCTGCTCGGCCCGCCGAAGAAGGATCTGTCGCACACCGCTCGGGTGCAGGCGGCCAGGCTCCAGCCCGCCCCACCTGTTCACCTTGCGGAAGATCGGCCCGTACTTCGTATCAGAGGCCACCATCCAGGCTTCGAGAGTTCGAACGGGACAAGTTTCTCGGCGTTGGCCCCGGGGAATGCCGAGATCCTCACCTTCCCCCGCTTGGTCGCCTTTGCTCTTGGGGATGTGCAGCCGCAGGCCCTGCGCGTCGAACCTGAGGTGCTCGACGTCGACCGCGACCAGCTCGGCGCGACGCAGGGCCGCGGCGTAGCCGAGCAGGATGAGAGCGCGATCGCGGAGCCCGGCCAGATCCGAGCCGCAGGTCGCCACCAAGCGTCGGATTTCCGGCGTCGTGAGTGCCGCGGCGCGACGCTGCGGGCGGCCTCGACTGCGCGTGATGCCGCGCAGGGTTTCACCGATGATTGGATGAGCTGGCCAGAATCCGGTGTGCCCGGCCACGCGGTGCGCCTTGGCGATCGACACCAACCGACGGCGTAGAGTGGCGACGGCATGGGTTCGCGCCAGAGCGGCCAGATACCCGGCGACCGTCTCCGGCGTCGCCGGCAGGGCAGCAAGGCCAGTCGTGATGCACCAAGCGGCGAAATCCTGCCAGTCCGAGGCATAGGCGAGGCGAGTATTGTCCGACAGGGCCCCGCGGGCGTACCCGAGCGCCTCCTCCATGGCCTCGCGGGCCGCCGGCGAGAGAGCGGTAGCCGTCACCGCTTCGAGGTCAGCAGAAGCCATAGGAGCAGACGGCGGGTTCTGACGTTCGCTCACGCACCTCCCTTCCCCAGTAACTGCAGAAGTGAATCGGTGTGTTCATTCGAGGATGACGACTCTGGATTGCCGCTCTGAGGTTGCTCTATCGCCTCCGCCTCCAGCAGCATGTTGACATCTCTTTCTACGGCCGAAGCGAAATCCTTCGGCAGCCCGGCGGCATTCACAAGATATGCGGTGACGGCAAAGATGAACTGGCGAGCCCGCGGGTTCTGTCGGAACATGCGCTGCAGTCGTACATCCGCAAGCGGCAAGGGGGCTTGGGCTAACCTGAATGCCATTTCTTTAGCAAGGAGCGGCAGTGCACTCAGCGCATCCGGTGCGTCGAGTAGACTCCTCATTAGGTTGATAAGCCGGCCCCATTCTGGAAGGAGATCACTGCTGTCCTCGACACCCCGCGCGCGCTCAAGGGCCGCCCGCATCTGCCTTCTAATCTCGTAATTTTCCCGGCCTTCCCAGATGAAGTAGCGGAGCGTCTTCTCGAACGGCTCACGCTCCATTGGTAGGGCTAGAACATCCTTGAGTTCTCCGACCGCTCTGGCGAGAAAAACGAGATAAGCAGACAAGCCACTGCCGAAGAGAAGACGGTGCCTCGGCTTTGCTGGATCGAGTTCGGGTGCAGCCTTTAGGAAGGCCGCCAGCCCATGACGCAGCCCCCGACCGCCCGACTTCTCAAGCGCCGCCTGTGTACAAGAGAACGAGACGAGGTTCTCCAGCGGCCCTACTCCCGCCATGGCGAACAGTTCGTCCCACGTTTCGGGGTTCTCCAGATACGTCGCCCCAGACACATAGTCGGCTGCTAAGCTCGCGGCATACAGGTCGAACGTCTTCTCCGTGTGCAATAGGATGCCCATGCGGCTGGCCGCGAGCTTGTGACTGTGCGGCGTCTCCCGCTGTTGGATGACGAAGGCACGTTCCGCACCCACCAACAATTTGAGGCCACCCGCCCACAGAGCGCGGTTAATGGGAGTCAACTTGGGGCCGCCAGTTTTGCAATCGAACAGCGTGCGCGACGTGGTACCCGCACGCGACAGCTCGAGACCCACAACGTCGATGTCGGTGATATTCATCGGGCTCTCGTCGAGGCTTGCCGGCGAGCGCACCACCACCTCAAGGAATGGAACCAAGCCCTGTGCCGCGCAGAATCTTGCGGCCATTCGTTTTTGCTCGCGGTCCTTGATCATGGCAGCTGCAGCCAGAGTTGCTTCATCTCCGCCTCAGCGCGCTTCGACATGGGGACGGGCGTAGGCTTACGAAGGCTAGCCGCAGAGATCTGCGACCTCACGTAGGCCTCGTCTTGGCCCAACAGCAGCCGTGCCTCTTTGTCCTGTTCCAGGTTCATTGGCTGCTCGCCGACCAGTAGAATCCTGGCGATTCTGACAGCCTGGAGATTCTCCGGAACATCGATGAGATGGAATCGGTGGAAGTCACCCCCAGTGCTAACGAGTCGTCCAACGCCGAGGACGGCAAGATTTTTGTACTGGTACGCCGCCTCAGAACTAGCATTGATCCACTTTCTGTCCTCCAGCGCTGAGAGCAGGGCCTGTGGAGACCGAATCCTGACCTGCTCCGGTAGTAACTGCCCCTTCCGGACCGCCGCGGCGAGCGCCATTCCCTTCTCGTAGATCTCCCGGTTGGCCGCAGACATCCTTACCCGGCCCGGAGACGGCGTGAAGACGAAGCGCTCCTCCATGCTGTTTGGCCGGATGATAGAAGGTGGTTTGATGATACCCTCGCTCGCAAGCGCCTGTAGCAACGCCGCCTCGTCGGCGGAGATCGAGGTCTCGGCAATCCTATGCTGCGACAAGATCGTCGACAGCGGCATACCTTGGTGCTGCTTAACGAGGCCGAGCAGCCGTTTGAGGTGCGGCGTATCACCACGCGCCGCCACATCAATCAGCGCGTCCAGGTTGTCGAAATAGAGAGGGCTAGCGACGATATCGCGACCACGCGCGCGCTGGTCGAGCATGACACCTGCCTGAACTCCGATCTCTAAGCAGGAGTCGAAGGCAGCTTTGTCGGCGCCGAGCTTGGCGCGGAGTGCATCTCGGTTCATTGGGTGCTGATGCAGATGATGCAGCAGGGCTACCGTCAGCTGCTCAAGCTCGTTCAAAGGCCGCGCGGCAACGTAGGCGCCAACACGCTCGTATATGTCCTCGAAGTGGGGGACGTCGGGGATTACGGTGTTGATAGTGGCGCCCCGGGTGACGAGTTTCACGAGTTCCAAGTCGGCGAGGATCCGCAGCACGCCATCGAGCACATCTGAGCGGACATGGAAGTGACGCGCCGCGACCAGTCTTAGGGTCTGGTACTGCACTTCGCCCAGTCCGCGGAGATTAACCGCGAGGACAGCGGCGTTCCCTACCGCTGTTGCAGCGTCGTATTCGGGCACGTCCGCACCTTGCAGGCCGACCTGCAGGTCGAAGGCATGTTCGGCGACCGTTTTGGCGGTCATGAGGGCAGCAAAGCCAACTTTGGGACTGCCTGCGCTACTATTGGTCTTCCCATCCATCTTGAACGAAGTCCCTGCCATCTCAGCTGTAAGGTAAATTTGGAAGTCCGATTATTCGCCTAGATACGATTTAACAACATAAATGTCCTGAGACGAAGACGCCCTTTCGCTCGCTTCTAATCGTCTATCACCAGCCTCGCGCAGTTGAGAACCGTATACCCCTTCAGCTACCGGTAGCAAAGCTAAAATACCATAGCTGTCTATTATCGAACCTTATACCGGATATCTCAGTCAGTTGGTAAGACTTAGACACCTAAGCAACTATATACGTAACCCTGCGACCCCTTCCCAGGAGGGCCTCGCGGCCGACAGCAGAACGCGGGGGGCCAAAAATCCAAGTCGCAGCCCTGGCCCCAGGGTCCGCACACGATTTACCCCCTCCAGATTACGGGTCGTCAGCCGTGAGATCGTACTCGTCGCCAGGCGCCCCGTGCTGCTCCGCAGCCGCTTGTGACGCCACTGCCCAGAGGCCGGCCATCGCTCTCCGCTCCTGTTCGATCCTGGCCTTGAGATCAAGCGCGTTGGGCACCGTGGGGCGGCCAGCCACGCCGGCCACGATGACCCGTGCGCCTGGTGGGATCCGTTCGGACAGAGGTCGGGGCGGCTTCGCCTACGGCGGGTTGTCCCGGTCCCAGGCGACCGCTTCGGCAACCTGCTCGGCCGTGATGCTGGGGTAACTGCGCAGGACGTCCTCCAGGGGGACGCCGGCGTTGGCGGCGTGGGCGATGTCTCGGGCTGGAACCCTGGTGCCTGCTATCACCGCCTCTGATCCACCAAGGATGTCAGGATCCACCGGAATCATAACCCGCTGTTCTTTAAGCGTTTTTCCCGCATTTCTCCAACTTTGCCGATTTGCGGGAAAAATCGGCCTAGATCAGAGACATAGTTTCGACTGGACCGGCCAGGGTCAGCTTGGCCTTGCGCCAGATACGCCGCCGCAGCGCCTCGTCTTGGAACCCCACTAGGGAGGGGAGCGGCGAGGAGAGCCGGAAACGCGTCATCTTGGCGTTCCGACTTACGATGGCCCGCCTGACGTCCGCCGGGCCGCGGCCGAGAAGGCGGTCCCACTCTGCAGCGCAATCCAGCGCCGCCCCCTCGGCCAACCGTCGCCGCACGAGGCCACGCGCCTGCTCGACCAACGCCGGGTCCTGCGCGAGGCGGCGCGCGATCAGGCGGTGCATGAGAAGTTTTGCTCGGTCG
This sequence comes from Dankookia sp. P2, assembly GCF_050632255.1. Taxonomy (NCBI): domain Bacteria; kingdom Pseudomonadati; phylum Pseudomonadota; class Alphaproteobacteria; order Acetobacterales; family Roseomonadaceae; genus Dankookia; species Dankookia sp. P2. The sequence continues at coordinate 5,997,858 of NZ_CP192581.1, read as the reverse complement.
TTGACGCTTTCCTTGTTCACGGCGCTCGGCATGGATCTTTCCAGGGCATGCTCCCAACGACTCTCGATCTCCTGAAAAAAGAACGAACAGGCTGAAAATCTATTGCCGCCCTGGTGACGCTCCGATGCGGGCCGCGCCCGGCAGCGGGTCAGGCCGTTCCGGCGACGCTGCCGGGCACGAAATCGCGGTAGGCGCGGTGCGGCAACTCCGCCAAGCCGCCCAGCAGGCGATCGAAGCTGGCGTGCCGGATGTTTCGCCGGCTCCAGCGCCACCCGAATTCGTCTACGTGCACCTGCACGCGCGAGCGGCGGAAGCGAGCCTTCTATCGCTGATGACCACCCGTCCCTGACCTCGGGCGAGGGTACCAAGCGCCTACCGCATGCCCCTCGCGTTTGCCGCGCTCAATCGTTCGTTGATTAGAACATTTTCTACTATGAGCACGTCGCTTTGCGATAGGCGCAACAGCAAAACCGGATATTCCAGGGACTGCCGTTGCGCATTTAAGCCCGGTACGGTCGTGCGGCGCAACAAGGTTCAAACCGGAGGGAGTCGCCGATCACCGCGCGGATATTGGTCATCGCCAGGGCGGTCAGCGCCTGTTCCATCCGCTGCACCGCATAGGCCGCCTTGGCCGGGTCCATCACCCGGTAATAGACGATGCCGTCGACCAGGACCGAGGCATTGTCGCGGGTGATGACCGACTGCTCGGGGATGTCGAGAACGACCTCCTGCACGTTCAGCTTCCGCCCGACCTGGTCGATGAAGGGGATCACCAGGTTCAATCCGGGCTGGAGCAACCGGGTGAAGGCGCCGAAGCGCTCGACCGTCCAGACCTCCCCCTGCGGCACGGTGCGGATGCCCTTCGACACCGCGAGGACGGCGAGCAGCAGCAGGACGAGGAGGACGATCTCGGTGCCGGTCATGGCAATCCTTCCGGACATTCGTTGCGGCCCCGTATAGCACGTCCCGCGGCGCGGCGGCGGCCAAGCTTCGGCGAGGCCCGGCTTGCGCCCGCCGCGCCGCCGCCCGACCATCGCGGCGAACCGGGGAGGCTGGGGTCGACGCAGGCCAATCGGGCGCCGCTGACGGTGCGGCTGGACGGGTCGCGGGTGGCGGTCAGCGCCGGGGCGGGCGGCATCGGCCGCGCCCTGGCGGACCGGTTCGTCGGCTGCGGCGCCCGGGTCTTCCTCCGCGATATCGACCGCGAGTAGCGGGCCGCCTGCCCGCACCCCGCGATGCTCGCCGACATGGAGACGGTCGAGGGCTGCGAGGGCTTCGCCGATGCCGCCGTCGCGCATCTCGGGGGTCTCGACGTGCCGGTGAACAATGCCGGCATCGCCGGCCCGACCGCGCGGGTCGAGGAGGTGACGCCGGAGGCGCTGACCCGCACGCCGAAGATCGCCCTGGAAGCGATGTTCCACTGCCCGCGCCGGGCGGTGCCGGCCCCGCGCGCCGCGGGGGCGGGTCCATCGTCACTCTCTCCTCCGCCGCCGGGCGCTTCGGCTTTCCGCTCCGCAGCCCCCATGCCGCGGCGAAATGAGGCATCATCGGCTTCACCAGGTCGCTGGCGATCGAGCTGGGGCCGGAGGGCATCCGGGTCAACGCGATCCTGCCCGGCCTGGTCGCCGGCGACCAGGCCGGGTGGTGGAGGCCAAGGCGCAGGCGGATGGCCGCAGCTTTGCCGAGCGGGAGGCGGAGGCGTTGAAGCTGGTCCCGCTGCGCTGCTACGTGACGCCGGAGGACATCGCCAACATGGCGCTCTATCTCTGCTCGGCCTTCGGCGCGACCATCAGCGGGCGGTCGCTGGCGGTCGGCGGGGACATGCAGTCGCTGGCCAGAAGAGGAAGATCGGGGAGGGAAAAGTATTTCCTTCCCAAGCCCCACCCTTCCCTCTCGTGAGTCTGGCTCCCGTCGCGCAGCGGATGCCAGACTCGCAAAAACAGATGAGGGGTCCGGGGAGAATGCCTTCTCCCCGGCCTTGTTCCTTTCGACGCGCATCGAGGCCCCCCGCATGATCACCCCCTCGCCTCCTTCGACAAGCTCTCGGTCGGCCAGGAATTCCACTTCGGCAGCATCCGGATGGAGCTGGAGGAGATCCTCGACTTCGCCCGGCGCTGGGACCCGCAGCCCTTCCACATCGACCCGGAGGCCGCCGCCGCGCGGCCCTTCCGCGGCCTCATCGCCAGCGGGCTGCACACCCAGGCCGCCTGCTTCGGCCACATCATCCGCAGCGGCTGGGTGGCGCAGGTCTCGATGGGCGGGGCGGACCAGCTGGTGCGCTGGCCGGCCCCGGTGCGGCCAGGCGACGAAATCGCGGTGAGCGCGCGGATCGAGGCGCTGACCCCGTCCCGCAGCAAGCCCGACCGCGGCGTGGTGAAGGTGCTCTATACCGGCCGGCGCACGGCCGACGGCGCGGTGGTGCTGGAGATGCTCGGCACCCACATTCTCGAGGCGCTGAGCCGCAACGACCCGGCCTCGGCCGGCGCCTCCGTCGGGTCGGGTGCAGCGGCCAGGGTGATGGTGAAGACCGCCCCGTCCGCGTCATTGCGCGCCTCGATCGTCCCGCCCATGCCGCGCACCAGCCCATGGCAGATGGACAGGCCGAGCCCGGTGCCCCTCTCGGCATCCTTGGTGGTGACGAAGGGCTCGAACAGCCGGTCCAGCACCGCCTGGGGAATGCCGCCCGCGGTATCCGCCAGGGTGATCCGCACCCGCCCCGCCGCCTGGTCGGCGGTGATGCGCAGCCGGCGGGGCGCCCCCGGTGGATGGTCGGCGAAGGCATCCCGCGCATTGCCGATCAGGTTGGCCAGCACCTGCTCCAGCGGCACCAGCTGGGCCATCACCAGCGGCCCCGGCGGCGGCCCGAGCGCGACCTCGAGCGTCACATGCGCATCGCGCAGCAGGCGCCGACCAGCGCCAGCGCGCCGTCCAGCGCCCGGCGCAGCGGCATCGGACCCGGCATCTCCCCCGCCTCGGCGCCGCGGGCGAAGCGGCGCAGGTGCTCGATCAGCTCCCCGCCCGGGCCGCCTGGGCGGCAATCCGGTCGAGCCGGCCGAGCGCGCCGCTTGGTTTTCGGCCCGCAGCGCCCGGGCGGCGTTCTCCGCCGCGAGGGAGATGATGGCGAGCGGCTGCTTCAGCTCATGCGCCAGGCCGGCCGCCATCTCGCCCAGCGCCGTCAGCCGGCCGGAGGCGGCGGCGCGCGCCGCCGCGGCGCGCTCGACATGGATGTCGAGGATGCAGCCCACCACCTCGGCCCCGCCCTCCGGCCGGTGCGACAGCACCCGCGCGGTGGTCCGCATCCAGCGCCAGCTGCCATCCGGCTGGCGCAGCCGCCATTCCGAGGAGGCGCTGCCCTCGGCCACCACCCGGCGCAGGAAGGGGACCAGCGGCGTGGTGCCCGGCGCCGCCAGTTCGGTCATGTCGGGGCTGGCGGCGATGCGCTCGGCGGGCCAGCCGAAGACCGCCGCGGTGTCCCCGCCGCGATAGAGCAGCCGCGATTCGCCGTCCGCCGCGACCGAGCGGAGGAAGACGACGGCGGGCAGGTTGCGCAGCAGGCGCTCGATCTCCGCCCGTCCGGCCCGCAGCGCGGCTGCACTCGTTCCGCCTCGCCCGCGTGGTCTGCCGCCAGGCGGCCCAGCCCACCGCGGCCAGGCCGAGCAGCAGCGCGAAGGCGCCGGCAAGGGTCCAGCCAATGACCCGCCTGGCGGAGATCAGCTGCGCCGCACGCGGGCTGGCTACCACCACCGACCAGCCCGGGGCGATCTGCAGCCGCTCGAAGGCGAAAGTGGTCGGCTCGCCACGCAGGTTGCGGGCCTGGAAGACGCCACTGGCGCGCCCCGCCTCCCCTTGGCGGCGGTCGCCGGGATCGGCGCGCCGACCAGCATGGCATTATCGCTGACGGAGGTCGCGACGATGCGGCGGTTGCCATCCGCAATGGCGACGAAGCTGCCGACCGGCAGGTCCTGCCGCGTCAGCAGCGCATGCAGCCGGGATGGCTCGAAGGCCATGGCGACGGCGCGGATCACCCGCCCCTCCCGCCGCACCGGTGCCAGCGCCCAGAGCAGCGGCAGGCCGATCGCCGGCCCGGTGAAGAGATCGGAGATCGCGGACTCCCCGCGCTCGAAGACCCCGCGAGCGGCCTGGCCAGGGCCGGGTCAAGCTGGGGGTCGCGCAGCCAGGCCGGCATGCAGGGCACGTCGGGCAGGGTGATGGCCTGGAATCCGTAGTCGGGCCCGGGTCCGATGACGACGAACCAGCCGCCGAATTCCCGGCCGATCGGCCGGGCATTGAGGGTGAAGCGGGCAAGGTCGCCGCCGCTGTCGAGCATCGGCCCGTAGGACAGTGCCCGGGCGGCGGAGGCATAGCTGGCGAAGCTGGGCATCGACCGCGGCGGCAACCGCCCTGGTGGTGCCGCGCAGCCGCGCCTCGTCCGCCGCGTGGTAGGCCCGGGATGCCTCGAGCATGGCGAAGACGGCCAGCGCGACGAGCGGCAGGAAGGCGCAGAGCGCCACGGCCAGCAACGTGCGGTCCTTCCTGCCACCCCGGGCGACCGCGGCCTCCATGTCGATCCTCCCCTCTCCCGGTCTACAGCGATGCCGCGATCCTGGGATGCCGATCAACCTATGGGTTGAGACTGCCTGACCCCGCGCGAAAAAGCTTCATCCTTCGCTCGGCCGATGCCCGGCCATGCGGGCGACGAGGCCCGTGGTCGAGCGGCCCGGAACCAGGTCGATCAGCACCACGTCCCCGCCCGCGGCCTGGACGATGTCGGCCCCGACCACGGTCTCGATCGTGTAATCGGCGCCCTTCACCAGCACGTCGGGCCGCAGCAGGCGGATCAGCTCGCGCGGCGTCGGCTCGTCGAAGGCGACCACGGCATCCACCGCGGCCAGCGCCGAGATCACCGCGGCGCGGTCGGCCAGGCCGTTGATCGGCCGGGTCGGCCCCTTCAGCCGGGCCACGCTGGCATCGGTGTTCAGCGCCACCACCAGCCGGTCGCAGCGCCGCCGCGCCGCCCGCAGCAGCGACACATGGCCGGCATGGAGGATGTCGAAGCAGCCATTGGTGAAGCCGACCCGCAGCCCATGCGCCTGCCAGTCGCGCATGAGCCCGGCCGCCGCCGCATGGTCCAGCAGCGCCTCCTCCCCGGGCGTCGAGCCGCTGCCGGCGCGGAGCGCATGCGCCAGCTCATCCGCCGTGACCGTCGCGGTGCCGAGCTTGCCGACGACGATCCCGGCGGCGGCATTGGCGATCCGCATCGCCTCCGGCAGGGATGGCCGCCGGCATGGGCGAGCGCGAGGGCGGCGATGACGGTGTCGCCCGCGCCGGAGACGTCGAAGACCTCGCGCGCCTCGGCCGGGACGCTGTCCACCCCGCCCGCGGCGCGGACCAGGGTCATGCCCTTCTCCGCCCGGGTGCAGAGCAGCGCGGGCAGGCCGGCGGCGGCCATGACGCTGTGGGCCGCGGCGACCACCTCGGCCTCCGTCCCGACCGGCAGCCGGGCGGCGCGGCCGAGCTCCCGCGCGTTCGGGGTCAGGCAATGCGGCACCGCGGTGGAGGGCGAAGTCGTCGCTCTTCGGGTCGGCCAGGACCGGGATGCCCTGGCCCCGCGCCGCGGCGATGGCGGCGGCGACCACGGCCGGGGCCAGCACGCCCTTGGCATAGTCCGACAGGACCAGCGCCGCGCAGCCCGGCAGGGCGGCCTCGACCGCGGCGATGAGCGCCGCCTGTTCGGCCGCATCGGCCGGGGCGGCGGTCTCGTCGTCCAGCCGGACCACCTGCTGGGTGCCGGCGATGACCCGCATCTTGCAGATGGTGGGGCGGCCGGCGCTTTCGACCAGGGCATCGGCGATGCGCGGGTCGGCGGCGAGCAGGGCACGGAATTCGGCCGCCGCCGCGTCGCGCCCGACCAGCCCGACCAGCACCGCCCGGCCGCCGAGCGCGGAGATGTTGCGGGCGACGTTGCCGGCGCCGCCGGGCATCGCCAGGCTGCGGCCGAGCCGCACCACCGGCACCGGCGCCTCGGGCGAGATGCGTTCCACCGCGCCGTAGAGGAAGCGGTCGAGCATGACGTCGCCGAGGACGAGGATGCGCAGCGCGGAGAAGTCGAACATGCCGCCGGAATAGACTGCGGCGGGGCGGAAAAGCAAACGGCGCGGGGATTTCTCCCCGCGCCGTTCCCAGAACCCGTGGCCTACGGCCGCGGGATCAGGCGCTGTTCTTCATGATCTCGTCCGCCACGTTGCGCGGCACCGGATCGTAGTGGTGGAACTGCATCGAGAAGCTGGCGCGGCCCTTGGTCATGCCCCGCAGGTTGGAGATGTAGCCGAACATCTCCTTCAGCGGCACATGCGCCCGGACGATGACCGAGGTGCCGGCCATGTCCTGCGACTGGATCACGCCGCGGCGGCGGTTGAGGTCGCCGACCACGTCGCCGACATGGTCCTGCGGGGTCGTCACCTCAACATCCATGATCGGCTCGAGGATGACGGGACCCGCCTTCTCGCATGCCCCTCGCGGAAGCAGGCCTTGCCGGCGATCTCGAACGCGAGCGCCGTGACGAGTCGACGTCGTGGTACTTGCCGTCGACCAGGGAGAACTTGAAGTCCACCGTGGGGAAGCCGGCCAGCACGCCGGTCTCGGCCTGCACCTTGATGCCCTTGTCGACCGCCGGGATGTATTCCTTCGGCACCGCGCCGCCGACCACGGCATTGACGAACTCGATGCCGGTGTTCCGCTCCTTCGGCTCGAAGGTGATCTTCACCTCGGCGTACTGGCCCGAGCCGCCCGACTGCTTCTTGTGGGTATAGGTCTCGGTATGCGGCTTGGTGATGGTCTCGCGGTAGGCCACCTGCGGGGCGCCGATATTGGCGTCCACGCCGTATTCGCGCTTCAGCCGGTCGACGATGATCTCAAGGTGCAGCTTGCCCATGCCGGACAGGATGGTCTGCCCGGTCTCCTGGTCGGTCTTCAGCCGCAGCGAGGGATCCTCGCCGGCCAGCTTCTGCAGGCCGAGGGTCATCTTCTCGACGCTGTCCTTGGTCTTCGGCTCGACGCTGATGTCGATGACCGGGACCGGGAAGGCCATGCGCTCGAGCACGACCTCGTTCGACTTGGAGCCCTGCAGGTTCGGCGCCGTCAGCGTGTCGCCCGTGCCGGTGTCCTTCAGCCCGACGAAGGCGGCGATGTCGCCGGCGATGACCTCGTTGATCTCCTCGCGCTTGTCCGCATGCATCTGGTACATGCGGGAGATGCGCTCCTTGGTCCCCTTGGTCGTGTTGATGACCGTGTCACCGGTCTTCAGCGTGCCGCGGTAGACCCGGACGAAGGTCAGATTGCCGAACTTGTCGTTGATGATCTTGAAGGCGAGGCCGGCGAAGGCGCCGTTCGGGTCGGCCTCGATCGTCTCGCGCTCGACGGTCTCGTCCTGGCCCTCTTCCGGCGCGACCTTGATGCCGGCCACTTCGGTCGGGCTCGGCAGGTAGTCGATCACCGCGTCCAGCAGCGGCTGCACGCCCTTGTTCTTGAAGGCGGTGCCGCAGAGCACCGGGCGGAACTCGCCGGTGATGGTGCCCTTCTTGATGCACTTCTTCAGCAGGTCGGTCGGCAGGTCCTCGGTCTCGAGGTAGACGTCCATCGCCTCGTCGAGGGCGGTCGCCGCGGTCTCGACCAGCTTGGCGCGGTATTCGGCCGCCAGCTCGCGCATGTCCTCGGGGATCGGCTCCTCATGGTAGGAAGCGCCGAGGTCGTCGCCCTCCCAGATGATCGCCTTCATCTCGACGAGGTCGACGAGGCCCTTCATCGTGTCCTCGATGCCGATCGGCAGCTGCAGCGTCACCCAGTTGATGCCGAGCTTCTCGGTCAGGGTCGCGCAGGCCTTGTAGAAATCGGCGCCGGTGCGGTCGAGCTTGTTGACGAAGATGATGCGCGGGACGTTGTAGCGGTCCGCCAGGCGCCAGTTCGTCTCGGACTGCGGCTGCACGCCGGCCACGCCCTCGATGATGAAGATGGCGCCGTCGAGCACGCGCAGCGAGCGGTTCACCTCGATGTTGAAATCGATGTGGCCGGGCGTGTCGATGATGTTGATCTGGTAGTCGTTCCAGCGCGCGGTCACGGCGGCCGAGGTGATGGTGATCCCCGCTCGCGCTCCTGCGCCATGTAGTCGGTCGTGGTGTTGCCGTCATGGACCTCACCGATACGGTGGGACTTGCCGGTGTAGTACAGGATCCGCTCGGTCGTCGTGGTCTTGCCGGCGTCGATATGCGCCGTGATGCCGATGTTGCGGATCTTCTCGAGCGGGGTATGCGCCACTTGGGCCTCCATAGGCGAGAGCGGGCCCGGCGCCTGGGCTCCCTGCTTCGGGGCCTGGCGCCGCCCGCCGAACGGTCTCGGTCGTCGGTGAGGTGTCGGGCAGGGACATGCCCCTCTGGCCCGGATTTGCAAGCGCGAAGGCACAGGCGCGCAGCATGCCCGGGGCCAGCCGGGGGACGGAGCGCCAACCTTTATGCTGTGGTATCGTTCCCCGGGACAACCCGCAGGCAGGACAACCCGCCCGGAGCCACCAATGCCGCTCAGCCGCGGCTTGAGCAACCTCTCGGCAGCAGGCCTGGCACAGCCAGGGCCAGTTCGGTCTAGCATGGCGCCAACCGCCGGAAGGCGGAGGAGGATCATCCATGCGACGTGCCCCGCCCGCCTTTCTGGCCGCCAGTCTCCTGTCGGCCGGCCTGCTCGCCACCGGCGCCCCCGCCGCGGCCCAATCCGCGCCGGAGGCGGCGAACATGCGCCTCCTCGGGTCGCACGACCTGCAGGCCCGCAGCGCCTACCAGCCGACGATCCACCGCCAGGGGAGCGCTGGATTCTCTATGTCGGCCACCACGGCGGCACCGCGGCCGAGCCGAAGCCGCTCAACCCGATCACCGGGCAGCGGGAGTTCAACGGCACCTCCATCCTCGACGTCACCGACCCGGCGAAGCCCGCCTATCTCGCGCATATCCCGGGCGAGGAGGGGCTGGACGAGGATGGCGGGGCGCAGATGGTCCGGGTCTGCGACGGACGCGGGCTGAAGGGCGCCGACCCGGCCGCCTTCTACATGCTCCGCACCCAGGGCAATGCCGGGCACCAGGTCTTCGACGTCTCCGACCCGGCGAAGCCCCGCCTGCTCGCCCGCATCCCGGCCGGGCACACCCACAAGAACTGGTGGGAATGCGACACCGGCATCGCCTATCTCGTCTCCGGCAACCAGCCGCCCTGGCGGGTCCGCCGCATGACCCAGGTCTTCGACCTGAACGACCCGGCCCATCCGAAGCACATCCGCGACTTCGGCCTGCCCGGCCAGCAGATCAAGGAAGGCGAGGCCCCGGGCCAGCAGCATGGCGAGCACGGCGCCATCCCGACCGAACTGCACGGCGGCATCTCGACCGGGCCGGAAGGCAATAGGATCTACTTCGGCTACGGCACCAATTCCGGCGGCATCGTGCAGATCGTCGACCGGAAGCGGCTGATTGAGGGCCCGGCGGCCCCGACCGACGACAACCTCCGCGCGCCCGAGCTCGGCCGCCTCGTGATGTCGCCGCTGGTCGGGGCGCATACCGCCTATCCGCTGCTGGGCATGGCGATCCCCGACTTCGCCAAGGACGCCAAGGGCGCGACGCGCGACATGCTGATGATCGTCGACGAGGCGCTGAAGAACGAGTGCCGCGACGAGGCGCGGCAGATGGTCTGGTTCGCCGACATCACGGTGGAGAGCCAGCCGATGGTGGTGTCGAACTTCACCGTGCCGGAGGCCTCGGGCCATTTCTGCGCGCGCGGCGGCCGGTTCGGCTCGCACTCGTCGAACGAGAGCATGGCGCCGGTCTTCCACAGGAAGCTGGCCTTCATCGCCTGGTTCAATGCCGGGGTCCGGGCACTGGATATCCGCAACCCCTACCGGCCGCGCGAGGTCGGCTTCTACATCCCGGCCACGACCGAGCGGACGGCGCCGCGCTGCGTGACGGTGGACGGCCAGCAGCGCTGCAAGCGGGCGATCCAGACCAACAACGTCGAGACGGATGAGCGCGGCTATGTCTACATCGTGGATCGCGCCAATACCGGGGTGCACATCCTGGAGGTGACCGGCGAACCGCGGGAGATCGCCGGACTGCGCTGAGCAGGCAAGCTTGGGGAGGAAAGTATCTCCTTCCCAAGCGCCACGTTGTTTCTTCCGGATCGGACCGCCGCCAGGCGAGACCATGCCTGGCCAGGCAAAATAGATGAAGGGACCGGGGAGTATACTTTCTCCCCCAGCCCCTTCATCTTACAGCGGCGACCCGCCCTCCCCCGCATCCTGCACGGCCCGGGCCAGCTTCGCCGCGATCTGCGCGACATGCCGTCCCTGGAAGCGCGCCAGCTCCAGCTCGTTCGCGCTCGGCTGCCGCTCCCCTTGCCGCCGGCGATGGTGGTGGCGCCATAGGGGGTGCCGCCGCTCACCTCGTCCAGGACGGTCAGCCCGGGCGCGCTGTAGGGCAGGCCGACCAGCACCATGCCGTGGTGCAGCATCATGGTGTGCATGGCCATCAGGGTGGTCTCCTGCCCACCATGCTGGGAGGCCGTGCTGCTGAAGGCGCTGCCGACCTTGCCGATCAGCGCCCCGCGCGCCCAGAGCCCGCCGGTCTGGTCCCAGAACTGCGCCATCTGCGCCGCCATCCGCCCGTAGCGCGTCGGGCAGCCGAGGATGATGGCGTCATAATGCTCCAGCTCCTGCGGGGAAGCCTCGGGCGCCGCCTGGTCCAGCTTCGCATGCGCCTTCTCGGCCACCTCGCGCGGGACCAGCTCCTGCACCCGCTTGATTGTCACCTCGGCGCCGGCGGCGCGGGCACCCTCGGCCACGGCGCCTGCCATGGTCTCCACATGGCCGTACATGGAATAATAGAGGACGAGAATGCGTGCCATCGCCGGGCCCTTTCCGCTGCCCCGGGATGACGCGCGGTGCCCGTTCCGGTTGCCTCCGGCGGCTCAGGACCCGCGATAGGTCGTGTAGCTGTAGGGCGCGCAGAGCAGCGGCACGTGGTAGTGGCCCTGCCCGGCCGCGAGGTGGACGCGCACCGGCACGACGTCCAGGTAGGGCGGGTCGCTGGCCAGGCCGGCCGCGGCGAAGTAGGCGCCGATATGGAAGCGCAGCTCGTAGCGGCCGGGGACGAAGCCCGGCTCGGGCAGCAGCGGGTCGGCGTTGCGGCCATCCTTCGTGGTCACCGTGGTGGTGACATGCGCCGGGTCCGGCTCCAGCCGCCAGAGCTCCACCGTCACCCCGGCGCCCGGCCGGCCGCGCGCGGTGTCGAGGATATGGGTGCTGAGATAGCTGTCATGCGCCATGGTCGGTCGTGCTCCCGCTCGGAGGATGCTGGCCTAGCATGATCTCGCGCCGCACCCGCTTGACGCCGGGCGGCGAGCCGCGCTGTAGCGCAACCCTGGATCGGGACGAGGGCGGGATGGGCAGCACGGTAGCGCCGAATGCGGTGGCGGCGGTCAGCGAGGCGCGCCAGTGGGACCGGCTGATGGAGCTGGCGAAACTCGGCGCCATCACCGGCGCCGACGGCTCGCCCGGCGTCAACCGCCAGGCCCTCACCCCGCTCGACCGCGCCGCCCGCCGGCTGGTGATCGGCTGGGGCGAGGCGATCGGCCTGACCGCCTCGGTCGACATCCTCGGCAACCTCTTCCTGCGCCATGAGGGGACCGAGCCGGGCGCGGCGCCGGTGCTCGCCGGCAGCCATATGGACAGCCAGCCCGCGGGCGGCCGGTTCGACGGCATCTGGGGCGTGATCGCGGCGCTCGAGGCGGTGCAGGCGCTGCGCGAGGCGGGCGTCGCCACCCGGCACCCGATCGAGGTGGTGGCCTGGACCAACGAGGAAGGCAGCCGCTTCGCCCCGGGCTGCATGGGCAGCATGGCCTATGCCGGCCACAGCGCGCCCGATACCTGGGATGCGGTGACGGATGGCGAGGGCTTGGCCTTCGGCGCCGAAGCTGCGCGCCCTGCTCGACAGCGAGGCCGACCTGCCGCGGCGCGGCCTCGGCGTGGTCGAGGGGCCGAGGCCGCACGCCTATGTCGAGGCGCATATCGAGCAGGGCCCGATCCTCGAGGATGCGGGGATCGATATCGGCGTGGTCACCGGCATCCAGGGCAGCCGCTGGTTCCTGGTCGAGCTGACCGGCGAGAGCGCGCATGCCGGCACCTCCCCGTCTCCACCCGGCGCGACGCGGTGCAGGACATGGTCCGGGCGATTAACGCGCTGAACGCGCTGATGGCGGACCCGACCGACGTGCTGCGCTTCACCGTGGCGCGGATCGAGGTGGCGCCGAACAGCTCCAACTCGGTCGCCGAGACCGTCCGCTTCACCATCGACTTCCGCCACCCCGACGCCGGGGTGCTGACCGAGCGCGGCGACGCGATCGAGGCGACGATCCGCGGCGCGGTGCGGGATTGCGACGTGGCGGTGACCGAGCGCTTCCACGCCCTGCCGGTGGCCTTCGCGCCTGAGGTCACGGGCGCGGTGGAGCGCGCCGCCGCGGCGCAGGGTCTGAGTGCCAAGCGGATGCCCTCCGGCGCCTTCCACGACGCCCAGTTCATGGTGCCGCTCTGCCCGAGCGGGATGATCTTCGTGCCCAGCCGGCGGGGGATCAGCCACAACCCGGCGGAGTATTCCTCGTCCGAGCAGCTGGCCAAGGGCACCCGGGTGCTGGCGCAGGTGCTGGCGGAGCTGGCGAAGGGCTGACGCCGGCCAGCGCCGCGCTCAGCCGCCGCGCCGCCCGATCATGCGGGCCAGCACCATCAACCCGAGCCCCGCCGCTACCACCCCGTAGGTCTCCGGGTTGCGGCGGACCGCGGCGACCGCGGCCTCGGGGATCCAGAGCAGGGCGTCCCAGCCGATCCAGGCTGCGGCGAGCCCCAGCAGCACCAGCAGGCCGCCGAGGCTGGAGAGCCAGCGGGCCATGCTCAGCCCGGGCGCCGGGCGCGGTCCTGGGCCAGCGCCGTCTCGATCAGCCTCCGGTCGCGCGCCTCCCGCTGCCGGCCGCGGACGACCAGCACGGCCCAGGCGACCGCGAGGCCCCAGGTCATCAGCCCAGGCACGAAGGGCAGGACGATCAGCACCAGGCCGGAAAGCCAGAGCAGCGCGTTGAAGACCGCCTGGAAGGGGCGGCCGGCCAGCAGGAGCGCCAGCGGCAGGATCAGCAGGGCGAGCATCATCACGCAGCGAAACCTTCGGGGGGCCGGATGGTTGCCCCGCCGCCTCAGCCGAGGCCGAGCAGCAGCGCCGCCGGCGCCTCCGGCGCGGTGATGTTGGGGCTGTGGCTGGCATCTAGGGCGTGGAAGCGCCAAGCCGGGTCGGCGCGGAAGCGGTCGGCGAACTGCGCGAAGACGTCCGGCCCCTGCTTGCGGGTGCAGTGGATGTAGCTGCGCGGGAAGGCCGGGGCGGCTTTCGTCACGCGAAGCTTCTGGCTGAAGCACCGGACCGGCTGGTGGACCCGGCGCGGCAGGGTCCAGGCGAGGTCGGCCTCCGAGGTGTCGGGGGCCGAGGGGTTGGGCGGGATCAGCCAGCCGGCGAGCGGCGCGGCCACCGGCGCGGCGCCGACCAGATCCTGCAGCGACTGGCCGTCCCGCGGCACGAAGGCATCCAGGTAGCAAAGATGCCGGACCAGCCCCGGCACCCGGTCCGCGACGCCGGTCGCCACCATGCCGCCGTAGCTGTGGCCGACGAGCAGGATGTCGCGCAGCCCCTCGGCCTCGATCACTCCGAGGATGTCCTGGATATGGGTCTCGAGGTCCACCAGCGGATGCGCCAGGTGGGCCCGCTCGCCGAGGCCGGTATAGGTCGGCGTGAAGACCTCGTGCCCCGCCGCCCGCAGCGGCGGGCGCAGTTTCTTCCAGGCCCAGCCGGCGGACCAGGCGCCGTGGCAGATGAGGTATGTGGCCATGGCGGCGCCTCGCCCGGGGTGACGTGGATAGGTCAGCCGATCTCGAACATCCCCTCGACCTCGACCGCCGCGTCGCCGGGCAGCGAGGGTACGCCGATGGTGGTGCGGGCATGCCGGCCGGCCTCGCCGAAGACCTCGACCGCAAGGTCGGAGGCGCCGTTCATCACCACGGCATGCTGGGTGAAGTCCGGACCCGCGGCGATGAAGCCGCCAAGGCGGACGACGCGGGTGACCTTGTCGAGGTCGCCGCCGCAGGCCGCCTTCACCTGGGCGACGAGGTTGATGAAGCAGAGCCGCGCCGCGGCCCGGCCATCCTCCATCGAGACGCCGGCGCCGACCTTGCCGGTGAAGGCGATCTTGCCGTCGCGCAGCGGAATCTGGCCGGAGACGACCACGAAGCTTCCCCGTGACGTTGTAGGGGATGTAGTTCGCCACCGGCGCCGCCGGCGTGGGCAGGGTGATGCCGAGTTCCGCCAGCCGCGCCTCGATCCGTCCAGCCATGCTCGTCTCCTGATCCTTCTGCACCCGGCCGGGATCGTTGCCCGCCAGCAGCGAGACATGCGCCGAGACGACCTTGAAGCCAAGCCCGGGGATGCGCGCCATGATCTTGGTCTCGCGTCCCACTAGCCCGGTATCGGTGCGTTCGTACTCCAGGTGGGTGCAGGCCACGTCCTGGCCGAAAGCGGTGATGTGGACGCGGCGGATGGCGCGCGGTGCGTAGCGGGCGACGCCGGCGCGGAAGGCGCGGATCGCCTCGATGCCATAGAGGATCTCGGTCGTGCCGAAGCGCACGGTGCGCGGGTCGGCCCAGAAGCTGTCGTCCAGCACGGCGGTGTCGTTCCCGGCGATCGCCCGCTCGTAGCGGTCGAAGACGGCACGGGCCTCGGCGATCACCGCCGGGTCGTCGATCTGCATGCGGCATGGCTCCTGGCTGCGTGGCGAGGATGCCGCGATCCCGATGGGGCGGCAAAAATGACAGCGAGTTCATGCGACATCGCTCGCGAAATACTGAATACAATAGCCGATCACGAATTCCTTGGGACCCACCCGATGCTGGACGCCCTCTCCCCGCTCCCGCTGCCTCCCTGTCGCCGCACGCGCTGGCCAGCCAGGGCTTCCTGTTCGCCACCGGCATCGAGAACAGCGCTCCCACCATCCAGGGCGGCCGGATCCGGCGCGACCAGATGGCCGAGTGCGGCCATTACGACCACTGGAAGCTCGACCTTGCCCTGGTGAAGGAGATCGGCTGCAGCCTCCTCCGCTACGGCCCGCAGATCCACACCACCCTGCGCGCGCCGGGTGTGCATGACTGGGCCTTCGCCGACGAGGGCTTCGCCGAGATCCGCCGGCTCGGCATCGTGCCGGTCGTGGACCTTGCCATTTCGGCCTGCCGGACTTCCTCGGCGACTTCCAGAACCCGGACTTCCCGCAGCTTCTTCGCCGACTACGCCCAGGCTTTCGCCGCCCGCTTCCCCTGGGTGCAGCTCTACACCCCGGTGAACGAGATGTTCATCACCGCGGTCTTCAGCGCCAAGTACGGCTGGTGGAACGAGGAACGCCGCGACGACCGCAGCTACGTCACCGCCATCAAGAACATCGTCCGCGCCAATGTCCTGGCGATGCGCGCCATCCTGAAGATCCGCCCGGACGCCATCTTCATCCAGTCGGAATCGACCGAGCATTTCCACCCGGAATGCCCGCTCGCCCTGCCGCATGCCGAGCACCGCAACGCCGAGCGCTTCCTCACGCTCGACCTCAACTACGGCCGCCGCGTCTGCTCGGCGATGTACGAGTTCCTGGCCGACAACGGGATGACGCGGGAGGAATACCACTTCTTCATGCGCGGCAAGGAGCTGCGCCGCAGCTGCATCATGGGCAACGACTGGTACGTCACCAACGAGCACCTGATCGGCGGCGACGGCCATAGCCGCTGGGCCGGCGAGGTCTTCGGCTACGACACCGTCACCCGCGACTACCACGCCCGCTACGGCCTGCCGGTGATGCACACCGAGACCAACATGGACGAGGGCCCGCGCGGCGACGAGGCGGAGCGCTGGCTGTGGAAGCAGTGGTCCGGCATCATGCGGCTGCGCCAGGACGGCGTGCCGGTGCTCGGCTTCACCTGGTACTCGCTGACCGACCAGGTGGACTGGAACCATGCGCTGCGCGAGCAGCGGGGCGACGTGAACCCGCGCGGGCTCTACGACCTCGACCGCAACATCCGCACCGTCGGCCGCGCCTACAAGCGGCTGATCGAGACCTGGAAGCCGGTGCCGCAGGCCGAGAGCCACTGCCTGCGGCTGCCCGTGACGGCCTGAGCGAGGGCGCGCCAGGTAGGAGGCCTTCTCGGGCCTCCGGGCGGCTCTCCGGCTCAGCTCTTGCCGATGAGCGCCATCAGCTCGCGGCGGGTATTCGCGTCGTCGCGGAAGACGCCGAGCATCCGGCTGGTGACCATGCTGGCGCCGTGCTGGTGCACGCCGCGCGTCGTCATGCACTGGTGCTCGCTCTCGATCACCACGCCGACGCCGCGCGGCTGCAGCACCGCCTCGATAGTGTTGGCGATCTGCGCGGTCAATTTCTCCTGGATCTGCAGCCGCTTGGCATAGGCCTGCACCACCCGCGCCAGCTTGCTGATCCCGACCACCCGGTTGCTCGGCAGGTAGGCGACATGGGCGCGGCCGATGATCGGGACCATGTGGTGCTCGCAATAGGATTCGAGGCGGATGTCCTTCAGCAGGACGATCTCGTCATAGCCCTCGGTCTCGGCGAAGGTGCGCTCCAGCACCGCCACCGGGTCCACCGCATAGCCGGCGAAGAACTCCTCGTAGGACCGCACCACCCGGGCCGGCGTGTCGAGCAGCCCCTCCCGCGCGGGATCGTCGCCGGCCCAGCGCAGCAGCGTCCGCACGGCGGCTTCCGCCTCGGCCCG
Source organism: Dankookia sp. P2 (assembly GCF_050632255.1). Lineage (NCBI taxonomy): Bacteria > Pseudomonadati > Pseudomonadota > Alphaproteobacteria > Acetobacterales > Roseomonadaceae > Dankookia > Dankookia sp. P2. Next base: position 5,980,985 of record NZ_CP192581.1, on the reverse strand, counting down.
GCTGGGGCGGGCGACGGGCATCGGCGTCTCGGCAAGCGGCTTGGCGACCATGGGGGACCTCCGTGAAGGGCTTCGCCACCGCAACGCCCGGGCGGCCCGCGGTATCCCCTTCGCCTCGTCCGGAGTGCGATCCGCGCCGCGCAACTGCAGGCTGGCTCGCCGTGTCGCCGGGCCGGCCGCATTCCCGCGGCCTGCGGCATTCGGTCGCAACGGCCATGTCGTCGCATCGTGGCGAGGTCAGGCGCCGGCCCGCCTCACCGCCCGGCAAGGGCGTGCAGCTCCTCGGCCAGTTCCTCCAATTCCTCGAGCAGCGCCCCGACGCTGCCGGGCGGCGAATCCGGGTCGCCCAGGGCAGCTTCTGCTCGCCCTCGGCCAGCCCGCCCTCGCGCAGCAGGCGTTGCACGCCCTTGATGGTGTAGCCCTGGGTATAGAGCAGGTCGGAAATCCGCCGCAGCAGGGCGATGTCCTCCGGCCGGTAGTAGCGCCGTCCGCCGCCGCGCTTCAGCGGCTTCAACTGGGAAAGTTTCGTCTCCCAGAAGCGCAGCACGTGCTGCGGGATGTGCAGGTCGTCCGCCACCTCGGAGATGGTGCGGAAGGCGGTCGGCGCCTTGCGGGCCCGCAACCGGCTGGCCTCGCCGTGATCCTCGGTCATCGGCACGCGCGGTCCATGCCCCGGCTCATGCCTCGTCATCCCCGCCGGTCACCGCCTGCCCGTTGATCCGCGCCTTCAGCACCTGGGACGGGCGGAAGGACAGCACCTTGCGCGGCAGGATCGGCACCTCGATGCCCGTCTTCGGGTTGCGGCCGACCCGCTGGCCCTTCTGCCGCACCATGAAGGTGCCGAAGGCGGAGATCTTCACCGCCTCCCCGGCCTCGAGCGCCCCGGCCATGCGGTCGAGCACCGCCTCCAGCAGCGCCGCGGATCTCGTTCCGCGAGAGCCCAACCTGGCTGTAGATCGCCTCCGCGAGGCTGGCACGCGTCAGCGTGTTCATGGCGCAACTGGGTCCCGCAAGCCCTTATGCAGCCTAGGAAACCTGTATCGATTGCGGTGGTCAAGCAAGGTATCGCACCGGCGCATCGAAGCTGGCCGGGCGTGTCCCGTACGCCGCAGTGTGTTGTAAATGGCACACCTCGGACGCTAACCGAACCTTATCCCCTTGGTTGCATCCTGTGCCCCCGACCCCGTGACGGGGCCGGCGGAGGCTGCGGATGCACTGCGACGAGATGGTCTGGACCCCGGCCACCGGCTGGCAGGGCGGCGCCCCCTTCGGCGCGGCGGCTGGGGTGGTGCTCTATTTCGGCCGGCGCGACCTGCTGGCGGATGGCGCCTGCCACCGCGAGCTGCAGGCCAGGCATCCCGGCGCCCTGGTGCTGGGCTGCAGCACCGGCGGCCAGATCCGCGGCGAGGAGGTGGAGGATGACGGCGTCGCCGCCCTGGCCCTCGCCTTCCGTGCCACCCGGCTGCACCTGGCGGTCGAGCGGGACTGCGCGCCGTCCCGCTCGCACGCCTGCGGCACGGCGCTCGGCCGGGCGCTCGCCGCGCCGGGGCTGGCCGGGGTCTTCGTGCTGGCGGACGGACTCCGGGTGAATGGCAGCGCGCTGGCCGAGGGGCTGGCGGCCGCGCTCGGCCCGGGCGTGCCGGTGACGGGCGGCCTGGCGGGGGACGGCCCGCATTTCGGCGCCACCCTGGTCGGCGCCGGGGCGCACATGCCGCAGCAGCGGCTGGTCGCCGCCCTCGGCCTCTATGGCGATGCGCTGCGGCTGGGCCATGGCAGCGCCGGCGGCTGGGAGGCCTTCGGCCCCGCCCGCCGGGTGACCTGGTCGGCCGGCAACGTGCTGCGCGAACTGGACGGGGCGCCGGCGCTCGACCTCTACGAACGCTACCTGGGGAGGAAGCCGCCGGCCTTCCCGGCACCGGGCTGTTCTACCCGCTGCGGGTCTGGGACCCCGGCAGGCCGGACCATGACCTGGTCCGCACGCTGCTCGGCATCGACCGCGCGGCGCGCAGCCTGACCTTCGCCGGCGACGTGCCGGAAGGCTGGGCGGCGCAGCTGATGCGCGGCGGCCCCGACCGGCTGACCGCCGGCGCGGCGGAGGCGGCGGCGCAGGCCGCGGCGGGCGGCATGGGCCAGGGCCGCGGCGTGGCGCTGCTGGTCAGCTGCATCGGCCGCCGCCTGCTGCTGGGCCAGGCGACGCCTGATGAGATCGAGGCGGTGGCCGGGCAGCTCCCGCCCGGCACCCGGCGGTTCGGCTTCTACTCCTATGGCGAGATCGCGCCGCACCCGGTCTCCGGCAGCGCCGAGCTGCACAACCAGACCATGACCGTCACCCTGCTCTCGGAAGTGGACTGACCGCCATGCCGGGCCCCCAGCACCGCCTCTTCGCCAAGCAGCTGGCGCGCGCGACCGATGCCGCCGGCGCGGTGGACATCGCCCGGCTCGGCGCCCTGGTCGGCGCCGCCTATGCCGAGGCCGAGCGCGGCCGCCGCCGCACCGAGCGCGCCATGGGGCTGATGGCCGAGGAGCTGGCCGCGACGAATGCCCGGCTGGAAGCGCTGGTGCAGGCGCTCAGCACGCAGAACCGGCGGTTCGAGGCGGCGCTCGACAACATGCCGATGGGCCTGGCGATGTACGATGCCGGGGAGCAGCTGGTGGTCGCCAATGCCCGGCTGAACGCGGTGCTGAGTCCGCAGCCCGGCACGCTGCGGGCCGGCATGTCCTACCGGCAGGTGGTCGCCGCCTGTACCGAAGCCGGCCATTTCGCCGAGGCCAGCGCCGAGGAGGTCTATGCCGCCCGCCGCCGCATCTTCGCCCCCGGCAGCGCCTACGCCTTCGAGGAACGGCGCGGCGACCGCATCGTCGCCGTCGCCGGACGGGCGCTCGAGGGCGGCGGCTGCATCCTGACCTTCCAGGACATGACCGAGCGCCGCGAGGCCGAGGCACGGATCGAGCACATGGCGCGGCACGACGCGCTGACCGGCCTGCCGAACCGCGCCCAGCTCCGCGTGCGGATGGAGGAGGCGCTGGCCCGCGCCCGGCGGGGCGAGCAATTCGCCGTCCTCTGCCTCGACCTCGACCGCTTCAAGGCGGTGAACGACACGCTGGGCCACCCGGTGGGGGACGGGCTGCTGCGCGCCGTCACCCTCCGCCTGCGCGGCCTGGTGCGGGAGACCGACACGGTGGTGCGGCTGGGCGGCGACGAATCCGCCATCATCCAGGCCAGCGTGCCGCAGCCCGATGCCGCGACCGCCCTCGCCCGCCGGCTGATCGCCGAGCTGGCCGAGCCCTACGAGATCGAGGGGCATCAGGTGGTGGTCGGCGCCAGCGTCGGCATCGCGCTCGCGCCGCAGGACGGCAGCGGCGCCGACCTGCTGCTGAAATCGGCCGACCTCGCGCTCTACCGCGCCAAGGCCGATGGGCGCGGCACCTGGCGGTTCTTCGAGCCGGAGATGGATGCCCGCATGCAGGCGCGGCGGCAGCTCGAGCTCGACCTGCGGCAGGCGCTGGCGGCGGGGAGTTCCATCTGCTCTACCAGCCGCTGATCGACCTCGCATCCGGCCGCATCACCGGATTCGAGGCGCCGCTGCGCTGGCACCATCCGGAACGCGGCCTGGTCTCGCCGGCCGATTTCGTGCCGCTGGCGGAGGAGACCGGGCTGATCCTGCCGCTCGGCGAATGGGTGCTGCGGCAGGCCTGCGCCGAGGCTGCCGGCTGGCCGCCCGGAATCTCGGTCGCGGTCAACGTCTCCGCCGTGCAGTTCGGCAGCCCGCGGCTGGTCGATGCGGTGGCCGAGGCGCTGGCCGCCTCCGGCCTGCCGGGCGCACGGCTCGAGATCGAGGTGACGGAATCGATCATGCTGCAGGACACCGCGCAGACCATGGCCGTGCTGCACCGGCTGCGAGGCCTCGGCATCCGCATCTCGATGGATGATTTCGGCACCGGCTACTCGTCGCTGAGCTACCTGCGCAGCTTTCCTTCGACAAGATCAAGATCGACCAGTCCTTCGTGCGCGACCTCGAGAAGCGGGGCGACGCGCGGGCGATCGTCCGGGCGATCTCCGGCCTCGGCGGCAGCCTCGGCATGCGGACAAGCGCCGAGGGGGTCGAGACGCGCGAGCAGTTCGAGCAGTTGCGCGCCGATGGCTGCACCGAGGGCCAGGGCTGGCTGTTCGGCCGGCCGCTGCCGGACAGCGCCGCCAGGGCGCTGCTGCAGTCGCAGCCCGGTTTCGCCGAGCCGAGCGCCGCCTGAGGCGGCCGGCTCAGAAGCGGGCGAGCGCCGCGCCCCAGGTCAGCCCGCCGCCGATGCCTTCCAGCACCATCAGGTCGCCGCGCTCGATCAGCCCGCGGCCATCCGCATCGGCCAGCGCCAGAGGGATGGAGGCGGCGGAGGTATTGGCATGGCGGTCCACCGTGACCACCACCCGCTCCTTCGGCAGGCCAAGCTTCTTGCCCATGGCGTCGATGATCCGCAGGTTCGCCTGGTGCGGGATCAGCCAGCGGATGTCGGACTGCGCCAGCCCATTGGCGGACAACGCCTCGTCGACCACCGAAGCGAGCTTGGAGACGGCGTGGCGGAACACCTCCTTGCCGGCCATCCGCAGCTTGCCGGCCTCGCCGTTCAAGCCGGCGCCGCCATCGACCAGCAGGATGTCGCCGAAGCGGCCATCGGAATGCAGGTGGGTCGAGAGGATGCCGCGGTCGGCCGCGTCGCCCTGCCCTTCCCCGGCGACCAGCACCACCGCGCCGGCGCCGTCGCCGAACAGCACGCAGGTGCCGCGGTCGGTCCAGTCGAGGATGCGGGAGAAGACCTCGGTCCCGACCACCACGGCGCAGCGTGCCTGGCCGGTGCGGATCAGCGAATCCGCCAGCCCCAGGGCATAGACGAAGCCGGTGCAGGCGGCCGAGACGTCGAAGGCGAAGCCGCGCGTCGAGCCGAGCGCCGCCTGGATGCGGACGGCGGTCGCCGGGAAGGCGCTGTCCGGCGTCGCGGTGGCGCAGACCACGAGGTCCACCGCCTCGCCCGGGATGCCGGCGCGCTCCAGCGCCTTCCGCGCCGCCGCGGCGCCGAGCGAGGAGGCGGTCTCCTCCGGCCCGGCGATGTGGCGCTGGCGGATGCCGGTGCGCTCCACGATCCAGGCGTCCGAGGTCTCGATGCCGAAGGCCTCGGCCAGCCCGTCGTTGGTGACGACCCGTTCCGGCAGGTAGCCGCCGCAACCGGCGATGATGGCCCGGGTCACCATGACGGTCTTGTCCCCAACGGTCGGAGTCTCAGGGCCGGGCGGGCGCCAGCGGCGCGGCCGGCACGGTGGACAGCCGGGAGAGGCCCTCCCGGATGCGGTCGTTGAAATGGTGGGTCACCATGTCCATGGCAACGTCCACGGCATGGGCGAAGCCCAGCGCATCGGTGCCGCCATGGCTCTTCACCACCACGCCGTTGAGCCCGAGCAGGATCGCGCCGTTGTAGCGCCGCGGGTCCATCCATTCGCGCAGCCGGTCGAGCGCCGGCCGCGCCAGCAGGTAGCCGAGCCGCGCCGGGACGCTGCTGGTGAAGACTTGGCGCAGCAGGTCGCGCATCAGCTTCAGCGCGCCCTCGCCCGTCTTCAGCGCGACATTGCCGGTGAAGCCGTCGGTCACCACCACGTCGACGGTGCCGGCGGTGATGTCGTGGCCCTCGACGAAGCCGTGGAAGCCGGCGCCGATATGGCTCTCCCGCAGGATGTCGGCCGCAGCGCGGACCCGGTCGTCGCCCTTCAGCTCCTCTGAGCCGACATTGAGCAGGCCGAAGCTCGGCGTGGTCAGGCCGAGCACGGCACGGGCGAAGGTCTCGCCCATCACCGCGAATTCCACCAGGTTGCGCGCGTCGCAGGCGACATTGGCGCCGAGGTCGAGCATGACCACGTCGCCGCGGGCCGAGGGCATGATGGCGGCGAGCGCCGGCCGGTCGATCTCCGGCAGCGCCTTCACCACGATCTTCGCCAGCGCCATCAGCGCGCCGGTATTGCCGGCCGAGACCACGCCTGCGGATTCCCGCGCGGCGACGCTGTCGATGGCGATGCGCATCGAGCTGTTGCGGCCCTGCCGCAGCGCCGCGGTCGGCTTCATCTCCGAGGAGATGACGTCAGGCGCATGCCGGATCATGCAGGCCTTGGCGGCGCGCGGCCGGCGGGCGAGCAGGCCGCCGATCCTGGTCTCGTCGCCGACCAGCAGGAAGCGGGCCTGCGGATGCCGCTCGGCGGCAAGCTCCAGCCCGTCCAGTACGATATCGGGTGCGTTGTCACCCCCATGGCATCGATCGCCAGGGAGAAAGCGTGCGACACGATCTGCGTTTCCTTGCCGGCCGGGGCCCGGCGGCTCAGGTGCGGACCACGCCCTTCACGGCGTCGGCGGCGATAACTTCACGGCCGTCGTAATGGCCGCAGGAGCCGCAGACATGGTGCGGGCGCTTCAGCTCGCCTGCAGTCCGGGCACTCGGCATGCGCCTGGGTCGGCAGCGCCTCATGCGCACGGCGCATGCCGCCGGCGGGAGGGCGAAACCTTCTTCTTCGGAACGGCCATGGCGCCGAGCCTTTCTTGTCACAAACAGCAGGGTTCTGCGGGAGCGGGCGGCTGTAGCACCGCCCCCCTATACGCAAGCATCATGCCCCGGACCGCCCGGCCCGCGGGCCGCTACGATCCCTTGCGACGCAACGCCGCGAGCGCCGCGAAGGCTCCCGCCCCCGCGTCCGTCGCCTCCGGCGGCAGCTCCGCCCCCGGCGCCCTCGGGTAGGGGTCGAGTGCCAGAGCGAGCTGCTCGGCCACCGCCTCGCCCAGCTCGGCGATCCCGCCCTCGGTCTCGATCTCGTCCGGCTCGTCCGGCCCTTCCGCGGGCTCGCGCCCCGCCGGCAGCAGGCGGAACGCGATGTCCTCGGCGACCCGCTGCGGCACCGGCTCCAGGGTCACGACGCAATCCTGCACGACCGCCGCCTCGAGCCGGCCGCTGACCATGACCGCGCCGTCCTCCTCCGGCACCAACCGCAACGTGGCGCGCAGGCTGTCCACGGCGGGGATGCCGAATCGGCGGGCCAGCGCCGCGCGCTCGGACTCGCTCGCCTCCAGCACCTCGGTGCGCCCCTCCGGCCCCACCCGGCCGAGCGCCAGGGGGCGCGAGAACTCGAGTCGGTCAGCCGGCATCGGCGGGCACCTCCGGGCCAGGGAACCGCGCCTCGCCGCGCAGCAGCGCCGCGATCGGCTGCGTCTCGAGCGCCGCCGCGACGCGGCGCGCCTGGTCCGCCAGCAGGCCCGCCTGGGGCGAAGCCTCGCCCTCCGCGCGCCAGACGTTGCGCTGCAGGGCGGCGGCAAGCGCCGCGGCATCGCCCGCCTCGATCGCCGTCTCATAGGCCTGGGCACGGCCATGGAAGGCCTCCACATCGCCCGCACCCGCTTGCCCACGGCAAGGTCGCTGACTCCCATCTCCCGCAGGTTGATGTCCATGTCGGCGAACATGGCGTCGAACACCGCCTGGGCCAGCGCCGCGCCGCGCGCGTCAGGGTCCTTCCGCAGCCGGCGGATCAGCAGGGCCACATGCAGCCCGACCAGGTCGAAGCGGCCGTCCAGCGTATCCGGCACGCCGAGCGGGCCGAAGAACCAGGGGTCGCGGGCGGCCGCGACCGCCTTGCCGTACAGCTCGAATCCGGCCCGCTCGTGCGGCTTGCGGCGGAACAGGGCGGAGAGGCCCATGGGGGCGGGGTCCTTCAGGCTGGGCGCGGCGGCGTGGTTGACCAGGGCGCGGCAAGGTGGCATTCGGCCGCAGACATGGATCGCCCTTCCCGCCCGGTCAACGCGCCCCCCGCCCTCCGCGCGCTCCGCGTGGCCCGGCGCTCGCCCTGCTCGCCCTGCTGGCGCTTCCCGGCTGCAGCTTCTTCCAGGCGCCGACCATCCAGCGCGGCAACCGGATCACCGAAGAGCAGCTCAAGGAGATCACGCCGGGCGTGCAGACCCGGCAGGATGTCCAGGCCGTGCTCGGCTCGCCGACCCAGACCAGCACCTTTGGCGACAACACCTGGTACTACATCAGCAGCAAGACCCGGCAGCGGCCGGGCCGGGCGCTGTCGGTGACCGACCAGGAAACCGTGGTGGTCACCTTCGACGCCCGTGGCACCGTGCAGGAGATCAAGCGGGTCGGCGAGGACCAGGCGCAGGACGTCACCATGGTCACGCGCGAGACGCCGACGCCCGGCAACGACCGCACCCTGCTGCAGGCGCTGTTCGGCAATGTCGGCCGCTTCGGGCCGGGCGGCGGCCTGCCGACCGGCGCCGCCGCGGCGCCGGGCGGCGGCAGCGGCAGCGGGATCGCGCGGTAGGGTAAGGCAAGGCCGGGGAAGATACGTCCCCGGGGCCCGATCGTCGGCGGCCGGCTGGCGTCAGAAGTGGCTCCAGCCCCCTTGCGGCAAAGCCATCGGCGCCGAACCCGCATCCAGCACCTGGACCACGGGCGCGCCTGGCCCGAAGCGGCCGATGCGGGCGACCGGGACGCCGGCCGCGGCGGCACGCTCCAGGACGAGCGCCGCGGCCCTCCGGCGCCGCCGCGAAGAGCAGCTCGTAGTCGTCGCCTCCGGTCAGGCAGAGCGCCAGCAGCGCGGGATCGGCCGCGACCAGGGCCCGCGCGGCGGCGGAGAGCGGCACCTCCGCCGCCCGCAGCACCGCGGCACAGCCGGCGGCTCGGCAGAGATGGCCAAGGTCCTGCACGAGCCCGTCCGAGACATCCATCGCCGCCCGCGCCAGGCCCGCCAGCGCCTGGCCCAAGGCCAGCCGCGGCCGCGGCAACCGGAAGCGCCCGGCCAGGTGCCCGGCCGCGTCGGCTGCCAGCCTGCCCTGCAGCACCCGCAGGCCGAGCGCCCCATCGCCGATGCTGCCGGAGACCCAAATGTCGTCGCCCGGCCGGGCGCCGTTGCGGCGCAGCGCCGCGCCGGGCGCCACCGTGCCGAGGATGGTGAGGGAGAGCGAGAGCGGCCCCGGCGTCGAGACCGTGTCGCCGCCCAGCACCGAAAGCCCGAACTCCGCCTGGTCCAGCGCCAGCCCGTCGACGAAGCGGCCCAGCCAGTCCGCCGGCAGGCCGCGCGGCAGCGCCGTGGTCATCAGGTAGCCGAGCGGCGCCGCCCCCATGGCGGCAAGGTCCGAGAGGTTCACCCGCAGCAGCTTGCGGCCGATCGTCTCCGGCGGGTCCTCGGGCAGGAAATGCACGCCCGCGACCATGGCGTCGGCGGCCAGCACCAGTTGGCGGCCAGCCGGCGGGTCGAGCAGCGCCGCATCGTCCGAGAGGTCGAGCGCCCCTGGCCCGGCGAGCCGGCGGAAATGCCGGGCGATGAGGGCGAACTCGCCCGGCAGCGCGTCCGTCGGGTCAGCCACCGCGGCGGCGCGGCGGGCCGGTGAATTCCTCCGCGCGCAGGGTGCGGGCCATGGCGTCCAGCACGCCATTGGCGAAGCGTGGCTCGTCGCCGCCGAAGAAGCCGTGCGCGATGTCGAGATATTCGTTGATCAGCACCTTGGCCGGCGGCGCGGCGGCGGGCTGCTCGCGCAGCTCGGCGCAGGCGACGCGCAGCAGCGCCCGCAGCACCGGATCGAGCTTGCCGAGTGGCCAGGACGGGTCGAGATGCGCGGACACCACCTTGTCCACCGCCTCGGCATTCCGTGCCACCAGCATGACGATGGAGGAGAAGAGCGGCACGTCGGCCTCGGGCACCCGGCCTTCCTCGAAGCCGCCATCGCCGGGCTGGGTGCCAAGGCGGTGGCGCTGGAACTGGCTGACCACGGCCTCTGCCGGCTCGTTGTTCTGCTCGCTCTGGAACAGCGCCTGCACCGCGGCGACCCGGGCGCCGGTGCGCGGCCGGCCGCGCGGCTTCGACACGGCGGACTTCCTGCCGGCCTTCGCCGCGGCCGTGGGCGCCTGGCCCGGCACGGCGGGACGCAGCTGCGGCGCCGGGGCCTGCTGCGCCCGCTGCTCCGCCTCGTACTCCGCCCGCAGCCGGTCAAGCTCGCTCATCTCGGTCTTCGGCTCGGGCATCAGAGGCCCCAGCGGCGCCGCAGCGCCACCTGGCCGAGCAGCGCATGCGCCGCCTCGGCCCCCTTGTTGTGCCGGTCGTCGCCGGCGCGGGCCAGCGCCTGCTGCAGCGTGTCGACGGTCAGCAGGCCGAAGCCGATGGCCGCGCCCGTCTCGGCACTGATCTGCATCACGCCGTTGCAGATGGCGTCGCAGATGAAGGTGTAGTGGTCGGTCTCGCCCTTCACCACGGCGCCGAGCAGCAGGAAGCCGTCATAGCGCTCGGCGGATTGCGACAGCGCCATGCGCAGCGCCGCCGGCGAGCTCGTAGCCGCCGGCGACATCCACGGTCTGGTGCAGCGCGCCGGCCTCGGCGAAGACGCGCTCGGCGCCGCGCCGCATGCCGCCGACCACCTGGTCGTAATAGGGCGCCTGGATGGTCAGCAGCCGCGGCGCCGGGCCGGGGATGGGCTGGGCGGCGCGCTCCGGCGCGTCGATCGTGCTCATGCGTTGTCCTTGCTCGTCCTGGTCAGCGGCCGGGTCTCGACCACCCGCAGCCCATACCCTTCGAGGCCGACGATCGGCCGCGGGTTGTTGGACAGCCGCACCATGTCCCTGACGCCCAGATCCGCCAGGATCTGCGCGCCGATGCCGTAGTCGCGGATCTCGGGCGGCGAGACCCGGCGATCCTTGTTGCGCTTCACCTGCTCGCTCATGTTGGTGAGGCGCCAGTCGCGGATCACCACCACCACGCCGCGGCCGGCGCTGTTGATCATGCGCATGGAATCATGCAGGTCCGCGGTGCCGTCGCCGGCAACGATGTCGTGCAGCAGGTTGGCGGCGTGCATCCGCACCAGCACCGGGCCGGGGGCGGAGACGTCACCCTTCACCAGCGCCAGGTGCTCGGCGTATTCGAGCGTGTTGGCATAGACCACCAGCCGCCAGTCGCCGCCGATCTGGTGCTCGATCTGGCCTTCCTGCACGCGGCGCACCAGCCGTTCCGTCCGGCGGCGATGCGCGATCAGGTCGGCGATGGTGCCGAGCTTGAGGCCGTGGTGCTGGGCGAAGGCGACCAGGTCCGGCATGCGGGCCATGGTGCCGTCGTCGTTCATGATCTCGCAGATCACGCCGGAGGGGTTGAGGCCCGCCAGGCGCGCGATATCGACCGAGGCCTCGGTATGCCCTGCGCGGACCAGCGTGCCGCCGTCCCGCGCCAGCAGCGGGAAGACATGGCCGGGCGTCACGATATGCTCGCGGCCCATCTCCGGGTTGATCGCGGTGGCGATGGTATGGGCGCGGTCGGCGGCCGAGATGCCGGTGGTGACCCCCTCCTTTGCCTCAATGCTGACGGTGAAGGCGGTGCTGTGCCGGGTGCCGTTGGCGGCGGCCATCAGCGGCAGGCCGAGCTGGTCGACGCGGTGCCGCGTCATCGCCAGGCAGATCAGGCCACGGGCGAAGCGGGCCATGAAGTTGATCGCGTCGGGCGTCGCGGATCGCCCAGGGATGACCAGGTCGCCCTCGTTCTCCCGGTCCTCGTCGTCCACCAGGATGAACATGCGGCCGCGGCGCGCTTCCTCGATCAGCTCCTCGGTCGGGCTGACGAAGTCGGAGAAGTTGACGCGTTGCGGCGCGGCGGCGGTCATGCTCGGAATCCTCCAGCGAACGCCGGTGGCGCCCTGGTCTGCCGACACCAGCCGGGCGACGTAGCGCGCCAGGGTGTCGATCTCGATGTTCACGCGGCCGCCCGGCTGCAGGGTGCCGAAGGTGGTCACGGCCGCGGTATGCGGGATGATGTTGACCCCGAACACGTCCCCGTCAACCTCGTTGACCGTGAGCGAGCAACCATCGATCGCGACCGACCCCTTGGCAGCCACGAAGCGCGACAGGCCGGGCGGCAGCCGGAAGCGCCAGCGCACGGAAGCATTTTCCGGCACCGCCGAGAGAACCTCGGCGACGCCATCGACATGGCCGGAGACGAGGTGGCCGCCCAGCTCGTCGCCGAGGCGCAGCGAGCGTTCCAGGTTGATCCGGCTGCCGGCCCGCAGCAGGCCGAGCGTGGTCTTCGACAGGCTCTCGGCCGAGGCGTCCACCGCGAACCAGTCGCCGCCGAGTTGCACGGCGGTCAGGCAGCAACCGGAACAGGCGATGGAGGCGCCGATGACGGCCGGGGCCGGCTGCGCCAGGAAGGCCGGCGAGGTGCCGATGACGAGGCGCATGTCGTTGCCGTCGCCGAGCGGTTGGACCTCCCGCACCGTGCCGAGGTCCGTCACGATCCCGGTGAACATGTTACGGATCCTCCTCGCGCAGCAATTCGGTGAGCCAGTCGGCGCCGACGGGACGGCTGGCCACACGGCGGAAGCGTGGCATGGCGGAAAGCGCGGCCAGCGGCAAGGGTTGGACGGCCGGCAGCCCGTCCCCGCCCATGATTCCCGGCGCATGGAACCAGGCGATGCGGTCGACGTAGCCGCCGCGCAGCAGGGCGGCGGCGAGCCCTGCGCCGCCCTCGGCCATCACCCGCGTCACCCCGCGTTGCGCAAGCGCCCCGAGCAGGGCGCCGAGGTCGAGGCCCGGCCGGGTGCGCGGCACCGAGAGGATCTGCACCCCGGCTTCCAGATAGGGCGCCAGCACGCCCGGCCGCTGGTTGGTCCGGGTGGCGATCCAGGTCGGCACCTGCCGCGCCGTCAGCACCAGCCGGCTGTCGAGCGGGGTGCGCAGGCGGGCATCGGCGACCACCCGGGCGAGCGGCACAAGGGCGGTGCCCGGCAGGCGGGGGTCAGCTCCGGATCATCGGCCAGCACCGTGCCGCTGCCGACCAGGATGGCGTCGTGCCGGGCGCGGATCGCATGCGCCTCCCGCCGCGCCTCCGGCCCGGTGATCCACTGGCTCTCGCCGCCGGCGGTGGCGATGCGGCCATCGAGGGTCGTGGCAAGCTTGAGCGTCACCAGCGGCAGCCCGAGGGTGATGCGGCGGGCGAAGCCGGCATTGATGGCGCGGGCCTCGGCGCCGCCGAGGCCGAGTTCGACGATCACCCCGGCCTCGCGCAGCCGCTGCAGGCCGCGCCCGTCCACCCGCGGGTCAGGGTCGCCGGTCGCCACCACCACCCGGGCGACGCCGGCCTGGATCAGCGCGTCGCAGCACGGCGGGGTGCGGCCCCAATGGGAGCAGGGCTCGAGCGTGACATAGGCGGTGGCGCCGCGTGCTGCCTCGCCGGCCCGGGCCAGCGCCTCGGTCTCGGCATGCGGGCGGCCGCCGGGCTGGGTCCAGCCGCGGCCGACCACCCGGCCGTCGCGCACCAGGACGCAGCCGACCGCCGGGTTCGGCCAGGTATTGCCGAGGCCGCGCCGCGCCACGGACAGGGCGGCCGCCATATGGGCGCGGTCGGCCTCGGGGTCGGGCATCGGCTCAGCGCGGGGGAAGGCGATCATGCCGGCATAACTGGCGCAGCCGCGGGCGGCGGGAAAGGGGGCACCGCTACTGCATCTCGATCCCGGCGGCCTTGATGACGGCGGCATTGCGGTCGATGTCGGCGGCGATGCGGGCGCGGAAGGCCTCCGGCCGCAGCACCATGACCTCCCCCTGGCTGAGCAGGAGCTGGCGGGTGGCCGGCGCCGCGGCTGCGGCCTCCATCAGCCCGACCAGCCGGTCGAGGATCGCCGGCGGCAGCCCGGCGAGGGCGACCAGCCCGTTCCAGAAGGTGAAGACGAGATTGGGATAGCCAGAAGCGGCCAGGGTCGGCACCTCAGGCAGGTCGCGCCAGGGCGCCGGACCGGTGACGGCGATCAGGGTCAGCGCGCCGGACCGCATCAGCGGCGTCGCGGAGGGCGTCTCGAGCATCATGTCCACGTCGCCGGCAACGAGCGCGTTCTCCGCCGGCGCGGCGCCGCGGAAGGGGACGTGCAGCAGGCGGATGCCGGCCGCGGCGGCAGATTGCTCCATGTAGAGGTGCTGGAGGTTGCCGTTGCCGCCGGAGCCATAGCTGAGTCCGCCCGGATTGGCGCGGGCCAGGGCCAGCAGCTCGGCCAGCGTGCGGATGGAGCTGGTGCGCGGGCTCTTCGGCGAGGTGGTCAGGATGAAGGGGCTGAGGGTGATCGAGGCGACCGGCAGCAGGTCGCGCAGCGGGTGGTAGCGGATGTCCCGGTAGAGCAGGTGGTTGACCGTCATGGTGCTGGTGTTGCTGACCAGCAGGGTATGGCCGTCCGGCTCGGCCGCGGCGACCGCGGCGGCGCCGAGGCTGCCATTGGCGCCCGGCTTGTTCTCCACCAGCACGGGCTGGCCGATCCGGGCGCGCATGTCCTCGGCGAGGATGCGGGCGCAGAGATCGGTGGAGGCGCCGGCGGGATAGCCGACGATCAGCCGGACCGGGCGGCTGGGCCAGGCCTCAGCCGCGCGGGCGATCGCAGGGATGGCGAGCGCGCCCAGCAGGGCGCGCCGGCGGAGCGGCGGCATGGCCTTTCTTCCTCCCGTTTCGCGGGAGCAGACCAGAGGCGCGGGGCGGCGTCCAGCGCTGCGCCCGTCGTTGGCCCCGGCCGGGAGGAAGCAAGGCCGGGGAGACGGTGTTCTCCCGTCGGACGCCATGCGTCCAACCCCTCATCGATTTCGGTGAGTCGGACACCCGCCGCGCGGTGAGCGCCAACCCACAAGAAGCAAAGATGGGGCGTGGGGAGGAAATGCCTTTTCCTCCCCGATCTTCCTTTTCGGCCGGCATATTCAGCCCGGCCAAGCCGCCGGCACCCGCTGCGCCAGCCAGCGGGCGAGCGCGGCGTTCACCGCCGCCGGCTGCTCCTGCGCCATCCAATGGCCGGATTGCACCACCACCTCGGTCAGGTCGGCGCAGGCCGCGCGCATCGGCCGGGCGAGTTCGCTGTCCATCGTCTCGCAGGTGGTGTCGCAGGCGCCATGCAGGAACAGCACCGGCATGCCCAGCCGGCCGCCATCCGGCGCGCGGGCGGCATAGGCCGCATTGGCGGCGTGGTTGAGGTACCAGGAATCCGGCCCGGCGAAGCCGGTGCGGGTGAAGCGCCGCGACGTAGCGGCTATGGTCGGCCGGGGTCAGCACCGCCTCGTCCAGCGGTACGTCGGGCGCGCGATCGGCGCCGCCGAACCAGCCGCCATCGCGGCGGATCGTCGCGGTCCGGCCGGGCTTGCCGCGCGCCGCCGGGTTGCCGCGGCGGAACAGGGCGCGGACGGTCGCGTCCACATCCGCCTCGAACACCGCCCGGGCCCGGGCCGGGTTCTCCTCGTAGAAGAACTGGTAGTCCCATTGCCCGGCCGGGTACTCGGCCGCCGGATAGGTGCGGCGGTCGACCAGCGCGATCAGGTTGGGCAAGGCGAAGCCGGCGGGGATGTAGGGCACGCAGAGATTGGCGACCGCCACGCAGCGCTCCGGGTGGTGCGCCGCCAGGCTCCAGACCACCGGGCTGCCCCAGTCATGGCCGATCCAGACCGCCCTCTCCCGCCCCAGCCCCGCCAGCAGCTCCAGCATGTCGGCCGTGATTGCCTCCAGCGCGTAGTCGGGCGGCGCGGGATGGACGGAGGAGCGGCCATAGCCGCGCATGTCAGGAGCGATGCAGCGGAAGCCCATGGCGGCGAAGCAGGGCAGCTGGTGGCGCCAGCTGATCGAGAGCTCCGGCCAGCCATGCAGGAAGACCAGCAAGGGCCCGTCGGCCGGGCCGCAATCGAGGTAGAAGCTGGTATGGCGCGCAGTCCGCACCACGCCCTCGCGCCAGGCCTGGTCCATAAATGCCTCCCCGCGACCTTGCCGCCCCGGCATCAGGATGCGGCGGCCGCTAGCCTCCGTCCATCTTACCGAGGAACTCGCGGAAGTCCTTCGCCTCGCCGAAGTTCTGGTAGACGCTGGCGAAGCGGACATGGCCACCTGGTCCACCTCCTTCAGCGTCAGCATGACGATCTCGCCGATCTGGCGGGAGGTGACCTCGCTCTCGGCCTCGGTCTCCAGCTTGCGCTGGATGCCGTTGACGATCCGCTCGATCCGGTCCTCGTCCACCGGGCGCTTGCGAAGCGCGACGCGGATCGACCGCGCCAGCTTCTCCCGGTCGAAGGGCACCCGGCGGCCGTCGGTCTTGAGGACCGTGATCTCGCGCAGCTGGACCCGCTCGAAGGTGGTGAAGCGGCTGCCGCAGGAGGGGCAGGACCGGCGCCGGCGGATGGCGGCATTGTCCTCCGCCGGGCGGCTGTCCTTCACCTGGGTGTCGTCGCTCCCGCAGAAGGGGCAGCGCATATCCTTGCCCTCCCCTTCCCGGCCGGCTCAGGCCGGGTAGATCGGGAAGCGCTGGCAGAGGCCGAGGACGCGGGCCTTCACCCCCTCCTCCACCGCCGAGTTGGCCGCAGGGTCGTTGGCCCGGGCCAGCCCGTCCAGTACTTCGCCGATCAGCTTGCCCACCTCGCGGAACTCCGCCTCGCCGAAGCCGCGGGTGGTGCCGGCCGGGGTGCCGAGGCGGACGCCGGAGGTCACCATCGGCTTCTCCGGGTCGAAGGGGATGGCGTTCTTGTTGCAGGTCAGGTGGGCGCGGTTCAGCGCCGCCTCGGAAGCCTTGCCGGTCAGCTTCTTCGGCCGCAGGTCGACCAGCAGCAGGTGGTTGTCGGTGCCGCCGGTGACGAGGTCGAGGCCCTGGGCCTTCAGCTCCTCGGCCAGGGCCGCGGCATTGGCGACCACGGCGCGGGCATAGCTGCGGAATTCGGGCTTCAACGCCTCCCCGAAGGCGACCGCCTTGGCGGCGATCACGTGCATCAGCGGGCCGCCCTGCAGGCCGGGGAAGACCGCCGAGTTGAACTTCTTGGCCAGCGCCTCGTCGTTGGTCAGGATCATGCCGCCGCGCGGGCCGCGCAGGGTCTTGTGCGTGGTGGTGGTCGCCACATGCGCATGCGGGAAGGGCGACGGGTGCGCGCCGCCGGCGACCAGGCCGGCGAAATGCGCCATGTCCACCATGAAATACGCCCCGACCTCGTCGGCGATCTCGCGGAAGGCCTTGAAGTCCCAGACCCGGGCATAGGCCGAGCCGCCGGCGATGATCAGCTTCGGCTTGTTCTCGAGCGCGATGCGGCGGACCTCCGCCATGTCGATCCGCTGGTCCTCGCGCCGCACCGTATAGGGCACCGGCTTGAACCACTTGCCCGAGAGGTTGGCGGCCGAGCCATGCGTCAGGTGGCCGCCGGCCGCGAGGTCGAGGCCCATGAAGGTATCGCCCGGCTGGAGCAGGGCCAGGAAGACCGCCTGGTTGGCCTGGGCGCCGCTATGCGGCTGCACGTTGGCGAAGCCGCAGCCGAAGAGCTTCGTCGCCCGCTCGATCGCCAGGGTCTCGGCGACGTCCACGTATTCGCAGCCGCCGTAGTAGCGGCGACCGGGATAGCCCTCCGCATACTTGTTGGTCATCACCGAGCCCTGGGCCTCGAGCACCGCCCGGGAGACGATGTTCTCCGAGGCGATCAGCTCGATCCCGTCCTGCTGCCGGCCGAGTTCCTGGCCGATCGAGGCGGCCAGCTCCGGGTCGGCTTCGGCGAGGGAGGCGGCGAAGAAGCGCTCGGGGATGCGGTAGGCGGTGGTCTCGTTCATCGGATCGGCCCTGGAAAATAGCGGTCAGGCAGGCAGGTTGATCTTGTCGAGGCGGCGCTGGTGGCGGCCGCCCTCGAATTCAGTGCCGAGGAAGGCGGCCAGCGCGTCCAGCGCCACTTCCGGCCCGGTGGTGCGGGCGCCGAAGCAGGCCACGTTGGCGTCGTTATGGGCGCGGGTCAGCCGCGCCTCGGTCGTGCCGTGCAGGACGGTGGCGCGGATGCCGGCATGGCGGTTGGCGGCGATCTGCATGCCGATCCCGGTGCCGCAGACCAGCACGCCGAAGGTGGCCTTGCCCGCTTCCACCGCGGCGCAGACCTGGTGGGCGAAATCCGGGTAGTCGACGCTGGCGCTGGCATTGGTGCCGAAATCGACCACGGCATGCCCGGCGGCGGCCAGGGCCTCCTGCAGGGTGGCCTTCAGCGGCAGGCCAGCATGGTCGCCGCCGATGGCGATGGTGAGGGGCGCGGGGCTCATGATGCAGACCTACCATGCGCAGGGGGTTGGGGCGATGGCAAACCCCCAAGGCTAGTACCCCGGGAGTCCGTGGCCGGCAGATGGCAGCCCGGCCAGCGCCGCGCCAGGGCCGGAATCCGCAAGGCCGCCATGCGGGCAGCGGAATGGCGCCCCCGGGGGTCAGCCCGTCTCCCGCGCCGGCGCGCCAGCGGCGAAGCCGGCCGGCAGCGGCGGCAGGCCGAACAGGCCGGGTATCCGGCCCAGGACCCGGCCGGCGAGCAGCGACAGCGTCACCGCCGCCAGCGTCGCCAGCAGCACCCAGGCAGTCCGCGGCAGGGAGTCCGGCCGGTGGAACAGCAGGAAGAAGACCCGCATCACCAACGGGTGGAGCACATAGATCGGCAGGGTGTTGCGGCCGACCAGGATCAGCCCGCGCGCCAGCGGCCCGCCCCAGGCCGCCAGCCAGACCGCCGCGCCGAGCCCGGCGGGCACCGCCAGCAGCGCCAGCACCGCGGTGACCGGGGTGCCGAACAGCGGGTCGACCCGCACCGCGAAGCGCGTCGCCAGCGCCCAGAGCAGCCCGACGCCGAGCAGCGCCGGCCAGGCGCCGAGCCGCGGCGCCATTGCCCAGAGCCAGGCCGAACGCGACGCGCCGAAGGCGAAGAACGGGTAGTACCAGAGCTGGTCGATGGCGGTGGCGCCGCTGGCCCGGCCCCAGTCGAGCAGGCCGGGCACCGCCAGCAGCAGGGCGATGGCGGCATGCAGCCAGCCGGGCAGCCGGGACAGCAGCAGCGCCAGGCCGAAGAAGACGGCCAGCGCGTAGAAGAACCAGTGGTCGTCCTGTGCCGTGACGAACAACCGGGCCAGGCTGGGCGGGCTGGTGAAGATCGGCTCCATGCCGAAGGGCCCGAAAGGGTCGAGCCGAAGCTGGAGGAACCGCCCCAGCGCCCACCACAGCACCAGCAACCAGAGATAGCGGCCTACCCGGTGGACCAGCACGCCGCGCGCGCGCGCGCGAGGACCCCGCCCCGAGCACGCCCGAGATCAGGAAGAACAAGGGCTGGCGCAACGGCACCAGCAGCTCGTTCAGCAGGTGCAGATGCTCGTCGTTCTGGCCGATATGGCGCAGCGCATGGTCGACATGCAGCAGCACCACCAGGACCATGCAGGCGCCACGCGCCAGGTCAGGCCATGCCAGCCTTGCCTTCGGGACACGGGGCGCCATGCCCACGCCCGCCCGTGTCCCCGCCACCGCATCCATGCCCACTGGCCCCGCCGGCCTGCCCGGTCCTGATCATCTAGGTCGGCAACCGCCATCGTTGCATTCACGACGCCAATAGTGCGCTACACCTCCGGGCGAGCGGCGCCGCCCCTTCCGCGGCGCCGCCGGAAATGCGACGACTGCGCCGGAAACGCCCCACAGAGCGGACCAAGAACACGGAGACCCAGCATGTCGAAGCCCGCCTGGACCAGCCCCGAGACCCTGGCCCTGCATGGCGGCAGCCACCGGGCCGACCCGACCACCGGCTCGGTCGCCGTGCCGATCCACCAGACCACCAGCTTCCAGTTCCAGGACACCGGCCACGCCGCCCGGCTGTTCGGGCTGCAGGAGCTGGGCAACATCTACACCCGCATCATGAACCCGACCCAGGACGCGCTGGAGACCCGGGTGGCAGCGATCGAGGGCGGCGTCGCGGCGCTGGCCGTCGCCTCCGGCCAGTCGGCCACCGCATTCTGCGTGCTGAACCTGACCGGGCCGGGCGACAACATCGTCTCCTCGACCGACCTCTATGGCGGGTCCTGGAACCTCTTTGCCAATACCATGAAGCAGATGGGCGTCGAGGTCCGCTTCGTCGACCCGGCGGACCCCGAGGCCTTCGCCCGCGCCACCGACAGCCGCACCCGTGCCTACTATGCCGAGGTCCTGCCCAATCCGAAGCTGCAGGTCTTCCCCATCGCGGAAGTCGCCGCCATCGGCCGCAAGCTCGGCGTGCCGCTGATCATGGACAACACCGCCGCCCCGATCCTTTGCAAGCCGCTGCAGCACGGCGCCGCCGTGGTGATGCACTCGACCACCAGATCATCGGCGGCCATGGCACCTCGATCGGCGGCATCGTCGTCGATGGCGGCAATTTCGACTGGGAGGCCGGCGGCGCCCGCTTCCCCACGCTGAACAGCCCGGACCCCAGCTATCACGGCGCAGTCTGGACGGAGGCGGTGAAGCCGCTCGGCCCGATCGCCTACATCCTCAGGATGCGCACCTGCCTGCTGCGCGACCTCGGCGCCGCCACCACGCCCTTCAACGCCTTCATGGCGATCCAGGGCCTGGAGACGCTGCCGCTGCGGATGGAACGGCACTGCGCCAACGCCATCCGCGTCGCCGGCTGGCTGGCCGAGCAGAAGGGCGTGACGCGGGTGATCCACCCGAGCCTGCAGAGCGGCGAGGCGAAGCGCCGCGCCGATGCCTATCTGAAGGGCGGCTATGGCAGCCTGATGGGCTTCGAGCTGGCTGGCGGGATGGAGGCCGGCAAGCGCTTCATCGACGCGCTACAGATGTTCTACCATGTCGCCAATATAGGCGATGCGCGCAGCCTGGCGATCCACCCCGCCAGCACCACCCACAGCCAGCTCTCGGCCGAGGAGCAGGCGCAGACCGGCGTGACGCCGGGCTATGTCCGCCTGTCGATCGGCATCGAGCATATCGACGACATCATCGCCGACCTCGATCAGGCCCTGAAGGCAGCAGCATGAGCATCGCCACGCCTACGGGGAGCTTCCCCAACACCCGCATGCGCCGCAACCGGCGGGACGGCTGGACCCGCCGGCTTGTCGCCGAGAACACGCTGAGCGTGGACGACCTGATCTGGCCGATCTTCATCCGCGAGGGCACCGGCCAGACCACCGACGTGGCCTCGATGCCGGGCGTCGTGCGCGTCACGCTCGACCGGCTGGCGGGGCATGTCGAGAAGGCCGCCGCGCTCGGCATCCCGGCGATCGCGCTCTTCCCGATGACGCCGCCCGGGATCAAGGACGCGGAGGGGCGCGAGGCGCTGAACCCCGAGAACCTGATGTGCCGCGCGGCGCGCCTGCTGAAGCGCGGATTTCCCGACCTCGGCCTGGTCGGCGATGTCGCGCTCGACCCTTATACCGACCACGGGCATGACGGCGTGATCCGCGACACGCGGGCAGGCGAGTATGTCCACAACGACGACAGCGTCTCGATCCTGGTCACCCAGGCGGTCAACCAGGCGGAAGCCGGCATCGACGTCATCGCGCCGTCCGACATGATGGACGGCCGCATCGGCGCTGATCCGCCAGGCGCTGGACGCGAAGGGACTGATCGACACGCGGATCATGTCCTATGCGGCGAAGTATGCCAGTGCATTCTATGGCCCGTTCCGCGACGCGGTCGGCTCGGGCAAGGCACTGCGCGGCGACAAGAAGACCTACCAGATGGACCCCGCCAACACCGACGAGGCGTTGCGCGAAGTGGCGCTCGACCTTGCCGAGGGCGCCGACATGGTGATGGTCAAGCCGGGCATGCCCTATCTCGACATCGTCCGCCGGGTGAAGGACCGCTTCGGCGTGCCGACCTTCGCCTACCAGGTCAGCGGCGAATACGCGATGATCATGGCCGCGGTGAACAACGGCTGGCTCGAGCACGACCGGGCGATGATGGAAAGCCTGCTCGGCTTCAAACGGGCCGGCGCCAATGGCGTGCTGACCTACTTCGCCGTGCAGGCGGCGCAGCTGCTGCGCACCGGCTGAGGCAGCGCGGCCCCTTCCCTTGACCTACCCCGTCGCGGTGCGTCTCATGCGCCGGGATGGGGAGCGGTAAACATGAACGATGATTGGCTGGGCCTCGGCGGAAAGATCGCCGTCGTCACCGGCGCGGCGGGCGGCATGGGCCGCGCCATCGCCGCCTCCTTCGTCGAGGCCGGCTGCGCCGTCGCGCTGCTCGACCGCGAGCTCGATGCGCTGAAGTCGCTGGAACGCCAGTTGCTCGATGCCGGCGGCCGGGTCACCGCCATCCTCTGCGACACCGGCAGCGAGGGCAGCATCGCCGATGCGGCGCTGACCAGTTCGGACCGGCTCGGCGCCGCCGACATCCTGGTGAACAATGCCGGCATCCTGCGGCCGGGCGCGCTCGCCACGCTGCAGCTGGAGGAATGGAACACGCTGCTCAACGTGAACCTGACCGGCTATCTCCTGTGTGCCCAGGCCTTCCGCCACCAGATGATCGGCCGCGGCGGCGCGATGGTGCATATCGCCTCGATCGCCGCGAGCAACCCGCAGCCGCGCAGCGGGGCCTACAGCGCCTCGAAAGCCGCGGCCGCGATGCTGTCGCGGCAGCTGGCGCTGGAATGGGGCCCGGACGGCATCCGCAGCAACGTGGTCAGCCCCGGCTTCATCCGCACCCCGATGTCGGAAAGCTTCTACCAGCAACCCGAGGTGAAGGAGCGGCGGGAGAAGATGCTCCCCAGCCGGCGCATCGGCACGCCGCAGGACATCGCCGATGCGGTGATCTTCCTCGCCAGCCCGCGCAGCGCCTACGTGAACGGCGGCGAGATCCTGGTCGACGGCGGACTGGACCAGGTGATGATGGAGCTGACGCCGCGGCCGGGATTCTAGAAGGCCGGGGAGAAGGTATTCTCCCGCCCCCTCGTCTGTCTTCCTGAATCTGGCACTCGCCGCTTGGCGGGCGTGCGCCTCAAAAAAGGCATAGCTGGGGTTTGGGGGGAAATGCCTTTCCCTCCCCAAGGCTTGCCTGCCTCGCCGCGACGCGCACCGGCGTCAAGCGGCCTCGTCGACGCTACCGGCCGGTTCCGCCTGCCCCGCCGCCACGCCTTCGAAGAAGCCGCCAATCGCCCGCACCGCCATCGCTTCCGCCCGCCAGTCATAGAAGCCGCAATGCCCGCCGCCGCCGACCAGCAGCGGCAGCACCGCCGGGCAGGCCTGCCAGTCGATCCCCTCCATCGAGCCGATCGGCACCAGCGGGTCGTCCGCCGCCAGCATCACCAGCGTCGGCACCCGGATCTGCGGCAGCATGGCGGCCGGGCGGTTCACCTCGCAGAACACGTCATAGGACGGGTAGCCGAAGCGCGGCGCGGTCACCCGCGCCTCGAATTCCTGCACCGAGCCGGCTTCGCGCGCCGCCTGGCGCAGCGCGGGCGGCAGGTCGCGTGCCGGCACCGCCAGCACCTCCCGCCGGTACATCGCCAGCAGGGCGCGGCCGAGGACCGGGTTGGCGTCGATCGCCGCATGCGCCAGTTCGGGCTGCAGCGGCGGGGAGATCGCCGCGACGCCGAGCAGGCGCGGCAGCCCCGGCGTCGACGCCGCCCGGCCGAGCAGCAGCAGCGCCAGCGCGCCGCCGAGCGACCAGCCGGCGATCACCACCCCTTCCCCGGCCAACGCCGCCGGCAAGGCCGCCAGCGCCTGGGCCAGGTCCTCCGACCGGCCGAGATGGTAGTGGCTGGTGCTGTGCGGCTGGCTCATCGGGCTGCCGCGCAGGTTCAGCCGCAAGACGCGGAAGCCGCGCCGCAGCAGGCCGCGCGCCGCCTCCCGCAGATAGGGGTCGTCCTCGCCGCCGCACAGGCCGTGTACCAGCACCGCCAGGGAAGCGGACGTGGCGCGTCCGGGAAATGCAGCATGGCGGCCAGCGCGTCGCCATCGTCCAGCGGCAGCCAGAGCCGATGGCCCTCCGGCAGCGCGGCGGGGATCGGCCAGCGCAGGGCGCGGATCGTCTGCAGGCGGCCGGTCAGCCAGGGCGGGCGGGGGTGGAAGGGCAGCATGCAAGCGGCAACGCGGAACTGGGGAAAAGGTATTCCCCGCCTCCCGCCTTCCCTCGCCGCGGCGCCGCCGGGTCAGGCGGCCGACAGGAATCCGAGATAAGCCCAATCTGCGCCGGGTCCATCAGCGCCGGGGCATGGCCGCAACCGGGATCTCGGCCAGCCGGACGCCGGGGCGCCGGGCCATGGCGCGGGCCGTCTCGACCGGCAGCAGGTCGCTCTCGGCCCCGCGCAGGACCAGCACCGGCGCGGTCACCCGCGTCCAGATCGGCGAGAGGTCCATGTCCACCGGCTCGGCGCCGCGGAAGGGCGCGGCGATCGCCGGGTCGTAGTGCAGCGCGACCCGCCCGCCCGTGCCGGGCCGGGACGAGGTCTCGGCGAGGTACCGCCATTCGGCATCGCTTAAGCGCCCGAAGGGCGCATGCACCGTGCGAAGATAGCGTTCGAGCGCCGGTACGTCCGCGAAATCGCCGACCTCGCCCAGGTAGTCGCCAATCCGGGCGAGCGATTCCTTCGGCACGAAGGCGCCGATGTCGTTCAGCACCAGGCGGCGGATCGGGTGGCCCGGTGTCGCCGCCACCACCATGCCGCAGATCCCGCCCAGAGACGTGCCGACCCAGTCCACCGGCCCGTCCAGCCGGGCCAGCAGGTGCGACAGCGCCGCGACATAGGTCGGCGGAACATAGAGCGTCGGGTCGGGCAGCCAGTCGGAGGCGCCGCGCCCCGGCAGGTCCGGGCAGAGCACCCGGCGGCCTTCCAGTGCCAGGGCGGCTGCCAAAGCGTCGAAGTCGCGCCCGGTGCGGGTCAGGCCATGCACGCAGACCACGGGCGCGCCGTCCTCCGGCCCCCATTCGGTCCAGGCCAGGCCGAAGAAGCCCTGCGGCAGCAGGTAGCGCAGGTGGTGGCGACGCATGGAAACCCCCGTCTCGTCCAGGCAGTCCGGTGGCCGTGATGCCCGGCGCGCGAGGCACCGGATGCCGAACGGATGTTTCCTTCCCTTTTCATGGTTCTAGCCCGGCGCCGGCGTGCCGGGAAAGCACGCCTGCGCGGGATTCGCCCCGCAGGCCAGCCCAATTCGGACCATCGCGGCCTGCGCCGCTCCGGTCACCGGACCGAATGACGGCCGGACCGATTCAGACCGTCGCGGCTCACGCCGCTCCGGTCATCGGACCGAATGACAGCCGGACCGATTCAGACCGTCGCGGCTCGCGCCGCTCCGGTCATCGGACCGGATCAGGTGATCCCCTTCTCCTGCAGCCCGGCGATCTCGGACTCGCTCATCCCAAGCAGGCCGCCCAGCACCTCCCCGGTGTGCTGGCCGAGCACCGGCGGCGGGCTTCGATAGGTGGGCGGAGTGGCCGAGAGCTTCACCGGGTTGGCGATGACCTTCACCGGCTCGCCGGTCGGGTGCTGCATCTGAACCACCATGTTGCGGGCGACGACATGCGGGTCGGCGAAGACCTGTTCCAGCGTGTTGATCGGGCCGCAGCCGATCTTCTGCGCCTCCAGCAGGGTGATCCACTCCGACGTGGTCTTCGACTGCATCACCGGCGTCAGCGTCGCCGTCACGTGGTCGCGGTTGGCGACGCGGATCGGGTTGGTGGCGAAGCGCGGGTCGGAGAGCAGGTGCTCCTGCCCGGTCGCCTTGCAGAAGCGCTCGAAGGTCGGGTCGTTGCCGACGGCCAGGATGATGTAGCCGTCCTTGGTCGGGAATTCCTGGTAGGGCGCGATGTTCGGGTGCTGGTTGCCGAGCCGTGGCGGGTTCTCGCCCGTGGCGAGGTAGTTCATGCCCTGGTTGGCCAGCCAGGCGACATGGGTGTCGAGCATGCCGATATCGATCTGCTGCCCCTCCCCGGTCGCGTTGCGATGGTTCAGCGCCGCCAGGATTCCGATGCAGCCATAGAGGCCGGCGAACAGGTCGGCGACCGGCACGCCGACCTTCTGCGGCGAGCCCTTGGGCTCCCCGGTCAGCGACATGACGCCGCCCATCGCCTGGATCAGCGCGTCGTAGCCCGGGCGCGGCGCATAGGGGCCGGTCTGGCCGAAGCCGGTGATCGAGCAGTAGATCAGCTTCGGAAATTTCACCTTCAGCTGCTCGTAGCCCAGGCCGTACTTGGCCAGCGCCCCGACCTTGAAGTTCTCCGCCAGGATGTCGCAATGCTCGAGCAGCTTCAGGATAAGCGCCTGACCCTCGGGCTTGCCGATGTCGACGGTGACCGACTTCTTGTTGCGGTTCACCCCGACGAAATAGGCGCTCTCCTTGGTGTTCGGGATGAAGGGCGGGGCGAAGCCGCGGGTGTCGTCGCCGGCCTCGGGCCGCTCGATCTTGATGACCTCGGCGCCGAGGTCGCCCAGCATCTGGGTACAGGTCGGACCCGCCAGCACGCGCGTGAGGTCGAGTACGCGGATGCCCTTCAAGGGCCCGTTCGGTTCCTGCATCGTCCACTCCCCTGTCGGTCGAATTCCACGCGTCTCATGCACCAGTGCGCCGCGGCTTCCTAGCCACCCCGCCTACATCCAACCCGGCACGATGAACAGCAGCCAGGCCAGCGGCGGGCCGGCCAGCACCACCAGGATGCTGTAGACCAGGAAGCGCTTGTAGACGCGGTCGCGCTCCTCCGGCGCCGCATTGGCCACCACCAGCGCCCCGTTGGTCGAAAAGGGCGAGACATCCACCACCGTGGAGGAGATCGCCAGCGCCGCGACCATCCCCGCCGTGCCGATCTGGCCCTGCTGCAGGAAGGGTACCGCCAGCGGGATGATGGCGCCGAGCACCCCGACCGAAGAGGCGAAGGCCGAGACGACGCCGCCGATGTAGCAGAGCAGCAGGGCCGCCAGGAGCGGCGCGCCCATGCCGGAGACGCCCTGGCCGACGCTGTCGATGGCGCCCGATTTCTGCAGCACGCCGACATAGGTGATGACGCCGCCGACGAGCAGGATGGTGGACCAGCCGATCTTGTCCACCGCGCCCTTCTGCTCGTTCGGCGCGATCAGGGTCAGCACCACCGCCACCGACACGGCGACCAGGCCGACATTCAACCCGAAGACCAGGGCGCCGACCGCCAGCGCGGCGAGGCCCACCAAGGTCGCCACCTGCTGGAGGTTCAACGCATCCACCGCCGGCCGCGCGCCATGCGCGATGCTGGCATCGGCGTTGGTGCCATGGCCCTCGATGCCGACATCCGTCACCGGCGCCTGGGCGGCGCCGGCCGTCGCCATCCCGTGCCGCTTGCCGAGCAGGGCGCGGCCGCCGAAGGCGAAGAAGACGCCCAGCGCGCAGAGCAGGTTGAAGCCGAGGCTGGCGAGGAAGAGCGAAACCTCGCCGACCGGCAGGCCGGACCGGGCCACTACCTGGTTGGTGATGCCGCCATAGATCGAGATGGGAGAGAAGCCGCCGCCCTGGGCGCCATGGAT
Source organism: Dankookia sp. P2 (assembly GCF_050632255.1). Classification (NCBI taxonomy): domain Bacteria; kingdom Pseudomonadati; phylum Pseudomonadota; class Alphaproteobacteria; order Acetobacterales; family Roseomonadaceae; genus Dankookia; species Dankookia sp. P2. Next base: position 5,953,745 of record NZ_CP192581.1, on the reverse strand, counting down.
CACCAGCAGGCCCATCAGCAACGGGCTGATGCCATAGGCGCGGGCGGATTGCAGGGCGACGGGGGCCAGGATGGCGCAGGCCGCGGGCGAGACAGCGCCGACCGCGGTGAGCGCCGCGGCGACCGCGAACATGATCCAGGGGATCGCCGCGATCCGCCCGCCCACCGCCCGCACCGCCTGGTGCACCAGCCAGTCGATCGTGCCGTTCTTCTGCGCGATGGCGAAGAGATAGGTGATGCCGACCAGGGTGACGAAGAGGTCCCCGGAAAGCCGGCGATGATGGCGTTCGACGACATGCCCACGAAGAGCGTGCCGATGAGGAAGGCCATCGCCAGGGCCAGCGCGCCCATGTTGATCGGCAGCGCGGTGGCCACGACGAACATGACGACGAGCCCCAGGATCGAGGCGGTTTGCGGGGACATTATGGTTTCCTCCCAGTGGGGCTGATCGGGGGCGGCCGATCAGCCCGGTTTGCCGCCGGCCTTCTCCTCGCCGCCCAGGAGGCGCGCGAAGGCGGAGCGTGAGGGGCGGCCGGCATCACCCGCGGCATCGACAGCAGCCCGTCGACCGCGGCGGAGCGGACCACCTGGCCGGAATGGACGAAGGCCTCGTGGTTCGCCTCGATCGCGTCGGGGTCATAGAGATAGTTGACCATCACCCCGTAGCTCTCGCGCATGCGCGCGCGGCGGTGTTGCCGAGCCAGTTGATGCGCTCCAGCTGCGCCCCGTTGCCGAGGTGGAAGCGGGCAACCGGGTCGATCCCGCCCATGCCGCTGTTCGGCCGGGTCAGGTAGGTCGCGGCCAGCCGCAGCAGCGGCGCCCGCAGCGCCTCGCGCCGCGGCTCGTCCTCCCACCAGGCGCCGGCGCTGACCGCCTTGAAGCCCTCGACCGGGTCGGTGCCGCCGAAGGCCGCCGCCTCCTCCGGCCGGAACAGCCCGCCTTCCGGCGGGCTGGCCAGCTGGCGGTCGAGCCAGCGGCGGAAGCCGGGCACCGGGGACAGGGTGGCGAAGCGGCTGAGCTGCGGCAGCTCCGCCTTCAGCTCCTCCACCACCTGCTTGATGAGAAATTGCCGAAGGAGATGCCGCGCAGCCCCTCCTGGCAGTTGGAGATCGAATAGAAGATCGCGGTGTCGGCCTCCCGCGCGCTGGCCGGGGCCTGGTCGCGCTGCAGCAGCGGCTGCACGGCATCGGCCATGCCGCGGACCAGAGCGACCTCGACGAAGATCAGCGGCTCCCCGGCAGCGCCGGGTGGAAGAAGGCGAAGCAGCGGCGGTCGGCCTCCAGCCGCCGGCGGAGGTCCTCCCAGCCCTGGATCTCGTGCACCGCCTCGTAGCGGATCAGCTTCTCCAGCACCGCGGCCGGGGTCTGCCAATCGATCCGCCGCAGCTCGAGGAAGCCGCGGTTGAACCAGGAGGCGAACAGGTGCTTCAGGTCCGCGTCCAGCAGCTTGAGCGCGGGGTCCTGGCGGGCGGCGGCGCCCAGCTCCTCCCGGATCCGGACCAGGGCCGCGGTGCCGCGCGGCGCCATGTTCATCCGCCGCAGCAGCTCCTGGCGCGGCGGCTCGGCGGCATCGGCCAGCCGCGCGGCGGTCTCCGCATCCGGCGCCGCCAGCCAGGCCTCGGCGGCCTTCCGCAGCTTCGCCGCATCCGGCGCGAAGCCCTTGGCGAGGAAGCGGAAGAAGGCGATGCGGTCCTCGGGCCCGAGCGCGGCCAGGCTCTCCTGCAGCTCCCGCGCCACGGCGGCGCCCGAAGCCTCGCCCCGTTCCGAGAGCATGGCCCTCGCCAGCCGGCGAGCACGTTCCAGCGGTGGCAGGCCGGAGCTCGGCACATCGGCATAGGCGCGGCCGCGATCGGCGATGCTGGACCAGAGGCGTTCCAGCCAGCCTCTGGTCTCGGAAACGCCGGTCGGACCCGGGCTGGGGCTGAGGCTGGGGCTCGGCGTGACCTGCGTCGCGGCGTCCTGCATGCAATCTCCCCGGGGCTGGAGCGCCCATGGTATTCAAAGCTTGTGTTTCACAACATTTCCGTATGCGCAAGCCTGCAGAATCGGCCCTTTTGTATAACGTTCGACGCTCGACCGCCGTCCCGGCCACTGGCATCATCGACAGTCCGGCCGGGACGCCGGCGGGAGGGCTGGTTCATGTCGCGTGGACGCAACGCGGAAGGTGCCGAGATCGTGCCCCTCGCCCCAGCGCCTGCCCTGGGCGCCACCACCCTGGCCGAGACCATCCGCGTCGCCCTGGCCGAGGAGATCATCACCGGCCGCCTCGCCCCCGGTACCGAGATCGAGGAGCAGCAGGCGGCCGAGCGTTTCGGCGCCTCCCGCACCCCGGTCCGCGAGGCGCTGCGCGAGCTGGCCGCGGCCGGGCTGGTGACGATCGAGCCGCGCCGCGGGGTGCGCGTCGCCGCCCTGACGCTGGAACGTCTGGGCGAGATGTTCGAGGTCATGGCGGAGACCGAGGCGATGTGCGCCCGTCTCGCCACCCACCGCATGACCGCGCCGGAGCGCTTCGCCCTGCAGGCGCTGCACGCGCAATCCGCCGCCGCGGTCGAGGCTGGCGACGTGGGCGGCTACGATGCGCTGAACCGGGAATCCCACTCGGCGATCTACCGCGCCACCCATAACGGCTTCCTGGCCGAGCACGCCCAGGCGCTGCGGCTGCGGCTGGCGCCGTTCCGCCGCGCGCAATTCCACGGCGAGGACCGGCTGCGCCGCAGCTTCGCCGAGCATGAGGCGGTGCTGCGCCAAGTGCTGCGCGGCGACGGAGAGGAGGCCGGGCGGCAGATGCGGGCGCATATGCTGACCGCGGGGGCGAGCCTGGCCAGCACCATGCGGGGACCGGGCTAGCCTGTCTTGCCGGGGGGCTGCGGGCGATCATCTTGCCGGCCGGCTGAACCACGGATTCCGTTTCGGGAGGACCCCCATAATGCTCGACCGGCCCCACCCCACCCCCGCCGATCCCTGCCTCGACCCCTTCGCGCTGGCCAAGGCGCTGTCGGGTTTCCACTTCATCGGCGGTGGCTATGTCCCGGGCCGCAACGGCAAGAGCTTCGCCGTGGTGAACCCGGCGACCGGCATCGAGGTCGCCCGCGCCGCCGAGGGCGATGCGGATGACGTCGATGTCGCGGTGCAGACCGCCGCTCGCGCCCAGAAGGAATGGGCCAAGCTCCCCGCCCGCAAGCGCGGCGCCATGGTGCATGCCTGCGCCGCCCTGCTGAAGGAGCACCAGGAGGAGCTGGCGCGGCTCATCGCGCTCGAGACCGGCAAGGCGCTGCGCACCGAATCGCGCGTGGAGGCCGGCGTCGTCGCCGATGTCTTCGAATTCTTCGGCGGCCTCGGCTCCGAGCTGAAGGGCGAGAGCGTGCCCTTCGCGCCCAACGTGCTGTCCGTGACGGTGCGCGAGCCGCTCGGCGTGGTCGGCGCCATCATTCCCTGGAACGTGCCGATGCTGCTGATGGCGCTGAAGGTCGCGCCGGCGCTGGTGGCGGGCAACACGGTGGTGGTGAAGTCGGCCGAGGAGGCGCCGCTCGCGGTGCTGCGCATCTGCGAGCTGATGAACCGCATCCTGCCGCCCGGCTGCTTCAACATGCTGTCGGGCTTCGGCCCGGAATGCGGCGCGCCGCTGGTGGACCACCCCAAGGTCCGCAAGGTGACCTTCACCGGCTCGGTCGAGACCGGCAAGATCGTCGCCCGCGCCGCGGCGAACAAGCTGATCCCGGTGACGCTCGAGCTCGGCGGCAAGTCGCCGATGATCGTCTTCGCCGATTGCGACTTCGACAAGACCGTCTCCGGCGCGCTGACCTCGATGCGCTTCACCCGCCAGGGGCAGAGCTGCACCGCGGCGTCCTGCATCTATGTCGAGCGGCCGATCTTCGACCGCTTCGTCGCGGCGATGAAGGACGCGGTGGACAAGATGGTCATGGGCGACCCGCTCGACGAGAAGACCGATATCGGCACCATCGTCTCCGAGGGCCAGCTCGAGAAGGTGCGCGGCTTCATCGAGGAGGGCACGAAGACCGCCGGCGCCACCGCGCATGTCTGCTCCGCCATGCCGACCGACCCGGCGCTGAAGAAGGGCCTGTTCATCCAGCCCGTCATCTTCACCGGCCTCGGCGCCGACAGCCGGCTGGTGCGGGAGGAAATCTTCGGCCCGGTCACCGTCATCGCGCCCTTCGACGAGCCGGAAGCGGTGCTGGCCGAGGCGAATGACAGCGAGTACGGCCTGGCCGCCAGCCTCTGGACCAACAACCTGAAGGTCGGGCTGGATCTGGCGCACCGGCTGGAAGCGGGGCTGGTACAGATCAACCAGAACCTCGTGGTGCAGGCCAACCTGTCCTATGGCGGGGTGAAGTCGAGCGGCCTCGGCAAGGAAGCCAGCCTCGAGGCGATGCTGGAGCACTTCACCCACAAGAAGACCATCATGGTGAACATGGGCTGAGACCCATGGGACGCGGCGCCGCCCGGCTGCGGCGCGGGCTCTGCGCCGCAGCCGCGCTCCTGCTCGCTGGCGGTGCCGCGGCGCAGACCGCCGGCGTTCCGGGGCGCGGCGGCTGCGCCGCGTATGAGGCGGAGTTCCCGGCGCTGGCCGGGCTGACCGAGGCGGCGGCGATCGCCGCGCTCGAGCGGATGCCCGGCATCCGCACCGTGCGCGTTGCCGGCGCGGGCGCGCCGGTGAGCCGCGACTGGCGGCCCGAACGGGCGACGCTGCTGCTGCGCGACGGCAAGGTCGACCGGGTGCTCTGCGGCTGAGATCCAGACCGCGGCGGGCACGAACGTCTTCATTGCATGATGCGTGCGGCGATTCCCTGGCCGGATGCCGGCCGGGCGGAGTCGCGCCCTCGGGCCGTCGCGCCTCGCCGCACCTCAATCCTCCATTGAACAGCCCCCAGGGCCAACGGGCCGCGCGGAGATTCCATCCCGCGGCCGGCGCGGCTGTGCGTTTGGACATTGTGCAACCAATCGGGTTCGGAAAAAGTATACAGCCTACGAACCGGAATGGAGACACCGCATGATGATCCAGCGCATTCCCTGTCCGCCGCATCCTGCGCCGGCCGCCGGCCAGTTCAAGGGACTGCATCTCGCCCTTCTCATGGTCCTGCCGGTCGCCCTGCTGTTCGGCGGCCTGGAAGTTGTCGCCACCCCGGAGCACATCGCCGCCATGGACCCCGTCCTCTGGCTCCTCGACGGTCCGGCGGGCTGACCCGGCCGCCGACCGAAGGCGGGAGACCCCGCATCCGGCTGCGCCGCTGTGCCGTATCGCACAGACAGGCGCGCCGGAGGTGGCGACCCTGCCATCCGAAGGAGGCCCGCATGAATCCGCATCCCCGCCACCGCAGGCCCGCCGGGCCGGTGCTGCTCGTGGCCGGCGCCTTCTGCTTCTGGCTTTTTGTCGTCAGCGCCCTGGTCGCGGTGCTGCCGGACCACGTCGCCTCGGCGGACCAGCCGGAGCGTGTGGCCTGGTCCGGGGACTGACCCCCGCGCTCCGTGCCGGCGCCATGGATCATGCGTGCCGGAGGCGGACACGGGCGGAGGCATGGGCTCCCCGCCCGCGCCGGCCGCTCAGATCAGGAAGACGCCCTTGCCGGTATTCTGCTGGTCGAACAGCTTGTAGGCTTCCTCCGCCTGGTCGAGCTTCCAGGTCTCGGTGAAGAGATCGTCAACCTTGATGCCGCGGTCGACGATGAACTGGGCGCATTCCTCCTGCCCGACGCTGGAGAAGGTCCAGGAGGCGACCACCGTCGCCTGCCGGCGCAGCATGTCGGGGGAGACGTCGATCGTCACCTCGCCCCCCTCACCGACGAAGCAGCAGGTGCCCCAGACCTTCAGCGACCGGATCGCCTGGATCCGCGCCTGCGGCGAGGAGGAGGTGTCGAGCGTCAGCTCCGCGCCGAGGCCGTGGGTCAGCTCGCGGATCGCCTCCACAGGGTCGGCATTGGAGGGATTGATGGTCTCGGCCGCGCCGAATTCCTTGGCCCGCTGCAGCCGCTGCGGCGAGATGTCGAGCGCGATCACCCGCGCGCCCATGGCGGTGGCCAGCTGCGTGGCGGAAAGTCCCACCGGCCCCTGGCCGAAGATGGCGATGGTGTCGTTGCCGGAGATGTTCATGCGCCGCAGCGCGCCCCAGGCCGTGCCGGTGCCGCAGGAGATGGCGGCGCCGGCCTGGAAGGTCAGCGCCTCGTGCAGCGGGACCAGGGTATTGGCGGGCACGCACATGTACTGCGCGTGGCCGCCATGCGCGTTGTTGCCGTACACCTTGACCGAGGTCTTCTGGCAGAGCTGCTGCCAACCGGTGCGGCAATGGCCGCAGGTGGTGCAGCCCTGGTAGTGGTGCACCATCACCCGGGCGCCCTCCTTGGCGACGCGCGGATCGACCCCGGGGCCGATCGCGGCGACCACGCCGCAGGGCTCATGCCCGGCGATGGTCGGGCCTTCCGGAGTCGCCAGGCCGTTGTTCTGCCGCACGCCGCGGGGACGGCGATACTGCTTCAGGTCGCTGCCGCACATGCCGGAGGCCTTCATCTCCAGCACCACCTCGCCGAAGCCCGGCGTGGGGTCGGGGAAGGAGATGATCTCCAGCTCCCGGTCACCGGTGAAGCGAGACACCGCGCATCGTTCCCTCCATGAATCTGGTTGTTGCCGCCGATGCTAGGGCCGGCCGGCGCGGGGCGAAACCCGTCTTCGCGCGGCGCGCGGCGAAAGCCCCGGCGCAAAGGCGGCGGCCCAGCCTTTGTTGAGCCAGCGACTCACGACCTGGGTATTTCCCCTCGGGGCGATCGCGGCTAGGTCGGAGGCGATGACGCATCCGATCGCGTGTCCGGCGCCGTGACTCGTCCCTCGCATGGCTGGCGCTGGCTGCGTCGCCTGCTGCTTGGCGCCCTGGCGCTGCTCCTCCTCGGCGCAGGCGGGATCGCCGGCGCCGTCTGGTGGACCGTCCCGGCGCGCGACGCGACGCTGCGGCTGCCCGGCCTCGCCGCCCGCGTCACCGTCACGCTGGACGCGCACGGTATCCCCCGCATCGCCGCGCGGACGGAAGCCGATGCCGCCATGGCGCTCGGCTGGCTGCATGCGCGCGACCGCCTCTTCGCCATGGAGCTGATGAGGCGCGGCGCCGCCGGGCGGCTGTCCGAGATCGCCGGGCCGGCGACGCTCCGCGCCGACCGCTTCGTCCGCACCCTCGGCCTGGCGCGGCGGGCGGCGGCGGACCTCGAGGCGCTACCGGTCGATGCGCGGGCCTTGCTGGAGGCCTATGCCGCCGGGGTGAATGCCTGGATCGCCGCGCATGGCCGCTTCGCCGCGCCGGAATTCCTCCTGCTCGGGGCGCCGGAGCCCTGGCGTCCGGAACACAGCCTGCTCTGGGCCAAGGTCATGGGCATCTGGCTGTCGGGCAATTGGCGGGCTGAGCTCGACCGCGCCCGGTTGGCGGCGATCCTCCCGGAGCCGCGGCAGCGCGAGCTCTGGCCCGAGGACACCACCGCCGGACGGCCCGACCTCGCGCGGCTGGACCCTGCCCATCTCGGCCGCCTTGCCGCCGCCCTGCCGCGCTTCCCGGAACCCGGCACCCTGCCGGGCTCCGCCAGCAATGCCTGGACGGTCGGCGCCGGGCGCTCGGTCTCCGGCGCGCCGCTGCTCGCCGCCGACCCGCATCTCGGCTTCCAGGCGCCGATCCTCTGGTATCTGGCAAGGATCGATCTGGCCGATGGGCGGATGCTGGCCGGCGCGACCAGCCCGGGCGTGCCGCTCATGGTGATCGGCCGCAACGCGGATCTCGCCTGGGGCTTCACCACCACCCAGTCGGATACGCAGGACGTCTTCGTCGAGCGGCTTGCCGGTTCGCATGGCTATGAGACGCCGGACGGCCCGCGGCCCTTCACGGTGCGGGAGGAGGTGATCCGGGTGCGCAGGGCCGCGCCGGTGACGCTGCGGGTGCGGGAGACGCGGCACGGCCCGGTGATCTCCGACCTGGACGAGGCGCCGCCCGCCGGCCGCGTGCTTTCCGTCGCCATGGCCAACCTGGCCCCGGCGGACTCCGCCGCGGCCGGGCTGCTGGCGCTGAACCGCGCCGGATCGCTGGCCGAGGCGCGCGCCGCCGCGGCGCTGATCTCGACGCCGCCGCAGAACCTGATGGTCGCCGACCGGGCGGGGCGGATCGGGATGTACCTCACCGGCCGCACCCCGGTCCGCCGCGGCGGTGACGGCACCCTGCCCGCCCCGGGCTGGGACGGCAGCCATGACTGGACCGGCTGGGTGCCCTTCGACGCCATGCCGCATGTCGAGGACCCGGAGAGCGGCGCCATCGCCAATGCCAACAACCGCCCCGCCCCGCCGGGCGGCCCGGTCTTCCTCGGCCGCGACTGGCCGGATGACGCGCGCTTCCGGCGCATCGGCGCGCTGCTCGCGGCTCGGCCGCAGCACGATGCCGCCGGCTTCGCCGCGATGCAGGCCGACACCGTCTCGATCTTCGCCCGCGACCTGCTCGGACCCGGGGCGCTGCTGCGGCGCCTGGCCCGGCCGCAGGGCGCCGCCGGCACCGCGCTGGACCTGCTGCTGGCCTGGGACGGCGATGTCCGGGCCGACCGGCCGGAAGGGCTGATCTTCAATGCCTGGATCGACCGGCTCGGCGAGCTGGCCCTGACGGCGGGCGGGGTGCCGGAGGGCGCCTGGACGCCGCGCGCCGGCTTCCTCCGCCTGGTGCTCTCGCCCGATGGCGCCGGCGGCGCCTGGTGCGGCGGCGATTGCGCCGCCCTGGCCGGCCGGGCGCTGGCGGAGGCTGTGGCCGGTCTGGCCGCCGGCCAGGGGCCCGACCCCGCCGCCTGGCGCTGGGGGCGGTGCATGTCGCCCGCTTCGAGCACCCGCTGCTGCGCGCCCTGCCCGGGCTCGGCTGGCTGACCGCGCTCGCAACGCCGACCGGCGGCGACGAATGGACCGTCTCCCGCGGCGGCATCCGCGGCTATGGCCCGGACCCCTTCGCCCATGTCCATGGCGCCGGGCTGCGGCTGGTGGCGGATCTGGCCGACCCGGATGCGACGCTGGCTGTGATCGCCACCGGCCAGTCCGGCAACCCGGCTTCCACCCATTGGGGCGACCTGCTGGCGCCCTGGCGGGACGGCCGGATGCTGCCGCTCGGCCAGGCGGCAGACGTGCTGGGGGGCGGATCACCCTCACGCCTTGATGTAAGACGAACCCCGTTGCGTCGAAGCGGTTGATTTCAGCGGCTTCCCCCGACACTGTCCCCGTCGAACCGTTAGGCCGATGCTGCACCGCCCCACTCGCCGCCCGCAATTCTTCTACACCACCGCCCCGCTGCCCTGCCCCTACTTGGCCGGCCGGACGGAACGGAAGATCGTGACCGAGCTGACCGGGCCCGGATGCGGAGGCGCTGCACGACCGGCTGTCCCGCGCCGGCTTCCGCCGCAGCCACAACATCGCCTACTCGCCGGTTCTGCCCGGGCTGCGCCGCCTGCATCCCGATCCGCATCCTGGTCCCGCGATCTGAGCCCAACCGGGCGCATCGCAAGCTGAACAAGATCAACGCCGACCTGGCCGGGTTCGAGATGCCGGCGCGCGCCACCGCCGAGCAGTTCCAGCTGTTCCAACGCTACCAGCAGGCCCGGCACGGCGATGGCGACATGGCGGCGATGGGCTTCTACGACTACCGCGCGATGGTCGAGGACACGCCGATCACCACCGGCATGATCGAGTTCCGCGATGGCCAGGACCGGCTGCTGGGCGCCTGCCTCACAGACTGGCTGAGCGACGGGCTCTCGGCGGTCTATTCCTTCTTCGACCCGGCCCAGGCGCGCCGCAGCCTCGGGTCCTGGGCGATCCTCTGGCTGGTGGCGCGGGCCCAGGCGCTCGGGCTGCCCTATGTCTATCTCGGCTACTGGGTGCCGGAGAGCCGGAAGATGTCATACAAGTCGCGCTACCGCCCGAGCGAGGTGCTGACCGGCGGCGTCTGGCGGGTGCTGGAGGACAGCATGGTGCCGGCCGAGGCCGCGATGGTGCCGGAGACGGCGGGGTAGCCACCCAAGGCGCGCTGCGGCGTTGCCGTGGCATGCCGGATTCCAACGACGATCCCCGCGTCCCCTATGCCGCCGACCGCACGGTGCTGGCGGCCGAGCGCACCTATGCCGCCTGGGTCCGCACCGGATTGGTCTCCTCGCGGCCGGGGTAGGGGCGAAGACCTCGCTCGGCGGTACCCTGCCGGAATGGGCGATCCTGTTCTTCGCCTCGCTGCTGGTGCTGTTCTCCGCCTTCTGCTTCGCCGTCGCGGTCTGGCGCGACCTGCGGCCGGGACATGATCTCGCCGCAACGCTCGGATGTGTGGCGCATACCACCGGGGGTGCTGCTGGTGGTGAATGGCGGGCTGCTGCTGGTGGCGCTCGGCGCGCTGCTCGGCGTCTGGTTCGGCCGGACGGGCGGCGGCTGAGCGCCGCCGCGCCGGCCTATTCGAACCGCCCGTGCTTCGGAAAGCCGTTGGGCGGTGCCTTGCCGGCGCCGGCACGGTTGCCGCGCCAGGTGGTCAGGTCGTCCTCCCGCCGCTGCCGGTCGCCCAACATCCAGGTCAGCCCCTCCTTCCGGGTGAAGACCTTCACGTCGGCCAGGGTGGTGTCGGCATCCTTGTAGCTCTGCAGCTGCACGCCGCGGCCGCGCGCCATCTCCGGCACCTGGTCCAGCGGGAAGACCAGCAGCTTGCGGTTGGTGCCGATGACCGCGACATGGTCGCCCTCGGCCTCGGTGCAGACTGCCGCCTCCTGCCCCGCCTCGGTCACCAGCACCTGCTTGCCGGTGCGCTTCTCCGCCAGCAGGTCCTCGCCCTTGACGACGAAGCCGCGGCCATCGGTGGCGGCGACCAGGAAGCGACGGCCCTCGGCATGCACAAACATGCAGACGATCGCGTCCTCGTTGGTCATGTCGACCATCAGCCGCACCGGCTGCCCGTCGCCGCGGCCGCGCGGGATCGCCTCGGCCTTCAGCGTGTAGGCGCGGCCGTTGGTGGCGAACAGGACGATGCGGTCGGTGCTCTGGGCATGCACCCAGGTGTGCAGCTGGTCGCCTTCCTTGAAGCGCAGCTCGGCCTCGGGCGCGATATGGCCCTTCTGCGCGCGGATCCAGCCCTTCTCCGACAGGATGACGGTGATCGGCTCGCGCTCGACGAAGGCGGCCTCGTCCACCAGCACGGCCGGCAGCAGGCGCCCGGTCTCGGTGCGGCGGGCGCCGAGGGACCCTTCGCCGAAGGCCTTCCGCGTCGCCTCGATCTCCGCCTCGATCGCCGCCCAGCGCTTGGGCTCCGAGCCCATCAGCCCCTGCAGCCCCTTCTGCTCCTTGGTCAGCTTCGTGTGCTCGCGGCGGATCTCCATCTCCTCGAGCTTGCGCAGCGCGCGCAGCCGCATGTCGAGGATGGCGTTGGCCTGCAGCTCGGTCAGCGAGAAGGTCGCCATCAGCGCCTCCTTCGGCTTGTCCTCCTCGCGGACGATGCGGATCACCTCGTCGAGGTTGAGATAGACGATGAGGTAGCCGTCGAGGATCTCGAGCCGCCGCGCGATGGCCGCGAGGCGATGCTCGGTGCGCCGCACCAGCACCACGTGGCGGTGCTCCAGCCAGGACCACAGCACCTCGGGCAGGCCCATCACCCGCGGCGTGCGCTCGGCATCCAGCGCGTTCATGTTCAGCGGCAGGCGCGTCTCGAGGTCCGTCGCGCGGAACAGGGTCTCCATCATGACCGCCGGGTCGACCGTGCGGCTCTTCGGCTCCAGCACCAGCCGGACCACATCGGTGCTCTCGTCGCGGACGTCGCCGAGCAGCGGGAGCTTCCTCTCCTCCAGCAGGGCGGCGATCTGCTCGATCAGCTTGGCCTTCTGCACCTGGTAGGGGATCTCGGAGACGATGACCTGCCAGGTGCCGTTCTTGGCGGCGACCTTCTCCCAGCGCGCCCGCAGCCGGAAGCCGCCGCGGCCGGTGCGGTAGGCCTCGCGGATCGCCTCCGGCGGCTCGACCAGCACGCCGCCGGTCGGGAAGTCGGGGCCCGGGATCGCCGCCAGCATCGGCGCGAGCGAGGCCTCGAGGAACTCGGCCCGGGTCGTGCCGCCGGCCTGCAGCGCCACCTGATCTAGGCCGAGCCTGCGCTCGCGGAAGACCTGCAGCTGCGCCAGCGCCGCGGCGCAGAGCTCGCCGGCATTGTGCGGCGGGATGCTGGTCGCCATGCCGACCGCGATGCCGTTCGCGCCGTTCGCCAGCAGGTTCGGGAAGGCCGCCGGCAGCACCACCGGCTCCTGCTCCTCGCCATCGTAGGTGGAGCGGAAATCGACGGTGTTCTCGTCGATCCCGGCAAGCATGGCCTGGGCGACCTCGGTCAGCCGCGCCTCGGTGTAGCGCATGGCCGCGGCGTTATCGCCGTCGATATTGCCGAAATTCCCTGGCCCTCGACCAGCGGGTAGCGGGCGGCGAATTCCTGCGCCAGCCGCACCATGGCGTCGTAGATCGCGGCGTCGCCATGCGGATGGTACTTGCCCATCACGTCGCCGACGATGCGGGCGCATTTCTTGAAACCCGCGGCCGGGTCAAGCTTCAGCTGGTGCATGGCCCACAACAGGCGCCGGTGGACCGGCTTCAGCCCGTCCCGCACATCCGGCAGGGAGCGGGACATGATGGTGGACATGGCATAGGCCAGGTAGCGTTCCGACAGCGCGGCCGCCAGCGTCTGGTCCTTGATGGTGCCGCCGTCCGGTGACGCCGGCGGGGCCTTGGTCTGGTCGGGCATGGGTCAGGGATTCGCGCTTCGTTCCCCTCCCTTCTAGCCGGTCGGGGCGCCCGGCGCCACCGCTACGCAGGCTCAGCGGGCGAGCGCGGCCATCACCTCCTCGACCGTCTCCCGCACCGCCACGTCCCGGGTATAGAGCAGCCCGACCATCACCAGCGCGGTCCGTGCCCCGGCGGCGTGCCGGGCCTCCGAGCCGCGGATCAGCACGATGCGGTCGGCCGCCAGCCAGGTGCGCTGGCCGCTCGGGTCGGTGAGCGGCACGAGGCGCACCCCGGCGGCGGCCAGCCGGTGCGCCAGGCTGTCCATCGGCTCGGCCGTGCGCTGCTGCACCCAGGCGGCGGTGTCGATCACCGTCTCGCCCTGCAACCGGCCGATGCGGACCACCTGGGAGACAGCCAACCGGACCGGCCCTTGCCCGGCGGGCGGCGCTAAGTCGATGAAGGTGCCGGAGGGGGTGACGAAGACCTGGTATGGCGCGGCAGCCGCCGGCAGCGCGCCCAAACCGGGCAGCAGAAGCCAGAGAACGCCGAATACGCGACTGGCCGGCAAGCGCCGCCTCCCGCCCGGGGTGATGCTATTCCATCCCAATCACAACCGGGCGTCCAGGGTTCCCACTCGGTCCGCAAGCATCGCGCGTGCCTGCGGCAGCCCGCCCGGCCGGTCGCCGAAGACGTCGCGCGAGAGGAAATGGCCAGTCAGCCGCAGGCCGGACAGCCAGTCCGACGGCCCCTCCCCGCCCCATTGCCCGAGCAGGTAGCGCGGCAGCGGCAGCAGCCGCGCCGCCCAGGGCTCTCCCGCCGCGGCCGAGACCGCCCGGCCGGTGCGCGGCGAGACCCAGGCCAGGTCCTCCGCCGTCCCGGTCGCGGCGCAGCGGGCCAGGTCGAGCCCGTAGCCGAGCTTCCCCAGCAGCTCGGCCTCCCAGCGCACGTAGTCCGGCAACAGCGGGCCGGCGCCCTCGCCGAGCCGAGCGATGAGCGAGACCATGCCGTGGAAGCAGCGCGGATGCGGCTCCCGCTCCGGCAGTGCGCCTTCGGCCACCGCGCAGGCGGCCGAGAGCAGCGCCAGCGCCAGCGGGTCCTCCATCGCCAGGGCCGCCGCGGGATGCACAAGCTCCCCGGTCAGGGCGCCGAGCTGGTCGGGCAGCCGTGCCACCCAGCGCGCCTCCACCAGGTTGCCGCGCTGCCAGACCGGCGCCTGGGCGCGCGAGGCGCCGCCCTTGGCGAGGCCGGCATGCCGTCCATGCGCCTCGGTCAGCAGCGAGACCACCGCGCCGCTCTCGCCGAGCGGACGGGCATCCAGCACCACGGCGGGAGCCTGCCATTCCATCACGCAATCATATGGGATGCCGCCCGGTTCAGCACAGCGTGCGCGCTGCATCGCGGCAACGGTCGGGAGCAACCCGGGGCCGGTCCGCATTGTTTCATCGTTAGAAAGCGAGGGATCGAGCAGGATGGCGGAGACCGAGGATCTGGCCCGCCCGCGCCCCCTGCCGCTCCGCTTCGCCGGGCTGGCCGGCGGCTTCTGGTCCGGCCCGACCCGCTGGCAAGCAGTGGCGCTGACCGGCATCCTGTTCAGCCTGACCGCGGCCGAGATCGCCCTCTCGGTCCGCTTCAACACCTGGCTGGGCGGGTTGTTCGACGTGCTGGACCGCCGCGCAGCGGCGGAGCTGCCGGCGCAATGCGCCGTGCTGGCCGCCCTCGTGCTCGGCTTCGGGGTGCAATCCGGGCTGCACCTGACCTGCCGGCGGGCGCTGCAGCTGCGCTGGCGGCGCTGGCTGACCGACCGCCTGGCCGGCGCCTGGCTGCGGCGCGCCGCCCCGGCCGAGTCCGACCCCGGCGCCGCCAATGTCGATGGCCGCATCGCCGAGGACATCCGCATCGCCACCGAAGAGGCGGTCGAGCTCTGCGGCTCGCTCTGGCAGGCGACGCTGCTGCTGGTGGTCTTCGGCGGGCTGCTCTGGGAGATCTCCGGCAGCCCGACCTTCCACCTGTTCGGCCGCGACGTGACCGTCACCGGCTACCTGGTCTGGCTGGCGCTGCTCTATGCCCTGGTCAGCGGCATCGCCGCCTTCGCGCTGGGCCGGCCGCTGGTGCCGGCGACCGACCGCCGGCAGGCTGCCGAGGCCGAATCCCGCGTCGCCCTGGTGCATCTGCGGGACAGCCCGCCCATGGCGCGGCGCGGCGGCATGGCGCGGCTGCGGCCGTTGTTCGCCATGGTGGGCCGCACCTGGGACGGGCAGACCCGCAGCATGGCACGGTTGGCCGGCTACAATGCCGGGCATGGCCGGGTGACCACGACCTTCCCGATCCTCGCCGGGCTGCCGGGCTACTTCCAGGGCGTGATGAGCCTCGGCGGGCTGATGCAGGGCGCCCAGGCCTTCCAACAGCTGGCCGCGGCGCTGACCTGGCCCGTGACCAGCATGGAGCGCGTCGCCACCTGGGGCGCCTCGGCCGAGCGGGTGCTGGCGCTGCAGGCGGCGCTGGCAGGGCAGGAACGGCCGCTGCCGGCGGCGCTGCCGGTGCCGGCGGAGTAGCCGGACCGCGGGCGGAGAAGTCGCGGGGCTGCCGCCGAGGCCGCTTCGCCGCTACACCCCGGCGATGGCCACGCATGACGACGATGACGACGACGCGGAGGGCCCGCCCGGCCTGCCCGCCGGCACGCCCTTCTACATGACCCCCGCCGGCCATGCCGCGCTGGCCGAGGAGCTGCGCCGGCTCTGGTACGACGAGCGGCCGAAGGTGGTGGAGGTGGTGTCCTGGGCCGCCGGGCTCGGCGACCGCTCGGAGAATGCGGACTACCAGTACGGCAAGCGCCGGCTGCGCGAGATCGACCGACGCGTCCGCTTCCTCCGCAAGCGGCTGGAACGGGTGCAGGTGGTGGACCCGGCGGCGCAGGCGAAGCGCGGCACGGTCTTCTTCGGCGCGACGGTGACCTATGCGCGGGATGCCGACCGGGAAGTCACCGTCACCATCGTCGGCGTGGACGAGGCCGACAGCTCGGCCGGCCGGATCTCCTGGGTTTCGCCGGTCGCCCGCGCGCTGCTGGGCCGGCAGGTCGGCGACGAGGTGAAGCTGCGCACGCCGCAGGGCGTCGAGGGCATCGAGGTCGTGGCGATCCGCTACCCCGAGCGCTGAACGACCGGCCGGCGCCGGCGTTGGCCATATCATGAGCGAACCGTCCGCCCGCCCCGCCCCGCCCCGCTTCCAGGATCACGGGGCGGCGACGCTGCCGGCGGTGATCCTCGACGGCTACAACGCCGAGCTGCGCACGCCGGAGGGCTTTCTCGGCGACCGCGCCAGCAGCCGCGCCTTCAAGGCGCTGCTGGACCATTGGCGCAAGCGGATCCGCGGCAGCGCCGAGGACGACCCACTGGGCGACGCGCCGACCAAGGACATCCCGCGCAAGAAGCTCGACGAATTGCTGGCCAGCGGCGACACCGAAGCGGCCGGGCTGGTGCATGGCGTGGTCGAGGATTCGCCCAGTCGCTCGCCACGGTGGTCCGCGCCCTGCTGAAGCTGAAGCATTGGCGCGAGGTCGAGCGCATCGTCGTCGGCGGCGGGATGCGCAGCAGCCGGGTGGGCGAGCTCGCGATCGGCCGCACCGCGATGATCCTGAAGGGCGAGGATATCGGCATCGACCTGCGGCCGATCCGGCACGACCCGGACGAGGCCGGGATGATCGGCGTGGTGCAGCTTGCGCCGCCCTGGATTTTCAAGGGGCATGACGCGCTGCTCGCGGTGGATATCGGCGGGTCCAACATCCGCGCCGGGCTGGTCCGGCCGCACCTGAAGAAGGCTGCCGATCTGTCCGAGGCCTGCATCTGGGAATGCGAGATCTGGCAACACCGGGCCGATCGGCCGGCGCGGGAGGCGGCGATCGACCGGCTCTGCGGCATGCTGGGTGACCTGCTGCACAAGGCGGAGAAGCGCGGGCTGCACCTCGCGCCGCTTCATCGGCGTCGGCTGCCCCGGCCATATCGAGCCCGATGGCAGCATCGCCAAGGGGCCCAGAACCTGCCCGGCAATTGGGAAAGCAGCCGCTTCAACCTGCCCGAGCGGCTGCGCGCCGCCCTGCCGGAGATCGGCGGCCAGGGAGACGGTGGTGGTCATGCACAACGACGCCGTGGTGCAGGGGCTGAGCCAGGTGCCCTGGATGAGTGACGTGAAGCACTGGGGCGTGCTGACCATCGGCACCGGCCTGGGGAATGCCTGCTTCACCAACCGCGAGCGCTGAGCCTCGCTGGACAGCGCGGCCGCCCCGGCCGACAAATCGGCCAAGGGACGGGACAGCGGGACCAGGACGCGATGCAGGACGGGCTGAGCAGCACCATCGAGGCACCGGAGGCGATGCTCGCCCGGCTGCAGGCCGGCGCCCGCCGGCTGGAGACGCCCTGCGGCGACGGGACGATGGCCTGGCACATCTGGGGCGAGGGCGAGCCACTGGTGCTGCTGCATGGCGGCAGCGGGTCCTGGCGGCATTGGGCGCGCAACATCGGCCCGCTGGCTCGGCACCGCATGGTGGTCTGCCCGGACATCCCCGGGCTCGGCGACAGCGCCATGCCGCCGCCGGCCGAGAGCCCCGCCCCGGTCGCCGCCATCATCCGCGCCGGGATCGGCCAGGTGCTGGGCGAGGCCATGCGCTACGACCTCTGCGGCTTCTCCTACGGTGCGCTGCTGTCCGGCCATGTCGCCGCCCAGGCGGGCGACGAGCTGCGCAGCGTGACGCTGGTCGGCGCCGGCGCGCTCGGCCCGAAGCGGCAGGTGACGGAGCTGACCAAGGTGCGCAGCCTGGAGGGCGAGGCGCGGGTCGCCGCGCACCGCCACAACCTGGCCGCGCTGATGTTCGCCGACCCGGCCAATATCGACCCGCTGGCCCTGGCGATCCAGGAATGGAACACCCGCCACGCCCGCTTCGTCAGCCGCGGCTTCGCCGGCAGTACCGGGCTGCGCGACAGCATCGCGGAAGCGCGCTGCCCGGTGGCGCTGCTCTACGGCGAGCGCGACGCGATCGCCTGGCCGGAGCTCGAGCTGCGCTTCGCCGCGCTGCGCAGCGTGCAGCCGGAGGCCTGGACCGGCGTCATCCCCGGGGCCGGTCATTGGGTGGCCTATGAGGCGGCGGAGAGCTTCACAGCCATGCTGCTGGACATGCTGCGCCGCCGGATCGGGTCATAGGCGGCACGCCTGCCCTGCCCTATCCTGGGCGGATCGGGAGGCCAGCATGACGAGCCCATCCATCACCCTCGGCCGCCGCGCCCTGTTCGCCGCCGCCGCGCTGGCCGCCGGCCCGGCCCGGGCGCAATGGGCGCCGCCGCGGCAGATGCGGCTGGTGGTGCCCTTCACCCCGGGCGGCGGCGCCGACACCACGGCGCGGCTCCTCGCACCCGGCATCTCTGCCTTCCTCGGCCAGCCCGCGGTGGTGGAGAACCGGCCCGGCGGCGGCGGCACCATCGGCGCGCAGGAGGTCGCCCGCGCCGCGCCGGACGGCACCACGCTGCTGGTCGATGCCGCCAACCAGGCGGTGGCGCCTTTCATCTTCCGCAACCTGGCCTTCGACTATGCCACCGCCTTCATCCCGATCAGCCGCGTCACCCTCTACCCGCTGATCCTGGTGGTGAAGGCCGACAGCAAGCTGCAATCGCTTCAGGCGCTGCTGGACCGGGCGCGGCGGCGCCGGGGCGGCTGAGCTATTCCTCCTCCGGCAATGCCATCTCCAACCACATCGCCACCGCCCTGCTGGCGAGCCGGGCGAAGGTGGAGCTGACCCATGCGCCCTATCGCGGCGGCGGGCCGGCGCTGCAGGCGGTGCTGGCCGGCGATGTGGATTTCGGCTTCGCCACCGTGGCCTCCGCCGCGGCGCTGGTCAGCCAAGGGCAGCTACGGGCGCTGGCGGTCTCCACTGCGCAGCGGGTCGCGACGCTGCCGGATGTGCCAACCGTCGCCGAACTCGGCTTCCCCGGCTACGACCAGGCCGAATGGAACGGCGTCTATGGCCCAGCCGGCCTGCCGGCCGAGGCGGTGGCGCGAATCCATGCCGCCTGCCTAGCCGCGCTGGCCGATCCGGCGGTGCAGCAGCGGCTGGCGACGCTCGGCGCCATCGGCCTCGGCACCGACCCGGCCCATTTCGCCGCCTTCCTGAAGGCCGAGCGCCTGGCGATGGAGGCGCTGGTGCGCGACGCGAAGATCTCGGCGGACTGAGATGGGGCCGGTCTTCGATGCGCATTTCCACATCTTCG
The DNA here is from genome assembly GCF_050632255.1 of Dankookia sp. P2. NCBI lineage: Bacteria > Pseudomonadati > Pseudomonadota > Alphaproteobacteria > Acetobacterales > Roseomonadaceae > Dankookia > Dankookia sp. P2. Next base: position 5,934,758 of record NZ_CP192581.1, on the reverse strand, counting down.
CGCCCGGGGAGGCAATGCCCGGCCATGCCGGCTTCGTCCCGCCGGCCTTCGGGGTGGAGGACTACCGCACCCGGGCCAGGGCCCTCGGCATCACCGGCGGGGTGAACGTCGCCGGCAGCGTGCAGGGCGGCGACCCGCGGCCGCTGCTGGAGGCCGCGGCGGCGCTCGGCCCCGGCTTCGTCGTGGTGGCGCAGGCCGATGCCGGCCAGGGCGAGGCGGCGATGCGCGCCCTGGCCGTCGCCGGCGTGCGCGGGCTGCGCTACAGCCTGTACCGCGGCCAGTGGTCAGACCCGCATGCCAGTCGCGGACCACGCGGCGCGCGCCGCCGGCTGCGGCCTGCATGCGCAGGTCTATGCCGATGCCGCGGTGCTGGCGCCGGCCGCCGCCGCGCTGTCCCGCCTGCCGGCGCTGGTGATCGACCATCTCGGCATGACCGAGGCCGGCCTGCCCGTGGTGCTCGACCTCGCCCGCGCTGGGGCCAAGGTGAAGGCCAGCGGCTTCGGCCGGGTCGCGCCCGACGTGCCCGCGCCCTGGAACGCATTGCCGCGGCGGCGCCGGCGGCGCTGATGTTCGGCAGCGACCTGCCTTCGGTCCGCGCCGCGCGGCCCTTCGCCCTCGGCCGATATAGGCCTGCTGCGCGAGGTGCTGGGCGCGGCGCTGGCGCGCGCCGCGCTGCACGACACCGCGGCCGCCTTCTACCGAGTCACCACGGGTCCGCAGTGACCACGAAGGGCGCATCATCGCGTCATCCTCATGCGAGAGGATGTGGCAGTGCCGGACATAGTCGCCCGGCAGGTCGAAATGGGCGATGATGTCGATGGATTGGTGTGCCCCGACCCAGACGGTGTCCTGCCGCCCGGTATCTTCCGGGGCGATCGGCAGCGCGTCGCCGAGCGACCAGGCGCCGCCATCCGGGACGCCGTCCGCTCTGGCCTCCCTGCCTTCGTCCGTCTCGTCGGCGAAGGCTAGGCGTTCCGGGCCAGCAGCTGGAACTGCACCTGGTGCAGGTGGATCAGGGTGGGCGTCGTCGGTGAAGTTGGCAATCCGCCACATCTCGGTGGCTCCGAGATGGATCACCTCGGTCACGGCGCATCCCAGGGCAGCGGGCCGAAGGGGCACCGCTTTGCCGTCGATGTCCACCCCCGGCGCGGCCAGCCTAGCTCCGGCATCGGCTTCGGCCGAACGCGTCCACCGGCTCGAACAGGCCGCAGCTGGCGGACATGGTCCGGCACGGTCCAGCGATCGATGAAGTCCGGGTTCAGCGGCGTGCCATCGGTGACGGTGGATGGCGGGCGCGGCCCCGCAGGCCGCCACCTGGAACTGCAAGAGCTGGCCGACCGACGTGCTCTGCCGCGGCCTCTGGCTCATCGCCCGCCAGTGGCAGCCACTCGGGGTTGAGGCCCTGAAAGGGGTCGAATGCCGGACCTGGATCTGGCTGCAGCGTCACCGCATGCCCTGCTGCATGCGAGAAATCGACCATCAGGTCGAGCCGGTCGGCCGGCGCCAGCACTGAGCTCGCCTGGCCGCTGCAGGCCGTCGCCATCCATCACGGTGATAGCACTTCGGCAGCAGCTTCCGCCATCGGTGCTGACCAGCGTCGCAGCCACGTGCGGATCATCGAAGCGCATCACGTAGAAGCGGCTGTCAGAGGCATTCAGCAGATGCAGCATGTACTGCCCGGCCCCACCTGCGCCATCGGCCAGCGCATGCCGTTCACCAGCGGCACGTCGCCGAAGAACTCCGGCAGGATGGTCGGCACCGGCCGGCATAGTCGGGCGGCAGGTCGTCCGCCACGGTACCCTCCTTGCCCGGGATCGGGTCGCCCGGGGCGGACGGCATGTAGAGCTGCCCATCCGCGGTGAAGGCGCGGTCCTGCAGGATCAGCGGCAACTCGGCCGCGGCATCCGGCAGCACGCCGTCCCGCACCAGGCTCTGCCCGGTCGCGTCGCGCAGCAGCAGCATACCAGACAGGCCGGAATCCATGTGGATGCGGGTCAGGCCCAGCGCGTGGTCATGGTACCAGAGCGTCGCCGCCGGCTGGTCGTTGGGGTAGCTATAGACTTCAGTCGAGACACAGGGCCGGTTTCGGCAAAGTCCTGGGTGAACCAGGCCTCGGGCAGGCCGTCGCTCGCGGAGGGCGCATGCGCGCCGTGCAGGTGCACGACTGTCGGCACGTAGCCCTCCGCGAGCGTGGTGTCCTGCGGCATGGCCATGTGGATGCTGGTGTCGACCGGCAGCAGGTGGCCGGCGACAGGCAGCGCATTCTCCCACAGCACCTGCATTGGCTGGCCGCTGGCGGCCATCAGCGTTGGCCCCGGCGTGGTGGTCGGGCCGTCGGGCAGGCCGTAGCCCCAGATGACGGTGGAAAGCGGGTTGCCGGCCTCGTCCACCAGGCCGAGCCATTGCTGCGCCTGGCGAAGCTGCAGCGTGACCTCGGGGTTGCCGCCATATCGATTACCGGCGGCACGGGCAGCAGGTTGACGAAGCGCGGCTGCGTCGCCGGGTCCAGCAGGACGGGCGCCTCCGGGGCATGCTGCATGGCCGTCTCCTCTCCTGCCTGGAGAAGCAAGGGATGCCCGGGAGGTTCCAGCCACGCTTGCGGAACAGCAACGATGTAAATGTCTCTTGCGATTCACATGCTCAGCGCGTCATCAGCCTTCCCAGCGCGCCACGTCGCGCGCGACATATCCTTCCGACTCTGGGCGGCGTCGCCAGCACCCGGTCGACGCCGAGCTCGGTCCACTTCTTCCGGATCGCCTCCGTCCCCTGCACCCGGGCGATCGCCGCATGCAGCGCGGCCTTGAGCGGCGCCGGGGTCGCGGCCGGGACGAAGACGGCCTGCCAGACCACCATCTCGGCATCGACGCCGATCTCTCGCCAGGTCGGCACGTCCGGCGCCGTGGCGCTGCGGGCGGGCGAGGTGACCGCGAAGGCGCGCGCCTGGCCGCCCTTCGCGGTCTGCAGCCCGGTCAGGGCGATGTCGTAGACCAGCTGGATCCGCCCAGCCGCGAGGTCGAGCGTCGCAGGCGCTCCGCCGCGATAGGGGATCTCGTTCATCGAGAGGCCCGTGGTCTTCAGGAACAGCAGCGCCGCCATGCCGAGCGTGCCGCCGCCGCCGGTGCTGCCATAGTCAGATTTGCCGGGCGCGGCCTTCACCTTCGCCAGGGATTCCCGCCCGTCCTTGGCCGGGAAGTCGTTCGAGACCAGCATCACCATCGGCATCTCCGAAAGGATGGCGACTGGCGAGCTGCCGGATCGGGTCGATCGGCGCATTCGGCACCACCACGCGCAGCACGGCGTGGCTGGTATTGTTGAACAGGATGGTGTGGCCGTCGGCCGGGGCACGGGCGACGAATCCGGCGGCGATCATCCCGGCCGCGCCGACCCGGTTCTCCACCACCACTGGCTGCGGCAGCACCTGGGTCAGCGCCTCGGCCAGCACGCGGGCGCCGACATCGGTGGCGCCGCCGGCGGTGTAGGGCACCACCAGCCGCACCGGGCGGTCGGGCCAGGACTGCGCTGCGGCGGGCAGCATGGGGGCTGGCAGGACGGCAGCAATCAGGCCGAGCAGGCCCAGGGCGACTCGTTTCAAGTTTATATCCTCCCGGCAGGGGCGGCGATGGACGTAGGCCGCGCTTTAGGCTTCCTTACGCGCCGGAATGCAAGCCCGAGGGAGGCAAGGAATGAGCCAGGCACTGGCCATGACCGTCAACGGCCGCGCCGTGACCGTGACCGTCGACGACCCCGAGATGCCGCTGCTCTATGCGCTGCGCAACGACCTCGGCCTGACCGGCCCGCATTACGGCTGCGGCCTCGGCCAGTGCGGCGCCTGCACGGTGCATGTGGACGGCGCCGCGGCGCGGTCCTGCCAGCTGCCGGTCGGCAGCATGGCGGGCAAGCAAATCACCACGCTCGAGGGCCTCGGCACGGAGGCGAAGCCGCACCCGGTCCAGGCCGCCTTCATCGCCGAGCAGGCGGTGCAATGCGGCTACTGCGCCAACGGCATGATCATGGAGAGCGCCGCCTTCCTGGCGCAGACCCCGAAGCCGACCGAGGCGCAGGTGCGCGAGGCCCTGGCCAGCAACATCTGCCGCTGCGGCACTCAGCCGCGCGTGGTGCGCGCCGTGCTGCGCGCCGCGGCGCAGGCCCTAAAGGGGAGGCGATCATGGACGGCATGCAGCTCTCCCGCCGCGGCCTGTTCGGGGCCGGCGGCGCGCTCGTGGTCTCCTTCGCCCTGGGCGGCGCGAAGCCGGCCGCGGCCTGGACCGACAAGCCCGTGGCGCTCGAGCAGGTGGACAGCTTCCTGGCGATCGACGCACAGGGCCGCGTCACCATCTATGTCGGCAAGGTCGATCTCGGCACCGGGCTCCGCACCGGCTTCGTGCAACTCGCGGCCGAGGAGCTCGACGTGCCGATGGCCGCCGTCTCGGTGGTCGAGGGCGACACGGCCCTGACGCCGGACCAAGGCCCGACCTATGGTTCGCTCGGCATCCAGATCGGCGGCGTGCAGCTGCGCCAGGCGGCGGCGACCGCGCGCGCCCTGCTGGTGGCGGAGGCCGCGTCGCGCTTCGGCCTGCCGGCGGAGACGCTGCGCACCGAGGACGGCGCGGCGGTCGCGCCGGACGGGCGGCGCGTCACCTATGCCACGCTGGTCGGCGGCAAGGCCTTCGCCCGCCCGATCGATCCCGGCGCCACGATCAAGCCACCCGAGGCGCGTAAGGTGGTCGGCAAGCCGGTGCCGCGGGTCGACATCCCCGACAAGGTCATGGGCCGCTTCGCCTATGTGCACGACCTCAAGCTGCCGGGCATGCTGCATGGCCGGACGGTGCGGCCGCCGGCGATGGGCGCGGTGGCGGAGGCGGTGGACGAAGCGTCGGTCGCCGGCATCCCCGGCATCGTCAAGGTGGTCCATGAGAAGGGCTTCGTCGGCGTCGTCGCCGAGACCGAATGGGCCGCGATCAAGGCGCAGCAGGCGCTGAAGGTGCGCTGGTCCGCCTGGGCCGGGCTGCCCGACCAGGCGAAGCTCTGGGAGCATGTGCGGGCGACCCCGTCGCGCAGCGCCAAGTGACCAGCGAGAGGGGCGACCCGGCGGCCGGCATCGCCGGCGCTGCGAAGAACTTGTCCGCCAGCTACGATTTCGCCATCCACACCCATGGCTCGATGGGCCCGTCCTGCGCCGTCGCCGCGTTCAAGGAAGGCCGGCTGACGATCTGGACCGCCAGCCAGGCGACCCACAACCTGCGCAAGCAGCTCGCCATGATGCTCGGCCAGCCGGTCGAGCACATCCGCTGCATCTACCAGGAGGGCGCCGGCTGCTGCGGCCGCAACGGGCACGAGGACGCGGCGGCCGATGCGGCGCTGCTGGCCAGGGCCGTGGGCAGGCCGGTCCGCGTGCAATGGATGCGGGCGGAGGAGCATGGCTGGGACCCGAAGGGCCCGCCGACCCTGATCGACCTGCGCGCCGGGCTCGACGCGAACGGCAAGGTGGTGGGCTGGGAGAGCGAGGCCTTCATCCCGAAGGGCGCCGGCGGCAACGTGGACCTGGTCGCCGCCGAACTCGGCGGCCTGCCGCGGGAGAACCTGCTGTCGCCCGGCAACATCGTCCACAACCTGGCGCTGCCCTACAGCTTCCCGGCGGTTCGCACGACCTGCCTGCGGCTGGAGAGCACGCCCTTCCGCCCGAGCTGGATCCGCACGCCCGGCCGGATGCAGAACACCTATGCCAGCGAGGCCTTTCTCGACGAGCTGGCGGCGGCGGCGGGGAAGGATCCGGTGCAGTTCCGCCTGGAGAACCTCGACGACGCCCGCGGCAAGGAGGTTCTGGAACGCGTGGCGAAGCTGGCGGACTGGCAAGCCCGCCCTTCCCCGCAGCGCGACCAGGCCGGTGAGGTCCTGCGCGGCCGCGGCGTCACCTATGTGAAGTACGAGCTGGTGCGGACCTATGTCGCCGGGGTCGCCGAGGTGGAGGTGAACCGCCGCACCGGCGAGATCCGCGTCACCAACTTCTTCTGCACGCATGACTGCGGCCAGATCATCAACCCGGATGCGGTGACAGCGCAGATCGAGGGCAATGTGGTCTCAACCCTCAGCCGAACCCTGAAGGAGGAGCTGACCTTCGACCGCGGCACCGTGACCAGCCTCGACTGGGCCAGCTACAAGACGATCACCTTCCCAGAAATCCCGAAGATCACCGTGGAGCTGATCGACCGCCCGGCGGAGAAGCCCTGGGGCGCCGGGGAGCCGGCGGCGGCGATCGTGCCGAGCGCGGTGAGCAACGCGGTCTTCGACGCGACGGGGTGCGGCTGCGGAGCGTGCCGTTCAGCCCGGCCAAGGTGCGGGCGGCACTGCAAGGGGCGTAAGGTTGGGGAGGAAAGTGCATTTCCTCCCCAAGCCCCGCCTTTGCTTTGCGTGGGTCCGGCACTCGCCGCGCGGCGGGGAGAATACCTTCTCCCCGGCCTTCTCAGCCGAAGCCGTAGAGCCGCGCCGGGTTGTCCACCAGGATCTTCCGCCGCGTCGCCGCATCCGGCGCCCATTTCGCCAGCTGATTCAGCAGCAGCCCGTCATCGATCGGCACCGGCTCCGATATCTCCGTCGCCGGCTTCTGCAGCGAGGTATTGGGGTGCGGCCAGTCGGTGCCCCAGACGATGCGGTCGGGGTTGGCGGCGATCAGCGCCTGGGCCAGCGGCGTGACATCGGCGAAGTCGGGCGCTGCATTGCTGCTGCGATAGGCGCCGGAGATCTTCACATAGGCCTTCCCCGCCTTCACCAAATCGACCAGGGAAGCGAAGCCCGGCTGCGAGACGCCGAGCTCGCCGCGCGCCCCGCCGAAATGATCGACGACCAGCGGCACCGGCATCTGCATGAGCTGGTCCTTCAGCGCCTCGATGATCGAGAGCCGGGTGTAGGTCTGCACATGCCAGCCGCGCGCCTTCACCTGGTCCACCGCCGCCTTCAGCTTCTGGCCGGAGGCGGCGGGATCGACCACGCCGGCCGTCTCCAGGTTCACCCGGACGCCGCGGATGCCGGCCTGGTGCAGCTCATCGAGCTGCGCCGGGGTGGCGCTGCCGTCGATCACCGCGATGCCGCGGGCGCGCTGCGGGCCGAGTTCGCGGATGCCGTCCAGCGTCGCGCGGTTGTCGGTGCCATAGACGCTCGGCGTGACGATGACGACGCGGTCGAGCTTCAGCGCGCGCTGCAGCTGCAGCAGGTCGGCGGCGGTGGCGACCGGCGGGGTGTAGCTGCGGCCGGCGAAGAAGGGGAAGCGCGCCGGGTCGGGAAAGACATGCACATGGCAATCGCACGCGCCGGCCGGTATTTCGAAGGACGGGGCGGTCGGCGTCGCGGCCCGCGCCGGGCCCGTCGCCATCGCCGCGGCACCAAGGGCCGCGGCCTGCATCACTCTGCGCCGTGTGGTCATCGGGTTCCCTCCGTTCCACGCGTCCAGGCGACAAGGCCGGCGCGGGTTGCCGGAAAGCTTGCCCCTGCCCGCCGCGCCAGCGCAGCCCGCAGCGGGATCAGGCCCACTCGGCCCGATGCGTGCCGAGCGGCACTGGCGGCAGTGTCCAATGCGGCGGCGTCGCCGCCAGCCGGCCGGAATGCCGCAGCGCGGTCAGCGGGCCGAAGCCGCTCGGCCCGCTCTCCAGCAGGTCCCCCAGCTCCTCAAGCTTCGCCACCGGCACGCCGAAGCCGTCCTCCAGCCGCCCGAGGCTGCGCAACCACTGCCCGGTCCCGGCCAGCGAGACGGTGACCTTCCAGGAGCCGCCCTCCTCCGCCCGGCGCAGCAGTGCCGCTAGGGTGCCGAAGGCCAGCAGGAAGCCGGAGGCATGGTCGAGCGCCTGGGCCGGCAGCACGCGCGGCTCGGGGTCGGCCGGGTCGGCGCCGGCCGCCACGGCCTCGGCATGGTTGAAGCCGCTGGCGGTCTGCACCAGGCTGTCGAAGCCGCGCCGGCCGCCCCAGGGGCCGACCTCGCCATAGGCCGAGAGCGAGGTGCAGACGATCCCCGGCCGCAGCGCCGCAAGCTCGGCCGGCGCGAAGCCATGCGCCGCCACCGCGCCGGGGCGGTAGCCCTGGACGAAGACATCCGCCCCCGCCGCCAGCCCGCGCAGCGCCGCACGCCCCGCCTCGCTGCGCAGGTCGAGCGAGGCGCTGCGCTTGCCGCGGCCGGTATCTGGCAGCAGGTCGTCGAAGCTCGGCAGGTGCGCGGCGCTGATGTGCAGGACGTCGGCGCCGTGCGCGGCGAGGGTCCGGCCACAGACCGGCCCGGCGATCACCCGCGTCGCCTCCAGCACCCGGATGCCTTGCAGCGGCCGGTCGCCGAGCGGGGGCAGCGGCGTCGGCGGCGCCTCGCCGATCCGCTCGAGCCGCACCGGCGGCAGCGCCGCCACCGCCTGGCCCTGCGGATGCGCGTCCCATTCGGCGAAGCTGCGCATGGCGGCGACGCACATGCCGGCCTCGGCGGCCGCCTGCTCGAAGGCGAAGCCTTCCCAGTCCCGCAGCGCCTTGCCGACCGAGGCACGGTTGCCCTCGCAACCCAGCAGCCGCAGCACCCCGGCCCGGTGGTGCGGGAAATTGGTATGCAGCCGGACCCAGCGGCCATCGCCGCAGCGATAGGTGCCGGCAATGTCGTCCCAGCGCGCCGGGGCTGGGGCGTCGCCGAGCCGGAGATACCGCTCCGAGCCGGATTCCCAGCGCCGCGTGCCGCATCTCAACCTCGGCCTGCTGCGCGGGGCCGCCGCGCCGACGGTGGATTTCCGCCGCCGCCGCGGTCGCCGCGGCGATCGAGGCCTGGGCGGCGGCGCCGATCCGGAAGGAGGAGGGCAGCGCCGGCTCCTCCCCGTCAGCCGTGCCGGGGCCTCGTCCGCCAATCCCGCCCCCTGCCAGAGCCCGTCGAGGATCCTTCGCACCGCCGGTCCTGCCATCTGCGCCTCCTGCCCCACTGCCGAGCCTAGGACACCGCGGCCCCAGCCGAAACCCGCGCGGTCGTGGGCGGTTGGCGCTGCAACCGTTTTGCTAACGTCAAATAATGAATTGTTCCGATGGAAACGGCGGCGCCTCTACGCGTTTTACGAGTGGAGGCGCCATCGCGACGCCTCCCGCACGACAGAAGACGAATGGAAACGACCATGGCCAATCAGCAGCAGTCTGGCGGTGGTGGCAGGAACAATCCCGGCAACTTCGCCAATGACAGGGAAAAAGCGCGCGAGGCCGGCCGCGCTGGCGGCACCCATCAGGGCAAGGCGACCAATCCCGGCATATTTCGCGAATGACCGCCAGAAGGCGGCGGAAGCCGGGCGCAAGGGCGGCCAGCACAGCCATGGCGGGCATGGCAGCGCGCAGAGGGCCGAAGGCAAGGGCACAGCAAGTTAGCCGCGGGGCCGCGCCGGGCCTGCCGGCGGGGCTTTCCGCCTGAAACGCCGGTCATCGCCGCTCCTGGCACCGCCCCGCCTCGGGCACACGGTCGCCGCGTCGTCGCACCTCCGATCTTCGGGCCGGCGCGCAGGCGGCGGGACCGGCGGCTCGATGACCAGGGGGCCGTCCTTGCAAGGGCGCCCGGGCCGGGGCGGGTCCCGCCCCGGCCCGGCCTCTCCGGCGCAAGCGGGATAGGCCGCACCTGCACCTGCCGACCCCTTGCCGCGGCGGCGGACCGATCCGCCCCGTCGCGGCCTGGCAAACGCTGGCGGTGGGCCGCCGCCGGGTCCATATGGCGGGCTGGGCCGCAGCGGGGCGGAGCGCGCGACACATGAAGGTCAATGTCGAGATCGATTGCACTCCCGAGGAGGCCCGGCGCTTCCTCGGCCTGCCGGATCTGCGGCCGATGCAGGATGCGGTGATGGCCAAGGTGCAGCAGCAGATGCTGGACGCGGTCAACGTTCTGTCGCCCGAGAGCCTGCTGAAGACCTGGATGCCGCTGGCCCCGCAATCGCCGGAGCAGATGCGCGACGCCATGGCGGCGATGTTCCGCATGTTCACCCCCGGCGGCGGCGCGGGCGGCAAGTCCGGGCCGGGCTGACCATCAGGCGTGCGCGCATCCGAGCCACCGGTGATCGAGCGGCCCGCCGCCGCGCCGCGCCCGGCGCTGGCCTGGCCGCGCGTCGTGGTCGAGCCCGCGGCGCGGCCGCGCCCCGGCGGGGCCGGCGGGGCGGGCTGCGGCCCGGCCTCGCGGCCTCCATCCTTCTACATGGCGGCTTCTTCGCCCTGATCATCCTGGCGGTGCTGACCCGCGCGCCGCCACGCGAGCCCGGCTCGACCGAGGGCTTCGAGGTGGAGTTCATGCCGCCCGAGGACGCCGCGCCCGGTGGACCGCCGACCCCGCCGGCCCCGCTGCAGGCGGTGCCCATGACCGTCCCGCCCGCGCCGCCGCCCCTCTTGCCGACGCAGCCGCCGCAACCGCCGCGGGAGGTGACGCCGCCGCCCCTGCCGCCGGCGGCGCCCCTGCTGGCCCCTTCGGCCCCTTCGGCCCCCACGGTGACCGCGGTGCCGCCGCCGCCCGACCTGCGCCGTGCCGAGATCCCCCACCGCCGCCGGCACAGCCCGACGCCATGCCCCTGCCGCCGCCACCACCCCCGGCGCCGCGCCAGGAACGGCAGCAACAGGAGGCCACGGTCATCGCCCCGCCGCGCCCGGTCCGGCCGGCGCCGCCGACCGAACGGCTGCCCGGGCTCTGGCTGCCCGATGGCGCGAGGCTGGCGCCCTCGCCCGCGCCGCGGCCGGATGCCCCGGCGCGGCGGGGGATGGATCTCTCGCTCAACTCGCTGTCCGTCATCGGCCGCAACCAGCCGGAGGCGCAGGTCAGCATCCGCGGCGCCAATGTCGGGGATGACTGGCGGAAGGGCTTCCGCCGCTGGCTCGACGAGAATGTCCGCTATCCGGCCAATGCCGCCGCCGTTGGGGATGAGGGGGTGAACCGCATCCAGTTGCTGGTCGCGCCCGACGGGCGGGTGAAGTCCTGGCGGATCGTGCGGCGTTCGGGCTCGGTCTGGCTGGATGCCGGGCTGGAAGGGCCGTTCCGCAATGCGGTGCTGCCCGCCTTCCCACCTGGCGCCGATCCTGATGGGGTAGAAATCAACCTTACGGTTCATTGGAACATCATCCGGCAGTAGCATCGGGCATGGCGGGCAAGGCCGGTCCCGGCTATGCCTCGCTGCCGCGCGATGCCCCGCCGGCAGATCGGGCGGGAGCCGGAGGCTGGGCCTGGCGTTGGCGTGAGGGATGCGGGCCGGGCGGCATTGTCGGCCGCGCGAACGAGGCTGCCGCAGGCCTTCCCGCCACCCGGGCCGGATGCGCAATTGGCTGGACCGGGCTTATGCTGCAGTGCACCATAAAGCCACGAGCAAGGAACGCCTAACCTATGACCATGCTGCCTCCGCCCCCGGCCCGCGAGTTCATGCTGCGCGGGGCCGAGACCATGTCCCGGGTGATGGACCAGGCCCGGGCCCTGGCGGATGTCACCCGCCGGCGAGGCCGAGGCGCTCCGGCCGAGCTTCACCCCGCCCAAGGCGCCCCCGCCGCCGGCCAATCCGGCGACCCTGGCCCGCGATGCCGCCGAATATGCGTTGGATGCCGCGCAGCGCGCCGTCCTGTTCTGGGACACCATGCGCCAGGCCGGCAACACCTTCACCGAGCACGAGGAGGCCGGTTGCCCGCCGGTGCTGTTCTTCGACTACGACATGGTGGTCGATGGCCGCACCCTGTCGCGGCCCTGCAACTATGCCCTGGTGCGCATCCAGGTGCCGGAGGATTGCCCGCCGACAGACCCGAAGCTGCGGCCCTTCGTCATCATCGACCCGCGCGCCGGCCATGGCGCCGGCATCGGTGGCTTCAAGTCGGACAGCCAGGTGGGCGTCGCGCTGCGCCGCGGCCATCCCGTTTATTTCGTCATCTTTTTCCGCGATCCGGAGCCGGGCCAGACCATCCTCGACATCACCCGGGCCGAAGGCATTTTCCTCGAGAAGGTGCACGAGGCGCATCCGCAGGCGCCGAAGCCGGTCGTGATCGGCAACTGCCAGGGCGGTTGGGCGGTGATGATGCTGGGCGCATCCCAGCCGGAGCTGACCGGCGCGCTGGTGCTGAACGGCGCGCCGCTGTCCTATTGGGCGGGCGAGCGCGGCCGCAACCCGATGCGCTACCTCGGCGGCCTTGCCGGCGGGTCCTGGCCCGCGGCGCTGATGGCGGATCTGGGCAACGGCAAGTTCGACGGCGCCGGGCTGGTGCTGAACTTCGAGAGCCTCGTCGCCCGCCAACACCTGGTTCAAGAAGTACTACAACCTGTTCCAGAAGGCCGACACCGAGGCCGAGCGCTTCCTCGATTCGAGCGCTGGTGGGGCGGCTACTTCCTGATGAACCGCGACGAGATCCGCTGGATCGTCGAGAACCTGTTCATCGGCGACCGCTTCGCCCGCGGCGAGATCAGCGCCGGCGGCGGCGCCGACCTTCAACATGCGGGCGGTGCGCAGCCCCGTCGTCGTCTTCGCCTCGGCCGGCGACAACATCACCCCGCCCGGCCAGGCGCTGCGCTGGATCGCCGACGTCTACCGCGACGAGCAGGAGATCAAGGCGCTCGGCCAGACCATCGTCTATCTGATGCATGACGACATCGGGCACCTCGGCATCTTCGTCTCCGGCGCGGTGGCGCTGAAGGAGCATTCGGAGATCGCCGAGCTGCTGACGCTGATCGACAGCGTCGCTCCCGGCCTCTACGAGATGCTGATCACCCGCGAGTCCGACAGCAATGCCTCGGCAGGTCGAGCTCAAGGAGCGGACCATGGCCGATATCCGCGCCCGCAGCGGGGAAGCCAAGAACGAGGCCTTCCCGGCGGTCGCCAAGATCTCGGCGCTGAACCAGTCGATGTACGACCTGTTCGTCGCGCCGGTGGTGCGGCAGATGGCGACCGAGGAGAGCGCCGAGAAGCGCCGGCAGATGCATCCGCTGCGTCTGCGCCGGACCCTGGTCAGCGACAAGAACCCGCTGATGGCCTCGGTCCCGGCCTTGGCCGGGCTAGGTGAAGCAGAACCGCCGCCCGGCCCGCCCCGACAATCCCTTCCTTGCCTGGGAGAGCCTCTGGGCCGAGAGCGTTGAGCGCAGCCTCGACACCTGGCGCGACTGGCGGGACGCCTGGACCGAGATCGCCTTCCACGGCGTCTATGGCGCCCTCGCCGCGGTCGGCGTGGCCGGCGGCGAGACGCCGGAGGAGGCGCCCTCCGCCGCATCGCTGGCCGATGCGCCGGAAGTCCGCCAGGCGCTCGCCCGCATCGCCGCCGGCGGCTATGCCGAGGCGGTGGTGCGGATGATGATCCTGCTGGCCCAGGCGCGCGGCGGCGTCCGGCGCTCGCGCCTCGCCCGGTCCAATGCGCTGATGCAGAACGAGCCGCCCTTCAGCGAGATGACCGCCAGCGCCCGCCAGGCGCTGATCCGCGAGCAGACGGTGATCGCCAGCATGGCGCCCGCCGAGGCGCTGGCCGCCCTGCCGAAGCTGCTGCCGAAGCTGGCCGACCGCCGCCGCGCCATGGCGGCGGTGGAAGGCGTGGCCGGGCCGGAGGAGGAGCTGGGCGATGCAGCGCAGGCGATGCTCGGCCAGCTGCGCAGCGCGCTTGGCCTGAGTGGTGGGCTGGTGCCGGTGGGCTACGAGATCGCGGCCGTGCCGGATTGAGCCGCCCGCGGGGAGGTGCCCCCTACCGCCCCTTGAAGTCCGGCTTGCGCTTTTCGTTGAAAGCCTTGATGCCCTCGATCCGGTCCTCGGTCGGGATCAGCTGGTAATAGGCCTCGATCTCGAACAGCATGCCGCTCGCGCGGTCCATCTGCAGGCCCTGGGTGATCGACTTCTTGGCCTGCCGCACGCTGAGCGGCGCGTTGGCGGCGATGGTCCGCGCCGTCTCCAGCACCGCCGGCAGCAGCTCGGCGGCCGGATAAAGCTTGTTCACCATGCCCCAGGCCAGCGCATCGGCGGCGGAGAAGGGCCGCCCCGTCAGGATGACCTCCTTCGCCCGCCGCTCGCCGATGGTGCGCGGCAGGTTTTGCGTGCCGCCGGCGCCCGGCATGATGCCAAGCGTCACCTCGGTCAGGGCGAAGCGCGCGGTCTCGGCCGCATAGGCGAAGTCGCAGCAGAGCGCGAGCTCGAGCCCGCCGGCGAAGGCCGCGCCGTTGATCGCGCCCAGCAAGGGCGGCGGGCAGGCCAGGACGGCGCGGGCCATCCGCTCGAACAGGTAGTGCTGGGCGGAGAAATCGGCATCGGTCATGCCGTTCCGCTCCTTCAGGTCGGCGCCGGCGCAGAAGGCCCGCTCCCCCGCCCCGGTCAGCACCACGCAGCGATAGGCGCCGGGCGTCGCTTCCAGCGCCTGGAAGACCTCAATAATCTCGCGGCCCATCTGACTGGTGAAGGCATTCGCCCGGTCCGGGCGGTTCAGCGTCACCTGCAGGATGTGCTCGGCCGGCTCCTGCACCAGCAGAGTATCGAAGGCGCGGTCGAGCGCGGCGAGCTGCATGGGGGTCTCCTCCTCGATTGGGGGCGGGACGCTACCCCCATCGCCGGGCTTGGAACCCCACCCAAAAAGCCTAGCCTGCTACCCAACAGGCAAAGGGAAACGGACCATGGAAGACCTGGTGATCCGCGGCGGCACCGTCATCGACGGCAGCGGCGCCGCAGGCCGGAAGGCGGACCTGGCCATCAAGGACGGGCGGATCTCGGCAATCGGCGAGGATCTACCGCGCGGCGCCGAGGAAATCGACGCGACCGGCCGGCTGGTGACCCCGGGCTTCGTCGACATCCACACGCATTATGACGGCCAGGCGGTCTGGGACAGCCATCTCGCCCCGTCGGCGATCCATGGCGTGACCACGGCGGTGATGGGCAATTGCGGCGTCGGCTTCGCCCCGGTGCGGCCGGGCACCGAGATGCAACTGATCGAGCTGATGGAGGGCGTCGAGGACATCCCCGCCCCGGTTCTGTCGCAGGGCCTCGACTTCCGCTGGGAGAGCTTCGCCGAATACCTCGACGTGCTGGACCGGAAGCCGCGCGACATCGACATCTGCGCCCTGGTCCCGCACGCCGCGGTGAGGGTCTATGTCATGGGCGAGCGCGCGCTGGCGCTTGAAAGCGCCAATCAGGGCGACATCGCCGAAATGCGCCGCCTGGTCGCCGAGGCGGTCGAGGCCGGCGCCTTCGGCTTCTCGACCAGCCGCACCATCAGCCACAAGACCTTGAAGGGCGACTTCACCCCGACGCTGCGGGCGCAGGAGGAGGAGCTGTCCGGCATCGCCGACGGGCTGCGCGCCGTCGGTCGCGGCTTCATGGGATTTGTCTCCGACTTCAACCAGCCCGACCCGGCGACCGAGTTCGGCCTAATCCGGCGCGTGGTGGAACGCAGCGGCCGGCCGGCGGTCTTCTCCCTGACGCAGCGGCACGATCGCACCGAGGTCTGGAAGGAGCTGCTCGCCCTCTCGAACCAGGCGGCGCGCGAGGGCGTGGCGATCCGCCCGGTCTTCCCGCCGCGGCCGATCGGGATCCTGATGGGCCTGCTCGGCAGCCAGAACCCGTTCAGCGGCGCGCCGTCCTACAAGGCGATCGCCCAGCTGCCGGTCTCGGCGCGCGTCGCCGCGATGCGCGACCCGGCGACCCGCGCCCGCATCCTGTCCGAGGACCGCTTCGCCGGCAGCACATTTCCCGCTGCTGACCCGGCTCTCCTTCGACCGCATGTTCCCCTTCGGCGACCCGCCCGACTACACCCCGCCGCAGGAAAGCAGCATCGGCGCCCAGGCGGCGCGCGAAGGCCGCCGTCCCGAGGAGGTCGCCTACGACATGCTGCTGGCCGATGAGGGCGAGAGCTTCATCTTCTGCGCCCTCACCAACTATGCCGACTACACGGTCGAGGCCAGCGCGGAGTTGCTGCGGCATCCCAACACCATCGTCGGGCTTTCGGATGGCGGCGCGCATGTCGGCTTCATCTCCGACGGCAGCTTCCCCAGCCACCTGCTGACCTATTGGGGCAAGGTGCGCGGCCTGCCCGTCGAGGAGCTGATCCGCCGGCAGACCAGCGACACCGCCCGCGCCGCCGGGCTGCCGGACCGCGGGCTGCTGAAGCCCGGGATGCGCGCCGACCTCAACGTCATCGACTGGGAGGCGCTGGCGCTGAACCGGCCGGGGATGCTCTACGACCTGCCGGGCGGCGGGCGCCGGCTGATGCAGACGGTGCGCGGCTACGACGCCACCATCGTCGCCGGCGCCATCACCTACCGGCATGGCGAGGCGACCGGCGCCCTGCCCGGCAAGCTGGTGCGCTGCCCGGCATAGGGGTAAGGCCGGGGAGGAAGCATCCTCCCTGGACGCTCCTCTATTTCTGTGAGTCGGCAGCCGACGCGCGGCGAGGGCCAGACCCACAAAAAAGGAAGGGTGGGGTTTGGGGAGGGAATACTTTTCCCTCCCCAATCTTTCTGAGGAGTTCAACCATGGCCATGGAGCGCCAGTTCCGCCTGCTGCTTTTGGCGCTCGGGGCGATGTTCGCGCAGCAGACCTTCGCCTCGATCGGCCGCGGCCTGCCGGCGGTGGTGGCGCCCGCGGTCATCGCCGACCTGCATTTCGACCCCGCCTGGTTCGGCACCTATGTCAGCCTCTCGGCCCTGGCGGCGCTGACCTTCCAGCTCGGCTGCGGCAGCTTCCTGATCCGCCACGGCGCCCTGCGCATGAGCCAGGTGGCGCTGGTCATGCTGGGCATCGGCCTCGGCGCCGCAGCCAGCGGCAACGTCCTGCTCTTCATCGTCTCGGCGGTGATCGGCGGCGGCGGCGCGGCGGTCTCGACGCCGGCCAGCTTCGCACCTGCTCGGCCGCTATTGCCCGCCGCGCACCGCACCGCTGGTCTATTCCATCAAGCAGACGGCGGTGCCCGCCGGCCTGCTGCTGGCAGGGCTGCTCGGCCCGGCGCTGATCGGCTGGACCGGCTGGCGCGGCACCTTCCTGGTCGCCGCTGCGGCCTGTCTTGGCTTCGTGCTGGTGCTGCAGCCGTTGCGGCGCGAACTTCGACTCCGATAGGCAGCCGAGCCGCCGCTTCCACCTGCGCGACTTCGGCACGACGCTCGGCACCGTCACCGCGACGCGCGACCTGCGGACACTGTCGATGGCCTGTTTCGCCTTCAACGGGCTGCAGACCGTCTTCACCGCGTACTTCATCATCTTCCTGACGACGCACGGCCAGGACCTGGCGGCGGCGGGGGCGATCTTCTCGCTGGCGATGGTCGTCGCCCTGCCCTGCCGGGTGCTCTGGGGCTGGCTCGGCAGCGGCTTCGTCGCGCCGCGGCTGATGATGGCGGGGCTCGCCTTCGGCATGGCCGCCAGCGCCGGGCTGCTGGGGATCTTCGGCCATCGCTGGCCGCTATGGGCGATCGCCGTCGCCGGCATGGTGCTGAGCGCGACGGCAATGTCCTGGCACGGCGTGCTGCTGGCCGAAACCGCGCGGCTGGCGCCCGACAACATGCACGGGGCCGCGACTGGCGGTGTGCTCTCCTTCGGCCAGGTCGGTGCCTTCCTGCTGCCGCTGGCCTATGCCGCCTGCCTCAGCCTCACCGGCAGCCACGGCATGGGTTTCGTGGTCTGCGGCCTGCCGGCGCTGCTGGTCGGCCTGGCCCTGCTGCGCGGCGGCGGCGCGCAGCAGGCGGAGCCGGTTGCCTATTCGACCGCGACGTAGGGCTGGCGCTTCACCTTGTCCATGTTCAGCCCCTCGATCCGCAGCAGGCGGGTGGCGCCGTCGCGGCGGGGGAGTGCAGCACGCCGGGTTCGTACAGGTAGGCGTCACCCGGCTTCAGCACGTAGTCCTGGGTCCGCTTCGCCTTGCCAGGCTGGTCGCCCTCGGGCCGCGCCAGGCAATCGTAGTCGGTCATGACGGTCTCGCCTTCCGCCTGGCCGTAGATCGCCCAGGAAGGCCCGTGGTCGTGCGGGCTGCTGTTCTTCGCGCCCTTGTAGGCATGCGCGAGGATGGTGAAGCCGAGATCGGGATCCTCGTAGAGCACCTTCCGCTCCGGCGTGCCCTCGGGCAGCGCGGCGGCGACGAAGCCGGGATCCTTCAGCGCCGCCTGCACCAGTTCGACCACATGGACGCGGCCGGCGGGGCCGGGATCGGCGACCAGGGCCTGGCGGCATTGCCGGGCGAATTCCTCGACGGACAGGGACATGGCTGGGTCCTCCTTTGGCGCAAGCAAGCCGGGTGCCGGCCGGGATGTCAAACCCCGCGCCCGTGCCGCAGAATAGCGCCAAGAACGCGGGAGGGCGAAGCATGCGCGCAGTGTGGTACGACCGGACCGGGCCGGCGCGGGAGGTGCTGCACTACGGCGAGCGCCCCCTGCCCCTCCCCGCGCCGGGCGAGTTGCGGGTGAAGCTGCTCGCCTCCGGCGTCAACCCGGCGGATACCTATCGCCGCGCCGGGACCAGCTACGCCAACGGATTCCCGCTTATCGTCCCAAACAGCGACGGCGCGGGTTTTATCGAGGCGTTGGGCGATGGCGCCGACCCCGCGCTGCTCGGCCGAAGGGTCTGGCTCTACAACGCGCAGCGCTTCCGCCCCTTCGGCACGGCCGCGGAGTTCACCTGCGTGCCGGCGGAGTGCGTGCACGACCTGCCGGAGGACGTCCCCTTCGAGGTCGGCGCCTGTCTCGGCATCCCCGGCATGACGGCGCATCGCTGCCTCTTCGCCGATGGGCCGGTGGCGGGGCTGCGGGTGCTGGTGTCGGGCGGCGGCGGCGCGGTCGGCAACTACGCGGTGCAAGCTGGCCCGCTGGGGCGGCGCGGCGCAGGTGCTGGCGACGGCGAGCGGCGGCTGGAAGGCCGAGGATGCCGCGACCGCCGGCGCAGAGGCGGTCTTCGACTACCGCGCGCCGGATTGCGCCAAGCAGATTTTGGCGGCGACCGGCGGGCATGGCGTGGACCGCATCGTCGAGGTCGATGTCGCCGGCAATGTCGCGCTTTGGTCCGCGGTGGTGGCGCTGAACGGCAGCGTCATTGGCTATGCCAGCCGCGGCGGACCGACCCCGCCGATCCCGGTCTCCGGCACGTTGATGCGGAAGAACGTCAACCTGCGCGGCGTGGTGCTGAACAGCGCCCCGGCCGCGGCTCGGCGGCAGGCGATGGAGGAGATCACCCGCTGGCTGCGGGAAGGCACGCGGCTGCACCGCGTCGCCGCCACCTTCCCGCTGGCCGAAACCGCCGCCGCGCATGAAGCCGTGGAGGCCGGCACCAAGCGCGGCACCGTGGTGGTGCTGCCCCAGGCCTAGCCAAGCGTCAGCCCGCCATCCACCGTCACGGTCTGGCCGGTCACCATCGCCGCGCCGGCGAGGAGGAACAGCATCACCTCCGCGAGGTCGTCGGTGGTGCAGCGCCGCTTCAGCAGCGCCTTGTCGATCGAGCCGCTGCGCTGCTCGTTCGACCACTCGATCATCCAGGAACTGTCCACCGCGCCTGGCGCCACCGCGTTCACCCGCACATCCGGCGCCAGCGCCCGGGCCAGGTTCTTGGTCAGGCTCACCACGCCCGCCTTGGTCGCGCCATAGGCCATCGACGACCCGACCGACCCCAGCCCGGCGATCGAGGCGGTGTTCACCACCGCGCCCTTTGCCGCCCGCAGCGCCGGCGCCGCCGCCTTGGTGCAGCGGAAGACGCCCACCAGGTTCACTTGCAGCAGCGTGTCCCAGAGCTCGTCGGTGATCCGGTCCAGCTCCTTCGGCGCAATGGTCGTGCGGCTGCCCGGCGTGCCGGCATTGTTGGCCAGGTAGTCCAGCCGGCCGAGATCGCGGACCGCCTGCTCCACCATCCGCACGCCGTCGGCGGCATCGCCGACATTGCCGGGGGCGGAGATGACATCGAGCCCTTCCGCCTTCAGCTTCTCCACCTGTTCCGGCCCGCGCACGTCATCGGCCAGGTGGTTGATCGCCACCTTCGCACCGTTGCGCGCCAGCTGCGTGACCAGCGCCAGCCCGATGCCAGAGGCGCCGCCGGTCACCAGCGCCGTCTTGCCCGTGAGTTCGTAGCGGATCATTCGCTTCGCTCCAGCCCTGCCATGGTCCCGATCTCGCGCATTGCCTGCTTCAGTTGGATCAGGCGCCGGTCGCGTGCCTCGAACAGCGCCGCCGGGTCGCCCGGCCAGTCGTAGTAGCCGGCGCCGGCCAGCACGCCGGTGCGGCCTTCCTCGACCAGCTTGTCGAGCACCGGGCTGCCGCCCTTCGGAACCGGCGGCGTGTAGCTCTTGTTCCGCGCCACCGCCTGCATCAGCGGCAGGCCGGTGAAATCCGCCTTGGCGTAGAAGCCGAGGATCGGCAGCCGCAGCGCCAGCCCGTGGATGATTGCCGCGTCGATCTCCGCCGCGGTCGCCACGCCCTCGTCGAGCAGGTTCTGCACCTCGAGCCCGATCGCCGCCTGGATGCGGTTGGCGACATAGCCGGGGACGAATTTCTTCAGCCCGAGCGGCTGCTTGCCCATGGCTTTCAGCATGGAGAAGACGCTGTCGAAGGCCGCGGGCTCGCATTTCGGCCCGGGGATCATGTCCACCAGGTCCACCAGATAGGGCGGCGTGTACCAATGCGCGATCAACGCCTTGGCCTGCCGGGCTTCCGGGATCAGCGGGAAGACATCCAGGTGGCTCGTATTGCTGGCGAGGATGGCATCCGCCGGCGCGCAGGCGTCGAGCCGCGCATAGAGCTCACGCTTCGCCTCCGGCACCTCAATGATCGCCTCGACGATCAGCTCGGCGCCGTCCACCGCCTCTTCCAGGCGCTCATGCCGCGTCACCGCCTGGGCGAGGTGGCCCGAGGTCCAGTCCTTCGGCGCCTCGCCGCCCTGCACCAGGGTGGCGAGTGCCGTCTCCATCAGCCCCTGCGCCTTCGCCAGGGTTGCCGGGTTGCTGTCGGTCAGCCGCACCCGGTGCCCGCCGAGCGCGAAGACCAGCGCCAGCGCATGCCCCATGGTGCCGGCGCCGATGACCGCGACACGTGCCATTATCTGCTCTCCTCTGCTTGGTCGGCCGATTCACGCCTGCACGCCATGCGGCGCTCCGGCGACCGGGCGACTAGGGCGTCCAGGGCTCCGGTGCCCGGCAGTCGATGTCGGTGACGACGTCCACCACGCAGGCCTCGCCGCTCGCCATCGCCTCGGCCAGCGCGGCCGCGAGGTCCCGCGGCCGCTCGACGCGGATGCCCTTCAGGCCGAACTGCCGCGCCACCGCGGCGAAGTCGGTCGGGCCGAAGCGCAGCACCTGCTCCGCCGCCACCGGCCGGTTGCCGGCCTGCTTCAGGTAGTTCGGCCAGCCCTGGCCGAAGCCCGAGTTGTTATTCACCACCAGCGTCACCGCGATGCCGCGCCGCTTCGCCGTCTCCAGCTCCGGCAGGTGGTAGTACAGCGCGCCGTCGCCCGACCAGCACACCACCTTGCGATCCGGCGCCGCGCATTTCGCGCCGAGCGAGGCCGGGAAGGCCCAGCCCAGCGACCCCGCCGCACGCAGATAGGTCTGGCCCGGCTCGAGCTCGACCAGCGTGCCGGTCCAAATGCCGGAATAGCCGGTATCGGCCACCAGGATGCCGTCCGGCGGCAGGGCGCGGGTGATCTCGGCGCAGAGCCGCGCCGGGTCGATGGCGACGGCATCGCTCGCCAGCCGTGGCGCGATCTCCCGGCGCCAGCCGGCCATGATCGCCTGCGCCTCGGCCAGGAAGCCGCCATCGCGCACCGGCGTCCCGACCGCCACCGCCAGCGCCGCCACCGCCGCCTTCGGGTCGCCCAGCAGTGCTACCTCGGTCGCGTAGCTGCGCTCGAACTCTAGCGGGTCAGCATCGATCTGCACCACCCGCGTGCCGGGCTTCGGCACCCGCCAGCCATGAGTCACCTGGTCGCCGGTGTCGCAGCCGATGAACAGCACCAGCTTCCGCCGCATGCACCACCTGGTTCGCCGGTGGCGCGGAGTAGTTGCCGACCACGCCGACATGCAGCGGGTGCCGCGTGGAGATCATGCCGCGCGCGCCGAGCGAGGTGGCGACCGGTGCCCGCAGCGCCTTCGCCAGCGCCAGCACCTCCGCCCCGCAGCCCGACAGCGCCGCGCCATCGCCGGCGACAATGACCACGCGCGAGGAGGAGAGCAGCGCCGCCGCGGCCGCCCGAACCGCGGCGGGATCCGCCCCCGGCCGGTGGCGCGGCGTGGTCCAGCCACCAAGTGCGGCCGGCGCCTCCATTGTTTCGCTAGTCTCGACGAACTCGCCCATCAAGCCGTTGAGGTCGAGATGCACCGGTCGCGGAGGCGCTGCGACGGCGGCCGCCCAGGCCTGGCGGAATTGCCGCGGCAGGTCGGCGGCCTCGAGTACCTGCGCCGCATGCCTGGTCACCGGCGCGAAGAGCGGCGCATGCGCCACTTCCTGGTAGGCGTTGCGATGCTGGTGCCCGACCGGCTTGTGCCCGGTCAGCGCAAGCACCGGGCTGCGGCCGAGCCAGGCATCCTGCAGCCCCGCCGCGAGGTTGGCCGTGCCGACCGACTGCGCCGCCACCACGCCCGGCCGGCCGGAGACCCGGCCATAGGCATCGGCCATGTAGACCGCCGCCTTCTCGGTATGAGCGAGAACCGGCTGCACACCGACCCGTTCGAGCTCGAGCAGGGTCCGCCGCAATACCGCGTCGACGAAGAAAAGATGGGTCTGCCCTGACTCCTTGAGGCTGCGGGCCAGCCATTCGAAGCCCTTCACGACAGCGGGTCCGCGCCGTTGATCTCGAGCGCTTCCAGCACGCGGGAGACGCAATTGTAGCCGGCGATGGTGACGACCAGTTCCACGACCTGCCGCGGCGGCAGCGCCGCCTTGACCTGGACGAAGATGTCCTCCGGCACATGCACCTGCCTGGTCATGGCATCGCAGAGCGCCAGCGCCGCCGTCTCCGCCGCGTCGAACAGCCCGCATTGCACCGACCAGTCCGGCAGCGCATCCAGTTGCGCCTGGGTGGCGCCTTCCTTCAACGCAATCGGTGCATGCGCCGCCCATTCGTATTGCGCGCCGTTGATCGCGGCCACCTGGCACATCGCCAGTTCCCGCAGCTTGCCCGACAGCTCGGTCTTCCAGCGCACCGCATCATAAAGTTCGATCCAGCCCTTCGCCACCGGCGGACTGTTCCAGCAACATGCGGTGGAGGTGGCCGAGCTTCCCACGGCTGGCCAGGATATGGGCCGCAGCCTCCCGGTTCTCCGGCGCCTCCGGGTCGGCATAGGGGATGCGGGCCATGGCGATGCGTCCTCGGCTTGTCGTTTGTGCGTTGGCGGCGATACTGCCCCGACAAGCGACAGGAGGAAACCCGATGGCCGACCTGCTGATCCAGCCCGGACGCGGCGAAGGCGTGCGCTACCAGGACCTGGAGAACCCGGCAGACACTTGGCACTGGCTGGAGAAGCCGCCCGCCGGCGCCACGGACGGCACGCCCTATGCCTTCATTGCCTCGCTCGGCGATGTGAGCCGCCCGGCGCCCTTCCTTTACACGGTGGAGCTCGACATCGCCGAGGCCGACCTGCCGGCGGTGTACGAATGGTATGAGAAGGAGCACCTGCCGCTGCTGACCAGCGTGCCCGGCTGCATTGGCGGCACGCGCTACAAGCGGCTGGATGACGGCCGTCCGAACCTGCTGGCCGCCTACCGGTTCGAGCGGCCGGAGGTGAACCAATCCCCCGAATGGATCGCCGGCCGCAGCACCGCCTGGTGTGAGCGCATCCGCCCGCTCTTCCGCGGTACGCGGCGCTATGTCCGCCGGCTCCTCAGCTGACCGAGCGCTTCCGCAGCAGGTAGCGGTGGCGGCCTTCCAGCACCTGCACGCCGTGCTGGTTGTGGATGGTCGCCCGCAGGCCGAGGATGCCGGTGCTACGCTGCGCCGTCAGCTCGTCGACCTCCAGTAAGGGATAGAGCGTGTCGCCCAGCACAACGGGGTGTAGGAAGCGGCTCGATTGTTCCAGGAAGCCCTTCAGCGAGTCCTCGACCATGTGCGGAAACAGCCCGGCCCCGGCGCAGGTCTGGATCGCCACCTGGTAGCCATGCGCCAGCATGCCGGACAAGCCATGCGCCTTGCAGTACTCCGCATCGTAGTGGATCGGGTGGTTGTCGCCGGAGGCAGCCTGGAAGGCGGCGAACAACCCGCTGGTCATGGTGCGGGACGGCAGCGGAAAGCGTTCGCCGAGCGTGAAATCCTCGAACCAGCGCTGCTCCGGAACCAGCCGGTGCGCCCGCGGGTCGAAGCTCATCGCGTCACGTAACCCAGTGCGAGGTCGCGCGCCCGGGCCGCCGGATCGCGTGCGGCAGGGTCGCCGAAGCCGCCGCCGCCCGAGGTTTCCAGCCGCACGCGGTCGCCCTGCTGCAAGGGCATGTTGTCCGATTTCGGCGGCAAGGACTCTCGGCGCCGTCCCGCGTCAGCACCAGCCTGCCGGTCGAGGCCGCACCGCCGCCGGCCAGCCCATAGGGGGCATGGACGAAGCGGTCCATGTTGGCGGTGAAGAAGCAGCGCGGACTGTCGACGCGCCATTCCCGCAGCAGGCCGAGCCCGCCGCGCCGTGCCCCGGTGCCGCCGGAATCCGGCAGCAATCCGTAGCGGATGATGGTTAGCGGCGCCTGCGCCTCGATCATCTCCACGGGGATGTTGCTGTTGTTGTGCATGCCGGAGGACAGCGCATTGACGCCGTCCTTGGCCGGATGCGCGCCGGTGCCGCCGATCTCGATCTCCACCAGCACCTCGCGCTTCGCATCCGCCGCGACGGTCTGGAAGGTGCAGACATAGGAGTTGCCGTAGTAGGCGGCCGGGATGCGGTCCGGCACCGCCTGGTGCAGCGCGCCGAACATGGCGTTCAGCAGCCGATGCGTGACGGCGATGCGGTGCACCACCGGCGCCGGATGGCGGGCATTCACCACCAGTCCTTCCGGCGCGAAGGTGCTGATCGGGCGGTAGCAGCCGGCATTGGCGGCAAAGGGCTCGTCGCAAGCGCACATGACGGCGAACATCACCGCGGCATTGCTGCTGGCCAGTGTCGCATTGGTCGGCCCCTGCACCTGCGGCGAGCAGCCGGACAGGTCGACCGAGATTTCCTCCCCTTGATGGTCAGCGCAACATGCAGCCTGATCGGCTTGCCGAGATCGATCCCATCGTCGTCGAGCCAGTCGGTGAACTCGTAGGTGCCGTCCGGCATGCGCGAAATGGCGGCGCGCATCGCCGCCTCGCTCATGTCGAGGATGCGGCGCCCGGCCTCCAGCATCCCGTCCGCGCCATAGCGCGCCGCCAGCCGCCGCAGCGCCGTGGCGCCGACCTCAAGCGAGGCGATCTGGCTCTGCAGGTCGCCGAGCAGCAGGTCGGGCTTGCGGATGTTCTGCCGGATCATTGCCCAGACGCCCTCGTTGCGGACGCCGTTCTCGATCAGCTTGAGTGGCGGGATCCGAAGGCCTTCCTGGAAAATCTCGATCGCCTTGGCGGCGTAGCTGCCGGCCACCAGCCCGCCCACGTCGATGTGGTGGCAGAGCGTGCCGACGAAGGCGATACGCTTGCCTTCATGGAACACCGGCCTGAAGGCGCAGATGTCCGGCAGGTGCTGGCCGCCACAATAGGGGTCGTTGGAGATGACCACATCCTCCGGCCCCCAGCTCGCCGGGTCCACATACTTGTCCAGCAGCTTCGCGCAGAAAATGCGACATGCTGTTGAGATGGCTCGGGATGCGGGCGGACTGAGCCAGGTTGTTGCCCTCGGCGTCGAAGACGGCGGTGGAATAATCCAGCAGCTCGCGCACGATGGTGCTGCGCGAGGTGCGCCAGACCGTCACGTCCATCTCCGCCGCCGCGGCGGTCAGGGCGTTGCGGATGACCTCGATCTCGATAGGGCCCAGCATCACGCGTCACTCCGGGCGATCAGCGCGCCGGCGGCGCCGAGCGTGGCGGTCCAACCGCGGGCGATCCAGTGGGTGGCGAAGGGCTCCTCGACCAGTGCGGGGCCGGTGATGCGGTCCTCGGGCGGCAGCGCCTCGCGGTCCCAGACCGGGACGTCGCGCCAGGCGCCCTCCTCGAAGACGCGGCGCGTGCCCTTGCAGGGCTGGGCGCGCGGCCGGTGACGGATCCGTGGCCTCGGGCTTCGGCAGGCGCCCGGTGGCGATGGCGCGAAGGGTGACGATCTCCACCGCCTCGGCCTCGTCTGCATAGCTGAAGCGCTGGCGATGCATCGCGTGGAAACGCGCCAGCAGCGCCGGCAGGCCCGGCGCATCGGGCCAGGGCACCAGCAGCTCGAAGGCCTGGCCATGGTAGCGCATATCGACGGCGACCACGATCTCGCGCCACTCCGGCGCCACGCCGTCACGCGCCAGCCCGGCATCCGCCTCGGCGCGCAGCGCATCCATCAGCGCCGCGATCGCCGGCAGGCTGGCCGGCACCGCCGGCATGACGCGGGACCGTGCGATATCCTGCACCAGGTCGCTGTAGAGTATGCCATAGGCAGACAAGGTGCCGGGCTCGCGCGGGAAGATCACCTCGCGGATGCCCATCTCGGCGGCGACGTCGGTCGCATGCAGCCCGCCGGCGCCACCGAAAGACAGCAGGGAGAAGTCGCGCGGGTCCAGCCCTTTCTCGAACAGCGAAAGCCGCACCGCGGCGCCGAGATTGGCGTTTACCACGGTCAGCATGCCCTGGGCCGCCGGCTCCACCGCCAGGCCGAGCTTGTCGCCGACCTCCGCCGCGATCGCCGCGCGGGTCGCCGGCATGTCTAGCTTCATCATGCCGCCCAGGAAATAGTCGGGATCGAGGCGGCCGAGCGCCAGGTTAGCATCCGTCACCGTCGGCTCGGTCCCGCCGCGGCCATAGGCCACGGGCCCGGGGCGGGAGCCGGCGCTGCGCGGCCCGATCGTCAGCCGCCCGCCAGGATCGACCGAGGCGGTGGAGCCGCCGCCGGCGCCGATGGTGCGCATCTCGACCATCGGCAGGCGCACCGGCAAGCGGTCGATCTCGCCCTGGGTCACGACGGAAACGCGCCCGCCCTGCACAACGGAGACGTCGTAGCTCGTGCCGCCCATATCCACCGCAACCAGGTTCGGTCGCCCAAGCAGCTGGGCGATCCGCCCCGCCGCCAGCGCGCCGCCGGAAGGGCCCGAGAGCAACAGCCGTGCCGGCTGTTCCGCGGCATGCCGCAGGCTACAGACGCCACCATTGGACTGCACCAGGAAGACCAGCGGATGGAAGCCCCCTGCCCCAGCCGCGCTTCCAGCTTTTCGAGATAGGCCTTCACCACCGGCATCAGCAGCGCGTTCAGCACCGTGGTGCTGCTGCGTTCGTACTCGCGGATCTCCGGGCTGATCTCGGAGCTGAGCGAGACCGGCAGGGCCGGCCGCGCGGCCTGGATCAGCGCCTTCAGCCGCTGCTCATGCGCCGCATTGGCGTAGGCGTGCAGCAGGCAGACCGCGACCGTTTCGGCCCCCAGCGCATCCAGCCGCGCCAGCAGGGCCGGCAGCGCGGCCTCGTCCAGCGGCTGCTCGGCCGTGCCGTCCGCCCGCATGCGTTCCGGCACGCCGATGCGGCGGTCCCGCTCGATCAGGCAGGGGAAGGGATCGAGATCGACCTTGTAGAGCTCCCGCCGGACATGGCGGGTGATCTCCAGCACGTCCTCGAAGCCTGCCGTGGTCAGCAGCACGCCGCGTGCCAGCTTCCGCTCGAGCACCGCGTTGGTGGCGATGGTGGTGCCGTGCAGCAGCAGGCCGACATCGGAAAGCGCGAATCCGAAGCGCTCCGCCGCCTCCGTCACGCCGCGCAGCAGGCCGATGCTCGGATCCTCCGGCGTCGTCGGGGTCTTCCAGGCGCGCACGCTACCGTCGCGGGCGTCGAGTACCTGAAGGTCGGTGAAGGTGCCGCCGATATCAACGGCGATGCGGACCGGTCGCTCACTCATAGGTTCAACCCATAACCCGTGGCAGCCAGAGCGCAATCCCCGGCCAGATCATCAGCAGCGCCACCGCCAGCAGGTAGGCGGCAAGGAAGGGCATCACCCCGACGAAGACATCGGTGATCGGCCCCGGCCGCGGACGCATGCCCTGCAGGACGTACATCACGGTGCCGTCCGGCGGGCTGATCTGGGCGATCTCCACCAGCATCGTCACCATCACGCCGAACCAGATCGGATCGTAACCGAGCGCGGTGACGACGGGGAAGACTACCGGCACCGTGGTGATGATCATGGAGAAGCCCTCCATGAAGGTACCGAGCGCCAGGTAGAGCGCCAGGATGCAGGCCATGATGGCCCAGGGCGGCAGCGGCAGCCCGCCGATGAAGCCGGCCAGCGTCTGCGGCACGTTGATCGCGGTCAGCAGGTAGTTCAGCAGGTAGGCGCCGAAGATGATCAGGCCGAGCAGCGCCGTGTTGCGCGCCGTCGCCTCGGCGCTCGCATTCAGCAGGCGGAAGGAGAGCTTGCCCTCGATCGCGGCGAAGACCGCGGCGCCGACCACGCCCAGCGCCGCGGCCTCGGTCGGGGTGGCGAAGCCGGCATAGATCGAGCCGAGGACCAGCAGCATCAGCAGCAGGGTCGGCACCAGGTCGATCAGCGCCCGCAGCTTCAGCGCCAGCGGCAGCCGCGGCGGCTTCTCCATCGGGTGGCGGAGCCCATGCACCAGGATGACGCCGAGGAAGAGGCCGGTGACCAGCAGGCTCGGCAGAAGTGCTGCGATGTAGAGCGCGCCGACCGAGGTCTCGGTGATCAGCCCGTAGATGATGAAGGTGATCCCCGGGGGGATCAGATTGCCGAGCGCGCCGCCGGCGGCGAGCGAGCCGAGCACCATGCGCTGGCTGTAGGCGCTGCTGTTGAAATAGGGCAGCGCGACGGAGCCCATCGTTGCCGCGGTCGCCACCGAACTGCCCGAGATCGCCGAGAACACCGCGCAGGAGACGATGTTGGTGTGCAGCAGCCCGCCCGGCAGCCGGTTCAGCCAGACGTTCAGCGCGCGGTACAGCCTGTCCGACAGCCCGGCACGCAGCAGGATCTCTCCCATCAGCAGGAAGAGCGGCACGGCGACGAGGACGAAGTTCGACGAAGGTCCCCACAGCGTCTGCCCGGCAAAGGCCCACCAGGGCCGGTCGGAAAAGGTGAGGCCGATCAGGATGCCGAGCAGCCCGAGCACCGCCGCGATGTAGACGCCTGCGCCGAAGAAGACCAGGAAGGCGCCGGTCAGCGCCAGGATCTCCACGACCGGCACCGCCTGGCCGCCAGAGGCCGCGGCGAAGATGGCAGCCGCCAGCAGCACCAGCAGGAAGACGACGGCGATCACCGCGTACCCTCCCGTGCCATCTCGACCGCTTCCAGCGCCTCCGCCGTCTCGTCCTCCAGCGTGCGCGAACTCAGCAGGGTGTCGAGGTCGGCGCCGCGCCCGAGCATCAGCGACAGGACCGATCTCGATCGCCAGCACCAGGATCATCAGGCAGAAGGCGAGGATGCCGAAGGTCCAGATGCCCTGCGGCAACACGAGCGGCACGCGCAGCGCGCTGTTGTCGTGCGCGTCGAACAACAGGCTCTCATCCACCAGGCCATAGGCCGCCCAGGCGCAGAACACCGCGAAGACCGCCAGCAGCAGCAGCGAGAGCAGGTGCAGCGCCGCGCGAAGGCCGAGCGGCAGGCGGTTGACCCAGACATCGACGCGGATATGCGCGCGCCGCGCCAGGGTATGCGCCAGGCCCCAGGCGATGCCGCCGGCCAGCATGTAGCCGGTGATCTCGATCGTTGCCTTGGAGGAAAAGCCGAACAGGCTGCGCGCCACCACGTCGAAGGTGATGAAGAGCGCGCAGGCGATGTAGTTCCAGCCGGCGACATGCGCCATGACGGCGGCGAGCCACGCTGCGCCGGCCTGGAGCGCCCGCGCCGCACGCAGCGGCGCGGGGATCGCGGTCGTGCCGCTCACCCGCCGAAGCGCACGCCGGCGATCGGCGCGATCACCTGGTTGAACACCTCGCCGCAGCGCGCTCCGCAACGCTTGACGAAGCCGGGAAGCACGTCTTTGTCCAGGATCTCGCGCAGCGCCGCGCGGTCCGCCTCGGTCGCCGGGACCTCGGTCATCGGTCGCGTCGCCAGGGTGTGGATCTTGCAGCTTTCCGCCTTGCCTGTCGCGCAGTCGAGCCCGTCCCGCGTCGCCGCATCGCCCAGCGCCCATTGCCTGTCGTTGACCTCGGCGAAGGCCGCCTCCAGGAGCCGCGCGCACCGCGGGGTCCAGCTTGTTCCACCAGGCGACATTGACCATGTAGCCGGCAAGCGCCCAGGACACCGGCAGGTTGGAGATATGCGTGGTCACCTCGGGCCAGCGCGCGGCGACGCCGCTGCCGGTACCGGTGATGGCGCAATCCACCACGCCGCGTTCCAGCGCCGAATAGACCTCGGGGAAGCCGATCGAGACCGGCTGGGCGCCGAGGGCAGTGAAGAAGTCCACCAGCGAGTTGCCGAAGGTGCGGATCTTGCGGCCCTTCAGGTCGGCGAAGCTGGTGAAGGGTGCGCGGCAATAGACCACCTGCGCCGGGAAGGGATAGATGACCATCAGCCGGGCGCCGAAGCGTTCGAGGTCCTTGTTGACCACGGGCAGCATCGCCTCGGCGATCCTGCGCGCATCGCCGATGCCCGGCGCGAGGCCGGCGAGGTCGACGCCGTCGAGGATCGGCACGTCGCCCGACAGCGTGCTCAGGGTGGCGGCGGCGATGTCGGCCTGGCCGGAGCGGACCAGGCGGACCAGCTCGGTGCCCGAGAGGTTGCGCTCGGCATGCGTGGAGCTTGCACCTCGATCCGCCCGCCGCTCCGCGCCGCGAGGCCTTCCTTGAGCACCGGCACGTCGACGCGGGTGTATTGCGGCTGGGTCGGCAAGGGCTGGGTGACCGCGACCACGCTGACCTTCGGCCCGGCCGGCACGGATTGCGCCGATGCCGCCGCGCTCAACGCGAAAGCGGCGACGGCGCCGAGTAGCAGGTGTTTCATGCGGAAGGCTCCCCCTCGATGTCGATGATGATGTTTCCGAAGGCATCGAGCGACGCGGTCGCGCCCGGCGGCACCAGGCAGGTGCAGTCGTATTCCTCGATGATGGCCGGCCCGGGCCTGGGCGCGGCAAGCGCGCTGCGGGCCAGCAAGGCGGTGTCGCGCCAGCCGAGCGCGCGG
Organism: Dankookia sp. P2; assembly: GCF_050632255.1. Lineage (NCBI taxonomy): Bacteria > Pseudomonadati > Pseudomonadota > Alphaproteobacteria > Acetobacterales > Roseomonadaceae > Dankookia > Dankookia sp. P2. Next base: position 5,903,636 of record NZ_CP192581.1, on the reverse strand, counting down.
CCGAAATAGGCGGGGCGGGAGGGTTGGGCCGGCGCGACCGCATGCGGCGCAAGATGGTCCGGCAGGCGTGGGCGGTCCGGCAGGCCGGTGCCGACCACCTGCAGGGTGACGAACTCCACCGGCTCCTCGGTGCCGGCACGGTGGCCATAGGTGCGCTCGTGCTCGGCGCCGTAGCGTTTCTCGACCACGTCCGGCCCCTCGCCCGCCGCGAAGCCGACCTGCAACTCGAAGGACTGGCCCTGATAGCGCAGCGTCGCGGCGCGGCGGATCCGGATGCGCGCGGGCGGGAAGCCCTGCATCGTCAGCCGGTCGCGCGCCTCCGCCTCCAGCGCCGCCGCAGCGTCCTCGAGCGCTGCGGGATCGAGGCCGCGCGCGAGGCGGCGCCAGGAGCGGGACAGATGCACCTCGACATCCGAGGCCAGCAGCCCGACCGCGGAGAAGACGCCGGCGGAGGGCGGCACCACCACGCGGGTCATGCCGAGGGCGCGTGCCATGCCGGCGGCGAACAACGGCCCGTTGCCGCCGAAGGCGACGAGGGCGAAGGCGCGCGGGTCGCGGCCGCGTTCCGAGGAGACCGCCTTGATGGCGCGGATCATGTTGGAGGCGGCAATCAGATGCGCGCCATGCGCCGCATCCTCCACGCCGAGGCCAAGCGGCGCGGCAACCTTCCCGGCGATGGCAGCGCGCGAGGCCGTGGCGTCGATCGGCAGCGCGCCGCCAACCAGCGCCTGCGGGTTGAGGTAGCCGAGCACGACATTGGCGTCGGTGACGGTCGGCTGCGTGTTGCCGCGGCCATAGCAGACCGGGCCGGGAAAGGCGCCGGCGCTCTCCGGCCCGACCTGCGGCGCGCCCGCGGCATCGAGCCAGATCAATGAGCCGCCGCCGGCGCCGACCTCCGCCAGGTCGATCGCCGGGACCTTCAGCTGGTAGCCGGCACCCGAGAGCAGGCGGGAGCCGACCATGATGCCGCCGCCGACACTGTACTCGCCGGCGCGCGTCACCTCGTAATTCTCGATGACCCCGGCCTTGGCGGTGGTGCCGCCCATGTCGAAGGAGATGGCGTTGGCGAGGCCGATCCGCTTCGCCAGGGCCTGGGCGCCGATGACGCCGGCGGCCGGGCCGCTCTCCACCACATGGACAGGCAGGCGTGCGGCGTCCGCCGCCGGCATCAGCCCGCCCGAACTCTGCATCAGCAGCAGCGGCGCCCCACCCCGGCGCCGACCAGGTCGCCGGCGAGGGCGGTCAGGTAGCGGCCGAGGACCGGGCCGATATAGGCGTTGATGACGGTGGTCGAGGTGCGCTCGTACTCCTTCATCTCCGGCAGGACGTCGACGCTGAGCGAGACCGGCATACCCGGCGCGCGGGCGGCGATGATCTCGCCGAGCCGGCGTTCATGGGCGGGGTTGGCGTAGGAGTGCAGGAAGCAGACGGCGATCGCCTCGACGCCCTCGGCCAGCAGCGCATCGACGGCGGCGATGGCGCCGGCCTCGTCCAGCGGCGTCTCGACCTCGCCGCGGACATTGACCCGCTCGGCGACGCCGAGGCGGAGATGCCGCGGCACCAGCGGCGCCGGCTTCTCCCAGCGCAGGTCGTAGAGGCGCGGCATGCGCAGCGTGCGGATCTCCAGCACGTCGCGGAAGCCGGCCGTGGTGATCAGCCCGGTCCTGGCGCCCTTGTGCTCGAGGATCGCGTTGGAGGCGACGGTGGTGGCGTGCAGCACCTCCTCGACCTCGCCCGCCGCGAAGCCGGCCTCGGCGAAGAGCTCGCCCAGGCCCTCGACGATGGCGCGGCCATAGTCGCCGACGCTCGACGACACCTTCTTCATCCGCAGCGCGCCGCCCGGGCCGATGGCGACCAGGTCGGTGAAGGTGCCGCCGATATCGGCCGAGACCCGCCAGCTCATGCCGCGCGCTCCCGGGTGATGGCGGGCAAGGGCGGGCGCGGCCTGGCGCGGAGCGCTGCGGTCGCGGCTTCGTCCACGGTCCAGCCGGCGGCGATGGCGACCCCGTACTCCGCCCGCGCCGCCTCAAGCGAGACCAGGCCGTTGCGCGCATCCGCCAGCACCGCGGCGGGATCGCGCGTGAAGGGTCGCCCCAGCCGCCGCCGCCCGGCACCTCCAGCCGGAAGACGTCGCCGTATCTCAGCGTGATGCAGAACTTCGAGGGCAGCGGCTCCGTCCGCCCCTCCCGCACCAGCCAGTTCATCGAGGGCGCGCCGGCCCCGCCCCCTGCAGGCCGAAGGGCAGGAAGGCGCGGCGGTCGGCGCGGACCTGCAGCACGCCCTCGGCCTCGAGGAAACAGTACTCGCGGCAGAAGGGCGCGCCGCCGCGGTACCGGCCGGCGCCCATGGTATCGGCCAGGAATTCGTACTTCAGGATCTGGATCGGCTGCTCGGCCTCGGTCACCTCGATGCTGGGCGAGGCCATGTTGGCGAACATGTGGCTGTTGCCGTCGCAGCCATCGGCGAAGGGCCGGCCGCCCCAGGCGGAGCAGGTGAAGTCCACATAGATGAAGGGCTGCCGCGCCGGCGTGTAGCCGCCGATCGAGACGCCGATATTGCCGCCATCCCCTGCCGCGCCGACCCGGTCCGGCAGCATCTGCGCCAGGGCGCCAAACAGGCAATCCACCATGCGGAAGCCGGTCAGGCCGCGCGCGGCGCAGGCGGCCGGCAGCTCGCCATGCGCGATGGTGCCCTTCGGCGCGATCACCTCGATCGCGCGGAAATAGCCTTCGTTGTTCGGGATATTGGCCGGCAGGATGGACTTCACCGCGCAATAGGCGGCCGAGCGCGTGTAGCTGAAGGTGTTGTTGATCGCGCCCTTCACCTGCGGGCTGCTGCCGGTCCAGTCCACCAGCATGCGGTCGCCGGTCTTGGCGATGCGGACGCGGAGCGGGATGGGGCGGCCGACCTCCACCCCGTCGTCGTCGATATGGTCCTCGAACCGCCATTCCCCGTCCGGCAGGTCGCGCAGCGCGGCGCGGGTCAGGCGCTCGGCATAGTCCAGCAGCTCGTTCATGTAGAAGCGCGTGCGGTCGAGCCCGGTGCGCGCCACCAGGTCCTTGAAGGCCCGCTCGGCGATGGTGCAGGCGGCGAGCTGCGCCCGCAGGTCGCCGAAGACCTTCACGGGCACCCGCACGTTGCGCTCGATCAGCGCGTGCAGCGTGGCGTTCGGCACGCCGCGCTCGTAGAGCCGCAGCGGCGGGATGCGGAGGCCTTCCTGGTAGATCTCCGTGCTGTCCGAGGCGTTCGAGCCCGGCACCCGGCCGCCCACATCGGTGTGGTGGCAGATGGTGGCGGCGATCGCCACGCGCTCCCCGCCCACGTGGATCGGCTGGAAGAGGAAGATGTCGGGGAAGGTGCATGCCCCCCTCGAAGGGATCGTTGAGGACGAAGATGTCGCCCTCCGCCATCGAGTCGCCGTAGCGGCGCATCACCGCGGCCAGCGCCTCCGGGATGCTGCCGAGATGGCTCGGCAGGGTCAGTCCCTGGGCGACCAGCCGCCCCTCCGCGTCGCAGAAGGCGGTGCTGTAGTCCATGTTGTCCTTCAGCACGGCCGAATAGGTCGTGCGGTGGACGGTCAGCGCCATCTCGTCCGCGATGGAGAAGAGGGCGTTCTTGAACAGCTCGAACTCGATGGGGTCGAGGGATGGCATGCGCCGCGCTCCGTCCGCGGCGGCAGCTTGGCATGGCGGGAGCGGCGCGCCAGCCCCGCCGGCGGGTCCCTCGGCAGGTCCGGCGCGCGCATTGCCCGCGCCGCGGGCAGGTGCCTGCACCGGGACAAGGCGGCCAGTCCTGGTTCGGGCCTGCCGCGGCTTAATCCGCTTAATCCGGCTCAACCGGGTTGAGGCCGGCGCGGCCCTATCCGCGGGAATGCCAGGACGGCGGCCGGCCTCGCCGCATGCGGTTTAGGAATTGAGGAGTTAAAGCGCCAAAACGCGGCGTCGCGGTTTCGGACAAACCCCGGGGGCGACCTTGCATACCGGACCACGACCGCCAGGGCTCGGCAGCGGCATGGGGCTCCTCCGGGGTCGTGTGGCGGGGCCAGGATAGACCGGAGGCGCCGTGATGCTCAAGATAGTATTCCTATGGAGGTCCTGACCCGGCGCCCCGGCGGAAAGGGGCGGCGTCCTGCGCGCAAACCGTCCCCTCGGGCGGCAGGGTGCCCTCGATCAGGTACGCGCTCTCTATCTCGGCGGCGCAGCGACTCGGGTTCAGCAGCACGGTGTGGCCGTAGCCCTCAACCGTCAGCAGCCGCGCCTGGCCGAGCAGCCCGGCCATGGCGACGGCGTTCTCATAGGCCGTCGAGGGGTCGAAGGTATTGCCGATCACAAGCACCGGCGCCGGGTTGCTGTCCCAGGGGCCGGCATAGCGCTCGGCGGCGCGGGCCGGCCAGGCGGAGCAGGGCTCGTCGCCCCAGCTTCAGCACCTCCCCCACCGGGCCGCCGCGGCCGACGGCGAAGTTCGCAAGGCGGCGGAAGGCGGCGCCGCGGCGGGGGTTGGGGCTTTCGGCGCATTCCACGGCCAGGTCCTGCAGCGGGCTGGTGTAGGGATCCTCCGCCTCGGGCGCCGCCACGGGCGGGGGCGAAGCGGCGGGCGCCGCCGCCGGCGCGTCGTGCAGCGCCTGCAGCAGGCCGGCGGCGAAGGCCCAGCCGCGGAAGCCGCCGGGCCGCGGCTCCACCGTGAAGAGCACGCCCTGCATCTCCGCCAGCAGCCCGGCATAGGTGATGGACACGCCCTCGGCCGTGATGGGACCTTGGCGCAGCCGATCCAGCAGGGCCGCAGATTCCGCCCGCGTCGCTGCCGGGCTGCCGGCCGAGAAGGCGCAGGCGCCCTCCCCCGGCCCCGGCTCCGCCGCGCCGCAGAGGTCGAGGAAGCGGTCCAGCGTGCGACCGGTGGCGATGTCGTTCAGCAGCCGCAGCGCCGTGCTGAGCCCGGCCCCCGCGCGTTCCAGGCAACCGGGTCGACATTGCCGTCCAGCACCATGGCGCGGACGCCACGGGGGAAGATATTGGCATAGACCGCGCCGAGATAGGTCCCGTAGGAGACGCCGAGATAGTTGAGCTTCGCCTCGCCCACCGCCTGGCGCAGCAGGTCCAGGTCGCGCGCCGTGTCGGCGGTCGAGACATGCGCCAGCCGGGCGCCGTTGCGGGCCTCGCAGAGGCGGCCATAGGCCTCGAAGCGGGTGATCCAGGCGGCCTGTTCGGCTGACCCGACGGGGAAGCTGTCGGTCGGGATGCCGTCGAAGAAGGCGGCCTCGGCCTCGGCATTCGGGAAGCACTGGATGCCGTCGCTGTCGCCGATGCCGCGGGGGTCCCAGGAGACGAGGTCGAAGGCGGCGCGCAGCGGCGCGGGGAAGAGCGGCAGCCAGGCCGGCAGGTCCCTTGTGCCGGCGCCGCCCGGGCCGCCGGGGTTGAAGAAGAGGGTGCCGATGCGGCGGGACGGGTCCTCGGCCGGGTGGCGGACGACGGAGAGGGGTGAGGCGGCGGAGGTCGGGGTGGCGGTGGTCGAGCGGGACCTCGAAGCGGGCGCAGTCGAAGCCAGATTGGGTGGGGCTGGTGCAGGGGGTCCAGTGGAGAGTGGGGGGTGGGTTGGCAGTGGCGAGGCGGAGAGGGGCGGCGAAGAGCGCACACAGCAGGAAAGCGGCGCGGAGGCCGGCTTGGCGATGCATCGGATGGTGGCCCCCACCTTCGGTGAATCGGATTTCGTAAGGCTAACGGTCAGGCCGGGGCCTGGGAATCACATGGTTGCGGGGTCGGGCGCGAAGCCGGTTCTCCAGCGCGAGGCCGGGGACGCGCTGGAACTCCCGGAGGTTGGCGGTGACCAGGGTGGCGCCGAGCGCCAGGGCATGGGCGGCGATCAGCAGGTCGTTGGGACCGATCGGGGTGCCGGCGGCGTCCAGCGCGGTGCGTAGGGTGCCATAGGCGGCGTCGACCGGGGCTTCCAGCGGCAGGATGGGAAAATGGCCGAGGATCGTGGAGGCGCGGCGATCCGCTGCGGGCGGCACCGGGTGCGAAGCTCGGCGGCGGTGACGATGCTGAGGGCGATGGCACTCTCGCCGACGCGGGCGATGTGGGGCGGCACGCGGCCCTGGGGCTTGCGCACCAGGTCGGAGACGATGTCGGTGTCGAGCCGGTAGCGGGTCACAGCGCGACGGGGTGCAGCGGCAGGAGCGTCTCGTCCAGGTTGTGGAAGGGCTCGTCCAGCGGCGCCTAGCCGGCGAGCAGGCCGGCCTCGCGCACGGGCTCGATGATCAGGCGATCGCCCTCGCGGTGGATCAGGGCGTCCTGGCCGGGGAGTTCGAATTCCACCGGGATGCGGATGGCCTGGTTGCGGTTGTTGCGGAAGAGACGGACGCGGCGGGGTGGCGGATTGGGCTGGGCCATAGAGGCGGCCTCGGTGGCGTATGTCTACGACATATGCCGTGCCGGAGCCGAATCAAGGCAACGGTTTTCCGGATGCCATGCCACCCTGCCCCGAAACACCAACAGCCCCCGCTTCGCATGCTGCGCCACCGCCTCCGGAACGCTCTCGGCCGTGACCGACACGAAACTCGCCACCGCCCCCACCGCCACCGCCGGCACCTCCACCCCCATCGCCCGCGCCCCCGACTCCACCACCCAGCCGAACACCCGCTCCATCGCCGCATCCGTCCGCGCATCCAGCCGCCAGCCGATGATCGCCGCCCGCTCCAGCATGTCCCCGGTGCCATAGGGCCCCCAGGTATCCCGCATGTTGTCGTTGCCGAGCGCGATCGGCACTCCCGCATCGCCCAAGCGCAGCAGCGGCGGCAGCGGCGCGGCGCCGGCGCCATGGCTCACCAGCCCCACCCCCGATGTGGCCATGTCGGCCGCCGCCGCCATCAGCTTCCCCTCCGGCGCCGCCCCCAAAGCGAAGCCGTGGCTGATCCAGACCCGCCCCTGCATCCCTGCCGCCCGGGTCCGCGCGCAGATCTCGGCGATCGAGAAGAGCCCGAGCTTCCCCGCCTCGTGCAGGTGGATGTCGAGCCCGACGCCATGCCGCCCCGCCAGAGCGAAGAGCGCATCCAGCTGCCCCTTCGGGTCGCGGTCCACCTCGCAGGGGTCGAGCCCGCCGAGCACGTCGGCCCCCTGCCGCAGCGCCTCCTCCAGCAGCTCCAGCGTCCCCGGCGCCCGCATCACCCCGGCCTGCGGGAAGGCGACCGTCTGGATGTGGCATTGGTCCGCATGGGCGGCCTTCACCGCCAGCACGCCTTCCAGGTTGCGCAGGCCGAAGGCGGGGGTGATGTCCACATGGCTGCGGAAATGCACGCTCCCCGCGGCGATGCAGCGGCGCAGCATGGCGGTGGCGCGGGGCTCCACCGGGAGTGCGGGCAGCACGCGGGCATCGGTCTCGATCCGGCTCATCCGGTCGGGGCCGGCGGCGTGCGGCATCCAGGGCAGGCCGAAGAGCGACTTGTCGAGGTGGAGGTGGAAGTCGGTCAGCGCGGGCAGCAGCAGGGCGCCGCCGACATCCACCACCTCGGCATCCTCCACCGGGGCATCCAGGATGGCGGCGACGCGCTCGCCCCGGAGCAGCACGTGCATGCCCGTGCGGCCGTCGGCCAGCCGGCAATCCGTCAGCAGCATCGCAGCCCCCAGGAAGAAAGCGCCGGGGGCAAGTATCCCCCGGACCCGCCCTCTATTCTTGGGAGTCTTTCAGCGCGCGGGTCAATCGGGGCGTCCCCTCGGACAGGGAGGCGAAGGCCAGCAGGGCGAGGCAGCCGAACGCCACCAGCGCCTCCAGCCAGACCGACCAGCCGAGGAGGCGGAACAGCACGGCCAGGCCGTAGGACAGGAACAACCCGACGCAGAAGACGTGCAGGCTGTTGCGGCCAGCCGCGGCCAGGGCGCGGGACAGGGGCCGCGCAGCGCCACCTCCCGCACCCGCCAGAGGCTCACGGCGGCATAGGCAAGCGCCAGGCTGTGCAGCACCCGCGCCGGCGCCAGGTCCTGCTTCGCGGCCAGGGCGGAGAGATCGAGGATGCCCTGGTGCTCGGCCAGCTTCGCCACCACCCCGGCCGCCAGCACCAGCAGCGCGCCGCCCAGCAGCCAGCGGTTCGCGCCGATCGCGCGGCCCTGGAACAGCGCCCGCCGGCCGAACCAGGCGCCGAGGATGAACAGCAGCTGCCAGGCCAGCGGGTTGAACTCCACCTCCGTCCCGCCGAGGCCCGGCAGGTGCCAGCCCCATTCCTGCACCGCGCCGTAAAGCGCGACGGACGGCAGCAGCGCCCAGGCGCCGATGCGCCCGACCAGCCAAAGGAAGCCGGGCAGGAGCAGCATGGACCAGAGGAAGACCGGCAGGATGCCCATCTCCGTCGGCTGCCACAGCAGCGTCGCCGCCCCGGGCAGCGCCAGCCAGGGCGCCTCCAGCAACCAGGACCAGCCGAGCCGCGCCGCCTCCCCGGGCAGCGGCACCGCCATCTCCACCGCGATCACCATCGCCGCCATCGAACAGACGACGACCAGGTGCGTCGCCCAGAGCCGGCGGATGCGTGGGCCGAGGTCGCGCAGCCCGGCCCGCCAGCCGCCGCGATGCGCCTTCAGGGTGAAGACCGAGCCGAGCGCGAAGCCCGACAGGTAGACGAACTGCTCCGAGCTGTCGGAAAAACCCCAGGCCGCGGTGATCAGCCAGGCGCCGATCAGGGAGCCATGCGCGTGGGAGGCGAAGATCTGCAGCTGCAGCCAGCCGCGCAACAGGTCGAGCCGCGTGTCGCGGGGTGGCCGCTGCAGGGTCATCGCGTCATGCCGCCTTCGGTCCCAGGAAGGGAGCATAGCGCCGGAGCAGCGCCAGGGCTTCGCGCCGGTGCGCGAACAGCACGAAGGCGGCCATGACCCAGGTGAAGCAGGCCTCCTTGAACAGCTGCGCGCCGTCGTCATAGGGATCGACGCCGAGCGGCGTGAACAGGTGGAAGAAGATCGCCCCGCTCATGATCCCCAGCGCGAAGGCGGCGCCGAACACGCGGGTGCGCGGGATCAGCACCAGCAGCGCGGCGCAGATCTCCATGCTGGCGACGAAGAGCCGGAAGGGCTTCTCGGGGATGCCGCTCCAGGCGCTCAGCCGGTCGAAGACCAGGGTCGGGCCGGCGAGCTTGTACTGCTCGTACCAGAGGAATTCGTAGGCGATCCAGATCGCGGCGATCCAGGCCAGCTGCCGCAGGATGCGGTCCTTGTCGAGGGTCATCACGGTGCCTCCCCTTGCCAGGACCGTTTCGCCGCCCGGGCGCCGCTGGTTACGCGGCCCCGGCCGCCCCATCTTGCGGGGCAGGAGGACCCTCGCATGAAGCTCCCCGGCCCCGACCATCCCATCACCATCACGCCGAACCCGAAGCGGCTGCGCGTCACCTTCAACGGCCAGGTGGTGGCGGAGACATCCCGCGCCCTGACCCTGCAGGAGGCAAGCTACCCGGCCGTGCAGTACATCCCGCGCGAGGATGCCGACGCGGCGCTGCTGAAGCGCACCGAGCGCAGCACGCATTGCCCCTACAAGGGCGATGCCAGCTACTACAGCATCGAGGCCGGCGGCCGCCGCGCCGAGAATGCCATCTGGTCCTACGAGGCGCCCTTCCCGGCGATGGCCGAGATCGCCGGCCACCTCGCCTTCTACCCCGACCGCGTCGACCGCATCGAGGAGGTGTAGCCGGCGCAGGGCGGCCGTTGCGGCGGCACGCCCGCCTCGCCGACCAGCTCGAAGCGGAAGGGCTGCGCCGCCCCGGGGTCGAGCGTGACGACCACCGCCTGCACGTCCGCCTCGCCCGGCACCTGCAGCCGGGTGAGGTTGGGTGCCGCATCCAGCGGTTCGTGGTGGACGAAATAGTGGCTGTCGCCGTTCACCAGCAGCACTGGCCGGCCGAAGGCGGCGGCGGTCTGGACGATGGACTCGCGGATCGCCCGGTAGCCGCTGTCGTAGCCCTGGCCGCAGACCCGGCGGAAGAACAGGTCGGCCTGCAGCGCGATCACCGCCGCCTGCGCCTCCGGCGCGGCGGCGAAGCCCTCGGCCAGCCAGGCGCGGTTGGCGGCGTCCCGCGCCGCGAACTCCGCCAGCGCCGCCTCGCCCTGCGGCAGCGACCGCGCGCCGGGCTCGCCCGGCTCGGCCGGCCTTCCGTTGTTGCTGCCGGGCACGTGCAGCGTCAGGAACAGCACGCCGTCCCGCATCCAGCGCGCATTCTCGATGGTTGGCGCCGCCTGCCGCAGCAGCGGCATCGGCCGCCGGCCGAGGCTCCCGGGACCGGCGAAGAACCGGGCGCGCAGCAGCGCCAGCCGCTCCTGCGGGTCGTAGCGCCCGGCGCGGTCCTGCCAGCAATCCGTCCATTCGTTGTCGCCGGGCGTATAGACCAGCGGGTGGTCCGCCAGTCCCATCCAGCTGTGCGCGCGCAGCAGCTTGTCGTCGGTGCAGAGCTCGGCCCCGCCCTTGGTGTCGCCGACGAAGATGGAAAAGGCCGGCCGCGCCGCGTTGATCGCGCCCATCAGCCGGGCGACGCGGCCCTCCTCCGCGGCGCAGCGCTCCGGCGCCTCGGGCCGGCAATAGGGCATGTCGCCGAAAGCGACGAAGCGCACCGGCTCGGCCCCGGCGGAAGAGGCAAAGCCGAGCAGGCAGGCGAGCAGCGCGAGGCGGCGCATCGGGCAGGTCACTCCGGGAAGCCGCATCCCGCCTAGCACGTCACCACAGCTTCGGCACCGCCGTCGCCAGCAGCACCAGGCCCGAGACCGCCAGCAGCCCCAGCACCACCCGGCGGAAGGCCATGTCGCTGAACCGCCGGTACAGCCGCGCGCCGAGCAAAGCCGGCAGCAGCATCGCCGGCCCGGCGACGAGGCAGAGCGGCCAAGCCGCCGCCGGGAAGGTGCCGCTGGCCAGCAGGGTCGCCATGGTCAGCGCGTGCATCGCCAGGTTGAAGCCCTGGAAGACCGCCCGTTGCGCGTCCCGCCCCCAGCCGCGCAGGGTGACCCAGAGGGTCGGCGCCGGCCCGGTCAGGCCGCCAAGCCCGCCCATCACCCCGCCGACCAGCCCCGCCGCCGCATCCGCCAGCCGTCCGCCCCGTGTCACCCGGGGCAGGTCGCGCGCCAGCAGCATCGCCGGACACCAGACCACCAGCAGCAGCCCGACCGCGAGCCGGAAGACCACCGGGTCGATCCGCTGAAGCAGCACGACGCCGATCGGCACGCCGAGCACGCCACCGAGGATGAAAGGCAGCGCCCGGCGCGGCTCGAAGGCATGGCGCAGCGAGCCGATGCTCAGCAGCTGCCCGACCAGCGAGCAGAAGACGGTCAGCGGCCCGGCCAGCACGGGGTCCAGCACCCAGGCCCAGATGCTCAGCGCCACCAGGCCGAAGGCGAAGCCCGAGAGGCCCTGCACGAAGCCGCCCGCCGCGGCGCCCAGCGCCACCACGCCGATCAGGGGATCCAAGCCCGCCTCGCCTCCCGTGCCGCGGCGGCGTAGGGCCCCCGGTCATCGTCAGCTTCCCGTCGATCGGCGGCGCCGCACAGGGGCGGAGGCGACGAAACCTTGCGCCCTGGCCGCGGCACGGGCCGCATCCATCGCCGGCCCAGACCCGGCGGCGACGGCGCCCCCCTGCCCCGGCGCGCGCCGGAGGCGATCCGCGCCGCGCCGGCGAGGCGCCAGGCGACCGGCGATGCTGCGCCTGCGCCGGGCCGGCTGCCCCGCCTTGCCGGATGTCAGCCCTTGCCGACCATGACGTCTGAGGCCTTGATCACCGCGAAGACGCTGTCGCCCACCGCCAGCGCCAGGTCCGCCACCGCCTCGTTGGTGATGGAGGCGGTGACCGTCTGGCCGCCCGCGAGCCGGATCGTGACGTGGGAGGTGGTAGCGCCGGGGGTCACCAGCTCGACCGTGCCGGGCAGCTGGTTGCGGGCGGACAGCTTCATGGCGATGGTCCCTGACCGGTGGCGATGCCGGCCCGTCGTATCCCGCCGGCCATAGCGGAGGCAACGGATCCCGCCGTCACCGCGGCGCGAGCGGCGCCTCGAACCCATGCCGCGCCAGGACCGCCTGGCCCGCCGGCGAGAGGATGTGCAGCGCCAGCCGCGCCGCCTCCGGCCGGTCGTCCAGCAGGATCAGCCCGTACTCGGCGCCGGTCGCCAGCGACGGCGGCAGCGGCACCATCCGGGCGCCCGGCACCTCCGCCGCCGCCACCACGGCATTGGTGCAATAGGTCAGGAACAGGTCGGCCGCGCCGCCGGCGATCAGCCAGCCATAGGTGGAGCGCGGCTCGCCCGGCGGCGGCGCTGGGCTGTCGAGCGCGCCGACCAGGCGGATCGCCTTTGCCTCCAGCCTCGCTTTGGCGCCGGGCCGCAGCGCCTCGGCCCGGGCGAAGGCCGCCCAGGCATAGTCGCCGGACGGATCGGCCCGCGGGGTGGAGGTGCCGAGCCGCACCGCCGGGTCCAGCATGTTGTCGAGCAGCGTCTCCGGCGTCGCCACCACCCCGGGGGCGGCCAGGGCGCAGAGCCGGTTGCGGGCAAAGAGCACGTAGGGCCGGCCGCGTGCCTCGCCCAGCGCGCGGGGATGGCCGAGATCGGCCGAGGCGAAGAGGTCGGCCGGCGCCCCGGCCTCGATCCTGTGCCGCAGCAGGCCGGACGGGCCGTACTCGGCCTCCACCGGCGCGTCGCGGAAGCCGGCGAGCAGTTCGGTGAAGGCGGCGCGCAGGCTGCCGGCCGCGAGCAGGCGGACCGGCTCCGCGGCCTGGGCGGGCGGCAAGGGCATGAGCCAGCCGAGCATGAGGGCCGCGAGCGGGGCAAGCCGGCGCACGGGGTCAGGGCGCCGCGGTGGCGAAGCCGAAGCGGCGCCAGGTCGCGGCCGCCTCCGGCCCGGCGAGGAAGGCCAGCAGCGCCCGCGCCTCCGCCCGGCCGGCGGCTCGGCGGGTGACGGCGAAGGGATAGGTGACTGGCGGGTGGCTGCCGGGCGGGAAGCTGCCGAGCAGCTTCACTCCGGCGCTGGCTCGCGCATCCGTCGCATAGACGATGCCGAGCGGCGCCTCCCCCGCTCGACCAGCAGGAGCGCGGCGCGGACATTCTCCGCCCGGGCCAGGCGCGGGGCGATGGCGGCCCATTGGCCGAGGCTCTCGAGCGCGGCCTTGGCATAGATCCCGGCCGGGACATGCGCCGGGTCGCCGGTGGCGAGCCGCCCCTGCGGGCCGAGCAGCCCGGCGAGATCGGTGCCGGGCCCGATGGCGACGGGCGCCGCCGGCGAGTTGGCCGGCGCCACCAGCACCAGGGCATTGCCGAGCGGGCTGACCCGCGTCTCCGGCAGGATCAGCCCGCGCTGGGCCAAATAGTCCATCCAGGGCTCGTCGGCCGAAAGGAAGAGGTCGGCCGGGGCGCCCTGCTCGATCTGCCGCGCCAGCGCCGAGGAAGCGGCAAAGGAAAGGCGGAGCGGCGGGTGGGCGGCATCGGCGCGCCATTCCGGCTCCAGCGCCCGCAGCGCATCCTGCAGCGAGGCGGCGGCGAAGACGGTCAGCGGCGCGGCCGGCTGGGCGTATGCGGGATGGCAGGCCAGGGCAGGCGCGGCAAGCAGCAGGCGGCGGCGCATGGGACTCCTCTCGCGAGCCTCGGGCGACCGTCATAGGGCGGTGCCCTCGGCGCGCGAAGCCGGAACCGGCGCGGGTGCGAACCGGGCGCGGCTTCGTGTTGCCTTCTCCCCCCGGCGCGCTACCGCCCGCCGGTGCCCGACACCCCTGCCCCCCGCCACCGCCGCTCAGGACGGAGGATTTCAACTTCGCCCTGCCCGAGCGGCTGATCGCCCAGGCGCCCGCCCGGCCGCGCGACGCCGCCCGGCTGCTGCTGGTCGATCCCGCCGGGCCGCGCGACCGGGGCATGCGCGACCTGCCCGGGCTGCTCGGCCCCGGCGACGTCATGGTGGTGAACGACACCAGGGTGATCCCGGCCCGGCTGCGCGGCCGCCGCGGCGAGGCGGCGATCGAGATCATGCTGAACCGCGCCGACCCCGACGGCAGCTGGGAGGCGCTGGTGCGCAACGCCCGCCGCCTGCACCCGGGCGACGTGATCGCCATCGAGGGCGCGCCCGGCCTGCCCTGCCGCGTGCTGGCGCGGGAGGGCGGCACCGCAAGGCTCGATTTCGGCCCCGACCCGGCGGCGCTGGCGGCGGCGCTGGAGCAGGCCGGGGAGATCCCCCTGCCGCCCTACATCGCCCGGCCCGAGGGTCCACGGCCGGAGGACCGGGAGGACTACCAGACCCTGTTCGCGGAACGGCCCGGCGCCGTCGCGGCGCCGACCGCGAGTCTCCACTTCACCCCGGAGCTGGTCGCGGCGCTGGAGGCGCGCGGCGTGCAACGCGCCACCGTCACGCTGCATGTCGGCGCCGGCACCTTCCTGCCGATGCGGGCCGAGGACCCCCGCGCCCACCGGCTGCACGCCGAATGGGGCGAGGTGACGGAGGAGGCCGCGGCGACCATCAACGCGGCGCGGCCGGCGGGCGGGCGGATCGTCGCCATCGGCACCACGGCGCTGCGGCTGCTGGAGACGGCGGCGCTCGGCGGCGGTGACGACCTGCGGCCGGTGCGGCCCTTCCGCGGCCTGACCGACATCTTCCTGCTGCCCGGCCACCGCTTCCGCGCCGCCGACCTGCTGCTGACCAATTTCCACCTGCCGAAGTCGACGCTCTTCATGCTGGTCTCGGCCTTCGCCGGCACGGCGCGGATGCGGGCCGCCTACCAGCACGCGATCGCCGAGGGCTACCGCTTCTACAGCTATGGCGACGGCAGCCTGCTGACCCGCGCGGATGACGAGACATGACCCTGCACTGGACCAGGCTGGCGCAGGACGGCAACGCCCGCCGCGGCGTGCTGCACACCGCGCATGGGGAGGTGGAGACGCCGGTCTTCATGCCGGTCGGCACCGCCGGCACGGTGAAGGCGATGACCGCGGACAGCGTGCGCGCGACCGGCGCCCGCATGGTGCTGGGCAATACCTACCACCTGATGCTGCGGCCGGGCGCCGAGCGGGTCGGCCGGCTCGGTGGGCTGCACACCATGATGGACTGGCACGGGCCGATCCTGACGGACAGCGGCGGCTACCAGGTGATGAGCCTGAACGAGCTGCGGCAGATGGACGAGGGCGGCGTCACTTTCCGCAGCCATCTCGACGGCAGCAAGCATCGCCTCACGCCGGAGCGCAGCATCGAGATCCAGCGGCTGCTGGATGCCGACGTCACCATGTGCCTCGATGAATGCACGCCCTTCCCGGCGACCGAGGAACAGGCCGCGACCTCGATGCGGCTGTCGATGCGGTGGGCCAAGCGCTGCCGCGACGCCTTCGTCCCGCGCGAGGGCTATGGGTTGTTCGGAATCGTCCAAGGCAGCACCTATCCCGAGCTGCGCGCCGAGAGCGTCGCCGCGTTGAGCGGGATCGGCTTCGAGGGCTATGCGGTCGGCGGCCTCGCGGTCGGCGAGGGCCAGGAGATGATGTTCGGCGTGCTCGACTGCACCCTGCCACTGATGCCGACGCACGCGCCGCGCTACCTCATGGGCGTCGGCACGCCCTCCGACATCGTCGGCGCGGTCAGGCGCGGCATCGACATGTTCGACTGCGTCATCCCGACGCGGTCGGGCCGCACCGGCCGCGCCTATACCAGCCGCGGCATGATGAACCTGCGCAACGCCAAGCACGCCGAGGATAAGCGGCCGATCGACCCGGACTGTGCGTGCCCGGCCTGCGCGCGACATTCCCGCGCCTATCTCCACCACCTGATCAAGGCGGAGGAGATGCTCGGCCCGATGCTGCTGACCTGGCACAACCTGCAGTACTACCAGGACCTGACGCGCGGGCTGCGCGACGCCATCTCCGCCGGGCGGCTGGATGCGCATGCCGCGGCGCTCGAAGCGGCCTGGGCCGCCGGCGACGCACCGCCGGAGGATGCCGCCGCGGCGGAGCTGGCCGAGGACCGGGAGACGCTGCGATGACCGAAGCCACCACCGATACCTCCGGCCTGACCCTGCTCGGCCACTATACCCAGGCGCCGTCCTCGCCAGAGGCCGCGGTGCTGGAGCGCGTGCCGAACCCGCATCCCGGGGTGCAGTACCTCGTGCGCTTCGCCGCACCGGAATCCACCTCGCTCTGCCCGATGACCGGACAGCCCGACTTCGCGCATCTGGTGATCGACTACGTCCCGCAGGACTGGCTGGTCGAGAGCAAGTCGCTGAAGCTGTACCTGGGCGCCTTCCGCAACCACGGTGCCTTCCACGAGGCCTGCACCGTCTCGATCGCCCGTCGGCTGGTGGAGGCGCTGGCGCCGCACTGGCTGCGGATCGGCGGCTACTGGTACCCGCGCGGCGGCATCCCGATCGATGTCTTCTACCAGACCGGCCCGGTCCCGGCCGGGCTCTGGGTGCCGGAGCAGGGCGTGCAGCCCTATCGCGGCCGCGGCTGAGGACGCGCCTTCTCAGTCGGCGATGAAGCGGCCCTGCGGGTAGAGGCCGCTGGCGAGCAGCCGGGCGCGGACATGCTCCGCGGCGATGCAGGTGGCGAGCAGGGCGACGGCGCCGAAGGCGCCGAACAGGGTCTGGAGCATGAGGCTCTCCCGAGGGATCGGGATGCGGGAGAACAGGCCGGGGCTCTTCCGGGCCTCCATCGCGCATCCGTGAGCCTGAGTGATCCCATGGAGCCGCATCGGCAACCAAGAGTTGCGGTGCCCAGACATGCCCAACCGGCAGGGCTGCGGCAGGAGACCGGCAAGGCCCCGGGCGCATCCTGGACCGCCCGTCCCCGGGCCCGCGCGGGGCCGCCATGCCGCATGGCGGTGGCATCATCCCCCGCCTGTCCTAGAAGCCGCCATGCTCCAGCAGATCGAAGCCCCGGGACGCGCCCCGGCGCGGGAGGCCGGCCGCCTCGCGGCCGAGGCCATCCGTGCCGAGGCCCTGCGGCTCGGCTTCGGCACGGTCGGCTTCACCGAGGCGCTGCTGCCGGACGCGGTGCGCGCCCGGCTCGACGCCTTCCTCGAGGCCGGCATGCATGGCGGCATGGGCTGGATGGCGGACCGGGCGGCGCAGCGCGCCCAGCCCCGGACGCTCTGGCCGGAGGCGGTCAGCGTCGTCAGCCTCGGGATGAACTACGCGCCGGGGCAGGACCCGATGGCCATCCTCGCCCGGCGCGACCGCGGCGCCATCAGCGTCTATGCGCAGGGCCGGGACTACCATGACGTGGTGAAGTCGCGCCTGAAGCAGCTCGGCCGGTGGATGGCGCAGCGCTTCGGCACGGAACTGAAGGTCTTCGTCGATACCGCCCCGGTCGCCGAGAAGCCGCTGGCGCAGCAGGCCGGGCTCGGCTGGCAGGGCAAGCACACCAACCTGGTCAGCCGCAGCCACGGGTCCTGGCTCTTCCTCGGCGAAATCTATACCACCCTGGCGCTGCCGCCGGATGCGCCGGAGCGCGACCATTGCGGCTCCTGCCGCAACTGCCTCTCCGTCTGCCCGACCGATGCCTTCCCGGCGCCCTACCGGCTGGATGCGCGGCGCTGCATTTCCTACCTGACGATCGAGCAAAAGGGGCCGATCCCGGAGGAGCACCGGGTGCCCATGGGCAACCGCATCTATGGCTGCGACGACTGCCTGGCGGTCTGCCCCTGGAACAAGTTCGCCAGGGCCCATGCCGAGCCCGGCTTCGCCCCGCGCGCCGCGCTGCAGGCGCCGAAGCTGGCGGAGCTGGCCGCGCTGGACGATGCCGGCTTCCGCGCGCTGTTCAGCGGCAGCCCGGTGAAGCGCATCGGCCGCGACCGCTTCGTCCGCAACGTGATGATCGCCGCGGGCAATGCCGCCGACCCCGCGCTGCGCCCGGTCGCCCAGGCCCTGGCGGAGGACGCCGACCCGGTGGTGGCCGAGGCGGCGCGCTGGGCCGCGCGACGACTGGAGGCATGATGCGCGACGACGCAGCCCTGGTGCTGTTCAGCGGCGGCCAGGATTCCGCCACCTGCCTCGCCTGGGCGCTGGACCGCTTCGCCCATGTCGAGACCATCGGCTTCGACTACGGCCAGCGCCACCGCGTCGAGCTCGAGCTACGCACCACCTTCCGCGCGCGGCTCACGGCCGAGAACCCGCACTGGGCGCCGAGGCTCGGCGCGGACCAGGTGCTGGCGCTCGACGCGCTCCGCGCCGTCTCGGACACCGCGCTGACGCGGGAGACCGAGATCGCCATGCAGGCGGATGGGCTGCCCAATACCTTCGTACCCGGCCGCAACCTGATCTTCGTCACCTTCGCCGCCGCCCTGGCCTACCGGCGCGGCCTCAGGCACATCGTCACCGGCGTCTGCGAGACCGACTATTCCGGCTACCCCGATTGCCGCGACGACACGCTGAAGGCGCTGCAGGTCGCCATCAATCTCGGCATGCAGGCGCGCTTCGTGCTGCACACGCCGCTGATGTGGCGCGACAAGGCGGCGACCTGGGCGCTGGCCGCGCGGCTCGGCGGCGCCGCGCTGGTCGAGGCGATCCGCGTCGATACCCATAGCTGCTACCTCGGCGACCGCACCCATCTTCACCCCTGGGGCCATGGCTGCGGCAATTGCCCCGCCTGCGACCTGCGCCGGCGCGGCTGGGAGACATGGCATGGATGACACCAATTCCCGCCGAGGCGAGGGCTTCCTCTTCCTCCTGCTCTTCGGCCTCAGCATCCCGGCCGCCAACTGGCTGATCGGCCATGCCGGCACCGTCTGCGTCCCGCAGGGCCCCTGCCTGATCCCGGTCGCGCCGGGCATCATGGCGCCCTCCGGCGTGCTGATGGTGGGGCTCGCCCTCGTGCTGCGCGACCTGGTGCAACGACGGCTCGGGCTGTGGTGGTCGGTCGCGGCCATCCTGGCCGGCGCGGCGCTCTCGGCCCTGCTGGCGCCGCCGGCGCTGGTGCTTGCCTCGGCGGTTGCCTTCCTGCTGAGCGAGCTCGCCGACCTGCTGGTCTACACCCCGCTGCAGCGGCGCGGACTGGTTCGCGCGGTGGTGGTCAGCAGCCTGGCCGGGCTGGTGGTGGATAGCCTCGTCTTCCTGCAGCTCGCCTTCGGCAGCCTCGACTTCCTACCCGGCCAGGTGATCGGCAAGCTCTGGATGGTGGCGTTGAGCCTGCCCCTGCTGCATTGGCTGCGCCGGCGCGATGCGCGGCTCGGCCTCACGCCGGCCTGATCGCGACGGCAGCGCCAGCGGCGCGCTGCGACCGGCGTGATCCGATACCTTTCCCTGCTGGCGATGCTGGCCCTGGCTGCCTGTGGCCCGCTGCAGCCGGCCAGCGACCCGCCGCGCTACAATGTCGGCGGCGGCACCCGCAGCAGCAATGGCGGCGCCTGACGCGCCCCACGGATTGACAGCGCGGATAGGGGCTTCGTAGCGTTCCGCTTCCGATCGCGTGTGGTGGCGCAGGAAGCGACACGGAATGGCCGAGGCCAGGCAGCAGGACATTGCGGCGGCGCAGCACCGGATCCGCAACCTCGTCCCATCGAAGGATACGTCGCGCGACTGGACGCTGCACGACGCGGTGCGCGCCGGTGCGGTGCATCACCATGCGCTGCCCCCAGCGGTCGACCTGCGCGCACCCTGGTGGCGGGTGGGCAACCAGGGATCCACCGGCTCCTGCATCGGCTGGGCCGCAGGCCGACGGCGTCATGCGCTACCTGCTTGTCAAGGCCGGGCGGCTCGAGCCGACCACGCTGCTCTCGCCGCGCTTCATCTGGATGGCGGCGAAGGAATCTGACGCGGATCGCCGGCGGCCGGAGACCTTCATCGAGGCAGCCGGCACCAGCCTGAAGACGGCGGCCGACATCTGCCGCAATTCGGCGTGGCGCTCCACAGCGAATTGCTCTTCGCCATCCGCACCTCGATGGTGCTCGGCGACCCCGACAAGTTCTTCGAGAGCGTGGCGACGCGGAAGGCCGCGAGCTACTTCAACGCACGGCAGGATTTGGATCATTGGCGCAAGGCGCTGGCCGCCGGCCGCCCGATCCTCACCGGGCTCAACGCCGACAGCAGCTGGGACGACGCGCCGCCCGACGGCAAGCTGGACGGCTGGAAGGGCCCGGGCGGCGGCCATGCGGTCTGCGTCGTCGGCTACCGCCGCGACGGCCGCTTCATCATCCGCAACAGCTGGGGCCGGCACTGGGGCCACCGCGGCTTCGCCTATGCCTCGGAGGAGTACATCCGGGCCGCCTTCTTCAAGGAGGCCTATGTGCTCAGCGTTGCCAGCGGACCTGCTCCGGCCGTGCCGGCCGCGCCCGCCTAGCCCGGCTCCGCCAGCGTGCTCGGGTGGAACAGCGCCTCGGGCGGGATCGCCTCCGCCGCCAGCCCGTCGGCGACGGCGTAGCGGATCATCGCCGCGATCTCGGCCCGGTTGCGGGCGAAGCCATAGGGCCAAGGATCGCCGCCCATCGCCGCGGCCTGCTCCTCATAGGCTGCGGCGATCCAGGGCAGCGAGACGCGCAGCACGTTGACAAGCTGCAACTCGGCCAGCGACAGCGCCTTCGCCCGGCAGACCGCACGGTGGAGCTCGAGCGGCAGCCAGGGATGCTGCTCGGCGATGTCCTTGCGCACCGCGAGGCAATGCATGATCGGGAAGAAGCCGCTGGCCTTGTGCCAGGCCAGCTCCTCCGCCCGGTAGTCGGGATAGAGCCGCGCCACCGGTGCGCGCCCGAGGCAGGCGGGCGGGCGCGGCGCGATCAGCGCGTCGATCTCCCCGGCCTCGAGCGCCGCTTCCAGGTCGCGGCCGAGCGGGCGCACGTCGAAGCCCGGCGGCAGGGTGATCGCCACACGCTCGCCGCCGGTGCGCCAGGCGATGCCGCACGTATCCACGCCATAGTGCTCGCGCAGGATGCCGCGCACCCAGAGCGCTGCGGTCTGCTGGTATTCCGGCAGGCCGATGGTGCGGCCGGCGAGATCGGCGGCGGTGCGGATGCCGCGGTCGGTGCGGACATAGATGGCGGAATGGCGGAAGGCGCGGGAGAGGAATACGGGGATGCCGACATAGGGGCTGTCGCCGCGCGCCGTGGTGACGATGTGCGAGCCCATCGACAGCTCGCTGACCTCGAAGGCGCGGTCGCGCAGCGCCCGGCGGAAGATGTCCTCCGGCTCGCCGGGCAGGAAGGTGATGTCGCAGCCGGGCACGGTGACGCGGCCATCCATCAGCGGCCGGGTGCGGTCGCTGGCGGTGCAGGCGAGGGTGAGCTTGATCATGACCCCGATCGATCGTTGAAGGCGCATCGCGCCGAAGACGTGAAGCGGCCGGACATCAGCTCTCCGCCTTGGCGAGGTTGTCCGGCGTGAAGGGCAGCGCGCGCGGCCGGACGCCGAGCGCATCGGTGATCGCCGCGGCGATGGCGGCGATGGTCGGCGCCATGCTCGCCTCCCCGGCGCCGAGGAAGGGCTGGTCGGGCCGCGCGATGATGTCCACTGCGACCTTCGGCACTTCGGAGAAGCGGAGGATCGGGAATTCCTCCCATGCATCGCTGAGCACGCGGCGGCGGTCGAACCGCACCTCCTCCAGCAACGCGACGGAGGTGCCGTGGATGGCGCCGCCCTCGAACTGGTTGGCGACGCCGTCGGGGTTCACCACCTCCCCACATCGCCGGCGATCCAGAGCCGGCGGCAGAAGACCCGCTCGCGCGCCTCGACCTCGGCCACCACCGCGGCCCAGGCGCCGGTGTTCTTGTAGCGGGCGAAGCCGAGCCCCATGCCCCAGCCGTCGCGCTTTGGCCGCTCGCGCCAGTTCGACATGGCGGCGACGCGGGCCAGCACGGCGACCGCGCGCGGGTCGTCCAGGTGGCGCAGCCGGTATTCCAGCGGATCGGCCCCGGCCAGCGCCGCCGCCTCGTCCATCAGGCTCTCGATCGACCAGACATTGATGGTGGCGCCAAGGCCGCGGAGCGCCGAGGTGCGCAGCGGCATCTCCAGCAGCCGCGTGGTCTCCACCTGCACCGCCGGGAAGCGGTAGAGCGGCACGCCGTTGCGCGGCGCGCGCCGCCGGCGGCCATCGGCGGGTTGATGCTGGGCTTCACCGCGAAGGGCTCCGCCAGCATCGAGGCCGAGAGCAGCGTCGGCTCCGGCGCCCGTCCAGGGCGGGAGGAATGGCCGTTGCTGATGATGTGGCTGCGCCAGGCGGCGATGTCGCCGGCGGCGTCGAGATCGGCCTCTGCCTCCACCAGCATGGCCGGGGAGAAGGGCGACCAGCCGAGTTCCTCGGCCCGCGACCAGAGCATCCGAAGCGGCACGCCCGGCACCGCGCGGGCCGCGAGCACGGCATCGAGCGCCACGTCGTCGGCGCCGTTATGGCCGTAGCAGCCCGCGCCCTCGCGGTGGCGGACCACGACCTTCTCCGGCGCGCAGCGCAGCGCCTTGGCCAGGTCGGCGCGCAGATTGTAGGGCCCCTGGCTATGGGTCCAGACGGTGACCGCATCCCCTCCCAGCGCGCCACGGCGCAGGAGGGTGCGATGGAGGCATGCGCGAGATAGGGCCGGAAGAAGCTGCGGCGCAGGGTACGGGCCGCGGGGCCTGCCGCACCCTCGCGGAGGACGTCGCTGCGCTCGCCGCGCGCCGCCGCCTCGCGCAGCCAGTCCGCCAGCCCCGCCTGCTCGGGCAGCGTTTCCCGCGCCTCCCACGCGGCCCGCGCCGCCACGCGCGCGGCGGCGGCCTCGGCGTCCCATTCGGTCGTCGCCAGCACCGCGAGGAAGCTGCCGTCGCGCACCACGCGTGCATCGCCGGGCAGCGGGCCCTCGTGCAGCGCCGTCAGCACCGCGCCACGCTCCGGTGGTCGCACCATGCGCGCCTGCAGCATGCCCGGCAGCCGCAGGTCAGTGCACGTAGCGCGCGGCGCCGAAGACCTTGTCGGGCAGGTCGATGCGGGCGACGGAGGTGCCGGCGATTCGGCGCGCCCCGGGCGGCTTGGCCCTGGCCTCCGGCGTCGCCTCGGTCTCCAGCAGGGCTTGGTCGGCGAGTTCCCAGTAGCTGCCGATCGGCCCGCCCGGGCCATGGAAGGTGCCGTCCTCGACGGTGATGGACTCGACCGGCACGCCGGTGCGCTGGGCCACGACCTGCGTAAAGATCGCCCGCGCCGCGGCGCAGGCATGGCGCAGCGCGCCGCCGCTGTCCTGGGTGGAGAGGCTGCCGCTGGTCACCGCCTCGTCCGGGCTGTCGGGCGTCGCCGCCGCGCGGGCGGTGACGCGGTGGAGCTCGACGTCGAGCTTGTCGGCGGCGATCTGGCTCAGCGTGGTCAGTATGCCCTGGCCTAGCTCCACCTTGCCGGGCGTGATGGTGACGCGGCCATCGGCGTGGAAGCTCAGCCACTGCGACAGGCGGCGGTTCAGGTGCAGGCTGCCCGGCAGGCGCGGCTTGCCGTCATCGACCCGCAGCGCTGCGCCGAAGCCGCTCGGCGGCGTGGTGCGGCCGGTGAGCGGATCGGCCAATCGCGGCGCGGGGCCGTCCGTGCCGGCGCTCATCGGCCTATCTCCCGCGCCGCGCGCTGCACCGCGCGGATGATCCGGCCATGGCTGCCGCAGCGGCAGAGATGCGGCTCGAGCGCGGCGCGGATCGCCTCCTCCGTCGGCGCCGGGTCGCGCGCCAGCAGCGCCGCGGCGGAGACCAGGATGCCGGCGAGGCAATAGCCGCATTGCCCGGCCTGCTCCGCCAGGAAGGCGGACTGCAGCGGGTGCGGCGCCTCCGGCGTGCCGAGACCCTCCACTGTCACCACCGTGCGCCCGGCGCAGGCCTCCGCCACCAGGGTGCAGGCAAAGGCCGGCGCGCCGTCCAGCAGCACCATGCACGACCCGCATTGTTCCGTGCCGCAGCCGAAGCGCGGGCCGGACAGCCCCGCCGGCCGCGCAGCGCGTGCAGCAGCGAGGCCCCGGGCGGAACATCCAGCGCGACCGGCGCGCCGTTCAGGCTGAACTGGACCATGCGTCCCCCTTCTGCGGCGCGCAGATTGGCCCCGCCGGCCGGCACCGCCAAGCCCGGCTAACCCGGCTGGATGCCGGCCATGCGGATCCACTCGCCCTGGCGGTCGATGTCGCGGCGCAGGAAGGCGTCGAACTCGGCGATCGACATCGCCATCGGGTAGGCGCCGCTGCGCGCCATCGCCTCCCGCATCCGCGGCGCCTCGAGGATGCGGCCGCACTCCGCATGCAGTCGTTCCACCACCGGCGCCGGCATGCCGCGCGGTCCCATCAGGCCGAGCCAGATCGAGGCCTCGTAGCCTGGCAGCGTGTCCGCCACCACCGGGAGCTCGGGCAACAGCGGGCTGCGTTGCTGCCCAGTGGTCGCCAGGCCGATGACGCGGCCGCCGGTGATCTGCTCCCGCATGGTCGGGATGGCGTCGAACATCATCGGCACCTGGCCGCCGATCAGCGCGGTGCACGCGCCTCGTTCGAGCCGCGGAAGGGGATGTGGTTGATCTCGATCCCGGCCATGGCGCGGAAGACTTCGCCGGCAATGTGATAGGGCGTGCCGGGGCCGGAGGAGGCGTAGTCGATCCTCCCCGGCGTGGCCTTCGCCTTGGCGATCAGCTCGGCCACGCTGCTCACGCCGAGCGAGGGATGCACCGCCAGCACATGCACCGCGACGTTGATGGCGGCGACCGGCATCAGGTCGCGCATCAGCACATAGGGGCGCTGCGGCAGCAGCGTCTCGTTCGCCGTGTGGGTGTTCGACATCAATAGCAAAGTATGACCGTCCGGCGCCGACTTGGCCGCCGCTTCGGTACCGATGACGGCGCCGGCGCCGGGACGGTTCTCGACCACCACGGGCTGGCCGAGCGCCTGCGACAGCGGTTCCGCCAGGGCGCGCGCCGCGACATCGGCGGAGCCGCCGAGGCCGAAGGGAACGATGACGCGGATGGGGCGGCTCGGCCAGGGCGCCTGGGCGCGGAGGGTGGCCGGCAGCGCCAGCAAGATGGGCAGGGCAAGGCTTTCCCGGCGGCGCATGGGACGGCTCCTTCTCGTGGCTTGGAGGAAAGTCGGATGCCCGCCTGCGCGCAAGAGGTGGGGCGGGCGGACACGTTCAGGTGACCTAACCGACTTGCCTGGCGCGGCGGCACCTCGGCGAAGGCCGGGATGCTGGCCCCACGGTACCCGCGCGGACCCTATTTGCGATTGCAACCCATTATTAGTTTCACAAAGTATATCACGGGATCGGTCGCAGCATGCGCAGCGGCCGCCCGCCAACTCATTGCTTGCGCACCGCAGCAGCAATGCGGCGCGGCTGCAACGACGACCCACGCGCAGATTGCTGCAACGGTCGCATTCCGCGCAAGGCGTCATTAACCGAAGATGTCCGGATTATTGACGCAATGTCGGCCGGCTGTCTCCGTGGCCGCATCGGGCCGACGCGCCGCGCGTCAGGCGTCCCTGGCGGGAGGCCGACCTGCCCGCCCCCGGACCCCCTCGTTCAGGAATGCGCAGCATGGAATTCCGCAGCCTCGATGGTTCAGGCAACACCCTGGCCGAGCCGTCTACGAATGCCGTCGGCACCGCCTTCATCCGCCTGACCGACCCGGTCTTCGCCGATGCCGAGCGTGGCTTGGTCGAGGGTCCGAACCCGCGCGTCATCAGCAATCTCGTCGTCGGCGAGGGTGAGGCCGACATCCCCAACCCGCAGGGCCTTTCGGGGATGATGTATGCCTGGGGCCAGTTCATCGACCACGACATCAACCTGACCGCCGACAGCCGCACCGCGACGCCGATCTTCATCACCATTCCCGAAGGCGACCCGGACTTCCCGGATGGCGGCTTCATCCCGATGAACCGCGCCGCGGCGGACCCGCACGGCGAGCCGATCAACGCGCTGAGCGGCTGGCTCGACGCCTCCATGGTCTATGGTTCGACGGCGGAGGTCGCGGCGAAGCTGCGCGCCGCGGACGGCCATATGCTGACCTCGGAGGGCAACAACCTGCCAGTCGGGCTGATCGACCCGACCGGGGAGAACGGCTTCGGCACCGCGCAGCTCGGCCATCTCGCGGGCGACGAGCGGGCGGACGAGAACCCCTCCCTGACCGCGCTGCAAACCCTCTTCGTAAGGGAGCACAACTACCAGGTGGACCGGCTGCAGGCCGCCGATCCCTGCCTCGACGCCGAGACGCTGTACCAGATGGCGCGGGCGATCGTGACGGCCGAGATCGCCAACGTCACCTACAGCGAATTCCTGCCGCATCTGCTGGGCGACCTCGCGCCCGGCCCCTGGCAGGGCTACGACCCCGCGGTCGATCCGCGCATGGCGGTGGAATTCGCCGGCGCCGCCTATCGCTTCGGCCATTCCACTGTCTCGCCGGAGACCGAGAAGCTGGACGAATTCGGCGAGCCGGGCGGCACCTCCGAGCTGCGCGACGCCTTCTTTCTCGCGCCCGATCTCTTCGCCGCGGATGGCGGGGCGGACGGGATGCTGCGGCACCTCTCGGCCGACCTGGCCCAGGCGATGGATGCGCGGCTGGTGCCGGACCTGCGCAATTTCCTGTTCGACCCGCCGGTCGGCATCGACCTCGCCGCCATCAACATCCAGCGCGGCCGCGACCTCGGCCTGCCGCACCTGAACGAGATGCGGCAGGCGCTGCATTTGCGGCCCTACGACGACTTCGCGGAGATCACCGAAGACGCCGGCACGGTGGCGGCCATGAGGAGGCCTTCGGGTCGGTGGACCTGGTCGATCTCTGGACCGGCGGCCTCTCGGAATCCGTCCTGCCCGGCGCCTTCGTCGGCGAGACATTCGGCCTGATCATCGCCGACCAGTTCGCCCGGCTGCGCGACGGCGACCGGCTCTGGTGGGAGAACCAGGGCTTCGACTGCGCCACGGAGCAGGCGATCCGCCACACCACGCTAAGCGACCTCATCCTGCGCAACACCGACACGCGCTACCTGCAGGAGGACGTCTTCACCTACTACGAGCGCCGTGCCGAGGGGACCGAAGCGGCGGAGCCGGAGCTGCCGCAGCTGCTGATCCCGGCGGATACCGTCCTGGCGTGAGGAAGGGTGCGCGCCACCCCCGCCCGTCTCAGACGATCCGCACCGACAGGTCGGGCAGCCCGGCGATCTTGCAGAGCAGCACGTCGCCCCGCACCACTGGCCCGACATTCTCCGGCGTGCCGGAATAGATGATGTCGCCCGGCATCAGCTCGAAGGCCGCGGAAAGCTGGGCGATCTGCTCCGCCACCGACCAGATCATGTGCTCGAGCGTCGCATCCTGCTTCACCGTGCCGTTCACCGCGAGCGAGATGGCGCCCTTGGTGAAGTGCCCGACCTTCTCGACCGGGTGGATCGGCCCGATCGGCGCCGAATGGTCGAAGCTCTTGCCGATCTCCCAGGGCTTCTTCTGGTCGCCCATGCCGCGCTGCAGGTCGCGCCGGGTCATGTCGAGCCCGACGGCATAGCCGTAGACGTGCTCCAGCGCCTTCTCGGCCGGGATGTCGCGCCCACCGGATTTCAGCGCCGCGACCAATTCCACCTCGTAGTGGTAGTTCTTCGTCAGCGTCGGATAGGGATGGTCGGCGACGCTGCCAGGGGCCACGAACTGGATGGCGTCGGTCGGCTTCTGGAAGAAGAAGGGCGGCTCGCGGGTCGGGTCGGAACCCATCTCCCGCGCGTGGGCCGCGTAGATTGCGGCCGATGCAGTAGATCCGCCGCACCGGGAAGACCTGCTCGGTCCCGACGATCGGGATGGTTGTGGCGGGCACCGCGAAGATCGGGGCGGCATTGGCGCCTAGCGCCGGCGCGGCGGCCAGCGTGGTGCCGGCGAACGCGGCGCTGCCGGCGGAAGCGGCGGCGGTACGGCCGAGGCCGCGGCGGGTGATGGGCATGGGCGAGGCTCCCGGGCGTTTCTTGGGGGCGGGATCATGCCCGACCCTGGCCGTCAGGCAAGCGCCCTCAGGGCACCCAGTCGGGCCGTGGCATCTCCAGATAGGCCTGGCGCAGGGCGGCGCTCCAGCCTTCCCGGATCAGGCGGAAATAGGCGTCCTCCTCGGTGATCCGCCGGCGCAGCGTCACCGCGAAGCTATCGGCCCGGTAAACCAGCAGGTCGATCGGCATGCCGACCGTCAGGTTGGACCGCAGTGTGCTGTCCATGCTGATCATCACCAGCTTCACCCCATCAACGACCGGCGTCTCGAAGCTCACCACCCGGTCCAGGATCGGCTTGCCGTATTTGTGCTCGCCGATCTGCAGGAAGGGCGTGTCGGCCGTCGCCTCGATGAAGTTGCCGGCGGCGTAGATGAGGAACAGTCGCGGCGCCTCCCCGACGATCTGCCCGCCCAGCATCAGGGAGATGTCGAAGCGAACCTCCTGCGCCTGGAGCGCCGCGCCATCCGCCTGGAACACGTCCCGCACCGCCTGGCCGACCAGCTGCGCCGCATGGAACATGTTGCGCACGGTGCGCAAGGTGTGTTGCGCCCCGTCGAACCGGACGCCTTCCTGCAGCCGGTTCCAGACCGCCTGGGTGATCGCCAGGTTGCCGGCCGAGAGCAGGCTCAGCACCCGCTCCCCCGGCACCTCCTCCACCTGCATCTTCGAGAAGATGGAGATGTTGTCGACGCCCGCATTGGTGCGGGTGTCGGAGAGCAGGACGATTCCCTCCCGCAGGTAGAGTCCGACGCAATAGGTCATGCCGCGCTCCCGCTCGTCAGCCCCGGTATAGGGCATTTCCCCGGCCGGGTTCCTCCCGGATCTCTCATTTCACCCGGCTCAGAAGGTGTGGCCCAAGGGCTGCATCCCGCCGCGCCCTGGCGCGTTCGGCGGCGAACCCACGGAGACCACCCGGAATGCCCGACGGCAGCCTGCGAGGCCCGCGCCGCCCGCTATCGATGCTGCGCCACATGCTGGACAACGAGGCTTCGGGCGGCCTCGTCCTCATGGGCGCCGCCGCGCTGGCCCTGGTGCTCGCCAACTCGCCGATGTCGGGGGCCTATTTCGGCACCCTGCACGCCTATCTCGGCCCGCTCTCGGTCCAGCACTGGATCAATGACGGGCTGATGGCGATCTTCTTCCTGTTCGTCGGGCTCGAGATCAAGCGCGAGTCCTCGACGGCCAGCTCGCCAGCTGGCCACGCCGCGCCCTGCCTGGCATCGCCGCGGCCGGCGGCATGGTGGTGCCGGCGCTGATCTACGCCGCCTTCAACTGGAACGACCCGGCGACGCTGCGCGGCTGGGCAATCCCCTCCGCCACCGACATCGCCTTCGCGCTCGGCGTGCTGTCGCTGCTGGGCGACAGGGTGCCGAGCTCGCTCAAGGTCTTCCTCGCGGCGCTGGCGATCATCGACGACCTCGGCGCCGTGCTGATCATCGCCGTCTTCTACTCCGGCGAGCTGTCGCTCCTCGACCTCGGCCTGGCCGCCGCGGTGGTCGCCGCCCTGGTGGCCATGAACCGGGCCGGCGTGGTGCGGCTGCTGCCCTACCTGCTGCTCGGCGCGGTGCTCTGGCTGCTGGTGCTGCGCTCCGGCGTGCATGCGACGATTGCCGGCGTCGTCCTGGCGCTGACCATCCCGCTGCAGGCCGAGCCGGGCCGGCCCGACGCGATGCAGGCCTCGCCGCTGCATCGGCTGGAACATGGGCTGCACAACTGGGTCGCCTTTCTGATCGTGCCGCTCTTCGGCCTGGCCAATGCCGGCCTGTCCTTCGCCGGGCTGACCGGAGAAGCCCTGGTCGACCACCTGACGCTCGGCGTCGCACTCGGCCTTGTGGCCGGCAAGCTGGTCGGCGTCTTCGGCAGCGCGGGGCTGGTGATCCGGCTCGGCCTCGCCGACCTGCCGATGGGCGCGGGCTGGCTGCAGATGGTGGGCGTCTCCCTGCTCTGCGGGATCGGCTTCACCATGAGCCTGTTCATCGGAATGCTGGCCTTCGCCGGCGACCCGCTGCTGCAGGACGAGGTGAAGGTGGGCATCCTGCTCGGCTCGCTGGCCGCCGGTCTCGCCGGCTGGGGCGTGCTGCGCTTCGCCCCGCGGCAGGTGCCGGCACCGCGGCGCAGCTAGCGCGGCCGGGTCGGGGGCATGCCTCCCCGGCCCCGGCCTCAATGCTTGATGTAGAACGCGTCGATCCCGGCGCCGATCTCTGCGGTGCGGGTGATCATCCCGGTGAGGAAGTCGTGCAGTCCCTCCGCCAGGATGTCGTCGATCCGGCCATAGCGCAGCTGCGCCTTCAGCAAGCCCGAAAGGCGGTGGCACTCGCCCATCCGGCCGCCCTGGCCGATCCCGATCGCCTCCAGCGTATCCGCCACCTCGGCATGGCAGGCCGCGAGGACCCGCGGCAGCTCCGGCCGCAGGATCAGCAGCTCGGCGATGCGGCGGGCGCTCAGCCGCTCGCGGTAGACCCATTGGTAGGACCGCAGCGCTGAGACCGAGCGCAGCACGGCCTGCCACTGGACGTAGTCCACCGCCCCCTCCTCGCCCAGGGTGAAGAGCTCGTGCTTCACGTCCAGCAGGCGGGCGGTGTTGTCGGCGCGTTCCAGCATCGTGCCGAGATGCACGAAGCGCCAGGGTTCGTTGCGCAGCATGGTGTCATGCGCTGCGCCATTGAACAGCGTGACGCGTTCCTGCACCCAGCCGAGGAAGTTCGGCAGCTGCTCGCCCTCGGTCGCATCCGGCGACAGGTTGCGCAGGTGGTTCCAGCTGTCGTTCAGCGCTTCCCACATGTCGACGGTCAGGGCGGTGCGCACCGCCCGCGCATTGCGCCGCGCCGCCTCGAAGCAGGAGAGGATGCCGGAGGAGTTGTCGGGATCGAAGACCAGCCAGTGGATGACGGATTCGGCGTTCGGAGTCTCGTATTTCCGATAGAAGCCGGTATCGCCGCCGGAGGCGGTCAGGAGCGACCGCCACTCCGCCACCTCGTTGCCGAGGCGAGCGGAGATCGCCGCCATGCGGGAGGCGACGCCGAGGCCACGCGCCACGTTTCCGGCGCGCTCGGTGTAGCGGGCGAGCCAGAAGAGGTTGTCGGCAGTTCGGCTGAGCATCAGGCGCCGGCCGTCTGCGACTGGGACTGCGACTGGCTCGGCTCGCTGTCCGGCCCCTCATCCTCGAGGATCCAGGTATCCTTGGTCCCGCCGCCCTGGGAGGAGTTCACCACCAGCGAGCCGTCCTTCAGCGCCACGCGCGTCAGCCCGCCTGGAACGATGCGGATTTCCTTGCCGGAGAGCACGAAGGGTCTGAGATCGACATGCCGCGGCGCGATGCCCTGCTCGACCACGGTCGGGCAGGTGGACAGCGCCAGCGTCGGCTGGGCGATGTAGTCGCCCGGCCGGGCCAGGATGCGGGCGTGGATCCTCGCACTCCGCCTTGGTCGCGTGCGGGCCGATCAGCATGCCGTAGCCGCCCGAGCCCTTGGCCAGCTTCACCACCAGCTTGTCGATGTTCGACAGGACGTACTTGCGGTCCTCCTCCCGCTCGCAGAGGAAGGTTGGGACATTGGCCAGCAGCGGCTCCTCGCCCAGGTAGAAGCGCACCATCTCCGGCACATAGGGGTAGATCGCCTTGTCGTCGGCGATGCCGCCGCCCGGCGCATTGGCCAGGGCGACATTGCCGGCCCGATAGGCCTCCATCAGCCCGGGAACGCCGACCAAGCTGTCCGGGCGAAAGGCCTCGGGGTCGAGGAATTCGTCGTCAATCCGGCGATAGATCACGTCCACCCGCTTCGGCCCGGCGGTGGTCCGCATGTAGACCACCTTGTCGGTCACGCAGAGGTCGGCGCCCTCCACCACCTCGACGCCCATCTCGTCGGCCAGGAAGCAGTGCTCGTAATAGGCGCTGTTGTAGGGGCCGGGGGTGAGGATCGCGACTGTCGGGTGCGCGCCGGCACGGGGCGGGGCGACCGCCTTCAGCGTCTCCAGCAATTCCTCCGGATACCGGCCGACGGGCGCGATCTTGTGCCGGGCGCAGAGCTTCGGGAAGAGGCGCAGCATCGCCTCCCGGTTCTCCAGCATGTAGGAGACGCCGGACGGCGTGCGGCAATTGTCCTCCAGCACGTAGAATTGGTCAGGCCCGGTGCGCACCATGTCGATGCCCGAGATGTGCGTGTAGACGCCGCCGGGCGGCACGATGCCGACCATCTCCTGCCGGTAGCCCTCGTTCTCCAGCACCAGGGCGCTCGGGATCTTGCCGGCCTTCAGGATTTCCTGTCGCCCATAGACATCGGTCAGGAAGGCGTTCAGCGCCCGCACCCGCTGGCGCAGCCCGACCGAGAGCCGGTCCCATTCGCTGCGGGCGATGATGCGCGGGATGATGTCGAAGGGGATCAGCCGCTCCGGGTCGCCACCCTCCCCGTAGACGGCGAAGGTGATGCCGATGCGGCGGAACAGCAGCTCCGCCTCGTGGCGCTTGCGGTCGAGCTGCTCGCGCGGCGTCGCGCGCAGCCAGCGCTCGATCTCGGCATAGGCGGCGCGGACCTCGTCCTCGGCGCGCATTTCATCGAATGCGGCGGTCTTGGCTGGCGACACTCGGCTGCGGTCCCCTCTTGCTTGGTCCGTCTGCGCAGAAACCAGCACGGAGCATACCCTGCCCGCAAGAAGGCATGAGCAATGAATTCGGGCGGAGGCCAATCCCCTGCTCATTACCTGACCATGCGCGCCCAGTGATGCGGCAGATCGAAGCGGGGCGCTGGGCTGGGCAGCCATGACGGGCGCCCTATGCTGCAGCCCGCGCAAGCGCGGGAGGAGACGGTGTGAGCATGCCGCAACAGGATGATACGATCACAACGGGCGCCGGGGCGGTGGCCGAGGCGCTGCAGGCGGCCGGCGTGCCGCGGCTCTACGGCGTGCCCGGAGGCGGCTCCAGCCTCGACCTGATCGAGGCCGCGGCGGCGCGCGGCATCCCCTTCGTCCTGGCCCGGCAGGAGAGCGCCGCGGTCATCATGGCAGCGACCGAGGCCGAACTGTCCCACCGCCCCGGCGCGGTGGTGGTCACTCGCGGCCCCGGCGTCGGCAATGCGGCCAACGGCATGGCCCAGGCCTCTCTGGACCGCGCCCCGCTGCTGCTGCTGGCGGATGGCTTCACGGGTGCCGAGCGCGCCTTCGCCAACCACCAGTTCTTCGACCATGCCGGCATGCTGGCGCCGGTGACCAAGGCGGCGGCCCGGGCGGCGGAGCCGGGCGGCGCGCCGGGCGCCGTGGCGGCAACCCTGCTGGAGACGGCGCTCACCGCGCCGCGTGGCCCGGTGCTGCTGGAATTGTCGGCCGGCGTCGCCCGCGGACCGGCCGCCCACCTTCCCGCCGCCGCCCTCGCCGCGCCGGACCGGGTGTCGGATAGCCCGGCGCTCGAGGCCACCCGCACATTGCTGCGCCGCGCCCGCCGTCCGGTGCTGGTCGCCGGGCTGGAGGCGAACCGGCCCGACGCCTGCGACGCCTTCCGCGCGCTGGCGGCGCGGCTCGGCTGCCCGGTGCTGGTCACCTACAAGGCCAAGGGCGTGCTGCCGGATGCCGACCCGCTCTTTGCCGGCGTCTTCACCGGCGGCGAGGCCGAGGCGCCGGTGCTGCGCGAGGCCGACCTGATCATCCTCGCCGGCGCCGACCCGGTGGAGTTCATCCCGCAGCCCTGGCGCTTCACCGTGCCCATTATCGATATCGGCACCGCGCCGCGGCCGCTGCATTATCGGGCGCCGGCGGCGGCGCTCTACGGGCCGCTGGCCCCGGCGCTCGCGGCGCTGATCGAAGCGGCCGCCCCTGGCGCCTGGGACGCCCGGGCGATCGCCGCGCACCGCACCGCCTGGCTGACCTGCCTGGCCAATGCACCGGGCGGCAACCAGGGGCTCTCGCCACAGGCGGTGGTGGAGATGGCCCAGGCGGCGTGCCGCGCCGCCGGGCGCGACCCGCGCATCTCGGTCGATGCCGGCGCGCATATGTTCCCCTGCACCAGCTTCTGGCAGGCGGAACGCCCGGGCGACCTGCTGATCTCGAACGGGCTGGCCACAATGGGCTTCGCCCTGCCCGCCGGCATCGCCGCCGCGCTGCACGACCCGGATCGCGGCGCGCTGGCCTTCACCGGCGATGGCGGGCTGCTGATGGCGCTCGGCGAACTGGCGACGGCGACCGCGCTCGGCGTCAAGCTGACCATCATCGTCTTCAATGACGCGACGCTCTCGCTGATCGACATCAAGAAGGGCGGGCGCGACCTGCCGGGCGGCGCGCTCGGCTGGCCGATGGCGGATTTCGCCGGGGTGATGCGCTCGCTCGGCGGCATCGGGCTGCGCGCGGCGGACGAAGCCGGCTATCGCGCCGCCCTGGCCGAGGCGCTGGCCACGCCCGGCCCGGCGCTGGTGGACGCGCGGGTCGATCCCGGCAGCTACCCGGCGCAGATCAAGGCGTTGCGCGGATGAGCGACGGCTTCGCCATCACCACGGCAGAGCAACTCGCCGCCGCCTACGAGGCGCCGCATCCGCGCTTCCTGGCCAAGGTGACGGACCGGCTGGAGGCGACGTCGCGCGCCTTCATTGCCGCCTCGCCCTTCTGCATCCTGGCGACGGCGGGGCCGCATGGCCCGCATGCGACACCGCGCGGCGATGCGCCGGGCTTCGTGGTGCCGCTGGACGACCGGACGCTCGCCCTGCCCGACCGGCGCGGCAACAACCGGCTGGATGGGCTGCGCGACATCCTGGACGATCCGCAGGTCGCGCTGCTGTTCCTGATCCCCGGCGTCGGGGAGACGCTGCGGGTGCACGGCATGGCGCGGATCACCACCGATCCGGCGCTGCGGGCGCGCTTCGCGGTGGCCGGGCAGTTGCCCGCCACGGTGCTGCTGGTGACGGTGCGGGAGGTCTATGCGCATTGCGCCAAGGCGCTGATGCGGTCGGGGCTCTGGACCGGGCGGGAAAGGCCGCCCGGCGTGCCGACCAACGGCGCGATGATCGCGGCGCATACCGCCAGCGGCGGGATCGATCCGGCGCAATACGAAGCGGAGTACCAGGCGCGGATCAAGGCCCAGCTCTACTGAGCAGAAAGGTCGGGGAGAAGGTATTCTCCCCGCACCCCTCATTTATCTCTCGGGGTCGGCACCCTCTGCGCGGCGAGCGCCAACCCACAAGAAGGACGGGGTGGGGTTCGGGGAGGGAATGCTTTTCCCTCCTCGACCTTGCCTCAGAGCGTCGGTGCCTTTCGATGCCAATCCGTCACCTGCTGATAGGCATCCGCCGCCCGCAGCACCGTCGCCTCGGCGAAGGGCCGCCCGGCCAGCTGCAGTCCCACCGGCAGGCCGCGATCGTCGAAGCCGCAGGGGATGCTGATCGTCGGCAGGCCGAGATAGTTGAACGGCCGCGTATTGGCCGAGACCGCCATGAAGCGCGACCAGTTCGCCGGGTCGGCGTCGATGTCGGTCTCCGCCAGGGTCGGCACCCGGGTCCGCAGCGTCGGCGTCGCCACCAAGTCGAAGCCGGTCAGGGTCTCCGCCACGAATTGCCGCAGCAGGGGCCGCGCCGCGCCAAGCCCTCGATATAGAGATGCGCCGGGATCGCATAGCCGCCGAACAGGCGCGCCGAGAGGTGGATCGAATAGTCGCCCGGCTGCTCGCGCATCCAGTCGGCGTGGATCGCCGCGCCCTCGGCCCGGCTGACCAGCGCGGTATATGCGGCGATCGCCCGCAGGCTCGGTGCCTTGACGCGCGTGACCTCGGCGCCGGTGGTTTTCAGCGTCGCCAGCGCCGCCTCGAAGGCGGCGATCACCGGCGCATCGGCGCCGTCGAGGAAATAGGTCTCGCAGACCGCGATCCGCATGCCGCGCGCGCTGCCGGTCAGCGCCGCCTCGTAATCCGGCACCGGCTCCGGCGCGCTGGTCGGGTCCCTGGGATCCCTGCCCGCGATGACGCCGAGGAAGCGCGCCGCGTCGCGCGCGGTCCGCACCAGCGGCCCGACATTGTCGGCCGAGAAGCTCAGCGGCATGACCCCGGCACGCGAGACGCGCGTCTGCGTCGCCTTCAGCCCGGTGACGCCGCATAGCGTCGCCGGCAGCCGGATGGACCCGCCGGTGTCGCTGCCGAGCGCCGCGGTGAAGAAACGCGCCGCCACGCCGGCACCGGACCCGGAGGAAGAGCCGCCCGTGCAGTAGTCGAGGTTCCAGGGATTGTGGCAATCGCCGTGATGCACGTTGTGGCCGGTCGGATTCTGCGCGAACTCCGCCATGTTAAGCGTGCCCATGTCGATCGCGCCGGCGGCGTCGAGCCGCTCCAGCACCGTCGCAGTCACCTTGGGGACGAAGTTGCGGCGGATGGCGGAGCCGCAGGTGCTCACCTTCCCGGCCCGATAGTACATGTCCTTGTGCATCATCGGCGCGCCGGCGAGCGGGCCGAGGGTCGCGCCGGCGGCGCGCGCCTTGTCCTGCGCCGCGGCGGCTTCCAGCGCCGCCTCGCGGTCCAGCCGGATCACCGCATTCACCTTGCCATCCTGCGCCGCGATCCGGTCGAGGCTGGCGCGCACCAGGGCTTCCGCGGACACCTCGCCCTTGGTGAAGGCATCGGCGGCTTCGGTCATCGACAGCGTGGTGAGGTCGCTCACTGGCCCACCCCTTCGATGCCGGCTCCATGCAGTCGCGCAGCGCCGCCTCGAAGCTGCTCGGCTCGTCCTCGAAGACCATGGTGCCGCGCAGCGCCTCAAGATCGGCAAGCAGGGCGGCGTAATCGGCCAAGCCCAGCCGGGCTGCTTCATTGGGCAGCGACACGCCGCTCCAGCGGCGGATCGCCTCCATCGTCGGCAATACGAGGTCGGGTTCAGTCGGCATGGCTATCCCCTTCACCGGCGCCACCGGGCGGCGCGCTCCGGCCAAAAGGTTAGCAAGGCGCATGCCCGGCAACAGTCCCGAACGTCAGGGTTGAACCGAATCGGTGCCGCAAACTATTCTGTCTACATCGCCTAGGGAGAGCCAACGATGCGGCGCCTTCTCGTCCCCCTGCTGCTGATTGCGGCGACCTCGCCCAGCCTCGCCGCCGAATCCAAGCCGAAGCGGGAACCGAGCCCCGCACAGGAGGCGCAGCACGAAAGGATGCGCCAGTGCAGTGCCACCGCGAAGGAGAAGGGCCTGCACGCCGACCCGCGGAAGGCCTTCATGAAGGATTGTCTGTCGAAGCACGCCGCGGGGTAGAGCGGATGGCAGAGGGGCAGAAGCGCCCAGAGGCGTGAACCGTTCTGCATAAAACAAGCCGAGACGGCGTGCCGCAGCGCAGGTTCGGCGCACCGCCTGACGCGGATTGGACGGGGGCGGCGCAGGCGCCACCGAGGCGCCGGACGGGGGGTCCGCCGCCCCCTCAACCGATGCCGGTGGGCCCGTCCAGCACCTGCCGCACCTTCCGGCCGAGCTCCAGACGCCGATAAGGCTTGTTGATCACCTCGAATCCCGAACCGCCGATATCGGCCCGCTCGATCGAGGCCTCGGCATAGCCTGTCATGAGCAGGACCTTCAGCCGCGGCCGGCGGCGACGTGCCTCCCGCGCCAGCATCACGCCGTTCATGCCGCCCGGCATGATCAGGTCGGACAGCAGCAGGTGCACCAGCCCGCCGCCGTCCAACACCGCCAGCGCCTGCCGCGCGTTCCCGGCGCGCAGCACGCGATAGCCGAAATCCTCGAGGAAGGCCTGAGTGACGTCGCCGACATCGGGCCGGTCTTCTACCACCAGCACGCATTCGCTGCCTTCGCGCTCCTTGGCGCGGGACGGTGCCACCGCCGGTGCGCGGCTCTCGCCGTCATCCGCCGGGAAGTACATCTGCACGGTGGTGCCGACGCCTTCCTCGGACTCGATGCGGACCGCGCCGCCGGATTGCCGGGTGAAGCCATAGACCATGGACAGACCGAGCCCGGTGCCCTTGCCTTCCTCCTTGGTGGTGAAGAAGGGCTCCAGCACCCGGGCCCTGACCTCGGCCGACATGCCGGTGCCGGTATCGGCCACCGCGATCGTGGCGTAGCGCCCGGACGGCAGGCCGGCGAACGCCGCCACATCCTCGGGTCCGACGAGAATGTTGGCGGTTCTTACCGTCACCTGCCGCTGCTCGCGACCGGCCATGGCGTCGCGCGCGTTGATCAGCACGTTCAGCAGCGCGACCTCGCACTGGCTGGGATCGACGCGGCAGTTCCAGAGGTCCTTCGCCAGGTCCAGGCGCAATCTCGATCTCGTCGCCCAGCGTGCGGCGGGCCATGTCGTGCATGCCGCGCACCGCCTGGTTCAGGCTCAGCACCCGGCCGTGCAGCCGCTGCTTGCGGGCAAAGGCGAGCAGCTGCTGGGTCAGGGTAACGGCGCGTTCTGCCGCCGCCTGCGCGTTGCCAAGGCCGCGCTTCTGCCGGGCGACGTCGATCGGGTCGCGGTCGAGCCCCTGCAGGAGCAGCTCCTGGTAGCCGAGCACAACCTGCAGCAGGTTGTTGAAGTCGTGTGCGATGCCGCCGGTCAGCTGGCCGAGCGCCTCCATCTTCTGCGCCTGGCGCAGCGCGTCCTCGGCATCCCGGCGGCGGGAGACGTCGAGCTGCGAGCCGAAGAAGTACAGCAGGCCTCCCTGCTTATCGAGTACTGGGGAGATGAACAGCGCATTCCAGAAGGAGGAGCCGTCCTTGCGGTAGTTCAGGACTTCGGTCGCCAGCTCGGTGCGGTCGCGGATCGCGTCGCGGATGGCCGCCACGGTGTCGGGATCGGTCTGCTGCCCCTGCAGGAAGCGGCATGATGTGGCCGACGATCTCGTCCCAGCCATAGCCGGTCATTGCCAGGAAGGCCTGGTTGGCGAAGATGATCGGGTTGTCCGGCTGGTGCGGGTCGGTGACGATCATCGGCATTCGGGTCGTCTGGACCGCGGCGAAGAACACCTCGCTCTGCCGGTTCTTCGGGTCGAAGGGCGGGCCGGCATCCAGCGTCGGCCGGGGCCGGCGGCCGGCTTCTCGGCGGGGGTGCGGTTCATTGGATCTCGTCGAGGATGCGCCGAGGGGCCGATGGACCCCAGGGGCGATATGCTGATGACTACGGAACGGTATTAGGCGCACCATCCCCTGAGGGTTGCCCTGCGTGGCACGCACGATGCCGCGACGCGAAGCCAGGCTCAGCGTCGTGCCGGGGCCGGGCCGCCTCCCTGCGACTTCGCGACCCGCGCGGGTCAGCCGCTCGCACTGGCTGTTCTCCCCGACGCCGAGCTGGATCGTTGGCAGCAGCAGGCCAGCGGGGCGAACAGCACGCCCAAGCCCACTGCCGCACCGGCCCGCGCGCCAAGCTCCCCCATGTCGGGTGCGATGTCGGGCGACTTGAAGCTGCCGGTGATGCCGATGCTGGTGGGCAGCGAGCCGATGCTGAAGCGTTTGCTGTCTGTGCGCAGCCGCAGGTCCAGCACCTCCTTGCCGAGGCCCGCCACACCGCTGCCCGTGACCACATGGCTTTCGGTATCGAGCAGCAAGGTGCGAACCGAGAGCGCGCCCTGGCGCAGGCCGAAATCGCCGATCAGGCACTCGATCTGCGTGCGTTCGGGGATGCCTAGCGCCGAGAGCAGCGCCTTGCCGAATTCGAGGCCGGAGAGATCGGCCAGCAGTGAACTGATGTTGCCGCCGACCGAGACCACGGTCAGCGACCCGTTGCCGTTGCCCAGCATCTCCGACAGCGACCGGCCGGTGGTGTCGATCTGCCCGACCCCGCCGACGCTGCCCGCGCCGCCGGCGCCTGCCGCCTGCATAAGACGGGCGATGTCGACCCGGCGCAGCTCGATCTCCGCCTTGGCGCGCAGCATGCCGTTCTCCTGCGGTTTCAGGGTGGCATCGGCGCTGATCTCGCCGCGGCCGACCTTGAAGGCGCCGGGGTGCAGCCGGATCACACCATCGACGATGTCGAGCACCATCTCCAGCCCGTCGAAGGGGATGCCCCGGCCGCGGATGCTGTCGGCCCGGTAGCGGACATGGATGTCGGCCGCCCGCAGCCGCGGGATGCTGATCGGCGCGGTCGGGATCAGCCGCGGGCTGGCCGCGGCGCGGGCGATCTCGCGACGCTGCTCGGCAGTCTGGCCGGGCGTGCCGGCGCGTCCGGGGGTGCCGCCGATCACCCCGCCGAGATCGGCGAGGTCCACCCGCTTCGAATGTAGGTCGGCTGTGAAGTCGGTGCGGGCGCCGGTCGAGACGGTATAGGCACCGGCGATGTCGCTGTTGCCGACCTGGCCCTCGACATCGGTGAAGCGGAAACGGCCTGCAGCGTAGTCGAGCCGACCGGAGGCACGGAAGGGCGGGGTCGCCGGAATCGGCACTCCGGTCAGTGGGGTCAGCCGTGCCATGTCGGGCGTCTGCACCTCCAGCCGCAGGTCGGCGCCGGCCAGCTTCACCGGATCCCGCACGGTGCCCTTCAGGCTGACCCGGGTCGGGCCGTTGGACAGCTGCAGGTCGACCGGCCAGGGCCGCTCGGCATCGCGCAGGTTCAGCACCGCGCCGCCACGGAACTTGGCGGCGATCGGCTGGGCGGCGTAGCGGCCTTCGGCATCGGCCAGCAGGGCAGGCTCCTCCCCGGGCGGCTCCTCGGTCTTCAGGTCGACGCTGAAGTCGGCCTTCAGCCCGGCGATGGCGGCGTGGACCTTGCCGTCGCGGATGCGCAGGGCGCCAAGCTGCGGACCACCGCCCTCGGCGCCCTCCCCGGCGGGCCGGCGGCGTCGAAGGCATAGTTGGTGCTGCCGTCCGGGCGGCCGACCAGCTCGACCTGCGGCTGGTCCAAGGTCACGGCGGGGATCACCACCGCGCCGCGCAGCAGCGGGGCCAGCGCGACATCGACCTCGGCCCGCGGCAGCCGGGCCAGCGGCGGGTCATCCTGGAACCCCGCGGGGTTGCCGACCCGCAGCTCCTCGGCAGTAACGGTGATGGTGCGGCCGAGCTTCACATGCAGGTGCTGTAGCGTGACTGGCCGGCCGAGCCGGGCGGAGGCCTGGGCCTCGACGATGGGGATCAGCCAGTCCCAGCGGAACAGCACGAGGAACAGCGCCAGCCCCGCCAAAGGCAGCCCCACTCCCAGGCCCCAAGCCCATGCCCGCCGATTCGCCATGCTCTCCCGCCCTGCCCTGTCCCGGCCCAAGCGCCCCAGGACCGGCAGGGTTCAGCGACGGGGGTCAGGCGGCGACGGCGGGCCGCTTGCGGCGGAGCCTCTGCAGCCGGGACAACTCGGCCAGCCGGCGGTCGAGGAACTGCATGGCGCTGTAGATCGAGGGATCGGAGTCCCGCAGCCACCAGGCGACGGTGGAGGTGTAGATGCCGGCCAGCGTCGCCCGGCGGGTGTACCAGGAGAAATCCGCCGAGCTGTCGCCGGCGGCGTGCCACATGGCATCCACCGCCCCGGCCGTTGCCCGCAGCCCCTGCGGCGCGTTCCAGGGCAACGCCAGCAGGGCGAGCGCCCGGCGCAGCGCCGCCTTGTGCGGTGCCATGGCGATCAGCCGCAGCTCGACCACCCTGCGGATGCGCTGGGGAACGCGGAGGGCGGTGACCGCCTCCGCCGCGGCGGAGGCCTCCATCTCCCGGTTGAGCAGGTCGATCCAGGCCAGCACGGCGCCGACCGGGCCGGTCGGGAAATGACTCTCGGCCAGGGCCGGGTCCTCCCCCGCCGCCCGCAGCCCGGCGCGGATCGAGCCCCAGTTCCAGCCATCCCGGGCGGCGACCGGCAGGATCGCGCGGATCGCCCGGTCGCGGGCCTCGCTGCGCTCGGTCATCGGCCGGCGCTGCCGGCGGCGCGGGCCAGCTCCTCGGTGAAGCCGAACAGCGCGAGGTCCCGCATGCGCATCGGGTACATCACCCCATCCAGGTGGTCGGTCTCATGCTGCATGACCCGGGCGGTCATGCCCTCGGCCTCGCCCTCCACCGGGTTGCCCCCGGCGTCCAGGCCGCGGAAGCGGATCCGCTTTGGCCGGCTGACGCAGCCGCGCAGGCCGGGGATGGACAGGCAACCCTCCCAGGCGCTCTCGACTTCCTCCCCCACCGGCTCCAGCTCCGGATTGATCAGGGCGGAGACCCCTGGGGTGCCGCGCCAGACGAAAAGCCGCAGAGGGACATGGACCTGCGGCGCGGCTAGGCCGATGCCGGACGCATCCTGCATCGTTTCGGCCATGTCGGCGATTAGCCGGCGGATCTCCGGATGTGTGGGGTCGTCGACCGGCTCGGCCTCCCGCAGCAAGACCGGGTGGCCCATGCGGGCGATCTTCAGGATGGGCATGGGGCCTCCGGGGATGTCTGCTGCCGGGGATGCAAATAGGATCGCCCAGCCGCGGCGGCGAGGGCTTCCAGTCAAGGTCATAACCATGCTAGACGCCCCGTCTCCGCAATACGGTAGGGGGTAGCCGCGCGGGGTCCCGGGTGATCGGGGCCAGCCGGAACCGTCTGCCGCTTGCGGCCGTTTGCTTTTGTCCCAACAGCGATAGGAGGCTGGGCCGCGTGCAAGTCGTCGTCCGTGACAACAACATCGACCAGGCGCTGAAGGCGCTCAAGAAGAAGCTGCAGCGCGAAGGTGTGTTCCGCGAGATGAAGCTTCGTCGCCATTACGAGAAGCCGTCCGAGCGCCGCGCCCGCGAAGCCGCTGAGGCCGTCCGCCGCGCCCGCAAGGTCGAGCGCAAGCGCCTGGAGCGTGAGGGCTTCTAAGCTCGATTCGCCCGCCCTTCCGGCGGGCGAGACCTGACCGAAGCAGCCGCGGCACGGGATGACCCGTGGACCGCGGCTTCGCTTTTGGGGGTTCATCATCGCTTCGGCCCGGCGCAGTCTCCCCGCCTCGGACGGGGGAAAGCAGCGCATGGGGTCGATTCGAAACGCCGGCGGGTGCGGCGCGCCATGATGCGGCTGCACTGGTCCTCTCGCTCTCCCTTCGTCCGCAAGGTGATGGTGGTGGCGCATGAGGCGGGGGTGGCCGACCGCATCGAGCGCATTCCCACCGTGGTCGCGCTGACCAGGCAGGACCCGGCCGTGCTGCGGCAGAACCCGCTGGGCAAGATCCCCACCCTGATCCTCGAGAACGGCCGCGCGCTCTATGACTCGGTGGTGATCTGCGAGTACCTGGACGGGCTGGGCGGCTCCCCGCGGCTCTTCCCCTCCGCCGGGCCGGCGCGGATCGAGTCGCTCCGGCGTCAGGCGCTCGGCAATGGCGCGTTGGATTTCCTGCTGCTCTGGCGCGGCGAGATCGGCCGGGCGGCGCCCGACGAGCGCATCATCGCCGGCTTTGAGGTCAAGCTGGCGGCGGTGCTGGCGACGCTTGAGGCCGAGGCGGCGGCGCTGTCGGCCGGCCCCCTCGATATCGGCCGGGTGGCGATCGGCTGCGCGCTCTCCTACCTCGATTTCCGCTGGCCCGGGTCCGGCTGGCGGACGGCCCATCCGGCGCTGGCCGCCTGGCATGCCGGCTTCGCCGCTCGGCCCTCGGTCCGAGCGACCGAGCATATCGACGCCTGAGCCGCGAGGCTTGGGCCTCTCCCCGGCCCGGCGCGCTGGCCTGTCGCCCGCGTCAGGGCTAGGGCTTCGGCCAAACGGGGGAAACCACACCATGCAGCCCTTGCGGATCGGCGACGTCACGATCACCAGCATCGTCGAGCGCGACGGCCCCTGGCGCCGCCCGGCCGAGATGTTCCCGCATACGACGCGGCGGTCGGGGCGAAGCACTTGGCGACACTGGACCCCGTGGTCTTCGACCCTGCCACCGGTCGCATGGTCATCACCTA
Source organism: Dankookia sp. P2 (assembly GCF_050632255.1). NCBI lineage: Bacteria > Pseudomonadati > Pseudomonadota > Alphaproteobacteria > Acetobacterales > Roseomonadaceae > Dankookia > Dankookia sp. P2. Next base: position 5,860,071 of record NZ_CP192581.1, on the reverse strand, counting down.
CCAGACCTTCGTGGTACGCACCCCGAAGCACACCATCCTGGTCGATACCTGCACCGGCGAGGACAAGGGCTATCCGGCACCGATGGACTTCCCGAAGCAACCCTGGCTGGACGGCTTCGCCGCCGAGGGGCTGCGCTTCGAGGACATCACGCATGTCTTCTGCACCCACCTGCATATCGACCATTGCGGCTGGAACACCCGGCTGGTGAACGGACGCTGGGTACCGACCTTCCCGAAGGCCAAGTACATCTTCCACAAGCGCGAGTACGCGGCCTGGGAGGAAGCGACGGCGCGCGGCAGCAACCCGCCCGGCAATGTCTGGCGCTACAATTGCGAACCCGTGGTCGCGGCCGGCCAGGCGCTGCTGGTCGACGACGACTTTGCGCTCGACGACACCATCACCCTGCAGCCGACCCCGGGCCATGCGCCCTGCCATTGCTGCATCAACATCCGCTCGGGCGGCCAGCGCGCGGTGGTCACCGGCGACCTGATGCACCATGCGCTGCAGGTGCGGGAGCCGGATTGGTCGACCATCTTCGATTGGGACCCGAAGATGGCCGCGGCCGCACGGCGCACATTCTTCGACGAGGTTGCCGGACACCCCGGCGGTGATGCTGCCGATCCACTTCCCCGGCCGAACGGCCGGCCGCATCACCGGTGGCGCGGCCGGCTTCGACTACAAATTCCTCTAGAGGAAACGCCCATGGCCCGCCTCCCCTACCTGGAGAAATCCGACCTCAAGCCGGAAGACCAGGACCTGCTGAAGCGCGAGATCACCCTGCACAAGGCGCTGGTGAACAGCCCCGGCGCGGCGCGCGCCTTCAGCACGCTCGGCCAGTATATCCGCTACGGCGCCAAGCTCGATCCGCGCTTGCGCGAAGCTGGCAATCCTGCAGGTCGGCTGGCTGGCGCGCTCGCCTTACGAATGGTCGCACCATGTCAAGATCGGCTACGATTTCGGCGTCACCGACGAGGATATCGAGGCGATCAAGACCGAGACGCGCGGCGAGACCACCGCACTCGACCCGCTGGCGCGGCTGGTGCTGCGCGCGGCGCGGGAAGTCTATGCCGGGCCCGGGATTGGCTACGAGACCTTCGCCGCTTTGCGCGCCGCGCTCGACAACGAGGCGATCGTCGACCTCACCGTCACCGCCAGCTTCTACTGCGCCGTGGTCCGCGTGCTGGCCTCGCTCGAGGTGGATGTCGAGGACAGCTACATGCCCTATCTGCGCAAGCACCCTTCCCGGTCTGACCGACAAAGGACATTTTGATGAGCGCCAGCGAGACCCCGCGGAAGCCCCGCGGCCGCCTGCTTCTTCGCCAATCCCGGCCCGACCAATATCCCGGACAGCGTGCTGCTGGCGACCGCCCACCACACGGTGGACTTCGCCGATCCCGCCTTCGGCGAGATCTACTGGGCCTGCATGGAGGGGCTGAAGCGCGTCCTCAAGACGAAGCAGGAGATCTTCCTCTATACCGGCTCCGGCCATGCGGCCTGGGAGGCCTGCCTGGCCAACCTGCTCTCGCCTGGCGACACGATTCTCGTGTTGGAGAGCGGGCATTTCTCGCAATCCTGGGGCCGGATGGCGACGGATCTCGGGATCGAGGTGCAGACCGTCGCAGCCGACTGGCGCCGCGGCGTCAGACATGGCCGCGGTGAAGGCGGCGCTGGCGGCCGATACCGGCCATGTCATCAAGGCCGTCGGTGTGGTGCACAACGAGACCTCCACGGGCATGATGATCCCGATCCCCGAGGTGCGCGCGGCGCTCGACGCCACCGGCCATCCGGCGCTGTTGCTGGCCGACACCATCTCCTCGCTCGGCAGCCTCGACTTCCGGATGGACGAATGGGGCGTCGATGCCGCGGTCGGCGGCAGCCAGAAAGGGCTGATGCTGCCGACCGGGCTAAGCTTCACCGGCGTCTCGCAGAAGGCGCTCAAGGCGCATGAGGCCTCGACGCTGCCGAAGCACTACTTCAACTGGAGCGCCATGATGAAGCGCCCGCTGAAGAGCTTTCTCGGCACGGTGCCCACCAGCTTCTTCTTCGGCTTGCAGGAATCGCTGCGGCTGATGGAGCAGGAGGAAGGCCTGGAGAACGTCTTCGCCCGGCACACGCGGCTAGCGCAGGCAGTTCGCGCGGCGGTGCAGCACTGGTCGGGAAACGACGGGCCGCAGCTCTTCTGTACCACGCCGTCGCGCTACTCCGACAGCGTGACCGCGGTGCTGATGCCGGACGGCGTGGATGGCGACGTCTTCCGCCGGGTGGCGATGCAACGCTTCAACCTCTCGCTCGGCGGCGGACTCGGGCCCTTGGCCGGCAAGGTCTTCCGCATCGGCCATCTCGGCGACCTGAACGAGCCGATGATCCTGGGCACGCTGGCGACGGTGGAATTGGCGATGAAGGTCGCCGGCGTGCCGCACACCCCGGGCGGGGTGGACGCGGCGATCGCCGCGCTGGCCTGAGGCAAGGAACGCAAGCGCAAGAATGTGCGCGCCGCCGGCGGCCACGCTCGGGCTGCGGCGGCGTTGCAACTTCGGAGGCGCTTTCCGCCCTCGCGGGATGCTGCCGCCAAGGTCCATGAACCGACCGGAGACAGCATCCCGATGCGCAACCGCACCCTGCTCGCCTTCGCCCTGCTCGCCTTGCTCGGGGCCTGCCATACCACCGCGGGCCTCGGCGAGGACATCTCGCGGACCGGCAAGACGATCGAGCGGTCGGCCGTGAAGGCCGCCCCCTGACGCAAGGCGGCGGGGGCGTGATCGCTCCCGCCGCGCGCGGGCCTAGCCTTTCAGCACGAAATCGCGCAGCACCTCCGGCTTGAAGGCCAGGCCATGGCCGGGCCGTTCCGGCGCGACGATGTGCCCGGCCTCGTAGGCCGGCGGGTCGATCCAGACATCGTCGAGCAGGCCCATGTTCTCGGCCCAGATTGCGTTCGGGATGCTGGCCAGCAGATGCACGTTCAGCTCCGGGGAAGAGGTGCGGCGCCATGGTCATGCCCCAGGTGTCGGCGACCGTGGCGATCTTGCGCAGCTCGGTCAGCCCGCCGCGCATCGGGTCGGGCTGCAGGATGGGCAGGCGCGGGTTCTCGAGAACCGGCTTCAGGTCGGCCCGGCCGAAATGCGCTCTCGCCGCCGACCACGCGCGTGGTCAGCGCCTCGGCGCAGCGGAGGTAGCCGAGCAGAAGTCGTCCGGCAGCACCGGCTCCTCGATCCAGTAGGGGTCGTAGTCCTGAAAGGCGCGGCCGGCGATGATCGCCTGGCTCGGCGGTCCAGCCCATGTTGATGTCGATCATGATCTCGACATCCGGTCCGACCGCGTCGCGTACCATGCGCAGGTTGCGCACGTCCTGCCGCCAATCGCCGATATGAGCCGCCTGCATCTTTATGGCGGTGTAGCCCTGGCCGGCGAAATGCTTCGCCTTGGCCGCCATGCCTTCCCCCAGTGCGCCGCGGAAGCAGCCGCTGCCATAGGCCGGATGCGGCTGCGGACATGGCCCCAGAGCCGGTGCAGCGGCAGGCCGGCCGCCTTGCCCACCACGTCCCACAGCGCGATGTCGATCGCCGACTGCGCCATCATCGTCACCCCGCCGCGGCCGCCGGTCAGGGTCGCGCGCCAGAGGTCCTGCCAGATCCCCTCCACCTCGGTCGCGCTGCGGCCGACGACGCGCGGCGCCAGGGCCTCGGCGATGCAGGCGCCGATCGTGCGCTGCAACGGCAGGTTCAGCAGATGCAGGTAGCCCATGCCGGTGAGGCCGGAGGCGGTGACGACCTCCACCACCACGAGGTCGCGCTGTGCCCCGAGCGCACGGCCGAACAGCCAGGGATCGTCCGCCCAGGCAGCCTGCAGCAGGGTGGTGCGGATCTCGCGGATCGTCAGGTCGGTCATGTCGTGGCTCCCTCTCCCTTCACCAGGATGGCACGCCAGAGCGGCCAGCACAGTCCCAGCGCCAGCAGCCCGAGGCCGCCGGTCAGCGCACAAGGCGATGGTCGCACTCCAGCGCATCGGCCGCGAGGCCGAGCGCCAGGAAGCCGATCGGCCCGAGCCCGATGCAGACCGAGAGCAGGCCGAGCACCCGCATCCGCACCTCAGGCGGGGACAGCAGGTAAACGAGGGTCGCCTGCATGATGCTGAAGCCCGACTGGCCGAAGCCGACCAGCAGCAGCGCGGCCCCGGCGACCGTCGCGTTCGGCGCCACGGGCAAAGCCGGTGACCATGAGGAGGTAGAGGCTCAGTCCCCCGACATAGAGCCGGGCATACCAGGCCGGCCTGGCAAGTGCGGCCATCAGCAGCGCGCCGGCGAAGGCGCCGACGCCGTCCATGCTGGCCAGGATGCCGGTTGCCTCCGGCCCGAGGCCATAGCGGTGCTGCGCCACCACCGGCACCAGGCTCGTGAAGGGCCAGCCGAAGATGTTGAACAGGATCGTCACCACCAGCGTGCCGCGCAGCCGAGGGGACCGCCGCACCGCCTGCAGCCCCTCCCCCATCCGCGCCAGCACCCCTCCCCACCTGCGGGCCACTGCCGCGCTGCGGTAGCGCAGCGTCACCGCGGCGATCAGCGCGAGGAGATAGAGCGCAACGGAGACGAAGAAGCTGCCCTCGATGCCCACGGCCGCGAACAGCAGGCCGGAGACGGTCGGGCCCAGCATGCGGCTCGCATTGTTGCTGCCGACATCGAAGGACATCGCCTGTCCCATGGCGGCGGGCCCGACCACCTGGCCGATCAGCATCCGCCGCACCGGGTTGTCCGCCGCCCAGGCGATGCCGTTGACGAAGCTGGCGAGTGCCAGGTGCCAGACCGCGAGCATGCCCGTCATGGCCAGCGCCGCAAGGCTGGCCGAGGTCAGCAGGCTGACCAGCACGATGGCGGTGAGCGCACCTGCGCGGCTGCACGCGTTCTGCCAAAACGCCGATCGGCGCGCCGAACAGGCCCATCGGCAGGATGCGCAGCATGCCCATCATAGCGACCAGGAAGGCGGAGCCGGTGGCCTGCCAGACGAAGATCGAGACCGCAAGCATCTCGAGCCAGCGGACCATGAAGACCACCAGCCCAATGCCCCAGAGCCGGCGGAAATCAGGAAAGGCGAATGGACGCGGCGGCGCTTCCGCCGGCGCGGTCAGGGCTGGTCGTTCCCTCCATGGCGGGTATGGTGCAGCCGATTGGCGTGCGCCGCCAGGGTGGGCATACTCCCGGCAAGAACGTCCAGGGAATACCCGCCATGCGTCCTTTCGAAGGCATCCGGATCATCGACATCACGCATGTGCTGGCGGGCCCCTTCGCGGCCTACCAGCTGGCGCTGCTCGGCGCCGACAGTCATCAAGGTGGAGCCGCCGGACGATCCCGACCAGAGTCGCGACAGCGGCCCCGACCTGGCGCTGAACCGAGCCAACATGGGCAGCTACTTCCTGACCCAGGGCTCCAACAAGCGCGCGATCACGCTCGACCTGAAGCAGAAGGCGGGCCAGGGACGTCCTGAAGAAGCTGGTCGCCGGCGCCGACGTGCTGGTCGAGAATTTCCGCCCCGGTGCCTTCGAGGCGCTGGGCCTGGGCTGGGAGGCACTGAGCGCCATCAACCCGAGACTGATCTATTGTTCCATGTCCGCCTTCGGCCAGACCGGGCCACGCGGCGTGCAGACCGCCTATGACCACGTGATCCAGGCGACCTCCGGCATCATGGCGCGCGACCGGCACGCCGGAGGTCAACCCGATCAAGTTCGGGGCGCCGGCGATCGATTACGCCACCGGCACCATGGGCGCCTTTGCGCTCTCGGCGGCACTCTTCCAACGGGAGCGGACCGGCCGAGGCCAGCGGATCGACCTCGCCATGCTCGACGTCGCGCTGATGATGCAGGCCAGCCACGTGACGGCCTACCTCGCCTCCGGCAAGGCAGCGAAGCCGAGCGGCAACAAGCACCCGCAGGCCACCAACAGCGCCTATCCGACCAAGGATGGCATGGTGATGCTGGGGGCGAGCAACCTGCGGCAGCAGAGGCGGCTCTGGGCCGCGCTCGGCCGGCCGGAGATGGCGAAGTCGACCAATGAGCAGCGCCTGGCCGCCCGCGACGCCGAGGAAGCTGTGCTCAACGAGATCATGCTGACCCGCACCGCCGACGAGTGGGAGGCCTATCTGCAGTCGAAGCACGTGCCGGCGGCGCGGGTGCGGCGGATGGAGGAGGCGCTGGCCGACCCGCATCTCGCTTCGCGCGGCGTGGTCCACCGCTTCGAGGGCGGCGCGCCCGGCGTGCCGCAGCCCTTCGGCGTGCCGGTCGCCGCCTTCACGCTTGCGCATGGCGGGCCGCGCGTCGACAGCCCGCCGCCGACGGTCGGCCAGCACACCGACGCGGTGCTGGGCGAGCTCGGCTATTCCGCGGCCGAAATCGCCGCGCTGCGCGCCAGCAAGGCGGTTTGAGCATGCGCGACCCGGGGCAGCGGCTGCGCTTCCTGCTGGTGCAGGCCTTCAGCCTGCCGCCCGGCTCGGCCAATCGCTACCGGGACGACGGCGGGACCAAGGAGACGAGACCTGATGAACCACGCGGAGGTCGCCCCGCTGCTGGCCGACCTCGACTGGGACCTGCACCCCGGCCCGATCGCGCCGCATGGAGACTGGCCGGTGGAGACGCGGGAGGAATTCGCCATCGCCGGCGTCGCCCGGCTGCCGATCGTGCGGGAGGCCTGCGAGAGCGGCCGCTACGACGCCATCGTGCTGCTCGGCGGCGGCGATCCCGGCTTCATGGAGGCGCGGGAGATCGGCCGGCGCCACCGCATCCCGGTGACCGCCAATGCGCATGCGCAGATGCACTTGGCGATGACGCTCGGCAACCGCTTCTCGATCATCGACATCTCCGAGGCGCACAACGCCCATATGGCGGAACTCGTAGTGCGCTACCGGATGACGCATGGCCTCGCCTCGATCCGCAACATCGACTACCCGCTGCCGCGCCGGCGCATCGCGGCCGGCCGACCCTGCGCGGCGAGGCGGAGGGCTTCGCCCGCGGCGAGGCCAGCGGCATGCTGGAGGCAGCGGTGCAGGCCGCGGCCGCGGCGCTGGAGGAGGATGGCGCGGAGGTGCTGCTGCTCGGCTGCAGCGGCGCCTTCTGGCTACAGGGACCGCTGCAGGCGCGACTGGCGGCGCTGGGCTGGGACGTGCCAGTGCTGGAGGGCTATCGCTGCGGCATCAAGCTGGCACGGCTGATGGTGCATCTCGGCGTCGATGCAAGCGGCATCACCTTTCCGGCCGATCCGCCGACGCATCGGCGGCGCCGGCGGATTGCCTAGAGCCGATCGCGGGAGGACGCGAAGGTCCGGACGCGGGGCCCTGCTCTGACAACAACGGGCCACAACGGTGCGGCCGTCACGCCTGAACGCCAACCGCTGCAGGGCAAGCGATGCCTGGGCGGCCCCGCCCAGGCGTCGTGAGCGGCGCGCGACCACAGGGCTGGCTCGTACGGCGCGAGCCCTCGTCGAAGGCGCCAGGCGGATCAGGCCGCGGCCGAGGGCCTCGCCTTCATCCGCTCCATCAGCCCGGTCACCGTGGTCAGCTCCGGCTTCACCGGCTGGCCGACCTGCGCGCCGAAATCGAGGAAGCAGAACAGCATGATGTCGGCGAGCGTCAGGCGGTCGCCGCAGACGAATTCACGCCCCTGGATCAGCCCATCCAGCCAGGTCAGCTTCTCCTGCGCCGTCAGCTTCAGGTCATCGGCCGCCTGCGGGATGCAGCGGATGCGGTTCTGAAAGAGCTTGAGGCCCTGGCTGAAGCGGAAGCCGTTGGTCATCGGCTCGATGATGTTGAGGTCGATCCGCCGCGTCCACATCCGCGTCTCGGCCCGCTGCTGCGGCGTCGCGCCGATCAGGCTTTCGCCGGGCGTGATCTCGTCGAGGTATTCGCAGATGGCGGTGATCTCGCCGAGGACGGAGCCGTCGTCGAGCTCGAGGCAGGGCATCTGGCCGGCCGGGTTCTTCGCCAGATAGGCCGGCTGGCGGTTCTCGCCGCCGCGCAGGTCGATGGTGGTCTTCGGCAGCTCGATCCCGCGCTCCGCCATGAACATGCGGACGACGCGTGGATTGGGCCCGATCGAGTCATACAGCAGCATTGTCTTGTTCCTCCCGTGGTTCAGGACTTGGCTACCATGCTCCACATTGCGCCGACCAGCGGGACGGTGGCGACCAGCCCCCAGACGATCCAGCGGCGCCCGAGCGCGAAATAGAAGTCCGGAATCTCCCCATCCGCGGCGAAGTCGCGCGCCATGCGCGCCTGGCGGATCTGGATCGGCACCAGCAGGAACAGCCAGATCATTCCAGCAATGACGAACTGCACTTCCGACCAGACCAGCCAGTCGTCGCGCAGCGGGTCCATGCCCGCCATCCAGGCCGCGGCGAAGCCCCCACCACCAGCAGCACGATGCCCCAGAAGGTGAAGAACCAGTCGGTGACGGTCACCAATCGCTGGGCGAAGCCGATGATGCGCGCATCGCGCGTGCGGTCGGCATAGAGCTTCCAAATCGAGGTGACGGTGACATTGCCGACCAGCAGCACCATGCCCGACAGGTGGATCAGCTTCCAGAATTCGTAGCTCACCGGGTGGTCAGTGCCCCAGCCACACCGCCTGCGCCTGCAACGCGATCTGCGCCACGCGCGCGGCGACTTCCTCGGCCGTGATGGAGCTGACGGGGTGGTCGATCACCACCGGGCGCAGCCCCGGCATGCCGAGCGCCGCCCGGGTCAGCCTGGTCTCCTCGACGAATTCTGGTGGTGATGATGCAGGCCGCAGGCACGCCCAGCCGTTCCAGCGCGATGCTGTCCCGCACGCAGCAGGAACAGCAGGACCCGCAATCGCCGATCGCCGTCAGCACGATGTCGCACTCGGCGGCCAGCTTTGCGATCAAGGCTGGGTCCGCGTCCTTCGAGAAGCTGTGCTTCACGGCATAGGTGACGGCGGCGAAGCGCAGCGAGCCCTCCAGCGCCGCCTGCGCCCCGCGCAGCAGCTTGTTGGCGTTCCACTTGCTGTTGTCGAGAATGCCGAGCCGCAGCCCGCCCAACGCCGCTGGACGTGGCGCGATGGGAGTCTCGGCGCTGTCGACCCTGCCGCGCGGGTCGAAGACGAAGCGGCTATCGGCATCGAGTGTCGTAAGCATGACTCCCCTCCCTTCAGATCGCACAGACGCCGCCGGCGCAATCCGGCCCGTCCGGTGCCGCCGCTTCGCCAACCGGCTTCACCACCGGCGTGTTCATGTGCCCCAGCCCGGGATGAAGGCGGAGAACCGCCCGGCATGCCCGCCGACGACAAAGAGGTGGATGTTGTCCGGGCTTGGCACGACGGGAATGCGGCTGTCCGGGTCCCGCTTGTACCATTTCGGCAGGTTGCGGTTGTAGACGCGGCCGTAGCGGTGGTCCCGGCTGATCAGCCGGAAGGTATTGCCGCTGTGCATCCAGAGGTAATGGCGGATGTCGTGCCGGGTCCAGCCGTGCCGGGCGATGTCCCGCGCATGCTCGAGCCCCAGCGCCACCGCGCAATGCCCGGACAGCACCGCGTTGTTGGAGGCGATGGTGCTCATTGCCGAGCAGATGGTGTCGAGGATGCCCTCGGGGTCGTTGCACTGGTGGTCGGTGACGCTGTGCGGCGCCTCAGCGGCCATGGCGAAGACCGTGCTGTCGCCAGGCCTCCAGCCGTGCTCGACGTGGTAGGGCGCGAAGGGGCTCTCCGCCTCGTTCTCGCAGATGGCATAGCTGTACTTGGCCGGGTTGCCGAGCGTGCACTTGTCGAGGTCGGGCGGATGCGCCCCGCCGACATTCAGCATCATCAGCCGGATGGCGCGGCCGATCGTCGCATTCGCGCGGTTGCCCGGGCCGAAGGCATTAGCGCCGCCATTCATGCCGGCCGCGCGCGCCGCCGGCCCGTTCACGATGACCAGGGGCGCGGCCATGTGCGTCGTCGCCTGCACGCCGTTCAGGTTGAAGGCGGGGTCGCAGAGCGCCAGCATCGCCGCCCGCAGCACCGGCGCATGGGCCGGCAGGCAGCCGGCCATGACGGCATTGATCGCCAGCACCTCACGCGTCAGCAGGCCCCAGCGCGGCGCGACCTTGCATTCCACGAGGTCCGGCTCGCCGCCCAGCCCAGCGACGAAATCCGCCACCTTCGCCGGGGTCGGCGGCACCACCGGCAGGCCATCGGTCCAGCCTGCGGCGTAATAGTACTCGACGAGGTCGGTGCCGGCCTCGACGGCGGTGGCGATCGACATGCGCGTCTCCCCTTTCGCGCCATCCTGCACCGGCCGGGCCCCGGCTTCCAGCCGCCCCCGATCGCGGGCTAGCATCCCCCACCCACAAGGGAGGAACCCGCCATGATCCACGAGCTTCGCATCTATCACTGCCTGCCGAACCGCCTGCCGGCCCTGCTGAACCGCTTCAACACGGTCACGCTGAAGCTCTGGGACAAGTACGGCATCCGCCAGGCCGGCTTCTGGACCACGCTGGTCGGCCCCTCCAACCACGCGCTCTACTACCTCGTGGAATGGGAAAGCCTGGCGGAGCGCGAGGACAAGTGGAACCGCTTCGCCGTGGACCCGGACTGGGTGGCCGCCCGCACGGCGTCCGAGGCCGACGGTCCGATCCTCGAGCGGGTCGAGAACATGTTCCTGCAGCCGACCGCCTTCTCCGCCGTCAAGTAGGCGGCGCATCCGCATGGCCGGCACCCCGACCTTCGCCACCCCGCCGGGCTTTCTCGGCATCACGCGGCAGGATCCGGGGGCCGGCGTCTGCATCGCCGGCGTGCCGCTCGATATCGGCACCACCAACCGCGCCGGCACGCGCGACGGCCCGGCGGCGATCCGCCGGGCCAGCCGCATGCTGGTGGACGGCGTCCACCCGCAGCACTGGACCGACCCGCGCAGCCTCGACATCGCCGATCTCGGCGACTTCGCCATCGCGCTCGGCGACATCCCGGCCAGCCTGGCGCTGATCGAGCGGCAAGCCGCCGCCTGCGCCCATCTGGTGACCTTCGGCGGCGAGCACCTGGTGACCCTGCCGCTGCTGCGCGCCCTCGCCCGGCGGCTCGGCGGGCCGGTCGGCCTGCTGCACATGGATGCGCATGTCGACACCTGGGAGACGAATCTCGGCCAAAGTCTGGCGCATGGCTCGGTCTTCTTCCACGCCATCCGGGAGGGGATCGTCGACCCGAAGCGGATGATCCAGATCGGCATCCGCTCCCCGGTAGACCGGGAGACCTGGGACTGGACCCTCGCGCAGGGCGTCACGGTGGTGACGGCGCAGGAGGCGCACGAGACCACCCCGGCGGCGCTGGCCGACCGGGTGCGCGGCGTGCTCGGCGCGGCCCCCTGCTACCTCTCCTTCGACATCGATGCGCTGGACCCCGCCTTCGCGCCGGGCACCGGCACGCCGGAGGTCGGCGGCCTTGCCAGTTGGCAGGCGCAAGCGCTGCTGCGGCGCCTCGGCGGCCTCGAATGGCGCGGGATGGATCTGGTCGAGGTCTCCCGGCGCATGACCATGCCGAGATCACCGCGCTGGCCGGCGCCACCATGGCCTGGGAATACCTGGCCCTGCTGGCCAGGTCCTGACGGCGCCCCGCCGGCAAGTTTCCGGCAATCCGCCACCGGCTCCGGCGGTCATGCCCGTGGCTCCGCCGAGCCCCCACAAAAAACATGGCAATCCCGGCCGGGAGGCACTATTTCTCCGGCCGCGCTGCCCGTGAGGGGTGGCGCTGACGCCATCGCACGTGCCGCGAGCCCCAAGCCGGTCCAGTGACCCGGGGCACAGCAACGACGGGACGCGTCCTTTTCGTCCATGCCGGCGCCTTCGGGAGCTGGGGTCGCAAGGGATTGTCTATGTCGCTCGAACGCTCCGCGGCGCTGCCCAGTCCGCACCGCATCGTCTGAAGGCCGGCCGGGCCCAGCCCGGCCCCCATCCATGCCATGCCGATCCGCCGCGCCCCGTGCGTGGCGTGATGCCGTGAGGACCCGACCGATGGACCTGATCCGCGCCCGCGCTGCCGTCGCCCCGCTGCGCCGCGACCTCGATGCCGCCAACGCCCTGCCGACCGTGGATGCCCTGGTCGCCGTCGCGCGGCCGGAGGAGCCGATGCACTGCCTGCGCCCCGCCGCCATCGCCGCGGCCGCGGCCGCCTTCGTCCAGGGCTTCCCGGGCGAGACACTCTATGCGGTGAAGTGCAACCCGGAACCTGCCGTGCTGCGTGCGGTCTGGGACGGCGGCGTGCGCCATTTCGACTGCGCCTCGGCCGCCGAGGTGGCGCTGGTCCGCAGCATTTTCCCGGCGGCCGGCATCCACTTCATGCACCCGGTGAAAGCCCGCGGCGCGATCCGCGAGGCTTGGCAGTGCCAGGGCGTGCGGGACTTCGTCCTCGACACGGCGGAGGAGCTTCGCCAAGATCCTGGCCGAGACCGGCGGCGACGCGGCGCAGGGCCTCGGACTCTTCGTCCGGCTTGCCTTGCCCAAGGGCGTCGCTCGCTACGACCTGTCCGGCAAGTTCGGCGCCGAGGCGGCCGATGCCGTCGCCCTGCTGCGCGCGGCGCGGCCGCATGCGGCGCGGCTCGGCCTGCATTTCCATGTGGGGTCCCAGTGCCTGGACCCGCTGGCCTGGCGCCGCGCCATGGAACTCGTCGGCCAGGTGGCCCGCGCCGCGGGCGTGCCGCTCGAGGTGGTGGATGTCGGCGGCGGCTTTCCCGTCGCCTATCCGGACGTCACGCCGCCTCCGCTCGGCGCCTTCTTCGCCGAGATCGAGGCCGCCTTCGAGGCGCTGGACCTGCCGGGCGCGGTGCTCTGGGCGGAGCCGGGCCGGGCGCTGGTGGCCAGCGGCGGCAGCGTGGTGGTGCAGGTGCAGCAGCGCCGCGGCCATGAGCTGTATGTGAACGATGGCGTCTATGGCGCGCTGTCGGATGCCGGCGCGCCGGGCTTCGTCTTCCCCTGCCGGCTGATCCGGCCGGAAGGGGTCGCAAGCCAGGCATTGCAGGGCTTCGCTCTGTACGGCCCGACCTGCGACAGCGCCGACCGCATGGCCGGGCCCTTCTGGCTGCCGGCGGATGTGCAGGAGGGCGACTGGATCGAGATCGGCCAGCTCGGCGCCTATGGCGCCTGCCTGCGCACCGCCTTCAACGGCTTCGACCGGGCCCGCCTGGTCGAGGTCCGCGACCGCCCGATGCTCGACGCGACGGGCGAGGCCGCGCTCGCGGCCTGACATCGGATTGCCTTTTTACTGGGGCGGCCCCGCTGGCCTATGGCGGCGGGGCCGCCCGACCGCGTGCCCAGGAGTACCCTTACCGTGATCCACGCTTCCTTCTCCGGCCGTCTGGTGATGCTTGGCTTCGGCAGCATCGGCCAGGGCGTGTTGCCCCTGATCCTGCGCCATATCGACCTGCCGAAGGACCGGATCACGATCGTGACCGCCGAGGAGCGCGGCCATGAGGTCGCGGCTGAATACGGCGTGAAATTCGTGGTCGAAGCGGCGACGCGGGAGAACTACCGCGACCTACTGACTCCGCTGCTGCGGAAGGGCGATTTCCTGCTGAACCTCTCGGTCGACGTCTCCTCGGTCGCGCTGATGCAGCTGTGCCGGGAGCTCGACGTGCTCTACCTCGACACCGTCGTGGAGCCCTGGCTGGGCGGCTATACCGACCCGTCGCTGTCGCCCTCCGAGCGGTCGAACTATGCGATGCGCGAGAGCGCGCTGGCGCTGCGCGAGTCCTTGCGCGGCGGCCCGACCTCGGTCACCGCGCATGGCGCCAATCCCGGCCTGGTCAGCCATTTTGTCAAGCAGGCGCTGCTCGACATCGCGCGCGACACCGGCGCACCGGTGGAGAGCCTGCCGCCAGCCCGCGACCGCGCCGCCTGGGCGCGGATCGCGCAGGGCCTCGGCATCAAGGTGATCCACATCGCCGAGCGCGACACCCAGGTGGCCGACCGGCCGAAGCGCCCCGGCGAGTTCGTCAATACCTGGTCGGTGGACGGCTTCGTCGGCGAGGGCTGCCAGCCGGCCGAGCTCGGCTGGGGCACGCATGAGAAGGCGCTGCCGGCTGACGGCCGCCGACACGAGAGCGGCTGCGACGCGGCCATCTACCTGCTGCGGCCGGGCGCCTCGACCCGTGTCCGCACCTGGACGCCGCTGGAAGGTCCCTTCCACGGCTTCCTGATCACCCACAACGAGAGCATCTCGATCGCCGACTACTACACGGTGCGCAATGCCGATGGCAGCGTCGCCTACCGGCCAACCTCGCACTACGCCTACCACCCCTGCGACGACGCGGTACTGTCGGTGCACGAGCTGGCCGGCAAGAATTGGCAGATGCAGCCGGAGAAGCGGCTGATGACGGACGAGATCATCCGCGGCATGGACGAGCTCGGCGTGCTGCTGATGGGCCACAAGAAGGGCGCGTATTGGTACGGCTCGCGCCTGACGATCGAGCAGGCGCGCGGCCTGGTGCGGCACAACAACGCCACCTCGCTGCAGGTGACGGTGGCGGTGCTGGCCGGGGTGATCTGGGCGATGGAGAACCCGCGCCAGGGCCTGGTCGAGTCCGACGAGCTGGACCACGCCCGCATCCTCGAGATCTGCGCGCCTTATCTTGGCGAACTCGTCGGCGTCTATTCCGACTGGACGCCGCTGCAGGACCGAGCTGCGCTGTTCCCGGAAGATATCGACGCGAGCGACCCCTGGCAGTTCAGCAACATCCGGGTGGCCTGACGGCAGCAAGGGCGGGGGGAGGTTTCTTCCCGCACCCCTTCCATTCTTGTGAGTCAGGGCGCCAGGACTAGGGCGCCCGTCACCTTCCCGGCGCGCAGGCGGTCAAGCGCCAGAGCGGCAGAGGATAGCGGCAGGAGCTCGACTTCGGTGCGCACGGGCACCTTGGGCGCCAGCGCGATGAAGGCCTCCCCATCGGCGCGCGTGAGGTTGGCCACCGAGCGGATGCTCCGCTCTTCCCACAGGATAGAATAGGGGAAGCTCGGGATATCGCTCATGTGGATGCCGGCGCAGACCACCGTGCCGCCGCGATCCACCGCCCGCAGCGCTGCCGGCACCAGCGCCCCGACGGGCGCGAAGAGGATCGCCGCATCCAGCGGCTCCGGCGGCGCTTCCTCGGATCCACCGGCCCAGACGGCGCCCAGCCCGCGCGCGAAATCCTGCGCCACCTGGTCGCCGTCGCGGGTGAAGGCATAGACCTCCCGCCCCTCGTGCCGCGCCACCTGCGCCACGATATGCGCAGCCGCCCCGAAGCCGTAGAGGCCGAGCCGCCGCGGGTCGCCCGCCATGCGCAGCGCCCGGTGGCCGATCAACCCGGCGCAGAGCAGCGGCGCCGCCTCGGCATCGGCATAGGAGGCCGGGACGCGCAGGCAGAACCGCGCATCCGCGACCGCATACTCCGCATAGCCGCCATCGATCTGGTAGCCGGTGAAGCGCGCCGCGGCGCAGAGATTCTCCCGCCCCGAGCGGCAGAACCGGCAGGTCCCGCAGGTGGAACCCAGCCAGGGGACACCGACCCGGTCGCCGATTGCGAAACGCTCCACGCCCGGCCCCGTCGCCACCACGCGCCCGACGATCTCGTGGCCCGGGATCACGCAGGGCTTCGGTGCGGGAAGCTTCGCCATCCACCACATGCAGGTCGGTCCGGCAGACCGCGCAGGCGGCGACCCGCAACAGCACCTGGCCGGGCCCCGGCACGGGATCGGGCACCGCCTCCGCCACCAACCGGCCAGGGCGGTGCAGCCGCATGGCCCGCATCGCAGCCTCCCCTCGCAGCACGACCAGTCGGATAACCGATCCGGCCGGACGGCTGCGTCACCCCTCCCCCATCACGATCGGGCGGGGCACCGGATTGCCTTACATGTTCGGCCGCAACACCTGCCGCAGCACGCTACCATCCGACAGCCGGTCGAAGCCGGCATTGATCTCGGACAGCGGCAGGAAGCCGCTCTTCAGCGACCCCACCGGTAGCTTGCCGCGCTTGTAGAGTCCGAGGAAGCGCGGGATGTCGCGCTCGGCGATGCAGGAGCCCATATAGCTGCCGAGGATGCTCTTCTCGTCCGAGACGAGCCCGGAATGCATATAGGAGAAATTCGCCCCCTGCGCCGGCAGCCCGGCGCTGACCACGCTGCCGCCGCGCGCGGTGATGGCATAGGCGAGTTCCATCGCGCGGATATTGCCTGCCGTCTCGATCACCGTGTCGACGCCGCCATCAGTCGCCGCCTTGACCTGCTCGACGCAATCCTTGTCGGTGGCCAGGAAGGTGTCCGTCGCCCCCCATTGCCGAGCCAGGCCGAGCTTCTCTGCGCTGGTGTCGATGGCGATGATCCGCTCGGCACCGCCCGCGATGGCGGCGAACAGCGCGTTCATCCCTACGCCGCCGAGGCCCACCACCGCGATGGTGTCGCCGGCCTGCATCTTCGCGGTATTCAGCACCGCCCCGGCGCCGGTCATCACCGCACAGCCAAAGATCGCCGCATCCTCCAGCGGTACCGAGGAGTCGATCTTCACCGCGGAACGCCGCCCCACCACGGCATATTGCGCGAAGAGCGACAGGCCGCTCCCGTGGTTGATCGCCTCCCCGTTCAGCCGCTTAATCCGCTTGGCGCCGGACAGCAGCGTCCCCGCGGCGCGTGCCGCGTTGCCGGCATTGCAGATGTTCGACCGGCCGCGCACGCAGTTGCGGCAGACCCCGCAGGAGGCGACGAAGACCGTCACCACATGGTCGCCCGGCTTCAGGTCGGTGACGCCCTCGCCGCATTCGCGGACGATCCCGGCGCCCTCATGCCCGATCACCACAGGCAGCGGCCGCGGCCGGATGCCCTCGATGGCGGAAAGGTCGGAATGGCAGAGCCCGGCCGCGGCGACCTCGATCAGCACCTCGCCGGGGCCGGGGCCTTCCAGCTCGACATCCTCGATCACCAGGGCGTTGGAGGTGGCATAGGGGCGCGGCTTCCCCTGCTCGAACATGATCGCGGCCTGCATGCGCATCGGTGATTTTCCCTATTCGGCCTTCATGCCCGCCTCGCGGGCGACCTCCGCCCAGGCGCCAAGGTCGGCCCGGATGCGGCTGGCGGATTCCTCCGGCCCGAGGGCCAGCACGACGGAGGCCTGGCTGGCGAGGCGGTCCTGCACCTCCCGCGTCCGCAGCAGCGCCGCCATGTCGTCCGCCATGCGGCGGACCAGCGGCGCCGGCGTCCCGGCCGGCGCCAGCAGCCCGTACCAGACGCCTGTATCGACCAGCGGATGGCCGAGCTCGGCCAGCGTCGGCACATCCGGCAGCTCCGGCGCCCGCTGCGGCGAGAGCACTGCCAACGGCCGGATCTGGCCGTTGCGGAAGCCGCCGATGGTGCCGACCAGCGTACCGACGGTCAGCGGCACCAGCCCCGCCACCACGTCCTGCATCGCCGGCGCGGTGCCCTTGTAGGGCACATGCGTCAGCTGGATGCCAAGCGCACGCTGCAGCAGCTTCCCGCCGTAATGCCCGTTGCCGCCGATGCCGGTGGTGGCGAAGCTGAGCGCGCCCGGCTTCGCCCGAGCCGCCGCGACCAGCTCCGCCAGGCTGCGCCAGGGCTGCTGCGTGCCGCACCAGAGCACGTTCGGCGAGACGGCGATGGCATGCACCGGCGCGAAGTCGCCGATCGGGTCATAGGGCAGCTTCGCATAGAGCGGCGGGTTCATGACGTGGTTGTTCGCCGCCAGCAGCAGCGTATGGCCATCGGGGGCGGAGCGCGCCACGGCCTCCGTCGCGATAGTCGCATTGGCGCCGCCGCGGTTCTCGATCACCACCGGCTGGCCCCAGGCCGCCTGCAGCCCGGGCGCCACGGCGCGGGCGATGAAGTCGGTCGGCCCGCCCGGCGGGAAGCCGACGAAGAGCCGCACCGGCCGCTCCGGCCAGGCCGCCCGGGCCGGTCCCGCCGCCAGCAGCGCCGGCAGCGCCAGCAGGGATCGCCGCGTCGCGCTCATTCGGCGCGGATCCCGATGGCGCGCGCCACCTCGATGCTCTCCTCCATCTCCCGCCTGATGCGGGCGCCGAACTCCGCCGGCCCCTCGTCCAGCACCACGCCGCCCTGGTCGATGATGCGGGCGCGGATCTCTGGGCGCCGCAGGACCGTGCGTGCATCCGTCGCGATCCGCTGCACGACGGCCGGCGGCACGCCGGCCGGCCCGACCAGGCCGAACCAAGGGCTGGTATCGGGGATGTCGAGGTCGCTCTCGGCTAGGGTCGGCACATCCGGCAGCGCCTCCACGCTGCGGCGCGCAGACCGCGATCGCGCGGATCGCCCCCGCGCGCGCCAGGGTCAGCGCCCCGGAAAGGGTTGCGAAGCTGATCGGCACCCGGCCGCCGATCAGGTCCTGCAGCGCCGGCGCCGCGCCGCGATAGGCGATGTGGGTCAGGTCGACCTTGGCCTTCCGCGCGAACATGCCGCCGGCGAAGTGGCCGGAGGAGCCGTTGCCCGAGGTGGCATAGGCCAGCGTGCCCTCCTTCCGCGCCAGCGCCACCACGTCCCGCGCGGCCTTCAGCGGCGAGTCCTTCGGCACGAAGAGCACGGTCGGAGAGCCGTAGAGCAGCGCGATCGGGGTGAAGTCGGCGATGCTGTCATAGGGCAGCTTCGGGTAGATCGCCGGGTTGCTGCTGTGGACGCTGGTCGCCAGCAGCAGGGTATAGCCGTCCGGCGCGCTATGGGCGACGACCTCGGTCGCCAGCACCGCGCTGGCGCCGGGACGGTTCTCGATCACCACCGGCTGGCCCCAGAGCGTCGTCAGCGGGTCCTGGAACAGCCGGGCGACGAAATCTGTCGGCCCGCCCGCGGTATAGCCGACGATCAGCCGCACCGGCTTGTCCGGCCATGTCCCCTGGGCGCGGGCCATGGCCGGCAGCAGCGGCAGCAGCCCGAGCGAACGGCGGGTCAGGCGCATGGTCGTCTCCCTACTCGGCCTTGATGCCGGCGGCGCGGGCGATTCCGGCCCAGCGCGAGATCTCGGCATTGTAGCGGGCGGTGAATCTCGCCGGCCCCTCGCCCACCGGGATGGCCGCCTGCTCGACGAATCGGGCGCGGATCTCCGGCTGGCGCAGCAGGCCGATGACATCGTCGGCGATCTTTGCCTGCACTGCCTGCGGCGTCCCGGCCGGCACCAGCAGCCCGTACCAGACGCCGCAATCGGGAATGTCGAAGCCGAGTTGCCGCAACGTGGGCAGGTCCGGCAGCGCCGCGACCCGGCTGTCGCCGGCGACCGCCAGCGCCCGCAGCTTGCCCTCGCGCAGCAGCGGCATGGCGCCGGCGAGCGTGCTGAAGGTCAGCGGCACCCGCCCGCCGACCACGTCGGTCAGCGCCGGCGGCGCGCCGCGATAGGCGATGGAGGTGAGCTCGATCCCGGCGGCGCGGGCGAAGGAGGCGCCGGCGAATTGCCCGGGCGAACCATTGCCGGAGACCGCATAGGCAAGGCCCGGCTGCGCCTTCGCCGCTGCGACCAGGTCCGCCACGCTGCGCCAGGGCGAATCGGCGCCGACGAAGAGCACGGTGGGCGAGATGTAGATCAGCACCACCGGGGCGAGCTTCGGACGGCTCGTACGGCATGCGCGGCATGATCGCCGGGTTCATTGTGTTCGGGCTGTTGCCGAGCAGGATCGTGTAGCCGTCCGGCGCGCTGCGAACCGTGGCCTCGGAGGCTATGATGCCGCTCGCGCCGGGGCGGTTCTCGATCACCAGCGGCTGGCCCCACAAGCCCTGGAGATGCGGCTGCAGCAGGCGCGCGGCGAAATCGGTCGGGCCGCCGGCGGGATAGCCGATCAGCAGCCGGACCGGCTTGTCCGGCCATGCGCCCTGGGCACGGGCAACGAAGGGTGCGGCAAGGCCGGCCGCCAGCAACGCACGGCGCTGCGCGCGCATCCCGGCCGAGGGGCCACTTCCTGTCCGCATCGTTTCCTCCGGCACGGCTGCCATTCCGGCAGGCCGCATACGGCAGACGATCCGACCCCGAGCCGGGCGCGTCAAGTCGCCGCAACCCCGGTCGTGCCGGGCCGTTCTGCGCGCTGGCACACACGGAGGAGAAAGCCATGACTCGCGGTCTCGGCGGGCACTCGCCCGCGAATGTCACGCACCACCTGAAGGGCATCCACTTCCCGGCGAAGAAGCAGGATTTGGTGAAGCAGGCCAAGAAGAACGGTGCCGAGAAGGACATCATGGACGTGCTGAACGGCATGGAGGAGCAGGAATTCGCCAGCATCGCCGAGGTCATGAAGGCGGTCGGCGAGGTCGAACGCGACATGCAGACCTGAGGCGTCCGGACATGGCAAGAGAACTCAGCGGCAAGGCGGTTGCCGTCCTGGCCACCGACGGCGTCGAGCAGGTGGAACTCACCGAACCGGTGAAGGCGCTCAAGGCGGCCGGCGCCACGGTGCACGTAGTCTCGCCGAAGGACGGCTCGCTGCAGGGCTGGAACCACTTCGACAAGGCCGACATGATTCCGGTGGACCAGGCTCTCGAGCACGCCGACCCGGCGGCCTACGCGGCGCTGCTGCTGCCGGGCGGCGTCATCAACCCGGACCAGTTGCGGCTGCAGCCGAAGGCCATCGCCTTCATCCGGCATTTCGTCGAGCAGCGGAAGCCGATCGCGGCGATCTGCCACGGGCCCTGGACGTTGATTGATGCCGGCGGGGTGGAGGGTCGGAAGATGACCTCCTGGCCCTCCTTGCAGACCGATTTGCGCAATGCCGGTGCGGAGTGGGTGGACCAGGAGGTCGTCACCGACCAGGGTCTCGTCACCTCCCGCAAGCCGGACGACATCCCGGCCTTCTCGCGGAAGATGATCGAAGAATCCCGCGAGGGTCGGCATACCGGGCGGCAGGCTGCGGAGTAGGCTTCCGCCGCGGCGCCGGGCGTGCTGCCATGGCGGGGTTCATCGAGGGAGCCCGCCATGCATCCGGCCCTGCGCAGCCACCGGCCGTTGATCATGGGACGCCGCGGCGCGGTCGCCACCAACCATCCCATTGCTACCCAGGCCGGCCTCGACGTGCTGCGGGCCGGCGGAACGGCGGTGGATGCCACCATCGCCGTGTCGCTGATGCTCGGCGTCGTCGAGCCGGCGATGTCCGGCCTCGGCGGCGACGGATTCTTCAACGTCCACTTGGCCGGCGCGCCGGGTTTCTGCGTCAACGCTACCGGCGCCGCGCCGGTGGCGGCGACGCCCGAGGCCTATCGCGACGGCATCCCGGTCGCCGGCCCCCGCAGCACCTCGACGCCCGGGCTGCTGGCCGGGCTGGCGCTGCTGCATGCGCGGTATGGCACCCTGCCCTGGGCCCGGCTGGTGGCGCCGGCGACCGAGGCGGCGCGGGACGGCTTCGCCGCGACCCATGCCTATAGCCACTTCGCCTCGGAATGCCTGGCCAAGCTGCGGGCCAGCGCGCCCAGCGCGGCACGCTTCCTGGCGGATGGCGCCGCCCCGGCACTCGGCGCCATGGTGGTGCAGCCGGAACTCGCCGAAACGCTCGCAGAGATCGCCACGGAGGGCGCCGAGGGCTTCTACCGCGGCCGGCTGGCGGCCCGGCTCCTGGCCGGCATCGCCGCGGCGGGCGGGGTGGTCGCGGCCGCCGACCTCGCCGCGTGCACGGCCGAGATCCAGCCACCCATCGCCATCCCCTTCCGCGGCTTCGAGGTGCGCCAGACCCCGCCGATCCCACCGGCTTCACCTTCCTGCAGATGCTGCGCATCCTCGACCGGTTCGACTTGGCGGCGCATGACCTGGACAGCGCCGGGCTGATCCACCTGATGGTCGAGGCGAAGAAGCGCGCCTTCTGCGACCGCGAGCGCTGGGGCGCCGACCCGCGCGGACGCGACATCCCGCTCGAGCGCCTGCTCTCGGCGGATTACGCCGCGCAACAGGCGGCGCTGATCGACCCGCATCGCGCGGCCGATCTGCCGGTGCGGCCAGAGAAGGAAAGCGACACCACCTATTTCTGCGTGGTGGATGCGGCGGGCAATGTGGTCTCCGCCATCCAGTCGATCAACTCCGCCTTCGGCAGCGGCGTGACGGCGGGCGATACCGGCGTGCTGCTGAACAACCGCATGGCCTATTGGCACCTGGAGGAGGGCCATCCGAACCGGCTCCGGCCGGGGATGCGGGTGCGGCACACCATGAACGCGCCGATGGTCTTCAAGGACGGCGCCTTCTGGGGCGTCTTCGGCACCCCGGGCGCGGACAACCAGGTGCAGGTTAACCTGCAGGTCATGGTCGCCATGGCGGTCCACGGGCTCGACCCGCAGCAGGCGCTCGAGATGCCGCGCTGGACCAGCAACCAGCTGGGTCAGCCGGCCAACTACCCGCATATTGGCGATGCCATCCTGACGCTGGAAGCCGGGCTTGCCGATGCGGCGAAGACGCTGGAAGCCATGGGGCACCAAGTGAAGGTGGTGCCACCATTCGAGGGCCCTTGCAGCGTCGAGGCGATCCGCCTGTTGGAGAACGGCGTGCGCATGGCCGGCAGCGATCCGCGCCGGGACGGCTGGGCCGCGGCCTATTGAGGCATCTTGCCGCGCCGCAGCATCGCCCCTAGCCTGAGCCCTCATGCTTCGCTTCGCCCTCCGTCGCCTGATCGTCGCGCTGCTCGTCGCCCTGACGGTGATGGTGCTGAGCTTCATGCTCACCCGCGTCTCGGGCGACTTGGCCATCTCCATCGCCGGCGCCAGCGCCACGCAGCAGGATGTGGAGATCATCCGGCACGCCTATGGGCTCGACCAGCCGCTGGCGATGCAGTTCCTCGACTGGATCGGCCGCGCGGCAGTCGGTGACTTCGGCGAGAGCTTCTTCTTCAAGGCGCGCACCGCCGACCTGATCATGGAGCGCATGCCGATCACCCTGACGCTCGGGCTGGTTGGGCTGGGCATCGCGCTGCTGGTCTCGATCCCGCTCGGCGTGCTGGCGGCGGTGCGGGAGAATACCTGGGTGGACCGCCTGGTGCAGTTCGTCGCCATGATCGGCCAGGCGATGCCGAGCTTCTGGCTCGGCCTGATCCTGATGATCACCCTCGGCCTGCAACTCGGCTGGCTGCCGATCTCCGGCACCGGCTCCTGGGAGCACTACGTGATGCCCGGGATCGTGCTGTCCTTCTCCGCCATCCCGGCACTGACCCGCCTGACCCGCAGCGGCATGATCCAGGCGCTCGGGTCGGACTATATCCGCACGGCGCGGGCCAAGGGGCTGAGTCGCCTTTCCATCCTCGGCAAGCATGCGCTGCGCAACGCGGCCATCCCGGTGGTCTCCATTGCCGCGGTCCAGCTCGGCTTCATGCTCGGCGGCTCGATCGTCATCGAGACGGTCTTCGCCCTGCATGGCGTCGGCTTCCTTGCTTGGGAGAGCATCAGCAAGAACGACTTCCCGGTGGTGCAGGCGGTCGTGCTGGTGCTGGCGTTGATCTACATCGCGTTGACCATGGCGGCCGACCTGCTGAACGCGCTGCTCGATCCCAGGCTTCGGTCATCGTGAGCGGCGCCGTGGTGATGCCGAAGCGACGGCGCTTTGCCTGGATGCGCCGGACCGGGCTTGTCTTCGGTGCGCTGATCGTCGGATTGGTGCTGCTGGTGGCGATCCTGGCGCCCTGGATCACCCCGCACGACCCCTTCGTGCAGAACCTCGACAACCGGCTGAGCGTGCCCTTCTGGATGGAAGGCTTCAAGCCGGAGAACCTGCTGGGCACCGACGGCCTCGGCCGCGACTACCTCTCCCGCCTGATCTACGGCGCCCGCATTTCCATGCTGATAGGCCTGCTGACGGTCGTCACCTCCGGCCTCATCGGCACCACGCTCGGCGTGCTCGGCGGTTTCTTCGGCGGGAAGGTGGATGATGCGGTGCTGTTCGCCATCACCTGCCGGCTGGCGATCCCGGTAGTGCTGGTGGCGCTGGCCGTGGTCGGGCTGCTGGGCTCGAGCCTGATGCTGGTCATCCTGGTGCTCGGCCTGCTGCTCTGGGACCGGTTCGCCGTGGTCGCGCGCTCGACCACCATGCAGGTGCGCAACCTCGACTACGTCGCCGCCGCCTGGGCCTCGGGCCTCTCGACTCCGGCGATCCTGGTAAAGGAGATCCTTCCCAACATCGCCAGCCACCTCGCGGTGGTGGCAACGCTGGAGATGGCACTGGCCATACTGCTGGAGGCGGCGCTGTCCTTCCTCGGACTCGGCGTGCCACCGCCCCTGCCCTCCTGGGGGCTGATGATAGCTGAGGGCAAAGACTACATGTTCTTCTCGCCCTGGGTGATCTTCGTGCCCGGCGTCGCGCTCTTCGTGTTGGTCTTCGGCATCAACCTGCTGGGCGACGGACTGCGTGACCTGCTGGGCGCGGGCGATACGCGATGAGCGAGGTGTTGCTCGACATCGCCGGCTTGCGGGTCGAATTCGGCGACACCGCGGCAGTCCGCGGCGCCTCCTTCACCGTGGCGCGCGGCGAGACGCATTGCATCGTCGGCGAGAGCGGCTGCGGCAAGTCGGTCTCGGCGCTCGCCGTCATGGGCCTGCTGGCGCGCAACGCGCGACGCAGCGCCGATCGGCTGGCCTTCGCCGGCGAGAACCTGCTGGCGCGGAACGAACGGCAGATGTCGCTGCTGCGCGGCGACCGCATGGCGATGATCTTCCAGGAGCCGATGACCAGCCTGAACCCGGCCTATACGGTCGGCTCGCAGATGGCCGAGGTCTTCACCCGCCACCGCGGCGGCAGCCGGCGCGCGGCGCTGGACCGCGCCGCGACGTTGCTCGGCCGCGTCGGCATCACCGCGCCGGGCATGCGGCTCGGCCAGTTCCCGCACCAGCTTTCGGGTGGCCTACGCCAGCGGGTGATGATCGCCACGGCGCTGATGTGCGACCCCGAGTTGCTGATCGCCGACGAGCCGACCACGGCGCTCGACGTGACGGTACAGGCGCAGATCCTGCGGCTGCTGGCCGAGCTGCAGCGCGACCTCGGCCTCGCCATCCTGCTCATCACCCACGACCTCGGCATCGTCGCTCGCATCGCCGACCGGGTCAGCGTCATGTATGCCGGCGAGGTGGTGGAGAGCGCGCCGACCGCGACGCTCTTCGCTGATCCCTCTCACCCTTATACGCTCGGACTGCTTGACTGCGTGCCGGTGCCGGGCAAGGTCAGGCCGGGCGATCCGCTTGGCAGCATCCCCGGCACGGTGCCGCGTATCCAGCCCGGCTTCGGCGGCTGCGGCTTCCGCGATCGCTGCGCTCATGCCGCGCCAGAATGCGCCGGCGCCGTGCCGCGCCAGCAAGCCGGCGGCCTGCACGAATTCCTCTGCCGCCTGCCGCCCGGCTGGACGGCCACGGGCCAAGCCGCATGATTCCGGCGATTGAGGTCCGCAATCTGCGCCGCATCTTCCGCGTCCGCGGCGGGATATTCGGCCAGGACCGCGAGGTCGTCGCGGTCGACGATGTCTCCTTCAGCCTGCCGACCGGCGGCGTGCTGGGCGTCGTCGGCGAATCCGGCTGCGGCAAGTCGACACTGGCGCGCGTCATCCTCGGCCTGCTGGCACCCACCGCCGGCGAGGTGCTGGTCGAAGGCCAGAGGCTCTCGGGCATGGACCGCCGCGCCCGCGCGCGGCTGATCCAGCCGATCTTCCAGGATCCTTTCGCCTCGCTCAACCCACGCCGGCGCATCCGCGACATCGTGGCGATGCCCCTCGCGGCCCAGGGTGGCATCTCCTCGCGCCAGGTCTCCGACCGGGTGGCGGAGATGCTGGCCCGCGTCGGCCTTTCGGCCGAGCAGGGCGAGCGTTTTCCGGCGCAGCTTTCCGGCGGCCAGCGGCAGCGGGTTGCCATCGCCCGTGCCCTGGTGCTTCGCCCACGCATCGTCATCTGCGACGAGCCGACCAGCGCGCTCGACGTCTCGGTCCAGGCGCAGATCTTGAACCTGCTTGCGGAGCTGCGGCGGGAGCTGAACCTCACCTACCTCTTCATCAGCCATAACCTTGCGGTGGTGGAGCATGTGGCAAGCGAGGTGGCGGTCATGTATCTCGGCCGCATCGTCGAGCGGAACGCGGCCGAGGCGCTGTTCCGCGCCCCGAAGCACCCCTACACGAAGGCGCTGCTCGCCAGCGTGCTGACGCCGGAGCCGGGGCTCGGCGTGCCGGATGTCGGTCTCGGCGAGGTGCTGCCCGACCCTGCTAATATTCCCCCTGGCTGCCGCTTCCACCCGCGCTGCCCGGTGGCCGAGCCGCGCTGCGCCACGCAGACGCCGATTGCGGTCGCCGGCGCCGAATGCCTCCTGCTGGAAGGTGCCGGCATACCGTGAACCCGAGGGCACCCGGCGCTTTCAGGCCGGGTCACGGGGATGGTCGCCGATGTGGATCCTGCTCGCCCTGATCGTCGTGGTCGTCGCGCTCGTCGTGCTCGACCGCTTGAATTCGCCAGCGTCTTCCGCCGCAAGCGGGACCGGCTCAACCGCCCCTGAGGAAGGGATTTGTCCGCCGCTCCTGGCCGAAGCTCGAGCCGGGGCCATGGCCGCAGAGGAAGGCGATGTCGTCGCCGAGCGGCAACAGCTTGTTGTGGATCGAGCAGAATCAGCGCCTCGGGGTCGCCATAGGGGAAATCGGTCCGCCCGACCGAGCCCTGGAACAGCACGTCGCCGACGAAGGCGATGCGCATCGCCTCGTTGACGAAGACCAGGTGACCCGGCGTATGGCCGGGGCAATGCAGCACGGCGAAATCCTCGCCGGCGATCGAGACCGTCTCGCCTTCCGTCAGCCAGCGGTCGGGTGTCACGTTGCGGCAGGCGAAGCCGTATTGCGCGCCCTGTGTCTCGATCCCCTCCAGCAGGAAGCGGTCGCGCTCGTCCGGGCCGATGATGGGCGGCCGGTCCGGCAGCGCCTCCTGCAGCGCCGCGGCGCCGCCGGCATGGTCGAGATGACCATGCGTCAGCAGGATGCTACCGACCTTGAGCTTCAGCTCGCCGATGGCGTGCAGGATCTGCTCGACGTCGCCGCCGGGGTCGACCACCACGCCCTCGCCCGTCGCCTCGTCCCACCACAGCGAGCAATTCTGCTGGAACGGGGTGACGGGGACGATCGCTGCCTTCAGTCCCATGCGCTTACTTCCAGCTTGCCAGGTAGAAGCGCGGCAGCTCGTCCGCGAAAGGCTTAAAGTTGAGCTGGCGGGAGAAGCCATAGGTCGTGACGTAGGTGTGCAGCGGCAGCCAGAAGGCGTTCTCCGTCGCCCGCTTGATGGCGGCGCTGTAGGCTGTCTTGCGCACCTCCGGGTCGGTGCTGCTGCCGCCTTCCAGCATCAGCTTCTGCATCTCCGGGTCGCGGACATAGTCGTCGTTCCCGCCGCCGAAGAAGACCGGCATGATCGCCGAGACGTCGTTAATGGAGTAACTGCCCCAGCTGCCGAGGAAAAGCGGCGTTCTGCCCCTGCCAGCTGCGCTGGATGGCGGCCGAGACCTGCATCTGGGTCAGCCGCGCCTTGATGCCGACCGCCTGGAGGTAGTTCTGCACCGCCGAGCCCCATTGCGGCAGCACGTAGCTGACCAGCTCGGTCTCGAAGCCATTCGAAAGGCCGGCCTCGGCCAGCAGCGCCTTCGCCCTGGCGGGATCGTAATCATAGGTCACCGCAGCGGTGGCGTCGCAGCCGGATCTGGCTGGAGTAACAGGGCGCCGCCGGCACACGGGACCCGCCGGTGACCAGCTTGTCGGCGATCGACTTGCGGTCGATCGCATGCCAGATCGCTTGGCGCACCTTCAGCTTGGTGAGCGGGTTGTCCGGCCCGCTGCGGCCGGCAGCGTCGATCGAGAGATAGCCGATGCGCATTGATTCCTGGCGGATCGCCTGCACCGTCGGCAACCTGTTCACCTGGTCGAACTGGTCCGGGTTCAGGTTCCAGATCCAGTCGGCGCGGCCGCTCAGCAGCTCGGTCATCTCAGTTGCCGCATCGGGGACGAAGCGCACGGACAGCTTGCGGATCGCCGGCTTTCCCTTCGGGCTACCCTGCCAGTAGCCATCAAACCGCTCGAACTCCACCGCGGCACCCGGATCGAAGCGGGTGATGCGATAGGGGCCGGCGCCGACCGGCGCACGGACATAGCCCTCGGCGCCGACCTTCTCCCGATAGGCCTTGGGATAGATCGGCGTGACCAGGGCCAGGTATTCCAGCGCCGCCGGGGTAGGGCGCTTCAGGGTGACGCGCACGGCGAAGGGGCCGGTGGCCTCGACCTTCTCGATCCAGGCATAGTTGCTGGGGGTCGAAACCCGCGCATCCGGGTTGGAGACGGTGTTGATCGTATAGACCACGTCCTCCGCGGTCAGGTCGCTGCCGTCGTGGAACTTCACCCCCTGGCGGATCTCGAGCTCGAGCACCGTCGGCGAGGCGAAGCGCCAGGCGGTCGCCAACAGCGGCTTCAGCTCGAAGCTGTCCGGGTCGCGGTGGACAAGCGTGTCCCAGCCCTGATGCGCCATGACCAGACCGGTACGAAGGTTGTTGTAGTAGGGATCGATGTTCGGCAAAGCGTCGCGCATGACGATGCGCAGTGTGTCGGCGGATTTCTGCGCCAGTGCGTCATGCCCAAGGCCGATCCCAGCTACCGCGCCGGCTCCCGCCAGCAGCACATCTCGTCGCAGCATCGCCCTGTCTCCCCGGCTGACGGGCGATGACGGTAGGGGGCAATCTCCGGATCGGCAAGCGGGCTGGACCGCGCGCCCACCCCGCCGCAGGCTGGCCACATGTCCACGCCCGACCGAGCCTCCGCCAGCGGCACCCTGCCGCCGGCCGCGATTGCCCTGATGATCCTCCTCTCGGCTCTCTGGGGTCTCAACGTGGTGATGGTGAAGGTCACCAGCCTCGGCATCCCGCCGGTCCTGCAGGCCGGGTTGCGCTCCGTCCTCGCGGCGCTGCTGGTGCCACTGCTCTGCCGCCCGCTAAGCCTCCGCTTCGGCGCTTGGCGGGACGGCGGCACCCTGGCGGTGGGGATCTTTGCCGGCCTGCTCTTCGCCCTGGAGTTCGTCGCGCTCTACATCGGCATCGGCCTGACGACCGCCGCGCGCGCCGTCGTCTTCCTCTATGGCGCACCCTTCTGGGTGGCGCTCGGCACGCATTACCTGGTGCCGGGGGACCGACTGACCCGGGCCAAGGCGATCGGGCTCTGCGTTGCCTTCGGCGGGCTGGTCCTTGCCTTTGCCGATGGAGCTGCGCGCCCCGGCCGGGCCAGCTTCGCTGCTCGGCGACGTACTCTGCTTGGTCGGCGGCGCGCTCTGGGCGGCGACGACGGTGCTGGTCAAGGCCTCCGCGCTGCGCGCGGCGCCGCCGGCCCTGGTGCTGCAATACCAACTGGTGATCTCGGCCCCGCTGCTGCTGCTCGCCTCGCCCCTGCTCGGCGAAGCCTGGGCGATCGACCCTTCGCCGCTCGTGCTCGGCGCCTTCCTCTATCAGGCCGTGGCCATCGCCGGTGCGAGCTACCTGGCCTGGTTCTGGCTGGTGTCGCGATATTCCGCCTCACGGCTCGCCGCCTTCAGCGTGCTGACGCCGGTCTTTGGCGTCCTGACGGGCGTGCTGCTGCTGGACGAAGCACTGGGCGGCGGGTTCCTGGCCGCAGTAGCACTGGTTGCCCTCGGACTCTGGCTGGTGAACCGACCGGCAGGCTGAGCCGGCGCGGGAGTTGCACCCACCACCAGCAAACCGACGCGGTCGAATCGGTTTCCTGCTCATTTTTCGCGCATCTCATTTTCTCCCGGCGGCGAGCAGGCCGGGCTAGCGGTGGCACGACTCTCGCTAAACGGGGAGGCGCCCGCGCACCCACCGGGGGGTGGATCAGGCGCGTGCCGCTGCGGCCGAACAGGCCAGGGCTTGATGAGGAACGACAGTCGAATGACCACCACGTCCCCTACCCTCACGCGCCGCGCTGCGCTGGCGGGCCTCGGAGCCAGCCTCGCCGCGCCGATGATCCAGCCGGCCTTCGGCCAGGGCGCGCCGATCAAGGTCGGCGTCCTGCACTCCCTCTCCGGCACCATGGCGATCAGCGAGACCGCGCTGCGCGACACCGTGCTGTTGATGGTCGAGTATGCCAACAGCAAGGGCGGCCTCCTCGGGCGCAAGCTGGAAGCCGTGGTCGTCGACCCCGCCTCCAACTGGCCGCTGTTTGCCGAGAAGGCGCGCGAGCTGCTGCAGGTCCACAAGGTCGACGTGACCTTCGGCTGCTGGACCTCGGTCTCCCGCAAATCCGTGCTGCCGGTCTTCGAGGAGCTGAAGGGCCTGCTCTTTTATCCCGTCCAGTACGAGGGCGAGGAGGAGAGCCCGAACATCTTCTACACCGGCGCCGCGCCGAACCAGCAGGCGATCCCGGCGGTCGAGTACCTGATGTCGAAGGATGGCGGCGAGGCCAAGCGCATCGTCCTGCTGGGCACCGACTACGTCTATCCGCGCACCACGAACCGCATCCTGCGCGGCTTCCTGAACTCCAAGGGCATCGGCAATGCCGACATCATGGAGGAATACACCCCCTTCGGCCACAGCGACTGGCAGGGCATCGTCGCCCGTGTGAAGCGCTTCGCCGCCGAGGGCAAGAAGACCGCGATCGTCTCCACCATCAACGGCGACGCGAACGTCCCCTTCTACCGCGAGCTCGGGAACCAGGGCATCAAGGCCGAGGACATCCCCTGCGTCGCCTTCAGCGTCGGTGAGGAAGAGCTGGCCGGCATCGACACCAAGCCGCTGGTCGGCCACCTGGCGGCATGGAACTACTTCATGTCCACGCCGGGCAAGCCGAACGAAGAGTTCAAGGCGATGTGGCAGGCCTACATCAAGAACCCGAAGCGCGTCACCAACGACCCGATGGAAGCCACCTATACCGGCTTCAAGATGTGGATGCAGGCGGTCGAGAAGGCGAAGACCACCGCGGTCGCCGCCGTGACGCCAGCGTTGATCGGCCAGAAGATCATGGCCCCTGCGGCTTCGAGGAGGAGATGCTGCCGAACCACCACCTGTCGAAGCCGGTATTGATCGGCGAGATCCAGGCCGATGGCCAGATCAACACGGTGTGGAAGACCCCGGGCGTGGTGAAGGCCGAGAACTGGTCGCCCTTCATCCCCGAGAATGCAAACCGCGCGAAGAAGTAACCCGCGATGGGGCGGCGCCGGGTCCTTCCGGTGCCGCCGTCCTGCGAAGGGCATCATGACCGCTTTCATTCTCCGCATTTCCCTCCTGCTGCTACTGGCGTTGCCGGCCCGCGCGCAGGATGCCTTCACCGCGTCCCTCCCCGGCCTGACCGGCGGCTTCAGCGACGTCGCCGCATCGGTCGACCGCCTCGGCACCCTCGGCGATCCGCGCGCGCTGCCGGTCCTGAAGGCGTTGCAGGAAGGCAAGCTGCAGAAGACGGCCGATGGCCGCCTGCTGCTCCCGGATGGCGCCGGCGCCACCGATGCGGCGACCGGCCGCCCGGCCGACACCACGGGCGCCGAGACCGTGCGGCTGAACAACCGCGTGCGCCAGGCGCTGCGCGGCGCGCTCGGCCGGTTACAGCTCGTCTCGCCCGATCCGGCCGAGCGCGGCGCCGCGGCCGAGGCCATCTTCCGCGGCCGCAGCGCCGAGGACGTACCGCTGCTGCAGGTCGCCATCGGGCGCGAGCAGATCCCCACGGTGCGCGAGAAGATCGAGCTGGCGCTTGCCGCGGCGCAGCTGGTCGCGCCGGACGAGGCAGCCAAGCGCAACGCGATCGCGCGCCTCGGCGCCGCCGGATCGGTCGAGGCCCGCGCCTTGCTGATCGAGGCACGGGCCGCCAATCCCGACCTGATGAACAGCATCGACGTCTCCATCGCCTCGATCGAGAAGCAGCTGGCGATCCGCCGGATGGCGGAGACGCTGTTCCAGGGCCTCTCGCTCGGCTCGGTGCTGCTGCTGGCGGCACTCGGCCTCGCGGTCACCTTCGGCGTCATGGGCGTGATCAACATGGCGCATGGCGAGTTCGTCATGCTCGGCGCCTATGCCACCTTCGTGGTGCAGGAGCTTTGCCGCGGCATCCCCTGGCTCGCGCCTTGGTCGCTGCCGCTGGCCGTGCCGGCCGCCTTCCTGGTGACCGCCGCCGCCGGCGCGCTGCTGGAGCGTGGGCTGATCCGCCATCTCTATGGTCGGCCGCTCGAGACACTGCTCATGACCTTCGGTGTCGGAATGATTTTGCAACAGGCGGTGCGGCTGGCTTTCGGTGCGCAGAACCGTGAAGTCATCTCGCCTTCCTGGATGCAGGGCACGCTCACACTGCCGGGCGGCGTCGCGGTCACGCAGAACCGGCTCTGGATCATCTTCTTTGGCCTCGCTGTGCTGGCCCTGGTCTTCGCCGCCATCCGGCTGACCCGCTTCGGGCTCGAGATGCGGGCAGTGGTGCAGAACCGCCGCATCGCCGCCACCATGGGCATCCGCACCGGGCGGGTGGATGCGATGACCTTCGCGTTCGGTTCAGGCCTCGCCGGCCTCGCCGGCGTTGCGCTGTCGCAGATCGACAACGTCTCACCAAATCTCGGCACCGGCTACATCATCGACAGCTTCATGGTGGTGGTTTTCGGCGGCGTCGGCTCGCTCGCCGGCACGCTAGTCGGCGCGCTCACACTCGGCGTCGTCAACAAGATGCTCGAGCCTTGGGCCGGCGCAGTTCTGGCCAAGGTCTTCGTCCTTGTCGCCATCATGTTGTTCATCCAGCGCCGGCCCAAGGGACTGTTCGCGCTGAAAGGAAGGGCCGCCAGATCGTGAGCGCCACTCTCGCCTCCCCGCTGCCCGGCAGCGCCGGGCGCATGACCCTGCGACTGGTACTGCTTGGCGTCGTGCTCGTCCTGGCGGTGCTGCCGGCGCTGAATCGGCTGCCGGTCGACAGCGCGCTGCATGTCTCCGACTTCCTCATCAGCATCACCGGCAAGTGGATCACCTATGCCATCCTGGCCTTGGCAATCGACTTGGCCTGGGGTTATGCCGGCATCCTCTCGCTCGGCCATGGCGCCTTCTTCACGCTGGGCGGCTATGCCATCGGCATGCACCTGATGCGGCTGATCGGCACGCGCGGCTCTTACGGCCACCCGACCCTGCCAGACTTCATGGTCTTCCTCGGCTACAAGGAACTGCCCTGGTACTGGCTGGGCTTCGACTTCTTCCCATATGCGCTCTTCATGGCCATGGCGGTGCCGGGGCTGCTGGCCCTGGTGGTCGGCTACCTCGCCTTCCGCAGTCGCATCACCGGCGTCTATCTCTCCATCATCACCCAGGCGATGACCTATGCGCTGATGCTCGCCTTCTTCCGCAACGACATGGGTTTTGGCGGCAACAACGGCTTCACCGATTTCAAGGAACTGCTGGGCATGCCGCTGAACACGGCGAATGCCCGGGCCGCGCTGTTCTACGCCTCCCTCGCCCTGCTGGTGGCGGCCTTCGTCCTGTGCAGCCGGATCACCCAGTCGAAGCTCGGCCGGGTGCTGGTGGCGATCCGCGATGCGGAAAGCCGGGTGCGCTTCCTCGGCTACGACGTGACCCAGCACAAGCTCTTTGTCTTCGTGCTCTCGGCGGTGCTCGCCGGGCTCGCCGGCGCGCTCTACGTCCCGCAGGTCGGTATCATTAATCCCGGGGAGTTCAGCCCCGGCAACTCGATCGAGGCCGTCATCTGGGTCGCGGTCGGTGGCCGCGGCACGCTGATCGGCGCGGTGCTCGGCGCCTTCTCGGTCAATGCGCTGAAGACCTGGCTGACGACCGTCGCGCCCGACCTCTGGCTGTTCGCCCTCGGCGGGTTGTTCGTCGCCGTCACCCTCTTCCTTCCGCGCGGCCTGATCGGCCTGTTTTCAAAGGCGAAGCCATGAGTGGCGGCAGCGGTGATCCGGTCCTGTACCTCGACGGTGTCTCGGTCACCTTCGACGGCTTCAAGGCGCTAAACAATCTCTCGCTCTTCGTCGAGCCGGGCGAGCTGCGGGCGATCATCGGCCCGAACGGCGCCGGCAAGACGACGATGATGGACGTCATCACCGGCAAGACCCGGCCTACAGAAGGCACGGTCCGCTTCCACCAGCACGACCTGACCCGGCTGGACGAGGCCAGCATCGCCAATCTCGGCATCGGCCGGAAATTCCAGAAGCCGACGATGTTCGACGCGCTGACCGTGTTCGAGAACCTCGAGCTCGCCCTGAAGGCGCCGCGCGGTCCCTTCGCCTGCCTGCGCTGGGTCCTGACCGGCGAGGCCCGGCGGAAGATCGAGGCGGTGATGGAGGAGGTCGGGCTCGGCGCCCGGGCGCAGGACCGCGCCGGCGTGCTGAGCCATGGCCAGCGGCAATGGCTAGAAATCGGCATGCTGCTGATGCAGGACCCCGAGCTCCTGCTGGTGGACGAGCCGGTCGCCGGCATGACCGACCAGGAGACCGAACATACCGCCGCCCTGCTGGTCCGCATCGCCGGCACGCGCAGCGTAGTGGTGGTGGAGCACGACTTGGAATTCGTCCGCGCGCTGGGCAGCAAGGTGACGGTGCTCTGTGAGGGCTCGATGCTGTCGGAGGGCAGCATCGACCATGTTCAGAACGACCCACGGGTCATCGAAGTCTATCTGGGACGTTGAACGATGCTCCGCGTTGAGACCATCGACCTCTCCTACGGGGCCTCCCGCTGCCTGCGCAGCGTCTCGCTGGAAGCCGATCCCGGCAGGATCACCTGCGTGCTTGGCCGCAATGGTGTCGGCAAGTCGAGCCTGATGCGGGCGATCGTCGGGCTGGAACGCGTGCAGTCCGGCCGGATCATGTGGGAAGGCAGGGACATCGCCGGCATGGCGCCGGCCGATCGAGCCCGGGCCGGTATCGGTTATGTGCCGCAGGGCCGCGAGATCTTTCCCTTCCTGACCGTGCAGGAAAACATCGAGACGGCGCTCGCCGCGGCACCCCGGGGCAGCAGGGTGCCGGAGGCGGAAATCTACGCGCTCTTCCCAATCCTCAAGCAGTTCCTGAAGCGGCGCGGCGGCGATCTATCAGGCGGCCAGCAGCAGCAGCTGGCGATCGCCCGGGCGCTGACCGCGCGGCCGCGCCTGCTTATCCTCGACGAGCCGACCGAGGGCATCCAGCCGAGCGTCATCAAAGACATTGCCCGGGTCATTCGCCTGCTGGCGCGCGAGAAGAACTTCGCGGTGGTGCTGGTTGAGCAGTACTACGGATTCGCCCGCGAGCTGGCCGACCGCATCGCGGTCATGGTGCGCGGCGAGATGGCGTTAGGCGGCCCTGTCGGCGAGCTGGACGACGATGCGGTGCGGCGCCTGCTGACCGTCTGACGCACCGGCGGAACACGGAGGAGCGGGACGAAAGTATTCTACCCGCCCCCCCTCATCTCTCTTTCGGATTCTGGCAGCCACTTGGCCATCGACCCTGCCTGCCTCAGCCCGGGACGTCGCGGTCGCCGGCACCGATGCTGCGCTGCATGAACACCACGTCCAGCCAGCGGCCGGATTCTCACCCCGGCCGCCTTCAGCACCCCGGCACGCTGGAAGCCCAACGACAGGTGCAGGCCGATCGAGCCGACATTGTCGCTGTCGCCAATCACCGCGAACATTTGCCGGAAGCCGGCCGCCTCGGCCCGCGCAATCAGCGCCGCGACAAGAGCCTTGCCGACCCCCATGCCGCGGACGTCGTTGCGGACATAGACGCTGTTCTCCGCGGCGAAGCGATAGGCGGAGCGGTTGCGGAACTGGGCGATATAGGCATAGCCGATCAGCCCGGGCGCCTCGCCCGGCAGCCCCTCGCCCTCCGCCACCAGCCAGGCCCAGCCGCGCGCCTGGCCTTCCGCGAAGCGAGCCGCCATCTCCGCCTCGGTCGGCGGAACTTCCTCGAAGGTGCCGGTGCCGTGCAGCACATGATGCGCGTAGATGGCGGTGATGGCCGGAAGGTCGGCCTCCACGGCGTCGCGGATGTGCATGCAAGCGTCCTCGTACTGACCGACCTGTCCAGGCAAGCTGTAGCGGCCGGCTTCCTCAGCGACAAGCACGTCAGCCAGGCAAGCCGGTTGCCTCGGACAGCCGCGCCGCCAAGGACAGCAAGGCACGGTCGCGCCCCGGCGCGGCGACCAGCGAGAGCCCGACCGGGGCGCCGCCATCCCGCCCGGCCGGAATCGAGACCTCGCAGAGCCCCGCCAGGCCGGAGATGGCGCTGACGCCCATGGTCAGTTCCCGCACCGCATTCTGGTCCGCCAGGCTCGCGGTCAGCTTCGGCGCCGGGGCCGGGCTGGTCGGGAAGACCAGCACCGCGCCACCTGCCAGCAGCGCGCGCATCCGGGCCTGGAACACTCGGCGGAAGGCCCGCCCGGCAGCGGCCTTCTCCGGCGGCATGGTGCGGGCGGCGTCGAAGCGTTCCTGCACGCCGGGCCCGAAGCGCGGCCCGATGGCGGCGACCCAACTGCCGAGCGTCGCCCAGGCTTCCTCCGCCTGCGCGCAGCGGAAGCTTTCATACAGGGTGGCCAGTCCCTCAGGCGCCAGGTCGACGCGCGCGGTGCGGCCGAGCAACCCCTCCAGCGCCTGCAAGGCATCGGTCAAGGCGAGCACGGTGGAGGGCAGCGCATTCATCCAGGCTGCCTCCACCTTCAGCAGCGGGCCGAGCCGGGCGCCAGGCGCGGTGTCCTCCGGCAGCAGCACCTCGCCGACCTGCGCCAGCACGCTGGCGCGCGCAGCGAACCAACCGGCGGTGTCGAAGCTGGGGCCGAGGCCGCAGGCGCCGGCAAGGCTGACCGCTCCCCAGGAAGGGCGGATGCCGAAGATGCCGCAATAGCTGGCCGGGATGCGCACCGAGCCGCCGGTATCCGACCCCATGGCGAAATCGACCAACCCGGCCGCGACGGCGGCGGCCGAGCCGCAGGAGGAACCACCGGGGAAGCGATCCGGTGCTGCGGGATCCAGCGGCGTGCCGTGCCAGACATTCTCCCCGGTGAGCCCATAGGCGAGTTCGACCGTTTTGGTCTTGCCGCGCAGGAAGCCGCCAGCCTGCAGCAAAGCCTGGACCACCGGCGCATCGGCGGCGGCGACCGGATGGGTCCGGGCCCAGTCCGGGTTGCCATAGGTCGTCGGCGTGCCGGCGACGTCGTACAAATCCTTCACCGCGAAGCTGAGCCCGGCCAGCGGGCCGGACGCGGCGCCGCGGCGCTCCACCCGCGGTCCCGGCACGAAGGCGCTGACCGTGTCGGTCAGGTCACCAAAACCCGGAGCTTCGGTCATCGTCATCCCATCCCGCCTGCCGATGGCAGGATGTTGCAACTTTGCTGCCAAGTAAAACCGGCGCCCATGCGCGATCGCCGGTCGTGGCGTCGGCCGAGCGCTCGACCGTCAGCCC
The DNA here is from genome assembly GCF_050632255.1 of Dankookia sp. P2. Classification (NCBI taxonomy): domain Bacteria; kingdom Pseudomonadati; phylum Pseudomonadota; class Alphaproteobacteria; order Acetobacterales; family Roseomonadaceae; genus Dankookia; species Dankookia sp. P2. The sequence continues at coordinate 5,822,794 of NZ_CP192581.1, read as the reverse complement.
AGCAGCATTGTCTTGGTAGCCAGCGCGGCCAGCGTGGCGGTCACTGCTGCGGCGGGCAGGCCGCCCCGCCGCTCCAGAGCCGCAAAGGCGACGCCGCCAATGATCAAGGCCCAGGCAACGGCCTCGGTGAGCTCAATGGCGGGCATGTTAGCCTCTCCTTTAATGGACTGGTTTTAATCTATCATAAATCTGGCCGCCATAAAACACCTGATGTGTCGGCTGCTCGCCAGTGCTCTGCCTTCGCCGACACTGATGCAGGTCAGGATTGCGCCATATCCTGTTGCGCTGCGGCGCGCAGTTCCGCATTTAGGCTCGCCATGGACGCCCTGCCCCTCGCCCCTGCGAAGCCCGCCATCCCGCCCGCCTTCTATGGTGAGACGGTGACCTGGGTCCATCATTGGACCGACAAGCAGTTCTCCTTCCGCTGCACACGCGACCCGGCCCTGCGCTTTGTCGCCGGCCAGTTCGCCATGATTGGCCTGATGGTGGACGGCAAGCCGCTGGTGCGGGCCTACTCCATGGTCAGCCCGCCCTGGGAGGAGGAACTCGAATTCCTCTCCATCAAGGTGCAGAACGGCCCGCTCACCTCGCGTCTTCAGCATATCAAGGTTGGCGACACGGTGTTGATTGGCAGGAAGCCGACCGGCACCCTGCTGGTCGAGAACCTGCTGCCCGGCAAAACGCTTTGGATGGTTTCGACCGGCACCGGCATCGCCCCCTTCATGTCGCTGATCCGCGAACCCGAAGTCTATGAGCGCTATGAGCATGTCGTGCTCATGCACGGCGTGCGGGAAGTCAAGGAACTCGCCTACCACGATTATATCGGCACCGAGCTGCCGACGCATGAGTTCCTGGGCGAAATGCTGCGAGGCAAGCTGCTGTACTACCCGACCGTGACGCGGGAAGCATTTCCGACACAAGGCCGCGTCACGACGCTGCTGGAAAGCGGCAAGGTCTGCGCCGATCTCGGCCTCGCCGCTCTCTCGCCCGAGCATGATCGGATCATGCTCTGCGGCTCCGAGGCAATGAATGCCGACGTCAAGGCGCTGCTCGAAGCGCGGGGCTTCATCGAGGGTTCGAACAGCGAGCCGGCACCTATGTCGTCGAAAAGGCCTTCGTGACCAAGTAGCGGCGGTCCCGGCCAAGCTTCCCCAGCCAGTCGCGCGTCTCGCGGCCCTATTATCCAGTCATCGCCAGCGGCACCGCCGAAACCAGGATGTATCAATCCCGGTTTCGGCGCAGACCGAGACTGCCGAATCGGTCGCGGCAGGAATGTGTCACCAGTGCGACCGGGCGGTGTATCCCGAGGCCCGGCGCTGGTGGCTATCGCGGGCGTCGCCACTGGGGAAGGACGACCGATGGATGCAGCCCTGCGTGACAGCGCAGCAAGATGGCTGGCGGATGCGGTGCGGACCGGTAGTTCTGGACGCTCCGCTGCCCCCTTCGCGATGCCACGCAGCATGCTGGACGGGCAGCGGATCGCTGCCCGTGTCCTTGATATGCTGGACCTTTCCGCCTGCGGCCTGCGCTTGGCCAGCCCGACCAATGGCCGACCGGTGCCCGGCCCGGTACTGGAGGAGCGCCTGCTGAAGGAAGGCACCAGTGTATCCATGTCGAAGCTGCGCCATCCGCGCGTCAGCGCCGCCGTAGTCGGCGAACTGGCTGCGGACCTGCCGCGGCGCGGCGACGAGACGCCGACTTCGCCGCCCTCCACCCCGCCGTCGATATCGCCAGCTGGCGCCTCCCCGAGCCGCCATCCACCGGCGCACTGGCTGCAGCGGACCTGGCCGGACTTGGCTTCATCGTCCGTGGCAAGGCCAAGCGGATGCTGCCAATGCGCCTGCGCATATCGCTCGCGCCGGTTGGAACTTGGCGCCGCGGGGAGGAAGTGGACCTCGAGGAAGCCATGATGGCGGCGGCACTGGCGGCGCGGCGGGCCGGCGGGCTGCCGCGCGGGTCCTTCCTGGTGGCGCTGCTGGGCGAGTCGCTCGAGCCACAGGCGGGACTGGACCTGCACGCCTCCTTCGGCCGGCTCGGCCGGGTCAGCGTCCGGTTCGAGTAGCCGAAAACTCGGCAAACTCTCCCGGACCATGCTTCATCCGATTATTTCTATCCTTTTGGCGGAAAGCAGATTGACGGTGCATCAGCGTTCTGATTAGCGCTCAGGTGTCGTGCCTGCCCTGAAATCACGCCCCGAAATTGCGCTGGCCTCTGCTTTGGCGCACGGGTTGGTCGTTGGGCTGGTTCGACGCGTAAGATCGTTGACAGGGGCGAGGAATGGCCAGTCAAGTAGCAACAATGAATACGGACCAAAAGACGCGTCCCATGAGCCGCGAGGAGAGGAAGGTCATCCTGGCCTCCTCGCTCGGCACGGTGTTCGAATGGTACGATTTCTATCTCTACGGGTCGCTCGCGGCGGTCATCGGCGCCAACTTCTTCAGCCAGTTTCCGGAGAGCACCCGCAACATCTTCGCCCTGCTGGCCTTTGCCGCGGGCTTCCTGGTGCGCCCCTTCGGCGCCCTGGTCTTCGGTCGGTTGGGTGACCTGGTTGGACGCAAATATACCTTCCTCGTGACCATCCTGATCATGGGCGGCAGCACCTTCGTGGTCGGCATCCTGCCGACCTCGGACAGCATCGGGATCATCGCGCCGATCGTCCTCATCGCCCTGCGCCTGCTGCAGGGCCTGGCGCTCGGGGGCGAGCATGGCGGCGCAGCGACCTATGTGGCGGAACACGCGCCGCATGGCCGACGCGGCTTCTATACCTCCTTCATACAGATCACCGCGACTGCCGGCCTGTTCCTGTCGCTGCTGGTCATCCTCTTCACCCAACTTGCGGTGGGCCCAGACGCCTTCAAGACCTGGGGCTGGCGGGTACCCTTCCTGCTGTCGATCGCGCTGCTCGGCATCTCGGTCTGGATCTCGCCTGCAGATGGAGGAAAGCCCGGCCTTCAAGAAGATGAAGGCTGAAGGCACCCATTCGAAGGCACCGATCGCCGAAGCTTTCGGCCAGTGGAAAAACGCCAAGATCGCCTTGCTGGCGCTACTCGGCTTGGTCATGGGCCAAGCGGTAGTGTGGTACACTGGCCAGTTCTATGCGCTCTTCTTCATGGGCACGGTGCTGAAGGTCGATCCCTTCACCACGAACATGCTGATCGCTTGGTCGCTGCTACTGGGCTCGGGCGGGTTCGTCCTGTTCGGTTGGCTGTCGGACAAGGTCGGCCGCAAGCCGATCATCCTCGGCGGCTGCTTGCTGGCGGCGCTGACCTACTTCCCGCTGTTCAAGCTGATGAGCCACGAGGCCAACCCGGCCCTGTCCAAGGCCCACAGCGAGATCTCGGTCCAGGTGGTCACCGACCGGTCGAGCTGCTCCTTCCAGTTCAACCCGACCGGCACTGCGAAGTTCACCGAGCCCTGCGACCTGGCGAAGGCCGCTCTCGCCCGCGCCTCGGTCAACTACTCGGTCGAGAATGTGCCCGGCGCGGTCGCCGCGGTGCGCATCCAGGGCGGCCAGGTGATCCCGGCCGACAGTCCAACCTTCGCCGCCGATCTCGGCAAGGCCTTGACCGCGGCGGGCTATCCGGCGGCCTCCAACCCGACGGTCGTGAAGATGTCGAACCCCTTCGACATCTTCCGCGAGCAGCCGGCGGTGCTGGTCGGCATCCTCACCCTTCTTGTGATCTACGTGACCATGGTCTATGGCCCGATTGCCGCGGCGCTGGTGGAGCTCTTCCCCACCCGGATCCGCTATACCTCGATGTCGCTGCCCTACCACATCGGAAACGGCTGGTTCGGCGGCCTGCTGCCGGCGACCTCCTTCGCCATGATCGCGCAGACCGGCGACGTTTATTTCGGCTTGTGGTACCCGATCGTCATCGCCCTCGCCACCGTGGTGATCGGCCTGTTTTTCGTGCCCGAAACCAAGGACGTCGACATCTACGCCGAAGACAAGGCGTAAGACGAAACGCCACACGAAACGAGGCGCCGGGGGCAACCCCGGCGCCTTTTCCTTTGCCCGCCTTATCCACCGGTCGGTGGCGGCGGTCCCTGCCCCATGCGCTCGCGCCGGATGCGGGCGCCACGTGTCTTCATGTCGCGCAAGGTAAGATAGGCCATCCCCGCCATCACTGCGTCGTTCAGCGCGTCATGCGCCGCCAGCGGCGGAATGCCGAGATCGCTCAGGATGTTGTCGAAGCGCAGGTCGAAGACCGTCCCGGGCGGCGCATTGCCGTATTTGCGCTCGTAGTAAAGCGCGCTGACCTCGATCTGCGGATTGGGCAGCTTCACCTCGATCAGGTCCATCGCATACTTGTCCAGCATGCGGACGTCGAAATCGATATAGTAGCCGACCAGCGGCCGGCCGCCGATGAAGCGCAGCAGCTCCGGCAAGATCTTCCGCATGGGCAGCGCATCGGCCACGTCGCGCTGGCGGATGCGATGCACCTTGATCGACTCCGCCCCGGCCTGGCTGTCCTCCGGCCGCACGAAGGCCTCGAAGCGTTCGCTGGTCAGAATACGGTTGCCACGGATGCGGACTGCCGCGACCGCGACGATGTCGTCGCGCCGCGGATCGAGCCCGGTGGTCTCGCAGTCGAGCGCCACCGCCTCATCCTCCGGCCCCGGCTCAAAGAGGAACTTGTAGGCATGGTCGCCGAGCGAGGCCCTGTAGAACAGCCGCCATAGTGCCCCGCGGCTCATCCGAAGGCGGCCAGGTTGTAGCGGGTGCGAAGCGTTTCGCGGAACTGCCGGACGATCCGTAGCGCGTCGCGGAGGATATCGCGGTCCGTGGGCGAGAGGCTGCCAGGCAGCACCAGCGCCTCCATCTCTAGCACGCCGCGCCGGACGGCTTCCAACTGCGCCCGCAGCCGGTACTCCATGAAGACTCGCAGCGCCGAGAGCAGCTCCTGGCCGAAGCTGGCGCTGAAGGCACCGGCGCCGACCAGCGCCTCGATCCGTCCGGCCGTGGAAGTCGCCATGATGCCGCGGTCCATCGCCATGGCGCGCATGCCATGGACGATTGGAAAGATGCCGGCCTTCTTGATGTCGATCGCATCGGCGGCGACCCCGACCTTCTCCATCAGGGTCGAGAGCACCCCGAGGCCGGGCGTCTCAAAGCTCTCGACCAGGTTGGCGAAGCGGGCAATCAGCGCCCGTTCGCCTCGCATCATCTCGCCCAGGGCCAGCTTGGCCTCGGCAAGCAGGCCGGTGCGGCCGGTGACGGCGACCGCATCGAAGAAGATCGCCAAGTTCAGCGTCGCCTCCGGCGTGCGATCCATGATCCAGTGCCGGAGCTGCCGCAGCAGCCCGTCCAGCGGCTGCGACCAGAGCGGGTTGCGGACCATGACGTTGCCCGGGCAGGGCGGGAAACCGAAGCCGGCCAAGGCGTCGGAGAAGGCTTCCCGGAACTGGGCGAGTTCCGCCGCCGGCACTGGCCCATCCAGCAACAGCCCGTTGTCCTGGTCGGTGCGGACCGTCTGCTCGCCGCGGCCCTCCGACCCCATGATCATCAGGCAGCCCTGCGCACGGATGGCGGGCGGCGCCAGCAGGTCGAAAAGCTTGACGAAGAGGCGACGGTTGAGGTCGGAGGTGATCTCGGCGATCTGCTCCACCTTGACGCCCTGGCGGTGCAACCGCTCCACCTGGCCCTGGATATCCTGCGCCGGGCCGGCCAGGTCCGCCACTGTCCGCGCTCGGTCGATGCGGCCGGGGATGAGCTGGGAGTTGCCCGCGACGAGGCCAAGGATATGGATGTCTTCGAGGAAGCCGGTGAACTCGCCCGCGGTCCGCACCGCTACGCGGCGCTTGTCATGGCGGGTCATCAGCAGCAGCGCCTCGAAAATGAAATCCTCGGCGTCGACGGCGATGACGTCGAAATGGCAGACCTGTCGCACCGGCGTGTCGAGCGGCAACTGCTGCAGGAGCACCGCCTTGGCCAGGTTCATCCCGGTGACGACACCGGTCCGCCCATCCTCGCGGACATAGGCGGCGTTGATGCTGGCGTCCTGCATCCGGGCGGCGGCTTCGGCGAGCGTCGCGTCGCCCGGGACCACGATGGCCGGGCCGCGGCTTGCCTCCCGCACCCTGGAACGGAGCACGCTCTCCATTCCCTCCTGCCGATGGGCACGGGCGAAAGCGTCGAGCTTGGCGGAAACTTCGGAATAGAAGAAGGCGGCGAAGCCGGCATTGCGGGCAATCAGCCCCAACACCACCGCGCGTGGGATGAGGTAGCAGAGCGTCTCCTCGGCAGCGATGAAATCCTCGCCTGCCGCGCCATGCACCAGGGCGCGGCTGTCGAAGGCGTCCTTCGGGCCGAGCACGGCGTTGAGCGTGCCACCATCGCGGACCTCGATCGAGCCCTTGATGATGACATGCAGGTGCTCGGCCTGCTGCCCGGGAATCAGCACCGCCTCGCCCGGCCGCAGGTAAGCGATGTCGAGGGATGCGCGGAGCTTCGCCGATCTGCTCTTGCGTGAGCCGGTCGAAAGGCGGGTTGCTGGCGTCGAAGGCGCTCGGCATAGGGAGGTGCGGGCGGCCGGTTACCCGGCCGCCCGCGTCGTCTCAGTGGATATGTGCCGAGGCTGCGCCGATCCCCGTCTCCGACCGCACGTATTGCGCGTCGTAGGAGGCCAACTCGCGCTTGGCGCGGGCGCTGCTGTCCAGCTTCGAGACCACCCAGATGCCGACGAAGGCGATGGTCATCGAAAACAGCGCGGGGTTGTCGTAGGGGAAGAGGGCAGTCTTGTTGCCGAGCGTCTGCACCCAGACCGCCTTGGACAGAACCACCATCACCACCGCCGAGAGCAGCCCGAGAAAGCCGCCAACCATGGCGCCGCGGGTGGTGCACCCCTTCCACATCGTGCTCATCAGCAGGACGGGGAAGTTGCAGCTCGCGGCGACGGCGAAGGCCAGGCCGACCATGAAGGCGACGTTCTGGTTCTCGAAGACATAGCCCAGGATGATGGCGACGATGCCGATCACCACGGCGGAGATCTTCGAGATGTTGACCTCCTTCCTCTCGTTGGTCCGGCCACGGGCGATGACCTCGGCGTACAGGTCATGGCTGACCGCCGAGGCGCCCGAGAGCGTCAGGCCGGCAACCACCGCGAGGATGGTGGCGAAGGCGACTGCCGAGATGAAGCCGAGGAAGAGGCTGCCGCCGACCGCATTGGCCAAGTGGATGGCTGCCATGTTGGTGCCGCCCAGGATACCGGTGATCTTGTTGATCACGCCGCCCGGACCCGCGGCGTAGTAGGTCGGATCGACCATCAGGAAGGTGATGGCGCCGAAGCCGATGATGAAGGTCAGGATGTAGAAATAGGCGATGAAGCCGGTCGCGTAGAACACCGACTTCCGCGCCGCCTTGGCGTCGGAGACGGTGAAGAAGCGCATCAGGATATGCGGCAGGCCGGCGGTGCCGAACATCAGCGCCAGGCCGAGCGAAATGGCAGAGACCGGATCGGCCACCATGCCGCCGGGCGCCATGATGGCATCGCCCTTCGGATGCACCTTCACCGCCTCGGCGAACATCGCCTCCGGGCTGAAGCCGAAGTGGAGCATGACCATGAAGGCCATGAAGGTGGCGCCACCGAGCAACAGGCAGGCCTTGATGATCTGCACCCAGGTGGTGGCCTTCATGCCACCGAAGGCGACGTAGACAATCATCAACGCGCCGACGATGACCACGGCATAGAGGTAGTCGAGGCCGAAGAGCAGCTGGATCAGCTTACCCGCGCCGACCATCTGGGCGATCAGGTAGAAGGCCACCACCACCAGCGTGCCGGTCGCCGACAGGATGCGGATCTGGGTCTGGTCGAGCCGGAAGGAGGCGACATCGGCGAAGGTGAACTTGCCGAGGTTGCGCAGGCGCTCCGCGATCAGGAACAGCACAATCGGCCAGCCGACCAGGAAACCAATCGAGTAGATCAGCCCGTCGAAGCCGGAGGCGAAGACCAGGCCGGAGATGCCGAGGAAGGAGGCTGCGGACATGTAGTCGCCGGCGATCGCCAGGCCGTTCTGGAAGCCGGTGATGCCGCCGCCGGCGGCATAGAAATCCGCCGCCGATTTGGTCGAGGCGGCGGCGCGATCACGTGATGAACAGGGTGCCGATGACAAAGAGGAAGAACATGCCGATGGCGGCGATGTTCAGCCCCTGCTTCTCCACCGCACCGTCGACCGCGCCGGCCGCCCAGGCCACCGCATGCGTGCCGAGGAAGCCGACGAGGCCGGCCACCGTGGCGAGACTGAGCCGGCGCATCAGGCGATGTCCTTCTGCAGGTCGCGGGTCAGCGCATCGAAACGGCCATTGGCGCGCTGCACGTAGATCCCGGTGAGCAGGAAAGCCGAGACGATAACGATCAGGCCCAGCACGATGCCGACCGAGGTCGCGCCGCCGGCCACCTTCGCCGCCATCAGGTCGTGCGCAAAGGCCACCAGGAAGATGAAACCAAGATAGATCGCCAGCATGACCGCGGCGAGGGTCCAGGCGAAGCTGGAGCGGGTCCGCACGAGTTCCTGGAATTTCGGATTGCCGAGTATGCGGTCCTGTTCCGATGTTGCCACGTCGCTTCCTCCCTACGGCGAGTTTAGGTGCATCGCAGCATAAACCAAACACGGACGAGGCCGTATTGATCCAGCGCAATGCGGGTCCAGCGGGTCTCGCCTAACGGCCCCGCGCGAGACGCGCCAGTCCCTCCTGGCCGGGTCGCGTCATCACGCCCAGCAACGGCTTGCCGCCCGCCCCGGGCCTTGCCAGTTTGCCGGGGAGACGGTCCGGGAGGCACCCATGCAGACCAGCGACGGCCACAGCCGCTACGCCACCAGCTACGCCGCCTGGCAAGCCGACCCAGACGCATATTGGGCCGCGGCGGCCCAGCGGATCGACTGGGACAAGGCACCCGACCGCATCTTCGACCCCGCTTCCGGCCCCTATGGCCGCTGGTTCCCGGATGCACGGCTGAACACCTGCCACAATGCCATTGACCGCCATGTGGCAGCCGGCCGCGGGGCACAACCCGCCATCATCTGGGACAGCCCGATGACGGGGCGAGTCGAGACGCTGACCTATGCGGCGCTGCTCGGCCGGGTCTCGAAGCTGGCCGGTGCGCTCGCTGCCCGCGGCGTCGGCGCCGGCGACCGCGTGGTACTCTATATGCCGATGGTGTCTGAGGCGGCGATCGGCATGCTGGCCTGCGCCCGGCTCGGTGCGGTGCATTCCGTGGTCTTCGGCGGCTTCGCCGCGGTGGAGCTGGCGGCGCGCATCGCCGATGCCCGGCCGAAGGTGATTCTTGCGGCGTCCTGTGGGCTCGAGCCCGGCCGCGTCGTCGCCTACAAGCCGCTGCTCGATGCGGCGATCGCGCTATCACCGCACAAGCCGGATGCGGTGCTGGTGCTGCAACGCGAACAGGCCCTCGCCGCGCTGGTTCCCGGCCGCGACGAGGACTGGCTGGAAGCCGAGTCCGCCGCGGCGCCCGTCGCCTGCGTCTCCGTCGCCGCGACCGATCCGCTGTATATCCTCTACACGAGCGGGACGACCGGCAAGCCGAAGGGCGTGGTGCGCGACAATGGCGGGCATGCCGTGGCGCTGCGCAATCCCATGGCCATGCTCTACGGCGTCGAGCCGGGCGAAGTGATGTTCACCGCCTCCGATGTCGGCTGGGTGGTCGGCCATTCCTACATCGTCTACGCGCCGCTGCTGACCGGCGCGACGACCGTGCTGTTTGAGGGCAAGCCGGTCGGCACGCCGGATGCGGGCACCTTCTGGCGGGTCTGCGCCCAGCACGGAGTGAAGGCGATGTTTACCGCGCCGACGGCGATCCGCGCCATCAAGCGCGACGACCCCGAGGGCAGGCTGCTGGCGCAATACGACCTGTCAAGGCTGGAGGCGCTGTTCCTTGCCGGCGAGCGCTGCGACCCGCCAACCGCCGAGTGGTGTGCGGCAATGCTTCGCAAGCCGGTGATCGATCACTGGTGGCAGACCGAGACTGGCTGGGCGATCACCGGCAACTTCCGCGGCCTCGGCCTGTTCGCGCCGCGCTTCGGCAGCGGCGGCAAGGCATCGCCCGGCTATGACGTGGCGGCACTGGACGAGGCCGGGCAGCGGCTGCCGCCCGGCGAAACCGGCACGCTGGCGGTGAAGCTGCCCTTGCCGCCTGGTTGCCTGCCGACGCTGTGGCAAGCCGACGACCGCTTCCGCGTCTCCTACACCGAGACCTTTCCCGGCTGGTACAACACCTCCGATGCCGGGGTGGTCGATGCTGAGGGCTATGTCTCCGTCATGTCTCGGACCGACGACATCATCAACGTCGCCGGCCACCGGCTGAGCACGGGGGCGATGGAGGAAGTGCTGGCGGGCCATCCGGATGTCGCCGAATGCGCCGTGGTCGGCGTCAAGGACAGCCTGAAGGGCCAAGTGCCGCTTGGCCTAGTGGTGCTGAAATCCGGCGTCGCCAAGGGCGAGGCGGCGATCTGCCGGGAACTGGTCGGCTTGGTGCGAGACCGGATCGGGCCGGTCGCCGCCTTCAAGGATGCCCGCGTGGTGGCTCGGCTGCCAAAGACCCGCAGCGGTAAGATTCTGCGTGCGACTCTGCGGAAGATCGCCGATGGTGAGGACTACATTGTGCTGCCGACCATCGACGATGCCAGCATCCTCGACGACATGGAAGGCGCGCTGCGCGGGATCGCGCGGTAGGACGCCTGCCGCAGCGTCCTGCTGCCGCGGCGGCTCGGGGAATCCGGCTCAGGCCTTGACGATGCCGGGGCCGCGGAGGCCGCGGCGGGCGCAGGCGTCCCGGGTATCGACAACCAGCCGCATCGCGGCGCACAGCCCGGCATAGTCGAGCCCGTCATGATCGGTGACGATCAGCGCGGCGTCGCAGCCCAGCGCCTCCGCCCAGGACACGGATCGCCGCCCGGCCAGCCCAGGATGCTCCGGCAGGCTGGGCAGTTCCGGCACCAGCGGGTCATGGTAGGGCGCCGCGCCACCCTGCGCCTCGATCAACTCGATCAGCCGCAGCGCCGGACTCTCCCGTACATCCTCGATGCCCGGCTTGTAGGCGGCGCCCAGCACCAAGATGCGGCTGCCGGCGATCCCCCTGCCCAGCCGTGCCCGCAGCGCAGCCTCCAGCGCCGTCGCCACATGAAAGGGCATGTCGGCATTGATCTCGCCCGCCAGCTTGACGAAGCGGGCCGGCACCCCCGCCGCCCGCGCTTTCCAGGCGAGGTAGGCCGGATCGACCGGAATGCAGTGCCCGCCCACTCCGGGGCCGGGCCAGAAGGGCATGTAGCCGAAGGGCTTGCCGGCGGCGGCGGCCACCACTTCCCAGATGTCGATACCCATGGCGCCGAAGGCGAGCTTAAGCTCGTTTGCCAGGGCGATGTTGACGGCACGAAAGGCGTTCTCGGTCAGCTTCACCGCCTCGGCCGCTTCCAACGAACCGACCGGCACGACCCGCTCCACCACCGCGCCGTAAAGCGTCTCGGCCAGGTGCAGCGCATCCGCGTCGGCGCCGCCGACCACGCGCGGGATGCCGGCGGTGCGGAAGTCGGTGTTGCCCGGGTCCTCGCGCTCCGGCGAATAGGCCAGGAAGAAGTCCTCCCCGCAGCGCAGCCCGGTCGACTCCAGGATCGGCTGCACCACTTGGCGCGTCGTGCCGGGCCAGGTGGTGGATTCGAGCACGACAAGCTGTCCTGGCCGCATGTGCCAGGCAAGCGAGCGGGCCGCAGCCTCGACCGCTGAGAGGTCCGGCTGGCGGTCCGGCCCCAGCGGAGTCGGCACGCAGATCAGCACGGCATCGGCCTCGACCAGCATGGCCCAGGTGCCGGAGACCGCGAAGCGCTTCGACCGCAGCGCGGCACCCAACGCCTGCGGCCCCACATGCCGCATGCCGCTCTCACCCGCCTGAAGCCGGCCCAGCTTGGCGGCATCCTGATCCAGTCCGAGCGTGACGAAGCCGGCTTCCGCCAGAGCGAGCGCCATCGGCAGCCCGGCATAGCCCAAGCCGACTACCGCGACGCGGGCACGGCGGGTGGCGAAGCGGTCTGCCAGCGCGCTGATCCAGCCCGGGGCATGATCGGGCGAGACTGGCGCGCTGATCGTTCGATGCTGATAGTCTAAGTATCGTTTTGCATCTGGCATGGTTTTTTAGGCCTGGATCAGCTGCGAGGTCGTCAACCACAGATCGATTCTCAGCTCATAACGTTTCCGTAAGAAGTGAGAATTTCCGTTAAAGGCCGCTGAGCGGCGGAAGGCGGCGGCGGCAATTCTCGTCCCGTCGCGTTCTGGCTCTATCTGAAGCGCCTTACAGCTTGGATTGCCGGTCAATGAAGGTTCTGGTCACCGGCAGCGCCGGGTTCATCGGGTTCCATGTCCTGCCGCCGGCTGCTCGAGGCCGGGCATGCCGTCGCCGGCATCGATGCCATGGTCCCCTACTACGACGTCCGGCTGAAGCAGGCGCGGCATGCGCAGCTTGAACGCCAGCCCTGCTTCGCCCCTCATCTCTTCGACCTGACCGATGCGGCGCGCCTGTCCGAGGTGATGGCCGCCGAGGCGCCGGAGGTGGTCATCCATCTCGCCGCACAGGCCGGCGTGCGCTATGCCCTGGAACACCCCGAGAGCTACATCCATGCCAATGTCCAGGGCAGCTTCTGCCCTGCTGGAAGCCTGCAAGGCCCGGCCTGTGCGGCATCTGCTGATGGCTTCCACCAGTTCGGCCTATGGCGCCAATACCACGATGCCGTTCCGGGAGACGGATGCGGTGGCCTCGCCACTGAACATCTACGCCGCAACTAAGATGGCAACCGAGCAGATGGCGCACGCCTATGCTGCGCTCTGGCGGCAGCCGATGACCATGTTCCGCTTCTTCACGGTCTATGGGCCCTGGGGGCGGCCGGACATGGCCTTCTTCAAGTTCACCGATGCGATTCTCAAGCGGCCGCGCCATCGACATCTCACAACCACGGCCGGATGGAACGCGACTTCACCTATGTCGACGACCTGGTCACCGCAATCCTGCGCCTGGTGGATTGCGTGCCGACAGCCGGTCAGCCGGTGGCGGCCTGCGACAGCCTGAGCCCAGCCGGCCCCTTCCGGATCGTCAATATAGGCAATGCCCAGCCGGTCCAGCTGCTCGACTTCATCGCCGAGATCGAGCGTGCCTGCGGCCGCGAAGCTGTTCGCAACTACATGCCGATGCAGCCGGGCGAGGTGCTGAAGACCTGGGCTGACACCGCGCTGCTGCAGGCGCTCACCGGCTACCGCCCCTCCACCGGGATCGAGACCGGGGTCGCCGCCTTCGTCACCTGGTATCGCGCGCATTACGGGGTCTGACTCGCGGCGCGGCGTGGCGCTAGACAGCATCCAGAGACCGGCAAGGACTGCAGTCTAACCCAGCAGCATGACGGCAGCACTCCTCCCCGGTACGGCCGCAGAGGCCGCCGCTGGCATCGCATCCCGAAGCGGTGCCGCGATCCGCGGGCCTGCTCGCCTTGTCGCCGCGCCTGGTCCTCCTCGCGCTGCCGGACGTGCCGGGCATCGACCGCGTGGCCGAGGCGGTGCCGACCGGTGCGGAGGGACCGCTGCAGGCGCCACTCTCCTGGCAGAGCCTCGCCTTGCCCGAGGGCCGAATCAACCTGCTCCTGGCGCGCGCCCAGCCGGGCCTGGTGCCGAATGCCGTGCTGCAGCTTCGCCACCACCACCGGCGGGATGACGACCCGCCTGCAGCTGGAAGCCGCCGAGGATGCCGAGGCGCTGCTCGGCAGCGCGGCGCCGGGCGTCCTCCTGGCCTTGCTGCGCTTCCTGGCGGGCAAGGCGCTCGGTGCCTTCCGCGCCGCAGCGGATGCCGAGCTTGCCGCCCTATGCCGCAGCCTTGCCGCCACGCTGCGCGCTGGCGCGCGTGCGGCGCAACCGGTCGCCCGCTGCGGCCGCGATGCCTTGGCCTGGACGCTGCCCGCCGGGACTGCGCCGGGCCCGCATATCCTGCTGGCACCACGTCGCCTGCACCGCACCGTCCTGGCTGGGGAGCCGGCCATCCTGCCGGATTGCGGCGCGGCCGAGGGCTGGTTACTGCCGCCAAGTGGTGAGGCGCTGATCCACCTGCCCGTCCCGCCTCGGCTGCCCAGCCTCGGCCAGCTCGGCCGCGGCAAGGATCCGCGCGGCCGCGCCCTGCACCGCGCGGCAGCAGACGAGCTGGCGCGCGCGCGCCGCCACGGAAGCGCCGATGCAGCGCCTGCTGCGCGACCAGCAGCTGCTGCAGGCGACACTCCACATGCGCCAACATGCCGTGCCGGAATCTCCCTTCGGAGCCAGCCTCGATCTGGCCGTGCCGGACCATGCCGGCGGACTGTTCCTGCGCGGCTGGCTGCGCGACCCGCTCGGCCTGGTCGGCAGCCTCACCCTGGTCGGCCCACATGGCGAGCAGCCCCTGCCCTCCGCCACGCTGCTTCGCTTCCCGCGCCCCGATCTGGTGAAGGAGTTCGCCGCGGCCCCGCATGGCGGTGCGGAGTGCCAGGCCGGTTTCGCGCTGCACCTGCCAGACGGCGCGGCCCGCCCCGCAGCGCAGTTCCGCCTGCGGCTCGGCCTGACGACCGGGGACCAGATGACGCTCGTCGCCCCACCCGGCCTGCTGCACCCGCAGGCGGCGCGCGATGCCATCCTCGGCGCCATCGCCCCGGCCCATGCGACAGCGACGCTGATCGCCCAGGCGATCGCCCCGCCGGTCGAGCGCCTGCATGCCCTGGTCATGGCCGGCCGCGGCACGCCGGAGGTGATCCGCATGGGCCACCCGCCCCGGACGCCGATCGCCAGCCTGATCGTGCCGCTCTACCGCAACCTGCGTTTTCTACGCCACCAGCTCGGCGCTTTTGCCCGCGACCCTGACCTGGAAAAGGCGGAGCTGATCTACGTGCTGGATAGCCCGGAGCAACGCGACGAGGTCGAGCACCTGCTGCGCGGCATGCACCGGCTGTACCGCCTGCCACTGACGCTGGTGGTCCAGCCACGCAATCACGGCTACGGCGCCGCATGCCACGCCGGCGCCGCCGAGGCGCGCGCCCCGGTGCTGGTGCTGCTGAACTCGGATGTCGTGCCGGCCGCACGCGGCTGGCTGGCGCCGATGCTGGCCGCGCTGAAGCGCCAGCGGAAGCTGGCCGCGGTGGGGCCGAAGCTGCTGTTCGAGGACGGCTCGCTGCAGCATGCCGGGCTGTACTTCCTGCGGATGCAGGGCGAGGCGGAGTGGTTCAACGACCACTACTTCAAGGGCTATCCGCGGCACTGGCCGGCGGCGCAAGTCGCCCGCCGGGTACCCGGCATCACCGGCGCCGCCTTCTGCGTTCGCGCCGAGGCCTGGAAGGCGGTCGGCGGCATCAGCACCGACTACGTCATCGGCGACTACGAGGATCCTGACCTCTGCCTGCGGCTGCGCGCCGCGGGCGGCGAGATCGGATACGTCCCGCAAGCCGAGCTATTCCATTTCGAGCGGCAGTCGATCCGTGACCATGGCGGCTATGCGAGAAGCCTTGCCTCCACCTACAACCGCACCCTGCACCACCGCCGCTGGGCGCCCGAGATCGCCGCGTTGATGGCCCGCCAGGTGCGGGCGGAGCGGCACTGATGCGGGTCCTCTTCCTCTGCCACAACCACCCCGGCCTGCAGCCGGGCGGCACCGAGGTCTTCGCCCGCGGCCTGTTCCGCACCCTGCGTGACCGGCATAGCGTGGAGGGCATGTTCCTCGCCGCCGTCACCGGCGCGCACCGCGAACGCCGGCCCGGCACGCTGCTGCAGGGCATCGGCGATGCGCCGGACGAGGCGCTGGTCTGGCTCGGCCATTTCGACCGCTTCAGCATGGCCCAGCCGGATACCTACGGGCTCGCCTCGCTCGGCCCGGTGATCGAGGCGCTGCGGCCGGACATCGTGCATGTCCACCACCTGCTGCAATTCCGGGGTGGAGACGGTGGACCTGCTCCGCCGCGCCGCGCCGCAAGCCCGGCTCATCTTCACCGCGCACGATTTCTTCCCGCTCTGCGCCCAGGAGGGCCGCTGCTGACGACCGATGGCCGGCTCTGCTCCGGCCCCTCGCCCGATCGCTGCCAGGCCTGCTTCCCCGGCCGCAGCGGCGCCGACTTTGTCATGCGCGAGCTGCAGATGCGCGACGTGCTGGGCGAGTTCGATCGCATCCTGACGCCGAGCGCCTTCGCCCGTGACCGCTACCTCGCGGCCGGCTATCCGGTCCGGCAGGTCCAGGTCATGCCGAACGGCATCGCTGCCCTGCCGCCGGCGCCGCATCGCGCCGCGGCCAAGGGTCGGCGCGACCGCTTCGGCTTCTTCGGCCACCTCAACCGCTTCAAGGGCGGAATGGTGCTGCTCGATGCCTCGCGCCGGCTCTCGGCCGAGCGCGTAGACCATGGCGTCACGCTGCATGGCGGGGCCGCCTACCAGTCGGAGGCGTTCATGGCGGGCCTCGCCACGGCGCTGGCCGATGCGCCCGCCGCGCGGCATCACGGTCCCTACGAGGCCGCCGGCCTGTCCGGCCTGATGGCGCAGGTCGATTGGGTCGTGGTGCCCTCGATCTGGTGGGAGAACGCGCCGCTGGTGATCCAGGAGGCCTTCCTGCACCGCCGCCCGGTGATCTGCGGCGAGATTGGCGGCATGGCCGAGATGGTGCGGGACGGCGTCGACGGCCTGCATGCCCCGGTCGGCGACCCGGCCGGCTTGGCGCGGGTGATCCGCCAAGCGATCGAGACCGAGGGGCTCTGGGACCGGCTGGCCGGGAACATCCGCCCGCCGCTAACGATCGAGGCGGCCGCGCTGCTTCACCTCGACCTCTATCGGGACACCCTGGGCGCGCGCGCCGCGTGACGAGCCCGCTGCAAGGGAAGCACAGACCATGCTGATCCAGACACCGGACGCCACGGCCCCCGACGCCGAGCGGCTGAGCGAAGCCGGGTCCGGCCAGGCTGGGCCGGGCCGCAGCTCCGATGTTCGCGGGGTGATCGACAATGCGACGCCTGACCGCCTTTATGGTTGGGCCTGGGATTTCGGCCATCCGGCGCATCGCGTCCAGGTGGTCCTGCGCATCGCCGGGGAGACGCTGGCGGAAGCGCGGGCCGATGGCGCCCGCCCCGACCTGGCGAAGGCGGGGATCGGCGACGGCTGCCATGCCTTCGAGCTGCCGCTGCGCCCCGAATGGCGCGACCGGCCGACGGAGCTGGCCGTGATCGCCTTCGGCGAGGACGGCCGCGAATACCCGATCGCGGTCCGCCTGCCGCGCCAGCCGGCGCAGCCCGGCAACCCGCTGCAAAGGACGATGGACGGCGTCATCGCCGAACAGCGCAACCTGCGGCGCGAGCTGGTGGCCCTGCGCGAGCAGGCCGGCCAGCAGCATGTGGGCCAGCAGCCGGCCGAGGCGGCGGCGATCGAGACGCTTCAGGGCCGGGTGCAGCAGCTCGAGCTCTGGCTTACGCGGCTCGATGCGCGTCTGGCCGAGCTGACGGCGCCTGCGCCAAAGGCGGCCGCGACAGGGATCGATCCCTGGCAGGCGGTGCTCTATGCCCTGCTCGCCTGCCTGTCGACCGGGCGCTGGCCGCCGCCGCCTGCGCTGGCTGGGCTGAGCGGCATGGCGACTGCCCCAAAGCCTGGCGCCGGCCCCGCAGCCTCGGCTGACGCGTTGCTGCGCGGCGCGATCGAAGACACCTTGCGGATCGTCGCCGGATGGTTCGCCCTGACGCTCGGGCTCGGCCTGATCGGCGTGCTGCTAGGCTTCGGCATCATCCTCAACAAGAACAGCCTCTTCACCCTGCTGCCGGTGACGCGCAGCGCCGATACGCTTTTTGCCGCCGCGATCTTCTGGACCATGGCCCTGGTCGCCGTCGCGGTGGTCCGGATCATCCAGCACCGCGCGGTCGCCGCGGTATCCCGCTACATCGCGGAACGCCTAGCGGTGCCGACCGTGCTCTGCACCGCGCAACGGGCCGGCCGACCCGAAGTGCTCTCCAGCGCCGCGCTCGATGCGATCGAGACTCTGCGCGGCGCATTGTCTGGCCCACTGCCGCACATCGCCATCACCCTGCTGACCGCGCCGCTGCTCCTGGCGCTGATCTTCGCCATGCATTGGGTGGCCGGCGTCATGTCGCTGGCCTTCTGTCTCGCAGGCACCCTGGTCAGCCTATTGATGACGAGGGCCGCGCACCGGGCGGCCGCGGTGGCCGGAGAAGGCCGCAGCAGGGCCTTCGGCATGGCGGCGGACGCCATGCGGTCGGGCGAGGCGGTGCTGGCCATGGGCATGCTGCCGCGCCTGGTGCGCCAGTGGGTCGCGACCGCGGCCGAGGGATCGGCCGAGGCCTGGGACGGCGAGCGCCGGGCCGAGCGGCTGCAGACACTGCTGGATTTGCTGGTCGGCGTGCTACGCGGCAGCATCATGTTCCTCATGGCGGCGCTCAGCCTGAGCGGCCAGAACATCAACGCCACCTTCGGCGCATCCGTGCTGGTGATCGGGATGGTTGTCAGCCCCTTCATCGGGATCGGCACGCATCTGCGCGACCTAACCGAGGCGATGGCGGCCTGGCAGCGCCTGCGCGCGATGATGCGGGCGACCGCGGGGATCCCCGAGGGAATTGCCTTCCCGCCGCCCGCCGTGCGGCTGACCGCCGAGCACCTGTCCTTCGGCTTCCGCGGCCCGCAGCCGGCGCTTTTCCGCAACCTCCAGCTCGAAGTCAGCGCCGGCGAGATCGTCGCCGTCGTCGGCCCTTCCGGCAGCGGCAAGAGCACGCTGCTGCGACTGCTGGTCGGGATCCTGCGACCGAATGGCGGCGGCGTGTACCTGGACGGCCACGCCACCAGCCAGTGGGACCGCCGGGAGCTCGCTCGGCATCTCGGCTACCTGCCGCAGGACGCCTTGCTGTCGCGCGCCACCGTCGCCGAGGTGATCGCCCGGCTTGAGGCGCCCGACGTGCCGGAGGTGCTGGAAGCCGCGCAGCGCGCCGGGGCGCATGCAACGGTCATCGGCCTGCCCTGCGGCTATGCGACTCCGCTGACCGGCGGCTGGCAGCTCTCGATGGGCCAGCGGCACCGCATCGCCCTCGCCCGCGCCCTCTACGGCCGCCCGCGGCTATTGGTGCTCGACGAGCTGGCCGGCGCGTTGGACCCTGAGGGCGAAGCGGAGGTCGCGCGTTTGCTGCGCCGGCTGAAGGCGGAAGGCACTGCGGTCGTCTTCACCACGCATCGGCCGAGCCTGCTGGACGCCGCCGACCGTGTGCTGGCGATCCGCCAGGGCCAGTTGGTGCCAACGGGAGAGGAGCGCTTGCCGCCCGCCGGACGCCCACAGAAGCTGCCGCGGCCGCGCCGCCCGGCAATGGTGCCCGCATGAGCAACCCTGCCCCCGCAACAGTCTGCGGCTGCGCGACCTCGGCGTGACGCCGAGCTTCGTCGCCGCCCTGGTCCTGCTGACGCTCGCCAGCCAGACGGCTTTCCTCGGCTTCCTGCTGGTGATGAAGCATCTGAGCGACGGAGTGCTGGACACCCGGAACAGCGCGACGGCGATCGGCTTCGCCGCACTGTTCAGCCTGGTCGTCGGGCTTTCCGGCTGGTACGGGCACCTCCGCACCCGGCTGCTTGGAGCGCTTGCCGAGCGACTGGGCGTTAGCCTGCGGGCCGAGGCGCTGCAGGCCGCGGTCCGCAACGCGGTCCGTACCGACCTGGCGCAGGGCGCTACCGTGCTGCGCGAGATCGCCAAGGTCCAGGCGCTATTCGCCAGCCGAGCGGCGATGCTCGTCCTCGAGCTGATTGGCGCCGTGGTCGCCATCCTGGTGATGTTCACCCTCGACACCACGCTCGGCTTCATTGGCCTTGGCGGCGCCATGCTGGTGGCGGGCCTCGGGGTCGCCTTGCACCTTGCCACCCGCAAGCGGCTGCGGGACGGCGCGCAGGCGATGGACGAATGCGAGACGGAGCTGAGCGCCCAACTCTCCCACCCGGACCTGGTCCGCGGCCTCGGCCTGGTTCCCGCGACCCTGTCGCGCTGGCAGCACCGCTATGGCGCCGCGTTATCGGCGGAGGATGCGACGCATCGCCGGACCGAGGCGCTGCACGAGATCGAGACGCTGGTCGTCAACCTGCTGCAGATGGGCGCCTTCTTCCACGTTGGCAGGCTGCTCTTCGACGGCTCCGCCACGGCAGGCATGCTCATGGGCGTCTACTTCTTGATGTCGAATGCGCTGCATCCCTTTTCCCAGCTGACGGTCTCCTGGGAGAACTGGGCGGGCGGCATGACCGCCTGGGGTCGGCTGCGCCGGGCCATGCGGCAGGATGCGGCGCCGGCACCGTTGCCGCGCGACCCGGCGGCGCCGGTCGGGCTGCTGCTGGATGGCGTCGCCTTCCATCCGTCGGGGCGCCCGACGCCGATCATCGGCGGCATCTTCCTGTACCTGCCGCCCGGTTCGGTCTGCACCGTCCAGGGCGCCAACGGTGTTGGCAAGAGCACGCTGCTGCGGCTGACCCTTGGCCTGCTGCCACCGACCGCGGGCCGCGTGCTGTTGGACGGCCAAGACAGCCACCATTGCGAGCGCGAGGAATTCGGCGCGCGCATCGGCTACCTGCCGCAGGACGTGCAGCTGCTGGACACGGACGTCTTCAACAACATCGGCCGCGGCCCCGATGCGGCGCCGGAGGACGTGGTGGACGCGGCGCGGGCGGCCGGCGCGCATTCGATGATCGGTCACCTGCCGCTCGGCTACCAGACCCAAGCCGGCCAGACCGCCGGCCTCTCGGCCGGGCAGCGCCGGCTGGTCGGCTTGGCGCGGGCGCTGTTCGGGGAGCCTTCCTGCTGGTGCTGGACGAGCCGGAAGTCGGGCTCGACGGCACCGCCAGGGCCGAGTTGCGCAGCGCGGTGGAGCGCATGCGCCAGCGCGGCGGCATCGTGCTGGTGGTGACGCATGAGCCGCAGACCTGGGCGGATATCGCCGATACCCGCCTCATTCTCGGCCCCGCCGGCCATTGGGAGACGCAGACCGGGCGTCCCGGCGCCGGCCTCATGGAGAACGGCCTTGCAGCAAATCGTTGAACGCGGCGGGACCATCGCCCTTCCCTCGCCGCTACCACGCCCTTCGCTGGAAGCGCAGCTGGAGGCGGCGATCCGCACGCCGCCGGTAGCGCGGCTGACGCGCCGAGCCCTGCTGGTCCTCGGCCTGACCCTGCTGCCGCTCGGCGGCTGGGCGACGATGACGACGATCGAGCAGGCGGTGCTGGGCAATGGCCAGCTGATTCCGGAAGGCAAGCGGAAGACGGTGACCCTGCTGGAGCCGGGCATCCTCCGCCACCTTATGGTGAAGGAAGGCAGCTTCGTCGAGGCCGGGCAGCCGCTGGCGCAACTCGATGTCACCCAGGCGGAGGCGGCGTCCGACCAGGCCCGCGCCGCGGTCTGGAGCGGCCGCGCCCGCATCGCCCGGCTGCGGGCGGAGCAGGCAGACCAGCGCAATCTGGAATTCCCGGCCGAGCTGCGGCAGGCCGCCGCCGCCGATCCGGCGATCGACATCTTCCTGAAGGCCGAGCAGGCCCTCTTCGCCGCCCGCTGGTCGAATTACGACAGCCAAATCGCGGTTGGGGAGAAGCAGATCATCCAGTTCCGCGAGCAGGCCGCCGGGGCCCGTTCCCAGCGCGAGGGCGCGGAGCAGCAGGTACGCTCGGCGCGAGACCAGATTTCCGGCCTCGCGCGGCTGCTGTCGCAGGGCTTCGCCTCACGCTTCACGGTGCTCGAGCTGCAGCGGCAGGAGGCAATTCTCACCGCCCTCGCCGGCACCTCCGCCGCGCAGGAGAAGCAGTTCCAGCAGGCCATGCTGCAGGGCGAGCAACAGCTCACCACGCTGCGCTTCACCCGGCTATCCGATATTGCCAACGACCTGCAGACGACCGAAGCCACGGTCGCCTCGGCGGTCCAGCAGCTGCGCGCGGCGCAGGACGTGCTGGCACGGCGGGAGCTTATAGCGCCTGAGGCCGGGCGGGTGACCAACATCCAGGCCTTCACGCCCGGCAGCAGCATCGCCGCCGGCCAGCCGATCCTCGACCTAGTCCCGGCTGCGGACCGGCTGGTGGTCGAGGGGCAGATCCTGCCGAGCGACATCGAGCAGGTGGCGGTCGGCCAGAAGGCCAACCTGCGCCTGAGTGCCTACCGGATGCGCGAACTGCCGGTGCTGCCGGGGCGGGTGACACTGGTCGCCCCCGATATTGCCACCCTGCAGAACGGCGAACACTACTACACCATCCGAGCGGAGCTGGAGCCGGATGCGCTGCGGCACTTCCCCGAGGTGCGGCTCTTCGCCGGCATGCCGGTGGAGATCTACGTCCTCGGCGAGAAACGGACGCCGATCAGCTATTTCTGGACGCCGATCCGACATGCGGCGCGGCGGGCCTTCCGGGATTGAGGCCCGCCCTCCCACAGCCTCAGCGCCGGGAGGCCTGGGCCAGATAATTGTCGAAGGACAGCTCGGCGACGCGGAACCAAGCCCGCATGTCGTCGCGCGCCTTCGCCCAGTTACCGTGGATTTTCTTGTACTCGGGGCTTTTCGCCGCCAGCTCCTGTTCCAGCGCCAGTGCCTCGCGGTAACAGGCGTCCATCACCTCGCGCGGGAAGGCGCGGAGCTGGGTGCCACTCGCCAGCAGGCGCCGCAACGCATCGGGGTTGCGGGTATCGTAGCGAGCGACCATCCAATGCGTCGCCTCGGCCGCGGCGACGCGGATGGCGGCCTGGTAGCTCTTCGGCAGGGCGTTCCATTGCTCGAGGTTCACCACCAGCGAGGTATTTGCCGCGCCCTCCCACCACGCGGGGTAGTAATAGTAGGGCG
Organism: Dankookia sp. P2; assembly: GCF_050632255.1. NCBI lineage: Bacteria > Pseudomonadati > Pseudomonadota > Alphaproteobacteria > Acetobacterales > Roseomonadaceae > Dankookia > Dankookia sp. P2. The sequence continues at coordinate 5,799,970 of NZ_CP192581.1, read as the reverse complement.
CGACCTTGTTGAAGCCGAGCTTCTCGTCGTCATAGGGGCCAAGCCATTCGACCGCGTCGATCGTGCCGCGTTCGAGCGCCGGGTAGATGTCGCCGCCTGCCAGCTGCTGTGGCACGCCGCCGACCCGCTGCAGCACGGTCCCGCCGAGCCCCGCGATGCGCATCTTGAGGCCCTTGAGGTCCTCGGTTGTCTTGATTTCCTTGCGAAACCACCCGCCCATCTGCGCGCCGGTGGTCCCGAGCGGCAGGGAATAGGCGTTGTACTGGCGAAACACCTCGTTCAGCAGGTCGATCCCGCCGCCCTCGTACATCCAGGCATTCTGCTGCCGGGTGTTAAGACCGAAGGGTACGCCGGTGGCGAAGGCGAAGGCGGGATTCTTGCCGATATAGAAGGAGGAGGTGGTGTGGCAGGCCTCCACCGTGCCGGCCTGGACGGCATCCAGCGCCTGCAGGGCGGGCACCACTTCGCCCGGGCCGAAGACGCGGATCTGGAAGCGGTCCTCGGTCAGCTCGGCGACGGTCCTGGCGAAGACATGGCCCGCGCCGTGGATGGCGTCGAGGCTGGTGGGATAGCTGCTGGTCAGCCGCCAGCGGATCGCAGGCGTCTGGGCATGGCCGATGGCGGGGCCGCAAGCGGGACGGTGGCAGCGGCGACGGCGCTGCGGCGAAGGATGGCGCGGCGGTCCATGGTGGGGTCCCTTCCGGGGTGATACGGAGGCGGCAAGAACCACGGAAGCGGGCGGCGGAAAAGCCCCCTCATTGCGCGAAGGCGGGTTGCCCTGGGCGGGTCGCGCCACTATGGTCCGCCGCCCTGCGGGAGCCGCGACGGTACCCCAGGGCGATGGACAGGTGGCCGAGCGGTCGAAGGCGCGCGCCTGGAAAGTGCGTATACGTCAAAAGCGTATCGTGGGTTCGAATCCCACCCTGTCCGCCATCGCACGCGGTTGTTTGCCGCGCCAACGGCGCCTCCACGCCACAGTCCACAAACCAGGCCACAAAGCCAAGCTTAGTAGAGCCATTATGGTAGTTGAGTCGTAGGTGTTGAGGCTTAGGCAGCACTTCGATCGGGGCGGCGAAGCTTCCTGCGAGCTATGAGGCGCTACGACCTGCGCCCTCAACACGGTCGGCGGGTCGGAGGGCCTGGGCGGGGTGACACCGGTAGGCGCTGAAGTGAGGCGGTTGCCAGGCTACATGCGGCTGGTGCCGGAACGAAGGCCGCAGCTACGATTGCCGTTCCAAGGCGAATGGCTAAAGGCTGCTGGACGATGAACTTTCATCCCCCTTCGACCAGCCTGCCGGGGATATCCTCTTTATCGAGGACTGGGCATCAGACGACTTCGACGTCATGCCCAAGGGGGCGAGGCCGAAGCGCACCGTAGTCTGTCCCAACCCGCCGCCCCGGTCTTATCTGATAGGCGGACACCGCTACCTATTCAAACATCCCAGCGGACGGACGGCGCAACAGATTTGGAGCGAGGTCATAGCCTACAAGCTTGCTCGCGAAGTAGGGGTAGATGTACCGCCCGCATTCCTTGCGTGCGATAGCGCGACGGCTGAGGCCGGCGTCCTTATCGAATACTTCTATGGGCCTCCTGGGCGACGAGACGTTAGGTTCGTCCATGCGGTTGATAGGTTCCAAGCCCATGCTATCAGCTTTGACGAAAAGGCTGGCGCGCTAACCAACAATATTGCCGTCTCCCGAATGCAAGGAGCACCGGATTGGCGAGGGTGGTGGGCTCGAACCCTCGCCTTCGATACATTGATCGGCAACACGGATCGACATTCGGAGAACTGGGGATTTCTTGTCGATTGGCAGGCTGGCTCCAGACCGACATACGAATTGGCGCCTGCGTTCGATAACGGAAGCAGCCTAGGGTGCGCCATCAGAGATGAGGATCTCATCCGGTATCATGAGCCGGACCGTTTCAAGCGCTTCTTAGGTCGTGGCCATCACTATAGCTGGCGAGATCGAGATGATACGCCTGGAGGGCACGCTGCATTGTGCGGCAATTTGTCGGGCGATATGGCGAAGCTGCCCCGATCATGGGTAGGATCGCGGCCGTACCCGATCTGACGATCGATCGGATTTTGGCTGGCTGCGTGGAGTGTCCGTTCCCGGTGACGTTCTCAGCACAGCGCGCAGAGTTTGTGCGCGCGCAAATCCGGGCTCGGCGTGACGCGCTGGTTCGGCATCTGGGAGGCTGAAATGGATCGCTGGATCAAGCATTTCGTGGAGCCGCCAAAGCTGATCCTGTCTTGGCAATCTCCGCCCGGGATCGCCGATCGTGCACGTTGGGCCGTCGGTGAAGTAGTCCGCGGAGAAGAAGTTACCTTTCGGTATTTTCGCGGGCAGGAGCTGGCTGCCGCAAACGGCGGACGCACGGAAGAGCGGCTCTGCGATGCGGGATTTGCTGGCTATCCCGCGTTCCGCTGGACGCGGTTCAAGGCTGGGCATGTCTTCCGCGACCAGGTTTTGGAGGCCTTCCTCAGGCGCGTTCCGTCGCGTCGGCGGGAGGATTTTGGACGTTACCTGGAGCGCTTTCGTCTGCATCGACTCTCAAGTTTTTCTCCATTTGGACTTCTCGCTGCCACTGGCGCCGAACTTCCTAACGACGGGTTCTGCTTGGTAGACCCGCTCGACGTGCAAACGGCTGTTCAGGACGTAGTGCTTGAGATTATGGGTCACCACTACTACGCACTTGAGGGGCGTCGATTGAACGTCGGTGCGGCGGTAAATCTGGTGCCGGAACCTACGCTGGAGCGTGATCCGAACGCTGTTCGGGTAGAACAAGACGGTGAGCTGCTCGGTTACGTTAACCGCCTACAAGCCAAGGCCGTATCCGCTTGGTTGGCCGACCGGTCTATCTACGCTTGGGGTGCACGCGTGAATGGATCAAAGGATCGACCGCGCGCATTCATGTTCGTAGAAGTCCGCGCTCACGCGCTCGCGCCGGCGGCCTGAACCCTTCGCTGAGGCCCAGCCCAGCCCGTCCCTGTAGCCGTTGCCGGAGTGGCTCAAGCCGGATCCGGTCCTGCATGGTCACCGTTGGCGGGCCGGCCAAGAGGGCGATCTGCTTCCGCGCAGCGCGAGGCGGCAGGCTGCCGAAGGTGAAACCCAGCGCCGCCTGTTATTTGCCCTCATCTGAGATTAGCCCGCCCATACTCCGCCACCCACTCCTTCATTGTCATCTCAGGCGGCGCCAGCATCACCGGCCCGGTCCCACCAGTGCGGCGCTGATGCCCGCCAATCGCCGCCTCAGCTGCTGCTGGATCCGCTAGCTCCTCGTCGGTGACCCAGACGACATAGCTCCTCGCAGGCTGGCGACTGCCTTCGAGAGCCTCCAACCGCCGGCGCATCGCCCCGGTCACGGCTTACACTCCTTTGTCTCGGCGACATTAGCGATGATGCACCCGAGTTCGGCGTCTGTCGTGCTTTCAGGAAGCCCCAGAGCGCCGCGTCGGGCCACTGCTCTGGTGGGACATGCCGGAACCCCTCGCAGCCCGTTCCATCGGCGCGCTCGAGGCGGGTAAGGCGCAGATCGATCGGCTTCATGCCTGAGCCTCCCTATCGGCAGCAGCGCGGGGTGCCACGCGCCCTGCGATGAGCCTTGCCGCCATCACTCCGCGTCCCCGATGGTGACGACGATCAGGCGGGCATTCCGTAGGACCCTCTCACCGCCAAAATGCCGCGCCAAAGCGGCCCGGCGGGTCTCGCCTGTTGCCTGATCTACAACCACGGTTTCCCAAGGCGGCGGGGCGCTCGGCCTGGCCTTCTCCAGCGCGGCCAGCTTCGCTTCCAGCCGCATCAGGGGTTCGTCCTCTGCTCATGTGCGTCTTGGATCGGGGTAGCGTCCGCGGAGGTGGTGGAAACTCCGGCCTTGGCCGGGGTGTAGGGCTGAGGTGGCCATCGGCCCAGGCGGTCTAGGGTGGCGACAGGACCAGCTATCAACCGCGGCACTCTCCGCGTGGGCCGCAAATCGGTGTCCCAGTATCCGCAGGCGGTTCAGTGAGCGGCGGCATGGGCTGGGGCACCTGCTCCCCTAGCGCCTGCAGTCGTTGGCGGGCGTCGGCGTTGCCCTGTTCGGCGGCGAGCCGGTACAGCCGCACCGCCTCGGCCCGGCTGCGCACCAGTCCGCCGCGGCCCTGCTCGTGCATGAGGCCCAACTGGGCCTGCGCGATCTCGTCTCCCTGCCCGGCGGCGAGGCGGTAGAGGCGCACCGCCTCGCGCTCGTCCTTGCGCAACCCGCCGCGGCCCTGCTCGTACATATTGCCAAGGTTGGTCTGCGCTATCGCGTGTCCCTGCCCGGCGGCGAGGCGGTAGAGACGTGCCGCCTCGCGCTCGTCCTTGCGCAACCCGCCGCGGCCCTGCTCGTACATAATGCCAAGGTTGATTTGTCCGACCGCGTTGCCCTGCCCGGCGGCGAGGCGGTAGAGGCGCACTGCCTCGCGCTCGTCCTTTGGCAGCCCGCCGCGACCCTGCTCGTGCATAATACCAAGGTGGGCTTGTGCGACTGCGTCGCCCTTCTCGGCAGCGAGGCGGTAGAGGCGGACAGCTTCGATGTCATTGCCCTCGCGCACTCGCTGCCAGCCGAGCAAGGTATTCTCCGCTGGTGACCGAGATGTCGCATCGGGGCTTGGCGTCGGCGGCAGGGCGGCCGCGGGTGCCGCGGGCTGGTCCGGCGCCAAAGCGGCGGGGAGCGGCGTCGTCAGAAGGGGCACCGCGGCGGGCTGCTGTGGTGCTGACGGCGCAAGGGCGGCCAGGCGGTTGCGGGCGAGGTCGGCGTAGAGGCCCTGTGGGAAGCGCCGCAGGTAGGCCTCGAAGTCCTCGCGTCGGTTGCTGTCGCGTACAGCCGCCCACAGCGCTGTGTCGGCGGCCAGCGGGTCGGGTTGAGGTGCCGGCGCGGGCGGCTGTGCCGGGCCGGCCAGGAACACGTCGCCATTGAGGTTGTCCACGATCTCCGGCCGCTGTCGGCCCGCAGTGGCCTGTAGCACGTCCGCGCGCACCCGGCGGAGCACCTGCGCCACGTCGCGCTCCGGCGTGCGCAGGTGCCGCGCCAGTGCCGCGGCGTAGGGGCTGTTGCGCCCGGTCCCGTCGTCCGCCAGCGCTCCGGCCGAGGTGGCGTACGAGACAAGCGTGCCCAGCGGTAGACTGGCCTGGGCGACAGGGATCAAGCCGCTTCGTGCCTGTGCCCCGCGCGTGCCCTGGCCGGCCATGCGCGCCGCCGCCGGATTGTCGCGGCAGGCGTCGAGTAGGATCACCACCGCGCCCCGGCTGCGCTGCGCCGTCTCAGCCAGCAACTCGCGCAGGGCCAGCGCTTGGCGCGGTAGGTCGCGCGCGTCATCGAGCCGGGCATCGGTGGGCAGCAGGTAACTCTCCGGCACCTCGCCCGGGGCGGGGGCGAGTTGCAGCCCGTGGCCGCTGAAGTAGACCACCGCCAGCTCGGCGCCGCGCGCCCGCTCGCCGAATTCACGCACCGCCCGAAGAAGCCCGGCGAGGTCGAGATCCAGCAGCGGCTCGACCCGGCCGCCCTCAAAGCCTAGCCGGCTAAGCTCGGCGGCCACCGCCCGCGCGTCCGCGCCCGGGTTGTCCAGCGCCGGCATGAGCCGGTAGGCCGCGTTGCCCACCACGAGTGCCACCCGGCCCTGCGCCGAAGCGGACCCGGACCAGCATGCCAGCAGCAGGATGGTAAACGCGAGAAGGAGGGGAGCGATGACCTTGCGGCCGCATCTCGCGCCACTCTGCGCGGACCCCGCCTGCCGGTGCCCAAGGGCTTTTCCGCCGCCCCCCAACGGCCCCACCGGGATAAAGAATTCGCGGAACATGCCCGCCTTCAAAGTTGTTTTAGGAGATTTTGTATTTTGCTGATTGGTACCGGCAAATGGCAGCCTCGTGAGCATAGTTTAGTTCGACTTTGTGAATAATTCGCCCAGAAGAACTCGTCCGAGGGATTGCACGTCGGGTCCGGCCGCACTCCTCGCTCGGCTACCGACCACCCGCGCCAGAGACCGTGGCGATGGCGGGGCCAAGTACCGGCTCAGGAGGCGTGGTCGTGGTCCTGACCTGGTCTGGTCCTGATCCACTAAAAATCCGACCGGGCCACTCGATGGGGGCTGGTCACGCAACGTGTGCTGGTCTCGACCAGCGCCATGGGCGTGTCCAGACTGACCTCGCGGCGGATCTGGGCGGGGGCTGGTCAATGCGGGGTATAGCTGTTGCGGCCGGTGCCTTGATGGCGTTGGTATCGGGGCAAGCAAATGCCAGCCCCTGCGACGTCTCAGTCGCCGAGGTGATGGAGCGTACCGCCGCCAGCTTTCAACGTAGATCCCCAAGTGGCCAGAACGTCTTCCTGAAGCACCAAGCGGTCCGAGACTTTATCGTCTTCTGCGGGGTAGATGGGGAGGCGCCGAAATCGGTTGGCGGCGAGTGGGACGAGCTCTACCCGCCCCAGGGCTTTTCCCGGCTCTCGCTGCCGCCGGCAGCGTGGTGACTTTGGGGCAGGCCTTCCGTATCGAAACGGCTATCCGCGATTGTCACAAGCGCGCCCTGGCCGGCAAGGGTGAGCGAGGCTCTGGCGCAGTGCGAGCGGGTCCGGCTTACGTCACCTGCAACACGACGCGGATGTTCGAGGGCTCGGTGCTCGTCACCATCAGTCAGCCGAGCGGCGGATGAGAAGCGCTGGGTGGCCCGGATCGAAAGACTTTCCTTTTGGCCCACTCAGCAATGCTGCGCTTGCTGCTCGGCGGAAACATATACGACGTAGCCGCGCGCAGGCTGGGGCAAGCCTCTATCACCGCAACGCGCCGCTGGGTTGCACCGCCCATGGCAGCCTGTGCTTCGCCTCAGAGGCCCCTGTGGCGATGCGCCGGAGCTTCGGCATCATGGGTGCTCTCATGAAGCCCCAGGAAAGCCCAGAGCGCCGCGTCGGGCCACTGCTGCATCGGGACATGCTTGTAGGCCTGCCAGCCAGCCCCGTAGGCTTGCTCGAGGCGATGAAGGCGCGCCTGGACCGGCTTCATGCCTTCGCGTCTCCAATGGTGACGATGATCAGGCGGGCATTGGGCGGGGCTCCGTTGCTGCCGAAGTGCCGCACCATGGCGCCGGCACGGGTCTCGCCTGCGGTCTGGTCGACCAGCACCGTCTCCCATGGCTGTAAGGTGCTTGGCCTTAGCCGCTGCTCAATCGCTGCCAGCTTCGTCTCCAGTCGCATCACAGGCTCGTCCTTTGCTCGGGTTCGTCCTGCATTGGCTGCCAGGTGAAAACTAGCACCTTGGCATTCTGCGGAGCTCCGGCCGAGCCGAACCTGCGAGCCAGGGCCGCTTCCTCGCTCTCCCCGGGCATCAGGAACATGCAAATGGTCTCGGGCGTCTTGGCGGTCTTCCCTTCGAGCGCCGACAGCCGCCGGACAAGATTGCTTTCGCCCTTCATGGGCTGGTCCTTTCCTCAAGCGCTGCTATCCGTTCGGCGAGGTTTTGCGTCTCGATCGTCCTGCGCTGGATCTCGACGACGCCGGCGACGGCCTGGGCTTCTTCTGGCGTAAGCTCACCGGTCACCACCGCGTCGACGATTGCGGCCATGGCCTTGACCGCATCGGCTGGAGCCGTGATCGGCGGCAGGTCGAACTCGACCACGCGCCCCTTTCGCTCCGGCCAGATCCGCCGCAGCAGGATCTCCGCGGCGCGCATATCTCCGCCCCTCGCCGCGGTGACGACAGCCTCCAGGATATCCTTCGAGGCCTCGTCACCGATCGCGTCGAGGGCCAGCAGAGCTTTGTGGCGGGTCCCCTTCGGCTTCCCAGCCGGGTTGCCGGACTGGCCAGGCTCGAACGGCCTGCCCCGCTGTTTCGGCTGTGCATTACCAGCATCGGTGGTCACGGCTGGGCTCCTTGTTACCCCGACGCAGGGTGGTGCGATGCAGGTCGGCGACCGGGCGGAACGCTTGGTGCGCAAGCGTCCTGCTGCGCCGGTCGACCTCCAACTCGGTCGAATGGGAGCCGAGATACATCACCGCCGCCCCCAGCGGCGAACGACGGGTGGTGGGTTGTGGTGGGTTCTCTATTTAGAGCGTTATATAGATGATCCACGCACCCGAAATGATACGGCTGAAATGGGAAACCCGCCACAACCCACCACCCGGCCTGACAGGGAGTACTCATCAGAACACCCCTGTGTCGGACGGGCGGAGGCGAATGCCGATGAACATCGACCCCGCTTTGGTCGACTTCTTTGCGTGGTGCCGTTCAAGCGCCGCTGAAAAGGCCTTGTTGGTGCCGGCCACCTCACCCCTGCCCTCTGCCCAGGCTCGCCAGTCGCGGTAGAGGGCCGCCGATGGTGCCTCGGCCCGCGGGACAGGCTCGCACCGCTCGGCTAGCCACTGGGCCAGCATGTCTTGCTCGGCAAAGTACTCGGCCGTCGCGTCTGCCACGATCTGAGGTTTGCCCAGTCCTTCGCGCTGCCAGGCGAGGCAGCCCTCGATCGCCCAGGCCAGAATGCCGGACAGCTCCGCCCTCAGCCGCTCCTGCAGGTCATGGTCAGGCTGCGCCGGCTTGAAGGTGATGGGCAGGAGATGGAGCCGGCGCCGCATGGCGTCGTCCGGGTTGCGGATGGACGGGCGATGATTGCCGACCATCACCAGCTTGAAGGCCGGCACGTACTCGAAGAAGTCGCCGCGCATGAACCGGGCGGCAACCTTGTCCCCGCCGGTGAGGACCTTGATCCGGCTCTCGGCGAGGGCCCGGCCGGCTTCGGTCTCGGTGGCCACCACGAGCCGTGCGCCGCGGAGGGCGGCGAGGTCGGTCGGGTGCCGATCGCTGTTCGAGACCATGAAGGTCTCCATCGGCGAGGTGGTGGCATAGTCGCCGAGGGCCGCGGCGAGGGTGTTTACGAGCACCGATTTGCCATTCCCGCCGGGTCCGAAGGCGAACAGGAAGGCGTGTTCCCGGGTTTCACCGGTGAGCATGTAGCCGGCCCAGCGCTGCAGATAAGCTACGGCCGCAGCGTCGCCCTGCATGATCTCGAGGAGGAAGTCGCGCCACCGCGGGCAGTCGCCACCCGGAGCAACACCGGCCACCTTCGTGAAGAGATCGGTGGCTCGCTGCCGCCGCAGCTTGCCGGTCCAGAGGTCGACAACACCGCCCGGCGTGTTCAACTCCCACGGGCTCGCGTCGAATAGCTCCGCCGCTCGGGCATGCCGCCGATCGGCACGGGCCAGGCGCTCGACCGCGGCGACCTTCTGGCCACTCGCGATTTTTGCGATCCAACCTGCCCCGCCCTTGGTCCTGGCTTCAGCCTGAGCCGCCTGCTCCCGGCAAACGGACCGGACGAGATCGAATACGGCAAGCGTGCTGTCGCGCGCCCAGCGAGCACCGTCCCAGCGCAGCCATTGCCCCCATTCCGGCACGAACAGCAGATTGCCCGCGTGCCGGCTGGAGAAAGCGAGCCCCACCGCATCATCGGAGTACTCGGGCGTCTCGGCTTCGGGGCCGGCCGCTTCGGAGATGGTGGCGCCGGCAGCGCGAAGCATCTGCTCCGGGGAAGCTGTGCCATGCATCACGCCGCATTCCCTCTCAGAACGTCGTTGAAGTCCCGTCCGGTCGGGGCAGCGACGATGCCGACCTCCCTTCCTGCTGCAGTCCACCGGCCGGCGCAGGCCTCGGCTGCGGCCATTCCGGCACCGTCCGCATCGGCAAAGATGGTCAGGGTGTCGATCCCGGGCAGCACGGGCAGCGAGCGGACCATGCCGGCGGAGGTCGCCGCCCAGACTGGCCGCCTGCTGAAGCCCTGCATGACGCTCAGTGCCGTCTCGATGCCCTCGGCAACACCGAGGCCCATTGTCACCTCGTCGTCCGACACGAGCCGCACCAGCCCAGCCTGGCCCGCCATCATCTTGGCCGGCATCGGGCCGGGCGCCTTCCCGCGTCCGTCCCGGGCGAGAAAGGTCCGGTGCACGCCGCAGGCTTCGCCGGTAACCGGGTCGCTCATTAGGGCCAGCATGGCCGGCCACCGTTCGGCACCGCGCGGGCATTCGGGATGGAAGCGCAACGGCGCATCCGCCGGCGGGAACAGTCCACGCGCCCCGAGGTAAGCCGGAACCAGCGACCCGGCCGCATCCGCTGGCCTCGCCTCGCGCCACAACCGCCGGGCCATGTCCAGGGTATCGGGCAAGGATGCCCCTTGCTTGCGCACAGAAGGCGCCACAGCGCGGCACGGCGTCTGGAGATGCTCACACATCTCCCGAATGCCGAGCCAGCCCAGCGCCCAGCGCCAGGCGTCTACCAGGCGCATGCGTCGAAGATGGGCCACCAGCGCCAGGGCATCCCCGCCGCAGCCCCCTCGTGATCAAACCATGAGCCGCGGTCAGGGCCGCCGACCACCACCGAGAGCGAACCTTTACCGCGGAACCGCCATTCCTGACGGCCCTTAGTGGTCGGCCTGTCGGCGGTGAGCTCGAGGACCAGCTCGGTCACGCGCTGCCCAAGCAGCTCCGCGACCTCACGCATGTCGGGCCCGCGTTTCATCGGCCACCTGCATTGCGCGGTGGGGCCTCGGCGAACATCAGCACGTGCGTGGGGTCGTCCTCGCCCTGCCGGTCCCGGTTTTCCATCACGAGCACCTTCAGCCCACCCAGGCGGCCGACCAGGTACTCGGTGCCTTTCGCACTAGTCCGGCGCCAAAGCTTCGCCGCGGTCAGCATCGGACCGGCGCGATCACGGGGTTTGTCCGAGGCGCTCATCCGCGCACCTCATGCAGTGGCCGGCGCGGGAAGCGGTCGCCTCCCGCGGACCGGAGCAGCTTGGGGGAAAGGCGGCGCTGGTACTCCGCAAGCAGGTCGAGCAGAGCCGGCATACCGCCGATGCGAGCGGTCAACTCGCTCAGCAGCTCGGCCGTGGCGCGCGGGCCCAGTTGGTGGAGATGCTCGACCCCGCGCCGGAGGCGGAGTGCATCGAGAGGGGTGATGTTCACGGTGTCGCGGCCTTTGTTGAAGGCGCGGCGGGCTGGAAATCTGAGGCTCGGCCTGCTATGTCGCGGGTGTCGAGTGTCCACGCCATAGTTTCCGCAGCCCGTCCGGTCCGCCGGGCGGGTTTTGCGTTTCAGGCGGCCTGCTGCGGCGCGCGAATCGAGGCGGTGGGGAGACTAGCCAGGAAGTCACGGACCGTGCCAGCGTCGACAAGCGTAGTCCGCCCGACCTTCATGAACCGAATGCGTCCTTCACCTGCCAATCGGTAGAGTGTCGAACGCGACAAGCCGAAGATGGCGGGCGCGCGGGGAAGTGGCACTGCCTCAGGAAGCTGAACATCCGAGCCCGTCGAGGCAGCACGCAGGGCTTTGTAGGCGGCAGGGTGCATCACATGTCTCCTGTGCCGTCATGTGCTGGTACGTCCCAGGCGGCACGGGAGGATGATTGCGGAGTACTACCTGCCTAAAATAGACCCATGAAATCAGTCAGCGCTCGATGATTTCATGGCTTCCCTGAACGTGCGCCAGTCAGACCTTATTGCGTTCTCTAGCGCCTTCACGGTGGGTTGCGGCTCGTTCGGATGGTTCACGCCGAGCCAGCAAAGCAATGCAGTCGCCTCAGAACGCAATGTGTCACGCGCGGTACCGCAGCCGAGGCGGCGTCTCATCTCAGTTTTCACCAGATCAGCGCTCGATGGCCGGCCTGCCATGCCGCTCCTTCGCCTAGCAGAAGTCGCAGCCGACCCTATGGCTGATGCCGATGCTGTTGCTTCGGCGAAGGTCCCGGCATCCTGAGGAGGGTCCACGTGCGGCTCCGCGGATTGAAGCGGGTGAGGCCAAAGCCGCATCACGTCCGCGGCGGCAAATGTAATTTCTCCCCAGCGTGGGCGAGTGCTGTCGAATACGTCGCCCAAGGCCGTGTGCCCGCCCTTGTCGGGAGGCAACTCCACCGTCCCCTGCGGAGTGATCGTCCGATCTGCGCCGCGGAAAACACTTGCCTCGATCAGCGCTCGCTTCTTATCCCCGGCGAATTTCCCCTTGAAAGTCCAATTGGGCGCCCCAGGCTTCTAGGAGGCCGTCCGCCACGGCGGTAACCAGTTTTGCCTGCGCGTCAGCCAAGCCGGTCTCCATAGCGTTCATGCGAGCTAGGTCAGCCTCCAGTCGTCTTACGAGCACTGCGGCATCCTCTTTTATCTCGCGCACAAGTCGGCGCGCGACGGCGCGGTAGCGAGAGGCTGGCAGGACGAGAGGGTGCGTGGGACGCCACAACTGGTGCGCAGCACGCGCTCGGAGCGCCGGCAATAGATCGTCTGGAGGGTTGAACACCCAGTTGCACGACCAGAACTTCCCCGGCATCTCCGGCCAGGGTGCGGTCGGGTCCGCCGCCCCGAGTGCGATCCACGCGAGCGCCTGGGCCGCGGTCCACCATCCTTTTGCCACGACCATACCAGCGCCTCCGCATCGCACGTGGTCCGCGTATAGGGGCCGCGGGGCAACCCGGCGCGGAGGTCCGGGCTTTCGGGGGCCAGCCCTAGCCCCGCCGCGGCCGGGCTAAGCGTCTGCAGGCGATGTCTCTACGATGCGAAGGCCGCCAGACCTTGCCGCGCGGCTTGCGCGCCGGGCTGCACGTTCGGCCGTAGCAGCTTCGACCTCCCGTGCATGCTGCAGCACGATATTCGCAAGCTGAGCTGTCCACGCTAGCCGCTCGAACGCATCGTGTATGAAGAACGCTCCTCCCTTTCGCTCCTCATCGCAGCCCGCCATGCTCACGAGCATCGCCGCTTTTGCGCCATCACTGATGATGCCTGGCAAGACACGAAGCACGTGCTCGGCCCGCCCGACGTCGGAGAGGGCAGCCCATGCCCTCGGCGCGTAGTGGCCTACAGGTCTCATACCCGCCAGCATTGCAGCGGCCTTCAGAGGGTCGCGGTCGACTTGTACCAACATTCTTACCTCCAAAAATCCATGGCGAAGACCGAAGCAGAGGTCGCTCGGCGCGTCAGCCATTCACGTTCGACGATAAGACGACGTGACGATCGTTGATCGTTTGCCGACGTGGTTGAGGTAGATGTGTCACCAACCTTGGTCATGGTCTGCTCCATGGCATGGGCCAGGCGGGCGAGGGCGCCTGGAACGCCCCCGTCTGCCGCTTTGCCCGGTGCCGCCGGGCCCGGACCGAGGAACCGCCCCGGCGCGGACCGGTCACGCCGTTGCGTCCGCCGCCGGCCTGAGTGCCCGAACCTGCGCCGGAGCTTTGGCGCAGTAGTCGGCCCAGTCCTGCATCAGAGCTGCGCGCTTCTGGAATAGGTCGCCGCGCCGGTACGCGGCCTCGACCCGATCGCCGATCGTGTGTGCGAGCGCCGCCTCGGCCACCGCGTGCGGGGTGCTGGTGGCCTCCTCGCACCAGTCGCGGAAGCTGCTGCGGAAGCCATGCGCCGTGATAGCTGCGCCCGTCCGCCCATCACGCCAGCGCGGCAGCTCGCCATCGGCGCCTCGGTTCATTCGACGCAGCAGCATCAGCATCGCCATGTTGGACAGCGGCTTGCCAGGCATCTGGCCCGGGAAGACGTAGGCGTCACCCATCGGCGGTCGAAGCAGCGCTATCTGCGCCAGCACCTGCCAGCGCCGCGGAGGAGAGCGGCACCCGGTGTTCACGGCCCGCCTTCATACGGCCTCGCCGGAACGGTCCAGACGGCAGCCTCCATGTCAATCTCGGACCACCGCGCACCGAACACCTCGCCGCTGCGGCAGGCGGTCAGGATCGCAAACTCGAGAGCGCGTGCGGCCGTGGCGCTGGTCGCACGCAGCGCGGTCATAAAGCTGGCCATTTGCTGCCAGGGCAGCGCGGCGTGGTTCTCGACGGTCGCCACCTTGGACCGCCGCGGCAGCAGATGATCGAGGTGGCCACGCCAGCGAGCCGGGTTCTCGCCCTGCCGCCAGTTGCGAGCTGCGGCATATGACAGCACCGCCTCGATCCGACCGCGTACCCTGGACGCCGTTTCCGGCTTCTCGGTCCAGATGGGCTGCAGCGCACGCAGCACGTGGTCGGTCCCATCAGGGCCACAGGCAGGTCCCCCATCGCAGGGTAGGCGTAGGTCTCAAGCGTCGAGCGCCACTGCGCCCGGTGCTTCTCGTTTCGCCAGCCTGCCTCATGCGCGCCGACGTGCATCTCGGCCACGTCTCGGAAGGTGCGGGTCGCAGCTTCGGCAGCGGCCTTGGCCTGCCTCTCCGTCTCCATCGCGACTTTCTTTTGCTCAAGAGGGTCGAGCCCCTGCCGCAGAACAGCCCTCACCTCCTCCGCTTTCACGCGAGCCTGGGCCAGGGTCACGCCGTCCCTGCCCTCCGGGTCACAGGCGCCGAGCCCCATCTCGCGGGCCTTGCCGGCGAGCATGTAGCGCAGGGTCCATTTGCCCGAAGTGGGTCCGGCGATGCGGAGATAGAGGTTGCCGCCGTCCGCATGGGCGCCGGGCTTGCCCTTCGCCACCAAGCTTTTCACCGCGTTCGCCGTGAGCTTCGCCATCGCCCCCGTCCACAAGCTGGACCACAAGTAACTTGTGGACTGATGGGGGACAAGAGAAAACGTCCGGGGACGCCCAGCTTGGTATTTCCGCCTTTAGGCCTGACTTTTCGGACGTGTCTGGGAAAGCGGGGAACACCGAGAGACAATACTTCGACGGACACCCTGTCCGCCATTCCCCGATCGGGCCATGTCCAGGTCCCGCCAGCCGCCGCCCCAGCGCGGCTAGGTGCCATCAAGCCGAGTCGACCTCCAGCACCATGCCCAGTGTCGTGGCCTGCCGCTGCTCGAAGGCCCGCCGGACCGAGTCGTAGGCCTGACCGCGGATGCCGCCCCTGCACCGTACGGGCGGCGACGCTGCGGTAGCCCGGCCGCCAGGCCGCCGGCAGCGCCCGGGCATCAGGCGGAGTCAGCCAGAGCCGGAACAGCAGCCGCTTGTCCGCCGCGTCCGCATGGTCCTCGAATCCGGTGCGGGAATGCAGCGTGACATGGCTGTTGAGCAGTTGCATGTCGCCCGGCGCCAGGTGCATCGCATACATCACCTGGGGCCGCCTCAGGATCTCGTCCAGCAGGTCGATCGCCGCGCGCTGCGCGGCGCTCAGGGGCGGAACGCCAGGCAGCTTCTGGGCCGAGGTGATACGGTTGCGGTTCCACCGGCTATGCAGGCGTCCGTCCAACTCGGCAAAGATGGGATGCGGGTAGAACGGCGCCTCATCGGGCGCCTGCTCGGCCTGCCGGCTGAAGTGGAAGGTCCCGTGCAGCAATGCCGCAAGATCCGGGCGTTCCGCGACCATGATGTTGTGCGCGGTGACTGAACTGCTAACCATGCTCATGCCGCCTGCCTTGGCGGTGTTGAAGCAGGTCAGTGCGACGACATCCGCGCCGTCGGTATGGAAGTCCAGCTCGGCATTCGAGGAATAGCCGCGCCCGGTGCCGCTGCGGTAGACTGTGCCGATATCCCGCACTGCGGACAGGTAATGCGTGGCCTTGCCCTGCGGCCGCGGCACGCCGGCGTGCAGCCCGATCGCCCAGGTCAGCAGCTCGAATTCCGGCTCGGACAGCGCCGCGCGCGGCAGGCCGCGCACCAGCGCGATGCCGCGACCATCGCGGGTTTCGGCGAAGGCCGCGCGCAGCACTGGCAGCGCCGCGTCGAACTCGAAATCGTCCCGCCGATAGTCGATCAAGGGCTGGCCGGGCCGATGTGCCCGCCTGATGGCCCGCACCATGTCGCCCGCCGCCACCTCGCCCAGCGAGAATATCCAGGACGGGTCGGCGAGGAGTTCGGGCACCAACCATGCGGCGCGGCTGCCGGCGCCGACCGGCCGCACGGCGCCGATACTCTCAGCCTGCTCCATGGACATCTTGCCCTCCCTTCGGCATCGTCAAATCCTAACCTTCCGGCACGAAGACCGTCCCTTCAAGGATACGCCGGGCGGTGCGGCCAAGCGTCGCGCGCCGGACCGCGCCATCGGCGGCGATCTCGGTCTCGGTCTCGATCACGCCAGCCGGGTGGCCAATGCGGATGGTGGCGCGGTTATGCAGCCTCGCCACCTCATGCACCAGGGTGCCGGGCAGCCGCGCGGCGACGCCGGTACAAACCGTGCTGGTGCCGGCATAGGTCTTGTGCATCTGCTGCATGAACATCAGCCGGGCAACGAGATCGACGTCCGCCTCCGCCACCATGCCGTCCCCCAGAGCATTGCGGTAGGCGGCAGGCGGACCCACCATGCCGAGCAGCGGTGTCGCCGGCGTCTCCTCCCGTGCACGGGCCGCATCGGCGACCATGCCCATGCGGAGGGCAGCCATGCCGCGGATCCGCTCGAGCAGCGCGAAGCTTCGGGGCGGGCGTCGATCTCGGCGGCAGTCTCGGTCCCGGTAAGCCCCACATCCCGTGCCCGCAGAAAGACATGGGCATTGCCGATATCGACTAGCGAGACGTCGAGCAGGCCGAAGCCCGGCACGTCCAGCCGGTCCACCGGCCGTCCGGTCGGCAGTAGGCGGCCAGTGGCGCCGCCGGCGGTCTCGGCGAAGTCGATCAGGATGCGCGCGCCGCTGCCCGGCACGCCCGGTACCACGTAGTCGCCGCGCTCCAGCGGCCGGCCATGCGCCACCGGCACCCTCGATCCGCAGGATGCGTTCGAGGTTGGTGTTGTAGGCGCGCACCACGGTGACCGGGGAAGTCGCGGCGACCATGCCTTCGTAGACGGCGAAGGCACCAACCGCGGCGCTGATATTCCCGCAGAGGCTGCGCCAGTCGACCTCCGGATGGTCGATCTCCACCTGGCCAAAGGTATAGGTCAGATGCGTGCCGGCGGCGCGCGGCAATCCTCGCGCGGCGGGCCGATGATCGCCAGCTTGCTCGTCAGCGGATCGGCGCCGCCGAGGCCGTCGATCTGCCGCCGGTCTGGCGAGCCATAGACCGCGAGGATCAGCCGCCGACGGGCGTCCGGCTCGGCCGGGATATCGGCCTCCTTCAGGAAGACTGCCTTGCTGGTGCCGCCGCGCATGATGACGCAGCGCAGGGAATGCGGCATGCGGCGCCTCCTATTCCGGCGTGATCCCCGCCTTCCGCATCAACACCTCGTTTAATGCGAGGTCGCGGGTGATGCGCGCGCGCATCGCCTGCGGGCCGAGCGGCAGAGGTATGAGGCCGAGTTCCTCGGCCAGGCGCCGGGCCTGCGGGCGGGCGACGGCGTCGCGCACTGCTTGTTCCAGTGCCGTAGCGAGCAGTGCCGGAAGCCCGGCAGGCCCGGCGAGGCACCACCACGCGCTGACGAGCAATCCCGGCAGTCCGAGTTCACCCATCGTCGGCACCTGGGGCACCGCGGCCAGCCAGCTGCTCGTGCGGCGCGCCGAGTGCATTCAACCTGCCTTCCAGCACATGCCCGCGCGCCGGCGCGAAGGTGGTGAACATCAGATCGACGCGGCCGGCCAGGATTTCGGTCAGTGCCGGGGCCGGGCCGCCGAAGGGGACGTGCAGCATCTCCACCCCGGTCCGCTCGCACAGGTCAAGCATCAGCATATGCGCGGTCGAGCCGACGCCCCAGGTGCCGTAGGACAGCTTGCCAGGTTGGCGCTTCGCCGCCTCGATCACCTGCGCGAAGCTGCTCCAGCGCTGGTTCGCTACCAGCAAATAGGCCGAGGCGTAGAGCAGGCTGATAAGGGTGAAGTCCGCCAGCGGGTCGTAGCCCAGGTTGCGGTAGGCGAAGGGCGCCTGCGACAAGGCGGAGTTGCTGCCGACCAACAGCGTGCCACCATCCGGCCGCGCCCGGGCGACGAAGCGTGCGCCGACCGTAGTGGAGGCGCCCGGCTTGTGCTCCATGACGAAACTGCCGCCGAAGGTCTCGGCGAAGCCTTCCTGCAGGATGCGCGCCACGACATCGGTGCCGCCACCCGGGGTGAAGGGGACGACCAGGCTGACATTGCGGCCATGCGGCCAGCCCTCCGGCCCCCTGCCCTGCGCAGCCGCGATCGTCGGCGCGGCGAGCAGGCCAAAGCCGCCGAGCACGGCGCGGCGGGTCCTGCCGTAGCCGTTCATCGGCCCGGCGCCGCGGGAAAGGGGCATGGCGCCACGCAGCCTGGGGCATTCAGCATCCGGACCGGTCTCCTCCAACGTCCCGGCAATCAAGTGCCGGGCTCTTGCCGCTTGCGGGAAGCCTAGGGGCGTTGCCGTCCGCTGCGAAGGCCGGATCTCTCCCGCGGTGCCTCGCCAAGCAAGGCAGCGGCGTTGAGCTCGGGCGCGGATCCAACCTAGGTTGCCTGCCGAGGCCGCCGGCAGAGCGGCCGCAGGGGGATAGGCCATGCACCTCACGCGCCGCCGGCTGGGTCCGATCGCCGCCGCGCTGCTCGCCGCGCCGTCGCCGGGCCGGGCCACCGGGTTCCCCGACCGGCCGATCAGGCTGATCGTGCCTTGGGCCGCAGGCGGCTCCACTGATGGCCAGATGCGGGTCCTGGCGGAGATCGCCGGGCGGGAACTGGGCCAACCGGTGCTGGTGGAAAACCGTCCCGGGGCGCGTGGCACCTTCGCCGCCCAGGTGCTGCACGGGCAGGCCAAGCCGGATGGCTATACCATCGGCCAGATCCACTCCGGCGTCCTGTCGCACCCTTCATGACCCGCGCCGCTACCTGGGACCTCTGGTGAACGACTTCACCTACATCCTTGCGCTGACCGGCTACCTGTCCGGGCTGGTGGTGCGGAGCGAGGCGCGCTGGCGCGACTGGCCCTCCTTGATGGCCGAGGCCCGCGCCAATCCCGGCAAGCTCTCCTTCGGCAGCTCGGGCGTGGGCGGTCTGTCGCACCTTGTCATGGCACAGCTCCTGACCGCTGAGGGGGTGGAGATGCTTCATGTGCCCTATCGCGGCGTGGCAGAGACGACGACCGCGCTACTGTCGGGCCAGGTCGACGCCATCGCCGATTCCAGCGGCTGGGCCCCGCATGTCGATGCCGGGCGGATGCGGATCCTGGCGATCTGGGGCAATGAACGGCCGAAGCGCTTCCCCGAGGCGCCGGCGATCAGCGAGTACGGCCACGACATCGGCGGGATCGCGCCCTATGCACTGGCCGGGCCGAAAGGGATGGACCCTGCGGTGGTGCGGCTGCTGCACGATACCTTCCGCAAGGCGCTGTTCGACCCGGCGCACCAGGCGGCGCTGGCGCGCTACGACATGCCGACCCTCTACATGACCGGCGAGGAATACCGCGCCTGGGTGGCCAAGCGGGTGCCGATCGAGCGCGACCTGATCCGCACGCTTGGCATCACGTTTGAGGGCGGCTGAAGGTGCGGCGCTGCGCGGCCTCGGCTTCCGCAGCCCCGGCGCTTCCTGACCCGTCCGCGCGACGTATTCGGTATAGCCGCCGTCATACTGGTGAATGCCGTCGGGCGTCAGCTCCAGCACGCGGTTCGAGAGCGCCGCCAGGAAATGCCGGTCGTGCGAGACGAAGAGCATGGTGCCCTCATACTGCGCCAGCGCCGCGATCAGCATCTCCTTCGTCGCCATGTCGAGGTGGTTGGTCGGCTCGTCCAGGACCAGGAAGTTCGGCGGGTCGTAGAGCATCATCGCCATGACCAGCCGCGCCTTCTCGCCGCCCGAGAGCACTCGGCAGCGCTTCTCCACCTCGTCGCCGGAAAAGCCGAAGCAGCCGGCGAGCGACCGCAGCCAGGAACCCTGCGAGGCGCGTGGGAACTGGTCCTCCAGCGACTGGAACACGGTCCGCTCGCCGTCGAGTAATTCCATCGCATGCTGGGCGAAGTAGCCGAGCTTAACGCTGCCCCCAGCGTGACCGTCCCAGCATCCGGCGCGGCATTGCCGGTCACCAGCTTCAGCAGCGTCGACTTGCCGGCGCCGTTGATGCCCATGACGCAGCAGCGCTCCTGCCGGCGCACCAGCAGGTCCAGCCCCTTCAGTAGATCACCCGGTCGCCGTAGCGCTTGTGGACGCCCTTCAGGTTCACCACGTCGTCGCCGGACCGCGGCGCCGGCTGGAACTCGAAAGTCACCGTCTGGCGGCGCTTCGGCGGCTCCACCCGCTCGATCTTGTCGAGCTTCTTCACCCGGCTCTGCACCTGCGCCGCGTGCGAGGCGCGCGCCTTGAAGCGCTCGATGAAGTTGATCTCCTTGGCCAGCATGGCCTGCTGGCGCTCGAATTGCGCCTGCTGCTGCTTCTCGCCTGGGCGCGCTGCTGCTCGTAGAATTCGTAGTTGCCGTTGTAGCTGGTCAGCCCGCCGCCATCGATCTCGATCAGCTTGTTGACGATGCGGTTCATGAACTCGCGGTCATGCGAGGTCATCAGCAGGGCGCCGTCATAGCCCTTCAGGAAATTCTCCAGCCAGATCAGGCTCTCGAGGTCGAGGTGGTTGCTCGGCTCATCCAGCAGCATGACGTCGGGACGCATCAGCAGTATGCGGGCGAGCGCCACGCGCATCTTCCAGCCGCCCGAGAGCGCGCCGACATCGCCGTCCATCATCGCCTGGCTGAAGGACAGGCCGGCCAGGACCTCACGCGCCCGGCCCTCTAGCGCATAGCCGCCGAGCGCCTCGAAGCGCCCTGCACCTCACCGAAGCGTTCGATGATCCCGTCCAGCCGGTCCATCTGGTCCGGGTCTGCCATGGCGGCTTCCAGCGCTGCCGCTCGGCCGCCACGGCGCTGACATCGCCAGCGCCGTCCATCACCTCGGCCACCGCGCTGCGGTCTGACATCTCGCCGACGTCCTGGCTGAAGAAGCCGATGCTGACGCCGCGATCGACCATGACCAGCCCCTCGTCCGGCGAAGCTCCTGCCCGGTGATCATGCCGGAACAGCGTCGTCTTGCCGGCGCCGTTGGGGCCGACCAGGCCGATCTTCTCGCCCTTCTGGAGCGCCGCGGAAGCCTCGATGAAGAGGAGCTGCTGGCCGTTCTGCTTGCTGATATTGTCTAGACGAATCATGGGAACTCGGGGCTTGGGTGCGGTTGGGCGCGCTTATGGCACGCGGCGCGGCGGCATGGGACAGCGCCGGCGCAGTTTCCATCGCCGCAAGGAACCCGCATCCTGCCGGCGGAGGAACCCGCCATGCCGCAGAGGCTCGCCGTCTACCAGTCGCTCTGGGCCATGGAGCGGCGCGCTCCGGATGGCCGGGAATGGTCGCTCGACCGCAAGCTGGAGATGATCCGCGACGCCGGCTTCGACGGCGCCGGGGTGCGCTTCATCGATCCCGGCTATGCCCGCGAGGTCACCGGCTTCCTCCGGGCGAATGGGATGACGTGGCAGGCGCAATGCTACCCGCAATCCGTCGCCGACCTCGCTCCGGTGTTGGATCTGGTGGCCGAACTCGGCGCCGATCACGTTAACCTCCAGCCTGACACGCCGCCCCACAGCATCGAGGCATGCGTCCCTTATCTGGAGGGTTGGCGGCGCCTCGCGGCCGAGTCCGGCATCCCTGTGCATGTCGAGACCCACCGCGACCGCATGACCACCGACCTTTTCTTCACCCTGCGGCTGCTGGACTGCTTCCTCGACCTGCGGCTGACCGCCGACCTGTCGCACCACCTGGTCGGCCGCGAATTCGCCTGGCCGGTCACGCCGGAGAACCATAGGCTGATCCACCGCATCCTCGACAACAGCTGGGGCATCCATGGCCGGGTCGCCAGCCGGGAGCAGGTGCAGGTGCCGCTCGGCTTCCCGCAGCATCGGGGCTGGGTCGAGCTGTTCATGGGCTGGTGGGACTACTGCTTCCGCTCCTGGCGCCGCCGGGCGGGGCCGGACGCCACCCTGACCTTCCTGGTCGAGCTGCTGCCGCCACCCTACGCCATCACCGGCGCCGACGGGTATGAGCTGTCCGACCGCTGGGAGGAGGCGCAGCGCATGATGCGGGACATCCGCGCGCTATGGGATCGCACCGCCCCCGATTAGCCCGGCCTGCCGTGCAGTTCCGCGGCCAGATCCGCCGCCGCCTGCCGCATCAGCGCAACCACCGGCCCGGCCGGCGCGACATTCAGCCGGCCGACGCGGCTGAAGACAGTCAGCGCCAGCCGGATGCGCGTCCCTCCGGCATCGAAGACCGGCACGGAGACAGCGGCGAGGCCGGTATCGCCCTCATTCGCCGTCGTGGCGAAGCCCTGCCGGCGTACCGCGGCGACGATCCGCTCCAGCGCCGCCGCATCGGCCGGGGCGCCCGGGCGGCCGATGGCGCGGCTCTGCGCCATCTCGCGCTCGGCGAAGGGCGCGATCCGGTCAGGCTCGCCGAAGGCGCAGAAAACCAGACCGGAAGCCGAATAGGTCAGCGGGCAGACATGGCCGGGCGGGACGCTGGCCGCCAGCGCATGCCGGGCCGCCACCAGCCGGACATGGGTTGGGCCATGCGTGCCCCATACGGCAGCGGCCGCGGTCTCCCCGGTGCGGGCGACGATTGCCTCCAGGGCCCGCTCCGCCCGCTTCAGCAGGTCCGAGCGGCCGAGCGCGGCAAGGCCGGCGCGCAGCATCAGCGGGCCGAGCTCGTAACGCGCCGTCGCCGGATCCTGCTCGACCAGCCCGGCGCGGCCGAGGCTGACCAGGTATCGATGCGCCTTGGCCGAGGGCATGGCGGCAGCGCGCGACAGGTCGGCCAGACGCATCGGCCCGCCCGCCTCGGCCAGCAGCCGCAGCAGCATCCCCGCCACCTCGACTGGAGTTGACCCCGCCGCGGGAATTCTCGGTGACCGGCATGTCCTGGTCGCGCGGCACTTGACAGGCGCCCTCAATGCTTCGCTACATATGACATAGCAAGCTACGCAATACGTAGCAAGCATCCTGCCCGCGGCCGAGATGGCGGGATGCGCCAGCAGAGGAGACACCCATGTCCGGCTTCGCCAGCAGCAACGACCTGACCGAGAAGGTGGTCTCCTTCGACGAGCTCGGCCCGGGCCTCTATGGCTGGACCGCCGAGGGCGACCCGAATCCCGGCATCGTCATCGGCGATGACAGCGTGCTGGTCGTTGATGCGCAGGCGACGCCGCGGATGGCCGCCGACGTGATCGCCAAAATCCGCACCGTCACCGACAAGCCGGTGAAGCATGTCGTGCTCAGCCACTACCATGCGGTACGGGTGCTCGGCGCCTCCGGCTACCAGGGCGCCGAGATCATCGCCTCCGACGTCACCCGCGACCTGATCGTCGAGCGCGGCCAGCAGGACATGGACAGCGAGATCGGACGCTTCCCCGGCTGTTCCGCGGCAAGGAGAGCATCCCCGGCCTAACTTGGCCGCATGTCGTCTTCCACAAGCGGATGACGCCTGGATGGGCAAGCGGGAGGTGCAAATCATCCAGATCGGCCGCAGCCACACCGCCGGCGACACGGTGGTCTGGCTGCCGAAGGAGAAGGTCTCGCTTCGCCGGCGACGTGGTGGGACTTGGTGCCACGCCCTATTGCGGCGATGCGCATTTCACCGACTGGCCGGCGACGCTGGCGGCGTTGAAGGCGCTCGGGGCGGAGAAGCTGGTGCCCGGCCGCGGCCGCAGCCTGCTCACCCTGAAGGATGTCGAGGAGGGGATCGCCGGCACGGCCGCCTTCACATCAGACCTTTTCGCCATCGCCAAAGCGGGCGCAGCCAGGGGCGCGACGCTGAAGCAGGTCTATGACGAGGCGATGGCCGCGATGCGGCCGAAATACGGGCATTGGGTGATCTTCGAGCACTGCATGCCCTTCAACGTCTCCCGCGCCTATGACGAGGCCAAGGGGCTCGACCACCCCCGCATCTGGACCGCCGAGCGCGATGTCGAGATGTGGAAGGCGCTGGAGCATGGCGCGGCGGCGAAATCCGGCGAGATCTGACGCACAGGAGGATGCGATGACCATCGTCCAGCCCATGACCACCGCCCGCACCGGAACCGCCGAACCGGGCTACATGACCGGCTTCGGCAACCAGTTCGAGACGGAGGCGCTGCCCGCCGCCCTGCCGGTCGGCCGCAACTCGCCGCAGCGCTGCGCCTACGGGCTTTATGCCGAGCAGCTTTCGGGCTCGCCCTTCGCCGCGCCGCGGGCCTCGAACGAGCGGAGCTGGCTATACCGGATCCGCCCGACGGTCGCGCATTGGGGTGCCTTCCGGAAGATCGATGCCAAGCTCTGGCGCACCGCGCCCTGCGCCGAGGTGGAGATGCCGATCCAGCCGCTGCGCTGGAACCCGATCCCGCTGCCGGCGGAGGATGTGAGCTTCCTGCAGGGCATCCGCACCATCACCACCGCCGGCGACGCGGCGACGCAATCCGGCATGGCGACGCATGTCTACCTCGCCACGCGGTCGATGGTGGACGAGGTCTTCTACAATGCCGATGCCGAGATGCTCTTCGTCCCGCAGCACGGCGCACTGCGGCTGGCGACCGAGTTCGGCTGCATCGACATTGTCCCGGGCGAGATCGCCGTCATCCCGCGCGGCGTGAAGTTCCGCGCCGAGCTGCCGGCCGGCCCTGCGCGCGGCTATCTCTGCGAGAACTATGGCGGTGCCTTTACCCTGCCGGAGCGTGGGCCGATCGGCGCCAACTGCCTGGCCAATCCGCGCGACTTCCTGACCCCTGTGGCCAGCTACGAGGACCGCGACGCGCCGACGCGCATGGTGGTGAAGTGGGGCGGCAATCTCTGGGCGACCGAGCTGGCGGCCTCGCCGCTCGACGTCGTCGCCTGGCATGGCAACTACGCACCCTACAAATACGACCTGCGCCGCTTCTCCCCGGTCGGGCCGCTGCTCTTCGACCATGCCGACCCGTCGATCTTCACCGTGCTGACCTCGCCAAGCGAGACCCCGGGCACCGCCAATATCGACTTCGTCATCTTCCCCGACCGCTGGATGGTCGCCGAGAACACCTTCCGGCCGCCTTGGTACCATATGAACGTGATGTCCGAGTTCATGGGTCTGATCTACGGCCAGTACGACGCCAAGCCGCAGGG
This sequence comes from Dankookia sp. P2, assembly GCF_050632255.1. NCBI lineage: Bacteria > Pseudomonadati > Pseudomonadota > Alphaproteobacteria > Acetobacterales > Roseomonadaceae > Dankookia > Dankookia sp. P2. Next base: position 5,775,108 of record NZ_CP192581.1, on the reverse strand, counting down.
CTTCGTCCCCGGCGGCTTCAGCCTGCACAATTGCATGCTGCCGCACGGCCCGGACACGGACGCCTTCGAGGGTGCTTCCAACGCCGCGCTGAAACCGCACAAGCTGGAAGGCACCATGGCCTTCATGTTCGAGACGCGCTTCCCGCAGCGGGTCACCCGCTATGCCGCCGAGTTGCCGGAGCGGCAGGCGGAGTACGGCGCCTATGGCGCGAAGCTGCAGAAGCACTTCAATCCCGGCAAGCGGGACCCCTAAGGGCACTGGCCCCGGCTTGCGCATCGCCGCCGGGTTCCGCAGGGTATGGGCAACATCAAGCCCAGCCCGGAAACGTCGATGCCAGAGCTTGCCGAACAGACGCGCATCGCGGCGCCGCTTGCGACCGTATGGCCGCTGCTGAGCGACCCCGCCGCGGTTGCCAGTTGCATCCCCGGCGCGACCCTGGCGCCCGACCAAGGAGACGGCGTCTGGCGCGGTGCGGTGAAGGTGCGCTTCGGCCCCACCACCGCGACCTTCCGTGGGGAGGCAACACTCACCTTCGATCATGTGGCGCATCGCTGCGCCATCGAGGGACGCGGGATCGACCAGCGCGGCGCCTCGCGGGCCCTCTCCTCCGGCACCGTGCAGGCGAGCGCCGAGGGCGATGCGACGCTGCTCGACGTGCAGGGCAGCTTCACCGTCACCGGCCCGCTCGAAACCTTCGCCAATGCCGGCGGCGTGCATGTCGCGCGCGCGCTGCTCGCCGAATTTTCCGCCAACATGGCGAAGCTGGTGGCGGAGCGCGCGCCGTCCACCGCCGCCCCGGCGGCTGAGGAGGTCCTCGAGGCCGCACCGCCCTCTCCGTCCCCCGCCCCGGCGGCCGAGTTAAGTGCCGCCAGCCTGCTCTGGCGCGCGCTCCTGTTCTGGCTGCGCGGCCTCCTCGTCCAAGGGAAGCGATAACATGGCCATCAAACTGCAGGATGTCCTCGCCCAGGCCTTCGCGGCCGAGGGCTGCGAGGTGCCTCTTCACCCTGATGGGTGACGCCAACATGTACTGGACCGAGGCGATGTCCCGGCAGCCCGGCGTCACCGTGGTGAATGCGCGGCACGAGCATTGCGCCGTGGCGATGGCCGATGGCTACGCCCGGGCCACCGGCAAGGTCGGTGTCGCCTCCACGACCTGCGGCCCGGGCTTCACCCAGATCATGACCGCGCTGGCCATCGCCGCGCGGGCCAACGTGCCGCTGGTTGTCTTCGCCGGTGATTCGCCGATGCTTGCCTCCTTCTACCTCCAGCAGATCGACATGGCGCCGCTGGCCCAGGCCACGGGCGCCGCCTATATCGCGGTGAAGTCGCTCGACCGCGCGCTGGACAATGTGCGTGAGGCCTTTCACATCGCCGCGCTGGAACGGCGCCCTGTGGTGCTGAGCGTGCCGATGGACCTGCAGAAGCAGGCTTATCCCTTCATGGCGGACTACATCCCCTCCTCCGACACCCTGCCGCTGCCGCAGCGGCCGATGCCGGACCCGGCCATGGTGCACCGGCTGGTGGCGATGATCGCCGAGGCGGAGAAGCCGATCATCATCGCCGGCCGCGGCGCCAAGCTGGCCCGGGCCCGCGCGCCGATCGAGGCGCTGGCCGAGCAATCCGGCGCGCTGCTCGCCACCTCGCTGCAGGCCAAGGGGATGTTCGACGGCAATCCCTACGCGCTCGACATCGCCGGCGCCTTCGCTTCCGACTTCTCCCGCGAATGCTTCGCCGAGGCCGACTTGGTAATCGGCCTTGGCGTCGGGCTCGGCGCCTATACGACCGAGAGCGGCTACCTCTATCCCAATGCCCGCACCGTGCAGGTCGACATCAACCCGCGCGGGTTGTGGCAGGAGCTGCGCACGGCGGACATGCACATCCGCGCTGATGCCGCCGGCGGCGCGGAGGCGATCACCGCCGCGCTCAAGGCCCGCGGCATTCACAAGGACGGCTATCGCAGCGCCGCGCTGGCGCAGCAGATCGCGGCAGACCAGCCAGATGCGAAGGAGTTCGCCATCGCCCCGGGCGTCGTGGATCCGCGCACAGCAATGCTCGAGCTCGATGCCACTGTGCCGAAGGACTGGGATGTGGTGATCGGTGGCGGCCACTATCTTGGCATCGCCATGACGCATCTGCGCGGCCGTGCGCCGGAGCGCTTCCACGTGGTCTGCGATTTCGGCGCCATCGGCAACGGATTGCCGGCTGCCATCGGCATCGCCGCCGCGCGCCGCGACGGCAAGGTGCTGCTGATCGAGGGTGATGGTAGCCTGCTGATGCATGTGCAGGAACTGGAGACGGTGCGTCGTGAAGGGCACCGTATGCTGATGGCGATCATCAACGATGGCGGCTATGGCGCGGAGATCCACAAGTTTCGTGCCGGTGGCCTCGACCCGTCGCTGGTGATCCATGGCCGCGGCGATCTTGCCGGCGTGTCCACCGGCTTTGGCGTGAAGGGCAGCACGGTGACCAGCCTGGGCGCCATGGCGGGGATGTTCCGTGAGCATCAGGCGAGCAACAGCGCCAGCCTCTGGGACATTCACACCGACGACGCCGTGGTCTCCCGCCCCTATCGCCGGATCCATTACGGCGAGGCGTGACCGCTGCTACTCGAGCCGGATATTTGCCTCGCGCAGCAGCCGGCCGAGCGAGTCCGCCACCGGGTGCATCTCGGTGGTGAAGGCCTCGGGTGGGCCGGGCTGCGGCGGGACGCCGTTCTCGATCAGCCAGACCTGCATCGCCGGCGTGCGGATGATCCGCTGCAGAGTCGCGTTCAACTGGGCGATGATCGGCGCCGGCGTGCCGGCCGGGGCGAAGATGCCGAGCCCTTCGGTGATGCTGGCGCCCGGCACCGCCTCCGCCACCGTGGGCAGGTCGGGCGCGACCGGCGCGCGGGCGCCGTTCGCCACTGCGATTGCTCTGGCGCTGCCATCCGCGATGTAGGGCCGGGCAAACAGCCACGTGGCGAGTGTTGCCTGCACCCACCCGCCGAGGAAATCCGTCATCGCAGCAGCACCGCCGCGATAGGGAACATGGGTCACGTTCAGCCGGCCATAAGCGGCCAGCTGCTCGACCAGCAGGTGGTAGGAGCTGCCGAAGCCGACGCTGGCGAAGTTGACCTGGCCGGGACGCGCCGCGACATGGCGGACGAAATCCTGCAGCGTCCGCGCCGGGAAGTCCGGCCGCACCAGCAGCACCACCGTCATCGGGCCGATCATCCCGACCGGCGCCAGGTCCCGCCAGGGGTGGAAGCCGAGCTGGAGGTCGGCGGCGGCCGCGATGATAAGGTTGCCGTAAGAGGTAAAGAGCAGAGTGTGGCCGTCCGGCGCCGCACGCGCGACATAGGCGGCGGCCAGGTTGCCGCCAGCGCCGCCGCGATCTCTCCACCACGACATTGGTGCCGAGCGCGTTGCCGATTTGCTCCGCCATGCGCCGCCCGACCGTATCGACAATCGCCCCGGGCGGGTAAGCGACGATAAGGCTCACCGGCCGCGTCGGCCAGGGCGGATCGGCCGCGATGGCCATGCCCGGCAGCACGAGGGCCAGCAGCAGGAATAACCGCGTCATGCCACCAGCTCCTGCGCTGCCGCCGCTTCCTCGCGGCAGCGCTCCGGGCCACCGAGCAGCTGCCGGTTGGCGGCGATGCGCTTAAACCAGAACGGCAGCCCGAGCAGCTCGGTGAATCCCATGCCGCCATGCACCTCGGTCGCGTGCCGGGCGACGTCGCGGCCGACCTCGTCCAGATGCGCCTTCACTTGGCAGGCCAGCATATGCGCTTCCGGGTCGGGCGCGTCCTGCGCCTGGGCGGCGAACCAGACGAAAGCCCGGCAGGGTTCCAGCCAGGCGGCCATCTCAGCGCAGGTGTGCTTGACCCCCTGGAAGCTGGCGATACTGCGGCCGAATCGCCGGCGCTGCCCGGCATAGGCGACCGCCTGGTCCAGCAGTGATTGCGCGGCGCCGAGCGTCTCCGCGGCCAGCACGACGCGGCCGGCATCCAGCACGCGCCCGGCATCGGCGGCAAGCCATTCGGCCGGCGCCGCGGCTAGTGCCAGATCGGCAAGCGGGCGCAGCCGATCAAGGCTCGGCGCGGCCGCAGCGCCACACCGGAGGCATCGGCCGCGACGAGGGTCAGGGCGCCGTCTGGCAGCGCCAGCAGCAAGTGCGTGGCACCTGCCGCCTCCAGCAATGCGGTGGCGTTGCCAGAGATCCGGTTGCCGTCGCGGCGCAGCGTGACGGCGCCGGTGCTGCCGGTCAGCGCGCCGAGGCAGGCCGCGACACGCATGCGGCCCGCGGCGATCTCCGGCAGGTACGGCGTGTCACGCAACGCGAGCGGCGCCAGCACGGCGCTGCCAAGGAAGGGCGTCGGCGCGGCATGCCGCCCCAGCGCCTCCGCCACCAAAGCCGCGTCCAGCATGCCGAGCCCGGCACCACCAGCCTCCTCCGGTACCAGCAGCCCCGATAGACCGAGCTTGCACAGCCCGGCCCAGAGTGCGACATCGTCGCCGGTCCGCCGTACATCCATCGTCACGCGGTCGGTCAGGAACCGGCGAAGCGCATCGCCGAACTGCCGCTGGTCCTCGCTCAAGCCGAAGTCCATGTCACGCCCCGCCTACGGTTTTCGGCTCGCGCGGCATGCCGAGGCCACGCTCCGCGATGATGTTCTTCTGGATGTTCGAGCTGCCGCCGCCGATGATCAGGCCGAGGTCGTACATCCAATCGGCGTACCAGGCGGTGGCGACAGAATCCTCGCCGACCTCGTCATGCGGTTCGTAGGCCAGACCGGCATCGCCCAGCGCGTCCACCGCCAGCGTCGCCAGCCGCCAGGCCAGCGTCGTGCCGTAGTACTTCACCACCGGCAGGCCGAGCCCGCTGTCCTGGTCGCGCGACGCCTCGCTCAGCAGCCGCATCTGGTGATACTTGGCGGCCAGCACCTCGCCCTGCAGTCGCAGGAAGCGGTCGCGCCAGACCGGCCTAGCCAGCAGCGGCGTGCCATCCACGATCGTCTCGGCGAGCAGCGTGCGCAAGCGGTGCAGCCGGTGCATCAGCTTCGACGAATCGCCGAGCAGCATGCGCTCATGCTTCAGCGTGACGTTCGCCACCTTCCAGCCATCGCCGCGGCCGAGCACGATCTGGTCCACCGGCAGCCGCACGTCGGTGAAGAAGACCTCGTTGAAGGTGGCATGGCCGGTCATGGTCGGCAGCGGCCGCACCTCGATCCCCGGCGTCGACATCGGCAGCAGGAGGTAGGAGATGCCAAGATGCTTTGGCCGGTCCGGCTCGGTCCGTACCAGAAGGAACATCATGTCGGCGTAGTGGGCGGAGCTGGTCCAGATCTTCTGGCCGTTGATGACAAAATGCCCATCTTCGACATGCGCCCGAGTTCGCAGCGAAGCGAGGTCGCTGCCCGCCTCAGGCTCGGAATAGCCCTGCGCCCAGTGGATCTCGCCGCGGATGGTCGGGCCGATCCAGCGCTGGCGCTGTTCCTCCGTGCCCACTTCCAGCAGCGTTGGAACCAGCATGCGGATGCCCTGGCCCTGGATGCCGAGGCTGAGGCCCGCGGCGTTGAAGGCCTCGGTGATCAGCGCCGCGTCCAGCACGTCGGGCTCGGCCCCATAGCCGCCATACTGCTTCGGCACGGCACGGGCGGCGAAGCCATGGGCGATCAGCAGCGCCTGCCAGTCCAGCACGCGCTGGTCCGGCCGCTTGCGCCCGCCGCCGCCGCCGACGGGCGGCGACGCAGGGCCATGCCGGGCAATGAAGTCGCGCAACTCCGCCTGCAGCGCGCGATGGCGGTCCGACAGCGTCAGGTCCATCGCAGCTAACCCTGGACGAAGCCGCCGGCACGTCCCAGCACGCGCTCGGCGCCGGCGACGAGTTCCCGCATGACGGCGGCAGCCGGCTGCACCGCCCGGACCATGCCGAGCCCCTGCCCGGCGAAGCCGCCCCAGACATCCGCCCGCCCCGCCGCCAGCGCCGCCGCGGTCACGTGCGTCGAGACCATGGTTTGGTAGGGCATCGGCAGCGGCTCCAGCCCCGCCTCGATGTAGGCCGCGGCCCAACGGTTCTTGACCATCCGCGCCGGCTTGCCGGTGACGGAGCGGGACACGGTGGTGCCCTCGTCGTTGCCCTCGACCAGCGCCTGCTTCTGTGGGCCGCTGATGCCCGCCTCCTCGGTCGCCAAGAAGGCGGTGCCGATCCAGACGCCCTCGGCGCCCAGCATCAGCGCGGCGGCAATCCCTCGTCCATCGCCGATGCCGCCGGCCCCAACCACCGGCACGCGGCCGCCAACTGCATCCACCACCTGCGGAATCAGCGCCATGGTGCCGATCGGTGAGTTGTGCCCGCCGCCATCATGGCCCTGCGCGACGATGACATCGATGCCGGAGTCCAGTACCTGCTTCGCGTGCCGCGTGGTGCCGACCACCGCCATTACCTTGGTGCCGTTGGCGTGCAGGCGTTCCAGCCAGGGCCCGGGATTGCCGAGGCCGGCGGCATAGACCGGCACGCGCTCCTCGATCACCACCTCCATCTGCGCTTCGAAGAAGCCGCGCGACAACGGCGCGGGCCCGTCCCTGTCGGCCGGATCGCGGTCGAGGATGCGCTCCAGAGTCTCGGCATCGACTGCCTCCAGGTCCTGCGCCACCATGAAATCCTGGGCAAAGCGCCGATGCTGCGGCACCAGCGTTTCGGCCGAAGGCCCGCCAACATTGCTGCCGCTGCGCCGGACCGAGGCCGGCAGCAGCGTATCCACGCCGAACGGCTTTTCAGTCATCTCCCGCGTTCGGCGGATCCAGGCGCGGAGCTGGTTGGGGCCGCAACTCGCCGCGCCGATGACGCCGAGGCCGCCGGCATTGGAAACGGCGGCGGCCAGTTCCGGCGTGCTCGCGCGACCCATGCCGGCAAGCAGGATCGGGTACTGGATTCCGAGCAGCGCGCAGAGGCGCGTGTGGAGTGCCATGATCTTTGTCCTCCCGCGCCGCCTCTGCCGGACGACGTCAGCATTGTGGTCCGGCGAGCCATTTCCCGCGCCGCCGCGCGGGGCGATCGCGGATCTGCTTCAGCTTACGGGCAGTTGGCCGGCGAAGGCCACCGCCTCCCGCTCCTGCCCCGGCACCCTCGCGGCCTGGCCCGGCTTGCCTGCCCGGAACTCCTCCGGCACGAAATGCTGCGTCAGCTTCCAGTAGTCGAGCAGCCGCCAGGGCGATGTCACCGTCACACGGTTCGCCTTGTTCTTGTACCAGCTGGTCACGCCTGGATGGGTCCAGACCATGCCGGCGCATTTTTCGTCCAGCAGGTGGTTGTAGGCGTCGTGGATGTCCTGACGGACTTCCAGCGTGCTGTAGCCCTGCTCGATCATCTCCCGCAGCGCTTGGCAGATGTAGCGGACCTGGCATTCATGGTGGAAGATGATGCTGCCGCCATGCGCCAAGTTGGTGTTCGGGCCGTAGATCATGAAGAGGTTTGGGAAGCCCGGCGCGGTGATGCCTAGATAGGCGCGCGGGTCGTCATCGCCCCAGGCTTGGCGGATGGTGTTGCCGCCGCGGCCGACGATCTCCATGGGCGCCAGCATTTTCGATGCCTGGAAGCCGGTGGCGAGGATGATGACGTCGACCTCATGCACCGTGCTGTCCCGCATATGGATGGCGTGCTCGGTGATGCGCTCGATCGGGGTGGTCTCCAGCACCACGTTCGGGCGCTTGAGCATGCGGTACCAATAGTTGTCGCGTAGCATGCGCTTGCCGTAAGGCGGGTATTGCGGGATTACCTTGGCCAGCAACGCCTCGTCACCGTCGAGCTCCTTACGCACGTAATCGGTGATCAGCTCGCGCATCTTGTGGTTCGCCTCGTTCAGCGAGAGCGCCGGCTGGCTCCAGTCGGGATCCCGCTGCAACGAGGCATGGAAGCCGTCCGAGCCCGCCCAGAACAGCTGGAAGCGAAGCCACTTGCCGAAATACGGGATGTGCTCCAGGCACCAGAAATTCCCCGGGCTGACCGCCTTGTGGTAGTTCGGGTTGTGCATTGCCCAATGCGGCGTGCGCTGGAAGACCACCAGCGTCTCAACCTCAGGCGCGATGGATGGGCCGGTTTGCACCGCGCTCGCCCCGGTGCCGATCATCGCCACCCGCTTGCCCTTGAGATCGACGGAGCCATCCCATCGCGCGGTGTGGAACATCGGCCCGCGGAAATCGTCGAGACCCGGGATCGGCGGGATCGAGGGCCGGTTGAGCTGGCCGACCGCGGTGATCAGCGCGTTGCAGGACAGGCTCTCCACCCCGCCATCGGCGCGACGCAGCGCGACGGTCCAGCGCCCCGCAGCCTCGTCGAACCGCGCCTCGGTCACCTCGACATTGAAGCGGACATGCCGGCGGATGTCGTACTTGTCGAAGCTGTCCTCGATGTAGCGGTGAATTTCCGGCCGTTGGGAGAAGTGACGCGACCATTTGTTGTTGGGGTTGAAGGAGAAGGAGAAGAAATGGTTCGGCGTGTCCACGGCGCAGCCGGGATACTGGTTCTCCAGCCAGGTGCCGCCGACGGTCGGGTTCTTCTCAAGAATGGTGAAGGGGATGCCCATCTCCTTCAGCCGGACCGCCATGCCGAGGCCGGCGATGCCGGCGCCAATGATGACCACCCGGAAATCCTGGATCGGCAGGCCGACCGGGTCGCGCTGCCAATGCACCGCGCGCGGATCCTCGGGACCGAGGCGGGTCTCCTCAACCAGTAGGGGGATATATTCCTCCGGCACGGTCTGACCCACGCCGCCGCTCATCATCCGCTGCAACGTCTCGGAAGGCGGCAAGGGCGGCGCCGGGCGGTCGAGCACCGCACAGTCCTGCAACGCTTCGACCAGATGGTCGGCGACTTTTTGCTTCAGGGCTGGCGGCACCGATTCGAGAAAACTCCAGGCGCCATGGATATGCGGCGCCACCTCGTCGAGGATCTCCAGGTCGCCGGTGAGTTGCACCAGCACCATGAGCTGCGGGGCGATATCCGCATCAGCCAGCGCCGCCCGCAGCGCCGTCTCATCCCGCACGGCCTCCTGGACCTGAGCCTGGAATCCCCTTGGCATTCGTCCTCTCCCCGGGTTTTGCCGGAAGTGTAGCGGATGCCGTTGGGCGCAGAAGGGGCGCGGTGTTCAGGCTTCCGCGCCCGCCCTCCTTGCCGGGGGCGCGCTCAGGCGAGGGCGGCGACGATGACCTCGCCGGCCATCAGGACCTGCGGCGAGCGTGGCCAGATATCGCGGTTCTGCGCCATCAGCGCGGCCACCTGCGCATGCGCCGCCGTCGCGGTGCTGCGGTTGGTGAAGACAGACACGGCGATGGCGCGGTCCGGCTGGGTCTCGTCCCTGCCGGTGTAGAGGTGCCGGAAGCCCGGCTGCTCCAGCGTCAGCGGGACTAGTTTGTCTTGCACGGCCGGCAGGGTGCCAGCGGCGGGTCCAAGGCCCTCGGTCATCCGTACCAGCATGTAGCTCTCGCCACCCTTGCGCTCCGCATCAAGGTGGACGGCAACCGTGGCGCGGGTGATCAACGGCGCGCCGGTCAGCAGGTCGGCGAGATTGTCGCCGGCCCAGCCGAGGACATGATCGCTGATCCGCCGGGCGACCGCCTGGTCGTCGAACACGGTGGCCGAGAAAATGCCGCCGCCGCCATCGATCCGGGCGACGTAGTAAGCACGGAAGGAGGGCTCCTGCCGCAGGGTCGGCAGCAGCCCGTCGCGGACGCGCTGGGCAATCTCCTCCGGCGCACCAGTGCCGCTGTAGCGGCGAATCGTCAGGTACCACTGGGGATCGTTCATGGAACCTCCTCACCGGCCGCGGCGGGTCCTGGGCGGGCCCGGCGGCTTCGGGACATCGTAGCACAATGCCGCCGCCGCGGCCCGAGCGCCACAGGCGAGCGCCCTGGGGGCATCCCGCCAGGCTGTGGCGATGCATTCCCTGACCATCCTCGACTGGGTCGCCCTGGCGATCTTCGCCGGCTGCTGGATCGGCTACTCGACCCTGGTGGACCGTCATCCGGCGTTGCGCGCCCGCAGCGTCATTGCCGCCATGGACGAGCACCGCCGCCGCTGGCTGCGGACCACCGTGACGCGGGACAACCGCATCATGGATACCAACATCGTCGGCAACCTGATGAACAGCACAAGCTTCCTAGCCAACACTGCGATCTTCATCCTGGGCGGCCTGGTGGCGATGATGGGCAGCCCGGAGCTCGGCGCCCGGGTCCTCGGCGCCCTGCCCTTCGCCACGCCGCCCAATGCCGCGGCTTGGGAGATGAAGATCGCCCTGCTGCTGCTGATCTTCGTCCGTGCCTTCTTCGAGCTGACCTGGGCACTGCGACAGTTCAACTACTGTTCCATCGTCATCGGCGGCATCTCCCACGACCCGCAGGATGCCACGCGCAGGCGATGCATGCCGAGATGGCGGCCAAGGTCGCCAACCGGGCGGCGCGGCATTTCAATACCGGGCTCCGGGCCTATTACTTCGGCCTGGCGGCGCTCGCCTGGATCCTGCATCCCCTAGCGCTCGTGGTGGCCAGCCTGTTCGTGCTGCAGGAGTTGTACCGGCGGGAATCCCGCAGCGTCGTGCGGGAGGCGCTGCAGGAGCGCTGAACCAGCATCGCCTCGAGTGTTTCCACTCAAGACGATCGCCGGCTAGCTGCGCCTCGATCCGTCGCAGCACCTGCCAGAATTGGGTGAAGATGCCGATACGAATGCCCCGCTCGGGCTCGGCGCAGCGCAGCCGGTCGGGGTGGAAATGCACGGCGAAAGCCTGCTTGGCGCGGCGGAAGCGCTCCTCCGGCGGGCCGGGGCGGGCGGACACCGCCTCGGCGAGCAACAGGGCGCGGCGAACCCGCTCGAGCTCAGTGATCAGCGCGGCGATCCGCACAGCCTGCTGGCGGTTCTGCGCGCGAGAGGCGCGGAGCCGCACGCCCCGCAACGCCGGCAGCCGCCGCCCCGCCTGCCGCGGGCCGAACAGCAAGGTCAGGCCGCGCCCCAGCCAGCGCAGCAGCCGCCAGACCAGGATGCCGAACACGAGGATCAGCAGCGCCAGCAGGACGCCAAGGGCTTCGACCATGGCCGCGGAGTGTCCACGGCCAGGGTGATCAATCGCCTAACACGCGCAATGCCTCCGCCCGGCGCCGGCGGCCACGGAACGTCAGCCCGCCAGCAGCGCCCGCGCGGCGGCCAGGGCGTCATCGGCCTTCTCGCCCTCCGGCCCGCCGGCCTGGGCCATCTCCAGGCCGGCCGCCGCCACCCTTGCCGCCCACGGCCGCGGCGGCCGCACGCACCAGGGCCACGGCATCGGCCCGGCCCTTTGCCGCCTCGCCCAGCCCGGCGACGATGCTGGCCTTGCCCTCGGCGGTCGAGACCAGAACCACGATATCGGCCGTACCGCCCTTCAGGATCGCCTCGGCGATGCCCTTCAGGTCGCGGGCCGGGGTGTCACCCAGGTTGCGCAGCGCCACCCGGAAGCCGCCAATTGTCTCCGCCGCCGCCGCGCCGCCGCCGGTCGCCAGCTGCTTGCGCAGTTCCGCCACGTCACGTTCCAGCCTGCGGCGCTCCTCCACCAGCGTGGCGATACGGGCCGGCAGGTCGGCCGGCGGCACGCGCAGCACCGCGGCGGCTTCCTTCAACTTGGCTTCGGCCGCCTCGACCAGTTTGAGAGCGGCCGGGCCGGTCACCGCCTCCACCCGGCGGACACCGGCAGAGACGGCGCCTTCCGAGACGATCTTGAACAGGCCGATATCGCCGGTCCGCTGCACATGGGTGCCGCCGCAAAGCTCCAGCGAGTAGACGCCGAATTTCTCGGTCGCCGCCGGATCGTGACCCATCGAGACGACGCGGACCTCGTCGCCGTACTTCTCGCCGAACAGTGCCATGGCGCCGATCTGCACCGCGGCGTCCGGCGTCATCAGCCGGGTGACCACCTCGGCATTCTCGCGGATCCGGGCATTCACCTCGGCCTCGGTCCAGGCCAGGTCCTCATCGGTCATCGGAGTCGGCTGGGAGACGTCGAAGCGCAGCCGGTCCGGTGCGTTAAGGGATCCCTTCTGCGCCACATGGGTGCCGAGCCGCCGGCGCAGTGCCTCGTGCAGCAGGTGGGTTGCGCTGTGATGGGCACGGATATCAGCCCGGCGGGCGTGGTCAACCTCGGCCTGCACGGCCAAGCCGACCGTCGCCTCGCCATGCGCCACGGTGCCGAGATGGACGAAGAGGTCGCCCAGCTTCTTCTGCGTGTCGCGCACCACGATCCGGCAGGCCTCGCCGGCCGAGATCAGGCCGGTATCGCCGACTTGGCCGCCACTCTCGCCATAGAAGGGCGTCTGGTTGAGCACCACCGCCACCTCGGCGCCGACCGGGGCGCTCTCAACCGGCTTGCCCTCGTGCACGATCGCCAAGATCTGGCCCTCGGCGGTCTCGGTCGAATAGCCGAGGAACTCGCTGGCCCCAACCTTCTCGCGGAGGTCAAACCAGACCGCGTCGGTCGCGGCCTCCCCGCTGCCGGCCCAGGCGGCGCGGGCACGGCGCCGCTGCTCGGCCATGGCGGCACCGAAGCCTTCCACATCCACCGTCTTGCCCTCGGAGCGCAGCGCGTCCTGGGTCAGGTCGAGCGGGAAGCCGTAGGTGTCGTAGAGCTTGAAGGCGACCTCGCCGGACAGCGTGCCACCATCGCCGAGCCGGCCACTCTCCTCGGACAAAAGCCCAAGCCCGCGGTCCAGCAGGGAGCGGAACTTCATCTCCTCGAGCTTCAGCGTCTCAATGACGAGCGCCTCGGCCCGCTGGAGCCTTCGGATAGGCGGCGGCGCCCATCTGGCGGACCAGGGTGGGGACCAGCCGGTGCAGCAGCGGCTCCCGGCTGCCCATCATGTGCGCGTGGCGCATGGCGCGGCGCAGGATGCGACGCAGGACGTAGCCGCGGCCTTCGTTCGAGGGCAGCACGCCGTCGGCGATCAGGAAGGTGCCGGCACGCAGATGGTCGGCGACGACACGGTGGCTGACCTTCCAACGGCCGTCCGGGTCTTGCCCGGTCGCCTCAGCCGAGGCCAGGATCAGCGCCCGCAGCGTGTCGGTGTCGTAGTTGTCGTGCTTGCCCTGCAGGATGGCGGCGAAGCGCTCAAGACCCATTCCCGTATCGATCGAGGGACGCGGCAGCGGCACGCGGGTGCCGGGCGGGCCTTCCTCGTACTGCATGAAGACGAGGTTCCAGATCTCAATGAACCGATCGCCATCCTCATCCAGGCTGCCGGGCGGGCCGCCGGGGATCCGGTCACCATGATCGAAGAAGATCTCGGAACAGGGCCCGCAGGGGCCGGTATCGCCCATGCGCCAGAAATTGTCTGAAGTCGGAATACGGATGATGCGGCTGTCCGCCAGGCCAGCGACCTTCTTCCAGTAGACCGGGGCCTCCTCGTCCTCGGAATAGACCGTCACTAGCAGGCGGTCTTTCGGCAGGGCGAAGTCCTTGGTCAGCAGGGTCCAGGCATGCTCGATCGCCTGCTCCTTGAAGTAGTCGCCAAAGCTGAAATTCCCCAGCATCTCGAAAAAGGTATGGTGCCTGGCGGTATAGCCGACATTGTCCAGGTCGTTATGCTTGCCGCCAGCTCGAACGCATTTCTGCGCGGTGGTCGCGCGGGAATAGGCCCGCTTCTCCTGTCCGGTGAAGACGTTCTTGAACTGGACCATGCCGCTGTTGGCAAACATCAGCGTCGGGTCGTTGCGGGGAACCAGCGGCGAGCTCTCGACCACCTGGTGACCGTTGCGGCCGAAATAGTCGAGGAAGGTCGCGCGGATGTCGTTGCTGCTGGTCATCGGCGGTGGGGGTCCCGTCTCCAGCCCCAGCCCAAGGGGCATTCATAGGGCGAATTTGCCTGAGTTTAGGGCGGTTTCCGCCTTACCCGCGACCCCTGCCCTGCGGCACAGGCTCTAGCGCGCATGGCCGGGAGCGTCGAGGGGCGGCCTTGCGGCGCACCCGGGACGTGACGTTGCGATGGCCCGCGGCAACTGCCGCGGGGGCGGCCCGTTCCCGCTGCCGCGTGGCGGTTCCGCCGCCCGGGATCCAAGGAGGACGTCATGGCCAGCGACATCCGCGACCTGCTGACGATGGAATTGCAGGATACTTACAGCGCCGAGACCCAGCTGCTTGAGGCCCTGCCGGCAATGCAGGAGGCCGCGACCAACCCGAAGCTGAAGCAGGCCTTCACCGAGCACCTCGCGGTCACCCAGCGTCAGGTCGAGCGGCTGGAGCAAGTCTGCCAGCAGCTCGGCATCGAGACCGAAGGCGAGACCTGCAACGCCATGGAGGGGCTGGTCGAGGAAAGTGAGGAAGATCATCGATGAGCTCGACGAGGGCCCAGTGCTTGACGCCGCCCTGATCGGCGCTGCGCAGAAAGTCGAGCATTACGAGATTGCGGCCTATGGCACGCTCACCTCGATGCTCAAGGCGATGGGCGAGATCCAGGCCGCCGACCTCATGGCGCAGACCCTGAAGGAGGAGAAGGACACCGACGAGCTGCTGACCCAGCTGGCCGAGTCCGAGGTGAACCCGGCGGCGCTCGGCAAGCGGCCGGCCAACGATCAGACCAAGGGCAGCCGCGGCGCGGCCTGATCCAAGGCGGTGTGGGAGGGGGCTCCCCTCCCCGCCCCGGACCCTGGACCTACTCCGCCGCGGCGGCGTCCTCGGACTCCGTCGTTCTCGCCGGCCACCAGCATCGCATTGGCCACGACGCCGGCCTGAGCGCACCTTCTGCTCGATGGTGTTAGCGATCTGCGGGTTGTCACGCAGGAAGGATTTGGCGTTCTCCCGCCCCTGGCCGATCCGCTGGCCCTCAGCGCTGAACCAGGCGCCCGATTTCTCGACGATCGTCGCCTTGACGCCGAGGTCGATCAACTCGCCGAGCTTCGAGATGCCCTCGCCATACATGATGTCGAAGTCGACCACCCGGAACGGCGGCGCCATCTTGTTCTTCACCACCTTCACGCGGGTCTGGTTGCCGACCACGCTGTCGCGGTCCTTGATCGCGCCGATGCGGCGGATCTCCATGCGGACGGAGGCGTAGAACTTCAGCGCATTGCCGCCCGTCGTCGTCTCCGGGTTGCCGAACATGACGCCGATCTTGAGCCGGATCTGGTTCAGGAAGATCAGCAGCGTGTTGGAGCGGGAAACGGTGCCGGTCAGCTTGCGCAGCGCCTGGCTCATGAGCCGGGCATGCAGGCCGACATGGCTGTCGCCCATTTCGCCTTCAAGCTCGGCGCGCGGCACCAGCGCCGCGACGCTGTCCACCACAAGCACGTCGACCGCACCGGAGCGGACCAGCGTGTCGCAGATCTCGAGCGCCTGCTCACCGGCATCCGGCTGGCTGATCAGCAGGTTGTCCACGTCGACGCCCAGCTTCTTGGCATAGCCGGGGTCGAGCGCGTGTTCGGCATCGATGAAGGCGCAGGTGCCGCCCTTCTTCTGCGCCTCCGCGATGGCGTGTAGCGCCAGCGTAGTCTTGCCCGAGCTTTCCGGCCCGTAGATCTCGACGATGCGGCCCTTCGGCAGGCCGCCGATGCCGAGCGCGATGTCGAGCCCGAGCGAGCCGGTCGAGACCACCTCGATCTCACCTTCCTGCGCTTGGCGCGCGCCCATGCGCATGATCGAGCCCTTGCCAAACGACCGTTCGATCTGGCTGAGCGCGGCGTCGAGCGCCTTTCCCTTATCCATCCTGGCTGCCCTTGTCCTTGATCGCGTCCTGGATCCGCCCCCATCATTTCAACTTTTGATGGAAACAGACCAATCTCGAATCGCCCTGTTCGCCAGGGCAGTGTGGCAGAGACTATGGCCCTGGGGGCGCCGAAAAACAAGAACATTTGGTAAACACGAGCAAGATCGCCGTCCACCGTCATGCCCCTGCGGCGTCTTGCCCGCCAAGCGCCGCCGCCACTTCCCGCAGCAGCTTCGGCGGGCCAAAGGGCTTGTCGAGAAAGCGGAAGCCCTCCGCCCCCAAGTCCCGGTCCAGCACGGCTTCGGCATAGCCCGAGAGCAGAAGCACCGGCAGCGCAGGCCAACGCCGCCGCAGCCGGCGCGCCAGTTCCACTCCATCCGCACCGGGCATGGCCACGTCGCTGACCAGCAGCGCAGGCACCGCCCCGGCCCCGACCAGATCGAGCGCGGCTTCGGCGCTGTCCGCCGCCAGCACGGCATGCCCGCCGCGTTCCAGCAACCGCGCGCCAAGCAGGCGCAGCGGGGCGTCGTCCTCGACCAGCAGGATCGGGCCGCCGGGCGCCGGCGCGGCGGCCGGCGGCTCGGCTGCCTCGGCCTTTGGCGCCGCCACCGCCGCCTGGCGCGGCAGGTGAATGCGGAAGGTCGTGCCCTCTCCCAATCGGCTCTCGACCGCGATATGGCCACCGGACTGTGCGACGATGCCCTGCACCGTGCCCAGGCCGAGGCCCGTCCCGCCCTTGTCGATCCGCGTGGTGAAGAAGGGCTCGAAGAGTCGCGGCACGAGCTCGGGCGGAATGCCGCCCCCGGTATCGCTAATCTCCAGTACCACCCAGCGGCCAGGGGGGGTGCCCTCGCCCCCCGGCCGCAGCACCACCCGGTGGCCGGTAGCAATGCGCAGCCTGCCACCCTCCGGCATGGCGTCCCGGGCATTCACCGCCAGGTTCAGGATCACCTGGTCGAGCTTGCGTCGGGTCCGCCTTGACCCAGCGTCCCGGCGTTTCCAGCGCCAGGTCGAGCCTTACCGCCTGCCCGAGCAGCCGGCGCAAAAGCGGTGCGATCGCCAGGACGGCGTCATTCAGCGCCAGCACGCGCGGCTGCAACTGCTGCTGCCGCGCGAAGGCGAGCAGTTGCCGGACCAGCGCCGCGCCGCGCCGCGCCGCATCCTCCACCACCGCAAGCTCAGCAGCAGCCGCGTCCGGGATGCCGACCGCGCGCACCGCGCCGGCGCCGCCCAGGATGGCGGCGAGCAGGTTGTTGAAGTCATGCGCGACCCCGCCGGCGAGCCGCCCGACCGTCTCCAGCCGTGCCGACGCCGTGCCCCGGGCCTCGGCCCGCCGTGCCTGGGTCCGGTCCTCGACCCGGAGCAGCAGCCGTGCCGCCGGCCCCGCCGCCTCGGGCAGGGGCGTCAGCCGCAGCAGCCACTCCGCATCCGCCGGCGCCGCCGGATCGCCAGGCGCGACTCGCAGCGGCGACGGGGTACCGCCTTGAGCCCGGAGGCCAGCGCCGCGACGAAGGCCTCCCGCGCCGAGGGTGCCAGGAGGACGGCGGCCGGCGAGCCGGGCCGCGGCGCGGCGAGCGGCCCCGCCAGAGCGGCCAGTGCCGGATTGGCGGCGAGCACCCTTCCTCCGCTATCCAGCACCGCCAATCCCTCGGGCGCCGGGTCGGCCAGCAGCCGGAAGCTTTCGAGGAAGCCGGACGGACCTGTCGGCCGGCGGAGCAGGCGTTCGCTAGCCACGCGCCACGCGATCCTGCAGCCGCCAGACATAGGCGATGATCTCGGCGACAGCCTGCCAGTGCTCGGGCGGCACCTCGGTCTCGACCTCCAGCCGGAACAGGGCGCGGGCTAGCGGCGGGTTGGCGACGATGGGCACTCCATACTCCTCCGCCGCTGCCCGAATCCGTGCCGCCATTTCATCAGTCCCTTTGGCAACGAGTCGCGGTGCTGCCGCTTCACCCTGGTGATAAGCCAGAGCGACTGCGAAATGAGTCGGATTCGTTATCACAACGGCGGCATTTGGAACGGCCGCGATCATGCGCTGCCGGGCCCTGCTTTCACGGATCTGCCGCAAGCGCGCCTTCACCTGTGGGTCACCCTCCGACTCCCGCATTTCCTCCCGCAGGTCCTCGCGGCTCATGCGCAACTGCCGCAAGTGGCGCCACCGCACCACCAGCACGTCCAGCATGGCCATTCCGCCGAAAGCGCCGAGCGCGACCAGCAGCAGGCGCAGCGCCTCACGCCCGATCAACCCGGGCAGCGCCCCGACCGGCTGGTGCAGAGCGGTCTGTAGCACCGCGACATCCAGGGCGTGCCAGAGTGCGGCGCCAACCACGGCGAGCTTGAGCCCCGTCCGCAGCAGCTTGATCCAGCCATCGGTGCCCAGCAGCCGGCGCAACCCGGCCAGCAGGTTCAGCCGCGACAGGTCGGGCAACAGCGCCTCGCCACGCAGCAGGAGCCCGGTCTGCGCGACGGTCGCCAGGATGGCCGCCACCGCGACCGCTCCTAGCACCGGCAGGACGCCTTGTGCCGCGGCACGCAACAGAGCGAGCGGCGCCTCGATGCCCGCCTCAGGCGCCTGGAGCAGGGCCTGCAGGGCCCGCAGCCAAGCCAGCGCGACCGGCGGCAGCGTGAGGTAGCCGGCGAGCGTCGCGGCCAATAGCGTGCCGAATCCCACCGCTTCCCGCGACAGCGGCACTTGGCCTTGCTGGCGGGCCTCGGTCCAGCCTGCGGGCGGTCGGGGCTTCCGAGCGGTCCTCGGCGTCCTTGCCGTCCTCCGCCACGGCTCAGGGCAGCCCTGGCAAGGTCAGGAAGGCATCCCGTGCCGCGGCGATCCAGGTGCCAAGCATAATGGGCAGCAGCAGCGCCAGGAGCAGCAGCCCGGCCAGGATCTGCCCGGGCGCCGCGACCATGAAGACCGGCACCCGCGGCGCCAGCCGTGCCATCAGGCCGAGCGCGAATTGCCTCGAGCACCGAGGCCAGGCACCAGCGGCGCCGCCAGCCGCAGCGCCAATGACAAACTATCCGCCACCGCCTGGGTTATCGTCGCGGCTTGGCCGGCGGAGGTGGCAGCCATCCCAACCGGCAAAGTCGTGTAGCTTTCTGCCAGGGCCCGTAGCGGCAGCGCATAAAGGCCCGCCGTCAGCACCAGCATCGTCGCCGCCAGGCCGAACAGCCGCGATAAGGCGGTGCCCTGGGCGCCTATCGCCGGGTCCGTCTGCAAGGGGCTGGCGAGGCCAACCATCAGCGCCATCACCTGCCCTGCCTGGGCCAGCGCGAGTTCCACCACCCGCGCCAGCAGGCCGAGCCATAGGCCGGTCGCGGCTTCCAGCGCCATCAGCCGGAGCATCTCGGGCAGTTCCGCAGGCAGGGGCGGCAGGCCCGGCTGCACCAAGGGCAGCACCAACGCCGTGAGTGCCAGCACCAGGGCCAGCCGGATGGTCGCCGGCACCTCCGGCGCGCCAAGGCCGGGCAGCAGCATCACTGCCCCGCCGATCCTCGTCAGCACCAGCATGGCCTGGAAAGTGAGGTCGGGCAGCGCCTCGATCACCGGGACGGACCGCCCAGGGCGACGATGCGATTGAAGAAGCTGCGACGCGTAGCCCTGCATGGCGACCGTCATTGCCGGCCCGGTCAGCAGCAGCACCGCCGCCATGATCACCACCTTGGGCAGGAAGGCCAGCGTCGCCTCCTGGATCTGGGTGACGGCCTGCAGCACGGAAACGATCAGCCCGATGGCCAGCATCGCCAGCAACGGCGGCCAGGCCAGGTGCAGGGCCAGCCACAGCGCCTCGCGCAGGGCCAGCGCGGTCGGGTCCTCCGCCATCACGCTAGATCGGCATGCGCATGACGTCCTGGTAGGCGGCGACCACCTTGTCCCGCAGCGTCGTGGCAGTCTGCAATGCCATCTCCGCCCGCGAGACCGCCAGGACCACATCCGTGACACTGCCCTGGCCGAGCAACGCCTGGGTGCTGGCGGCATCGGCGGAACGGCCTAGATCCACAGCATCTTCCATCGCCCGCTGCAGGGCGGCGCCGAAATCGCCACCCTCACTGCCTGTCCCGGCCTGCGCCTGGGTTGCGCGATAGGCGGCCGCGGCCTGCACGGGGGCGAGAGTCGGCGGCATCAGCGCAGCGCCTCGATCGTCCGGGTCAGCATGCCGCGGGTGACCTCCAGCACCGAGAGGTTGGCGCTGTAGCTCCGCTGCGCCTCACGCATGTCCATCATCTCGACCAGGCTGTCGACATTCGGGCGCTTGACGTATCCCCGCGAATCGGCGGCCGGGTGGCCGGCATCGTAAACCTCCGGGAAGTCACCGGGGGCAGTGCCGATGCGGCGCACCTCCACTGTCTCCGCCGCCAGGGCGCGGTCAAGCCGTGCGCCGAAGGTCACGGTCTTGCGCCGGAAGGGCTCGGCTCCCGGTGAATCGCCGGTGCTGTCGCGGTTGGCGAGGTTCTCCGCCACGACCCGCAGGCGGGTGGACTGCGCCGCCATGCCGGCGGCGGAAATGCGAAGCGCCCGTTCCAGATCCATGCAGGCTCCCTTTGTTATTGCGCCCGGCCCAGCGCCGTGCGGAACATGCCAAGCCAGCGGCGGTGCAAACCGATGGCCAGTGCATGCGCACTGTCCGTGTCGGCGACCTTCATCGCCTCCCGATCCAGGGAAACGGCATTGCCGTTCGGCTTGGCGTCAAACGATTGCCGATCCACTCGCGCCTGCGGGTCGCGCGCTGCGGCCAGGTGATGCCGGTCGGTGCGGGCAAGGCCGACCGCGGCGGCGTTGCCGCGCCGCACCAGCTTCGGCGAAATCCGGCAGGTCGCGCGGCCGGTAGCCCGGCGTATCGGAATGCGCGATGTTCTGCGACAGCACGCGCTGCCTAGCATCCAGCCAGGCAAGGCGGCGCTCGGCGAGGGCGAGTGGGGCGCTCTGCGACGGGTCCATGCCGCACCCTGGCCGGCATCAGGCAAAGATCTCGGTTAAGCTCCAACCCCATGTTGCCGGGCGAGGTCAGGTGGCGAGGTTTCCTTAACCCATCGCCGGCCAGACTGCACCAATGGCTGTTCCAGACCCCGCCCCCTCCCTCGCCGCAATCGAGGCCATGCGGGGAACCCTCGTCCTCGCCCGCGCCCTGGTCGAATCGGGGCGGCAGATCGACCTCACCGGACTCGATGCCGGTGCCGCCGCCCTGTGTGCCGCCATCACCATGCTACCGATCGAAGCGGCGCGACCGATGCTGCCTTCCCTGGTCGCGCTGCTGGCGGAGCTGGACGGCCTCGGCGCCGCCCTGACGCCCCCTGACCGCATCCCCGAGCCGGCAGGAGGCCGCTCCTTGATACTCGACATGGATGGATTGCTACGGGCCTTCGGCACCCTGGCCGCACTGCTGATACCGCTCTCGCTTGCCGCCAGGGCACTCCGCGGCGGGCAACGCCGGCGACCCGGACGGCGCCTCGGGGTCACCGAGGTCGTAGCGGTGGATGCGCGCCGCCGCCTGGTGCTGGTCCGCTGCGACGGAAAGGAAGTGCTGCTGCTGACCGGTGGTGGCCAGGATGCGGTGCTCGGCTGGTTGCCGGAGCGGAGCGCGCCATGAGGCGCCTGACGCTTGCCGCGCTGATGCTCCTCGGCGCCGCGCTGCCTGTGGCCGCCCAGAGCGTCAGCATTGACCTCGGCGCCGCCGGCCAGCCGGGCGCGACCTCGCGCCTGGTTCAGCTCGCCGCCCTGGTCGGGCTGCTGTCGCTGGCTCCATCGCTGCTGGTAATGGCCACGGCCTTCACCCGGATCGTCATTGTGCTCTCCCTGCTGCGCAGCGCGATCGGCGCGCAGGGCGTGCCACCGAACCCGGCGCTGATCGGCCTCGCGCTATTCCTGACCCTGTTCGTCATGCAGCCGGTGATGGAGCAGAGCTGGGCCAGCGGCCTCGAGCCGCTGATGCAGGGGCAAATCGGCGAGCTTGAAGGGCTGCGTGCCGCTGCTGAGCCTTTTCGTCAATTCATGGCGGCTCAGGTGGCCGATGCCGACCTGTTGCTCTTCCTCGACCTGGCGAAACTGCCGCCGGTGCCGGAAGGCACGGCGTCCGAGCAGATCCCCTGGCGTGCCCTGCTGCCCGCCTTCCTGGTCAGCGAGCTTGAAGCGCGCCTTCGAAATCGGCTTCCTGCTCTTCCTGCCCTTCCTGGTGCTCGACATGGTGGTGGCGAGCCTGCTCATGTCGCTCGGCATGATGATGCTGCCACCAAACGTGGTGGCGCTACCTTTAAGCTGATCTTTTTCGTTTTGGTCGATGGCTGGAGGCTGGTGGCCGGCAGCTTGGTGCAGGGCTTCGGGTAGATCCTGCACCGCCCGATGCACTGGTCCGCCGGCGCCGGCCAGCCGCGGAGATCCGCGGCGGGTCGGGCAACTACCGTGGTTCAGCCCGCCGCGGCAACGGCGCGCTTGGCCATGACGGTGACTAGGTGGGCGCGGTACTCGGCGCTGCCATGGATGTCGCCATTCAGCCCATCGGCCGACTGCTTGATCACGGCGACCGCGGCTTCCGACCAGTTGGACGTCAGCGCCTTCTCCATGTCGGACTGGCGGAACACGCCAGGGCCGGCGCCATTGACCGCTACGCGCGCGCCGGACTTGGTCTTGGCAACGAAGACGCCGGCCATGACGTAGCGGCTGGCCGGGTTGCGCATCTTGGCGTAGCCGGCCTTCTCGGGGATCGGGAACTCGATCGCCACCAGCAGTTCGCCCGGTTCGAGCGCCGTGGTGAACATGCCCTGGAAGAAGTCGTCCGCCGCGATCCGGCGCTTGTCGGTGACGATCGTGGCGCCGAGGCCGAGCACCGCCGAGGGATAGTCCGCCGCCGGGTCGTTGTTGGCGACGCTGCCGCCGATGGTGCCGCGGTTGCGCACCTGGGTATCGCCGATGGTGCCGGCCATCATCGCCAGCGCCGGGATGGCCGCCTTCACCTCGGGGCTGTTCGCCACCTCGATATGCTTGGCCAGGGCGCCAACGACAAGCGTGTCGCCATCACGCCGGATGCCCTTCAGCTCGGCGATTCCGGACAGGTCAACCACGGAGCTCGGCTTGTTCAACCGGTGCTTGAGCGCCGGCAGCAGGGTCTGCCCGCCGGAGATCGGCCGAGCATCCGGGTCGGCAGAGAGAATCTTGACCGCATCTGCGACGGAAGTCGGCTTGTGATAGGCGAAATCGTACATCGTCTGAACTCCCTTTGGTCATTCGCCGGCCGGTTCACGCTTCCGGGCTTGCGCCCTCCAGCGACCGGCCGGCAGGCACCGCTATTCGGCGGCCAGCTTATGGCCGGCGTTGATGATGTTCCAGATCTTGGCGGGCGTCGCCGGCATCTCAATGTGGCGGACGCCATAATCTTGAAGCGCATCGACCACAGCATTGATCACCGCGGGCGGCGAGCCGATGGCACCCACCTCGCCGCAGCCCTTCACCCCGAGCGGATTGTGGGTGCAGAGGGTCGTGTGGGTGGCGACCGAGACGGGCGGCAGGTCGTTCGCCCGCGGCATCTGGTAATCCATGAAGCTGGCCGAGAGCAGCTGGCCGCTCTCGTCATAGACTGCCGATTCCAGCAGCGCCTGGCCGATACCCTGGGCGACGCCGCCCTGGACCTGGCCCTCGACGATCATCGGGTTGATAACCCGGCCGACATCGTCCACCGCGGTGAAGTTGACCACCGAGACCTGGCCAGTTTCGGGCTCGATCTCGACCTCGCAGATATGGCAGCCGCCGGGATAGGTGAAGTTCTTCGGGTCGTAGAAGGCGGTCTCGTCGAGGCCCGGCTCCAGCTCCTCGATCGGGTAGTTGTGCGGGACATAGGCCGTCAGCGCGATCTCGCCCCAGGACTTGGTCTTGTCGGTGCCGGCGACGCGGAAGGTGCCGCGGTCGAACTCCACGTCCTCGACCGAGGCCTCCATCAGGTGCGCCGCGATCTTGCGGGCCTTGAGCACGATCTTGTCCATCGCCTTGACCATGGCGCTGCCGCCGACCGCCAGGCTGCGGGACCCGTAGGTGCCCATGCCGAAGGGGATCTTCGCGGTGTCGCCATGGACGATGTCGACCTGTGCCAGCGGCACGCCGAGCCGGTCGGTGACCAGCTGCGCCAGGGTCGTCTCATGCCCCTGGCCATGGCTGTGCGTGCCGGTCAGCACGGTGACGCTGCCGGTCGGGTGGACGCGGATGGTGCCCACCTCGTACAGCCCGGCGCGGGCGCCGAGCGACCCCACCACGGCCGAGGGCGCGATGCCGCAGGCCTCGACATAGGTGGAGATGCCGATGCCGCGCAACTTGCCGCGGGACTTGGCCTCGGCCCGGCGCTGCTCGAACTCCGCCCAACCGGCGGCCTCAAGCCCCATGTCAAGCGTCGCCTTGTAGTCGCCGCTGTCATATTGCAGCGCGACCGGCGTCTGGTAGGGGAAGGCATCCGCCGGGATGAAGTTGCGGCGGCGGATCTCGATCCGGTCGATCCCCGTCTCCCGCGCCGCGACGTCCACCAGGCGTTCCAGCAGGAAGGTCGCCTCCGGCCTTCCAGCACCGCGATAGGCATCGACGGGCACGGTATTGGTGAAGACCGCCTTCACCTCGGCATAGACGGTGGGCGTGGTGTACACGCCGGAGAGCAACGTGGCGTAGAGGTAGGTCGGCACGCTGGTGGCGAAGGTGGAGAGGTAGGCACCCATATTCGCCAGCGTCCGCACATGCAACGCCAGGAACTTGCCATTGGGATCGAGGGCGAGCCGCGCCTTGGTGACGTGGTCGCGGCCATGCGCGTCGGTCAGGAAGCTTTCGGTCCGGTCGGCGGTCCACTTCACCGGACGGCAGACCTTGCCCGCGGCCCAGGTGACGATCGCCTCCTCGGCATAGTGGAAGATCTTGCTGCCGAAGCCGCCGCCGACATCGGGAGCCACCACGCGCAGCTTGTGCTCCGGCAGGTGCAGCACGAAAGCGCCCATCAGCAGCCGGATGACATGCGGGTTCTGGCTGGTGGTGAAGAGCGTGTACTCGTCCGTGGTGCGGTCGAGATTCGCCGATCGCCGCGCGCGGCTCCATCGCATTCGGTACCAGCCTGTTGTTCACCAGGTCGAACTCGACGACCTTGGCGGCGCCGGCGAAGGCCGCGGCATTCACCGCCGGGTCGCCTATATGCCAGTCGTAGCAGACATTGCCGGGGACGTCGTCGTGCACCGCCGGCGCACCGGGTGCGATCGCCGCCTCGACGCCCGCCAGCGCCGGAAGCACCTCGTAGTCGACCTCGATCGCCTCGGCGGCATCCTTCGCCTGGGTTCTTGTCTCGGCAATCACCACCGCGACCGCATCGCCGACGAAGCGCACCTTACCGACTGCCAGGACAGGATGCATCGGCTCAGCCATCGGCGAGCCGTCCTTGTTGTGGATCTGCCAGCCGCAGGGAATGCCGCCGAGGTCGGGCATGTCCGCGCCGGTGAAGATGCCGACCACGCCCGGCATGGCCTTCGCGGCAGCGATGTCGATGCCAGAGATCCGTGCATGCGCATGCGGGCTGCGGAGGATGTAGGCGTAGGTCTGGTTGGGACGGTTGATGTCGTCCGTGTACTGGCCGCGGCCCGAGAGGAAGCGCAGGTCTTCCTTGCGCTTCACGCTTGCGCCGATGCCCTCGAAGGGGTCACCACGTTCATTGCAACGCCTCCCTGGCTTGGGGTCTGCCCTGCCGGGGCGGCCAGCCCGCACGGCCCGGGGCATTCCCGGTCTTCTTGTGTCTGAGTCTTCCCGTATCCACCTTCGGGGCGCGCCAAGGCGCGCCCGCCCTGGCCTACTCGGCGGCGGGGGCCAGCTCGGCCCGGCGGCCGTGCATCACGTCCTGCGCCGCCGCGATCGCCTTGACGATGTTGTGGTAGCCGGTGCAGCGGCAGAGATTGCCCTCAAGACCCTCGCGGATCTCCCTTCTCCGACAGGCCGTCAGGATGCTTCTGCACTAGGTCAATGGCCGACATGACCATGCCCGGCGTGCAGAAGCCGCATTGCAGGGCGTGGTACTCGCGGAAGGCCTCCTGCATCGGATGCAGCGTGCCGTCGGGCTTGGCGAGCCCCTCGATCGTGGTGACCTGCGCGCCATCGGCCTGCAACGCCAGGATGGTGCAGGACTTCACGCTGTCGCCGTTGATGTGCACGACGCAGGCGCCGCACTGGCTGGTATCGCAGCCGACATGAGTTCCGGTCAGGCGCAGCGTCTCGCGCAGCAACTCCACCAGCAGCGTGCGGCCTTCGACCTCGGCCGTGTGGGTGGTCCCGTTCACGGTCAGTGTGACTTGCGGCATCCCGCGTCTCCCCCGGTGGAAGCGGCCGACAGGCCGCGTATCGGGCACAAAGGTCGCCTCGCCCCAGTCTTCCGTCAAGCGGCGCTGGATATTCCTTTGTGCGAAGGCGGGCCGATCAGCCCCTTCCCGGCCCCAGGCACCGGGATCAGCCGCTTGCGGCCGCGGGTGACAAGCACCAGCAGCCCCAGCACCAGGGTGCCGAGCGGCCAGAAGACCCAGATCGTCCCAAGCGCCATGGCGCCGAACATCCCGGCGCCAGCCGCGACCTCGGGGTCGACGCCGGTCACGAAGGGGCCGATAGCGGCGCAGGTCGCCAGGCCGCCCAGCAGCATGATGCCCTGGAACCACCAGAAGAGGCGCTTAACCACGCGCCCGAAAGGCCCGCGGCGTTCGCGGGCCTCCACCAGCACCGGTCCCGCCATCTCAGGCGGCGATCAGCGCCGCGCCCTTGGCAATCGCCAGTGGGTTCTCCGCCTCCGGCTGGTCGTGCAGGTGGCAGGCGGCGACATGGCCGCTGTCCAGCGCCGTCGGCACCGGCTTCAGCGCCGGCTTCTCCACCCGGCAGCGGTCGAAGGCATAAGGGCAGCGGGTGTGAAAGCGACAACCCTTGGGCGGGTTGATCGGGCTCGGCACATCACCCTTCAGGATGATGCGCTGCCGCTGCGCACCGGGCATGGGAACCGGCACCGCGGAAAGCAATGCCTCGGTGTAGGGATGCTTCGGCGCGGCGAACAGGCCGCGCTTCGGCGCCACCTCGACGATCTTGCCGAGATACATGACTGCGACGCGGTGCGTCATGTGCTCGACGATGGCCAGATCATGGCTGATGAAAAGCATCGCCAGGCCAAGCTCGGCCTGGAGATCCTGCAGCAAATTGACGATCTGCGCCTTGACCGAGACGTCAAGCGCCGAGACCGCCTCATCGCAGACGATCAGGTCAGGCTCGGCCGCAAGGGCACGGGCAATGCCGATCCGCTGGCGCTGGCCGCCGCTGAATTCGTGCGGCCAACGGTTCACCGCATCCCGCGGCAGGCGGACGGTGTCCATCAGCTTGGCGACACGGTCGTCCAGGTCCTTGGCATCCTTAGCGAGGCCGAAGTTGCGGATCGGCTTGGCGAGGATGTCCCGCACCCGCATGCGCGGGTTCAGCGAGGAGAAGGGATCCTGAAACACAACCTGAACGCGTCTGCGCATTGGCCGCAGCGCGGTAGGCGAGAGGTCATCGATCCGCCTGCCGTCAAGAACCACCTGGCCTGCGGTGATGTCGAACAGCCGCAGCACGGCCTTGCCGACGGTGGACTTGCCGCAGCCAGACTCGCCGACCAGCGACAACGTCTCGCCGCGGGCTATCTGGAAGGAGACACCATCAACGGCATAAACATAGCCAGTAGTGCCGCCGAGAAAGCCGCCCTTGAGGGGGAAATGCTTCTTGAGGTCGGTAACCTCGAGCAGCCGCGCAGCGGAAGCACTCATGCCGCGATCGCCCCTTCCTTGATGGCGTAGTGGCAGGCGGCCACGTGGCCGGGTGCCTTCTCCTCCAGCGCCGGCGCAACCTGGCGGCAGAGGTCCGTCACCTTGGGGCAACGGCCGGCGAAGACGCAGCCGGGAATCTTCTGCTTCAGACTGGGAACCAGGCCGGGAATCTCCGCCAGCCGGCTCTCGGCGCCGTGCAGGGAGGATCCCAGCTTCGGCATCGAACCGAGCAGGCCTTGCGTATAGGGATGCTTCGGGTTGTTGAAGAGCAGCCCGACCGCCGCTTCCTCGACCTTGCGGCCGGCATACATGACGATCACCCGCTCGGCGACCTCGGCCACCACGCCCAAGTCGTGGGTGATCAGGACGATAGCGGCGCCGACGCGATGCTTCAGGTCGCGCATCAACTCCAGGATCTGCGCTTGGATGGTGACGTCGAGCGCGGTGGTTGGCTCGTCCGCGATCAGCAGCTTCGGATTGCAGGCGAGCGCGATCGCGATCATCACGCGTTGGCGCATGCCGCCCGAGAGCTGATGCGGGTATTCCCGCACGCGGCGCGCCGGCTCCGGGATGCCGACAAGCGTCAGCATCTCGACCGCCTTGGCCTCGGCCTGCTTGGCCGAGAGCCCCTGGTGCAGCCGCAGCGTCTCGCCGATCTGCCGCCCCACGGTGAGTACCGGGTTCAGCGAGGTCATCGGCTCCTGGAAGATCATGCTGATCTCGTTGCCGCGGATATCGCGCATCTCGCGGTCCGAGCACTTCAGCAAGTCGCGGCCCTCGAAGCGGATGGCGCCGGCGATCTTCCCCGGCGGCTCGGGGATGAGCCGCAGGATCGACATGGCGGTGACCGACTTGCCGCAGCCGCTCTCGCCAACGATGGCCAGGGTCTCGCCGGCATTCACGTGGAACGTGACGCCGTCCACGGCACGATTGACCCCGTCCGGCGTGCGGAAATGGGTCTGCAGGTTATCGACCTCGAGGAGCGCCATCGGTTCAGAGCCTCTTGGCCATGCGGGGATCGAGCGCGTCGCGCAGGCCATCGCCGAGCAGGTTCACTGCGAGCACAGTGATGGACAGGAAGATCGCCGGGAAGAAGACGATATAGGGCTTCACCTGCCAGAGCGCCCGGCCCTCCGCCATGATGTTTCCCCAGGACGGGATGATCGGCGGCGTGCCCGCGCCGATGAATGACAGGATCGCCTCGGTGATCATGGCCGCGGCACAGATATAGGTTGCCTGGACGGTGATCGGCGCCAGCGTATTGGGCAGGATGTGGCGCCAGATGATCATCGGCGTGCGGGTGCCGGCAGCGACAGCCGCCTCGACATAGGGGTTGCTCGCGCAGCGACAGCACCACGCCGCGCACCAGGCGCGAGACGCGGGGATCTCGGCGATGGTGATGGCGATGATGACGTTCTGCACGGACCCGCGGGTCAGCGCCATCAGCGCGATGGCAAGCAGGATTGGCGGGATGGACATCAGCCCGTCCATCACCCGCATGATGACGCTGTCGGCCAGGCGAATGTAGCCGGAGATCATGCCGATCGCCATCCCGATCACCGAGGCCAGAAAGGCCACCGAGAAGCCGACGAGCAGCGACACCCGGGCGCCGTAGAGCACGCGCGAATAGACATCGCGGCCCAGCATGTCGGTACCGAACCAATAGAGTGCGGAAGGTTCCCGCGTCCGCTTGGCGGGCGCCAACGCGGTCGGGTCGACGGTCCACAGCAAGGGCGCGAAGACCGCGATGAACAGCATCAGCAGCAGCAGGAAGCCACCGACCGCCATGGTCGGGTTGCGGCGCAGGAAGCCGATGAAGCCCTTCCGCGTTTTTACCGGCGGCAGCACGTCCGGCAGCGGGGCCGCGGCGGCATAGCCTTCGGGCGCAGCGGCCTCGATCGGGGACAGGACGGTCGCGGAGGCCATCAGTACCGGATCCTCGGGTCAAACAGGGTATAGGCGAGGTCGATCAGCAGGTTCACCAGCACGTAGATAAAACTGAAGAGCAGCACGACCCCCTGGATTACCGGATAGTCGCGGCGCAGGATCGCATCTACCGTCAGCCGGCCAAGGCCAGGAATGGCGAAGACGCTTTCCGTCACGACCGCGCCACCGATCAGCAGCGCGATACCGATGCCGATCACGGTGACGATCGGCACGGCGGCGTTCTTGAGGGCATGCAGGAAGAGGATGTTGGACTGGCCAGCGCCCTTGGCGCGCGCCGTGCGGATGTAGTCCTGCTGCAGCACCTCGAGCATCGTAGCCCGGGTGATGCGGGCGATCAGCGCAATATAGACGCCGCCGAGCGCGACGGCCGGCAAGATCAGGTTCTCCAGCCAGGGCAAGAAACCGGCCTTGAAGGCGGTGTAGCCCTGCACCGGTAGCCAGTCGAGCTCCAGCGCGAAGACATAGGCCAGCAGGTAGCCGACGACGAAAACCGGGACGGAAAATCCGAGCACCGCGAAGCCCATCACCGCCCGGTCGATCAGCGTACCCTGCTTCCAGGCCGCCACCACGCCCATTGGCACGGCGATAGTGACGGCCAGGATCAGGGTCAGGATCATCAGCGAGAGCGTGGGCTCGACCCGCTGCTGGATCATGGTGGTGACGGGCAGGTTGGTAAAGATCGAAACGCCCATGTCGCCGTTCAGGATGTTCCAGACCCACTCGCCGAAGCGGATCAGGAAGGGACGATCGAGACCCAGCGAGGCCCGAATGCGTTCCACATCCTGCGGCGTCGCCTGATCGCCGGCAATCACCGCCGCCGGATCGCCCGGCGCGATGTACAGGAGGGAGAATACGAACAATGCGACCAGCGCCATCACGGGGATGGTCGCCAGCACGCGGCGGATCACATAGGCGAACATCGCGCTACTCTCTTGCGGTCAGGACTTCGAGACGCCCCAGGAGAAGGGCAACGGCCCCTTCACCACGCCCGAGACATTGGAGCGCCAGGCCTGGTAGCCGAGAAAGAAGCCGGTCGGAACGTAGAGCGCGTTGTCGACCGCCGCCTTGTTGAGCCGGGCAATCGCCGCCTTCTCCGTGGCCAGATCCGGCGCCTCGAACCAGTTAGTCACCTCGGTCTCCACAGCGGGAATGTCTGGCCAGCCGAACCAAGCCTTGTCGCCATTGGCGCGGATGGCGATGTAGACGGCCGGATTGATGCAATCGGCGCCGGCATGCCAGGAGTGGAACATGCTCCAGCCCCCCTGCCCGACGGGGTTCTTCATGGCGCGGCGCTGGCCGGTGGTGCCCCAATCGGTCGCCACATAGTCCACGTTGAAGCCGATGCGCTTCAGCAGATCGGCGGTGACGTCGCCCTGCGCCTTGGTGATCGGCTGGTCCTGCGCCACGACGCAGGTGACCGGAGAGCCGTTGTAGCCGCTTTCAGCGAGCAACCGCTTGGCTAGGTCCATGTTCGGACCTTTTAGGATCTCGCCGCCATTCTCGGTGTAGAGCGGCGTGCCTGGGGTGAAGTAGCCCGGCAGCTTCTTCCACATCGCGTTGTCGTCGCCGACCAGGGCGCGCATGTAGTCTTCCTGGCTCAGCGCCGCCATAACCGCCTGCCGCGCTTTCAGGTTGTTGAACGGGGTGGTGAGATGGTTCATGCGAAAGGTACCGATATTGCCCAGCGGATCGGCAATGTCGGCGCGGATATTGCGGTTGCGCTTGAGCTGCGGGACGAGGTCGGTGATCGGGTTCTCCCACCAGTCGACCTCGCCGTTCTGCAGCGCGGCCGAGGCCGTGGCCGGGTCGGGCATTACCAGCCACTCGATACGGTCGACGCCCATGCGCTTGCCGCCGGCCAGCCAGCTGCTCGGCTCCTCCCGCGGCACGTAGTCGGCGAATTTCTCAAACACTGCCTTGGCGCCCGGGACCCATTCGTCGCGCTTGAAGCGCATCGGGCCGGAGCCGACATATTCGTTGATCTGGGTGAAGGGATCGGTCTTGGCGATCCGCTCCGGCATGATGAAGGCCATGGGCGTGGAGTTCTTGCCCAGCGCCATCAGCATCTTCGGGAAGGGCTTCTTCAGCACCCAGCGGACCGTGCGGTCATCGGCCGCAATCAGGTCTTGCTGCAGCGCCTTCAGCATCAGACCCATCGAGTCGCGCGCCGACCAGCGGGTCAGGCTAGCGACGACGTCCTTGGCGAGGACTGGGCTACCATCGTGGATTTCAGCCCGGGGCGCAGCCGGAACTCCCAGGTCAGGCCATCGGACGAGACCTGCTCAGATTCCACCATCTGGCGCTGCGGGCGAAGCTGGTCGTCGAAGCCGTACAGAGTGTCCCAGACCAGGACTGCGGCGTTGCGGACGACATACTGGGTCCCCCAGATCGGGTCGAAATCTGCCAGGTTGGCCTGCGGCACGAAGCGCAGAGTCCGGCCCGCAGCGCCCTGGGACAGCGCCGGCGCTGGCAAGCCGCCAGACATCGCCGCGCCACCGACTGCCGCGCCGGCCTTCAGGAAAGTCCTGCGATCCATGGTCTCTTTCTCCCAGCCCCGTTCGGCGCACCCATGAGGCGCCCCGTTTCGAGCCAACTTGCCTCAGCCTTGGGCAGCGCGCCAGCACCCTTGCAGGGGCGCGGCTGCCCGGGCATGGACTGGCCCGATCTCGGCGGGTGTGGCTTGCACACCCCGTGCCAGGATTGCGGGAAATCAACCCCGGCGAACATTCCAGAACAGCGCCGGGCCGCCCGTGACCACGCCGGTCAGGCTCCGCCGATAGGCCATGGGTGGCCGCAGCAGGCCTAGCGGGACGAAGGGTGCTTCCTCCCAGAGCATAGCCTGCAGGTCCCGGGCAATGACCTTCTCGGCCGCCAAGTCGGGCGCGGCGAACCAAGCCTCGCGGAGCGCTTCCCGCTTCGGGCTGGTGGACCAGCCAAACCAGCCCTCCGTGCCGTTACCACGTAGCGGCTGGTGGCTGCCGGGGACCGAGACATCGAGCCCTTCCCAGGTAGTGCAGAAGATGTTCCAGCCGCCTTGCGCAGGCGCGTCCCGCTTGGCCCGGCGCTGCACCAAGGTCCCCCAGTCCATCGACTGCGCGTCGACGTTGAAGCCGATCTTGCGGAGCGTGTCGACGGCGACCTCGGACAGGCCATTCAGGGTCGGGAAGTCGGTCGGCACCAGCATCACCACCTTCCGGCCGTCATAGCCGGCCGCCCGCAGCGCCCGCTTCGCCGCATCCAGGTCACGCGGGCCGGTCAGCGTGTCGAGACCCGCATCATTCGCGAGCGGCGTGCCCGGTGTGAAGGCACCGACCGGGACCTGCCACAGCGCCGGATCCTCGCCGAGCGCGGCTTGCATAAAAGTCTTCTGATCGACCGCCGGGAAAAGCGCGCGGCGGATCGCCGGATTGTCGAAGGGCGGCTGCAGGTGGTTGAAGCGAAGCACGCCGAGCGCGCCAGCAGTATTCACTACCTCGACCGCGATGTCCTTGTGCTTGCGGAGCACGGGCAGCAGGTCTGCCAGCGGCGTCTCCCACCAGTCAATCTCGTTGTTCTGCAGCGCAGCGGCGGCGGTCGCCGGGTCCGGCATGATGCGCCATTCGACACGGTCGAAATGCACCTGCTTGCCGCCGGCAAGAAAATCCGCCGGCTCATCACGCGGCACATAGGTGCCGTGCCGCTCGTAGACGGCGATGCTGCCCGGCACCCATTCCTTGGCGGTGAAGCGGAAGGGGCCGGAGCCGGTGTAATCCGTGATCTGCTGGAACGGGTCGGTTTTCGCCACCCGCTCCGGCATGATGGCACAGAGATTGGCGGAAGGCTTGCCGAGTGCCCAGACCAGGCCGGGCCAGGGCTGCTTGAGGACGATCTCGAAGCGGTCGTCTGCAGTGGCGCGCATGTCCTGCAGCAGCAGGTTCAACCGCTGCCCGAGCACATCCCGCTTCGACCAGCGCGCGATGGAGGCGATGCAGTCGCGCGCAGTGACCTTCTCGCCGTCATGGAAGCGGAGGTCAGGACGCAGCGCGATGCGATGGGTCAGACCGTCGGGGGCAACCTCGTGCGCCGCCGCCATCTGCAGCCGCGGCTGGAAGTCGTGGCCGAGGCCGAAGAGCGTGTCGTAGATCATCAGCGCGTGGTTGCGCGCGATGACCGTGGTGGTCCAGATCGGGTCAATATTCGCCAGGTTGCCCTGCGGCACGAAGCGCAAGGTACGGGCGCTGCTCTGCGCCGAGGCCAGATCTGGCGCCGCGAGCAGGGCTGGAGCGGCTTGCAGCAAGGTGCGGCGGCGCATCATTCGGTTCTCCGGCAGCGCCGCGGACCCCGGCCGCCGCGCGCCTGCTCCCTAGCGCCGGCGCCGTCGGCGCATCAAGCCTTGGACATGTTCCAGAAGACTGTGGCAGGAGCACGGAACGCACCGGTCACGTTGCGCCGCCAAGCCGAAGGCTGCCAGTAGAAGCCGAGCGGGATATAGGGCAGCACCTCCATCGCACGGCGGTTCAGCGCTTCCGCCACCGGCTTCTGCGCAGCCAAGTCGGGTGCCTCAAGCCAGGCTGCGCG
Source organism: Dankookia sp. P2 (assembly GCF_050632255.1). Taxonomy (NCBI): domain Bacteria; kingdom Pseudomonadati; phylum Pseudomonadota; class Alphaproteobacteria; order Acetobacterales; family Roseomonadaceae; genus Dankookia; species Dankookia sp. P2. The sequence continues at coordinate 5,741,133 of NZ_CP192581.1, read as the reverse complement.
CAACCGCTCGATTTCGCGGTCGCTCGGCCAGCCGAACCAGGCATTCGCCCCGTTTGCGCGCAGGAACAGGTGATAGACCGGCAGCGCCAGCGACTGGCCGGAGGAGGTGGTGTGGATGATGCTCCAGCCGCCCTTCTCCACCGGCTCTTTGCTCACCCGTCGCTGCACCAGGGTGCCCCAATCGGTCGAGACCAGCTCGAGATTCATCCCGAGCCGCGTCAGCAGGTCGGCGGTGACCAGCGAGAGCGCGTTGATCTGCGGATAGTCGCCGGGCGCGACCAACACCACCTTCTCCCCGGCGTAGCCGGCCTCCTTCAGCGCCGCGCGGGCGCGGTCGATGTTGTGGACCTTGAGGATCTCACTGCCCGCCTCGTTGGCGAGCGGGGTGCCGCAGGTGAAGACGCCCTCGCAGACCTCCCAGCCATGCTTCTCATTGCCGGCGACGGCCCGCATGTAGTCGCGCTGGTCGACTGCCATGGCGACGGCGCGGCGGATGCCCGGGTTGTTGAAGGGCGGCTGCAGATGGTTGAAGCGGCAGATGCCATAGGTCCCGTCCAGCAATCGCTGCTCGACCACGACCTCCCGATTGCGCCGCAGCAGCGGCAGCAGGTCGTGCAACGGGTATTCCCAGTAATCCTGCTCCCCAGTCGTCATCGCATTGGCCGAGGTGGCCGGGTCGGAGATGACGGTCCACTCCACCCGGTCCAGCCGCGGCATGCGGCCGCCGGCCAAGCCATCCACCGGCTCCTGCCGCGGGACGTAGCCGTCGAACTTCGCCCAGACGGCGCGCTGGCCGGGATTCCACTCGTTGGCGACAAAGCGGAAGGGGCCACTGCCCACCGCCTCGCGGATCTGCTGGAAAGCGTCGGTGCTGGCGATGCGCTCCGGCATTATGAAGCAGGGGAATTGCGTCTGCCCGAGCGCCATCAGCAGCAAGGGCAGCGGCCGGTTCAGGCGGAAGCGGAAGCGCCGGTCGTCCAGCGCCTCGACCTCGGCGACCGGCGGCCAGAGCACCTGGGCGAAGGGGTCTCGCCGCGCCCAGCGCTTGATGCTGGCGATGCAGTCGCGGGCCAGCACCCGCTCACCGTCATGGAAGCGGAGGCCCTCGCGCAGGGTGAAGGTCCAAGCCAGGCCGTCCGCCTCCCGCACCCAGCCTTCCACCATCTGCGGCCGGATCTCGCCCTTGGCGTCCTGGGCGCAGAGCTGGTCGTAGACCAGGAAGGCGTGGTTGCGCGTCACCACCGCCGTGGTCCAGACCGGGTCGAGGCTGGTGAGGTTGGCCTGCGGGATGACTCGCAGCGTACGCGCGGTTGCGCCCTGGGCAAAGGCCGGGGCGGGCAGCGCGGCGAGGCTGGCCTGGAGCAGGGTGCGGCGGTGCATCGCGAACTCCCGTTTGGCTTCGAGGTAGCAAGGCCTGGGAGAAGGCAGTCTCCCCAGACCCCTCATCTATGGTTCCGAGGTCGGGTCCCGACCATTCTTGGTCAGGTCTTCCGGATTCCCAGAAGATGGCGAAGCCCTTGACCCGGTCCACCAGGGACCGCCGGTGCGCGGTGATGGAGTAGTAGGCTCCGGTCGGGATATAGGGCAGGCCCTGCATTGCCGCCGCCTGGATGCGCCGGGCAATCGCCTGCTGTGCCGGCAGGTCCGGCGCTTCCAGCCATTCGGCGCGCAGCGCCTCGACCTCCGGCAGGTCCGGCCAGCCGGGCGCGGCATTGGCGCCGTCCGAGCGCAGTTGCAGATGCGTCACCGGATTGACGAAATCCATGCCCGAGGTGGCGAAGCAGGCGATGGACCAGCCGCCCTGGTCGAGCGGCCCCTTGTTCATCCGCCGCTGTGCGACGGTGCCCCAATCGGTCAGCACCACATCGGCGTTGATCTCCAGCCGCCGCAGCAGGTCGGCCGCCACCTGCGCCTGGGCGGTGGTGGAAACGATATCGGTGGTGCCAAGCAGCCGCACCAGCTTCGCCCTTGTAGCCGGCTGCCTTCAGTGCCTGCTTCGCCTGCTCGATGCTGCGCGGTCCCTTCAACGGCGCCAGACCCTCATCGCTGGAGAAGGGACTGCCCGGGGTGAAGAAGCCCATGTCCTTGACGTATTTCGCCGGGTCCGGCCCGACGATCGCAGTCATGAAATCCTCCTGGCTGATCGCGGGGAGGAAAGCGCGGCGGATCGCCGGGTTGTCGAAGGGCGGCTGGCGATGGTTGAAGCGGAACTGCCCCGGCAGCGGCATCGGGTCGATCGGCTCCAGCAGCAGGCGGCGGTCGCGGCCGAGCAGCGTCTGGATCTCGGCCGGCATCTGCTCCAGCCAATCGACCTCGCCGGCGGTCAGCGCCGCGGCGGCGGTGCCGGCATCGGGGATGATGGCCCACTCGACCCGGTCGAGATGCACCACCTTGGGCCCGGCGGTCAGCCCGCTGCCGCCGCCCGGGCTCGGCACATAGTCCGGGTTGCGCTCCCAGACCGCCCGGGCGCCCTGGCGGAACTCGCTCATTACGAAGCGGAAGGGGCCGCTGCCGGTCGGCTCGCGGATCTGCTGGAAGGGATCGGTCGCGGCCAGCCGCGCCGGCATGATGAAGGGCTGCGGGTTGGACGGCACCGCCAGCGCGTCGATCAGCAGCGGGAAGCGCGACCTCAGCCGAAAGCGGAAGCGCTTGTCATCCAACGCGGCAAGCTCCTCCGTCCGCGCGGCAAGCACCTGACTCCATCGGGCTGCGGCGCATCCAGCGCCGCAGCGAGACGACGCAATCCTCCGCCCGCACCGGCTCGCCGTCATGGAATCGCAGGCCCTCGCGCAGGGTGATGGTGCAGGTCCGGCCGTCATCCTCGAGCAGGTGGCCCGCGGCCATCTGCGGATGGGTGCGGAATTGATGGTCCACGCCATACAGCGTGTCCCAGACCATGTAGCCATGGTTGCGGATGACGTTGGAGGAGATCGCGATCGGGTCCAGCCCGCCGAGATCGGCCTGCGGCACGAAGCGCAGCACCCGCGCCCCGGCCGGCTGCGTCAGCGCCGGCGCCGCGAGCAGTGCGCCACCGGTGCCGAGCAGGGCGCGCCGCCCGATCATGCGCGCTTCATGTTCCAGTAGATGGCGAAGCCCGGTACCCGGCCGGTGATGTTCCGCCGCAGCGCAGTGATCGACATGTATGCGCCGACCGGCACGAAGGGCAATTCGTCCATCGCCACCGCCTGGATCTTCCGCGCCAGGCGCTGCTGCGTCGGCAGGTCCGGCGCATCGAACCAGGCATCGCGCAGGGCCTCGAGCCGCGGGATGGTCGGCCAGCCCGGCCAGGCGCCGGTGCCGCTGCCGCGCAGCGGGATATGGCCGGCAGGGTCGAGGAAATCGAAGGAGGAGAAGGAGGTGAGCAGCGCCGACCAGCCGCCCTTCTCCAGCGGCTCGCGGCTCGACCGCCGCTGCACGACCGTGCCCCAGTCGGTCAGGACGAAGTCGAGGTTGACGTCGAGCCGGCGGAACATGTCGCCCGCCACCTGCGTCATGGCGGCCGGTGCCACGATGTCGGTCGGCCCGATCAGCCGGATCGGCTGGTTGATATAGCCAGCCTCGCGCAGCAGCGCCTTGGCGCGGTCGATGCTGCGCGGCCCGGTCAGCGGCTCGAGCCCGGCATCGTTCGCCAACGGCGTGCCAGGGGTGAAGACGCCGACCCCGGTCTGGTAGAGCGCCGCGTCGGCGCCGACGATCGCCGCCATGTAGTCCGCCTGATCGACTGCGGGCAGGATCGCTTGGCGAATCCGCTTGTCGTTGAAGGGCGAATGCAAGTGGTTGAAGCGCAGGATGCCAGTCAGCGGCAGCGGGTCGATCGGTTCGACCGCGATGGCGCGGTTGCGCCGCAGCAGGGTCTGCAGCTCGGGCGGCGGCTGCTCGAACCAGTCGATCTCGCCCTGCTGCAGGGCGGCGGCGGAGGTCGCGGCATCGGTGATGATGCGCCATTCCACCCGGTCGAAATGCACCACTTTCGGCCCGGCCGTCAGGCTCGGCTGACCGACCGGGTTCGGCACGTAGTCAGGGTTGCGCTCGTAGACGACGAGGCTGCCGCTGTTGAACTCGTCCTGCTTGAAGCGGAAGGGGCCGCTTCCGGTCGGGTCGCGGAATTGCTGAAAGGCGTCGGTCTTCGCCACCCGCTCCGGCATGATGAAGCACGCCGGGTTGGCGGGCGAGGCGAGGCCGCGGATCAGCATCGGGAAGGGCCGCTTGAGCCGGAAGCGCAGCCTGCGGTCATCCACCGCGACGAGTTCGTCGAGCACCGTCTCGAGCTTCTGGCCGGTCGGGTTGCGCTTCATCCAGCGGGCGATGCTGGCGACGCAATCGGCAGCGCGTACCGGCTCGCCGTCGTGGAAGCGAAGGCCGCTGCGTAGGGTGATGGTGACGCTGCGGCCCTCCTCCTCCACCACGTGGCCTTCGGCCATCTGCGGATGGTCGCGGAAGCCGGCATCGAGGCCATAGAGCGTGTCGTAGACCATGAACCCGTGGTTCCGCGTGATGTTCGCGGTGGTCCAGATCGGGTCGATGCTGGTCAGGTTAGCCTGCGGCACCATGCGCAGCACGCGGCTGCTCGCCGGCTGAGCAATGGCAAAATAGGCAGGCTGGCCGGCGGCGGCAGCGGCCAGCAGGCTGCGTCGATGCATCATGGTCTCCCGGCGTCAGGCGGTCTTCTTCAGGCTCCAGAACAGCGGCATGCCCTTGGGCACGTCGCTCAGGCTGCGCCGGAACGCCGTGGCCTGGAAGTACTGGCCGAGCGGCAGGGTCGGCGCCTCCTCGAAGGCCAGCACCTGCATCTCCCGTGCCACCACCTTTTGCGTCGGCAGGTCAGGCGCATCGAACCAGCGCTGCCGCAGCGCCTCCATGCCCGGGGAGGTCGACCAGCCCCACCAGCCATCCTTGCCATTGCCGCGCAGCGGCTGGTTGACGCCGGGATTGATCACGTCGAGCCCGGTCCAGAAGGTGAAGAAGATGCTCCAGCCGCCCTTCTCCGGCGGCTCCCGGCTGGCGCGCCGCGCCACCACGCTGCCCCAGTCGGTGGCGACGAACTCGACGTTCATCCCAGCCCGACGCAGCATGTCGTTGCCAACTTGGCCGAGCGCGTTCAGCGTTGGGAAATCAGTCGCGGCCAGGAGCACCACCTTCTCCCCTTGTAGCCGGCCGCGGCCAGGTCGCGCTTGACCTTGTCGAAGTCGCGCGGGCCCTTCAGCACCTCGAGCCCGGCCTCGCTCGCCAGCGGCGTCTCCGGCGGGAAGAAGCCGACATGGTCGCGCCAGAGGCTGCGGTCGGTGCCGGTCACCGCCGTCATGTAGTCCTCCTGGCTCACCGCACCCATCAGCGCCCGGCGGATCGCCGGATTGTCGAAGGGCGGGTGCAGGTGGCTGAACCGGCCCCAGCCGATCAGTCCGGTCGGGTTCGGCATATCGATGACGACATTGCGGTTCCGCTTGAGAAGCGGCAGCAGGTCGGAGGTCGGCACCTCCCACCAGTCCATCTCGCCATTCTGCAGCGCTGCCGCGGCGGTCGAGGCGTCCGGGGTGACGATCCATTCGACGCGGTCGAGGTTCACCCGCTTCGGCCCGGCCGTCCAGCTTGCCTCGCCCTGCTCGCGGGATACGTAGTCGGTAAAGCGCTCGTAGACGAAGCGGCTGCCCTGGACGCGCTCATCCGCCTTGAAGCGGAAGGGGCCGCTGCCGATCATCTCGGTCACCTGCTTCGACCCGTCGGTTTGCGCCAGGCGCTCCGGCATGATGAAGCAGCAGGGCGTGACAAGGCTGCCCAGCGCCTCGGCCAGCAGCGGATAAGGGCGCTTGAGGCGGAAGACGATGCGCCGGTCATCGGCGGCGGCCATCTCCTCGAGTCGCGCGTTCAGGCTTCTGGCCCAACGGATGTCGCGCCGCCCAGCGACGGATCGAGGCAACGCAGTCCTGCGCCCGCACCGGCGCTCCGTCATGAAATTCTCAGCCCGCTGCGGAGGGTAATGGTCCAGCGCCTGCCCTCATCCTCGACCACATGGCCCTCGGCCATCTGCGGCGTGATGCGGAACTGCGCATCCATGCCGTAAAGCGTGTCGAAGACCATGAAGCCGTGGTGGCGGGTGACATAGGCGGTGGTGATATGCGGATCGAGGATGCCGAGATCCGATTGCGGGATGAATTCTCAGCAGCCGGCTGCCGCCCGGCTGCGCCAGGGCGGGGGCACCAAGGGCACCGCCCAGCGCCATGCCCGCACTGCCGAGGAGAACGTCGCGTCGAAGCATGGCCCGGACCCCGCCTTTGTTGCGACGGAGTAGATCATGCTGCGGGCTGCCTTTCCAGGCACCCCGCAGCGGTCCGGCCTGAGTTGGCCCTCAGCCCTTCTTCACGTTCCAGAACAGCGGCATGCCGTTGAGCACGTTGCTGATATTGGTGCGGTAGGCCCAGGGCTGGAGGTAGGAACCAACCGGAATGTAGGGCACCTCCTGGAAGGCCTCGAGCTGGATCTCGCGGGCGATCCGCTGCTGCTCGGCCAGGTTCGGGGCGTCGAACCATTCGCCGCGCAGCGCCTCGACCTTCGGCATGGTCGGCCAGCCGAACCAGGCATTCAGCCCATTCCCGCGCAGGCCGAGATGGCCGGCCGGGCTGAAGAAGTCGAGCCCGGTGAAGAAGGTGAGGAAGATGTTCCAGCCGCCCTGGTCGGGCGGGTTCCGGTTCGCCCGGCGGGCGACGACGCTGCCCCAGTCGGTCGAGACATAGTCGACGTTCATCCCCGACTTCTGCAGCATGTCGAGGCAGACCTGCGCCAGGGCATTCAGCGAGGGGAAGTCGGTCGCGCCCATCAGCACCACCTTCTCCCCTTGTAGCCGGCTGCGGTCAGGTCGGCCTTGACCTTGGCATAGTCGCGCGGCCCGGTCAGCGGGGCGAGGCCGGCATCGGAGGCGAAGGGGGTACCGGGCGGGAAGAAACCGACATTCTCCTTCCACATGCTTTTGTCGGTGCCGATCACCGCCGTCATGTAGTCGGCCTGGCTGGTAGCTCCGAGCAGGGCACGGCGGATGGCCGGGTTGTTGAAGGGCGGGTGCAGGTGGTTGAAGCGGCACAGGCCGAGCAGGCCGGTCGGATCATAGGTTTCGACCTTGACGCCGCGGGCGCGCTTCAGCAGCGGCAGCAGGTCGGCGGTCGGCTGCTCCCACCAGTCCATCTCGCCGGACTGCAGCGCATTGGCCGCGGTCGAGGCGTCGGGGATGACATTCCACTCGACCCGGTCGAAATTCACCACCTTGGGACCCGAGGTCCATTCCCGCGGCGCCGCCTTGGCGCGGCAGGTAGTCCGGGTTTCGCTCATAGACCAGCTTGCTGCCGGCGATCCGCTCATCCGCCTTGAAGCGGAAGGGGCCGGAGCCGACCATCTCCTTGATGGCGGTATTGGCGTCGGTCGCCGCGACGCGCTCCGGCATGATGAAGCAGACAGGACTGCCCGGCTTGGCCAGCGCGTCGAAGAGTAGCGCAAAGGGCTTCTTCAACCTGAAGGTCAGGGTGCGGTCGTCGGTCGCCGAGAGGTCCTCCGTCGCCAAGGCCAGCGCCTGGCCCATGGCGTCGCGCTGCCACCAGCGTTTGATGCTGGCCACCGCGTCCTTGGCCAAGACCGGCGCGCCGTCATGAAATTGGAGCCCCTGGCGCAGGGTAACGGTTACCCGCTTCCCACCATCCTCCACCACGTGCCCTTCGGCCATCTGGGCTGCGCCCTGAACTGCCCGTCGATCCCATAGAGCGTGTCGTAGATCAGGAAGCCATGGTGCCGGGTCACATAGGCGGTGGTCAGAATCGGGTCGATCACCGCTAGGTCCGCCTGCGGGATGAATCTCAGCACCCGTCCGGCGGCCGGTTGCGCCAGCGCTGGGGCGCCGAGCGACAGGGTTGCCGCCCCTGCCGTCCCAAGAAGGAAGCTACGACGATCCATGATTTGGTCCCTAGATAGTGACGCCGTTGCAAGGCAAGCCCGATCCGTCGCAGTTGCGCAAGAGGGTTGGGTCCTCACCCCCACGGCGCCGGGGCCTCGGTTCCTGGCCGCCCGCATCTGACGCCCCTTGCCGGACACGCCCACCCTCGAGCCTGGGACACCGGCTGACGTGCCCAGCGGAGTTCGGTCCATTTCACGCCGTGGAACGTGACGGCCATCTCGGCAATGGAAGGCGATGGCTGCCGTCTCGTCACCGCGGCGTGGTTTGTTTCGCCGCTCCCGGACCGGTAGATCATTGTCATCCGAGATGCATGACATGACCGCCGCCCCCATCACCGAGAGCACTGATATCCCGGTCTGGGCCGCGCGACTTGGCCCCGAACGTGCCCGCGTCGCAGTTGAAGCTGCTGCGCTTTGGCGTGGTCGGGATCGCCGGTTTCGTGGTCGACTCCGGCATGCTGACCGTAGCGATCGCGCTCGGGCTCGGGCCGTGGCTCGGCCGCGTGCTGTCCTACCTAGCCGCGGCCACGACGACGTTCGCACTCAACCGTGCATGGACGTTTCGTGGCACGGCAAGCAAAAGCCCGGTCCAGCAGTGGGCGCTTTTCCTCGCGGTGAATTGGTCGGCTTCGCCTTCAACTACGGCACCTATGCCGCCCTGATCGCGTTCGTCCCATTGGTGGCGGCGGCCCCCGTGCTGGGTGTCGCCGCTGGGTCCCTGGCGGGCCTGTTTGGGAACTTCGTTCTCTCGCGGCGCTTCGTCTTTGGCCAGGGCGGCAACGGCCGTCCGTCCCGCAACTAAAGGACGGCAAAGGCCATGCCCCAGCATCGATCCACCCGGCTGTTCCAACGGCCAGCCCCCCATCCGGGACTGCGCGCATGCATGGCATGAGCCAATCCGAACACGGCACCAAGGACTCCGCCCATGCTGCCGGCAGTGGCCGATGCGGCTTGGCCTGGCTTTGCCGGTGTCCGGTTGCCTGAGCCTCTACGTCGGCCGCGCCGACTGCCCCGTCCAGTCTCGCCCACCCTGCTTGCGGCGCTGGTCGCCGGGCTGGATGCGCTCGCCGTCATCCTCTCGGGGGTCATCCTGCAATATGTCCCGCTGGAGCGCGGTTCGCCCTCACCGCAGTTGGTCGCTTTCTTCGCCGCGCTGACCATCAGCTTGGCCGGGTTCGGCGGTGGCTATGCTCATGCGGCGCTTTTCGGAGGTCGCCGGGCGATATCCGCCGCCTTCGGCGCGCTGGTCATGGGGGGCAGCGGGTTAGCCGCTGCAGCACTGGTGCTCGGCGCGCCGGTCACCTTTCGGCCCGGCGCCGCACTGCTGTGGCTTGGTCTTGCGGCGCCGATGCTGTTGGCCGGGCGCCTCGGTTCGGCCGCCGCCTTCCGTGCTATGCCGCAGGTCACGCGCCAGCGGGCCGTACTGGTCGGCAATGGCCCGCAAGCGGCTCGTTTCGCCGCCAGCATTGCCGGCCGGCACGACCAAGGGGTCGCGCTGCTCGGTCTGGTGGACAATGATGCGTCAGCCGCTGTCGGTAGCGGCGGACTGGCCTATCTTGGCCCGGTGACCGCACTCGACGGCATGATCCGCCGAGGCGAGGTTGATCAGGTCATCCTCTGCATGCCCTGGGCGGAAGAACGTCGGGTGCGCGACATGCAGGCCTTGCTGGCCGATTACCCGGTGGACGTCTGCCTCGCCCCGGATCTGCTGGCCTATCGGCACAACGCAGCAGAGGCGCCTCGCTTGCTGCGGCTGGCGGACCGGCCGATCCGCGGTTGGGCCGCCGTGGTGAAGGTGATCGAGGATTATGCGCTGGCGCTCGGCGCCCTTGCGATCGCGGCGGTGCCCATGGCACTCATCGCGCTGGCCGTGCGGCTGGACAGCCCGGGCCCGGCGCTGTTCCGGCAGAAGCGCACCGGCTTCAACAATCGCGACTTCTACGTCCTCAGATCCCGCACCATGTACCACGATGCCGCCGACCATTCGGTCAGGCAGCAGGTCATGGCCGGCGACCCGCGGGTTACCCGCGTCGGCGCCATCCTCCGGCGCACCTCGCTCGACGAACTGCCGCAGATCTTTAACGTGCTGCGCGGTGAAATGTCCTTCATCGGTCCGCGTCCGCATGCCCCCGGCACCCGCGCCGGCGGCCGCCCTTTCGAGGAGGTGATGGCCCGCCATGCGGCGCGGCACCGAGTGAAGCCGGGCCTGACCGGCTTGGCGCAGGTGCGCGGCTGGCGGGGACCGACCGAAACCGAGGACAAGCTTATTCGACGCGTCGAAAGCGATCTGGAGTATATCGAGACCTGGTCGCCCTGGCTCGATCTCGTGATCCTGGTGCGGACCCTGCTGGCCGTTGCGCGGATGCGCAATGCCTGCTGAGACCACGTCCCGCCGGAGATTCCGCTTGCCCGATACCCTGCCGCAGACTGTCCCGGGATTCGATCCGGATCAGCACCGCCCGGCGCCGCGCGTCGCCGTGCTGGTGCCTTGCTACAACGAGGAGGTAGCGATCCCCCGCGTGGTGGAGGCCTTCCGGGCCGCCCTGCCCGAAGCCGCTATCTATGTCTATGACAATAATCCGAAGGATCGGACGGTGGAGGCGGCACGCGCCGCCGGCGCGATCGTCCGCACTGAGTCGCTGCAGGGCAAGGGCCATGTAGTTCGCCGGATGTTCGCCGATATCGAGGCCGACATTTATGTGTTGGTTGACGGCGACGATACCTACGAGGCTGCCGCTGCCCCGCGTATGGTCGCCAAACTGGTTGACGAGACGCTGGACATGGTGACCGGCATCCGGATCAGCGATATCCAGGAAGCTTACCGGCCTGGCCACCGCTTCGGCAATCTGATGCTGACCGGGATGGTGCGGACCATCTTCGGGAACCGCATCACCGACATGCTCTCGGGCTATCGGGTCTTCTCCCGCCGGTTCGTAAAGAGTTTCCCGGCACTGGCGGCCGGCTTCGAAACCGAGACTGAGTTCACCGTCCATGCGCTCGAGCTTGATGCTGCCGGTCGGCGAGGTCGAGACGGCCTATAAGGACCGGCCGGCCGGCAGCACCTCGAAGCTGCGGACCTTCTCGGATGGCTGGCGCATCCTCAAGGCCATCATCGCCCTGGTGAAGCGTGAGAAGCCCCTCCCCTTCTTCTCCTGGATAGCCGCGGCGCTGCTGCTCGTCGGGCTCGGCTTCGGCACCCCGGTAGTCTGGGGAATCCCTGGCCACCGGCCTGGTGCCGCGGCTGCCGACCGCGGTGCTCGCCATGGGCCTCGTCTTGCTGTCCTTCCTGTCCTTCGCCTGCGGGATGATCCTCGACACCGTCACCCGCGGCCGGATGGAGGCGAAGCGGACCGCCTACTTGGCGATCCCGGCGCCCGATTTCGAAGGAATCCGACCGGGATGAGCCTGCCCGCCTATCCGCCGCCGCGGCACATCGCCGGGGCCATTGGTCCGGTCGAATCGGGTTACGATGCCGATGTCATCATCCTGGCGCTTGACCGGGCGGAGGACACGGTTGCGGCGATCGCCTCGGCCCGGGAGCAGCTGGGCATCGCCAAGCACATGTCTGGGTGGCCGACCAGGGCAGCCGGCCGGAAAACTTGGCATTGCTGGCTGCGGCGGTGGAAGGGGCGAAGGACGCCACCCTGGTGCAGCTCGATCGCAATTGGGGCGTCGCCGGTGGGCGGAATCGGGCGACGGCGCTTGGCACCGGGCGGTGCGTCTTCGCGCTGGACAACGACGCCGAGTTCGCCGGAACAGACACCCTCGCCCAAGCGGCGCAAGCGTTGGTGGCCGAGCCGGATCTCGCCGCCATAGCCTGCCGCATTCTGGTCTTCTCCAGCGGCGCCGATGACCTCTCTTCCTGGGGTTACCCCCGGGCTGCTGCCGCGATCGGCCGAGAGCTTCGATGCAGTGACCTTCGTCGGCGCGGGGCATGCCATTCGGCGGTCCGACTTCGAGGCAGCAGGCGGCTATGACGATGCGCTCTTCTTCTGTTGGGAGGAGTTCGACTTCGCTCTTCGCGCCATCAACATGGGGCGCCGTATCCGTTACCGCGGCGACATCGCGGTCCGCCACAAGGTCAGTGGGGAGCGGCGTTTCGCCTGGAACGGCACGCGCTGGTACCATTTTGTCCGGAACCGTATCTATATTGGCCTGAAATACGGCGCCGGCCTCCGCTCACTGCTGCCTCGCTTCCTCGCTTATCAGGTGAAGGGGGCCCGCAATGGAGTGCTGGCCCAAGGGTTGCGAGCCGGGCCGGCGGCGCTGCGGCTGGCGCAAGCGTTCACGCCAAATCCAGAAGAGGCGGCGCTCTACCGGCTCAGCCAAGCGGCACGCGACTATCTGGCAAAGAACGACACCGCGCATCGCGGTGGGCTGCCCCGGCGGGTCCGGGCGGAACTCCTCGCCGCCCTGCCTGGCGCCGCGACGCGGTAGGATCCACAGGGCGGAACCAGCCGCAGTCGGGGCTGGTGGAGCCCAGGTCTTGCGCAGCGCCGCGAGCTTCTTCAATGTGGCTCGCGGCGCGCCCGGGCTTCATCCCGCAAAAGTCGTAGCACCGCCGGACTATCCACCAGATAGCGCCGCGCCAAGCGCCGTGGATCCTGTGCCAGGCGCCAGGCCCATTCCAGACCAGCCCGCTGAACCGGTCGCGGTGCGCGTCGCTCGTGTCCGGAGAGGAAAAGCAGGCTGGCGCCGATGCAGAGGCCGGTGCCACGCGCCCGGCCCCGCTGCGTGACTGCGTGCGCCACCATGCATTGCCGCGGCGAGCCAACCGCAAGGAAGGTAAAGCGCGCCGGATGTTCCTCGATGAAGCGGATCGCCTGCTCCATCGACTCCGGGTGGCGCTCGAAGCCCATGGAGGGATTGAAATGGTGTACGTGTCGCAACTTCCAGCGTTGCGCCAGGGCACCTACCGCTTCCGGCTCCATCCCGAGAATGGTGACCGGCTCTTCGGGAGTGATCACCTGCCGCACCAGATGAGCTGTCAGGTCGCTGCCCGGCACCACTGCGGGGGCCGGCAACCCCGCGGCCTTGGCCGCCCGGGCGACGACCCGGCTGTCCAGCAGGCGGAGCATGGCATCGGCATAAAGCGGTCGCAGTCGAGGCTGCCGCTGTATCCGGACCAAGTGGTCGGCATTCGGGGTCACGACATAGCCGAAGGGGGCATCCGCCGGGCGCGCAGCCGAGCCAGCCTATGACCGCGCCGAGAGACATGTCGGCGAAGTCCAGCCCCAATAGCGGGCGGGTCGGGACGCCCGCTTGCCCCTGGTCAAAGGGCAACGCGGAGCCGGACCTGGAAGAGGTTGCGATCGAATTCTGACAAACCATTAGTGGCTTCGAAACGACGGGAATAGGCATAAGTTCCGACCACCGAGAGATTGCGGTTGATCAGGTAACGCGCGGTCGCGGTAAAAACACCGTCGAAGGCGGTCTGGTTTGGACTCTGGTACTCACGGTAGTCGGCACGGAAATCGGCGCTGAGAATAATGTTGCGCTTCAACTCATGGTCGACGCCGACGGCGCCCAGGGTTCGGTAGAAGCTGACCGCGTCCACGCGGATTGACTCTCGATGGTCCGGGCGACGTTCAGCCGGACCGTGGTCAACAGGGTCGGCGCCCAGGTCAATTGGCCTTCCACGGCAGGCCCGGCAAAGTTCTTCAGATCTGGATCCTTGTAATCGCGCTCCCGCCAGCCAAAGGCGATGCGCCCTTGCCAAACTCCGTCGAAATCGTAGGTGAAGCCGCCCAGCACCTCCCAGGTGAAGCTGTCGCGACCCTGCGATGCCTGTTTCTGGTAAGTTGATGTCCTGAACCCTAAATATAACGTTTGCGTAGCGTCCTTGGGAGAAGGCATAGCTAGTGCCAAGTGCCCCGATCGTCGTGTCGAAATCGTTCAGCGAGACGCGATTCGGCACGCCCCCGATGACCACATCCTGAAACCGATAAGTGCGGTGCATCCCGGTGCCGAGCAGGCCGACACGGCCGAACTGGGTCGTGCCGCTGACCTGGAACTCGTCGGAGTCATACGGCACCGGCCGTGTGATACCTGCCGACTGCACGTCAACGCTATAGACATCAAGGTGGTCACGGTAATGCCGGTAGCGAGCCTCGGTATTGGTTCTGGCATCAAAATCGTAGCGGCCATAGCCGCCGAGATCCCAATCGACCCAATTATACCCGTTATTGGTGAAGTACTGCCGGCTGTCCATGTTGCCCGAAATACCGACGCCGTGCCGGGTCCAGTCACTGTCGAGCGTGACCGCAGCCGCCTCGTCCATAAAGCCGTCAGACTTCTTGTTGGTCTTCGTGCCTTCAAGGTTGCTGTCATACCCCGGCCCGCCATCAATCTGGCCATTGAGGGTGAAGCCGCCAAGGCGAACGCCGAGCGGGTTATAGTCTCGCCGCTGCCGCGATGTGACGGTTACGCCACGTTCGACGTCCTGGCGCGAGATACCACTATCCGCCTGCGCGGCCGCCTCCGACAGCGGCAACCCGCCCAGGAAAACTGCGCCGGCGATCCAGGCTGGAATCCTGCTCACCATCCACCCCCCAAATCCCACGGGGGGCTTGCTACCATAGCGGCGGCGGCGGCGCGACAAATCGCAACGATCACGTTCTGTCGCGCGGGCAAAAGCAACCCGGCATGTGTCTTGGAGATCGGCCACCCCGGTCACTAATCCGCGCCAAGGCGCGATAGGGTCGCCCATAACCACCCAGTTAGGTTACACTCTCATATGGTTTGGTCGTTTGGGCTTGCAATTGCGGCCGCCGCGCGCGCGTATTCGGCCCGTCGTCTCCCCGCGCTATGGTCGCACGGGGCGGCCCCTGTTCGCGCCACACGGTGTCACGCACCCGCCGGGCGGCAGCGAACCTTGGCGCTGCCCGTATGGGCAGCCCGATTCGGAGCCTAAACATGGCCACGACTACGACATTGCGGCCGGAACCGTCCGGTCCGACTGAGCTACCACATACCCAGAGCCAATCGGCTCGCGATCTCGACATTTATGTTGCGGGGCGCCCTTCCGAGGAGCGCGTTCTGGACCTGCTGGCTTTCGCCCTCGCCACCGAAGCCGGCCATCCCACGACGCCCGACGGCATCGAGCGGTCTCGCCAGGCTGCCGCGGCGGCGCTCAGTGACCATGCATTCCGCTATCTCCACAACTCCATCGACAGGATCCGCCGCGAGGCAGCGGCAGAGCAGCTTGCCAAGCTGTCGCGGCCGCCCGGCTTCGGCACCATCCTGCTGGCTAATCTTGTCGCACTGGCCCTGGCCGGTGGGCTGGCCGCCTGGCTGGCGCTCCACCCCGCAACCCTGGCCGGCCTTGCCGGCCTTCCTCGCAGGCTGACGCATGTCCTATGCACGGATTGCCGGGCCTTCCGCCGGCTTTGAGAATGCCACCGTCACCCCGCTGCAACGGGCGCTGCGTGCCTGCCGCAAGCAGTTCCTCCTCGTCGGCGTCTTCAGTGGTGTGGTCAACCTGCTGCAGCTCACCACCTCTATCTACATGATGCAGGTGTTCGACCGCGTGCTCGCCAGCCGCATCCTCGACACGCTGTATTTCCTCTCGCTCATCGCCATAGTCGCCACCCTGGTGCTCGCGCTGTTGGAAGCCGTGCGAGGTCAGGTGATGCAGCGGCTGGCGGCATGGGTCGAGCAGCGGGTTGCCCCCGAAGGCTTCGTCCGCGCACTAGAGAGCACCTTGCGCGGGCGGCCCTACCGGATGGAGGCCCTGCGCGACCTCGCGGTCTGCCGCGGGTTTTTAGGCTCGCCGGGCGCGCTGTCGTTGTACGACGTGCCCTGGGTGCCGATCTATCTCGGTTTTATTTTCATGCTGCACCCGGTCATGGGCTTCATCGCCCTGTCCGGCGCGGTGATCCTGTTCGGCCTGACCCTGACCAGCGAGCTCTCGACCTCGAAGCTGCTCCGGGAGTCCAACATCGCCGCCATGAACTCGCAGCGCCGGGCCGAGAGCATCACTCGCAATGCCGAAGTGATCGACAGCATGGGCATGCTGCCGGCGGTTATCGGCCAGTGGCGTGAATCCGTCGCCGCCATGACGGTGCCGCAGCAGCGCGCCGCGGACCGCGCTGCAATGCTCGTCGCGGCCACCAAGTTCTTCCGGCTCGCGGTGCAGATCGCCATCCTTGGTGTCGGCGCTTACCTGGTGCTGCAGCAGGAGCTGACCTCGGGCGCCTCGATCGCCGGCTCGATCATCATGGGCAGGGCGCTCGCCCCGGTTGAACAGCTGATCGGCGGCTGGAAGCAGCTCGTACAGGCGCGGCAATCCTTCCGCCGGCTACAGTCCTTCCTGACCGAGCCGCGGCTGCGTCCCGCCGGCATGCCGCTGCCGGAGCCGACCGGGCGCGTCACCGTGGAGCGGGTCTCCTACGCCTTCCCGGGCCAGAGCGCGGCCTTGATCAAGGGCGTGAACTTCTCCCTACAGCCCGGCGAGAGCCTGGCGGTGATCGGTCCCTCAGCGGCCGGCAAGACCACGCTGATCCGCCTGCTGATCGGCACCCTGGCACCCTCCGCCGGCACCGTCCGGCTGGACGGCGCTGATGTCTACCAGTGGATGCGGGAGGATTTCGGCCGCCATGTCGGCTACCTCCCGCAGGATGTCGAGCTGTTCGACGGCACCGTCTTCACCAATATCGCCCGCATGGCCGATGCCGAGCCGGCCGCGGTCTACGAGGCGGCCAAGCTCGCCGGCTGCCACGAGATGATCCTCCGTCTGCGGAATGGCTACGACACCCAGATCGGCGATGGCGGCCAGCACCTCTCCGGGGGCCAGCGCCAGCTGGTCGGCCTCGGCCCGGGCGATGTTCGGCCGGCCCAAGCTGATCGTGCTCGATGAGCCGAACAGCAACCTAGACGGCGACTCCGAAGCGGCCCTGACCATGGCAATGGAGCGGCTCAAGGAGCAGGGCACCACGGTGATCCTGGTCTCCCATCGGCCAACCCTGGTCCAGGGCGTCGACAAGGTGCTGTTGCTGAAGGATGGCGCGCTCGAGATGTTCGGCCCGCGCGCCGAGGTGCTCAAGCGCCTGATGAATCCCCGCCCGACCGAAGTGGCCCCGCCGCAGCCCAGCCAGCGCCTTGAGGGGAGTGCCGCCTGATGAGCGTCACCACAGAAGCCCAGACCGCCCTCGCCCCGGCGGCTCCGCGCGCGCTGGCGCCGTTGCCGAGGCATGATTTCGGCTCAAACCTACCGCCCTTCCCGTCCCATCCGCTACTGGATACGGCAAGGCCGCGAACTCGTGCGCCGATGATATTCGGCCTCGTAGTGTTCCTGGTTTTTGTCGTCGGCTTTGCAATCTGGTCGGGCTGGGCGCCGCTGGCGGAAGCCTCCGTCGCGCCGGGCACCATCAAGGTCGAAGGCACCCGCCGGACGATCCAGCATCTGGAAGGTGGCCTGGTGAGGGAAATCCTCGCCCGCGACGGCGCCAAGGTGAAGGCCGGCGACGTCATCATGCGGCTCGACCCGGCGCAGTCAGACAGCGTGCTCGAGATGCAGCGGGCGCAGCGCTGGGCCCTGCTGGCGCAGGATGCCCGACTGGAGGCGGAAATCGGCCGTGCCGCCCAGATCACCTTCCCCGAGGACCTGCGGAACAGCCCCGACCCGCGCGCCATGGAGGCGGTGACCGGCCAGCGCGCCCTGTTCGAGGCTCGGCAGGCGAACCCTGAACAGCCAGGTCCAAGTGCTGCATGCCCGCATCGACCAGCAGTTGGGCTTCATCTCCGGCGCGAAGGGCCAGCTCAACGCCACGCGGCAGCAAGCTGGTCTTCGCCAAGCAGGAAGAGCAGATGCGCCGCAGCCTGGTGTCCCAGGGGCTCGGCCGGCTGCCCGAACTGCTGGCGCTCGCAGCGCGCGACGGCGTCGCTCGAGGGCACGATCGACGACCTGAACGGCCAGATCGCCTCGGGCCAATGCCTCGATCGACGAGGCCCGCAAGCAGATTCAGACCACCCTCGACCAGCGTCTGGCCGAGGCCGCCACCGACCGTCGAGACGTTCGCTCCAAGCTGACGGACGTGGAGGAGAAGCTGCGGGCGGCGGTCGACATCTCCGCGCGGCGCGACATCATCGCCCCGGAGGACGGCACGCTGGTCAACCAGAAGGTCTTCACCGTCGGTGCCGTGGTCAAGCCCGGCGACACGATCTTCGACCTGGTCCCGGCGAAGGACCGCCTGGTGGCCGAGGTGAACGTCCAGCCGATGGACATCGACGTCGTCTATCCCGGCCTGCGCGCTGAGGTGAGATTGCCGGCCTTCAAGCAGCGGCTGGTGCCGTTCCTGCACGGCCATGTCACCTGGGTCGCCGCCGACGTTACCAGCAACGAGCAGACCCGCCAGCAATACTACCGGGCCTATGTCCTGATCGATCCGGACCAGCTTCGCGCACCTGCCGAACGTGTTCCTGACACCCGGCATGCCTGTGGAAGCGCATATCCAGATCGGTGAGCGGACCTTCTGGCGTTACATCACGCAGCCGCTGCGCGACAGCTTTAGCCGCGCCTTCCGGGAACAGTAGCCAGGCCCGGCCGGGCGGCGGCGCCTCGCCGCCCGGCACGACGCCTTGCACATGACGATACGAAGCACCATCAGTAGTGCGATCCGAGCTCCGGAGCCGATGACATGACCAGTGGCCCCACGCTTTTCTGCGACGGCATCCTCGACGGCAGCGTCACCTTCGGGGTAGCACGGCTTACGCTCGCCCAGACCGGGCCAGACGGCAAGCTGACCGCCGCGGGACAACTCGTCGTCCCGCTGGTGCAACTGCCGGGGCTGGTGAATGGCCTCGCCGGTTTGTTGAAGCAGGTCGAGACCCGGATGCGGGAGCAGCAGGCCCAGCAGCCCGCCGCCGAGACGCCCACGGACGTTCCGCCGCCCGCAAGCGCCTTCCGCTTCGGCTGACCCCCGAGGTCGTGCTGCAGCATCTTCTTCCGCGCCTTCCCCGCCGCCGTCTCCTTGCTGCCGCCCTGCTCACATCCCCCCGTATCAGCGCAATCGGGCGATCTCCGCACCCGGTTAGCGCGCCTACGTTGCGGCGCTAATCTCGAACGCTGGTACGCGGTCGCCCGCGATAACCATCCTCGCCGCCTCGGCCGTGGCTGGTGGCAGGATTTCCGCGCCGCCGGCTTCGACCATGTGCGGATGTTCGTCCCCGGCGGCGGCGGCGGCAGCGAGCTTCTCGAGCAGTTCCAGCAGGCCATCGGGGATGCCAACGCCGCCGGACTACCTGTGCTCTTCGGCCTCAACGACATCGTCCAGCAGAATACGCCGGAAGCCGAGGCGTGGGACAAGCTGGCGTCCCGCGCCCGCTTCTTCGCCAACCGCACGGACCCGGAGATGGTCGCCCTCGCGCCATTGAACGAGCCCGCCTTCGAGACAACGGCCGCCTGGCGACCGGTACGCGACCGGATGCTGGCGGTTCTGCGCGCCGCCGCGCCGCGCCACCTGCTGACCTGGGGCGGGCGGGAGTGGAACAGTTTGCGTTCCCTGCTGGAAATCGCCCCACCAACCGATCCCTGGACCATTGCGGAGGTCCATGACTATGGCGGCGGGCAAACCGCGGAGGTGCGGAAGCGCTTCGCCGATGCCGCGGCTTGGCGGGACCGCTACCGGATCCCGGTCTTGGTCACCGAGTACAATGGTAAGGGCGGCGGCCAGGCCGACCGCGCCACCTGGACGCAGGACCTTCGACAAGGGCTGCCAGCACTGCGCGCCCTGGGTCTGCCCGCGACGCTGTGGTCCTACAGCCATGGCAGCTGGTACCGTATGCAGCCGGATGACGGGCCAGCCCCTATCCCGAGGTTCGCGCACTGCTGGGCTGAGCACCGGCAATCGCTACCGGCCGCCGACGATCGGTCCGGGCCAGGATCCAGCGATGGGCCGGTACTCTCCACCCAGCGCCAAGCGCACCAGCCGGCCGCGAGCGTCGCGGCGAAGCCGGCCGCCATCAGGACCGCCCGGCCGCCCGGACCAGGCCCGGTCAGGCGCAGCAGGCCGACCACGCCAGCCTCGACAAAGACCCAGCTCAGATAGATTCCGAAGGACGCCTCGCCGAGTCGGAGCAGCAGGTCCGGCCGCGCCGGGACCGGCTTGCCCAGCCCCGCCTGCCAGATGCGCAGCAATGCGCCGGCCAAGCCTAGGACCGTCAGCGAGTCCTCCTGCAGCCAAAGGCCGAGAGGCAGGCCGGCCAGAGCCAGCCAGGGCAGCATTGGCGGCAGCCGGTCCTCCGTCGCCAGCCGTCCCAGGCCCAGGCCAAGGACAAACTCTAGGCCAAAGCGAAGCAGCCCGTAGGTAAGCGTATAATTCAGCCCGCCAATCGGGCCGAACAGGCTCAGCCATGCGAGGCCAGCCAGGCCCAGCAACGGAACGATCGGCAGCAGCGCCCGAGGCATCCGCAGCAGCGCGGCCAACACCAACGGGAAGACCAGGTAACCAGCCCACTCGACCGAGAGCGCCCAGGACGGGTAGTTCCAACTGAAACGGTCGGTCGTCTCCCAGCCATGCACCAGGAAAAGCTGCAGGACGAAGTCACGCGCGCTAAACCGCTCCGGAGCTCGGATCGTCACGCCAAGCGCCGTGGCAAGCCCGACCAGCAGCGCCAGCGTGAGCAGCGCCACAGCATGCAGCGGCCAAATCTTCGCCACCCTGCGCAGCAGGAAACGCCACGTCCCCGCGGCAGCCGCGCGGCGGCCGAGTGCCGTAGCCGAGCCAAAGCGCGAAGCCCGATAGCAGGAAGAAGCCGTCGACGCCCAGATAGCCGCGCCACAGCACTGGGCCGAGCCAGGTCCAGGTGTCGGTCACGTGCAGCGGCAGGTTGAGGTGATACAGGATCACCCAGCCGATCAGGAAGAAGCGGAGCCGCGTGAGGCCCGCATGCCGCTGCCCCGAACCTGTCGCCTGCATCACTTCGCGGCCCCTCACCTGACACAACCCTGATTTGTCCTGTCCCCTGCCCGCATGGGACAACACCGTTGCATGAACATCGCCCTCTCGCCCGCGACGCAGCGCCTCATCGCCCTGCTCGGCGCCGCCTTTATCCTGATCGGCGCCGTGGCGATGCCGGAGCGCATGCTCCAGCTTGTCCCGCTGATGGTGCTAGTGCTCGCGGCGCTGGCCTTCTACCAATTTCCGCGTGCGCTCGTGCTGGTGCTGATACTCTGCTGCGGCCTCGGACTCGATATCCAGACGCAGATGGCGGCAGGCATCGGCGGCTCGCTCGGCGCCGCGGCAGTGAAGACGGTGCCCTTCGCGCTCGCCGGCGCGCTGCTCCTGCGCTATGGACCGGCCAGCGACATTAACTGGCCCTTCCTTACCTTCATCGCCATCGCGGGGCTCAGCATCGCCATCCTGCCCATGGGGCGGATCGCCACGAATGCCGACATGGTCCGCAGCTTCATCGGCTCGACCGCACCGTTCGCGCTGGCTTCGCGCTGGCACCACGGCGGGTCTGGACGATGGTGATCCGTGGCGCCGCATTGGTGCCGATCATCAGCGCGGTGGGCGCCGTGCTGACCACGGTCGCGGGCATCTGGCCCTTGTTTGACATCGGTGGCCGGTTCCAGGGGCTGCACACGCCGCCCTTCCTTGGCGGCTTCTGCGTCACTGCCATCTTCGCCGCGACGCTGGAATACCTGCGTGGCTTCAAGCTGCAATGGCTGATCATCGGCGGGCTCGACCTCGCGATCCTGCTGCTCACTCAGGCGCGGGCGCCGTTGATCGCGGTGGCGGTCTTCCTCGGCATCATCTTCCTCTTCTCCAACCGCCAGATCTTCCCGCTGCAGCGCAAGGTGGACTTGGCGATGGGTGGGATGATCCCAGGGGTGCTCGCGCTCGGCCCCGCCATCTACTTCGCCTTCGACCGCATTGCCGGAATGTCGGACAACATGTCGGGCCGCGACATCATCTGGCCCTACTTCATTGAGGCAATCGAAGCGCGCCCGCTGTTCGGCTTCGGCCTCGGCGCGGGCAAGCTTATCGTTAATCCTGAGGACCCGACCATCCGCCTGCTCGGCAGCAATGCCGCGCACAATGAATACCTTCGGCTATCGGTCGATGCCGGCATCATCGGCTGTGCAGCGATCTTCCTGTCGATCATTCTCTGGGTCTGGAGCGGCGCGAAAAGGCGCCACCGGCAGACCGGCTGGTGCTGCGGGCCGGCCTGCTCGCGGCACTGCTGCACAGCGGCTTCGACAATACGCTGATCGCCAGCACCGCGCTGATGCAGTTCAGCTTCTTCTACGCCGCCATGGCGCGCGCCAAGATCGACGCGCGGGAGATGGTGCCGCAGCGGTCTCGGCACGGCCGGCGGGATGCCGGGCCGGAGGAAGGCGCGATGTCCGCCGCCCTCGCCCGTCAGGCCCGCGGCCTCGGCTGAATGCCGGATACGACGCCGGTGGCCGCAGCCACCCTGCCGGCACGCCCGAAGCGGGAACGCCGGCTCGACCTCGATCGGGCCAAGGGCTACGCGATCCTGCTCGTGGTCGCCGGCCACTTGGTAGCGAATACCCCGCCGGAGGGCAGTGGCTGGTACGAGCCATTTCGCTACGCGCTGTACCGCTTCCACATGCCTTTCTTCCTGTATCTCAGCGGCACCGTCGCGGTCCTTAGCGGCGTGCTGCTGGCGCCCCCGCCAGCTGGCCGCGCCAGATGCTCCGGCGGGCGCAGCGTCTGCTGCTCCTTCTTCGGTATCGGCCTGCTGATCCTCGGCGCCAAATGGGTGGCGATGCAGGCGCTGGTTGTCGACAACCCGCCCGACGGGCTATGGGGCGGGTTGTTCGACCTCCTGTGGGACACATCGCACAGCCCGGCGACCTCTGTCTGGTACCTGCTGGTGCTTTTCCTCTGCACCCTGGCGGCGATGGTGCTGCTCCGGGCCGGAATCGGCACGACGGGGCTGGTGCTGCTGGGGTTGGCGTTGCTGATCCTCGACGTGCCGCCGGTCGCCTATTTGGACCGCTTCGCCCGCTTCTTCTTGTTCTTCGCCGCCGGCGCCTGGGTGGCCGAACGGCAGGACCGGCTGCTGCCGCTGATGGACCGGCGGCAGGGCGTGTGGTGGCTGCTGTTCGGCCTGGCACTGCTCGCCTCGATGTCGGTTTGGGTTGATGTGCCCTGGTACATCAACGACCGCTGGTCGCTGGTGCTCTGCGGCCTCCTTTGCATCCCCGCCCTGCACGGGCTGATCCGCCGACCGCCGCTGTCGCGGCCGAATTGGCCGGTGACGCTCGGGCGCTATGCAATGGTGATCTACCTGTTCAACACCTTGGCAATCGGTGCGGCCAAGGCGGGGCTGATCAGGTTCGGTGTTGGCTATACGGCAGCGAATTTCCCACTGCACTTGGCCATCGCCATGCTGTCAGGGGTGGCCCTGCCGCTGCTCCTCAAGCATTTGGTGCTGCGCCGGATCCCTATGCTGGACCGGCTTACCGACTGACGGATCAGCGGCGGTCGTCGAACCCTTCGGGTGGTTCGAATGCCAGTCCCAGGCGGTCCGGACGATGTCGTCGAGCGCACCATAACGCGGGGTCCAGCCGGTCTCCTCGCGCAGCTTGGCCGAGGAGGCGACAAGCACTGCTGGATCACCCGGCCGCCGCGGCCCGAGCGTATGCGGCACCGGACGGCCGCCGATCCGCTCCACCGCATCGATGACTTGGCGTACAGAATAACCGGTGCCGTTGCCTATATTGTAACGGCAACTCGCCTGGATCAGCCGCTCCAGCACCCGGATATGCGCATCCGCCAGGTCCAGCACATGGACATAGTCACGGATACAGGTTCCATCGGGCGTCGGATAGTCGGTGCCGAAGACGGTCAAGGGCGGCCGGGTGCCGAGCGCCGCGCAGATCGCGAGCGGCACCAGATGCGTCTCCGGGTCATGGTCCTCGCCGATGACGCCGCTCGGGTCGGCGCCGGCGGCATTGAAGTAGCGCAGGCTGGCACTGCGTAGGCCATGCACCTGGTCGGCCCAGGCCAGGCCGCGCTCCACCATCAGCTTGTGCTCGCCATAGGCGGAGACCGGGGCGACCTCCGCCTCCTCGTCGATCGGGATGCGCTTCGGGAAGCCGAACAGCGCCGCGGTCGATGAGAGGACGAACTTCAGACAGCCGGCCTTCACCGCGGCATCCGCCACGATCAGGCTGTTCGACAGGTTCTCGGTGCAGTAGCGCAGCGGATCGCGCATGCTTTCCCCGACCAGGGACAGCGCGGCGAAATGGAACACGGCCTCGAACTTCCAGGCGGCGAAGACCTCCGCCATCCGGCGGCGGTCGCCGACCTCTGCCTGGACCAGTTCCACACCGCCAGGCACCGCTGCCCGATGCCCCTGCCGGAGATCGTCGACCACGACGACCTCCGCACCACGCTGCACCAGGGTTCGGACGAGATGGCTGCCGACATAACCGGCCCCGCCAGTGACGAGGAAACGCCGTCCGTCCATTAGAGCCCCTATTCCCTGAAATAACCCCCGTAGCGCGGATGATACACTTCGGCATCCGCATAGCCGGACCGGCCATGCACCTTGGCATCAACCTGCGTGAGGGCCGCGCCCACGACCCGTGCATGCGCTTCCTCGAGCAGCCCGAGGGAGTTGCGCACCACCGAGCGCGGGGTATCGCGCCAGCGGACACAAAGCAAGGTTGCATCCGCAAGCCGCGCCACAACTCGCGCATCGGCCATGGCCAGGGCCGGGGGCGCATCCAATACGATAAGGTCATAGTCACGCCTGACGCGATCCAGCAGCCCGGCCATCGCTTCGGACATGAAGAGGCCGAGCGAATGGATCTCGGCCGCGCCGGCCGGGATGTAGTCGAGGCTGGACAGGTGATCGCGGCGGATGATCCGCTCCAGCACCGCCTGACCGAGCAGAAGGTCGGTCACGCCTGGCGCACCCTCACAACGGAACACCCGGCCCAGCGAGGGCTGCCGGACGTCGCAGTCGATCAGCAGCACGCGTTCGCCGTTCATCGCCGCCGAGCGTGCGAGCGCGACCGAGGTGGTGGTCTTGCCCTCGCCTGGTCGCGCCGCGGTGATGACGACGACGCGCGGCGGTTCGGACCCGAGCCAGAGCGCGGCGCGCAGCGTCCGCATGCTCTCAGCGAAGGGGCTCAGCGGCTTGCGGACGACATAGTCCTCGACCCGGTGGCGGCCCAGCAGGCCGCGCCGCAGCATCGGCACCAGTGCCAGGCAGGGCAGCCCGAGCCCGGCGCGGATCTCCTCGCCGGACCGCAGGGTGCTGTCCGATTGTTCGAGGAACCAGATCACCAGCAAGCCGAACACAACGCCCAGCACCGTCGCCGCGATGACCATCAGCAGGGTCTTAGGAAAGCTCGGCGAGCCGGGCATTGTCGCGGGCGACAGGATGCGCGCGTCCGGCTTTTCGATCGCAGTCTCGCGAAACGGTCTGCTGCGAGCGTTCGAGCACGGCGCGCAGCAGGGTGCGGCTCGCCTCCGCCTCGCGCTCCAGCGCCGCCACCTGAATCTCGGCGGTCTGGCTCTGGTTCACCCGGGCTTCCTGCGAACGCAAGGCGTCCTCCAGGCTGCGGACCCGGGCGCGTGCCTCGCGCACGGCGGCATCGAGCGCCTGCACCACACGGCCTGTCTCGGCGCCGACTGCGCGGTCGATATCCTGCAGGCGCGACCGCGCCGCGCGGACATCCGGGTGGTTGGAGCCAAGCGTCGCCGAGAGCCGCTCCAGATCCGCCCGCGCCGTGTCGCGCATCGCGCGCTGCTGCACCAGGTTCGACGCGCCGAGCGCCGTCATGTCGGCACCGCCACCGCCGCTCCGCGCCGCGGCAAGCCGTGCCTCGGCCATCGCCAGAGTGTTGCGCGACTCGACCAGATCATTGTTGATCTTGCTCACCTGCTCGGTCGACAGCGCCGCGCTCACGCCGCGGGTGAGGCCGGAGGTGGTGCGCAGCTCGGCGATCCGCGCCTCGGTCTGGCCCAGCTCCTGCCGGAGCTGGCCGACCCGGCCATCGAGCCAGTCATTTGCGCGCCGCACCGCGTTGAACTTGGCCTCGAGCTGGTCGGAAATGTAAAGCTCGGAGGCGAGGTTCGCCGCCTCCATCGCCAAGCGCGGATTTTCCGAGGTGAAGCTGACGGTGAGCACGCGCGAGTTGCGCACCACCGCGACCTGGAGACGGTCGCGTACTGCTTCGGCCGCCGCGATCTCGGCGCGCTCCTCCGGCGGGCGCGCTGCCGGCGGCTCAGGCGCCACCAGTTCGGCAAGGCTCGGCGAGATGCTGTTCAGCCGGCGCGCGAGCGCTGCATTCCAGCGGTAGATCGGGCTTTCCACCCGCTTCGCCTCGCCTGCCCACCAGAAAAACTCGTCATTGTTCGTCAGGTCGAACTGCCGGACGATCCGCCGCGCTACCGAGAGGCTGCGAATCACCTCTACCTGGCTGGCGAGGACCGCATCCGTCGTCGTCTCGTCGCGCAGGATGCTCTGCAACTCGCGCGCCGCGTAATCCGTCGGCTCGAACATCACCGTCGCACTGGCAGTGTAGCGCGGCGTTAGCTGCTTCGCCGCGACCCAGGCGGCGATCGGGAACAGCAAGGCGCACAGGATCAATACCCAACGCCGCCGGCGCAGGGCCGCGATCAGCGCGGTGACCGTCATGCCCTCGGGCTCGATCGGTGCCGCGACGGGGACGGGGTGCGTAGTGTCGGCCGCTTGTCGGCGGGTGGCCTGGACTCAACCGGTCTGTCAAGCATGAGGGTTGCGTCTTCCCTTTGCGCCAGCGCTGTACAGGCGAGTGGCAATACGCGTCGGCTACTCAAGGGGTCAATCAACGGGCTGGCGAACATCGTGGTGCGGCGCAAACAACGGCGTGATGAACCACCTGCGCAAGGAAACGCGAATGTGCTCCCGGCTTGCGCTCTGGCACAGAGGCCGCGTGGGAAGATTGCGCGATACCGGTGCATGCGGCGTCGATGCCGCGCGGTCTCGCGAGAGCTGGGAAGGAAAGCCTTACGATGATTGGACGCCGCCTGTTGTGGACGCTCCCCGTGTTCGCGGTCGCCGCCTGCAGCGGGCCTGGGGGCAGCCTGCCGCCCTTGCCCGACGCGACGGCTGCCGCCTATCGTCTCGGCCCTGACGATCAAGTGCGCGTGACCGTATTCAATGATCCGCGACTCACGGGAGATTTCCGGGTCTCCGACGCCGGCACGATCGCGCTGCCGCTGGTCGGCGCCGTGCAGGCCGCTGGCCGCACCA
Source organism: Dankookia sp. P2 (assembly GCF_050632255.1). Lineage (NCBI taxonomy): Bacteria > Pseudomonadati > Pseudomonadota > Alphaproteobacteria > Acetobacterales > Roseomonadaceae > Dankookia > Dankookia sp. P2. The sequence goes on along the minus strand of NZ_CP192581.1, from coordinate 5,713,977 downwards.
CCGGTGAAGTCGAGCGGGCGATTGAGCAGGAGATGAAGTCGAAGAGCCTGTTCCGCGACCCGAGCGTGGCCGTGCAGGTCACCGGCTACCGGCCGATCTTCGTGCTCGGCATGGCGGAACGGCCGGGGCAGTTCCCCTACCAGCCCGGCATGACCACGCTCACCGCCGTAGCCGTCGCCGGCGGATTCAACTATCGTGCCATCCGTGATTATGTCTCGGTTACGCGAATTGGCCCGGAAGGCCGCCCGGTAGAGTATCGCGCAGGGCGTGAAGCGCTGGTGCAGCCAGGCGACGTGATCACCATCTTCGAGCGGCGCTTCTGATCCGCGCGGCCGCCCTTGCGCTGCTCCTGGCGCTTGCCCCGGATGGCGGCGCCAGGGCGGAAGGGGCGACCTGGGCCGCGGTGGCGACACCCAGCGCCGGTCCGCCGCGGATCATCGGCCAGACCGGCCTCGGCTGCATCGCCGGGGCCATGGCCCTGCCGCCGGACGGGCCGGGCTGGCAGGCAGTGCGGCTGTCCCGCAACCGCAACTGGGGCCATCCAGTGCTGGTCGGGACATTGCGCGAGTTCGCCACGCAGGCCAAGGCGCAAGGCTTCCCGATCCTTTGGATCGGCGATCTTGGTCAGCCGCGCGGCGGGCCGATGCCCTATGGCCATTCCAGCCATCAGGTCGGGCTTGATGCCGATATCTGGCTGGAACTCCGCCAAAGCCGCCGCTGACGGTGGCGGCGCGGGAAGATATCGCCGTCCCCTCCCTGGTCCTGCCGGACGAGAGCGGCATCGACCCGGCGCGCTGGACCTCCCGCCATGCCGCGCTGATACGGCTCGCGGCGGAGCTTGCCGGGTGTAGACCGAATCTTCGTCAACCATGCCATCAAGCGGCAGCTATGCCGCAGCGAGGCGGGCGCCACCTGGCTGCGGCGAGTCCGTCCCTGGCGCGGCCATGACAGCCACATGCATATCCGCCTGCGCTGCCCGGCCGACCAAGCCGATTGCCGAGATCAGGCTCCGCCGCCGGCCGGTGATGGCTGTGACGCCTCGCTCGACTGGTGGCTGACACCGGAAGCTCGCCAGCCAGCTGCGCGTGCGCCCGGTCCGGCTCCGCGCCTACCGGCGGATTGCCAAGCGGTTCTGGAATCCCGCTGACCAGGCGCCGCATCGAAGGACGATGTGCGAGGCCGTCCGACCGCAACGCCGGATCCGGGCTTCGCGCGGCGGGCCGGCCTCAACTTTTCAGAAAGGGACAGCCCCCATCGGCAATAGGCCGGAACGCCTGGTCGGCCGGCGTGGTGGCGACCAGCCTTAGCAGGTCCCATTCGCTTTTGCTTTCGGCGGGCTGCTTCGCTTCCATGAGGTAGGTCGGGTGGATCTTTCGGCCATCCTCACGCACCAGACCGGGGCCATGCACGTCGTCATCGGTCGGCAGGCGCTTCATCGCCTGCACCACGTCGAGCCCAGAGGCCTTGGCCCGGGCGACGCCTACCGCTTCCACTGCCTTCAGGTAATGCAGCGCGCAGGAATAGGCTTGGCCTTGCACGCTGGTAACCATGCGGTTGCCGATCATCTTGCCCTTCAGGCGCTCGGCAACGCGCGCGGCTGCGGTCGTTCATGTCCCAATAGTAGCTCTCGGTCAGGGTCAGGCCCTGCGCCGTCGGCAGGCCCATCGCATAGACGTCGCTGAGGAAGCCGATCATTGCCGCGACCCGGATTTTCCGGCCCGCGAGGCCGAATTCCTGGCCCTGCTTGACGCAATTGATCATGTCCGTCCCGGCATTGCAGAGCGCGATGACGTCCGGCCTGAGCGAGGCCGCGGTGACCAGGAAGGAGGAAAAGTCGGTGGTCTGCGGGAAGGGATAGACGCTGCTGCCAACCACCTGTCCGCCGGCCGCCTGGACCACCCGCGTCACCTCCCGCTGCACCGAATGGCCGAAGGCATAGTCGGCAGTGATGCAGTACCAGCGCTTCGCCCCGGCCTTCGACAGCGCGCCCGCCGTGCTTTGCGCATTGGCCCATGCATCGGTGGTCCAGTGCACCATGTTGGGCCCGCAGCCGGGACCGGTGAGGTCGGAGGAGGCGCCGCCGCTGTTCAGGTGGACCTTGTTCTTCTCCTGGGCCAGCTTGGTGACAGCCAGGGCGATGGCGCTGTTGTTGACCTCGAGGATGGCGTCGACCCCCTGGTCGTACCACTGGCGGGCGATGTTGACGCCGACATCGGCCTTGTTCTGGTGGTCGGCCTGCAGGATCTCGACCGCGATGCCGCGCGCCGCGGCGCCGAAATCCTGCACTGCCTGCCGGGCGGTGACGACGCAATCTGGGCCGCTGATGTCGCGGTAGGGACCGGACATGTCGCTCAGCACGCCGATGCGGATGGTCTGTGCGGCACCGCTTCCCTGGGCGCGCGCGCCGCCGATGCCTGATGCCGTCGCCATGGCCGCGCCCAGCGCCGCCCGCCTCGTGATCTGCATGTGGACCCTTCCCCGTACCGCCTTGGCGCGGCATCGGCGGGAAGCCTAGGCGAAACTTCGGGCGGGAGGAAACCGCTTCGCTGGCGTCAGGTCTGGCGGTCCGGCAGTTGCAGGATCACGCCGTCACTGGCCGGCAGCTGGCAGCTCAGCCGGCTGTTCGGCCGCCGCTCCGCCGCGGTGCCGTCCAGCAGGGCATCCTCGTCCGGCGTCGGCGGCGGCAGCGCACCGGCCGGGTCCTCGACCACATAGACATGGCAGGTGGCGCAGATGCAGTTGCCGCCGCACTCGGCCAGGATCTCCTCCAGCCCCTCCGCCGTCGCCGCCTACATCGCGCTGCTGCCGGCATCGGCCTCGATCACCCGGCGGCGGCCATCGGGCTGGACGAAGGTGATGCTGGGCATGGCAGGTCCTCGGGCGGCGTGCAGGGTCAGCGGTAGGCTGGCCAGGCCGCGCAGCGTGTTGTTGTAGCGCCGTACCGGGGCGCCGGCGATCTCGATGGCCCGCAATCGCTGGGCGAGCGCCGCCAGCAGCACCTCCCCCTCCAGCCGCGCCAGGAGCTGGCCGACGCACATACGGATTCCGGCGCCGAAGCCGAGATGGCCGGCGGTGCGGCGGGCGATGTCCTAGTCGTCCGGCCTATCCCACCGGCGCGGGTCGCGGTTGGCGACGGCGAGGAACATCAGCACCTACTCCCCTCTCCCAGCGGCACGCCGCCAAGTTCCACCGGCCCCGCCGTGGCGCGGAAGCAGGTCTGCACCGGGCTCTCGAAGCGGATCGCCTCCTCGAAGGCGGCGCGGGCCAGGAACGGGTCGGCATGCAGCTTTGCGCATTCGTCGGGAAAGCGGGCGAGGCATCAAAGGGCGGCGCCGATTCCATTGATGGTGGTGTCGAACCCGGCGGAGAACAGCGACCGCACCAACACCGGCACCTCCTCCGGCGTCAGCCCCCGGTATCGGCGGCGGCATGGATCGCGGCGCCGAAGCTGCCGGGCGCCAAATCTTTTTCGCCGGCATTGCTCCATGACCCAGGCGAGGTGCGGGGCGGCGCCGGCCAGCGCCTGACGGCGGAGTTCGTTGTCCGGCCCGAAGGCGTTGAAAGTCGACGGCGCATTGACACCTGTATCGGCGGGCTGCTTGCGTTCGGGAAAACCGGAGGAAAGCGGCCGATGGCAGACCAGCTCGCCTGGCAGGAAAGCCTGCATCCAATCGCCGGGGTGCAACTGCGCCTGCGCCGCGCTGGCAAGGGCCCGCCGCTGCTGGTCCTGCACCATGATACCGGCACGCTGGACCAGTTGCCCGCCTATGCCGCGCTGGCCCGACATTTCGAGCTGCTGCTGGCGGAGCATCCGGGCTATGGCCAGTCCGAGCGGCCGGTCTGGATGCGCTCGGTCCGCGACTTGGCGGTCGTCTATCGCTGGCTGCTGGCGGAGCTTGGCCTCTCGCGTGCCGCGCTGCTGGGCCTTGGCTTCGGCGGCTGGATCGCCGCCGAGATGGCGAGCATGGCGCCCGAGGACCCGGCGCAGGTGATGCTGGTCGGGCCGATGGGGATCAAGCCGCCGGAGGGTGACATCCTCGACCAGGCGCTGGTCAGCCATATCGATTATGCCCGTGCCGGCTTCCACGATCCGGCCGCCTTCGAGGCACTGTATGGCGCCGAGCCGAGCACCGACCAGCTGGTCGAATGGGACCTCTGCCGGGAGATGAATTTCCGCATTGCCTGGAAGCCCTACATGCACAGCCTGACCCTGCAGCATCTGCTGGGCGGCGTACGCTCGCCCACGCTGATCGCCTGGGGCGCCGAGGACCAAGTGGTGCCGTCAAGCGCCGCGGAACGCTGGCGGCAGGCCATGCCGAAGGCGCGGATCGAGATGATCGCGGGCTGCGGCCATTGCGTCGAGATGGAGAAGCCGGCGGAGCTCGTCCGCCTCGTCACCACCTTCGCCCAGCGCGGCTGACAGGGAGACGTACCATGCACATCATGTACTTCACCGAGCAGCCTATGTCCGCCTATCCCGCGGACAAGGGCCTCGAGTTCGGCGCCACCGCGCTGATGTTCCCGAACACCCATTTCGATCCGGTGGCCGGCTCGCGCCTCTACAACGAGTTCATCGAGCAATACAAGCTGGCCGAGGCCGTCGGCTTCGACGGCATCATGCTGAACGAGCACCACAACGCGCCCTTCTGCATGCAGGCCAAGGCCAATGTCTTCGCCAGCATCCTGGCCGCGATTACCGAGCGGGTGAAGATCGTCATCCTCGGCAATCCGCTGCCCCTATCGGAGAACCCCGTCCGCATCGCCGAAGAGCTCGCGATGATCGACATGATCTCGAAAGGTCGCCTGGTGTCAGGATTCGTCCGCGGCGGCGGGCAGGAGCAATTGGCGACGGGCGTGAACCCCGCCTACAACCGCGAGCGCTTCGAGGAGGCGCACGACCTCATCGTCAAGACCTGGACCCAGCCCGGCCCCTTCCGCTTCGAAGGCAACCACTACCACAACCGCGTGGTGAACCCGTGGGCCGTGCCGCTGCAGAAGCCGCATCCGCGCATCTGGATTCCTGGCGTCATCAGCAAGGAGACGGTGATCTGGGCGGCGCAGCACCGCTACCCCTACATCGCGCTGAACACGACGGTCGAGCAGACCAACAATATCTGGAAACTCTACGACAGCGTCGCCGAGGACGTCGGCTTCAAGAGCGGCCCGGAATACCACGGCTACCTGAAGCAGGTGCATGTCGCCGCGACCGACGAGAAGGCGATCGAGAATGCCCGGCAGTTCACCTGGATGCAGGGGAGTTCACCGGCCTCGCCCATCCCGTTTGGTCCACGCCCTCCGGCTATTCCTCGCCCGAGAACCGTCGCGGCTTCGTCGAATTCTCGACCGGCCGCGGCACCAGCCCGCGCCGTCGGCCGACCTTCGAAGAGCAGATCCGGAACAACATGATCATCGCCGGCAAGCCGGAGACGGTCATCGCCAAGCTGCGCCAGGTGATGGAGCAGACAAGGCCGGGCATCATGTCGCTCTGGGCCAATGACGGCGCGGTCAGCCAGGCGGACAGCCTGACCTGCATCCGCCTGCTGGGCCAGGAGGTGCTGCCGGCGCTGCGGGAGACGGCGAAGGCGCTCGACCTCAACAGCCCCTTCGAGGCGGAGACGCCGGTCAGCCTGCAGTTCAGCACCGACCTGCGGCCCCGGGTGGCGGCCGCCGAGTAGCGCTGTCGCTGGCGGCTATCCCTCCGCCTCCGCGTAGGGATTGCTGGTGCCGCGCAGGTTCAGCCGGACCGGCACGCCCGGCATGTCGAAGGCCTCGCGGAATCCGTTTACCAGATAGCGCCGATAGTCCTCCGGCAGCTGCTCCGCCCGCGTGCCGAAGACCGCGATGGTCGGCGGCCGGGCCTTCGGCATGGTGGCGTAGCGCAGCTTGATCCGGCGGCCTTCGGCCAGCGGCGGCGGATGCTTGGCGATCATCGCCTCGAACCAGCGGTTCAATTCGCCGGTCGGGATGCGGCGGTTCCACAGTGCATAGGCCTGCCGCACCGCGGGCATCAGCTTGTCGACGCCCCGCCCGGTCTGGGCCGAGAGTGCGACCACCGTAATCCCGCGCAGCTGCGCCAGGCTGGCCATCAGCACGTCGTCCAGTTTGCGGCGGGTAGCCACCCGGTCCTCGACCGCGTCCCACTTATTGAAGGCGAGGACGATGCCGCGGCCCTCGCGTTCGGCCAGGCGGGCCAGGCGCAGGTCCTGCTCGTCCATCCCCAGCAAGGCGTCCACCACCAGGATCGCCACCTCGCATTCCTTCAGCGCGGCAATCGAGGCGGCGGTCGACATCTTCTCGAGCGCCTTTTCGATCCGCGCCTTTTTGCGAAGGCCGGCGGTGTCGACCAGCCGGACCTTGCCCCCCGTGGGGTCGGTCCATTCGACGGCCACGGAATCCCGCGTGAGTCCGGGCTCCGGCCCGGTGATCATCCGCTCCTCGCCCAGCAGGGCGTTCAGCAGGGTCGACTTGCCGGCATTCGGCCGGCCGATGATGGCCAGGCGCAGCGGCCGGTTCGGGTCCTCCCGCTCGTCCGCTTCCGCCTCCTCGGGCAGGTGCTCGCGGATCGCGTCGTGAAGTTCGCCGATGCCGTCGCCATGCTCGGCGGAGACCGCGGTGGATCGCCGAGGCCGAGCTCATAGGCCTCCATCGCGGCATAGCCGCCCTGGCGTCCCTCGGTCTTGTTCGCCACCAGCACGACCGGGACGGTCTGCCGCCGCAACCATTCGCCGAAGGCGCGGTCGGAGGGGTGAGCCCTGCCCTGGCATCGACCACGAAGACCACCAGGTCGCTCTCGCGCACCGCGGCCTCGGAACTGGCGCGCATGCGGCCCTGGATGGTCTCGGGCGGCGCTTCCTCGAGCCCAGCAGTGTCAAGGATGCGAACATCCCGGCCGCCGATGCGGGTCTCGGCTTCCTTGCGGTCGCGGGTGACGCCCGGCTGGTCGTCGACGATGGCGATCTTCCGCCCGACGAGCCGGTTGAACAGAGTGGACTTGCCGACATTCGGCCTGCCGATGACGGCGATGGTGGGGAGCATGCGCCCCCGATAGCCGAAAGCGGCGGCCAGGGCCAATGGAACCCTGGCCAATGGAACCCGGGGTGGAGGCGGTCAGGCCCCTGGCGAGCCGCCCCGCATCGCCACCACGTCACCATCATCGGTCAGCAGATAGAGCACCCCGCCCGCCAGCGCCGGCGCCAGGGTCGTGCTGGCCGGCAGCTTCGTCTCACCGGCCTTCTCGCCGGTCAGCGGATCGACCTCGACCATCCGGCCGATGCTGTTGGCGACCAGCAGGCGGCCGCCGGCCAGCATCGGCGGCCCCCAGATGTACGGGTCGCGGCGCTTTTCCGGATCTCTGGTAGCGGCCCAGCGGGGTGATCCAGCGGACCCGGCCGTCCTCCCGGCCGAGACAGGCCAGGTCGCCACTGGTGGTCACCAGAAAGATCCAGTCGCCAACCGCCCATGGCGTCTCGCCCACCGCGACGTCACGTTCCCAGAGTCGCCGGCCGGAGCGAAGGTCGATGGCGATCGCCAGGCCGCCCAGCCCGGCGGCGATGACCCGGTTGCGGTCGATGACCGGCATGGCGGTGATGGCGGCGATATCCGCCAAGCCGCCGCCGCGGGCGGAGGAGAGCGTCTCGCTCCAGATCAGCCGGCCATCCTGGGTCCGCAGCGCTGCCAGTTCGCCGGAGGCGAAGCCGGCCACCACCGTCTCGCCCTCGACCGCCGGTGCAGGCAGGCCGAGCACCATGGTGGTGGTCGGCTGGCCGCGATAGGTCCATTGCCGCGCCCCATCGGTGGTGGACAGCGACAGCAGGTGGTTTTCCGTGGTGAGCACGAAGATCCGCCCGCCGGCCACGGTCGGCGCCCCGCGCGCCGGGGCCGGCAGCGGCGCCCGCCAGCCGAGATTGCCGGTCGCCGCATCGAGGGTCATGACCTCCGCCAAGCCTGTCACGACGTAGACAATCCCGGCATCGAAGGCCAGGCCGGCGCCGAGCGCGCCGTCGCGCTCCTTCTTCGGCCGGGTGTCGAAGGACCAGCGCTCCCGCCCGGTCGCGGCGTCGAGCGCGGTGACTTGGCCATAGGCATCGGCGGCGAAGACCAGCCCGGCGGCCACTAGCGGCGGCGAGACCAGGCGGCGACGGTAGCCGGCGCCGGTGCCGACCGACGTACTCCAGGCCTGTCGAAGCCCGGTGCCGAGCGCCGGATGGCCGATCGCATGGCTCGGCACGCCGCCCGCCTGCGGCCATTCGGCAAGCGCGGTCACGGGCGGCAGGGTCACCGTCCGGGTCTCGTTCGGGTCGACGTCGAGCGCGCGGTCGGCGGTCAGGACCGGCTTGCGGTCGCCCTTGAGCGGGACCTTCCGCTCGCCAAACCAGTTGTCGAAGGTATCGGTGATCGACTCGCAGCCGGACAGCAGGCCGGCCCCGCCCAGCAGGGCGGCCCTTCGGGTGAAGCGCCGCATGGAATCTCCTCGCATCAGCCGCCCAGGCCCGCCAGCAGCCGCCCGGCCCGGTCCCGCACGCCCTGCGGCGCCAGCGAATCGGTCGAGAGCGCCGTCAGGATCTGCTTCGCGGCATCGGTGTCGTTGCGCTTCATCGCCACCAGCGCCCGGACTTCCTCGGCCGAGGCCCGCCACGGCCCCTGCAGGAGCGGCGCCAGCCGGGCCTCGACCGCCGACGGATCGCCGGCATCGACCGAGTGCAGGGCCCAGAGCAGGTTCGCCAGGTCGCGGTAGAGCGGGTCGGTGGCGCTGTCCCGGGCGATAGCGTCCCAGTCAGCCAGGGCGCCGGCGGCATCGCCGGCCTCGGCCTTCAGCGCCGCGGCGCGCAGCCGGGCCAGGGTTCGGTAGCCGCCCGGCGCCTCGGCAGCCACGGCCTCGTAGCGGCCGGCGACGGATTTGAGGTCGGCATTCGGCTCGGTCGCGGCGCGGCCGGCGGCCAGGTAGGACTCCGCTGCCTTGCCGGCCCCCTGCGCCTCGTACCAGTGCCAGCCCTGCAGGCCCGCGACGCCGGCAACGACCAGCAGGGCGGCGCCGGCCAGCAACCCGCCATAGCGCGTGAGCAGGCGCTTCATCCGCTCGGCGCGGAGGTCCTCCTCGACCTCGTCGAAGATATCGGGCACGCGGTGATCCTTGCGGCGGAGCCGCGCTGCATGGGGATGGCAAAGTCGTGCCGCAAAGCGGCAGCAAGGCTGCGCTGCATAGCAGCCCCTTGGCGGGGCGTTAAGCCCGCAGCGCTAGGACGGGCGGATGCCGCCTCGCCGCCTCCCCCGCCGCATGCCACTGGTTGGCCTTTGCCTCTTGCTGGCGGGATGCGATTCCTCGGTGACGGGCGGGCTCGCCGCGGCCAATCTCGGCAGCGTGATGGTGATCGGGCGCAGCCTGCCGGATGCTGCGGTTTCGGCGATCTCCGGGCGGGATTGCTCCATCGTGCGGCTCGACCAGGGGCAAGCCTATTGCCGGCTGCCGGAGCCGCCACCGCTGCCGCCGCCCTATTGCACTCGCTCGATCGGCCGGGTGGATTGCTGGCGCGCGCCGCCCTTGCCCTGCCGCTACCTGTCGGCATCGCCGATGGCCGCGCGATCCTCAGCGCCGAGCAAGAGACACACCGGACGCGACGCTGGCCCGGGTTGTGGTGAGGCCGCCTGCCGCCGGATCGGCGCCGCATTGCAGCATGTTTTCCGGTTTGCGCCGCTGCGCCTTTCGGGCAAGGCTTGTCGTCAACAAAAAACATGGGGGACCATCCGATGACGTCACGCAGGGGATTCCTGGGCGCCGCCGCCGCAACCGGTGTTGCGTTCTGCAGCTGCGGGCTGCTTGACAGGGCGCATGCCGCAGGCGCCGCCAAGCGCCAAGCCGTTGCGGTCAACGGCAAGAAGGTCAAGACCATCGACGTGCACGCGCATTGCGTGTTCCTCGACGTCCTGCCGCTGATCGACAATAACCGCTCGATCCTGGTCAATACCGTGCGCGGCGGGACCGAGGCGCCGATCGACGTCGCCACCCGCTTCGCCGCCATGGACGCCCAGAAGGTGGACATGGAAGTCCTCTCCGTGAATCCCTTCTGGTACGGGCGCGACCGCGACGTCGCCGCGCAGATCGTCAAGATCAACAACACCAAGATGGCTGAGCTCTGCGCCGCGCATCCGGATCGCTTCGCCGGCTTCTGCTCGCTGACCCTGCAGGACCCGCAGCTGGCGGTGCAGGAGCTCGAGACGGCGATGAAGCAGCAAGGGCTCAAGGGCGCGGCGGTCGGCACGAATTTCGGCGGTGTGCCCTTCTCCGACCCGCGCTTCCACCCGATCTGGGCGAAGGCCGAGGAGTTGGGCGCCCCGCTGTTCTTCCACCCGCAGGGGGTGCCGGAGCTCAACAAGCAGCTCGCCGGCAATGGCTGGCTCACCAATGCGGTGGCTTATCCGACTGAGACCACCATCACCCTCTCGAAGCTGATCTTCGAGGGGACGCTCGACAAGTTCCCCAACCTGAAGATCATAGCCGCGCATGGCGGCGGCTGGCTGCCGCACTATGCCGACCGGCAGGACCATGCCTGCCTGGTCAATCCCGGCGGCTGCGACCCGAACGTCACGCTGAAGAAGAAGCCGTCCGACTACCTGAAGCAGATGTATTTCGACAGCCTGGTCTTCACCCCGGAAGCCCTGCGCCACCTGACCGCGGTGGTCGGCGCCGGCCAGGTCATCCTGGGCAGCGACTACCCATATCCCTGGGAGCTGAACCCGGTCGACCACATCTTCGCAACCAAGACGCTGAGCGACGAGCAGAAGCTCGATATCCTCGGCCGCACGGCGGCGAAGGTGCTGAAGATCAAGGTGTGATCCGGCCAGGCCGGGTGATCGCGCCGGCCCGGCGTTGACCCCGGCGCTGGCGACGCCACGTCTGTCGGGTGAACCGACATCCCCATCATGCGGGTGGGCCGGGCTGATGGCCTATCCCGCCCTCACCGCCACGACGTCTCCGGGCGCGGCACTTGCCCGCCCGCTCAAACGGGCGATCGCCGGCCGGATCGTCTCCCTCTTCAACGACCAGGCCCGTGGCGAACGGCCGGTGGCGCGCCGCCCGGACGGGCTGTTCGGCCCGAACGCGGTCGCCTGGCGGGTGCATGGCGACGTCGCCTCCATGATGGTCGGCGGCATCGCCGGGTTGATGCTGCAGATGCTCTATCCGGCGGTGCTGGCCGGGGTCTGGGACCATTCGCGCTTCCGCGACGACCTGGCCGGCCGGCTGCGCCGCACCGCCCGCTTCATCGCCCTGACCACCTATGGCAGCCGCGAGGAGGCCACGGCGGTGATCGAGCGGGTGCGCCGCATCCACGGCCATGTCCGCGGCACCCTGCCGGACGGCACGCCCTATGCTGCCAACGACCCCGAACTGCTGGCCTGGGTGCACGTGACCGAGGCGACCACCTTCCTCGAGGCCTGGATCCGCTATGCCGAGCCGGACATGCCAGGGCCTGACCGCGACCGCTACTTCGCCGAGATGGCGGTGGTGGGCGCGGCGCTCGGCGCCGACCCGCTGCCGCGCAGCCGGGCGGAGGCACGGGCAATCCTGCGCGCCATGCGGCCGAAGCTGCAGGTGGACGACCGCACCCGGGAGGTCGCCCGCATCCTGCTGACCCGCCGGGCGGAAACCAGCTGGCAGGAGCCGTTGCAGCAACTCACCCAGCAGGCCGGGCTCGACCTGCTGCCGGACTGGGCACGGCGGATGCACGGGCTGCCGCCGCCGCCGGCACGGCCGCTGCTGCGGGCCGGAACGCTCGGCGTGGCGCGGACGATCCGCTGGGCCTTCAGCTGAGCGGCGCGCAGGCCGCCCGCAGCCAGGCCGCCGTCGCCGAATCGCAATGCGGCCCGACCTCGGCCAGCACCCAGGTCTGATAGGCATCCACCCAGGCCCGCTCGGCCGGGGTCAGCAGCCCAGTGTCGATCAGCGTGCGATCGTAGGGCGCAAGGGTCAGCGTCTCGAATTCTAGGAAGGGCTTCACCTGGTCCGGGCGTGACTCGGCCTCTCGCACAAGCAGCAGGTTCTCGATCCGGATGCCGTATTGCCCGGGCAGGTAGTAGCCTGGTTCGTCTGAAAGGATCATGCCCGGCGCCAAGGGCACCGGCTTGGCCGCCCGGCTGAAGGCCGCCGGTCCCTCATGCACGGACAGGAAGCTGCCGACGCCATGGCCGGTGCCGTGGTCGTAGTCGAGCCCGGCCTCCCACAGCGCGCGCCGGGCGAAGGCGTCCAGATGTGGCCCGGCGACTCCTTCGGGAAACGTAGCGTCGCCAGCGCGAGATGCCCCTGCAGTACCCGGGTGTAGCGCTCCCGCAGCGTTGCCGGCGCCGGGCTGGGCCCGGTCCATAAGGTGCGGGTGACATCGGTGGTGCCGTCGAGAAACTGCCCGCCGCTGTCGATCAGGTAGCATTCATCAGGCCGGATCGGCCGATCGCTCGCCGCCGTGGCGCGGTAATGGATGACCGCGCCGTGTTCCCCGGCGCCGCTGATCGCCGGGAAGCTTTCGGCTTGAAACAGCGGCGCCTCCCGCCGGAAGGCCAGCAGCCGTTCGGCAACGCTCATCTCGGTCTGCCCGCCCGCGGGCGCGGCAGCGGCGAACCAGGCGAGGAAGCGGGCCAGCGCCACCGCGTCGCGCCGATGCGCGGCCCGCGCCCCTCCTGTTCGACCGGGTTCTTGCAGGCGCGCGGCAGGCGGACCGGGTCATCGCCGGCGGCGACCTTCGCGCCGGAGGCGCGCAGGGTTTCGGCGAACCAAGCTGGCGTCGCCTCCGGGTCCACCCGCACCGTCTTGCTGGCCAAGGCCCGCAACGCCGCCGGCAATGCCTCGCGCGGTCGCACCGTGACCTGGTTGCCGAGATGCGCGCGCGTCTCCGCCGGGACCTTGCCAGGAGCCATGAAGAGCTCGGCCGAGGCATCGGCGCGCAGCACACCGAAGCCGAGGGCGAGCGGCGTATGCGCCAGGTCGCCGCCGCGGATGTTGAACAACCAGGCGAGCGAGTGGCTGTCGGCCAGGATGGCGGCGTCCTCCCCCGCCTCGCGCAGCGCCTTGGCCGCAGCCGCGCGCTTCTCGGCCGCCGCGGCGCCGGCATAGTCGAGCGGATGCGGCACCGCCGCTGCCATCGGTGGGGCGGGGCGGTCAGCCCAAACCGCGTCGAGCGGGTTGGCCGGTAACGGGACCAGGGTGACCCCCGCCGGCTCCAGCCGCTTCAGCGCGGCTTCCGGGTGAAGCCAGGGATCGTAGCCAATGCGGCGGCCGGCCGCGTGCTCCTTCAGCCAGTCCACCGCCGGCTGTTCGGTGATGTGCCGCAACTCCCAGAGCGACGGGTCGAGCTGCTGCTGGGCCTGTGTGGTGTAGCGACCATCGGTGAAGAGCGCGGCGCGATCGTCCAGTACCACGGCCAGGCCGGCACTGCCGGTAAAGCCGCTCAGCCAAGCCAAACGCTCACCGGAGGGTGGGACATATTCGCCGAGATGCTCGTCGGCGCGGGGAATCAGGAAGCCCTCCACGCCGGCCCGGCGGAGTGCGGCGCGCAGCACGGCGAGGCGTTCGGCGGGCGTCATCGGGGGCTCCTTCCTGGATGCCAGAGTCTCGCCGGATTCGGTGACCGACGAAAGGTCAACAGAGATAAACCAAAAATGCACGCATCCACAGATGAACATGATTTAGATGCATAGCTCCGCTGCCGCTTTCGCGCGCGTTCCGCTGCGCCCCCGTACCTATGTTGCGCATGCGAAGGCGGCGAGAGGCCGCCCCCGGCGCCGGGCCTCCCCGGCAGGATTTCTTCAGGATTCAAACGAATGGACGCCCGTCTCATCCAGGCGGAATCTGCCTACCTTCTCCCCTTGCCCTCCTCGCCCGAACGCGAGCGCGCCGTGGCTGAGCGGATCGCGGCCGGCGAGGCCTACCAGACCAGCCTGCTGCGCGGGGTGACGCATCTGCTCGCTCGGATCGGCGACGCGCTGTTCGGCTGGATCGAGCGTGCCCGTCTAAGGGCCGAGCTGGCCTCGCTCACCGACCGCGAACTGGCCGATATCGGCCTGACCCGCGGCGATTTCGACCGCGTGCTCGGCGAGCCCAAGGCGGCTGCGCCGCAGGCCCGCCGCCCAGCGCGTATCGGAGCGCAGCAGCCAGCCTGAGGCCAGGCGGGGCCGGCCACCAAGCCAGCCCCCTCTCCTGCAGCCCGCCGCCGAGACATCACGGCGAAGCATGGCGGGTCGGCGCCAAGCGCGCTTGTTGCCCAGGCGGCGCTCCCGTCTCATGCCGGGATGCGCCCCGCCATCTGGACCACCGTCGCCGCCGCCGCCGCGTCCATCAGCCTGGCGCTGGGGATGCGGCAGACCTTCGGCCTCTTCCTCCTGCCGCTCTCGGCCGAGGCGGGCATATCCCCTGCCGTGCTCGGCACTGCGGTCGCCATCCACAACCTGGTCTGGGGCCTGTCGCAGCCAGTGACGGGCGCGCTTGCCGACCGCCATGGCGCCGGGAAGGTGATGGCGACGGGCGCGCTGCTGCTGGCGCTCGGCGTCGGCCTGCCGGCGCTCTGGACATCGGCCCCAGCCATTCTGATCGGCATCGGGCTGCTCACCGGCATGGGTGTCTCCTGCTGCGGCACCGGCGCGGCGCTGGCCGCGGTCGGCCGCGCGGTCCCGCCGGAACGCCGGGGCGAGATGATCGGCCTGGCCTCGGCCGGCGGCTCGCTCGGCCAGGCGGCGATGGTGCCGCTGGCGCAGAGCCTGATCGGCGGGGTCGGCGCCATTGCCACCCTCGGCATCCTGGGGCTGAGCCTGCTGGTGATCCTGCCGATCTCGCGCGCGATCGAATGGCAGGCGCCCAGGCGCGTTCCGGGCCACCAGGCGACCGGCCTGGCCGGCCTGCCCGACCTTGCACGGAAGGCCCTGGCCGACCGCGACTTTGCGCTGCTGACCGCAGGTTTCTTCGCTTGCGGCTTTCAGCTCGCCTTCCTGACCATGCACCTGCCGAGCCACCTGACCATCTGCGGCTTGCCGGCCGGGCTAGGGGCGATGGCGCTGATGACGGTCGGGCTGTTCAACATCCCCGGCAGCTGGCTCTGCGGCCGGGTCAGCAATTCATGCAGCCGGAGCGCGCGCTGGCGATCATCTATGCCGTGCGGACGGTGGCGATCGCCTGCTTCGCCTTTGCCACGCCGAGCTATGCCGGCACGATCGTCTTCGCCGCGGTGATGGGCTTCGTCTGGCTGGGCACCATCCCGCTGACCAGCGCGGCGATCTCGCAGCGTTTCGGCGTGGTGGACCTCGGCGCGCTCTATGGAGTCTGCTTCCTCAGCCACCAGGTCGGCGGCTTTCTCGGCGCCGCGGCCGGGGCGGTGTTGCTGGAGACGGCCGGCAGCTACCAGGCCTTCTGGCCGGTGATGATCGTGGTCGGGATTGCGGCCAGCGTGATGAACTGGATGGTGCGGGCGCCGCGGGTCGCGGTGGCCTAGCGTCCTGCCCTCGAAGTTCGTCGCCACTGCCGGCGAACGGAGCGGACCAGCAGGCCACTGACAACAAAGCCTCGTGGCGCAACCCGAAGGGCGCCGCCACTGGCGACGAACTTCGGAAATGGGACACTAGGCGCGCCGAAGGACCAGCGTGCTCCAGGGCCCGACATCGATCCGCCGTTCCAGCCAGAGCCCCTGCCGCCGATGCGCCGCCAGCACCATGCGGACCTGGGTGCCAAGCAGCCCTGCCAGGATCGCGGTGCCCCGCGGCGTCAGATGCGCCGCGAGGTCATGCGCCATGGAACAGAGCGGCCGCGCCAGGATATTGGCGAAGACGAGGTCGTAGCGCCCGGCCTTCACCACCCGGTGCCGCCAGCCATCCGCCAACCGCGCTGCGACGAAGCGCTGGACGCCGTTCAACACGGCATTCTCGGCGGCGACGCGGACCGACCATGGCTCGATATCCGTCGCCAGCACCGGCCGGTGCAGCCGCTTCGCCGCGGCCAGCGCCAGGATGGCCGAGCCGGTACCGAGGTCCAGCACCCGCCGCGGCTTGCGGTGTGCGATGGCGTCGAAGGCCATCAGGCAGCCCTGGGTAGAGGCATGCTCGCCGCTGCCGAAGGCCAGTCCGGCGTCGAGCCGCAGCACGGTGCGGCCATGGACCAACGGATTCGGAACATGGGTCGGCCGGATGAGGAAGCGGCCGATCGGGAATCCCGAGAAGCTTTCGATGGTGCGGGCTAGCCAGCCATCAGCCTCGATCGGGCCGACCTCCAGCGCCGGCAACTCGATCCCGCCAACCGCGGCCGCCAGTGCCAGTGCGCCGGCCAGCTGGTCGTCCCCCCAGCCCGCCTCGCGCACGCCCTCGACCCGCCAGGTGTCGGTCGGCTCGTCGCGGAAGTAGGCGACGGTGACGCAGACCGTCTGCAGTGCTGCCTCGAAGCCCGGCACGGCTTCCTCGGGCAGGCCCTCGATCGCCAGCAGTTCCAGAGGCTCCGTGCGGCGTCGGGAAAGCGGCGTCGGCCATTCATGCCCCCCGCTCGCCGGCCCGTCCTGCGCGTCACGGTCTTCGGCGCGGCGGTCGTCGGACGGCTGCATCAGGCACGCTCCAGAAAGCTGTCCATCACCCGCTTGGGGTCGGACTTCTCGAAATCCACGTCAACCCGGTTGTCGTCGACGGCGGTGACCGTGCCATAGCCGAATTTCTTGTGGAAAACTCGGTCGCCGACCTGCAGCGGCTCGGCATGTGCCGGCCGCGCCTGCACCTCCCAGGCGCCGGCCTCGATGGTGCGGGGCTTGCGGGCCATCAGCCCACCCGCACCGGTGAAGACGGAGGGCATGTCCACCACGCGGTTGCGCGCCATGCCGGTGCTGCCCTCGCGCTGGATATGCTCGGCCGGTAACTCGTCGAGGAAGCGGGAGGGAATCGAGCTCGACCAGTTTCCGTAGATCCGGCGATTGGCGGCGGCGCTGACGATGGCCTGCTTGCGGGCGCGGGTCAGGCCGACATAGGCGAGGCGGCGCTCCTCCTCGAGCCCTTTCTCCCCGCCCTCCTCCATCGCCCGGCTGTGCGGGAAGAGGCCCTCCTCCCAGCCCGGCAGGAAGACCATGTCGAATTCCAAGCCCTTGGCGGCATGCAGCGTCATCAGGGACAGCCGGTCGCCCTGGGCGTTCTCGTCGGTCTCCATCACCAGGGCGACGTGTTCCAGGAAGCCGGCCAGGGTCTCGAACTCGCCGAGGGCGCGGATGAACTCCTTCAGGTTGTCGAGCCGGCCGGGCGCCTCGGGCGACTTGTCCTGCTTCCACATGTCGGTGTAGCCGCTCTCGTCGAGCAGCGTTGCGGCGACCACCACATGGCCCTCGCGCGCCAGGCCCTCGCGCCAGCGGGCGAAGCCGTGCAGCAGCTCGGAAAGCGCCATCCTGGCCTTCCCGGTCATGCCGCCGCCCTGGACCAGCTTGGCCGCGGCCATGGTCAGCGGGATGCGCTCGGCCCGGGCGATCTCGTGCATCTTCCGCAGCGCGGTGTCGCCGAGCCCGCGCTTCGGCGTATTGACGATGCGCTCGAAGGCGAGGTCGTCGGCCGGCTGGGCCAGCACGCGCAAGTACGCCATGGCGTCGCGGATCTCGGCCCGCTCGTAGAATTTCAGCCCGCCGACCACCTTGTAGGGCACGCCGAGGGTGATCAGCCTTTCTTCGAAGGCGCGGGTCTGGAAGCCGGCACGGACCAGGATGGCGATCTCGGCCAGCGGATGGCCGCTGCGCTGCGCCGCCCTCGATCCGCTCGCCGACCATGCGGGCCTCCTCCTCGGAGTCCCAGAGCGAGACCACGCGCACCTTGTCGCCATCGGCGTCGTTGCGCCCGGTCCGCAGCGTCTTGCCGAGCCGGCCGCTGTTATGGGCGATCAGCCCGCTCGCAGCGCCGAGGATCGGCTTGGTCGAGCGATAGTTGCTTTCCAGCCGCACCACCCGGGCGTTCGGGAAATCCTTCTCGAAGCGCAGGATGTTCTCGATCTCGGCGCCGCGCCAGGAATAGATCGACTGGTCGTCGTCACCGACGCAGCAGATGTTCTTGTGGCCCTGGGCCAAGAGCCGCAGCCAGAGATACTGCACCAGGTTGGTGTCCTGGTACTCGTCCACCAGGATGTAGCGGAAGCGGCGGTGCCAGTCGGCCAGCACCTCCGGATGGCCGCGCAGGATCTCCACCATGTGCAGCATCAGGTCGCCGAAATCGGCGCAGTTGAGGTCGCGCAGCCGGGACTGGTAGGCGGCGTAGAGCGCCCGCGCCCGGCCGCCGGCATAGTCGGTGTCCTCGGCCGGCGTCACCCGGTCCGGCGCGATGCCGCGGTCCTTCCAGCGCTGCACCTGCGCCATCAGCCCCTGCGCCGGCCAGCGCTTCAGGTCGATGCCCGCGGCGTCCATCACCTGCTTCAGCAGCCGCATCTGGTCGTCGGTGTCGAGGATGGTGAAGCCGCTGGTCAACCCGACCAGCTCGGCATGCCGCCGCAACATCCGGGCGCAGAGCGCGTGGAAGGTACCGAGCCAGAGCCCCTCCGCCGGCCGGCCGAGGATCGCCGAGACGCGCTCCCGCATCTCCCGCGCCGCCTTGTTGGTGAAGGTGACCGAGAGCACCTGACCCGGGAAGGCGCGCTGGGTCATCAGCAGGTGGGCAAAGCGGGTGGTCAGCACCCGGGTCTTGCCAGTGCCGGCGCCGGCCAGGACCAGCAGCGGGCCGTCGAGCGTCTCGACCGCCTCGCGCTGCTCGGCATTCAGCCGGGCCAGGTAGTCCGGCGCCGCCGCCATGCCGCCGCTCATCGGCAGGCCCCGACCGAGCCGGCGGCGCAGAGCCGCGTCCCATCGGTCCAGCGCGCGCCCTCCAACTGAGCATGCAGCAGGTCGGCGCCCTCGAGCCGCGCGGCGGTGAGGTCGGCGCCGCGCAGGTCGGCGCGGAAGAAGCGGATACGGCGGAGATCCGCCCCGACCAGCCGGGCCCCAGACAGGTTGGCGCGCGTCATGTCGGCCCGCAGCAGCTTCGCCTCGGTCAGGTCGGCACCGCGCAGGTCGGCCGCCACGAAGCGGACGCTGTAGCCGACCACGCCGCGCAGCGTCGCGCCGCGCAAGTCGCTGTTCGACAGCGAGGCGTCGCGCAGCACCGCCCCGGTCAGGTCGGCCTTCCGGAGGTCGCGCGCCTCCAGCAGGCAGCGTCGCCAGTCGATGCCGGGCTGCGCCTGCGCAGCGCATTGCGCCGCCTTGGCCGGCGCGAGGTGCAGGAGCAGCAGGGGGAGGAGCAGGAATGGTGTGCGCACACCGGCCGATATAGAACGGGAAGCGAACTCCTCCAACCGTCACGGCGACCCCTGCCCTTGCTTCTGCGCCTCATCGGCTGGCCGGCCCGGCATGGCACCGCCCTGCTGGCGGCCAGCATCTTCCTTGGGGTCGCCTCCGCCCCGCTGGCTGCCGCGCTGCGGCCGCTGGTCACGCCCGCCGTCGCTCTGCTGATGACGCTGGTGCTGCTGCGCATCGACCCGGCGCAGGTGGTCGCCTGGCTGCGGCGCCCATTGCTCGTGCTTGGCCTCTCGGCCTGGGTGCTGGTCGCCTGCCCGCTGGTCGCCTTCGCGGCGACCCGGGCGGCCGGGCTCGACGGACCGCTTGGCACCGGGCTGGTGCTGGGGGCGGCCGCCTGCGCCGCCGTCTCCGCCCCGGCCTTCGCCCGGCTGGTCGGGCTGGATGCGGAGATCAGCCTGGTGGTCTCGGTGCTGACCACGTTGTTGCTGCCCTTCACCGCGCCCCCGCTGGCCCTCGGGCTGCTCGGGCTCGACCTCGCCATCACCGTCCCCGGCCTGATGCTGCGCCTGCTGTTGATCGTCGGGCTGCCGGCGCTGCTGGCCTGGGGGTTGCGCGCTGCGCTGGGACCGGCGCGGCTGGCGCGGGCCGGGACGGCGCTGGATGGCAGCGTGGTGCTGATCCTCGTCGTCTTCGCCTTCGGGGTGATGCATGGCGTGCAGGCGCGGCTGCTGGCCGATCCGCTCTGGGTACTTGGCGGCGTGGCGCTGGCCATGGCCGGTAATCTTGGGCTCAACGCCCTGACCGCGGCCGTGCTCTGGCCGCTCGGGCGCAACCTCGCGCTCTCGTCCGGGATGCTGGCGGGCAACCGCAATCAGGCGCTGTTCCTGGCAGTGCTGCCGGCTGCCGCCGATCCGGGCGTGCTGCTGTTTTTCGCGCTCGGCCAGGTGCCGATGTTTCTCTCGCCCTTCCTGCTGCGGCCGGTCTATGCCCGGGTACGGGACGGACAGGGAGGCGGCGGATGACCGGCGGGACCACCATCACCTGGTATTTCGACACCGTCTCCCCCTTCGCCTGGATCGCCCTGCCGCGGATCGAGGCGCTGGCGGCGCGGCGGCCGGTCACCCTGGCGCCCGTGGTGCTCGGCGCGGTGCTGGCGCATTGGGGCAGCATCGGCCCGGCGGAGCTGCCGCCGAAGCGGCTGCACACCTATCGGCTGAGCCAGTTCATGGCGGAGGCCGCCGGCCTGCCGCTGCGCTATCCGTCCCGCCACCCTTTCCGCTCGCTGGAGGTGCAACGGCTGCTGACCGCGCTCTGCGCCACGCCGGCGGCGGTGCGGACGGCCTTCGAATTCATCTGGCGGGAGGGACGCGATGCCAGCGAGCCGCAGGAATTCGCCGCGCTTTGCGGCCGGCTGGGCGTGGCGGATTACGCCGGGCTGGTCGCGGCGCAGGACGCCAAGGCGGCGCTGCGCGCGACCACCGAGGCGGCGACGGCGGCCGGCGTCTTCGGCGTGCCGACGCTGCGCATCGGCAAGGAGAAATCCTGGGGCGCCGACGCCCTGCCGATGGCCGAGGCCTATCTTGCCGACCCCGGCCTGTTCGACCGCGGGGAGATGGCGCGGCTCGCCACCATACCCGCCGCGGTCGAGCGGAAGCGATAGCGCCTATTCCGCCGCCTGCTTGTACCGTCGCGCATACTGGGTCAACGCGTCGTCCGGCACCGGCTGGATCGGCGCGAAATCGGTATGTGCTATCCATTCCGGCCGGGTCGGCTTGCGGATGTGGTTCGAGACCGCGTTGAGCGTCAGGTAGACGATCTTCCGCGGATAGGGCGTGATGTTCGGCGCCGAGCCATGCACCAGGTTGCCGTGGAACATCAACACCCCGCCCGGCTTGCCGGTCGGCGCGACGATCCCGCCTTCCTGCACCAGCTTGGTCACCACCGCGTCGTCCAGCGTCCAGAGCGGGTAGGAGGTGGTGCCGAGGTCGTGCGAGGCGTCGAGGTTGCCATGCGCCTGGCTGCGCGGGATCAGCATCAGCGGCCCGTTGATCGGCATCACCTCATCGAGGAAGACCGCGATGTTCATGGCGCGCGGCTCCGGCATGCCGTCGTCACGCAGCCAGGTGCCGTAGTCCTGGTGCCACTGCCAGACATCGCCGGTGAAGGCCGCCTTCGCATTGATCTTGAACTGGTGCATGTAGAGCTGCTCGCCAAAGAGCTGCTCGATCGGCTCGACCAGCCGCGGATGCGCGCCCAGCAGGCGGAAAGCCTCGTTGTAGGTATGCGCGGCGAAGGCGGTGCGCGGCGCGCCGGACTTCTCGCGCCAGATCTCCGGCCGGTTGGCGGCGTAGATCGCCTCGGCCTCCTCGCGCAGCACGGCGACTTCCTCGGCCGAGAAGGTCTCCGGCAGGAACAGCCAGCCTTCCTCTCGAAACTGGCGAACCTGGTCCTCTGACAGGCGCATGTTTTGTCTCCCTTCCTGGACGTTCCGCGCATCCTAAGCCCTGGCCGCGGTGGACCAAAGGCTTTCCCAACGGCGGCCGGGCGGGCAGGATGCGGCAAAGACCACGGAGGAAAGCATGACGCACCGGTTCGGCCGCCGACCGCTGATCGCCGCCGCCCTCGCCGCACCTCTCGCCGCGCGGGCACAATCCGATTGGCCGAGCCGCCCGGTCCGTGTCGTCATTTCCTGGCCACCCGGCGGTGGGGCCGACATTCCGATGCGGCTGGCCGCC
This sequence comes from Dankookia sp. P2, assembly GCF_050632255.1. Taxonomy (NCBI): domain Bacteria; kingdom Pseudomonadati; phylum Pseudomonadota; class Alphaproteobacteria; order Acetobacterales; family Roseomonadaceae; genus Dankookia; species Dankookia sp. P2. The sequence goes on along the minus strand of NZ_CP192581.1, from coordinate 5,691,995 downwards.
CCGGCGATGCAGCAGGTGCTCGGCCAGCCACTGGTGCTGGAGAACCGCGCCGGTGCCAGCGGCTCGGTCGGCGCCGGGGTCGTCGCCCAAGCCGCGCCCGATGGTTACACCACGCTGGCCGATACCGCCGGTGGCTCGGTCAACCACTTGTTGATTCCGAGCCTGCCCTATGATTTCGCCAAGCAATTGACGCCGATCAGCCAGATGGTCCGCTCGCCGCTGGTCTGCGTGGTGCGGGCCGACCACCCCTCGCGCGACCTGCCGGCGCTGATCGAGCGGCTGCGGGCAGCGCCGGGGCAGATTCCCTATGCCTCCTCGGGCGTCGGCACCGCGACGCATCTAGCGCCGGCGCTGCTGCTGCGGCGCGCGGGCGTCACCGCCAACCATGTCTCTTACCGCGGCGGCGCCGCCTCGATCGCCGGCATCCTGGCGGGGGATGCCGAATTCGTCTTTTCCACCCTGCCCTCGGCGACGCCGCTGATCCATGAGGGCCGGCTGCGCGGCCTGGCCGTCAGCATCGCCCAGCGGCTGCCCAACCTGCCGGACATCCCGACGGTGCAGGAACAGGGCTATCCCGATTTCGACGTGGCCGACTGGCTCGGCTTCTACGCCCCCGCCGGGACGCCGGCGCCTGTCATCGCCCGACTGGCGGAGGCCGCGCAGGCTGGCATGCGCGACCCCAATGCGGTGAAGCGGCTTGGCGAGATCGGCATGATCCCGGTCGGCAGCAGCCCCGCGGAGTTCGCCGCCTTCTTCCACGACCAGCGGACCCGCATGGGCGCGTTGATCCTGGCCGAAGGGATCAAGGTCGAATAGCCCGCCGCGCTCCTGCCGGGCGCCGCCGGCCGCGCAGGCCGCCGAGTTCTACCGGAGATCAGGCCGGATCAGCCGCCGGTCTTGGCCGCGCGCCCAGGATATGGGCAATGGCGAAGACCAGGTCGGGGCGGTTCAGCGTATAGAAGTGGAACTCGTCCACGCCATTTGCCTGCAGCAGCCGTACCTGCTCAGCCGCCACCACAGTCGCCACCATGCGGCGAGTTTCGACGTCGTCCTCCAGCCCCTCGAAAAGCCGGCCCATCCAGTCCGGCACGCCGGCGCCGCACATGGCGGAAAACTTCTTCATCTGGGTGAAGTTCGAGACCGGCATGATGCCGGGGACGATCGGCACGGTGATGCCGGCCGCCAGGCAACGGTCGAGGAAGCGCAAGAAGACGTCGCTGTCGAAAAAGTACTGGGTGATCGCCCGGGTCGCCCCGGCATCGATCTTCCGCTTCAGGTTGTCGAGATCATGGTCGGCCGAGAGCGCGGTCGGGTGCGTTTCCGGGTAGGCAGCAACGCTGATCTCGAATGGCGCGATCCGGGCCAGGCCGGCGACCAGGTCGGCGGCATAGGCATAGCCTTCTGGATGCGCCTCGTAGCGCTCGGCCCCGGCCGGCGGGTCGCCACGCAGCGCCACGATGTGCCGCACCCCGGCGGCCCAATAGGCCCTGGCCACGTCGTCCACCTCCCGCGCGCCGCACCGACGCAGGTCAGGTGCGCCGCCGGAGTCAGGGAAGTTTCCTGCACGATCCGCGACAGCGTCGCATGGGTCCGCGCCTGGGTGGTTCCGCCGGCGCCATAGGTGACTGAGACGAAGCGGGGCGCCAGCGGCTCGAGCCGCCGGATACAGGACCAGAGCTGGGTCTCCAGCGCGTCGGTCTTGGGCGGGAAGAATTCCGAAGGACAGCGCCGGGGCCGGCAGGGCGGCGAGCTGCGGCAAGCCATCGACACGCGGCCCGGTCAGCCAGCGCTGCAGCGTGCCGCGCGTGGCATCCGGAAGGCGCCGGTCGGCCGGTTCGGTCAAGGTCTGGTCCATGGTTTCCCCTAGGCCACCGATCAACGTCTTCGCAAGCGGGGCACCCGATACAGTTTGTGGCGTTGCAGCAAATCTCCAACGGTCATAATGGCCGTGGGGTCGCGGTAGATGGCGGGAGGTTGACCCACCTTCCGCGGTTCACCGTGCCAAAATATTGCGTTACCTTAACGCAAAAGGGCCCTGCCGCCAATGCGCCTGACCATGAGATCCCGGTTCCGCTCCAGCGTGCCCCGCTGCACCGTCGCGCTGTTGGCGCTGGCGATCCTGGCCGGCTGTGCCGCCCGCCCCGATCCGAACGACCCGGACGAGGTCGCCGAGTTCAAGCAGACCAACGACCCGATCGAGCCCTTCAACCGCACCATGTTCGCGGTGCACCAGGGGATCGACCGCGTGATCCTGCGTCCAGTGGCGGTCGCCTATCGCGACGTGGTGCCGCAGCCGGTCCGCACCGGCATCCGCAATGTGCTCGGCAACTTGCGCACCCCGGTGATCCTGGCGAACGATATGTTGCAAGGCGAGCCGCGCCGCGCTGGCGACACGCTTGGCCGCTTTCTTATCAACTCCACGTTAGGTCTCGGCGGACTCTTCGATGTCGCCAGCAGCCAGTTCGGTGTCAAAGGGCATTCCGAAGACTACGGCCAGACCCTGGCGGTCTGGGGAGTCGGTGAGGGTGCCTATTTGTTCATCCCGGTCCTCGGCCCGTCCAATCCGCGCGACCTCGCAGGCTTCGGCCTTGGCATCGCGAGCGATCCGCTGACCTGGGTCGGCCAGGGCGTCACGGTCGACGTCCTGACCGGCACCCGGGCCGGCATGTCCGTGGTTGATACCAGAGAGTCGCTCATCGAGGTGATCGACATCGTCAACACCGAGTCGCTCGACCCTTACGCGACGCTGCGCAGCGCCTATCGCCAGCGCCGCAACGCCGAAATCCGCAACACCAACGACGGCTCGGCGCCCTCCGCAGCCGGTGCGACGGGGTATGGCGTCGGTACCGGCGTCCGGCCGCCGCCGCCTGGCACCCCGCTGCCGCGCTGACCGATTTGGAGAGACCCGAATGACCGCACTTCCCCGCCGCCTGCTCTTGGGCGCCGGCCTCGGCTTGCCCTTCGTTGGCCGCGCCTTGGCGCAGCAGGATATCGGCCGCGCCGCCAGCTTCATCCAGACCACCGGCCAGGACTTGGTGGCCGCCATCAACGACACCCGCTCCGATCTTGCCACCCGCCGGTTGCGGGTCGCCGCGGTGCTGCGGAAGGCAGTGGATATTGAAGGCGTCGGCCGTTTCATCCTGGGCCGCTGGTGGCGTCAGGCGACGCCCCAGGAACAGGCGGAATACGTCAAGCTGTTCGAGGAGACGCTGATCTGCAACCTCTCGGCCCGCTTCGGCGAGTACCAGGGCGTGCGCTTCTCGCTCGGCCGCAGCCAGCAGCGGACCGAGGACGACGTGCTGGTCAACACCATCATCGAGCGGCCGAACAGCGCGCCCTTCGCGCTCGACTGGCGGGTCGGCGAAGTCGGCGGTCAGCCCAAGGTGGTGGACGTGATCGCCGAGGGCACCTCGCTTCGGCTGACCCAGCGCAGCGAGTATTCCGCGGTGATCCAGCAGAACAACGGCTCGGTGGCTGCCCTCCTCGCGGCGATGAAGCGGCAGATCCAGCAGCTTGCCGCCCGGGAACAGGGCGCCCGCTGAGCCTGCCTGCGGCCGGCCAAAGCGAACCGGCCCGCCCTGCACCGCACCGCCCGATGCCGACACCGCGGCGCGGGCGGGGCGTCGCCGCAATGGCGGATCTTGGAAGTGCGGTGGTGACGGCCTGGCGATCCATCGGTGGAGGTGCCTGACACATATTGGCGGGTGCTGCTTTCCGCTTCAGCGATGCGGGCCCTCTGGTTACCCTACCCATGGGGAAACGCCGTCCCGCGACACCCTCTCTGGGTGTCCCGCCGGGTCCGAGCAAGACCGCACGGGAGGAAAGCCGCCATGCGCCGCCGGAGCCTTGCCTTCGCCTTGCTCGCCGCCTTGGTCCCGGTTGCGGCAGGCGCCTTCCCCGACCGCCCGATCACCCTGGTCACCGGCTACGCGCCGGGCGGCAGCACCGACATCGCCGCCCGCATCCTAGCCGACCGGATGCCTTCGTATATGGGGTCGGAGGCACGGATCGTGGTGGACAACCGACCGGGCGCAGCCGGCGTCATCGCCACCGAATGGCTGAAGCGCCAGCCGGCCGACGGCTACACGATCATGGTGACGGAAACCGGCGCCTCGGCCGCCGCACCGGCCGCGATGATCGGCGGCACCCGCTACGACCCCGTCACCGACTTCACCCATATCGGGATCGTCAGCACCCCACCCGGCGTGCTGGTGGTGACCGAAAGCCTGCCCGGCCGCACCCCAGCAGAGGTGCTGGAGACGCTGCGCCGCGCCGCGCCCGACCAGCTGACCTATGCGAGTTCCGGCGTCGGCGGGGTGCTGCACCTGCGGGCGGAGATGCTCGCCCAGGCCTTTGGGACCCGCTACGTCCATGTGCCCTACCGCAGCGGCGCCCAGATGGTGCAGTCGATCATGACGGGGGAGTCGCAATCCGGCATCGCCGCCCTCGCCTCCGCCACGCCGCTGATGCGCGATGGCAAGATCCGCGGCATCGCCATGGTCGGCGACCGTCGCTTCCCGCTTTATCCGGACATCCCAACGCTCGGGGAACTCGGCGTGCCGGGCTTCGACAATGGCGGCTATTTTCTGCTGATCGCCCCGGCCGGCCTGCCGCCGCGGGTGGCGGAGGCGCTGAACCGCGCGCTGGTGCGGACGCTGGCCGAGCCGATCGTCAGGGACCGCATGCTGACCGCCGGGCATGAGCCGCCGGACGGGCCGAACGACCTGGCCGCGGCGCGCTGCCTTCATGGTGCGGGAATATGCGACCTACCAGAAGATCGTCGAGCAAACCGGGGTCCGGCTGCAGCCCTGACCGAGGTCAGGCCCTGCTGCGGCTTTCGTAGACGATCATCCGCCGCTCGCGGTAGGTGAAGGCATCGCATTCGACCATGCCGATATCCTGCAGGACAGCGCGGGACGCTAGGTTCTCCACCCAGGCCACCGCGATGATGCGGTCCAGCCCGGCGCGATGGCCGAAATCAAGGCCCGCCTTCGCCGCTTCCCGCGCATAGCCCTTCCCGCGGCATTCCGGCCAGAGCGCAAAGCGCAGCGCCACGCCGCGGCCATCCGGCCGCTCCATCAGCCCGGCAATGCCGAGGAACTCGCCCGTTCCGGTCAACCAGACGCACCAAGTGCCGTAGCCGCGCACCTGCCAGAACTCGATATCGTCCTCGAGCTTGTCCCGCACGCGGTCCTCCGAGCGGACGCCATGCAGCATCAGCTCGAAGACCCTCGCATCCGTCTTCAGCCGGATCAGGTCGGGCAGGTTCTCCTTGCCCGGCGGCACCAGGGTGAGCCGCTCGGTGCGGACCAGCCGCCCGGGCATCGGGATGGGCAGCGCGTGCCGCATGCCGCGAACGCGTCGCCCTAGCGGGTCAGCGGTCGGTACTTGATGCGGTGCGGCTGGTCGGCCGCGGCGCCCAGGCGGCGGCGCTTGTCGGCTTCGTAGGCCTGGAAGTTGCCCTCGAACCACTCGACATGGCTGTCGCCCTCGAAGGCCAGGATATGTGTCGCCAGGCGATCGAGGAACCAGCGGTCGTGCGAGATGATGACGGCGCAGCCGGCGAAGTCCTGCAGCGCCTCTTCCAGCGCGCGCAGCGTGTCGACATCGAGGTCGTTGGTCGGCTCGTCGAGCAGCAGCACGTTGTGCGGACGCTTCAGCATCTTCGCCAAGTGGACGCGATTGCGCTCGCCGCCCGAGAGCACGCCGACTGGCTTCTGCTGGTCGCCGCCCTTGAAGTTGAAGGCGGCGCAATAGGCCCGGCTGGGCAACGCTGCGCTTGCCCATGGTGATCTGGTCCATGCCGTCCGAGATTTCCTGCCAGACGGTCTTCTTGTCGTCGAGGCTGTCGCGGCTCTGGTCGACATAGCCGAGCTGGACGCTCTCGCCGACGACGAGCGTGCCCGAATCCGGCTTGTCGACCCCGGTGATCATCTTGAACAGCGTGGTCTTGCCGGCGCCGTTCGGGCCGATCACGCCGACGATGCCGCCGGGCGGCAGCTTGAAGGACAGGTCGTCGATCAGCAGCCGGTTGCCGAAGCCCTTGCGGAGCTGGTCGGCGACGATGACCGTGTTGCCGAGGCGCGGCGCGGGCGGGATCTGGATTTCGGTCGGGTCGGGCGCCTTCTCGAGGCTCTTGGCCAGCAGGTCCTCGTATTTCGAGATACGCGCCTTCGACTTGGCTTGCCGGGCGGCCGGGCTGCGGCCGATCCATTCCTGCTCCTCGGCGAGCTGCCGCTGGCGGGAGCTTTCCTCCTTCTCTTCCTGCGCCAGACGCTTGCGCTTCTGCTCGAGGTAGGCGGAGTAGTTGCCCTGATAGGGGATGCCTCGGCCGCGATCGACCTCAAGGATCCAGTTGGTGACGTTGTCGAGGAAGTAGCGGTCGTGGGTGACGATCAGCACCGCGCCGACATAGTCACGCAGCGTGGTCTCAAGCCAGGAGACGCTCTCGGCGTCGAGGTGGTTGGTCGGCTCGTCGAGCAGCAGCATCTCCGGCTTCTCGAGCAGCAGCTTGCAGAGCGCAACGCGGCGCCGCTCACCGCCGGAGAGATTGGTCACCGGGCTGTCGGCCGGCGGGCAGCGCAGCGCGTCGAGCGCGATCTCGACCGTGCGGTCGATCTCCCAGCCATTGCCGGCATCGATCTTCTCCTGCAGGTCGGCCTGCTCCGACAACAGGGCGTTCATCTCGTCGTCGGTCATCTCCTCGCCGAACTTCATCGAAATCTCGTTGAAGCGGTCGAGGTACCCCTTCATGTCCTTGAAGGCGAGCATGACGTTCTCGCCGACGGTCAGGTCGGGCTCGAGATGCGGCTCCTGCGACAGGTAGCCGACGCGGACGCCCTCCGCCGCCCAGGCCTCGCCACCGAATTCCTTGTCCTGCCCGGCCATGATGCGCATCAGGGTCGACTTGCCGGCGCCGTTCGGGCCGAGCACGCCGATCTTCACATCCGGCAGGAAGGACAGGGTAATGCCTTTGAAGACCTCACGCCCGCCCGGGTAGGACTTGGTGAGGTCTTTCATCACATAGGCGTACTGGTAGGAGGCCATGGGGCGGTAACCTGTCGGGCGGGGGTTCGGCGCCCCTCATAGCCGCTGCGGCCCCCCGCGCCAAGGCGGCAGAGGCCGGCGGCCCCCTGCCCTGTCAGCCCAGGGTGATCCCGGCCTCCCGGATCACCTGCTCGCAGATCACCCGCTGGGCGGCGAGCCAGGTGGCGAACTCGGCCGGGCTGTTGCCGACCATGATGGCGCCGGCCGCATCCATCCGTTGCCGCACCGAGGCATCCGCCGTAGCCTTCCCGATGGCAGCGGCCAGCCGGTCGATGATCGGCTGCGGCGTGCCGGCTGCGGCGAAGACGCCGTTCCAGTCATTCATGTCGTAGCCGGGGAAGCCGCTTTCCGCGAGGGTCGGGACATCCGGCAGGGTCGGCACCCGCTGCGGGCTGGTCACCGCCAGCACCCGTGCCTGGCCGGCCTGCATGGGCGGTCGGATCGAGGAGGTGGTGATCAGTACCGCGTCCACCACGCCGGCGGCGATGTCCCGCGCCGCGTCGGCGCCGCCGCGATAGGGGGTGTGGATAAGCTTGATGCCGGCCTGCTTCTGGAAGACCTCCCCGGCCAGATGCGCCATGCCGGCCGCCGGCGGGGTGCCGTAGCTGATACTGTTCGGCCGTTCCCTGGCAATGGCGATGAATCCTGGATCGTCCGCGCCGGGAAGTCTCGCTTCACCGCGATGACCTGCGGGAACTGGCAGAACTGCGACACAGGGATGAAGGCGGTGCGGTAGTCGAAGCCGAGGTCCTTCATCAGCGGCGGGTTGGTCAACTGGTTCGCTGCATCGACCAGGAAGGTGTAGCCGTCCCGCGGCGATTGCAGCGTCGCATTGGCGGCGATGACGGCATTCCCGCCGGTGCGGTTCTCGATCACCACGGACTGGCCGAGGATGTCGCCCAGCTTCTGGCCGACGGTGCGGGCCGCGGTATCGGCGGCCCCGCCGGCGGCGAAGGCGACGATCAGCCGAACCGGGCGATTCGGCCAATCCTCCGTTCCCTGGGCGCGGGCAAGGGCGGCAGGCGCCGAAAGCGCCAGGCCAAGCACGGCGCGACGGGTGGTGGCTGCCATTGTCATTTCCCCTTCAACGCCAGAATGGCGCGGACCACCGCGTCGCCCATGGAGTCGGTTCCGAGGCGGTTCGCTCCGGCCTCCATGATGTCGCCGGTGCGATAGCCCTCGGCCAGGACCTGGCGGACGGCGCGTTCGACCAGCACCGCCTCCGCCTCAAGCTTCAGGGAATGCCGCAGCAGCATGGCCGCCGAGAGGATGGAGGCAAGTGGGTTGGCCATGTCCTTGCCGGCGATATCGGGCGCTGAGCCATGCACCGGCTCGAAGAGCCCTCGCCCTTCCCCATTCAGCGAGGCCGAAGGCAGCATGCCGATCGAGCCGGTCAGCATCGCCGCGGCATCGGACAGGATGTCGCCGAAGATGTTGCCGGTGACGATGACGTCGAAGTCGCGCGGCCGGCGGATCAGATGCATCGCTGCAGCATCGACATATTCGTGGCGCAGCGCGACATCCGGGTAGTCCCGCGCCACCTCGTTCGCCACTTCCCGCCACAGGACGCTGGTCTCCAGCACATTGGCCTTGTCGACCGAGCAGAGCTGCTTCCGACGCTTTCGTGCCGCCTCGAAGCCAGCTCGCAGCACGCGGGCTATCTCGGCTTCCGAGTAGCGCATGGTATTGAAGGCGCTGCGCTGGCCCTCGGCATCGATGGTGCGGCCGCGCGGCGTGCCGAAATAGATGTCGGAGGTCAGCTCGCGCAGCACGACGAGGTCGACACCCTCGATCGCCTCGCGCTTCAGGGTGGAAGCGCCGACGAGCTCGGGGAAGGCGAAGACCGGGCGGAAGTTGGCGAAGAGATCGAGCTGCTTGCGAAGCCGCAGCAAGCCATGGCCGCCACGTGCTTCGGGGGACGCAGATCGCTTTCATAGGTGCCGGCGGCGCCGAACAGGATGGCGTCCGCCTTGGCCGCCAGCTCGGCGGTGGCGGGCGGCAGCGGGTCGCCGTGCCGGTCATAGGCGGCATCGCCGATCGGCGCTTCCGCCATCTCGAATTGCGGGCCGTTATTGGCGGCGATGGCGCGCAATGCCTTGACCGCCTGGGCGGTGACTTCCGGGCCGATCCCGTCGCCCGCGAGGACAGCGATCCTCACAGCGCATTCTCCCGCCCGTAGCGGCGTTCGAAGGCGGCGATCTCGTCCTCATAGGTCGCGGTCAGGCCGAAATCGTCGAGCCCCTGCAGCAGGCAATGCTTGGCGAAGGGGTCGATCTCGAAGGGGTGTACGCCGCCATCGGGCGAGGTCACCGTCTGCAGCGGCAGGTCGACCGCGATCCGGGCGCCGGGCGTGGCCTCGAGCTGGGCGATCAGGCTCTCGACCACCTCGGCCGGCAGCACCACCGGCAGCAGGCCGTTCTTGGTGCCGTTGCTGCGGAAGATATCACCGAAACTGGGCGCGATGGCGCAGCGGAAGCCGGCATCGAACAATGCCCAGACGGCGCTCTCACGCGAGCTGCCGCAGGCGAAATTGCGCCCGGCAACGACGATCCGTGCCGGCTGCCATTCCGGCCGGTTGAGCGGGAAGTCCGGGTCCTGCGTCCCGTCCGGCGAAAGCCGCGCATCATGGAACAGGAACTGGCCATGATTCACCTCCCGCGGGCGGGAGAGGAAGCGGGCGGGGATGATGCGGTCGGTGTCGATGTTCGGCTGCGGCAGCGGCACGGCCACGGCATCCAGCTGGCGAAAGGCTTCCATGGCTCAGGCCTCCATCAGGGCGCGGACATCGGCGAAGCGGCCGGTGACGGCCGCCGCCGCGGCCATGGCCGGGCTCAACAGGTGTGTCCGCGCGCCGGCGCCCTGGCGGCCCATGAAATTGCGGTTGGAGGTGGAGGCGACGCGCTCCCCGGCTGGGCGATGTCGCCATTGGTGCCGAGGCACATGGAACAGCCGGGCTGCCGCCAGTCGAAACCGGCGGCGGTGAAGACCTCGTGCAACCCCTCGGCTTCCGCCTGGCGCTTCACCGGCTCGCTGCCCGGGACGACCCAGGCGGTGACGCCCTCGGCCACCTTGCGGCCCTTCGCCACCGCGGCGGCCGCACGCAGGTCCTCGATGCGGGAACTGGTGCAGCTGCCGATGAAGACGCGGTCGATGGCGATATCGGTCAGCGCCGTGCCGGGGGCGAGACCCATATAGTCGAGCATCCGTTCCATCTGGCCGCGGCGCTCGGCATCCGGGGCGGCGGCGGGGTCGGGGATGCTGCCGCCGATCGGCAGCGCATCTTCCGGGCTGTTGCCCCAGGTGACCATGGGCTGGATGGCATTGCCGTCCACCACCACCTCGGTGTCGAAGACGGCGCCCTCGTCGCTCGGCAGCGCGCGCCAGCGGGCGACGGCCTGGTCCCATTCCGCCCCTTCGGCGCATAGGGGCGGCCGCGCAGGTATTCGACGGTGATCTCGTCCGGCGCCACCATGCCGGCGCGGCCGCCGGCCTCGATCGACATGTTGCAGAGCGTGAGGCGGCCCTCCATCGACAGGCCGCGGATGGCGCTGCCGGCATATTCGATCACATGGCCGGTCGCCCCCGCCGCGCCGATCTGCGCGATGATCGCCAGTATCACGTCCTTGCCGGTCACCTGCGGCCCGAGCGTCCCCTCCACGGTGATGCGCATCGTCTTCGGCTTGCGCTGCCACAGCGTCTGGGTTGCCAGCACATGCGCGACCTCGGTGCTGCCGATGCCGAAGGCCAGGGCGCCGAGCGCGCCGTGGGTCGAGGTATGGCTGTCGCCGCAGACCAGCAGCAGTCCGGGCTGGGAAAGGCCGGTCTCCGGCCCCACGACATGCACGATGCCCTGGTTGGGGTCGCCCAGGCCGAATCTCGCGGATGCCGTGCTCCGCGGTGTTGCGCGCCAGCTTCTCCACCATCTCGCGGTGGCGGGGATCCTCGATCTCGGCCAGAGTCCGCGACGAGGTCGAGACGTAATGGTCCGGCGTGGCGAAGATGCGGTCCGGCGCGCGCGGCTTCAGTCCGCGCTTGCGCAGCACGTCGAAGGCGGTGGCGCCACCGTCATGCAGCAAGTGCCGCCCGACATAGAGCAGCGTCTGGCCATCCTCGCGCTCCATCACCCGATGACGCGACCAGATCTTCTCGAAAAGCGTGCGCGGTGCGTCCGCCATGGTGTGTTCCTCGACTCAGTCCAGCCTGACGCCGGACAGTTCAACAAGGCCTTTCCAGACCGCATCCTCGCGGCGGATGAGCTCGGTGAGTGCGGCCGGACTGTCATCAGTGATGGCAGTGAAGCCGAGCGGCAGCAGCTTCTCGGCATAGGCAGGGGACCGAGCGGCGCCGATGGTGGCCTGATGGAACCGTGTCACCAGCTCGGCGGGCGTACCGGCGGGGGCGGAGAGGCAGTACCAGAAGGCCATGTCCATGTCGGTCCCGGGGATCAGCTCGGCCATGCCGGGAACGTCCTCGATCCCCGGGACATAGGTGACGCGCTTCGCGCTGCCAACCGCCAGCGCCCGCAGCCGGCCTTCCCGCACATGCGGGACGATAGCGGGCAGGCCATCGAAGAGCAGGTCGAGGTTGCCGGCCAGCAGGTCGTTGATGCCCGGCGCCAGGCCGCGATATGGCACCTGGCCGATCTCGATGCCGGCCGCCTTACAGAGCTTGGCGATGGTCAGGTTACTGATGGTGCCCCAGCCCGAGTTCCCGGCCGAAAGCCGGCCCGGCGCCGCCTTCGCCGCGGCGACGAACTGGCCGAAGTCCCGCCAGGGTCGGTCGGCGCGTGTCACCAGCAGCGTGGTGCCGATCGAGACGCGCGAGATATGCGCGAAGTCGCGGAGCGCATCGAAGGGCATGCTGCTGCGATAGAGATAGCGGTTGGCGCAGAAGATCGTCGCGCCGCCGAGGAAAACTGTGCCGCCATCGGGCGCGCTGCGCGCCACAGCCTCGGCGGCGATGTTGCCGCCGGCGCCAGGCCGGTTCTCGATCACCACCGGCTGATTCAGCAGCGGCGCCATCTGCTCCGCCAACAGCCGGGCGGTGATGTCGGCCGCGCCACCCGGCGGGAAGGGCACGACGATCTTCACGGGCCGCGCCTGCGCCCGGGCGATCGCTGGCGCCGCCAGGGCGCCGAGCAGCAGTCCGCGGCGCCTCATGCAGTCGGTTCCACGTCGAGCCGCACGGCGATGCCTTCCAGCCCCGGCACCGCGGGATAGCGCTGCATCACCAGCGGGTCGTGTCCGGGGACGATGTGCTTCGGGCTTGGCGCCAGCCGCTTGAGCTTGTCGAAGCCTTCCAGCATGTTGCCGACATGGAAGGCGGTGGTGAAGGGCCGCTTCGCCTCCAGGTTCTCGTAGAAATGGGTGACGTCGGAGGCGAGCACGACCAGCCCGCGCGCGGTCTCCACCGTCACGCATTGCAGCCCCATGGAATGCCCGCCGCAGGCATGCACCTTGATGCCCGGCGCCAATCCCGCATCGCCGTCATGGAAGACCACGCGGTCGGCGAAGGTCATGCGGACGATGCCGGCGACATCCTCGAACTCGAAGGAATGGCGCAGCTTGTGGTGGCACATGTAGCGGCCGGTGGCGTAGCGCATCTCCTCCTCCTGCAGATGGAAGCGGGCGCGCTTGAACTTGTGGAAGCTGCCGACATGGTCGTAATGCATGTGGCTGATGATGACGTTCTCGATCGCGTCGGGGTCGATGCCCAACAGCCGCAGCCCCTCGACTGGGCAGCGCAGGTATTCCCGCTTGCGCCGCGCCGCGACCTCGGCGGTGAAGCCGGTGTCGATGATCCAGGCTTTCCCTCCGCCGACCGCGGCCCAGACGAAGTAGTCCATCGGCATCAGCGCGTCATGCGGGTCGCCGCCGATGAAATGCTCCTGCCGCTTGGCATCGCGGCGAGCGTAGCGCAGGGCGAACAGCTCATAGGTCATGCGGGGAGGCTTTCGCTGGGCAGGCCGAGGGCCAGGCCGGCCATGGAAGCGTCGCGGAGGACGGAGAGGAAATCGCCGGGATGGTTGGCATCGCCGACCAGGGTGAAGGGCACCTCGGCACCCTCGACCGCCGGCAGCACGTCGCGGTTGGCGACGGCGCCGATGGCAGCGATGACCAGGTCCACATCGATCGCGTGCGGCGCGTTCTGCACACTGAACTCCAGCCGCGTACCGGCCAAGCGCCGCACCCGGGCGCCGGTGTGGAAGGCAACGCCCGCCGCGTCCAGGCGGATCAGCAGGTCGGTGCGGTTGTTGCGCGCCATGTTCGGCGCCAGCGCCGGCAGCGCCTCCAGCACCGTCATGCGGCAGCCGCGCAGGGCGAGGATATCGGCCACCTCGAGCCCGACGATGCCGCCGCCGATGATGGCGACGCGGGCGCCTTCCGGCACCTGCGACGGATCGGCGATGACGTCCCAGGCCTGCAGCGGCGAGGCGCCTTCCAGCAACAGGGGCCGCGGCCGCGCGCCGGTCGCCACCACGACGTGGTCGGGGCGATGTGCGCGTATCATCGTCGCGGTCGCGTCCATGCCGCAGCGAAGCGCGACGCCCAGCGTCGTCATCCGCTTCCAGCGGTAATCCCAGACCGGACGGACCTCCTCCTTGTCGGGGGCGGCCACCGCCAGATGGATCTGCCCACCGGGTCGTGCCGCCTTCTCCCAGATCTCGACCTGGTGGCCGCAGGAGGCGGCCATGCGCGCCGCCTCCATCCCGGCGATGCCGGCACCCAGCACCAGGACACGCAGCGGCCTTGCCGCCTTGCGCCGCGGCTCGGACAGGGCCGGCTCTTCGAATTCCGTGCCCAGCATCGGGTTGACGACGCAGGCGACGTCCTTCTCGAGCGTCAGCCGCTCGAAGCAGACGTTGCAGGAGATGCAGGCGCGGATCGTCTCCCCGATATCGCCTTCTTCGGCCAGAAGGCATCGGCCGTCAGCGCCCGCCCCAGCGAGATGAAATCGGCGCTGCCGTCGGCCAGCACGCCCTCGGCATCCGCCGGCGTGATGATGCGGCCGGCGAGGATGGTCGGAATGCCGACCGCCGCCTTGATCGGCCGCGCATGCGGCTCGAGCGCGCGCCTTGGCATGGAGGGAGGCTGGATGCAGAAGCGCGACAGCGCCGGGCTTTCATTCGTGCCGCCGGACAGGTCGAGCGCCGCGACGCCCGCTTCCTCCAGCAGCTTGGCCACCGCCACCACATCCTCGCTGGGGTAGCCGTCCTCGCAGTATTCCGTGCAGGACAGCCGGACCCAAAGCGGGAAATCGGGCAGCGCGTCCTTCACCCGATGCACCGTCTCCAGCAGCAGCCGGGCGCGGTTGCCGATGCTGCCGCCATAGTCGTCGGTGCGGCGATTGATGCGCGGCGTCAGGAACTGCTGGAACAGGTAGCCATTCGCCGCATGCAACTCGACGGCGTCGTAGCCGGCCTGCCACAGCCGGCGCGCCGCAGCGACGAAATCCTTCTGGATCGCCACGATCTCGGCCCGGTCCAGCGCCCGGACCTCGTCGCCCGTGTTGGGGTTGCGCCAGGGCGAAGGCCCCACCGGCTCCATGTTCAGGACCATCCGCCGCAGCAGCGCGCCGCGGTGGTTGAGCTGGCCGATGGTCAGGCAATCATGCGCCTTGATCGCCTGGACCAGCCGCGCCAGGCCAGGGATGAAGCGGTCGTGGTAGATCCAGAGGCTGTTGTTGTGCGCCCGCCCGCCCTCTGAGACGGCCATCGCCTCGGTGACGATGGCCGCCACGCCGCCCTCGGCGCGCAGCGCATAGTAGTGCCGGTCGCGCTCGGTGGAGAGCCCGTCGCTGGTGCCGAAATTGGTGCCCATCGGCGCCATGATCAGCCGGTTCTTCAGCCGCAGCGGGCCGATCATCCCCGGCTGGGCGAGCAGGCTCTCCACCTGCAATCAGCCCTTGTCGGCGTCGAGCACCGCCTGCACGGCGGCCGGATCGGCCTTGATCTCGACCCCCGCGCGCTCGGCCTGCAGCAGCATCGGCACGCGGCTGTCGCGGTGGCCCCAGCCGCGCGCCAGGGCTTCGTTCATCTCCTCCAGCGTCAGCTGGCAGAAACGCATCGGCACGCCGAGCTCGCGGCCCATATTGGTCGCCAGCGTGACATCCTTGTGCGCCAGCTTCAGCGCGAAGGCCGGCGGGTCGTACTTACCGATCAGGAACTGATCGGCGACCCGGTCGAAGGTGCGGCGTCGGCCGAGCGCGCCCTGGCGCACCGCCTTCCAGAGGTCGAGCGGGTCCATGCCCGCCTTGACGCCCATGGTGAAGACCTCGGCCATTGCGGTCTGCACGGCGTAGCCGGCCATGTTGTGCACCAGCTTGGCGACGGTCGCGGTGCCGATCGGGCCGATATAGGCAGCCTGATCGCCGATCGCGTCCAACACCTTCTTGTGCTGCTGGTAGACCGCCTCGTCGCCGCCGACCCAGATCGCGAGCTTGCCGGTCTCGGCGCCCTTCGGCCCGCCGGAGACCGGGGCGTCGAAGCCATGCGCGCCCTTCTCGGCCAGCGCCGCATTCACCCGCCGCATCAGCGCCTGGCTGTTGGTCGAGAGGTCGAAATAGGCCATGCCGGGATGGGCGCCGGCCAGGATGCCGTCCGGGCCGAAGACCACGGCTTCCACTTCCGGCGGCCCGGGCAGGCTGGTGAAGACCACGTCGCATTGCTCGGCGATCGCCTTTGGCGTCGCGCCCCATTCGGCGCCGGCCTCGAGGTGCTGCGCCGCGGCGTCGCGGCGGACATCGAGCACCACTAGCTTGTACTGCGACTTCTGCAGGTTGGCCGCCATGAAGGCACCCATGGTGCCGAGGCCGATGAACCCGATCTTCATGCGCTCAACCCTTCGCCTTGTCCTGTTCGTCGAAGACGTCCACCGCGACGTGGGAAGCCGTCATCGCCGCCGGCCAGCCGGCATACATCGAGAGATGCGTGATGATCTCGGCAATCTCGTCGCGCGTCAGGCCATTACCGAGGCCGCGGCCGATATGGCTGTTGAGCTGGTCCTCCCAGCCGAGCGCCACCAGCGCCGCGATGGTGACCAGGCTGCGGTCCCGCTTCGAGAGCTGCGGGCGCTCCCAAAGGTCGCCGTAGACATAGGTGTTCGTCATCTCGACGAGCTTCGGGAAATGCGGCTTGATCCGGTCCCGCCGGGCCGAAGGGGGGCTGCCATCGTTGTTCCTCTGCTGCCTCAGGGCCCGACGGGGGAGAGGCAGGGCACGTGGCATGGTGACGCGGCAGGCAGCCGACGCATCGGACCTTCCCCCTGATCGGTTCTTGGCTACGATCCTAGGTCATTCGACCGCCCGTGCAAGCCGGGCGGCTGGGAAAGCGAGGAGCCGGATGACCGAAACGCCGCTGGTCAGGACCGTCACGCAGGTCGGCATCGTGGTGCGCGACATCGACCGGGCGCTGGCCGAGTACACCCACAAGCTCGGTATTGGCCCGTGGCGGGTCTATACCTATGCGCCACCCAGGCTGACCGGCATGCGGATCCGCGGGGTCGATACGCCCTACAGCATGAAGCTGGCGCTGGCCTGGACCGGCGACATGATGTGGGAGTTGATTCAGCCGCTGGATGGCCCTTCGATCTATCAGGAATTCCTTCGCGACCACGGCGAGGGAATCCACCATGCCATGGTGGACTGCGGAGCGCGGACATTGGCGGAGGTGAAGGCCGAATTCGCCGCCCGCGGCTGGCCAGCGTTGATGGAGGGCAATTTCCTCGGCAGCCAGTATGCCTATTTCGAAACCGAGGGCAGCCTGACCACGACGATCGAGGTGCGCTGGTCGGCTCCAGGCTGGCAACGGCCGGAGCCGGATTACTGGTATCCGGCTCCGGCCGAGGCATAACACGAGGGGAATGGAGGAGGGGAAGGGATTCGAACCCTCGAAGGGCCTTGACGACCCTTAACGGTTTAGCAAACCGTCGCCTTCAGCCACTCGGCCACCCCTCCTCAGGTGCAGCAGGCCCACGACGTATGCAGGAGGCGTCTTACAGGCGGGCAGGCCGGGCGTCAAACCTTCCGGCCGCCCATTTCGCCGGTCAGGACAACTCTACCGCGAACCCCTTCGCGGTCGCCGGCCGGGCCATCATGCGCTCGTACCAGGCGGCGACATTCGGCAGGTCGTCGAAGGGCACCTGGTGCCGCTCGTGCCGCCAGGCCCAGCCGAGGATGGCGAAGTCGGCGATGCTCGGCCCGCCTGCGGTGGCCACGAAGTCCCGGCCGGCCAGTCGGCGGTCGAGCACGCCATAGAGGCGCTGCGTCTCCTTGTGGTAACGGGTGAAGCCGTATTCCTTGGCTGGCCCGTCCGGCTGCATCAGGAAGTGGTGGACCTGACCCGGCATAGGGCCAAAGCCGCCCATTTGCCACATCAGCCATTCCAGCACCGGCACCTTCGCCCGCGGGTCGGACGGCATGAACTTTCCGGTCTTTTCTGCCAGGTAGATCAGGATAGCGCCGCTTTCGAAGACGCTGATCGGCTGCCCGCCCGGGCCGTCCGGATCGATGATCGCCGGAATGCGGTTGTTGGGACTGGATTTCAGGAAGGCGGGGTCGAGATTGCTCATTCTTCGAGATGTTCACGGGCTTGACCACGTAGCGCAGGCCCATTTCCTCCAGCGCGACGCTGATCTTGCGGCCGTTGGGGGTGTTCCAGGTGTGCAGTTCGATCATCGGGGGCTCCGGTCCGGACGTTTCCGCGGCGAGGCTAGCCGAGGACCTGCCCGGCGGCGAGGCCGCCCGGCGCGGCCGCGCCGCCACGATGCAGGAAAGACGAAGCCGTTGATGCGAAACGCCTTCCCATGCGCCACACGGTACAGCAACTTGGGATCGGCGCCGTTGCGTTTGGGGTACGGACGGGGCCGGATCGGGGGATTTTTGACATGGACGCGTTGATGTTGCCGGGCTCACGCCGGAAATCGGTGGGGCTTGCCTATCTGCTGCTCGCCTTCTTCGGCCTGTTCGGCCTGCACCGCCTTTATCTCGGCCGCAGCCTCTCGGGCGCCGGGATGGCCGCGATCACGCTGCTCTCCATCCCCCTGATCTGGAGCGGCCTCGGCCTCCTCGGCTTCGTCACCACGGGCAATGGGCTCTGGCGGATGCGCTGCTGATCCCGTCGATGGCGCGCGAAACCAACCAGGCGATGCCGGCACTGGCCTGACAACTGGCAGCCCTCCCCCGGGGCTCGACGGACAACAAGGTACGGCCGGGGAATGCCTTCCCCGGTCCCCCAACTGTTCTTACAAGTTCAGCTCAGCTTCCGCTTGACCGCTTCGTTCACCAGGGCCGGATTGCCCTTGCCCTGCATGGCCTTCATCACCTGGCCGACGAAGAAGCCGAACAGCTTGTCCTTGCCCGACCGGTATTCGGCCACCTTGTCGACATTCGCCGCCATCACCTGCTCGACCATGCGGTCGATCGCGCCGGTATCGGTCACCTGCCGCAGCCCGCGCTCCTCGACGATGGCGCCAGGGCTCTTGCCGGTCTCCACCATCGCCTCGAAAACCTGCTTCGCCAGCGTGCCGGACAGGGTCTTATCGGCCAGCAGGTCCAGCAAGGCGCCGAGATGCGCGGCCGGCACCGGCGGTTCGGCAATGCTGGTCTTGGTGCGGTTGATGGCAGCGAAGAGGTCGCCGGTGACCCAGTTGGCAGCGACCTTGGCGTCGCGGCCCTGCGCGACCTCCTCGAAATAGACCGCCGTCTCCTTTTCGAGCGTCAGCACATGCGCGTCGTAGGGCGTCAGCCCCATCGCCACGTATCGCGCGCGCCGCACATCGGGCAGTTCGGGCAACGCGGCCTTCAGGCTGCGCGACCCAATCGGCCTCCAGCACCAGCGGGGGCAGGTCGGGGTCGGGGAAGTAGCGGTAGTCATGCGCGTCCTCCTTCGACCGCATGGAGCGGGTGATCCCGCGGCCGGTGTCGAACAGGCGGGTCTCCTGCACGACCTCGCCGCCCTCCTCCCAGACCTCGATCTGCCGCCGCGCCTCGGCCTCCACCGCCTGCATGACGAAGCGGATGGAGTTGACGTTCTTCACCTCGCAGCGGGTGCGGTAGTCCTCGCCCGCCTTCCGGACGGAGACATTGACGTCGGCCCGCATCGAGCCCTCGTCCATGTTGCCGTCGCAGGTGCCAAGATAGCGCAGGATCTGCCGCAGCTTGGTCAGGTAGGCGCCGGCCTCCTCTGGGCTCCGCATGTCGGGCTCGGAGACGATCTCCATCAGCGCGACGCCCGAGCGGTTCAGGTCGATGAAGCTCTTCGACGGGTGCTGGTCGTGCTGCGACTTGCCCGCATCCTGTTCCAGGTGCAGCCGGGTGATCCCGATGGTCTTGGTGCTGCCGTCGGCCAGCGTGATCTCGATCTCGCCGGTGCCGATGATCGGGTGGGCGAACTGGCTGATCTGGTAGCCCTGCGGCAGGTCGGCATAGAAGTAGTTCTTGCGGTCGAAGCGCGACCACAGGTTCACCTGGGCGTTCAGGCCAAGCCCGGTCCGCACCGCCTGTGCCACGCATTCGCGGTTGATCACCGGCAGCATGCCCGGAAAACCGGCATCGACGAAGCTGACCTGGGTGTTCGGTTCGGCGCCGAACTCCGTCGCCGCGCCGCTGAACAGCTTCGCCTTCGACGTCACCTGCGCATGGACTTCCAGGCCGACGACGACCTCCCAGGGGCCGGTGCGGCCCTCAAGCGTAAAGGACATGGCCCCGTTCCTTGTCTGCCCAGGCGAAGACGCGCTGCTGCTCGTCTGCCAGGAATGCGGCGGCGTCGCCGCCCACGATGCGCCCGCAACGCTCCGCCGCGCGGGCGAAGCCGATCAGCGGCCGGCCGCGCATGGCGCCATGCGCGACGCTTGTCTGGTCCACCACGATGGCCGAGAGCAGCGGCCAGCCCCGCTCCGTTGCCCAGGCGCAGAGCGCGAAGAGATGCGGGTCCATCCGCCGCCGCGCCGCCTGCCAAGCCAGCCCGCTCGCCGCGGCGACGGCACCGTAGCTGAGGAAGCGGTGCGCCTCGGCCGCCGCGCGGATCGCGGCGAAGCTGCGGCCGCGGTCGAGCGCCGCCTCGGTCACGCCCCGGCCCGCAGCGCCGGCACGGCGCGGAAATCCGCCGCCGTCTCGATCGCCGAGCCGACCGCGAAGACCGTCTCCTCGTCGAAGGCGCGGCCGATCACCTGCAGCCCGAGCGGCAGGCCCTGCGCGTCGAGTCCCGCCGGCACCGCGAGGCCCGGCAGCCCGGCCAGGTTCGCGGTCACGGTGAAGACGTCGTTCAGGTACATCGTCACCGGGTCGTCCTGCTTCTCGTCCATCCCGAAGGCGGCCGAGGGCGTCGCCGGGGTGACGATGGCATCGACCTTCTGGAAGGCCTCGTCGAAGTCGCGCTTGATCAGCGCGCGGATCTTCTGCGCCTTCAGGTAGTAGGCGTCGTAGTAGCCGGCGCTCAGCACATAGGTGCCGATCATGATCTCGGCGCTTGACCTCAGGGCCGAAGCCGGCGGCGCGGGTCCGCTCGTACAGGTCCTTCAGGTCGCTGTCCTTCGCCGCCTCGCGCAGGCCGAAGCGCACGCCGTCATAGCGAGGCGAGGTTCGACGAGGCCTCGGCCGGCGCGACGATGTAGTAGGTCGGCAGCGCGTAGCGGGTGTGGGGCAGGCTGATCTCGACCGTCTCGGCGCCCTGGTCGCGCAGCCATTGCAGGCCCTGCTCCCAGAGCTTTTCGATCTCGGGCGGCGTGCCCTCCAGCCGGTATTCCTTCGGCACGCCGATCCGCAGCCCCTTCACCCCGCGGGCGCAGGCGGCGGCGAAATCCGGCACCGGCACATCCGCCGAGGTGCTGTCCTTCGGGTCGAACCCCGCCATGCTCCGCAGCAGGATGGCGCAATCCTCGACGGTGCGGGCGACCGGCCCGGCCTGGTCCAGGCTGCTGGCGAAGGCGACGACGCCCCAGCGGCTGCACCGCCCGTAGGTCGGCTTGATCCCGGCGATGCCGCAGAAGGCCGCGGGCTGGCGGATCGAGCCGCCCGTGTCGGTCGCCGTGGCACCCAGCGCCAGCCGCGCCGCGACCGCCGTGGCCGACCCGCCCGAGGACCCGCCCGGGACCAGCCGGGCATCCGGGTCGTTCCGCCGCGACCAGGGGTTCTCCACCGGCCCGAAGGCGCTGGTGGTGTTCGACGACCCCATGGCGAATTCGTCGAGATTGACCTTGCCGAGGAAGACCGCGCCATCCCGCAGCAGGTTGCCCGAGACCGTGCTCTCATAGGGCGGCACGAAGTTGCCGAGGATCTTGCTCCCCGCTGTGGTCCGCGTCCCCGCCGTGCAGAACAGGTCCTTGATCGCCAGCGGGATGCCGTCGAGCGGCCCGGCCAGGCCCTCAGCCCGTCGCGCATCGCTCGCCCTGGCCTGCTCCAGCGCCTGCTCCGCGGTGACGGTCAAATAGGCGTTCAGCCGCGGGTTCAGCGCGGCGATGCCGTCCAGATGCGCCTGGGTCAGCTCGACGCTGGTCAGCAGCCCCTCGTTCAGCGCCTCGATGGCGCCGCGGAGCGAGAAATCCGTCGGATGCATTATTCAACCACCTTCGGCACGCCGAAATACGCGCCCATGCGGTCCGGCGCATTCGCCAGGACCTGCTCGGGGATGCCGCCATCGGTCACGGCATCCTCCCGCATCCGCAGCGACACCGCGCCGCCGCCGGCCATCGGCTCGACTCCGGTGGTGTCCACCGCCTGCAGCTGCTCGATCCAGCCGAGGATGCCGTTGAGCTCGGCCTGCATGCGACCGACCTCCTCCTCCTCCAGCCGGATGCGGGCAAGGGAGGCGATGCGCCTCACCGTGGCGGTGTCGAGGGACATGCGGGGTTCCAGACCTGGCCAGGGGCTATCAATCGGCTCGGCAGGGCTATAACGGCGGCCATGCCCCTCTTCAACCTGACCGACCTCCGCTCTGGCCTGCCCCGCGGCCGGCGGCTGATCGGCCTCGATCCCGGATCGAAGCTGATCGGCGTGGCGCTGTCCGACGTGCTGCTGATGCTGGCCTCGCCCTATGGCTCCCTGAAGCGGGGAAGCTCAAGGCCAATGCGGCGGAGGTCGCGGCGATTGCCCGCAAGGAGGGCGCCGGCGGGCTGGTGGTCGGCCTGCCGCTCGGGATGGACGGGTCCTTCGGCCCGGCGGCCCAGGCGGCGAAGGACTGGGCCCTGGCGCTGGGCGAGGCTGCCGGCCTGCCGGTGGCGCTCTGGGATGAGCGGCTGAGCAGCTCGGCGGTCAACCGGGCGATGATCGAGGCCGATCTGACGCGGGCCAAGCGGGCGGCCGCGGTGGATGCGGCGGCCGCGGCCTACACGCTTCAATCGGCGCTGGATGCGACGCGGCCCGCCCTCGGCTGACCCCACCATCCGGCGCAACTGCTTGGCCGCCCTCCCCGGCAAGGCTAGCTTGCCCACCGCCGCAGCCCGCGAGTCCCGATGTCCTTTTCCTTCCCGATCCTCCCCGGCGGCCACCTGCTGGCCATCGAAGGCCTGGAGCCGCCGCATATCGGCGCCCTGCTCGACCTGGCCGAGAGCTACGCCCTGCTGAACCGCAGCGGGAAGACCCAGCGCGACCTGCTGAAGGGCCGGACCCTGATCAACCTGTTCTTCGAGGACAGCACGCGGACCCGCACCAGCTTCGAGCTGGCCGGCAAGCGGCTGGGGGCGGATGTGATCAACATGTCCGTCTCGAACAGCAGCGTGAACAAGGGGGAGACGCTGCTGGACACGGCGCAGACCCTGAACGCCATGCATTGCGACCTGCTGGTGGTCCGCCACGCCCAGTCCGGCGCCCCGGCCCTGCTCTCCCAGAAGGTCTCCGCCAGCGTCATCAACGCCGGCGACGGCACGCACGAGCACCCGACCCAGGCGCTGCTCGACGCCCTGACGATACGCCGCCGCAAGGGCAGGCTGGAAGGCCTGGTGGTCGCCATCTGCGGCGACGTGCTGCACAGCCGCGTCGCGCGCTCCAACATCCACCTGCTGACGGCGATGAATGCCCGCGTCCGCCTGGTCGGCCCGCCGACCCTGATCCCGGCCGAGGCCGCCCGCCTCGGGGTCGAGGTCTTCCACGACATGAAGGCGGGCCTCGCCGGCGCCGACGTGGTGATGATGCTGCGGCTGCAGAAGGAGCGGATGACCGGCGGCCTGGTACCATCCTCGCGCGAGTTCTTCCGCTTCTTTGGCCTGGACCGGGAGAAGCTGGCCGTCGCCCGGCCGGATGCGATCGTCATGCATCCCGGGCCGATGAACCGCGGCGTCGAGATCGACAGCGCCGTCGCCGACGACCCGGAGCGCAGCGTGATCGGCGAGCAGGTGGAAATGGGCGTCGCCTGCCGGATGGCGGTGCTGGACGTGCTGGCACGGGACCTTCGCCGCAATGCGTGACCTTCTCTTCCGCGGCGCCCGGCTGCTCGACCCCGCGACCGGGCTCGACGCCACTGGCGACCTGCTGGTCCGCGACGGGCTGATCCTCGACCACGGCACCGGCCTTGCCGCGCCCGAGGCGGCCGAGACCATCGACTGCGCCGGCCGCTGCCTGGCCCCCGGGCTGGTGGACCTGCGCGCCGATGTCGGCGAGCCCGGGCACGAGCACCGCGAGACCATCGCCTCGGCCGCCGCCGCCGCCTCGGCCGGGGCATCACCACGCTCTGCGCCCTGCCGGACACCGACCCGGCGCTGGACGACCCGGCCCTGGTGCAATCTCGTCCTCCGCCGCGGCGAGGCGACCGGCAGCATCACCCTGCTGCCCTATGCCGCCGCCACCAAGCATTGCGAGGGCCGCGAGCTGGCCGAATACGGCCTGCTGAAGGAGGCCGGGGCGGTCGCCTTCACCGACGGGCGCCGGGCCATCGGCAATGCCCGCACCATGCGGCTGGCGCTGTCCTATGCCCGCGCCTTCGGCAGCTTCATCGTGCAGCACCCGGAGGAGCCGAGCCTGGCCGCCGGCGGCGCCGCGACCGAGGGCGAGCTGGCGACGCGGCTCGGCCTGCCCGGCATCCCGCCCGCCGCCGAATCGATGATGGTGGCGC
Source organism: Dankookia sp. P2 (assembly GCF_050632255.1). NCBI lineage: Bacteria > Pseudomonadati > Pseudomonadota > Alphaproteobacteria > Acetobacterales > Roseomonadaceae > Dankookia > Dankookia sp. P2. The sequence goes on along the minus strand of NZ_CP192581.1, from coordinate 5,667,907 downwards.
GCGACATCGCCCTCGCCCGCATCACCCGCGGCCATGTGCACTTCGCCCATGTCAGCACCGCGGCGGCGCTCGACCTGATCCGCGCGGCGAAGGCCGAGGGGCTCCCGGTCACCTGCGACACCGCCCCGCCCTATTTCGACCTGAACGAGACGGCGATCGGTGACTGGCGGACCTATGCCAAGCTGTCGCCGCCGCTGCGGCCGGAGGCCGACCGGCTGGCCGTGGTCGCGGCGCTCGCGGACGGCACGATCGATGCCATCGCCTCCGACCACCAGCCGCGCGACGCCGACGACAAGCGCCTGCCCTTGCCCAGGCCGAGGCCGGCGGTGCCGGCCTTGCCACGCTGCTCGGCGTGACCCTGGCCCGGGTGCATGGCGGCGACCTCTCGCTGCTGGCGGCGCTCGACCTGCTGACGGCGCGGCCGGCGAAGCTGCTCGGCCTGCCGGTCGGCCGGCTGGCCAAGGGCGCGGCCGCCGACCTGGTGCTGCTCGACCTCGACCGTGGCTGGCAGGTGAAGGACGGCCAGCTGCCGGGCAAGGCGCAGAACACGCCCTTCGACGGAAGGGCGCTCGAAGGCCGGGTGGTCGGCACCTGGAAGACCGGGCGGCGGGTCTTCGGATGACCGGGATCCTGGCACTCGCCCTCGGCTACCTGCTCGGCTCGGTGCCCTGGGGGCTGCTGCTGACCCGGGCGGCCGGGCTCGGCGACATCCGCAGCATCGGCTCGGGCAATATCGGCGCGACCAACGTGCTGCGCACCGGCAATAAGTCGCTCGCCGCAGCGACAATGGTGCTGGACATCCTGAAGGGCGTTGCGGCCCTGGCCCTGGCGCGGGCGCTCTGGGGCGAGACGGCGGGGCTGCTGGCCGGCTTCGGCGCCATGCTGGGCCATGCCTTCCCGGTCTGGATCGGCTTCAAGGGCGGCAAGGGCGTGGCGACCGGCGGCGGCGTGCTGCTGGCCGCGGCCTGGTGGCTCGGCCTCGGCGCGGCCCTGGTCTGGCTGGTGATGGCCTTCGTCACCCGGATCTCCTCGGCCAGCGCGCTCGCCGCCTGCGCCGTGGCGCCGGCGATCGCCGCGGCGGCCGGGCGCTGGGATCTCGCTGCCTTCTCGGCCGGGATCGCTGTGCTGGTGGCTTGGCGGCACAAGGCGAATATCGAGCGCCTGCTGGCCGGGACGGAGCCGCGGATCGGCCGCAAGGGCTGACACTTCGACGGGCTAATTTGTTGCAAAATCGCATGTAGTTCTGGCATCGCCGCGACGGCTTTCGTATATTTCTCCCGGCCGAGGAGGATCGCCGGGCATGTCCGACATCCATGGGCAGGGCAGCGCCCTGCGGCTCCCGATGGCGCCGCGGGACGGATGAACCTCCCGGCCATGACCATGCTCCCGCCCGCCGAGGCCCTGGCCCGCCTTCGTCTCGCCCGCACCGACGGCATCGGTCCCCTCACCTTCCGCCGCCTGCTCGAGCGCCACGGCAATGCCGGCGCCGCGCTCGCCGCATTGCCCCGGCTCGCCGCCCGCCGCGGCACGCCCTTCGCCCTGCATCCGGAGGCCGAGGCGCGGCGCGAGATCGAGGCGCTGCAGCGCATGGGCGCACGCCTGCTGTTCGCCGGGCTGCCGCCCTACCCGCCCCTGCTGGCGATGCAGGAGGACGCGGCGCCGGTCCTCGCCCTGCTCGGCGACCCGGCCGCCCTCGCCCCGCGCGCCGTCGCCATTGTCGGCGCCCGCAACGCCTCCGCCGCCGGCCGGCGCATCGCCGAGGAACTGGCCGAGGCGCTGGCCGCCGAGGGCCTCGCCGTGGTCTCCGGCCTGGCCCGGGGCATCGACGCCGCGGCGCATCTCGGCGCGTTGCGGCGTGGCCGCACGATCGCCTGCGTCGCCGGCGGACTCGACCAGCCCTACCCGCCGGAAAATGCCGCCCTGCAGGCCCGCATCGCCGCGGAAGGCGGCGCGGTGCTGGCAGAGGCGCCGCTCGGCACCGCGCCGCTGGCCCGCCACTTCCCCGCCGCAACCGCATCGTCGCCGCCATCTCGCTCGGGGTGGTGGTGATCGAGGCTGCGCTGCGCTCCGGCAGCCTGATCACCGCCCGTATGGCGCTGGAGGCCGGGCGGGAAGCTTCTTCGCCGTCCCGGGCAGTCCGCTCGATCCCCGGGCGCGGGGGTCGAACGACCTGATCCGCCAGGGCGCGCACCTCGCCGAGAGCGCCGAGGACGTGCTGCTGCATCTGCCCGAAGCGCCCCATGCGGCGCCGCTGTTCGCCGCGGCCACGACATGGTCCGGCGGCGAACCGGAACGGGCATTCGTTTCGCAATCACCGGAAGACTCCGAAATTACCTCTCAAGTCGTTGATATGCTTGGGGCCTCTCCGATAGCGGTTGACGAGGTGATGCGGCGCTGCCACCTGTCGCCCTCCGCGATCCAGGCGATCCTCCTCGATCTCGAACTGGCTGGACGGGTCGAACTGCTGCCGGGCAACCGCGTGGCGCTCACCGGACGGGGCCAGGACGAGGGCTAGGAGGGGCGCCCGCTTCGCCGCAAATGCCGCAATCCCCTCCCCGGGGCCACGGCCACAGGATGTGTGGAGTCCATGACGGACGTCGTCGTCGTCGAAAGCCCCGCCAAGGCCAAGACCATCAACAAGTATCTCGGCGGGGACTTCACCGTCCTGGCGAGCTTCGGCCATGTCCGCGACCTGCCCCCGAAGGACGGCTCCGTCCGCCCGGAGGAGGACTTCGCCATGGATTGGGAGTCCGAGGACCGCGGCGAGCGCCAGGTCAACGAGATCGCCCGCGCGCTGCGCGGCGCCAAGCGCCTCTACCTCGCCACCGACCCGGACCGGGAGGGCGAGGCAATCTCCTGGCATGTCAAGGACATGCTGGCCCGCAAGGGAGCGCTGAAGGGCGTCGAGGTCCAGCGCATCACCTTCAACGAGATCACCAAGCGCGCCATCCAGCATGCGGTCGCGCACCCCCGCCAGCTCGACACGCCGCTGATCGATGCCTACCTGGCGCGGCGGGCGCTGGACTACCTCGTCGGCTTCACCCTCTCGCCCGTGCTGTGGCGGAAGCTCCCCGGCAGCCGCTCCGCCGGCCGGGTGCAGTCGGTGGCGCTGCGGCTGATCTGCGAGCGGGAAGCCGAGATCGAGGCCTTCCGCGCCCGCGAATACTGGACGGTCGAAAGCCGCTTCACCACGCCGCAGGGCGCCCCATTCACTGCCCGGCTGACGCATCTGGACGGCCGGAAGCTCGACCAGTTCGACCTGCCGGACGAGGCCAGCGCGATGCGCGCCAAGGCGGCGGTCGAGGCCGGGACCTTCAGCGTCCTCTCGGTCGAGAAGCGCCGGGTCAAGCGCAACCCGCCGCCGCCCTTCACCACCTCCACCCTGCAGATGGAGGCCAGCCGCAAGCTCGGCATGGGCGCGCAGCAGGCGATGCGCACCGCGCAACAGCTGTATGAGGGCGTCGAGATCGGCGGCGAGACCGTCGGCCTCATTACCTATATGCGGACCGACGGGGTGCAGATGGCGCGGGAGGCGATCGCCGCCATCCGCGACCATGTCGGCTCGAGATTCGGCCGGGACTACCTGCCCGGCGCGCCGCGCGAGTATTCCTCGAAGGCCAAGAACGCCCAGGAGGCGCATGAGGCGATCCGCCCGACCGACGTGCGCAATACGCCGGAGAAGGTCGCCCGCTACCTCGATGAGCGGCAGCGCCGGCTTTACGAGCTGGTCTGGAAGCGCGCCGTCGCCTCCCAGATGCAGTCGGCCGAGCTGGACCAGACCACGGTCGAGATCGGCGACGCGGCAAAGAAGACCATCCTGCGCGCCACCGGCTCGGTCATCGCCTTCGACGGCTTCCTGAAGCTCTACCGGGAGGACCAGGACGACACCGAGGCCGACCGCCGTGCCGGCATCACCGGCGCCGCGCCCGGGAGCGAGGACGAGGACAGCCGCACCCTGCCGCCGATGCGGGAGCGCGACCCGCTGAAGCGCGGTGATGTATCGGCGCTGCAGCACTTCACCCAGCCGCCGCCGCGCTACTCGGAAGCCTCCCTGGTCAAGCGGATGGAGGAGCTCGGCATCGGCCGCCCCTCCACCTATGCGTCCATCCTGCAGACCCTGCAGGACCGCAATTATGTGAAGCTCGAGAAGCGGCGCCTGATGCCGGAGGACCGGGGGCGGCTGGTCACCAGCTTCCTGGTCAAGTTCTTCGAGCGCTACGTTGATACCGGCTTCACCGCCGGGCTCGAGGAGCAGCTCGACGACATCTCCGGCGGCAAGGTCGACTGGCGCGCGGTGATGCGGGCCTTCTGGGAGGAGTTCAAGCGGGCGATCGACGCCACCAAGGACCTCAAGATCAGCGACGTCATCGACGCGCTGGACGAGGAACTCGGCCCGCACTTCTTCCCCGAGCGTGAGGGCGGCACCGACCCGCGCGCCTGCCCCGCCTGTTCGGGCGGCCGGCTCGGCCTGCGGCTCGGCCGGACCGGCGCCTTCATCGGCTGCTCCAACTACCCGGAATGCCGCTACACCCGGCCGCTGATCGCTCCGGGCGCCGAGGGCGACGGGACGACGGGCCTCAGCGACGGGCCGCGCGAGCTGGGCACCGACCCGGCGAGCGGCGAGAAGGTCACCGTCCGCCGCGGCCCCTATGGCGTCTATGTCCAGCTCGGCGAGGGCGGCACCGACGCGAAGGGCAAGCCGACCAAGCCGCGCCGGGCCAGCCTGACCAAGGACATGGATCCCGATACGCTCGATCTCGACCGGGCGTTGAAGCTGCTGTCGCTGCCGCGGCTGATCGGCCGCGACCCCGAGAGCGGCGAGGAGATCCAGGCCGGGCTCGGCCGCTTCGGGCCCTACATCAAGGTCGGCTCGATCTTCCAGTCGCTCGAGCCGGGGGACGACGTGCTCTCGCTCGGCATGAACCGGGCGATGGAGCTGCTGGCCAAGGCGCGGGCGAAGGTCCGCTTGGTCGGCCAGCACCCGAAGGACCAGGCGCCGGTCGAGATCCGCAAGGGCCGCTTCGGCCCCTATGCCCAGCACGGCAAGACGGTCGCCAACCTGCCGCGCAACCTGGCGATGGAGGATGCGACGCTCGACGAGGTCGTCGCGCTGCTGGCCGAGAAGGGCAAGGAGCTGAAGCCCATGACCAAGGGCGGCGCCAAGGGCAAGGCGAAGCCCGCGGCCAAGCGCGCCGCCAACGGCGCCTTGGTCGGGGACGACGCCGCCCCGCCGGCCAAGCCCGCCGCAAGGAAGGCGGCCGCGCCGGCCAAGCCGGCCACCCGCAAGGCGCCGGCCCGCAAGGCTGCCGCCCCAGCCGCGGCCGCCGCCCGCAAGCCGGCCGCGGCGGCGAAGCAGCCCGCCGCCAAGCCGGCCGCCGCGAAGAAGCCGGCGGCACCGAAGAAGAAGGCCTGAGATGCCCCGCCGCCCGACCGGCGGCGGAGACGCGCCGCTGCCCTCGAAGGAGGCGCTGCGGCGCTTCCTGCGGAAGCCAGTCCCGGCAAGGTCGGCAAGACCGAGATCGCCCGGCATTTCGGCCTCGGCACCGACCAGCGCCCGGCCTTGCGGGAGTTGCTGAAGGCCTTGAAGGCGGATGGCAGCGCCGCCCCGGCCGGCCGCCGTGGCCTGGCGGCGCCCGGCCGGCTGCGCCGGAGATGGCGGTGATCGAGGTCACCGGCACCGACCCGGATGGCGACCCGATCGCCCGCCCGCTCGGCTGGAAGGCCGAGCAGGGCCGCATGCCCGTGATCTTCATGCGCCCCGAGCGCGCCGGGCAGCCGGCCCTCGCCCCGGGGAGCGGGTGTTGGCGCGGCTGAAGCCGGCGGGCTCCGGCAAGTATGAGGGCACCACGGTCAAGCGGGTCGGCGGCGCCGCCCCGGCCCGGGTGCTTGGCGTCTACGAGAATGGCCGCATCGTGCCGACCGACCGTCGCCACCGTGCGGAATGGGTGGTCCCGCCCGGCGAGGCCGGCGGCGCCGAGGACGGCCAGATCGTGCTGGCCGAGCCGCTGCCCGGCCGCAAGCTCGGCCTGCGCCCCGCCCGCGTGGTCGAGGTGCTCGGCCAGATGGGTGAGGCGAAATCCGTCTCACTCATCTGCATCCACGCGCATGGCATCCCGGACGTCTTCCCGGCCGAGGCGCTGCGCGAGGCCGAGCAGGCGCGGGGGCGTCGCTGCCACAGGGCGCGAGGACCTGCGCGAGGTCCCGCTGGTGACCATCGACGGCGAGGACGCACGCGACTTCGACGACGCCGTCTGGGCCGAGCCCGACGGCACCGGCTGGCGCGTGCTCGTCGCCATCGCCGATGTGGCGCATTACGTCCGCCCCGGCTCGGCGCTTGACCGCGAAGCCTGGGCGCGCGGCAATAGCGTCTATTTCCCCGACCGGGTCGTGCCGATGCTGCCCGAGCCACTGTCGAATGGCTGGTGCAGCCTGCGCCCCGGGGAGGATCGCGGCTGCCTCTTCGTCGAGATGCGCATCGATGCGGGCGGCACGAAGACCGTCCACCGCTTCGGGCGCGGCATCATGCGCAGCGCCGCCCGCCTGACCTATGAGCAGGCTCAGGCCGACCACGACGCCGGCGAGGATCCGACCGGCACCCTCGCCCCGCTCTACGGCGCCTTCCGCGCCCTGCTGGCGGCGCGCGACCGCCGAGGCACGCTGGAGCTCGATCTGCCGGAGCGTCGGGTGCGGCTGGACCCGGCGGGTACCGTGCTCGGCGTCGAGCCGCGCGCCCGGCTCGATTCGCACCGGCTGATCGAGGAGTTCATGGTCACCGCCAATGTCTGCGCGGCGGAGGAGCTGGAGCGCCTGTCCCAGCCCCTGCCATGTACCGGGTGCATGACCGGCCCTCCGACCAGAAGCTGGAGGGGCTGCGCCAGTTCCTCGATGCGCTTCGGGATCGGCCTGCCGCCGGGCGACCGCATCCACCCGCGTGACTTCGCCCATGTGCTGGCGCTGGTGGCCGACAGGCCGGAGGCCCGGCTGGTGCACGAGACGGTGCTGCGCAGCCGGTCCCAGGCCGCCTATGCGCCGGACAACATCGGCCATTTCGGCCTCGCCCTCGGCCGCTACGCGCACTTCACCAGCCCGATCCGCCGCTATGCCGACCTGCTGGTGCACCGCGCGCTGGTTCGCGGCCTGAAGCTGGATGAAGACGGGCTGCAGGAGACCGAGGCGGCCCGCTTCCCCGACACCGGGGAGCACATCACCCAGACCGAGCGCCGGGCGGCGGCAGCCGAGCGCGACGCCGTGGACCGCTACCTTGCGGCATACATGTCGCAGCGGATCGGAGAGGTGTTCGACGCACGCATTTCTGGGGTGACACGGTTCGGCCTGTTCGTCACCGTAGAGGCGAATGGCGCAAGCGGAATCGTTCCCCTTGCGTCGCTGCCGGACGACCGATGGACCGAGGACCAGGCCAGGCATGCGCTGTCGGGCCAGCGTACGGGGATCAGCTTTGCCCTGGGCCAGGCGGTCGAGGCGCGGCTGGTCGAGGCGACGCCCCGGACCGGCGGCATGGTCTTCCACCTGATGCAGGGCATGCCCGCCGCGCACCACGCCCCGAAGCTGCGCAAGGCAAAGCCCGGCAAGCGAAAGGCCGGCAAGGGCGGTCGCCCGGCCTCCCTGACTCTGCTGCTGCTGCTGCTCTTCCCCGCCGGCCGCCGGCGCGCAGGGACAGCCTTTTCCCGCGCGAGCAGGTGCAGGCGGTGCTGGCCACGGCGCTCGGCGCCGTGCTGGAGCGTCACCTCGACCTCGTCACCCCGGCCCAGCTCGGCCTCTGGAGCCTGCGCGGGCTCGAGGTGCTGGAGCCAGCTCTGCAATCCGAGTTGCAGAGCAACACGCTGCTGCTCTCGGCGCCCGACCGCCTGCTCTCGGCCCGCCCGATGCCCGTCCTGCCGGCTCAGGGGCCGCCAGCGGCCGCGGCGCTGCCGCTTGCGGTGGCGCTGTCCGGCATGTTCGACGCCGCTTGGCGGGCGTCACCTGCAATCCGCCGGGCCGGCACCGAACGCATGCTGCGGAGCGCCTTCGAGGAGTTGTTCAACCATCTCGACCCCTACAGCCGCTACGCATGACGCCGGAGGAGGCGATGGCGGCGCGGGCGCGGCGGATCGGCCAGACCGGACTTGGCCTGCGGCTGGCGGCGGGTCGCGGCAATCTCCGTGCCTGATCGCCACCATCCGGCCCGACTCGCCGGCGGCCGAGGCCGGGCTCCGGGTCGGCGACCGGGTGCTGACGGCGGAGGGCGTGCCGCTCTCGGCGCAGGACCTGGCCGCCGCCGCGGCGCTGCTGGAAGGCCCGGCCGGCACCGAGGTGGCGCTGCGCGTCGCGCGCGGCAACCGCCGCTTCACCGTCCTGCTGCTGCGGAGCACCGTGCCACCGGAGACCCTGCACGCCCAGCGGCGGGAGGAGATCCTCTGGCTGCAGCTCGACGGCTTCTCCAACGCCACCGACCTGCGGCTGACCGAGGCGCTGCTGGAAGCCTTCCCGCGGCACTGGCCCGCGCGCGGGGTGGTGCTGGACCTGCGCGGCAACCGCGGCGGGCTGCTGGGCCAAGCGGTGGCGGTGGCCAGCGCCTTCCTGGCCGAGGGCGTGGTGGCGCTGACCAGCGGCCGCCATCCGGATGCGGCACGGACCTATGTCTCGGCCGGGCCGGACCTGGCCCGCGGCGTGCCGCTGGTGGTGCTGGTGGATGGCCGCACCGCCTCAGCGGCGGAAATCGTCGCCGCCGCCCTGTCCGACCGCGGCCGCGGCGTGGTGGTGGGCAGCGCCACCACCGGCAAGGGGCTGATCCAGGCGGTGGTTCCGCTGCCGAATGGCGGGGAGCTGCTGGTCACCTGGTCCCGCGTGCTGGCGCCGCGCGGCTGGCCGATCCAGGGACTCGGCGTGCTGCCCGCGGTCTGCACCAGCCTCGGCACCGAGGCGACGGCGGCGGCCCTCGCCCGGCTGCGCCAGGGCGACTCCTCGATGGCGCGACCCTTGGCCCGGCTGCGGGCGGCCCGCGCCCCGGTGCCGGGCAGCGAGGTGACGGCGCTGCGCAACACCTGCCCGCCGGCCGAGGGCCGCCCCGGCGATCTCGGCGTGGCGCGGACGCTGATCGAGCAGGCCGACGCCTACGAGTCGGCGCTGGCCCGCTGACGCAGCGCGGCGCGGCAGAGGTCGCGGCGGGCGCCTTCGCCCTTGACGCCGCCGCCCTGCACGCTACTGTCCGCGCCCTCCCGCCAGCCCGGCAGACCGAACACGCGAAGGCTTCGTCATGGCCAAGTCGAACACCATCCAGATCAAGCTCGTCAGCAGCGCTGAGACCGGCTTCTTCTACGTGACCAAGAAGAACGTCCGGAACACCACCGGCAAGCTCGAGATGAACAAGTACGATCCGGTCGTGCGCAAGCACGTCGTGTTCCGCGAAGCCAAGATCAGTAAGGCCCGCGGCGCGACCGCGCCGCATCGCCTGCCGGTAGCTGGAAGCGGACGGGGCGACCCGGCCGCTTTTGTGCGTGGGGGCCGCGGGACCGCCGCTGCCGCCCCGGCTCAGCCCTCCGTGGCCTGATCCGGCGGCGGTGCGATGAAGTCCTCCGGCACCGCCGGCTCCACCCGGTTCCGCCCGGCGGCCTTGGCGCGGTAAAGCGCCGCATCGGCCGCAGCGATGGCGCCGGAGACGGAGCAGCCGGCCGGGGCGATCGCCAGGCCGATGCTGACGGTGATCGGCAACAGCGCCGGTCCGACCGAGATCGGGTCGTTGCTCAGGGCCCCGCGCAGCCGGTCGGCGACCATGGCGGCGTAATCGGTCGGCGCGCCGGCCAGCACCACCATGAATTCCTCGCCGCCATAGCGCGCCAGCACATCGGCGGCGCGCAGGTGCGACTTCAGCCGCTCGGCGACCTCCTTCAGGGCGGTATCGCCGGCGGCATGGCCATAGGTGTCGTTGATCGACTTGAAGCGATCGACGTCCAGCAGCATGACCGCGGCGTCCGAGCCGCGCAGCACCCCGTCCAGGTGGCGCCGGACATAGCGGCGATTGCGAAGCCCGGTCAGCGGATCGGTCACCGCCAGCTCGAGCGAGCGATCGAGGTCGTTCCGCAGCCTCTCCTGGTACCATTTGCGGCGCACCTGGTTGCGCGCCCGGGCGCGCAGCTTCGTTGGCGTCGATCGGCCGCAGCACGTGGTCGTTGGCGCCCAGGTCGAAGCCGCGCAGCACCAGGCCGCGCTGGCTGGAATCTGCGGTCAGCAGCACCGGCAGGTCGCGCGTCGCCGCCTCCGCCCGCAGGCGGGAGGCGAGACGGAGCACGTCGCCGCCCTCGGGCGGCAGGCAGAGCACCGCGAGGTCGAAATCCCCTCCAGCAGCGCCCGCCGCGCCTCGTCAGAGCGGGCGGACTGATGCACCTCGACGCCATCGGTGCCCAGCGCATCGGCAATCTGCTGGCATTCGCCCGGCAATTCCGACAGCACCAGCGCGCGGGCGCCCTCGATCCCGGCGCGCGGCTCGGGCGGCGGCTCGATGCCCAGCTGGCGGGCGGTGTCGGTGCGCTGCCGCCAGGCGTCGAGCACCTGCTTGACCCGCAGCAGGGCGCGCAGCCGGGCGAACATCGTCGCGTCGTCCACCGGCTTCGAGAGGAAGTCGTCGGCCCCGGCCTCGAGGCCGCGGACGCGCTCGGCCTGATCGATGAGCGCGGTCACCATGACGACCGGCAGGTGCGCCGTGGCATCCTCCGCCTTCAGCCGGCGGCAGACCTCGTAGCCATCCATCCCCGGCATCATAACGTCGAGCAGGATGACGTCGGGCGCCCAGCGGGCGGCCATGGCCAGGGCCTCCGGCCCGCTCGAGGCGAGGGCGACCTCGTAGTACTCGGCCAGCAGCTTGGCTTCGAGGAGGCGGAGATTGGCCGGGATGTCGTCGACCACCAGGATCCGCGCGGTCATACGACGGCACCATGACATGGCGCAGGACGGGCGTGACCGCCCGCTTCCTTCCCGTGGCCGGGAGCCCGGCAGCGGTCCAAATCGTGCCAGGGATGGCAGGGCACCTGCGCGAGGTCCTTCCGGAAGTGAACGGGATGTGCCGCATGCCGCCAGTGCAGCCGCCGCGGGGACGGCAGCGGCGCTGCACGGCGGCGGTCGAATCCGTGGCCCCTGGCCAGGGCCGGCTGCCGCATCCCGGCCGCTCCGCCCCGCCATTGCCGGAGGGCAGGCCGGAGCAGCACGCCGGGCGCGAGGCCTGGACGCCGCTCAACCATCCGCCGGCCCGTCTCTGGCGGTATAAGCCGCGGCGGTAATGCTGCCATGCGCCTCGCCCAAGCATTGGTCCCAGCGGACGATCCACCGCTGGCTGGTGCCGAAGCTGTGTAGCACAGGCGCAAAGCCCGGTTGAAGGCGGGCCGGGCGATCTATTTCGAACCCTCTAAGGTTCAGCCGCTGCTGAGGGTGACCTCCTGCCCATCGGCCCGGCGCAGCCGGCCACCAACCGGGCATCGCGGGCTGCGGCGGACCTTCAGGGCGTCCTCTAGTCCGCGATCGGCCAGCGCTGCCTTGACCGCATCGGCCTCGGGGTGCTCGGCCTCCAGGTGCAGCAGGCGGACATGGCTGTCCGGCAGGCGGGAGGACGCGCCCTCCCCCTTCCACTCGATCAGCGCGGGGATCAGGTTGTCCATGTCCTGGCGCTGCGGCGGGAAGGCCATGCGCCAGTGCAGGTCGCCCCGGCTCATCTCCCGCACCTCCCCGGCGCGATGGCCGAGCCGCGACACGACCGCATCCATCACCGGGGTGCGCGCCACCCAGGCGATCAGCCGCGGCTCGGCTTCCAGCATCACCTTCACCGCCGGATCGTCCAGGTCGAAGAGCCGGGACTGCGACGGCTCCGGCTGGTCGGGGTCGGGAGCGATGATCTCGAGATAGGTTCCCTTGCCGAGGCCGAGCAGCATGTTGTGGGTGCCGAACCCCTCATGCCTGCCGCCCGGGCGGGGCCTCACGCCGAGGTGCTGCTCGACGAAGGCGGCGCCTTCCTCAGAGAGTCCGGGCGCCCAGCACGATGTGGTCGATTTCGGCCATCCTGATCTCCCTTGCCGCGGTTGCCGGGTGCCGGCCGCCGCGCGCCATGTCGTCGCGGCCGGCGCACCGCGAATTGCGTCCCGCCGCCCATCACTGCGCGCCCCGGCTCGGCCACCTGCGCCCCAGCGCCGGCTCTCCGCCGGCACCGGACGCCAGGACGCAGCACGGCGCGCGCAGCGATGGCATCATGCCAACGCCGCAGACAAGGGTAATGCGCCAGATCAATTCCGCGGCGACCCAGGGAGCGGAGCTGGCCCGCCCCGGGGCTCAGCCGGGCGCGGCGCGACGTTGCCCAGGCTCGGCGTCACGCTCCGCCTTGGCGCGGCGGCGCCATTCCCAGGGCGGCAGGCGCTCGGCCTCGGGCAGCGCCCAGAGGCCGCGACGGGCGGCGCGCGCCTCGGCCTCCAGCACCGGAAGCTTCGGGTCGTGGTTGTAGCGGTCGTAGACCCAGGCAGCGCCGCGGCGGACCATCTCGGCATTCACGTCGCGGCCGCCGGCATAGACATGCCCGACGCTGCGGCCGTAGCGGTCGATGTCCTCCACCACCACCCGCACCCGGCGCTGAAAGGCAAGGTCGGCCAGCGCCGCCCGCGCCCGGCTGCCATAGGGCTGGCGGCGCTCGGGCGTGTCGATCTCGGCCAGCCGCACCTTGGTCTGGCGGCGATCGGGGGTCAGCAGCGTCAGCGTGTCGCCATCGGTGATGCCGACCACCTGGCCGGTCAGCTCCTCGGGCGCCGCGAGCGCGGGCGGGACCTGCAGCGCGGCAAGCAAGGCAAGGATGAAAGCCGGCAGGCGTCGCAAGCGGAAAACTCCAAAGTGGCAAGCCTAACCATCATGCCACTTCGGAGTTCGAAGGCTAAGAGCCCATCCGGAAAGGAATTGAATCGCCTGAATCGGATGTGATTCGCTGTTCCTGCGGGCGATTCGCGGGAGGAGACGGATGGCATGGACGGCGGAACATCGGCGTGCGGCGGACCGGCGGGGGCTGCGCTATCCCTCAGATTTGACGGATGCCGAGTGGGCGCTGGTTGCGCCACTGATCCGGCCAGCGAAGCACGGCGGCAGGCCCCGCAAGGTGGACGTGCGCGAGGTGTTGAACGCGGTGTTCTACGTGCTCTCCGCCGGCTGCCAATGGAGCGCGCTGCCGAAGGACCTGCCGCCGAAGAGCACGGTTTGGGATTACTTCTCGCGCTGGGAATGGGAAGGCACCATCGAGCGCATCCACCACGCGCTCTACGTCGCGGTGCGCGAGGGTGCCGGGCGTGAGGCCAGCCCGACGACCGCGATCATCGACAGCCAGACGGCGAAGGGCGCGCAAAAGGGGGCTCTACGCTCGACCCGTCCGGCTACGACGCGGGCAAGAAGGTCGTCGGCCGCAAGCGCCACCTGCTGACCGATACCATCGGCATGCTACTCGCGGTCATCGTGCATCCCGCCAACGTGCAGGACCGCGATGGCGCCGAGCCGCTGCTGCGCCAGGCGCGCAGGCTGTTCCCTTTGTCGAGCGCATCATCGGCGGTGCAGGCTATCAGGGGCCGAAGATGGCCGCCGCCGTCGCCCGCACCGGTACATGGAAGATGGAGATCGTGCGACGCTGCGATAGGCACCGCTTCGTCGTGCTGCCGAAGCGCTGGATCGTCGAGCGCACCATCGGCTGGATCAGCCGCAACCGGCGGCTGGCCCGCGACTTCGAGCGGCATTGCCGCATCGCCGCCGCCTTCGTCCGCATGGCCATGATCCGCATCATGCTTCGACGGCTGGCAACAAAGCCCTCAGCATGAACCCAAACTTCCCGGATGGGCTCTTAGCCTTCAAGCGTTGCCGTTCAGATAGGCCATCGCCACCTGCACGCCGCCCGGCTTGTGCGGCACCCCGGCGGCGCCGAGGCCCATCTCCACCCCGCCCAGCGTGCCGACCAGCTGCAGCGGGCCGAAATCGCCGAGATGGCCGATCCGGAACACCCGGTCGTTCAGCCGGCCAAGCCCGTTGCCGAGGCTCATGTTGAACTTCTCGAGGATCGTCGCCCGCAGCGCATTGGCGCTGTGGCCCTCCGGCAGCCGCACGGCGGTCAGCACCGAGGAATACTCGCCGGGCACCTCGACCTGGACCTCGAGACCCCAGGCGCGCACCGCGCGGCGGGTCGCCTCGGCGAAGCGGTCATGCCGGGCGAAGACGTTGTCGAGGCCCTCCTCCATCAGCATGTCGATGGCGGCGTCGAGACCGTAGAGCAGGTTGGTCGCCGGGGTGGAGGGAAAGAACCCTTGGGCATTCGCCGCCAGCATCGGCCGCCAGTCCCAGTAGCTGCGCGGGATCCTCGCGCCCTCGGCCGCCTTCAGCGCCTTGGCCGAGATCGCGTTGAAGGACAGGCCGGGCGGCAGCATCAGCCCTTTCTGGCTGCCGGCGATGGTGACGTCGACGCCCCATTCATCGTGCCGGTAGTCGATCGAGGCGAGGCCGCTGATGGTATCGACCAGCAGCAGCGCCGGATGGCCGGCGGCGTCGATTGCCTTGCGCACCGCGGCGATGCGCGAGGTCGCGCCGGTGCTGGTCTCGTTGTGCACCACGCAGACCGCCTTGATGCCGTGCCCCTTGTCCTCGCGCAGCGCCGCCTCGATCGCCGCGACATCGGCGCCGCGGCGCCAGTCGGTCTCGATCAGCTCGGGCTTCAGGCCGAGCCGGCCGGCGAGCTCCTGCCAGAGATGCGCGAACCAGCCGGTCTCGCACATCAGCACGCGGTCGCCGGGCGAGAGGGTATTGGCCAGCGCCGCTTCCCAGGCGCCGGTGCCGGAGGCCGGGAAGACGATGACCGGCTGGCTGGTCTTGAAGACCGCGCGGAGCTTTTCCAGCAGCTGCTTGCCGAACTTGCCGAAATCGGGGCCGCGATGGTCCATGGTCGGGTAGTCCATCGCCCGCAGCACGCGGTCCGGCGTATTGGACGGCCCGGGGATCTGCAGGAAATGCCGGCCGGAGGTCGGCTTGGACTGGAAATAGGCCATGGGTCGCTTCCTCGTGTCGGGCGTCTTATGGCGCCGATCCATCCATGGGCGCCAATGAGAAGCCCTTCTTGGATTGATGAGCATTATAGATCGGACAGCGGCTTGCTCCACCGCTAGCTTGCCGCCATCCCCGGTGAGCAAAGGCACAGGAGGCGACACATGGCCGAGGCGATCATCCTCCCGCGAGCATGGCGGTCCGGCGGTGCTTCGCGCCGAGCCGGTCGCGGTCGGCGATCCCGGCCCGGGCGAGCTGCGGGTCCGGCACACCGCCATCGGGGTCAATTCTCCACGACTGCTATGTCCGCTCCGGCCTCTATCGCACCCTGGCGCTGCCCGGCGTGCCGGGGATCGAGGCGGCGGGGGTGGTCGAGGCGGTCGGCCCCGGCGTCAGCGGCATCGCCGCCGGCGACCGCATCGGCTATGTCACCGCCGGCTATGGTGCCTATGCCTCCCACCGCCTGCTGCCGGCGGCGCTGGCGCTGAAGCTGCCCGAGGGGATGAGCGACCGGCTGGCCGCCAGCGTCCTGCTGAAGGGGCTGACGGCGGAGATGCTGCTGCGCCAGGTGCATCGCGTCGAGGCCAGCCAGACCCTGCTGGTGCAGGCCGCGGCCGGCGGCGTCGGCCGGCTGCTCTGCCAGTGGGCGGCGCATCTCGGCGCCACGGTGATCGGCACGGTGGGCTCGCCGGCCAAGGCGGAGATCGCCCGCGCCGCCGGCTGCCACCACGTGATCCTGTACCGGGAGGAGGATTTCGTCGCGCGGGTGAAGCAGATCACCGGCGGCCACGGCGTCGATGCCGCCTATGATCTGGTTGGGGCCGACACCTTCGACGGCTCGCTCGAATGCCTCGCCCTGCGCGGCCACCTGGTGAATTTCGGCCAGTCATCCGGCCCGATCCCGCCCTTCGCCGTCACCGCCTCGCGGCGAAGTCCAATAGCCTGACCCGCCCCATGGTCTTCCACTATACCGCCGAGCGCCCGGCGCTCGAGGCGATGGCAGCATCGCTTTTCGCCGCCCTCGCCGTCGGTGCCCTGCGGGCGGAGGTCGGCCAGGCCCTGCCGCTGGCCGAGGCGGCGCGGGCGCATGACCTTCTCGAATCGCGGCAGGCCGAGGCGCCCCTCATCCTGCTGCCGCAGGAATCCGCTTGATGAACGTGGTGACCACCGAGGCCCGTATCGGCGACAGCCGCATCGCCGACCGCCTGCGCCGCGAAACCCAGGGCGAGGTGCTCTGGACCCCCGCCGACCGCGGCCGCTACGCGACGGATGCCAGCATCTACCAGGTCGAGCCGATCGGCGTACTGGTGCCGCGCAGCATCGCCGATGTCGAGGCCGCCATGGCGCTCTGCCGGGAGGAGGGCATCCCCGTCCCGCCGGCGTGGCGGCGGCACGTCGCAATGCGGCCAGACGGTGAACCGGGCGCTGGTGATCGACTGCACCAAGTACCTGCGGGAGCTCGTCGCGGTCGACCCGGCGGCGCGCACCGCGACGGTGCAGCCGGGCATCGCGCTCGGCGCGCTGAACGACCAGCTGAAGCGGCACGGCCTGTTCTTCCCGGTCGATCCTCGACCTGGGCGCGTTGCACCATCGGCGGCATGGCCGGCAACAATCCCTGCGGCAGCAAGTCGATCCGCTACGGGCTGATGGCCGACAACGTGCTGGGCATCGACGCGCTGCTGGCCGATGGCAGCCGGTTCCGCTTCGGCGAGCTGCCGGACAACCTGGGCGCCGAGGTGCCGGCCGGCATCGCCGACCTGATCCAGCGGCTGCGGGCGCTCGGCGCGCGGGAGGCCGAGGAGATCGCCGCCCGCTTCCCCGAGCAGCTCCGCCGGGTCGGCGGCTACAACCTCGATGCCCTGACCCCGGCGGGGCGCGCCGCCGGCCGCGGCAGCCTGGCGCGGCTGCTGGTGGGCAGCGAGGGCACCCTCGCCTTCTCCGCCGCGCTCGATCTCAAGCTATGGCCGATCAAGCCGCGCAAGGCGCTCGGCATCTGCCAGTTCCCGAGCTTCCGCGCCGCCATGGCGGCCTCGCAGCACCTGGTCACGCTGGACCCGGAGGCGGTGGAGCTGGTCGACCGCACCATGATCGACCTCGGCCGCTCGATCCCGATCTACCGCGCCACCATCGACCGCATCGTGATGGGTGACCCGGACAGCCTGCTGATCGTCGAGTTCCACGGCGAGGAGGACGGCCCGCTGGCCCGCCGCCTCGATGCGCTGGACGAGATGATGGCCGATCTCGGCTATCCCGGCGCCGTGGTCCGCTGCATCGATCCCGGCTTCCAGGCGGCCGTCGCCGAGGTGCGCGAGGCCGGGCTCAACATCATGATGAGCATGAAGGGCGACGGGAAGCCGGTCTCCTTCATCGAGGATTGCGCCGTCGGCCTGTCCGACCTCGCCGACTACACCGAGCGGCTGAACGACGTGTTCGAGAAGCACGGCACCAAGGGCACGTGGTATGCCCATGCGTCAGTCGGCTGCCTGCATGTCCGTCCCGTGCTGAACATGAAGGACGGCGAGGACGTGCGGAAGATGCGCGCGATCGCCGAGGAATGCTTCGCCCTCGTCCGCGAGTACAAGGGCAGCCATAGCGGCGAGCATGGCGACGGCATCGTCCGCTCCGAGTTCAACGAGCCGATGTTCGGCCCGCGCGTCGCCCGCGCCTTCGAGGCGGTGAAGGACGCCTTCGACCCCGCCGGCCTGCTCAACCCCGGCCGCGTCGTCCGCCCGCCACGGATGGATGATCGCAGCCTGTTCCGCTACCACCCGGACTACGCGGCCGACGCCAAGGTCACGCCGGCGCTCGACTGGTCGGCCTGGCCCGGCCCGCAGGGCGGGCTGCTCGGCGCGGTCGAGATGTGCAACAACAACGGCACCTGCCGGAAATTCGATGCCGGCGTGATGTGCCCGAGCTTCCGCGCGACACGCGACGAGCAGCACCTGACCCGCGGCCGCGCCAATACGCTGCGCCTGGCGCTCACCGGCCAAGCTCGGCCCGGATGCGCTGGCCTCGGACGAGGTGCATGCCGCGCTGAAGCTCTGCGTCTCCTGCAAGGGCTGCCGGCGGGAATGCCCGACCGGCGTCGACATGGCGAAGATGAAGATCGAGGCCATGGCGGCGCGGGCGGCGAAGCTACGGCGTCAATGCCAAGGACCGGCTGATCGCCACGATGCCGCGCTGGGCGCCCTTTGCCAGCCTTGCCCCCCATCCTGGCCAATGCGCGGGACAGCATCCCCGGCCTGGCCGGCCTGTCCGAACGCCTGCTCGGCTTCGCCGCCGGGCGCAGCCTGCCCCGCTTCCGCCGCGACGCCTTCCACGATGCCGAGCTGCCGGCGCCGGACGGGCGGGAGGGCGAGGTCATCCTCTTCGCGGATGTCTTCAACCGCTACTTCGAGCCGGAGAACCTGCGCGCCGCGGCACGGGTGCTGGCCGCCGCCGGCTACCGCGTCGCCGTCGCCCGGCCGGCCAAGGGCGCCCGGCCGCTGGACGAGGGCCGCACGCTGCTCGCCGCCGGGCTGGTCGAGGAGGCACGGGCCGAGGCGCGGCGGACGCTGGAAGCACTCCCTGGCTTCGCCTCCCCGGTCATCGGCATCGAGCCCTCCTCGCTGCTGACGCTGCGCGACGAATTCCCCGCCTTGCTGCCGGGCCAGGCCGCCCGGGGCGCTGGCCGAGCGCGCCCTGCTGCTGTCGGAATCCCTGGCGCGGGAGAAGCCCCGCATGGCGCTGAAGCCCATCGCCGCGGCCGCCGCGCATATCCACGGCCATTGCCACCAGAAGAGCTTCGGCGCCTTCCCCGCCGCGGTCGCCATGCTGACCCTGGTGCCGGGCCTGAAGGTGACGCCGATCACCTCCTCCTGCTGCGGCATGGCCGGGTCCTTCGGCTATGAGGCGGAGAACCTCGAAGTCTCGAAATCCATGGCCGAGCTTTCCCTGCTGCCGGCGGTCCGCGCCGCCCCGGCCGACCACCTGATCGTCGCCGACGGCACCTCCTGCCGCCACCAGATCGCCGACCTCGCGGGGCGGAGGCGCTGCACAGTGTCCGCGTGCTGGACCGGGCGCTGTCATGACCGAACCCGCGGAGATCCTCGACTTCTGGTTTGGCCCCGACCTCGCGCCGTGGCAACTCGAGCGCTGGTTCCGGCCCGACCCGGCCTTCGACGCCGCCTGCCGCGACCGCTTCGGCGACCTGCTCGCCCCGGCGCGGGACGGCGCGCTGGATGCCTGGGCGGCGACGCCGGAGGGTGCGCTCGCCCTGCTGCTGGTGCTCGACCAATTCCCCGCGCAACCTGCACCGCGGCACGGCCGCCGCCTTCGCGTCGGATCCCCATGCCCGCGCCGTGGCGCGCCAGTCGGTGCTGCGCGACCGGCACGACCTGGCCCTGCCCTGCACCGCCCGCTGCTTCCTCTACCTCCCCTTCGAGCATTCCGAGGAGTTGGCCGACCAGGACCTCTCGGTCGCGCTCTTCGAGGGGCTGCGCGACGACCCGGTGCATGCCGCACCAGGGGCCAGCATCGCCTATGCCTGGGCGCATCGCGCGGTGATCCGCCGCTTCAGCCGCTTCCCGCACCGTAACGCCGCGCTTGGGCGGCCAAGCACGCCCGAGGAGGAAGCCTATCTGGCGCAGCCCGGCGCCGGCTTCTGAGGCAGCGCCAAGACACTGGCCACCTTTTTTCGCCAGGTTGTCGGCAACCCGGTGACATCGCCCGCGTTGTGCATTGCAACATTATCTTGCGATGCAACAAGACGGCTTCTAGTCTGACCGCAAGAACAGGGAGCAGCCCAGCCTACGGCCCGCCTTCAGGTCCTTGCCGGACCGCACCGTCCCGCGCGTCGCGGCCCGGGCACCGGCACAAGGGGGTCATATGCTCCGTCGTTCGCTGCTGGGGGCCGCCCTGGCCACCCCCGCCCTCCTGCTGTCCTCCCGCGCCCGCGCCAACACCCCGGTGGATGTCGAGCTTGATCCTGGCGGTCGATGTCAGCCGCTCGGTCGACCCCGAGGAGCAGGAACTGCAGTTCAGCGGCTACGAAGCCGCCTTCCGCGACCGCAAGCTGATCGAGGGCATCATGGGCGGCCCGGTCGGCGCCATAGCCTGCCAGATGTTCACATGGTCCGACTGGCACATCCAGAACATCCTCGTCCCCTGGACCAAGCTGGACAGCGTCGCCTCGGCCAATGGCTTCGCCGATGCCATCGCCGCCGCCCCCCGCCGCACTTGGCTCTACACCTCGATCTCCGGCGCCATGGACTTCGCCGCGCGACAATCTCGGCCAGGGCTTCGAGGGCACCCGCAAGGTGGTCGACATCTCCGGCGACGGGGTGAACAATCCCGGCCGCCCGGTTGCCGATGCGCGGGAGGAGGCGCTGGCCCAGGGCATCGTGCTGAACGGCCTCGCGGTGCTGGACAAGCAGCCGGGTCCCTTCGCCCAGACCGCCGGCATGCCGCCGCTCGACACCTACTACCGCGAGGAGGTGATCGGCGGCCCCGGCGCCTTCCTGGTGGTGGCCGAGGGTTTCCCGGCCTTCGAGGCCGCGGTGCGCCGCAAGATCATCCGCGAGATCGCGGCCGTCCCGGCCCCGGGCGCCCGGGTGGAGCGCTTCGCCTGAGGCCCGAGCCAGCTTCAAGGCTAGTGTGATTCAATACCGAAAAACCCCTGAGCGTGCGTTGGCGACTGACGGCAGGTAAGCCGCACCGTGCCGGGTGTTAGGGGTTGCTTCACGCCAGGGGTGGCTACTGCCGCTGCACAGAGGACCGGCAGGATGCCAGCACGCAACAAAGCCCCTGGGACACCCTCGGCCAAGGGCCCGGTCGCAGTCGCGGCCAGCCTGCTGGACCGCGCGCTCCGCCGCCGCCTGGCAACCGACCTACGCGGCGCCATCGGCCGCAGCGAGCTGACGCTGCACTACCAGCCCCGCATCCGGCTGGCCGATGGCCTGCGCAACGGGGCGGAGGCCCTGCTCCGCTGGCACCACCCCGCGCGCGGCAGCGTCCCGCCCACTGCCTTCATCCCGATCGCCGAGGGCTCCGACCTCATCGTGGAACTCGGCGGCTGGGTGCTGCGCCGGGCCGCGGAGGAGGCTGCCCGCCACCCGCAGCTCGGCCGCGTCTCGGTCAATGTCTCGGTGCGGCAGCTTGCCGCCGGCGTGCTGCCTGTCCAGGTGGACCTTGCCCTGGCGGAAAGCGGCCTGGCGCCGGAGCGGCTGGAGCTGGAACTGACCGAGAGCCTGCCGCTGGCCGACGTCACCCAGGTTGCTGCCATGCTGGGGGCGCTGCGCAGCCGTGGCATCGGCCTGGCGCTGGATGATTTCGGCACCGGCTATGCGTCCTTCGCCTGGCTCGCGGCGGCTGCCATTCAGCACCCTGAAGCTGGACCGCAGCCTGATCGCGCCCCTGCCCGCCCAGCCGGCCGACCTGGCGATCCTGCGGGCCATCCGCGACATCGGCAAGGCCATGCAGCTCCGCCTGGTGGCCGAGGGGTGGAGACCCTGGCGCAGCAGGCGCTGCTGGCCGGGCTGGGCTTCGAGGAAGCCCAAGGCTTCCTGTTCGGCGGGCCGATGCCGCTCGGGATGCTGCTCGCCGGCCCCGCCGCCGGGCCGGCGACCGGCCTGCCCGCGGCCGGCGAGGCAACCGCCTCGCCGGCGACCGGCTGAGCCCCCTCTTGCGGCGGCGCGGCAAAGCCCCATCGTTGCGGCTGCATGACCCGCCCCCGTATCGCCGTGATCGGCGCCGGCCTCGCCGGCCTCAGCTGCGCCCGCGCCCTCCTCGCCCGCGGCGCCACCATCCGCCTGTTCGACAAGGGCCGCGGCGCCGGCGGCAGGCTGGCGACGCGGCGGGCCGAAGCCGGTGGCCAGCCGCTGCATCCGACCACGGCGCGCAGTACCTGACCGCGCGGGGCGAAGCATTCGCCGCCCTGCTGGCGGCGCATGGCGCCGCACCCTGGGGCGAGCCGGGCCGGCTGGTCGGCGTGCCCGGGATGTCCGGCCTGCCCCGCGCCCTGGCCGCCGGGCTCGACCTGGCCGCGGCCCGGCATGTCATCGCGATCGAGGGCGGGCCGGGCGCCTGGACCATCCGTCATCTCGAGGCCGCGCTTGTCCGCCCCGGCCGGCCGCTGCCAGCGGCCGAGCCGGCGCGCGACGGGCCCTTCGATGCCGTCGCCCTTGCCTTGCCGCCGGCGCAGGCCGCGCCGCTGGTGGCGCCGCATGCGCCCGGCTGGCCCGCCTTGCTGGATGCGGTGCGGCTGGCTCCCTGCTGGACCGTGATGGCAGCCTTCGCCGCGCCCTTGCCGCTGCCGGACGGGCTGCGGCCGGGCGATGGCGGGCCGGTCAGCTGGGCGGCGCGGGACAGTTCGAAGCCGGGCCGGCCACGGGGCGCCGAATGCTGGGTGGTGCAGGGGAGCCCGTCCTGGTCCCGCATGCATCTGGAGGAGGCGCCCGAGGCAGTGGTGCCGGCGCTGCTCGAGGCGCTCGCCGCCCTGGCCGGGGCCGCCCTGCCCGCGCCGATCCACGCCGCGGCGCATCGCTGGCGCTATTCGCTGGTGGAGGTGCCGCTCGGCCGGCCCTGCCTGGCCGACCCGGCGCGCGGCCTCGGCCTTGCCGGCGACTGGTGCCTGGCCGGGCGGGCCGAGGCGGCCTTCGACAGCGGCACCGCGCTCGCCGCCGCGCTGCTGGGGTGATCCCCGGGACACGAAACATGGCTGGTGCCGCGGCTGGCCCGGCCTATCTTCGCCGCATCATGACGATTCCCGCGCCGGAGGCGATCGCCTCCGAAATCCTCCGTCAGGCTGCCGCCCGCGGCGCCGACAAGTCGATCTGCCCCAGCGAGGTCGCCCGCGCCCTGGCCGGCGGCGACGAGGCCGCTTGGCGGCCGCTGATGGGCAAGGTGCGGCAGGCTGCCGTGACCCTTGCCGGGGCCAGGCAGCTGGAGATCCTGCGCAAGGGCAAGCCCGTGACGGTTGACGCCGTGCGCGGCGTGATCCGCCTGAGGGTGCCGGGTGGCACTGCCGGGGAGCCGGAGGCATGAGCGCGCCGATCGCCTCCCTCTTCTCCTCCGGCGCGGGCGGGCTGCCGCCGGCCGAGCCGCTGGACTTCGCCACGCTGCGGCTGCCCGCCTCGCCCAATGCCTGCCTCGCGGCGCCGGCCGGCGCGCATCCGCAGGCGCAGGTGGTCACGCCGCCCCTGCCGGTCGACGCCGGCACCGCATGGCCGGTGCTGCGGGCGCTCGGTGACGGCATGGACCGCGTCGCCCGCTACGGCGAGTTCCCCGCCCGGCGGCAGGCGCAATGGGTGGCCCGCTCCGCGCTGATGAACTACCCCGACATCATCGTGGCGGAGCTTGTGCCCGGGGCGCAGGGTGCCGGGCTCTTCCTCTATTCCCGCAGCCTGTTCGGCTGGTCCGACATGGGCGTGAACCGCAAGCGGGTCGAGGCGTGGCTGGCCGCCCTCGACGCCGCGCTGCGGCGGCGCTGATCCCTCCTTTCCCCTCCTGACCTGCGGAGAAGGCCCATGCGGCGCCTCAGCTTCTTCCTGGCCGATGCCTGGCGCATCGCCGGCCCCTTCTGGCGCAGCGAGGAGCGCTGGCGCGCCCGGCTGCTGCTCGGCGTCGTCGTCCTGCTGAACCTGTCCCTGGTCGGGATGAGCGTGCTGCTCAGCTACTGGAACCGGGAGTTCTTCAACAGCCTGCAGGCGAAGGACGCCGACGCCTTCTGGGCGCTGCTGTTCTGGTGGCGGCAGACGGAGTCGGGGCCGATGCCCGGCTTCGTCTTCGTCGCGGTGCTCTACATCCTGATCGCGGTCTACCAGCTCTACCTGCGCCAGGCGCTGCAGATCCGCTGGCGCGGCTGGATGACGCGGCAGGTGCTGGACCGCTGGCTGGCCGACCGCGCCTATTACCGCATTGCGCTCACCGATCCCGGCACCGACAACCCGGACCAGCGGGTCGCCGAGGACCTCAGGATGTTCGTGGACAACACCCTGGCGCTCGGCCTTGGCCTGATGCGCTCGGTCGTGTCGCTGTTCAGCTTCATCCTGGTGCTCTGGGGTCTGTCGGGCCCGGCGACGCTCTTTGGCATCGAGATCCCCGGCTACATGGTCTGGGTGGCGCTGGTCTACGCCGTGGTCGGCACCGTTCTGGCGCATTGGGTCGGCCGGGCGCTGATCCCGCTGAACTTCAACCAGCAGCGGGTCGAGGCCGACTTCCGCTACGCCCTGGTCCGGTTGCGCGAGAATGCGGAAGGCATCGCGCTCTATGGCGGGGAGGCCGACGAGCGGCGCGGCCTGGTGCAGCGTTTCCAGGCGCTGATCGAGACTGGTGGGCCATCATGGTCGCCACCAAGCGGCTGACCTTCTTCACCGCCGGCTATTCGCAGGTGGCGACCGTCTTTCCCTTCGTCGTTGCCGCTCCGGCCTATTTCGCCGGCAAGATTCCGCTCGGCGGCCTGACCCAGACGGCCAATGCCTTCGGGGAGGTCCAGGGGCGCTCTCCTGGTTCGTCGACAACTACGCCTCCCTCACCGAATGGCGCGCCACGGTGAAGCGCATCACCGGCTTCATGGACGCGATCGATGCCGCCCGCGGCGCGACCGAGGCCGGCGCCGGGGTGCAGGCGGCGGCCGAGCCGCGGCCCGACCTGGCGCTGGACGGCGTGACCCTGGCGCTGCCCGATGGCCGCGTCCTGCTGCGGGACGCCGCGGCCCGGATCGAACCCGGCGAGGCGGTGCTCGTCGCCGGGCCATCCGGCTCCGGCAAGTCCACCCTGTTCCGGGCGATCGCCGGCATCTGGCCCTTCGGCGCCGGGCGGGTGCGGGTGCCGCAGGGCGCCTCGGTCCTGTTCCTGCCGCAGCGGCCCTACCTGCCGCTTGGCTCGCTGCACCGCGCGGTCTGCTACCCCCGCCCGGTGACCGACTTCACCGAGGCCGAGGTGCGGGCGGCGCTGGAGGATGCCGGGCTCGGCCACCCGCGGCGCGGCTGGAGGAGGAGGATGCCTGGGACCGGCGCCTCTCGGGCGGCGAGCAGCAGCGCGTGGCGCTCGCCCGCGCCCTGCTGCTGAAGCCGGACTGGCTCTTCCTCGACGAGGCCACCGCCAGCCTCGACCCGGAGGCCGAGGCGCGCTTCTATGCGTTGCTGAAGGAAAGGCTGCCGCGGACGACGCTGGTCTCGATCGCGCATCGGCCGGCGGTGGCGCAGTACCACCAGCGGGCATTGCGGGTGCGGGAGGGGCGGCTGGCGGCCGGCGCGATATAGCGCGGAACCGCGGTGCGTCGCAGCCCGTTCACCGCCGCGTGCACCCGGGGGCCGGAGCCACCCGGGAAGGAGAGACTATGCTGCAACGGCTCTGGGACCTGATCCGCGGCAGCGTCGAAGGCTACATCGCCGACGACGCCATGAGTCGCGGCGCCGCGATCGCCTACTACTCCTTCTTCTCCGTCGCCCCGCTGCTGGTCATCGCCATTGCCATCGCCGGCATCTTCTTCGGGGCCCAGGCGGTGGAGGGCGCGGTCGCGCACCACCTGCACGAACTGATGGGCGATACCGGCGCCCAGGTGGTGGAGGGCCTGATCCGCAGCGCAGCCGACCAGCAATCCGGCCGCATCGCCGCGGTGATCGGGATCGCCGTGCTGCTGATCACTGCCAGCAGCGTCTTCACCGAGGTGCAGACCGCGCTGAACGTCATCTGGCGCGCCCCGCCGCCTGAGCGCGATACCTGGATCCACCTGCTGCGCAACAAGCTGGTCAGCGTCGGGCTGGTGCTCGGCACCGGGCTGCTGCTGCTTGCATCCCTGACCGCGACGGCGGTGATGGCGGCAGTGACCACCTGGGCGACCGAGCTGGTGCCGCAGACCAGCAACCTCATCGGCCTGACCAACTTCGCGCTCAGCTTCGGCATGACCGCGCTGGTTTTCGCCGGCATATACAAGGTGCTGCCGAACCGACATATCGGCTGGCGCGACGTGGGCGTCGGCGCCCTGGTCACCGCCTTCCTCTTCACCATCGGCAAGTGGTTGATCGGCTTCTATATCGGCACCACCGGCATCGCCAGCACCTATGGCGCGGCGGGCGCGCTGATGGCTGTGCTGCTCTGGATCTACTACTCCGCGCAGATATTCCTGCTGGGCGCGGAGTTCACCAAGGTCTGGGCCGGCATGCTGGGCAATGCCGAGGCGCAGGAGGCTCTGGCCGCCGAGCCGGTCAATCCCTGCCGCAAGCAGCGGCGCCGGGAAAGGCCGCGCAAGAGCGCCGCCCCCACGGTCGGCGCCGCGGCACTGACGGCGGTGGCGCTGACCCTGCTGAAGCGCAAGCGCTAGCCGGGGTGGTCGAGCCGTGATTTACGCCCTGCACGGTTCCACTCAGGACGATCGCGGCTAGCCCTCCTCCCGCACCACCCGCAGCACGCCATCGGCGTAGCGTTCCAGCTTGCTGCGGCCGACGCCCGGGATCATCGCCAGGTCTTCGGCATCCTGCGGCCGCATCGTGGCGATCGAGGCCAGCGTCTCGTTCGAGAAGATCATGTAGGCCGGCAGGCCCTGGATCTCGGCCTCCCGCTTCCGCCAGGCACGCAGCGCGTCGAACAGCGGGTCGCCCGCCATGGCCGGCGGGGCGCCGCGGCCGGCCCGCTCGCGCGGCGCGCCGGCGGTCACCGCCTCGGCCCGCAGCATGACCTTCCGCTCGCCCTTCAGGATCGGCTTGGCGGCATCGGTCGGCACCAACTCGCCATGGTTCTCGATGGCGACGTCAAGCGCGCCGATCGCCACCAGCTGCCGCGCGACGCCGCGCCAGGCCTGGTCCGACAGGTCCTTGCCCACGCCGAAGGTCGGCAACTGGTCGTGCGAGAATTGCGCGACCTTGTCGGTGACCTTGCCGCGCAGGACATCCACCAGATGCGCCACGCCGAAGCGCCGCCCGGTCCGCAGCACCGCGCTCAGCAGCTTCTGCGCCGGCACCGTGCCGTCGAACAGCCGGGGCGGGTTGCGGCAGACGTCGCAGGCGCCGCATTCTCCGGCCCGTCCTCGCCGAAGCAGCGCAGCAGGATGCGCCGCCGGCAGGTCGCCGCCTCGGCGATCGAGACCATCGCCTCCAGCCGGGCCCGCTCGATCCGCTTCTGCTCCTCGGTCGCCGGGCTCTCCAGGATGCGGTGGCGGGCCAGCGCGATGTCGCCGGCGCCGTACAGCAACAAGGCACGGGCCGGCAGCCCGTCCCGCCCGGCGCGGCCGATCTCCTGGTACCAGCTCTCCGGCGATTTCGGCAGGTCCAGGTGCGCGACCCAGCGGACATCCGGCCGGTCGATGCCCATGCCGAAGGCGATGGTCGCCGCCATGACAACGGCATCGCCACGGGCGAAGCGGCGATGCGCGTCCCGCTTGGCGCCCGGCTCCATCCCGGCATGGAAGCTCAGTGCGTCGTAGCCGTCGCCGCGCAGCCATTCCGCGGTCTGCTCGGTCTTGGCCCGCGTGCCGCAATAGACGATGCCGGCGCCGGTGCCGTCGCCGGCCGCCTTGATGAAGGCGCGCAGCTGGCCGCGCTCGCTCTCGCGCGGCTCGGCGGCGATCAGGATGTTCGGCCGGTCGAAGCCGCCGCGGAAGACCGGGCTGTCGGCGAGGCCGAGCTGCGCCCGGATGTCCTCGACCGTGCGCGGATCGGCGGTCGCCGTCAGCGCCATCCGCGGCACCTCGGGGAAGCGCGTCGCCAACAGGCCGAGCCCGC
This sequence comes from Dankookia sp. P2, assembly GCF_050632255.1. NCBI lineage: Bacteria > Pseudomonadati > Pseudomonadota > Alphaproteobacteria > Acetobacterales > Roseomonadaceae > Dankookia > Dankookia sp. P2. The sequence continues at coordinate 5,640,176 of NZ_CP192581.1, read as the reverse complement.
GATATTCCGGCCGGAAGTGGTGGCCCCACTGGCTGACGCAATGCGCCTCGTCGATCGCAAACAAGGCCAGCGGCCGGCGCTCGAGGAAGTCGAGCGTCCCGTCCAGCAGCAGCCGTTCCGGTGACACATAGAGCAGCTTGATGGCGCCACGGGCCAGGTCGCGCTTCACCTCGCGCGCCGCATCCTCGGGCAGGTCGGAATGCAGCGCGGCGGCGGCGACGCCCTGCTGCCGCATCGCCGCGACTTGGTCTTCCATCAGCGCAATGAGCGGCGAGACGACGACGCCGAGTCCGGGGCGGCAGAGCGCCGGCACCTGGAAGCAGAGCGATTTACCGCCCCCCGTCGGCATGAGCACGAGTCCGGAGCCGCCCGCCATCACATGGCGGACGATCTCCTCCCTGGCGTCCGCGGAAGGCGGGGTGGCCGAAGACGCGGTGCAGGACCTCCTCGGGCGCCTCGCCCTCGGTGTCCTGCCTCGGCTGGTCGAGCATGCCGCGGCTATAGCATGCCGCGGCCGAGTCCCAACCGCCTCGCGCGGCCTTATTGGCCGATCACGATCTCCACCCGGCGCGATCTGGTCGGGAAGCTGTCGAACGGCACCGCCCCGCGCGATCTGATGCGGATGCGGCTACGCGGGATGCCGTTCTCCGCCAGGTGGTCGGCCACGTGCTGCGCCCGTGTCGTGGCGAGCGCCTTGTTGAAGGCGGCGGTGCCGCTGTCGGGCGCCGCGAAACCGCGGACGCGCACGGGGGCGTTGGGCCTCTCCTTCGCCATGCCTGCGGCCTGGGCGACGATCGCCTGGGCATTCTCGTCAAGCGCCGCGCTGTCGGCGTTGAAGAACACCACCGTCACCGGGGCGGGTGCGGGCTCCGGCGACTGGCAGGCGGCCAGGGCCAGCAGGGGCAGGACAGCGAAAGCGAGGCGACGGCGCATGGCGCGACTCCGGATCGGTCAGTGCGGAGATTGGTCCGGGAAAGCCACGCCGCCGTCAACCACGTCGCCGCCTCAGCGCGAACAGGCGGCGCCGCCGAGGACGCAGAATTCGGCGCAATGCGGATGGTTCAGCGCCACCGGCCGGGACGCCTCGGCCAGCGTAGGCCCCAGCTCGACTGCGGGTCGTAGGGCAGCAGCGTGCAGGCCAGCACCGCAGGCCGTGCGGCGCCGCGCCGCTTCACCAGCATGCGGGCGGAGGCGCACATCAGGCTATCGGGTGACTTCCGCAGGATGCCCCAGCAGGCGGTGGTGATCTCCGGCACGTCGGCGCCGGCATCCATCTCCGGGAACAGCATGAGCGAGACCGGGTCGGCGGCATCGATCGGGATGGCGTGTTCAGCGAACAGGGCCGCGAAGCCGGCCCGCATCGCCGCCTCCCCTCCTGGCCGAAGCCGGCGCGGCCGGCGACATGGGTGCGGAAGCCCTGCCGCGCCAGCCATTCCAGCCCGTCCAATGCCTGGGCGAAGCTGCCCTCCTGCCGTTCCAAGTCGTGCAGCAGCGCCGAGTGGTGGTCGAGGCTGACGCGCAACGTCAGGCGGTCGCCATGCGCCGCGCGCAGTGCCAGCAGCGCGGCGCCGTGGTTGCGCATCGGCTTCATCGCATTGGTCAGCACCAGCGCCCGGAAACCGCGCGACAGCACCTCCTCCAGCATCTGCGGCAAGTCGCGGTTGAGGAAGGGCTCGCCTCCGGTGAAGCCGATCTCCTCGACCGGCAGGGCGTCGCGGGCGACCTCGTCGAGGTAGGGGCGCAGCTCGGCCGCGGTGAGATAGGCCAACGCGTCGTTCCGCGGGCTGCTCTCTATGTAGCAGTTGCGGCAAGTGATGTTGCAGAGCGTGCCGGTATTCACCCAAAGCGTCCGCAGCGCCGAAAGCGCGACGCTCGCCCGCGGCTCCCCTTCGCCGTCACCAGCGGGTCGCGGAACTTCAGCGGGTCGATCGGGCGGGTCGCGGGGGTGGCGATGACGGACACGCGGCTTTCGCTCCTGGCAGGCAGAGGACCGGTACGACCCTGCGGGTGCCGGTGGTTACCCCGGAGCCTATCACAGCTCCTTGTCGGCGCGGCGACCGGCCAGGCCCGAGGCATTTGAGGCGGCGCAAGGCCGCTGCCGCGACACGGCGGAATCCTGGCGCCCGGGCCCAGGCTGGGCCCGTGGCAACAGCAACGACGGAGATGTCCATGCTCTCCCGCTTCCTTGCATCCCGCAACGACCTGACCCGCGGGGACGATCCCTTCTTCCAGCTCCAGCGCGAGCTGAGCCGCGCGGTGGACGACGTGTTCCGCGGCGCCGCCGGCCCGCGCATGCCCTTCGGTGGCGGCTTCGCCCCGAGCCTCGACGTCAAGGAGACCGAGGCCGGGCTGGAGCTGACCGCGGAACTTCCCGGCGTCGCCGAGAGCGATATCGACCTGTCGCTGGAAGGCGAGACGCTGACGCTGCGCGGCGAGAAGAAGGAGGAGAAGAAGACCGAGGAGCGCGGCCTGCACATGCAGGAACGCAGCTTCGGCAGCTTCCGCCGCAGCCTGCGGCTGCCCTTCGCGCCGGAGCCGGGCAGCGTCTCGGCCAGCTTCGACAAGGGCGTGCTGCATGTGACGCTGCCGCGGCCGGCCAAGGCAGAGGCCGCCGAGAACAAGATCCAGATCAACGGGCCGAAGGGCTGAGGGGAAGGCAAGGCCGGGGCGAAGGTATTCGCCCCGGATCCCTCAGCTATTTCCGGGCGTCGGCATCCGCCGCGCGGCAGCACCCGGACTCACAAAAAGCAACGGTGGGGTTTGGGGAGGACATGCTTTTCCCTCCCCAACCTTCAGCCGGCCGCTGGCAGCGCCCGTCCGCCGGCCAGCCGCAGCACCCGCGTCGGCCGCTCGACGCCCACCAGCCGATGGGTGATCAGGATCACCGTGCGGCCGGCGGTCACGCCCTCCAGCGTCTCGAGAAAGGCCCGCTCGGTTTCCGCATCCAGCCCCGCCGTCGGTTCGTCCAGCACCAGCACCGGCGCGGCCGAGAGCAGCACCCGCGCCAGCGCCAGCCGCCGTGCCTGGCCGCCGGAAAACCGCGCGCCGCCCTCGCCGCAGCGGGTCGCCAGGGCTTCCGGCAATGCCCGCACCAGCTCGCCTATCCCCGCCTTGTCCAGCGCCCGCCACAGCGCCGCATCCGGCGCGCCGGGCGCGGCGATGCGCAGGTTGGCGGCGATGCTGTCGTCGAACAGCCGGGCATCCTGGGTCAGGCAGGCGATGCGGCGGCGGATGAACTCGGCGGGCAGCTCGGCGATGTCCACGCCGCCGAAGCTGATCCGCCCGGCCTCGGGCACCGCCAGCTTCAGCAGCAGCGCCACCAGGCTCGACTTGCCGATACCGGAGGGGCCGAGCAGCGCCAGCCGGGTGCCCTCCGGGATATCGAGATCGAGCCCGTCGAAGACCGCGGCGCGGTCAGGCGTCCAGGCGAAGCGCAGCCCCTCCACCCGGATCGCATGGCCGGTCGGCTCCTCGGCGGGCGCCACCGGCTCGGCCACCGGCGGCGGCGCATCGGCCAGCTTGAAGAGCCGCCGCGCCCCGGCCGCGGCGCCGGCCAGCGCAACGCCCGCCCGCGGCAGCAGGCCGAGGGCTTCCGCGGAGGCGACCGCCAGGAACAGCCCGAGCACCGCAAGCGCGGCGCCCTCCGCCCCGGCCGCAAGTCCCCAGGCCAGCGCGCCGAGCAGCGCCGCCTGCACCAGCAACGTCCCCGCAGCCCCGGCCCAGGCGGCCCGCCAGCCGAGACCGCGCTGCGCCCGGGCCAGTGCGGCGGCCTCCCGCGCCAGGGTGGCGCCAGCCGCCTGCTCGCCATTCGCCGCCAGCACGTCCTCGACGCCGAGCAGCGGGTCGATCGCCGCGGCGCGCAACCGGCCCTGCGCCGCGGCGGCCTGCGCCGCCGCCCGCGCCGCGCCAGGGGCCAGCAGCAGCGGCAGCAGCAAGGCGAGCGCGAGCGGCAGGGCGACGATCGCCGCAAGCAGCGGGGCCCCGGCCAGCAGCGCCGCGCCCGCCAGCACCACGGCCAGCGCCGAGATCATCGGGACCAGCGCGCGCAGATAGAGCCCGTCGAGCGAGTCCACGTCGGAGACCAGCCGCCCCAGCAGGTCGCCCGACCGCCCGAGACCGATGCCGCCCGGCAGGCGGTCCGACAGCCGGCGGAAGAACCAGATGCGGGTATCGGCCAGGGCGCGGAAGGTGGCGGCATGGGTGACCATGCGCTCCGACCAGCGCGCCGCCGGGCGCAGCGCTACCAGCGGCCGCAGCAGCAGGAAGGCGATCCCGCCGCCCACCGCCGCCCCGCCGAGCGCGGCGGCGATGCCCTGCCCCGCCAGCGCCAGCAGCGCCACGCCGAGCAGCGTCGAGCCGGCCGAGACGGCGATCCCGGCGGCGAGCCAGCCGGCTTGCGCCCGCCAGAGGCCGAGGGTGCGGCGAAGGTCGCGCAGCATCGCGCCTAGCCCTGCGCCATGCGCGGTGTGCCGACCGCGCGCCCGGCCTCGATCTCGAGCACCCGGCCGAGCCGCGCCCGCGCCCCGCTATGGCTGGCGATGATCGCGGTTCGGCCGAGGCAGAGCCGCTGCAGGCTCTCGATCACCTGGGATTCCGTGCCGGGGTCGAGATGCGCGGTGGGTTCATCGAGCAGCACCAGCGGCGCGTCGCGCAGGAAGGCGCGGGCCAGCGCCACCCGCTGCGCCTGGCCGCCGGACAGGCCCCAACCACCCTCGCCCACCAGCGTATCCAGCCCCTGCGGCAGGGCTTCGGCGAAGTCCAGCACATGCGCGGCCTGCGCCGCAGCCTCGACCTGCGCCGGCGTCGCCTCCGGCCGGGCGAAGCGGATGTTCTCGCGCAGGGTGGCGCGGAACAGGTGTGGATGCTGCCCGACATAGGCGCTCAGGCGGCGCAACTCGGCCGGGCGCAGGGCCATGGCGTCCTGGCCGTTGATCGAGACGCGGCCCGCCTCCGGCCGGGCGAAGCCCATCAGGATGCGCAGCACCGAGGACTTTCCGGCGCCCGAGGGCCCGGCCAGCACCAGCGTCTCCCCGGCGCTCGCCCGGAAGGAAAGCCCATCCAGCGCCGGCGGCCGCGCCGGGTCGTAGGCGAGCCGCACATCGGTGAAGGTGACGGTGACGCGCGGCGGCATCGCCTCCAGCAGCAGGCCGGGCGCCGGGCCCTCCGCCAGCAGCGGCGCCAGCGCGGCGGCGGCGCCGGCGGCCGAGAGCCGGTCCTGGTAGGCCGCGGCGAGGCCGCGCAGCGGGGCGAAGAAGGCCGGCACCAGCAGCAGGCTGAACAGCGCCGCGGTCGGGTCGGCGCCGCCGCCGAGCAGCGCCCGGTGCCGCCAGGCGAGGCAGGCCAGCACCCCGGCCGAGAGCAACTCGAGCGCCGTGCCCGAGAGGAAGGCGACGCGCAGCACCTTCATGGTATGGGCGCGCAATTCGGTGGCGGCCTCGCCCAGCGCCACCGCCTCCGCCTCCTGCCGGTTGAACAGCACCAACGTCGGCAATCCGCGCATGCGGTCGAGGAAGCGGCCGGACAGCCGCCCCAGCGCCTCGAACTGCCGTCGGCTGGCCTGGGCGGCGCCGATGCCGGTCAGCGCCATGGCGACGGGGTAGAGCACCCCGGCGATCGCCAGCACCACGCCGGAGCCGAGATCGGCCCAGGTCACGGCGGCGAAGACCAGCACCGGCCCGACCATGGCCAGCGCCGCGGCGGGGATCCAGCGGGCGAAGTAGCCATCCAGCGCCTCGACCCGGTCCACCACGAGCGAGGCGCGGTCGCCGACGCCGGCCTGGTCGGCCGGGCCGCCCTCCAGCAGCCGGGCGAAGGCGGCATCGCGCAGCCGGGCGCGGGCGGTCTCGCCGGCCGCGAGTTGGGCGCGTTCCTGGGCGAGCGCCAGCGCGGCGCCGAGGAGGGCCAAGGCGGCGGCCGCGGCGAGTTCCGACCAGCCGGCATCGCCATGCCCGAGCAGCGCGGCGAGCAGCCGCGCCACCAGCCAGGCGCCGGCGACCGCCGCCACCAGGGCACCTAGGCCCAGCAGGATGGGCAGCAGCACCTGCCGCCGGAGCGCACGGGATTCGCGGCGCAGCAGCGCCCGGGCGGCGCCGTCCCGCGTCGCCGAGGGAGAGTCCATGGCCCCTTCTAACCCCGCCGGCGGCAGGACGTCACGCCAACCCGGCTTGCCGCCGGCTGAAACCGCCGTCACATGCGGGCGGACCGTTCCGGAGACGCCCGCCGATGCTGCCCCACCATGGCCGCTATGCCTACCACCCCTGGCCCGAGCGGCCGCGCTACGCCTGGCCGGGCGGGGCCAGGCTGGCGGTCTATCTCGGCGTCAATCTCGAGCATTTCGCCTTCGGCGAGGGGCTCGGGGCGGAGCTCGCCCCCGGCGGGCCGCAGCCCGACGTGCTGAACCATGCCTGGCGGGATTACGGCAACCGGGTCGGCGGCTGGCGGCTGATCGAGCTGCTGGACCAGCTTGCGCTTCCCGCCACCGTGCTGCTGAACAGCGCGATGTACGACCACGCGCCGCAAGCTCGTCGCGGCGCACCGCGCGCGCGGCGACGAGATCGCCGGCCATGGCCGGACCAATCCCGAGCGGCAGAGCCTCCTGCCCGAGGCCGAGGAGCGCCGGCTGATCGCCGAGAGCACCGCCGCCATCCGCCGGCATGAGAGCGCGCGCCGCGCGGCTGGCTTTCCCCTGGATCGCCGAAAGCCGGCGGACGCCGGAGCTGCTGGCCGAGGCCGGCTACGCCTATACGCTCAACTGGTGCATGGACGACCAGCCCATCTGGATGGCGACGGAGGCGGGACGGCTGCTGGCCATCCCCTATCCGCAGGAGGTCAACGACATCCCCGCCATCGCCGTCCGCCGCGACGGCGCCGAGCAGTTCGCCGCCATGGTGCTGGCGGATTTCGAGGAGCGGCTGGAACAGGTCGGGCGCGACGGCATCCCCCAGGTGATGGGGATCGCGCTGCACCCCTACATCATCGGCCAGCCCTACCGGATCAGGGCGCTGCGCGGCGCGCTGGCCGCCATCGCGGCGCGGCGGGACGCGGTATGGATCACCACCGCTGGCGCGGTCTTCGACCACCTCGCCACGCTGCCGGAGGGAATGCTGCCATGATCAGATGCGGGCTGGTGCTCGGCACCCTGCTGCTCGGCGCCTGCGTCGGCGCGCCGGATGCCTCGACGCCGCAGCCGGTCGCGGCGGTCGAGGTGCCGCGCTACCTCGGCGCCTGGCACGAGGTCGCCCGGCTGCCAATGTGGGCGCAGGATCTGTCCTCCGTCTCCTGCGAGGACACAGTGGCGACCTACACCGCGCGGCCGGATGGGCGGATCGGCGTGCTGAACCGCTGCCTCAACGCGCTCGACAATGACAAGCCGCGCGAGGCGGCCGGCCAGGCCTATGCGGTCGCGGGCAGCAACAATGCCCGCCTGCGGGTCAGCTTCTTCTGGCCCTTCTACGGCGACTACTGGGTTATCGGGCTCGACCCCGACTACCGCTGGGCGGTGGTGGGGGAGCCGTCGCGCCGCTGGCTCTGGGTGCTGTCGCGGACACCAAGCCTGCCGCAGGCGGAATTCGACAAGGCGCTGGGGATCGCGCGAACGCAGGGCTACGACCTGGCGCCGCTGAAGGTCGCCCGCGGGCAGCGGGGCTGAGCCGCGCCCCGTCGCCTCGAGCCAATTCATTCCGGCTCAAGCCGGTTCAGGCCGCGGGCAGCCCGGGCTTGCCTTTCGTCCGCCTTTTCAACGGCCTGCCACCGCGGCCGGATCCAGGCGTTCAGGCTTTGAGGGAATAAGCCGGGGCTCGGCGGGCCGCGGCCATCGTTTTCGGACAAAGCCCCGGCCGCCGACGGGCGCAGCTTGCGGGTCGGATGCGGCTATCAAAGAACAAGGAAAAATATCCTATATCGGCTCGGCGGCCTGCGCCAGTCCTATTCCCGCCCGGCGCTGCTGCCGCACCGCCACACTTCCGCGCCATCCCCGTCCCGCGCACCACATCTGGCGCAGCCAGCGCAAGCGCGAACCGTTCGGTGCGGATGAACAGCAGAAACCTCATCGATGGTGCGATCCGCGCCACCCGGCGCTGGCCGGTGCCGCTGCGCTACGCGGCAACCTGCGCCCTGGTCGGCGCCGTGCTGGCGCTGCGGCAGCTGGCCGACCCCGTTCTCGGCGAGCATGAGCGCTTCCTGCTCTTCCTGGCTGCCATCCTGCTGGCGGCCACGCTGTTCGACCGCGGCTCCGGCATCCTGGCGACCCTGCTCTCGGCCATGGCGGTCAGCTTCGTCTACATGCCGCCGCACTACAGCCTAGTGATCGGCGACCGCGCCCAGCTTGCCTCCCTGCTGATCTTCGTGGTGATCGGCGTCCTGCTCGCCAGCGTGGTCGAGGCCATGCACCAGGCGATCGAGGGCCTGCAGGCAGCGCAAGCCAACCTGCAGGAGGTGCAGCGGGCCCGCGCCCTGCTGCTCGAGGAGTTCCGTCACAGGACTCGCAACGACCTCGGCTCCCTGGTCGGCATCCTGCTGCTGCGGGCCCGGGCAGCGACCTCGGAAGCCGTCCGCGACGGGCTGCGCGAGGCGGCCGGCCACGCCATGGCGCTCGCCCGGGTGCATACGCGGCTGGCCCAGGGCAGCGTCGCGGCGGATGACGCGACCACGGTGGACACCCGGGAATTCGTCGTCGGGCTCTGCGAGGACCTGGCGAAGGCGATGGCCGGCAACGGGCTGCGCCCGGTCGCGCTGCATGCCGAAGCGGAGGCGCACCGGCTGAGCACCGAGCGTTCGGTGCAGCTTGGCCTGGTGCTGAACGAGGCGATCACCAATGCCTTCAAATACGCCTTCCCCGAGGGCCGAGGCGGCCAGGTGCTGGTCCGCTTCTGGCGGGAGGACGGGCATTTCCGGCTGACGGTGGTGGATGACGGGCCGGGCGTCTCGCCCGATGGCGAGGCGGCCGAGACGCCGCCGCAGGGCTCCGGCCTCGGCACCCGGCTGTTGCGGGCCCTGGCGGCGCAGCTGCGCGGGTCCTTCGCCCGGCGGGCGGGGAGGATGGGGTGGGCACGGTGGTGGAACTGCGCTTCCCGGCGGATACGCCGGCGCGGGGTCAATAAGGCTGGGGAGAAGGTACTCTCCCCAGACCCCTCATCTACTTCTGTGAGTCGGCACTCGCTGGGCGGCGGCAGCCGACTCACGGAAAGGAAGGGTGGGGTTCGGGGAGGGAATACTCTTCCCCCGAGCTTTCCTAGGCCGCCAGCCGGCCCGCCGGTACCCGCCGCATCGCCCCGCCCGGCGTGGCGCCCGGCACGGCCGCGGCCATGTCGGCCGCGACCAGCAGCTTCTGCCAGTCGACGCCGGTCTCGACCCCCATGCGGCGGAACAGCCAGACCACGTCCTCCATCGCCACGTTGCCCGTGGCGCCCGGCGCGAAGGGGCAGCCGCCGATGCCGCCCGAGGCGGCGTCGAAGATGCGGCAGCCGGCCTCCCAGGCCGCCGCCACGTTGGCGACGCCCATGCCGTAGGTGTCGTGGCCGTGGAAGGCGAAGCGCAGCCCCCAGGCCTTGTGGGCCTGCTCGAAGACGCGCCGCACCTGGTCGGGCGAGGCGTTGCCCGTCGTGTCGGCCAGCGCGATCTCCATCGCCGGGTCGAGCGCGACGACGCGCTCGATGAAGTCCAGCGCGTCGCGTTCCGGCACCACGCCCTCGAAGGGGCAGTGGAAGGTGCAGGAGAGATTGAAGCGGATCTTCGTGCCCTTCGGCGCCTCCCGCACGATGGCGGCGAGGTCGGCGAAGCTCTCCTCCCGCGTGCGGTTGAGGTTGGCCTTGTTGTGGCTCTCGGTCACCGACATGAACAGGCCGAGCCGGTCGGCGCCGGCATTCATCGCCGCGTCGAAGCCCTTCCGGTTCGGCACGAGGACGGTGCATTCGAGCCCGGCAAGCTGCTTGGCGACCTTCAGCACCTCCCCCGTATCCGCCATCTGCGGCACGGCGCGGGGCGAGACGAAGCTGCCGACCTCCATCCTGCGAAGCCCCGCCTCGTAGCTGGCGCGGACCAGGGCGATCTTGGTCTCGGTCGGCACGAAGGCGCCGATGGACTGCAGGCCGTCGCGCGGCGCGACCTCGGAAAGCTCGACCGTCTCGGTCATGGCGCGTCCTCCTTGGGGAATACCTGGTCGTTGTGGGCGCCGGCGGCGGACCGGTCCAGCGCACCATGTCCCGCGGCGAGACGCCGTCGAAGCGGAAGGGCGCGGCCGGGTGCAGCACGGTCCCGAGCAGCGGGTCCTCCACCTGCATCACCAGCCCGCGGGCACGGAAATGCGGGTCCTCGGCGCAGTCGCGCATGTCGTAGAGGCGCGAGCAGGGCACCTCGGCAGCCTCGAGGATCGCCTCGGCCTCGGCGCCGGTCTGCGTCCGGGTCCAGGCGGCGATGGCCGCGTCCAGCTCGACGACATTCTCGCAGCGCAGCGCGTTGGTGGCGAAGCGCGGGTCGGCGGCAGATTCGGGGCGGCCGATCGCCGCCATCATCCGGCGGAAGATCAGGTCGGAATTGCCGGCGATGCAGAGCCACTTGCCGTCAGCGCAAGGGTAGGTGTTGGTCGGCGCCGCTGTCTTGATGGCGGCCCCCTGCGGCTGCCGCACCCAGCCGAACAGCCCGTATTCCGGCAGCATGCCCTCCATCAGGCTGAACACGCTGCTGACGAGATCGACGTCGATGACGCGGCCGCGCGCGGCGGGGTCGCCCTTCACCTGCCAGCAGGCGGCGACCAGGCCCATCGCGGCATACATGCCGGCCAGGTCGTCGCTGATCGAGACGCCGCAGCGCGGCGGCGGGTGCTCGGACTGGCCGGGATTGGCGGTGAGGTGGCGGAGGCCGCCCATCGCCTCGCCGATCGCGCCGAAGGCCGGCTTGTCGCGATAGGGGCCGTCCTGGCCGTAGCCGCTGATGCGGGCGATGACCAGTCGCGGGTTGACCGCGTGCAGCGCCTCGGGGCCGAGCCCGTAGCGCTCGAGCTGGCCGGGGCGGAAATTCTCGACCAGCGCGTCGGATCTGGCGACGAGCTGCTTCAGCTTCGCCTTGTCGGCGGCATCCTTCAGGTTGAGCGTGACCGAAAGCTTGTTGCGGCCATGCACGCTGAACCAGACGGCGTTGCCCGCCACCGCCGAGCCCCAGCCGCGCACCGGGTCGCCCTCGGGCGGCTCGACCTTGATGACCTCGGCGCCGAGATCGGCCAGCAGGCGGGTGGCGAAGGGCGCGGCGATGTAGTGGCCGAGCTCGACGACGCGGAGGCCCGTGAGGGGCAGGTTCGGGGCCGCTGGGGCCGGGTTCTTCTCGGACATGGCCGGAAGACATAGGCCAGAACGGCGCGGGCCGGAACCGGCCGGAGGCGGAGGCCTGGCGCCTCCGCCCCGGCGGCTCAGCGGAAGGGCATCGCCGGCTGCGGCATGGCCTTTCCCTTGGCCGCGTCGCCCTGGCTCATCCGGTTCAGGCTGCCGGTGCTGTCGACGGCCTGGGTCGGCAGAATCGGTGCCGGCCTGGGCCCGGGACAGGCTCTGGGCATTCAACTGGTCGGCCATGTTGTCCTGCGGGTTGGCGGAGCGGCGGGACTTCTGGCTGGCCGCCTCGGCCGTGCCGGCGGCAAGGGTGAAGGCCAGGGCCGCCGCGGCGATGGCGATGCTGGAAAAGCGCATGCTGTTCCTCCCGTTGGGGTCCGTGGACTTGGCCGCCAAGCGGAAGCCCGGACGGCAGCAGCATGAACCGAAACGGGGCAGCGGGACTGCACCTCACGCCGATTTGGGCCAGACCGGCGCGGAATCACGCACCGATCCATCCGGGCACCCGGCAGGCGGGCCCGTGTCCCGCCCCATCGGGGCCGCCGTGGAGCGGCGCCGCGGCTCCCTGCCGAAGCCGCAGGCGGCGCGACCTCTGCCGGTCGCGCCGCGGGCCCTTAGCGCATGCCGCCGCCCGCGCCGACCGGCCCGCTGCTGCCGGTGCCGCCGCCGCCGCTCATGCCGGGCCCCCCATCGAGGAGCCGGACATGCCGCGGCCCTGCATGCCGGAGCCCGACATGCCCATGCCGCCGCTGCCGGACATGTCCATGCCGCTGCCCATGCCGCTTCCCCATGCCACTGCCGGAGCCGCCCATGGCGTCGCGGCCGCCCTGGGCGCGCTGCAGGCTCTGGGCGTTCAGGTCATCGGCGCTGTTGTCGCTGGCGCTGGCGGCGCCGCGGGCCGTGGCGCCGCGCTGGTGGTGGCGCTCGGACGCCGCATCGGCCGGAAGCGAGGCGAGGCAGAGGCCGAGCGCGGCAGCGGCCGCGACGAAACCGGTAAAGCGCATAGGTGCAATCTCCCTGTCCTTGTGGCGGGGCAAGGCGCCCCGGCCGCGGCGGGGCGCCGCGGGGCGGAGGGACGGACCTGCCCCCTGCCGCCGCCCGGGTCACCCCCGGCGACGGGATTTCCACCGGGGCGGCAACGGGGCCGCCGGGGGAGGGTTTCCCGCCCGCCCATCCTGCGCCAGCATCCCTCCCCGCACCGTCATCGCAGGGGAGACCGGGGCCGATGCCCGACACGGAGACCGCCAACGCCGCCCTGGCCGCGGCCGCCGGCGCGCAACGCGCCTGGGCCGACCACCGCGCGGATGTCGAGCAGGCGATCGCCGCCGCCGCCCGGCTGCGCAGCGGCTTCACGCGGCCCGCCGACCCGGCGGCCGAGCCGCTGCCCGCCCACACCGCCCCGGAGCCGAAGCGGTGACCGCGCCGCACCTCCTGCCGCTGGCCGAGGCCGCGGCGCTGATCGCGGCGCGGCGCCTCTCGCCGGTCGAGCTGCTGGCCGATTGCCTGGCGCGGGTCGAGGCGCTGGAGCCGCGGCTCAACGCGGTGATCCGCCTGGTCGCGGAGCAGGCCATCGCGGCGGCGAAGGCGGCCGAGGCGGAGATCGCCACCTCCGGCCCGCGCACGCCGCTGCATGGCATTCCCGTGGGCCTGAAGGACATCATCGATCTCGCCGGGCACCCCACCACCTGCCATTCGAAGCTCTGCCTCGACCGCCGCGCCGGCGCGGATGCCGCCGTGGTGGCGCGGCTGCGGGAGGCCGGGGCGGTCTTCCCGGCGAAGCTCGCCACGCATGGATCCGCCATCGGCGGGCCGGCCTTCGACCTGCCCTTCCCGCCCGCGCGCAATCCCTGGAACACCGCGCACCACCCGGGCGGCTCCTCCTCCGGCTCGGGCGCCGCGGTCGCGGCGCGCATGCTGCCGGCGGCGCTCGGCACTGATACCGGCGGCTCGGTGCGGCACCCGGCCAGCCATTGCGGATTGGTGGGACTGAAGCCGACCTATGGGCTGGTCTCCCGCCGCGGGGTCTTCCCGCTTTCGTTCACGCTCGACCATGTGGGACCGATGACCCGCACGGTGCGCGACAACGCCATCCTGCTGAACGCCATCGCCGGGCACGACCCGGAGGATCCCGGCAGCGCGGCGCATGCGCCGGAGGACTATGCCCGCCACCTGCACCGCGGCGTCCGGTCGCTCCGCATCGGCTTCGTCCGCCACTTCCACGAGCGCGACCTGCCCGCCTCGCCCGAGGTCAGCGCGGCGCTCGAGGCCGCCGCCGCGCTGCTGGCCGCCGAGGGCGCGACGATCGTCGATGTCACGCTGCCGCCGCTTGGCGAGTTCGCCGCCGTCAACCGTGCCATCATGCTGCCGGAGGCGACCGCGATCCACGAGGCCTGGCTGCGCGAGCGGCCCGGCGACTATGCCGCGGTGACGCGCCGCCGGCTGCTGCCCGGCCTCTTCGTCAGCGGCACCGACTATGTCCAGGCGCAGCGCCGCCGCCGGCAGCTGACCGATGCCGTGCAGGCCGCCTTCGCCGAGGTGGACCTGCTGCTCTGCGCCAGCTCGATGGACCCGGCCAGCCTGATCGACGACGAGCCGGAGGTGGAGCGGACCTATCCGCGCCAGGCGCGGACGCCCTTCAACGTCACCGGCCATCCCGCCATCTCCGTCATGTGCGGGCTTAGTCCCGCCGCCGGCCTGCCGCTCGGGATGCAGATCGTCGGGACGAGCTTCTCCGAGGCACTGATCTTCCAGGCCGCTGCCGCGTATGAACGGGCCGCGCCCTGGCGCGACATGATGCCGCAGCTATGACCGGAACCCGATTCATGCACCGCCGCCTTCTGCTTGCCTGCCTTGCCTCCAGCATCGCCCTGCCCGCCGCCGCGCAGCAGCCGGGGGTGCTGAACATCGGCATCGGCGGCGCCGTCACCTCGGTCGATCCGCATTTCTACAACGCCTCGCCCAACAACAGCCTGGCGATGCACATCTTCGACCGGCTCGTGGAGCGCGACGCCACGGCGCAGCCCTATCCGGGCCTCGCCGAGAGCTGGCGCACCGTCTCCGACACCGTCTGGGAGTTCAAGCTGCGCCCAGGCGTCAAGTGGCATGACGGCCGCGACTTCACCGCCGAGGACGTCGCCTTCACCATCCAGCGCACGCCGAACGTGCCGGGCAGCCCGGGCGGCTTCGGCGGCTTCGTCCGCGCGATCGAGAAGGTGGAGGTCGTGGACCCGCTGACCATCCGTTTCCACACCGCAAGGCCGCACCCGCTGCTGCCGACCGAGCTCGCCTCCGTCGCCGTCGTCTCCAGGCATGCCGGCGAGGGCGCGGGAACCGAGGACTACAACAGCGGCAAGGCCGCCATCGGCACCGGCCCCTACCGGATGGTGGCCTACCGCCCCGGCGACCGCACCGAGCTGGCGCGGAACGAGGCCCATTTCCGCGGCGCCGAGCCCTGGGCCCGGGTGAACTACCGCTTCATCGGCAATGACGGCGCCCGCACCGCGGCGCTGCTGGCGGGCGACGTCGACCTGATCGACCAGGTGCCCTCGACCGACCTCAACCGGCTGAAGCGCGACCCCAAGCTCACGGTGTCCGAGGTGCAGGGCCTCCGGGTGATCTACCTGGCCACCGACCATTCGCGGCAGAAGGACGTCCCCTTCATCAGCGACAACGACGGCAAGCCGCTGGCGGCGAACCCGTTCAACGACGTTCGGGTGCGCCGGGCGCTATCGATGTCGATCAACCGCGCCGCCCTTGCCGAGCGGGTGATGGAGGGCACCGCCCAGCCCACCGGCCAATGGTTGCCGCCCGGCACCTTCGGCTACAACCCCGAGGTCAAGCCGCCCGCCTTCGACCCGGAAGGCGCGAAGCGGCTGCTGGCCGAGGCCGGCTACCCCCAGGGCTTCCGCATGACCCTGCACAGCCCGAACGACCGCTACCCGAACGACAGCAAGGCGGCGCAGGCAGCGGCGCAGATGTTCAGCCGCATCGGCATCCGTACCGAGGTCGAGGCGGTGCCCTGGGCGAGCTTCTCGCAGCGCTCCAACCGGCAGGACTATGCGATCCGGCTGGCGGGCTGGGGCAGCGTGACCGGCGAGGCGAGCTATGCGCTGGTCAACATCCTCGGCACCTTCGACCGGGAGAAGCGGACCGGCGCCAGCAATGCCGGGCGCTATTCCAACCCGGAGCTGGATGCGCTGACCGCCCGCGCCGCGGCGACCATCGACGACAAGGCGCGCGAGGCGCTGCTGCAGCAGGCGGTAAAGCTGGCGATGGACGACGTCGCCATCATCCCGCTGTTCCAGCTGGTCAACAGCTGGGCGCTGCGGAAGGGACTGACCTACGACGCGCGGATGGACGAGCGGACGACGGCGATGGCGACGCGGGCGGCGAAGTAGAAAAAGGTCGGGGAGGGAAACAGGTGTTCCCTCCCCGAACCCCACCCTTCCCTTTTGGGAGTCGGCACCCGCCGCGCGGTGGGTGCCAGACCTCACAGAAATAGATGAGGGGGTCCGGGGGGAAAATACCTTCTCCCCCCGTCCTCATTCCTCCGGATCCGCCGGCGCCACCGGCAGGATGCTCGTCTCCTTCACCGTGGCGATCGCCAGCAGCGTCTCCACCCGCTGCACGCCGGGCAGGCTGCGCAGTTCCTCGTTCAGGAAGGTGTCGAGCGCGGCCATGTCGGGCAGGCGCAGCTTCAGCAGATAGGTCCAGGGGCCGGTGACGGCGTGGCATTCCAGCACCGCCTCCTCCCGCCGCATCGCCTTGCGGAAGGCGGTGTCGTCGCGGCCAGGCGCGACGGCCGCCAGCACATGCGCCAGCAGCGGGCAGCCGGCCTGGAGCGGGTCGAGGTCGGCGCGCCAGCCGCGGATGACCCCGCGCTCCTCCAGCCGCTTCACCCGCTCCGCGGTGGCGGAGACGGACAGCCCCGCGACCTTGGCCAGTTCCGCCAGCCCAGCGCTGCCATCCAGCTGCAGGGCGACGGTCAGGTTCCGGTCGATTTCATCCATGACGAGAGCTTAATCGCCCTCGCCCGGCTTGTGAACGGAAGGATTTTCGTCGGCCGGGGAATGACCCTCCGGTCGGCAGGCAGATCCATCCGGTTCACGCCTGCGGTGCTCGGCGGCTGAGCCGCTTCCGCCCAGCGGCGGTCGGATGACAGCAAACCATTCGATTCACGCCTGCGGCGCTCGGCGGCTGAGCCGCCTGCGCCCTTCGGCGATCGGCTGGGGTCAGACGTAGTGCTCGACCAGCGGGCGGAAGCCGTTGAAGGCCTGGCTCGCATAGGTCGTCACATAGGCGCCGGTCGAGAGCAGCTCCACCCGGTCGCCGCAGTCGAGCGCGAGCGGCAGGCGGTAGTTGGACTTCTCGTACAGCGTGTCGGTGCTGTCGCAGGTCGGGCCGGCGATGGTCACCGGGCCGTCCGCCTCGCCGTCATGCGGCGTGCGGAAGGCGTACTTGATCGACTCGCCCTCGGTCTCGGCCAGGCCGCCGAAGCGGCCGATATCCAGGTAGACCCAGCGCACCGGGTCGTTCTCCGCCTTGCGGGAGACGAGCACGACCTCGGCCGAGACCACGCCGGCATCGCCCACCATGAAGCGGCCCGGCTCGATGACGATCTCCGGCAGCGCATTGCCGAAATGCTGCGCCATGGCGCCCATGATGGCGGCGCCGAAATCGTCGATCTCCGGCACCTCGGCGCGGTAGCGCACGGGGTAGCCGCCGCCGAGGTTCACCATCCGCAGGTTGATCCCGGCCTCCTTGAGGTCGGTGAACAGCATCGACACGCGCCCGATCGCGGCCTCGTAGGCCGTGGTCTTGGTCTGCTGGCTGCCGACATGGAAGGAGATGCCATAGGGGTCGAGGCCGAGCTCGCCGGCCTGCACCATCAGCGCCTTCGCCATCTCGATGTCGCAGCCGAACTTGCGGTTCAGCGGCCATTCGGCGCCATCATTGCCGACCAGGATGCGGCAATAGACCCGGGCGCCCGGCGCGCTGCGCGCCAGCTTGCGCAGCTCGGCTTCCAGATCGAAGGCGTACATGGTCACGCCGGCCTCGAAGGCGGCGCGGATCGCGCTCTCCTTCTTGATGGTGTTGCCATAGGAGATCGCCTTCGGCGCCGCGCCGGCGGCGAGGCAGGCCTGCACCTCCTCGAGGCTCGCGGCGTCGAAGCAGGAGCCGAGGTCGACCAGGCGCTTGAGGATCGGGGCGGCGGGGTTCGCCTTGACCGCGTAGTAGACGCGCGCCAGCGGCATCGCGCCCATCAGGCGGCGATAGTTCTCCTCCACCCGGTCCACGTCGAGGACGAGGCAAGGCGTAGCCGGCGCGACATCGCGCAGATAGCGGGCGACCTTCGGGGTCATGCCAGCACCCTCCAAAGACAGGAAGGACCGCCCCCATGTTCCGGGACGGCGGCCCCAAGTTGACGAAACGGTCGAACGAACCAGCGACCAAGTGGACCGCACGGGGTGACCCGAACGGGGTTGCCAGAACGCTTGACGTCGTTGCGTAAACCTTGCGCTGCGGTGACCCGATACTTGGCGCCGTTGTGGAGGAGCGCCGGGGTTCCGTGGGCCTGGGGCCAGAGGCACGTGCGTACTGCGTCTAGGGCGGCATATAGGCGCCACCCCCTCCCCTGCAAAGCGGAAAATCGGCCTCGGCCGGATTTTTTCCAGCAACCTTCGCTGGCGGCCGGAATCTCCCCGGAACCGTCGCGAGGCTCAGGCTGAAACGCCTGCCGTCGGGCGAATCGGCCGGGAATCCACCGGTAGCGACCGCACCAAGGCGGGTTCAGCCGCTGAACATGTCCCGGGTGATGCTGGCGTACCAGGCATCGGCATAGGCCGCCTCCAGCCGCCGCTGCTCCGGCAGCACGCCGCGCGGAGAGACGCCGCCGGAGTTCGGCACCTCGACGAAGCCGCCCGGGCCGGGGCGGAAGATGCCGACGATGCTGATGCCGTAATCATCGGCCACATGGCTGTAGCAGGTATTGAAGTAGACCCCCTCCGGCGGCGCCTGCCCGCGCAGGGCGGCGGCGGCGCAGGCCACCGCCTGCTTCGCCGTATTGTTGGCGACGAAGCCGGATTTCGGCATCGGCGCGCCGTTGTTCGCGTCGCCCACGATGTGGATGTCCGGCGCGGCGCGGGAGGCAAAGGTGAGCGGGTCGACCTCCGCCCAGCCGGTATTCGCCGCGAGCCCGCTGTCGATGACGATGCGCGCCGCCGATTGCGGCGGGATGACGTTGCCGACGTCGAGCTTGTGGCGGGTGCCGAACTCGGTCTCGAAGACGCGCTCGGCCGGGTCGACCCGCGCCACCGCGCCGTCCTGGCTGGCCGGCACCCATTCGACCATCGCGCCGTAGAGCGCCTTCCAGCCATCCTGGAACAGGCCCTGCTTGCTGAAGGCGTCCTTGGCATCGAGGGCGAGGATCTTGGACTTCGGCTTGTGGCGCTTGAGGTAGGCCGCGACCATGCTGATCCGCTCATAGGGGCCGGGCGGGCAGCGGAAGGGGTTGGCGGGGATGGACATCCCGACCAGGCCGCCATCCGGCATCGCCTCCAGCTGCCGCCGCAGCAGCCGGATCTGGCTGCCGTCCCCGCCCATCCAGGCATGCGGGAAGACCTCGGCCGCGGCCTCGTCATAGCCCGGCAGCGCGCCCCAGCGAAGGGCGATGCCGGGCGAGAGGATCAGCTTGTCATAGGCCAGGGTCTCGCCGCCCTGCAGCCGGACGGAGCGCGCCGCGGCGTCGATCCCGGCGGTGCGGTCCTGCACCAGCCGGATCCCGGCGGCGCGCAGCCCGTCATAGGAATGGGTGATGTCGCCGATCTGCCGGGTGCCACCCAGGACCAGGTTGCCATAGGGGCAGGTGACGAAGCGGGCCATCGGCTCGACCAGCGTGACGGCCAGCTCGGGGTAGCTGGTCCGGGCGAAGCGGGCGGCGGAGGCGCCGCCGAAGCCGCCCCCCACCACCAGCAGCCGCGCCGCCCCCTGGGCAACGGAGACGGCGGGGGCGGCCAGCAGCCCGAGCGCGGCGCGGCGGGTCAGGCGCGGCATCAGCGGACCGCCGCGAAATAGGCGGCAGCCGCCGCCAGCTCGGCTTCCGTATAGCCGCGTGCGATGCGGTTCATGATGGTGCCCTGGCGCTGGTCGGTACGGTAGGCGCGCAGCAGGCCATCGAGTTCCGCCGCCTCCCGCCCGGCCAGCCGCGCGCCGGCGCCGATCCCTCGCCCCGCGGGCCATGGCAGCCGAGGCAGCCCTGGGCCGCGAGCGGCGCCGGGTCGGCCATGGCGGGAATGGCGAACAGGCTGGCGGCCAGCAGCGCGCCGGTGAGCCAAGGCTTCGATCGCATGGGCCGGCGCCCTCCCCTTCACCCCATGTGGAGAGAGTAGGGCGCCGCGCCCGGCCGACCAGCCGGAAAGCGCTCAGTTCCGGCCGAGGATGCCCTTGGTCAGCGGGCTCGAGGGGTCGGCGGCGTATTGCCGTGGCATCCGCCCGGCGAGGAAGGCGTGCCGCCCGGCCTCGACCGCCGCCTTCATGGCCCGGGCCATCCGCACCGGGTCCTTGGCATGGGCGATGGCGCTGTTCATCAGCACCGCGTCGCAGCCGAGCTCCATCGCCAGCGCCGCGTCGGAGGCGGTGCCCACCCCGGCATCGACCAGCACCGGCACCTTCGCGTTCTCGATGATGGCCCGGATCATCACCGGGTTCTGGATGCCGAGCCCCGAGCCGATCGGCGCGCCCAGCGGCATCACCGCGACCGCGCCCATCTCTTCCAGCCGCTTGGCGGCGATCGGGTCGTCCGAGCAATAGACCATGACCTGGAAGCCGTCCTTCAGCAGCGCCTCCAGCGCCTCGAAGGTCGCTCGCATGTCGGGGTAGAGGAAGGGCGGCGGGCCGAGCACCTCGAGCTTCACCAGGTTCCACCCCCGCCTCGCGCGCCAGGCGCAGGGTGCGGACCGCATCCTGCGCGGTGAAGCAGCCGGCGGTGTTCGGCAGGTAGGTGTAGCGCTTGGGATCGACGAAATCCTGCAGCATCGGCGCCGAGGGGTCGCCGAGATTCACCCGCCGCACCGCGACGGTGACGATCTCGGCGCCGGAGGCGTCGATCGCGCGGCCGGTCTCCTCGAGGTCCTTGTAGCGGCCGGTGCCGACGATCAGGCGGGAGCGAAAGCGAAGGCCGGCCACCTCCCAGGAATCCTCGTCGACGGCTGCCAGCGGGGTCGGAATGGTGTCCATGGCTCAGCCTCCGCCGATGAAGTGGACGATCTCCAGCTGGTCGCCGGCGCTGAGCGCCGTCGCGGCGTAGGTGGAGCGGGGGACGATCTCCAGGTTGCGCTCGACCGCCACCTTGCGCAGGTCGAGTCCGATGCGCGCCAGCAGGTCGGCCACCGTGGCGGGGTGGGGGATCTCCCGCGCCTCGCCGTTCACCGTGATGGATATCGTCGCCCCCATGCGGCGGAACATGGCGAAGCCGGCGGTCCGGGGCAAGGCACCCCAGGGGCGACCGCGACGCAGCCCTGCATCCCACCGCTTGCGGCACGAAAACCCCCGTGCTAGCCCACCCCCACCCGACAGGACACCCTGCCGTGACTCCGCCGCTGATCACCGTCCTGAATGGCCCGAACCTCAACATGCTCGGCACGCGTGAGCCGGAGAAGTACGGCCATGCGACGCTCGACGACGTTGAGGCGCTGTGCGCCGAAACCGCCGAGGGACTGGGCCTGGCGATCGATTTCCGCCAGACCAACGGCGAGGGCGAGCTGGTGACCTGGGTGCAGGAATGCCGCGGGCGCTCGGCCGGGATCATCATCAATCCGGCCGGCTACACCACCACCTCGATCGCCCTGCTCGACGCGCTGCTGGCGGTCGGGCTGCCGGTGATCGAGGTGCACATCACGAACATCCATCGCCGGGAGGAATCCCGGCACCACAGCTTTGTGTCGAAGGCGGCCACCGGCGTCATCGCCGGCCTCGGCGTGCAGGGCTATGCCCTCGCGCTGCAGGCCATGGCGGGGCTGGTCGATCCGCTCGACCCGGACGAAGACGCATGAGCAATGGCATCCAGTTCGACCCGGCGGCGATCCGGGCGCTCGCCCAGATCCTGAAGGACACCGACCTCACCGAGATCGAGCTGGTCGAGAAGGACAGCCGGATCCGCGTGGCTCGCAAGATGCCGGCCGCCGCCGCCCCGGTGCAGGTGGCTTGGCCCGGGCCGATGCAGCAGGCCCCGGCCGCGCCGCAGGCCGCCGCGGCGCCCGTCGTCGTCGCGCAGACCGCGGCGCAGCTCGCGGCGGAGGAGAGCCTCGACCTCGCGCGGCATCCGGGCCTGGTCGCCTCCCCCATGGTGGGCGTCGCCTATCTGGCGCCCGAGCCGGGGCAGCCTCCCTTCGTCACCCTCGGCTCCAAGGTCGCGCAGGGCCAGACCCTGCTGCTGATCGAGGCGATGAAGACCTTCAACCAGATCAAGGCGCCGAAGGCCGGCACCGTGACCCGCATCCTGATCGAGCCCGGCACGCCCGTCGAATACGGCGAGCCGCTGATGATCGTGGAGTAGGCGCGCGTGCGCATAGGGAAGGTCCTGATCGCCAACCGCGGCGAGATCGCGCTGCGGATTCATCGTGCCTGCCAGGAAATGGGCATCCGCACCGTCGCCGTGCATTCCACCGCCGACACCGCGGCGATGCACGTCCGGCTGGCCGACGAGAGCGTCTGCATCGGCCCGCCCGCGGCCCGCGACAGCTACCTGAACGTCGCCGCCATCCTCTCGGCCGCCGCCATCACCGGCGCCGACGCGGTCCATCCGGGCTACGGCTTCCTCTCGGAGAACGCCAATTTCGCCGAGATGGTGGAGGCGCACGGCCTCGCCTTCATCGGCCCGCGCCCCGAGCATATCCGCATGATGGGCGACAAGATCGCCGCCAAGGACGCGATGCGCCGGCTCGGCGTGCCCCTCGTCCCCGGCAGCCTCGGCGCGCTCGCCTCGGTCGAGGAGGCCCGCGCGGTGGCGGCCGAGGTGAAGTACCCCGTGCTGATCAAGGCCGCCGCCGGCGGCGGCGGGCGCGGCATGAAGGTGGCACATTCCGAGGACGAGCTCGAGGAAGCCTGGCGCGTCGCCCGCACGGAGGCCAAGGCCGCCTTCGGCAATGACGAGGTCTACCTCGAGAAGTATCTCGACCGTCCCCGCCACATCGAATTGCAGGTGATGGCCGACAGCCACGGCAATGTCGTCCATTTCGGCGAGCGCGACTGCTCCCTGCAGCGCCGCCACCAGAAGCTGGTGGAGGAGGCGGGCTCGCCGGTGCTGACCGCCGCCGACCGCGACGCGCTCGGCGCGCAGGTGACGCGGGCGCTGCGCGAGCTCGGCTACCGCAATGCCGGCACGCTGGAATTCCTCTGGCAGGACAACCAGTTCGCCTTCATCGAGATGAACACCCGGCTGCAGGTCGAGCATCCGGTGACCGAGATGGTCTGCGGCATCGACTTGGTGAAGGAGCAGCTCCGCGTCGCCGCCGGCGAGACGCTGGGCTACGACCAGTCCGAGATCCGCTTCCACGGCCATGCGATCGAGTGCCGCATCACCGCCGAGGACCCGGAGACCTTCGCCCCCTCCCCGGGGCGGGTGCACACCTACCACGCGCCCGGCGGGCTCGGCGTGCGGGTCGATAGCGCGCTCTATTCGGGCTACGCGGTGCCGCCGCACTACGACAGCCTGGTGGCCAAGCTGGTGGTGCATGGCGCGACCCGGGCCGAGGCGATCGCCCGTCTCAGGCGATCGCTCGCCGAGATGGTGGTGGACGGCATCCAGACCACGCTGCCGCTGCACCGTGCCATCATGGAGGACCCGGATCCCAGTCCGGGAACTATACCATCCATTGGCTGGAACGCTTCGTGGCGGGCCGGCAGGCGGCAGCGGGCGGCTGAGCCCGGGCCGGCGGCGCGGGCGCGGCGGCCCGGGATGGCGGCTCGCCGCCGGGTGACGCCGCGCGGCCCCCAGGGACGTGGCGTCAGCGGCTGCCGCTCGATATAGTCGGGCGATGCCGATCCCGCCTCCCGTCGCCTCGTGCTGAACGCGCGCCCCCTCGCGGGTGGGACGGGGCGGCGGATGTCCCGCGGCGGGGCGGGCCCTGCGGCATGAGCCGCCGGCAGATCGACATCACCCCCGACCTCATGCTGCGCGCCTATCGCGCCGGCCTCTTCCCCATGGCCGAGAGCCGGCGCGGCGACCGGCTCTACTGGCTGGACCCGGAGCGGCGCGGGATCCTTCCGCTCGATGCCGGCTTCCATCTGCCGAAGCGCCTGCTCCGCACCGTGCTGCGCAGCCACTACCGGGTCACCGCCGATGCCGACTTCGCCGGCGCCATCGCCGGCTGCGCCGCCCCGCGCCGGGCCGCGAGGACACCTGGATCAACCCGGAGATCGAGCTCCTCTTCCTCTCGCTGCACCGCCAGGGCCATGCCCATTCGATCGAGGTCTGGGACGGCCAGGCGCTGGTCGGCGGGCTGTACGGCGTCGTCCTCGGCGGCGCCTTCTTCGGCGAAAGCATGTTCAGCCGCGCCCGCGACGCCTCGAAGCTCGCCCTGGTGCACCTCGTCGCCCGGCTCCGGCTCGGCGGCTTCACCCTGCTCGACAGCCAGTTCCTGACCGAGCACCTGGCCCAGTTCGGCGCGCACGAGATCCCCCGCGCCGAATACAAGCGCCGCCTCGCCCATGCGGTGGGCGAGCAGGCGCGCTGGCTCGCCGCCCCCGACCCGGCGGCGCTCGAGGCCGAGATCCGCGCGCTGCGGGAGCCTGCCGCCGCGTGAGCGCCGCCGAGGACGGATTGGCCCCCGCCGCTGCGCGGAAGAAGCGCGTGCAGGGCGGCACCGCCACCGCCGATGTCGTGCTCTCGGCCCATGCCGGCGGCAATCCGGCGCTGTTCCCGCAGATCCTGGCGCTGCACGTGCCGGACGGCGCCATCATCGCCGACGTCACCTTCGGCCAGGGCGTCTTCTGGCGGGAGGTGACGCCAGGCCGCTACACGGTGCTGCCCTCCGACCTCGCCACCGGCACCGATTGCCGCGCCCTGCCCTATGCGGCCGGGGCGATCGACGCCCTGGTGCTCGACCCGCCCTACATGGAAGGCCTGCTGCGGCCGAAGGCCGATACCCGCGGCGGGCTCGGCAGCCATGTCGCGCTGCGCGAGTTCTACGCCGCGGGCGGCGCGCATGCCGCGCCCGGCGGCGGCCGCTGGCACCAGGCCGTGCTCGACCTCTACCTCGATGCCGGGCGGGAGGCGCGGCGGGTGCTGCGCGACCACGGCATCCTCATCGTCAAGTGCCAGGACGAGGTCAGCGCCAACCGGCAGGAGCTGACCCATGTGCAGATCGTCATGGGCCTCGCCGCGCTCGGCTTCTATGCCCGCGACCTCTTCGTCCTGGTCCGCAGCGGCCGGCCCGGCGTCGCCCGGCTGCTGCGCCAGGTCCACGCCCGGAAGAACCACAGCTACTTCCTGGTCTTCCAGAAGGTCCCGGCCGGCCAGGAGGTCGCCCGCTACCGCACCCGCGACCTGCCCCCGCGCGGCGCGCAAGGCGGCCTTCCCGCCGTCACGCTTCCGCCAGCGGTCGATCCGGCCTAGACAGCCGGCCTCGCGGCCCCCGCCGCACCTCCGGAGCCGCCCATGTCCGACCGCATCTCCCTCCCCAAGGACCGCATCAAGGTCCTGCTGCTGGAGGGGATCTCCGACAGCGCCGTCGAGCTGCTGGCCGGCGCCGGCTACCAGAACGTCACCCGGATGGCCAAGGCGCTGGACGGCCCGGCCCTGGCCGAGGCGCTTGCCGGCGTCCACATGCTCGGCATCCGCTCCCGCACCCAGCTGCGGGGGAGGCGCTGGCGGCCGCCGACCGGCTGATCACCGTGGGGTGCTTCTGCATCGGCACCAACCAGGTCGACCTCGACACCACCCGCACCCGCGGCATCCCGGTCTTCAACGCTCCCTTCTCCAATACCCGCTCGGTGGCCGAATTGGTGATGGGCGAGGTGGTGATGCTGCTGCGCGGCATCCCCGACCGCTCGCGCTCCGCCCATGTCGGCGGCTGGGACAAGTCGGCCGAGGGCAGCTACGAGGTGCGCGGCCGCACCCTCGGGCTTGTGGGCTACGGCAATATCGGCAGCCAGCTGAGCGTCCTTGCCGAGGCCTTCGGCATGCGGGTCATCTACTGGGACCACACGACGAAGCTGCCGCACGGCAATGCCCGGCCCTGCTCGTCGCTTGCCGAGCTGCTGGCCGAGGCCGACATCGTGACGCTGCACGTACCGGAGACGCCGGAGACCATCGGCATGATCGGCCGGGCCGAGATCGCCGCGATGAAGCCGGGCAGCATCCTGATCAACAACGCCCGCGGCACGCTGGTGGACCTCGACGCCGTGGCCGATGCGCTGCGGTCCCGCCACCTGCTGGGCTTCGCGGCGGATGTCTTCCCCGAGGAGCCGGCGAGAAACGGCGAACGCTTCACCAGCCCGGTCCAGGGCCTGCCCAACGTCATCCTGACCCCGCATATCGGCGGCAGCACGCAGGAAGCGCAGTCCCGCATCGGCCAGGAAGTCGCCCGCAAGCTGATCGAGTACAGCGACACCGGCGCCACCATGGGCGCGGTGAACTTCCCCAGGTGCAGCTGCCGGCGCGGCCGACCGGGGCGCGCTGGACCCATGTCCACCGCGACGCGCCCGGCGTGCTGTCGCGGATCAACGAGTCCTTTGGCAAGCGTGGCCTGAACATCGCGGCGCAGTACTACCAGACCTTCGGCGACCTCGGTTACGTGGTGGTCGAGAGCGTCGAGGCGCGGGATGCGGCGGAGGCGATCCTGGCCGAGCTGCGGGCGCTGCCGGGGACGCTGCGGGCGCGGCTGATCTACGAGCGGGAATAGGCCGGGCCGGAAATCCGGCTTTCGGACAAAGCCGGACGCGGGACTGGAAGGGCGCTGCCCCTCCAGGCCACCCCGCCAAAGGCCGAAAGGCCTCTGGACACCTTGAGCCGGGGGCGCGGAAACCGCGCTTTCGGACAAAGGCGGGGCGTGGGCGAAGGCCCGGGGCGATTCACGGCGGCAGTCGCGGGATGGCCCGGGCGCGTGCTGCATGGCCGGCCTCCTTGCCGGATGCCGGAACGTATCATGAACGAGCGGAAAACCTCAAGCGCTCAGGCGGCTTCGGGCTGACGCTCGCGGCGGGCGGCTTCCCGCGCCCGGCGGCGGGCCAGGGCCTGCAGCCGGGCGAGATCGGCCCCCGGCAGGCCGAAGGCCTCGAGCGCGGCGAAGCCGCGATGCGTCTCGGTCGTCGCGGCGAAGAAGCCGCGCAGGTCGCCCGAGCAGCGGGCCAGGGCGGCGGCGGCCTCGGCCGCCTCGTACTCGGCGAGCGCGACGCGGAAGGCGGCCTGCAGCTTCGGGCAGCCGGTGAGGCGGAAGGCGGCGCCGCGGCGCGGCCATTCGAGGCCGAGCGGCTGGGGGGCCGCCGGGTCGCGGGGGGAGCGAAGAAGTCGGCGGGCAGGCGTGGCAGGGCCAACGGGCGGATGCCCGGCAGGCGGGTGATCGGTTCCATCCCAGTCGCTCGCTTTATGGTCCAGCGGTTGCGGGGCGCGGGGGGTGCGCCCTGGGCGGGGAAGTTACCCCAGCCCGATCTGTTCGGGGAGTGGGGCTGTGTGGTTTCACTTGTGCTGTGGACGGAATTTCTCGCAGCACGTGTGGCGGTGCAGCATGACTATTTCGATCAATGTTCATTCCGAAAACCGTACGAAGTATCCTGGCGACGCGGCTCGCAAATCGGCCATCGGCGGGCAGGGGAATGGTGGTGCGACGGGTCGTTGCCGCTACGGCAAGGGTCCACCACGGCCGCATTCGCGCCGGTGCGGCGATGCAGCCAGCTCGGTGCGGGGGCAGCCGGATCACCTCCCCAGGTCGTGACCGGAACCCGGCCGCTGCGGGCAGCAGGGCGGCGCCCGCATGGCCGGCGTTGCGCCGGGCACCGAAGCCGCCTAAAACCGCCCCCTCGCCCAGGCCCGCCCCACCGGCGCGGCCTGCGCCCGCTCATTCACTCCACCCGGACAGGCAGCCCACCCATGGCAAAGATGCAGGCCAACCAGATGCGTGCCGGCATGGTCATCAGAATCTGAAGGCCAGCGCTACACCATCATCCGCCAGAACATCATGATCCCTGGCAAGGGCAATGCCATCATCCAGGTGGACATGCGCAACATCAAGACCGGGTCGAAGAAGGACCAGCGCTGGCGCACGGCCGACGTGGTCGAGCGGCTGGAGACCTCGGACGAGGAGTTCACCTTCTCCTATGCCGAGGGCGACAACATCATCCTGATGCACCCCGAGACCTATGAGCAGACCACGGTGCCGAAGGACATCCTCGGCGACCGCCTGCCCTTCCTGGTCGAGAACATGACCGTCCAGGTCCGCATGATCGAGGGCGAGCCGGTGGCGATGACCCTGCCCGAGCAGGTCACGCTGGAAGTCGTCGAGGCCGATCCGGTGGTGAAGGGGCAGACCGCCTCCTCCTCCTACAAGCCGGCCGTGCTCTCGAACGGCGTCAAGACCATGGTCCCGCCCTTCGTCACCCAGGGCGACAAGATCGTGGTGAAGACCGAGGACGCCTCCTACGTGGAACGCGCCAAGGGCTGAGGCCTCCGCGGCCCCTTTGGGGGCCGCGATCCCGTCCCCCGCCCGGGGGTGGGTCGCCGCCCCGCCGCCGGCGGGGATCCCGGGTGGGGCTGGCCCCGCCCCATGCCTGGCCCGCCGCCTTCCGCCGACCTCCAGGAACCCCCGCCGCCATGGCCTCCTCCCCGCGCCTCTCGCCCGCCCTCAACGTCGTCGTCGGCGCCGTCCAGAAGGCCGGCCGCCGCCTGCTCCGCGACTTCGCCGAGGTCGAGCAGCTCCAGGTCTCGGCCAAGGGCCCAGGCGACTTCGTCTCCGCCGCCGACATCCGCGCCGAGGAGACGCTGCGCACCGAGCTCACCCGAGCCCGCCCCGGCTTCGCCTTCCTGATGGAGGAAAGCGGCAGCCACGGCGGCGACGACTGGGAATGGCGCTGGGTGGTCGATCCGCTCGACGGCACCAGCAACTTCCTGCACGGCATCCCGCACTGGTGCGTCTCGGTCGGGATCGAGCGGCGGATCGAGGCGGACAGGACCGAGATCGTCGCCGGCGTCATCTACAACCCGGCCTCGGACGAGCTGTTCTGGGCGGAGAAGGGCGTCGGCGCCTTCCTCAACGACAAGCGGCTCCGCGTCTCCGGCCGGCGGGAGATGAACCACGCACTCTTCGCCACCGGCATCCCCTTCGCCGGCGTGCCGCGGAAGGCGGAATCCAGCCAGATCCTCGGCCGCATCATGCCGCAGGTGGCCGGCGTCCGCCGCTTCGGCTCGGCCGCGCTCGACCTCGCCTGGACCGCCGCCGGCCGCTACGACGGCTATTGGGAGCTCGGCATCAAGAAGTGGGACATGGCGGCCGGGCTCATCATGGTCCGTGAGGCCGGCGGCTTCGCCACCGACCCCGAGGGCGGCGACCCCTACCCCGAGGGCAACATCGTGGCCGGCAACCAGGCGCTGCACGGCAAGCTGCGCGAGGTGGTGCAGGAAGGCATCGCCGCCGCCACGGCCGCCCGCGGCCGCGCCGCGGACGCCGCGAGCCCGCCCGCCGCGGGTTGAGTTTCCAGCGCCGGCCATATCGCCTAGCCTGTGACCGTCCTGGGTGGAAACACTCAGGACGTGAATCGCCGGCTTACGCAAAGCCGGACCGGGATTGGTCTGACAGGGTCAGGCCGACTCCTGTCCTGCCTGCCGGCGCCAGGAACGGGGGCCTTGTCCAGCGTGATGCGCGTCTTGCCAGTCCGGATGGCCCTGCTGGCCGGGGCGCTCCTCGCCGTCGCGCCCGCGGCCGCCCAGCCGGTCCCTTCCGCCGAGGCGCTCCCGGCCGATCCGGCGCCGGCGCCGCCCGACCCTGCCAACCTCGCCGCCCCGCCCGGCCTGGCCCGGCCCGCGCCGGCCGCGCCCGACGCCCGCCCCTTCACCCTGCCGCCGGGGATGGAGGCGCTGCCCGGCGGCGCCTGGCGGCTCCGCTTCGCCGAGGGCCGTGACGTCCCGCCGCGTGCCGCCGATGCGCGCCCTGGCCGAGCTCGGCCGCCGCCTCGCCGCCGGGCCCGAGGGCCGCGTCGTGCTGCTGGCCCAGGCCAGCGGCCCGGCCGATGTCTCGACCGCCCGGCGGTCCAGCCCGGCCCGCGGCCTGGCGGTGAAGGAAGCGCTGGTGGCCGGCGGCCTGCCCGCCACCCGCATCGACATCCGCCCGATGGGCCGGACCGAGGAGGCGGCGGATGCCGTCGACGTCCAGCCGCCGGGCTCCCGGCCCGCCCCCGGTGACCGAACCCAGGAGCACCGCTTCGATGAATCCGGGCCGATGACCCCGCCGCTTCGCTTCCTCTGGCGCATGCTCGGCTTCCTCGCCGTGGTGGCGCTGGTCGCCGCCCTGCTCTCGCCGCAGCTGGCCAGTGCCTTCGCCACCAACCTGGTGCTGAACAGCCTGATCCTCGGCGTGCTGCTGGTCGGCGTGGCCTGGAACCTGCGGCAGGTGCTGACCCTGCGGCCGGAGGTCGACTGGCTCGAGCATTTCCGCAGCCCGAAGCACGGCGCCCCGGCCCAGCCGGCGCCGAGGCTGCTCGGGCCGATGGCCAGCATGTTCCAGGCGCGGCGGTCGGACCGGCTCAGCCTCTCGGCGGGGGCGATGCGCAGCGTGCTGGACGGCATCGGCTCCCGCCTCGACGAATCGCGCGAGCTGTCGCGCTACATGACCGGGCTGCTGATCTTCCTCGGGCTGCTCGGCACCTTCTGGAGCCTGCTGCTGACCATCTCCTCGGTCTCCGACGTGATCGGCGGCATGTCGGTCGGCTCGGGCGACCTGAACCAGCTGTTCAACCAGCTGAAGTCGGGCCTGGCGCAGCCGCTGAAGGGCATGGGCACGGCCTTCTCGTCGTCCATGCTCGGCCTCGCCGGCGCCCTCGTGCTCGGCTTCCTCGATCTCACCGCCGGCCAGGCGCAGACCCGCTTCTACAACGAGCTGGAGGAATGGCTGGCCGGCATCACCCGGCTCTCCTCCGGCGTGCTCGGCGACACGGGCGGCGAGGGCGGCAGCGTCCCGGCCTATGTCCAGGCCCTGCTGGAGCAGACCGCGGAGAACCTCGAAGGGCTGCAGCGCATCCTGGCGCGCGGCGAGGAAGGCCGCACCCAGAACGCCCAGGCGATGATGACGCTGACCGAGCGGCTCTCGACCCTGACCGACCAGATGCGCGCCAGCCAGCAGCTGATGCTGCGGGTGGCCGAGCAGCAGGCCGCGCTCGGCCCGGTGCTGCAGCGGCTGGCCGAGGTCCAGGCCGGGCCGGCGGCGGACGAGGTGGTGCGCGGCCATCTCCGCAACACCGAGATCTACCTCTCCCGCATGCTGGAGGAGATGACCACCGGCCGCGCCCAGTCGACCGCCGAGCTGCGCAGCGAGATCAAGCTGGTCGCCCGCACCATCGCCGCGCTGGCCGAGGAGCAGCCGCGGTGAGGCGGCCCGCCGCATGGCGCTAGGCGGCAACCGGCGCAACCGGGGCGGCGGCGGGCTCGATGCCTGGCCGGGCTATGTGGACGCGCTGTCCACGCTGCTCATGGTCATCATCTTCGTCCTGCTGGTCTTCGTCCTGGCCCAGGGTTTCCTGAGCGTCGCCCTCTCCTCGCGCGACCGGGCGCTCGACCGGCTGAATGCCCAGGTGGCGGAGCTGGCCGAGCTGCTGGCGCTGGAGCGCGGCCAGGCGACCGAGCTGCGCAGCTCGCTCGCCCGCACGACCGAGGAGCTGCGCGCCGCCGCCTCCGCCCGCGACCTGCTGACCGGCCAGCTGCGCGAGGCACGCGAGGCGCGCGACCGTCTCGGCGGCGAGCGCGACGCGGCCCAGGCCGAGCGGGACCGGCTGAGCGCCCGCCTCGCCGACCTGGAGCTCGCCGGGCGCGGCGGCGCGGAGCGGCTGGCCTCGCTCGAACAACAACTGGCCGAGGCGCTGCGCCGGGCCGAGAGCGTCGGTGGCGATGCCGCCCAGACCATCCGCCGGCTGACCGATACCGGCCGGTCGCTCGCCGCCGAGCAGGCGGCGCGGCAGCGGAGCGAGGCACGGGTCGCTGAGCTCGACAAGCAGCTGGCAGACAGCCGCGGCGCGACCGAGACGGCGCGGCGCGAGCTGGCCGCGCTGCAGCGGCAGGTGCAGGACAGCCAGGCGCAACTGGCCGAGGCGCAGCGGCAGCTCGCCGCCATGCGCACCGAGATGGCCGCGCTCGACCGCCAGGTGACGGTCGGCAAGACGACGCTGGAGGCGCGCCTATCCGACCTCGCCCGGCTCGGCGACCAGGTCCGCAGCCTGACCGCGCTGCGCGACCAGCTGGAGCGCCAGGCGCAGGAGGCGCTGAAGCGCGCCGCCGATGCGGACCGTGCCCGGACCACCGCCGAGGCCGCCACCGGCACCGAGGCCGAGCGCCGCCAGGCGGCCGAGCGCGCCGCCGCGGAGCAGGGGCGCCTCGCCGAGAGCGCCCGCGCCCAGGTCGCCCTGCTGACCCGGCAGATCGAGGAGCTGCGCGGCCAGCTCGGCCGGCTCGCCGCCGCGCTCGATGCCGCCGAAGCGGGTGGCCGCGACAAGGACGCGCAGATCCTCTCGCTCGGCACCCGGCTGAACGCCGCGCTGGCGGCGCGGGTCGAGGAGCTGCAGCGCTACCGCAGCGACTTCTTCGGCCGGCTGCGCGACGTGCTGGGCGACCGCGCGGATGTGCGGATCGTCGGCGACCGCTTCGTCTTCCAGTCGGAGGTGCTGTTTCCGCCCGCCAGCGCCGACCTCTCCGCGGCCGGGCAGCAGCAGATCCGCGAGATCGCCCGCGTGTTGCAGGAGATCGCGCAGAAGATCCCGGCCGACGTGAACTGGCTGCTGCGGGTGGATGGTCATGCCGACCGCCTGCCGATCCGCGGCGGCGGGCGCTATGCGACGAATTGGGAGCTTTCGGCGGCGCGCGCCATCGCGGTGGCGCAGCTGCTGATGCAGGAAGGCCTGCCGCCCAACCGGGTGGCGGCGACCGCCTTCGGCGACAACCAGCCGCTGGACCCCGCCGAGACGCCGGAAGCCTATGCCCGCAACCGTCGGATCGAGCTGCGGCTGACCGACCGTTGAATCAAGAAGGGCCGCGGCGTCTCCGCCGCGGCCCCTTCGATGCTGCGTCCGGGCTACTACGCCTGGGCGACCGGGTCCAGCTTGTAGCCGCCGCCCTCGGTCAGCAGCAGGCGGGCATGGGTCGGGTCGGGCTCGATCTTCTGCCGCAGGCGGTAGATGTGGGTCTCGAGCGTATGCGTCGTGACCGCGCTGTTGTAGCCCCAGACCTCGTTCAGCAGGATCTGCCGCGGCACCGGCTTGCCGCCGGCCCGGTAGAGGAATTTCAGGATCGAGC
Source organism: Dankookia sp. P2 (assembly GCF_050632255.1). NCBI lineage: Bacteria > Pseudomonadati > Pseudomonadota > Alphaproteobacteria > Acetobacterales > Roseomonadaceae > Dankookia > Dankookia sp. P2. The sequence continues at coordinate 5,607,377 of NZ_CP192581.1, read as the reverse complement.
TTTCCTTGTCGGTCAGCCGTACCTTGCGGTTGCGCGCCGGCTCCAGCAGCAGCTTGGCACTGGGACGGAACAGGTAGGGCCCGATGGTGAAGACGGCGTCTTCCGAATTGTCGAAGACCCGCAGCTGGGCGCGGACCCGGGCCAGCAGCTCGGGCAGCCGGAAGGGCTTGGCGATGTAGTCGTTGGCCCCGGCATCCAGGCCGCGCACGACATCCTGTTCGGCATCCGCGCCGGTCAGCATGATGACCGGCATCTTCTTGCCGTCGCGCCGCAGCTTGGCGCAGAGGTCGCGGCCGTCGCCGTCCGGCAGGCCGATGTCGAGCAGGATGGCATCGTAGCGGACATCGCCGTCGGCGAGCTTGGCGGTGGCCTCCGCGGCGCTCTCGGCCTCGTCGGCGGTGAAGTCGCCTTCCATGGCGATCTGCTCGGCGAGGGTTGCCCGGAGCGCGGCATCATCCTCCACGATCAGGATAGGGCGGGGAGTGGCCATGCGGACCTCCGACACGTGATAGGTTACAGGGTCGGTGACATTGCAAACCTGCGCGATGCTCAACCCGTCAGAAGTGATTGAAACCATCGGGTGAGAAAACGCACCTCACGGACGCGTTGAACCGTCAACACAATATTGCGATGAACGGTCCCGTACCGGATTCAGAGCAACTTGCCTTCGAATGGCGGCTTCAGATCCGGTGCGTCGAACTCGACAACCCATAGATCAGGGTCGCGTTTCACCTGCCGCGCGACATAGGCATCGGTGGTCGATCTCGTCGACCGGCGCCGGACCGGTGCCGCGCAGCCAAGCCGGCCGGCCTTCCGAGTCGCGCACCTGGCTGAGGACGACGAGTCCCTCCCTACCCCGCAGGATGCAAAGGATTCCGCCCGGATCGGGGTCCCCCTTGCGCAGCACCGCGCCGCTCCGCCCGGCAATATCCGCCAGCCGCAGCGCCATCGAGACCCAGATCCCCGCCTTCACCCGTGCTTCCATGCGGCGCATAGGGGCCCGATCCGCGCCCCCGTTCAAGCCCTCACCGCTTGCCCCGGCGTGCGGCCTCCGCCACATCTCCGGAGTCGAAGAGGTTCCCATGGATCAACGCAAGATGACCGAGGCCCAACGCGCCTATGAGGCGAAAAGGGCCGCCAAGGCGGGCATGAGCCTGGAGAAGTGGCTCGCCAACAAGGAGAAAGACGCCGCCGCAGAGCGCGCCCAGGCTGAAAAAACGGCAAAAGCCGAGGCCGCGCCCAAGAAGCCGGGCTTCTTCGCCCGCATGCTGGAGAAGGCGCAGAAGCCGCTCTGACGGACCCGTTGCCGGAACGCAGCAGGTGATCGCCGGTTGCCCATCCGAAATCAGACCATCCGCAGCAGCGTGCCGTCGCGGCGGATGGCCTGGTGGTAGATCGCGCCGCCGACATGCAGCACGAGCAGCACCAGGATCGACCAGCCGCCGATCGTATGGAGGGTCTGCAGCACCCCGGCGAGGTCGGTATTCGGCTCCATGAATTTCGGCAGGTCGATGAAGCCGAGATAGGCGGTTGCCCCCTGCATCGGGAAACCCCAGGCATTGGTGGCGAGGAAGCCGAGGATGGGCTGCAGGACCAGCAGCGCATACAGGGTGTGATGCACCGCCGCCGCGGCCTTCCGCAGCACCGGCGGGACATGGGCGGGCAAGGGCGCGGGACGATGGGTGAGCCGCCAGGCCAGCCGCAGCGTCATCACCAGCAGGATCGTCAGCCCCGCCGATTCATGAATGGCATAGGCGCCGTACTTGATGGCATTGGCCGCCGCCAGATAGGCCTGCGCCGCGGCGTCATCCGGCTTCAGGATAGCCTCGTCCGGGGCGGTGAAGTACTGGATGAGCAGGCCGCCCGGCAGGGCGATGCCGACCAGCGCCGCCGTGATCCAGTGGAACCACTTGGCCGGGCTGGTATAGGCCCGGGACGCCACGCTGGCCGTGGCCGGGACCACAGGCTCTGCCATCACCGTCATGACGCTCTCCTCTTCCGCCGCACTCAGCATGGCACGGCCCGCTGCCGCTCCGGATGACATGATCGCCGCGCATGCGGATTGGAGCATCGATCCCCGCAAGCGCTGGATCACCTGGGCCCGGCGCAGGAATGGGCAATGGCGGGCCGTCGCGCCGGCGCCGGTCGGCGACCTCACCGCGCTGCTGCCGCGGCTGCTGGCGCCGGGCCTGCCGGTGGCGCTCGGGCTGGACCTGCCGCTCGGTGTGCCGCGGGAATTCGCCGCGGGGCGGCCGGAGCCGGGCTTCGCCGCCTTCCTGCGCGGCCTGGCCGGGACGCCCGACTTCTTCACGGTCAGCCCCGGGCTCGAGACCGTCTCCCCTGCCCGCCCCTTCTACCCAGCCCGCGGCATCGCCGGGATGACCCGGGCGGCGCATGCGGCGGCGCTCGGCCTGTCGGGCCCGATCGCCCTCAGCCGCTGGTGCGACCGCGCCACCGCCGAACGCCCGGCCGGCGCGCCGCTGTTCTGGACGCTCGGGGCCAACCAGTCCGGCAAGGCGGCGATCACCGCCTGGCGGGACTGGATCGTCCCGGCCCTGGCGGCGGCGGCGCCGATCCGGCTCTGGCCCTTCGAGGGGGCTGCACGACCTGCTGGCGCCCGGCATTGCAGTGCTGGCCGAGGTCTATCCGGCCGAGGCGCTGCGGCATTGCGGGCTGGCGCTGGCCGGCAGCAAGCGGGCCCAGGCGCCGCGTCAAGCCTTGGCACCGGCGCTGCTGGCGGCGATGGCGGCGCGCGAAGTGCGGCCCGACCCCGCGCTGGCCGCCATGGCCGTCGCCGGCTTCGGCGCCGATGCCGCCGGGGAGGACCGCTTCGACAGCGTCATCGGCCTATTGGGCCTGATCGGGGTGCTGGACGGGCTGCGCCCGGATTTCTTGCCGGACGACCCTTGGGTGCGCGGCTGGGAAGGCTGGGTGCTGGGCCAGACCGCGCTGCCGCGCCCCGCCCCGCCGCCGCCCTAGCCGGCTGGTCCAGGCGCATCGTGGCACGATTGCCTGGCCTGGCCGCCCCGGCCCTGCTTCAGCCGGCCCGCTGCAAAGGCGGCCGCAGCCCGGCGAAGGCGGCGATCGCCTCGAAGTCGGCGATGTCGAAGACCGCCTCGCGAGTTGCCTCCGGCGGCCAGGGCGTGCCGCGGCCGGCGCGTGGCGCCCGGCGCCCGAACGCCGTGCCATGCGACGCGGCGAGCCGGCCGGGCCGATCCGCCACATCCTGATCCTGGTTTCGGTCCATAGCCATCCTGTGCGCTGCCTCCTCGGGGTCGGTCCCGCGGGGGCTACGGGACAAAGACGCCGGACGGATGCGTTCCGTTGCGTCCTGGCCGCACAAGATTCACTCGGTAACACCGCTCGCCGCGGCGTCGGTCGCTCAGCCGAGGAAGTCGACCACTGCGTTCAGCGCCGGCTCCGCCGCCACACGCAGCCCGGCCGGACGGGGCGCCGCGGCAACGCCATGGACCCGCAGCAGTGCCGCCGTCGCCGCTGAGATCGGCTACCCGCAGCGCGACCAGCGCCATGTGGTCGCCGCGCCCGGCGGGGTCGGGGGCGGCAGCGCCCAGTTCGGCCGCCACCAGCGCATGCGGCGCCACCTCCACCACGACCGGGCCGCAGGGCAGCAGCACCCGTCCATCGGCCGCGGCGGTGACCGCCGCCTCCCCGAACATCCGGCGGAAGCTCGCCGCCTGTCGTTCCGGGTCGCGCACCGAGAGCAGCACGCGGGCGACCGCGGTCGCGCCGTTCGGGTGCGCTCGCCATTCCGGCCGCCAGACATGCTCAGGCGTCAGGTGCTCGCACCAGTAGACCCGGCCGTCGAAGGCGGCGGCGCGGTCGAGCCGCACGGTGCGGAACCGGGCATCGTCCCGCCTGCCGTCCGGCAGGTCCACCGGCCGGTGGAAGGACTGCGCCGGCAGCGCCGGGACGCCGGCGCCGAGCAGACGGGCGGACAGCGCCACGGCGTCGTCCGTCTTGAAGACCAGCCCGTTCAGCCCGACCGGGTAGCTGGCGATGTCCGGCCGCAGCGCCCCGCCGGGGATGTCGGTGCCGAGCAGCTCCAGGTAGTCGTCCCGGAAGACCGCCAGGTGGTTGGCCGAGCCGAGGCTGTGCTTGCCCATCGGCGTCAGCTGGAAGCCGAGCGCGGCCATGCGCGCCGCGCCCTCGGCCATCCGGTCGCGGACGTCGAAGACGAGATGGTCGAGGACGGGGACCATCGGCTCAGGCCGCCGGCCGCAGCGGGCCGGCGCCTTCTGCGGGCTGGTAGAGGCCGGCGGCCTCCGCCACCTGGGCCATCAGCGCCACCGTCAACGCCAGCATCGGCGCGGGCACGCCCTTCTCCCGCGCCAGCCGCAGCGGCACCTGGAACAGCGCATCGACCTCCATCGGCCGTCCGGCCTCGAGGTCCTGCAGGATGGAGGGCTTGTGGTGGATCTGCGCCGCCATCTCGATCCGCTCCGGCGCGCCGCCGGGGATGGGCTGGCCCATGGCGGCGGCGATGGCGATGCCTTCCTCGACCAGCTGGGTCGCCGCGGCGCGCACCACCGGATCGGCCAGGCTGTCCCGCATGGTCCGGCGGTTCAGCGAGCAGATCGGCCCGCTGAGCAGGTTGTTCAGCAGCTTGGCCCAGACCTCGACGCGGATCTTCTCCGAGACGCTGCAGGGCAGGCCGCCGGCCTTGAACAGCCCGGCCAGCGCCAGGGCGCGGTCGGAGCGGGTATTGTCCGGCTCGCCGATGATCAGCTTGCTGCTGGCGCTGGCCACCTGGGTGACGCCCGGCTCCGGCTGGGCGCAGGCGGAATAGATGACGCCGCCGATGGCGCGGGCCGGGCCGACCAGGTCCCAGACCAGGTCGCCCGGATCGGCCTCCGGCACCCGCCGCCCCTCCTCGGCGCCGCCATGGCTGGCGTAGTACCACCAGGGGATGCCGTTGGTGACGAAGGCCACCGGCGTCTCCGGCCCCAGCAGCGGGCCGATCGCGCGCGCCACGCTGCCGAGCGCCGGCACCTTGGTGCAGACCAGCACGGCATCCTGCGGGCCGAGTTCCGCCGGGTCGGCGGCCAGGCGCGGCCGCACCCGGATCTCGCCGTCCGGAGCGCGGACGATCAGGCCATTCGCCTGCATAGCGGCGAGGTTGGCGCCGCGCGCGACGATGGAGAGATCGGCGCCCCCTTGGCCAGCCGCCCGGCGAGATGGCCGCCGATCGCGCCGGCGCCGACGATGCAGACCTTCATGCGGCGCTTCCTTGCTTTGAGTGCAGCCCGGCCTCGATCGCCGCGCGGGGTGACCAGGGCGACCGAGAGGTCGAGCACCGGGGTGGGCACGCCCGCTTCCCGCGCCATTTGCAGCGGCACGGCGAAGAGCGCGTCGATCTCCATCGCCCGGCCCATGTCGAGGTCCTGCAGGATCGAGGGCCGGTGCGGGATCTGCGACGACCGGGCGATGCGGTCCTCGGGCGTCTGGCCGGTGATGGGGTGGCCATAGGCGGCGGCGATCGCCATCACCTCGCGCGCCGCGGCGATGGCGGCGTCGCGCACCACCGGGATGGACAGCGTGTCCCGCATCGAGGACCGCGCCAGCGAGCAGAGCGGCCCGTTCATCATGTTGCCGAGCAGCTTGGCCCAGACCGCGTTGCGGATGTCGGGCACCGCGAGGCCGCCCATGCCGCCGGCCTCGATCGCCCCCGCCAGCGCCCGCAGCCGCGGCGTCATGGCGCCGTCCAGCTCGCCGAGGATCACGCGGTTATCGGGCGCCAGCGCCTCGACATGGCCGGGGCGGGTCACCGTTGCCGAGGAATAGACCACGCCGCCCAGGGTGCGCGCGACGCCGACGGCCTTGCGCACCGCATCGCCGGGATCGAGCGCCGGCAGCCGCCGCCCTTCCTGCGGGGTACGGTCGAAATACCACCAGGGGATGCCGTTCATGACGAAGGCGACGGCGGTCTCCGGCCCCAGCAGCGGGCCGATCCCGGCGGCGACCGAGGGCAGCGCCGGCGCCTTTGTGGTGACGATCACCGCATCCTGCACGCCGAGCGCCGCCGGGTCGTCGCTGGCCCTGGGACGGCAATGCAGCGTGCCGTCCTTGGCAGCGACGCTGAGGCCATCCGCCTGCATCGCCCGCAGATGCGCGCCGCGGGCGACGACCGAGACCTCCGCCCCGCCCTTGGCCAGCCGCGCGGCGACATGGCCGCCGATCGCGCCGGCGCCGTAGACGCAGATCCTCATGCCACGGCCTTCAACTCGGGACAGCATGGCGGCGCCGGCCTCGACCAGGCGGGCGACGATGCGGGCGCCGTGCTCGGCACTGCCGGGACGGCTGTCGGCGCAGGCGACGCCGCCCGGCGCCACCTCCTCCACCTCCATCGGTACGTTGATCTCGACGCCCGCGACGCGGAGCGTGCCGAAATTGGCGACGGGCAGCCCGAGGATCGGCGGCACCGGGGCCTTCTCCCGCGCCGCCTCCGGATCGCAGAGGTCCGGCCGCAGCGCCAGCGCCACCGACCAGACGGGGTCGCCGCCATGGCCGAAGCTGGAAGGGCTGCCGCCGAGCTCGGCATGCAGGGAGCCGGCGATGCGCCAGAGATGCATGGCGGGAACCAGCAGGTCGTGCCGCCGCCGCAGCCCGCGCGCCGCGGCATCGACCGGGGCGATGGAGCCGGCATGGCCGTTGAGGATCAGGATGCGCCGCGTGCCGGTGCGGATCAGGGTGTCGCAGGTCTCCTCGACCACGGCCTGCAAGGTGGCGGGCGAGAGCACGATGCCGCCCGGGACGCATGAAAAGTAATCGACGCCGCCGAAGGGGATGGCCGGCAGCACCAGCGCATCGGTGCCCTCCGCGGCGGCCGCGGCGGCCATGCGGTCGGCCAGCGCCTCGGCCAGCAGGAAGTCGCCCATCGGCGCCTGCGGGCCATGGGTCTCGAGGCTGCCCATGGGAAACAGCACGGCGGCACCGGCAGCGAGCCGCCCGGCCACCTCGGGCGCCGTCAGTTCGGCAATCCGGTGGGTCACGCCAGGATGTCCAGCGCGATCCGGCTCAGCGCCTGTACGCCGAGGCCGATGCAGCGCTCGTCCGGCTGGTAGCGGTCGTTGTGCAGGTGGTCGTGCCGGCCGGAGCGCGCCGCTGCCGATCCGCAGCTGGAAGGACGGCACCCGCTCGGCGAATTCGGCGAAATCCTCGGCGCCCATGCTCGGGCGGCCCTCGGCCACCACGTCGCCGAGCTGCCGCGCCACCGCGGCGACGGCCGGGTCCAGCACGCTGTCGGCATTGATCAGCGGCGGCACGCCGCGGCGATAGGTCAGCGTGCTGGTGGTACGGTGCATTGCGTCCAGCCCGGCGGCGAAGCGGCGCAGCGCCGCTTCCGCCGCATCGCGCGAGGTCTTGTGCAGCGTGCGCACCGTGCCGCGCAGCTCGACCGTCTCGGGGATGATGTTGGGCGCGCTGCCGCCATGGATCATGCCGATGGTGACCACCGCCGGCAGCAGCGGGTCGATCTCCCGGCTCACCACGGTCTGCGCCGAGGCGATGAAGGCGCCGGCGGCGACGATGGGATCGACCGCCAGCTCCGGATGCGCCGCATGGCCGCTCTTGCCGCGGATCACCAGGTCGAAGCGGTCGGCGGCGGCGAGCGTCGAGCCGCGCACATAGCCGAAGCGGCCGACCGGCATGTCCGGCTGGTTGTGGAAGCCGAGCGCCATGTCGACGCCCTCCAGCACGCCGTCGGCGACCATGGCGGCGGCGCCGCCCAGCGCTTCCTCGGCCGGCTGGAACACAAGCACGACACGCCCGGCGAGTTGCGGCGCCAGATCCTTCAGCACTTCGGCGACGCCGAGCAGCGTCGTCGTGTGGATGTCATGGCCGCAGGCATGCATCTTCCCGGCGACGGTGCTGGCGAAGTCAAGCCCGGTTTCCTCATGGATCGGCAGCGCGTCCATGTCGGCGCGGATGGCAATGGTGGGACCCGGCCGGCCGCCCTCGATGGTGCCGACGACGCCGGTGCGGCCCACGCCGGTGCGGTGCGGGATGCCCAGCCGCGCCAGTTCGGCCGCGACGATTCCGGCGGTGCGGACTTCCTCGAAGGCCAGCTCGGGATGCGCGTGGATGTCGCGGCGGATCGCCACCAGCCCCGGCTCGATCGCCGCGACGGCGTCGCGGATGCGGGTCTCGGGGTCGTTGGAGAGACGTTCCGAACTGCTGGTCGACATGCTGGCATCCCGCGCGCTGAATCCACCCGGAGGATCGCGGCAAGCCCCCGGCTGTCCAGCGCCCGGCCCCGCTTCGTTCCGCGGAATTCCGCGGTGCAACAAGGCTGTGGGGCGGCTTGCCCCTCTCGGCATGCCATGCGATACGCAAGGCACCTGTCTGGGGAGGAGAATGTCCGGGATCCTGCCGCGCCGAGCCCTGCTCGTCGGCAGCGCCGCTTTGGCGCTGCCCTTGGCCGCGCATGCGCAAGGCGCACCGGCATTTCCGAGCCAGCCAATCCGCCTGGTGGTGCCCTTCGCACCCGGCGGCACCACCGACCTGGTCGCCCGGCTGCTGTCCCAGGGGCTGCAGGAGCAGCTCGGCCAGCCGGTGATCATCGAGAACCGGGCCGGCGCCGCGGCGACCGTCGGCAGCCTCGCGGTGGCGCAGGCGGCGCCCGACGGCCACACGCTGCTGATGTCGAACATCGCCAGCCATGGCGCGGCGCCCTCGCTCTATCGCAGCCTGCGCTACGACGCGGTGCGCGACTTCACCCATATCGCCCTGGTGGTCGACAACCCGCTGGTCTTCGTGGCGACGCCGCGCTTCCCGGCGGCGACGCTGGCCGATCTGGTGCGGCTGTCGCGGGAGGACGCGCGCGGGATCGACATCGCCTCCTCCGGCTCCGGCTCGACCAACCATCTCCTGATCCTGCATCTCGCCCAGGCGACCGGCGCGCATGTGAACCACGTGCCCTATCGCGGCGCCGGCCCGGCGATGACGGACACGATCGCTGGCGTGGTGCCGATGATGTCGGACAGCCTGCCATCCGCCGCCGCGCATATCCGTGCCGGCTCGGTCCGCCCCCTTGCGCTTTCGGCCGGGACAAGGCACCCCGCCTTCCCCACGGTGCCGACCTTCCGGGAACAGGGCGTCGATCTGGTCAGCTCATCCTGGTTCGGCCTCTCCGGCCCCGCCGGGCTGCCGCCGCCGGTGACGGAACGCCTGGCCGCGGCGGTGTCGGCAGTGCTGGCCGATCCGGCGCTCCGCGCCCGCTTCGCCGAGATCGGCGGGACGGTCGGGACGCTGGGGCCGGCTGGCTACACGGATTTCATCCGGGCCGAGGTCGCGCGCTGGGCACCGGTGGTGCAGGCCTCCGGCGCGCAGGTGGACTAAGGCCCAAGGGATCGGCAAGCGGTCCGCCCGGCGCAACCCCGGGGCGGATCGCAGGCGCAAGAGAAACCGGACCCCAGGTCCGGCAAGGGTGTCATTGGAAGTAAGCCGCGGGGCGCAGTCCCGGGGTGCTGGGAGCCGAGAAAGGTCGCCGCATGAAACTGAACGCGAAGGACGTCGCCTCGGGCGTCATCCTCATCCTGTTTGCCGCAGTCGCCCTGTGGCTGAACCAGGACCATGCCCTCGGCTCGGCCCGACGCATGGGCCCGGGCTACATGCCCATGCTGGTCTTCTGGGTGCTGATGGGCCTCGGCATCATCATCCTGGGCTCGGCCTTCTTCAACGGGCCCGACCCGCTGGAGCGGTGGTCGGGCGTCGACAGCGCCGCGCTCGCCGCGGCGATCGTCGCCGGCTACGGCACCTTCCTGGTGGCGCCGCATATCAGCTCCTTCTTCGAAACCAGCTACGGCAGCCTCGGGCTCGGCATGCTGGTCGGCTTCCTGGTGATCTGCTGGTCGGCACGCTGGCGGCTGATCGGCTATATCTGCGCCGGCCTCTGCATCTTCTGCCTGCTGCTGGAGAAGGGCGGGCTGCTGCTGGCGCTGCTCGCCACCATCATCATCGCCTGCCTGGCGGAGCCGGAGCACCGGCAGCGGCCGCTCGGCGTGCTCGGCGTGTCGATCTTCCTGCTCGCGCTGTGCTGGTGGGTCTTCATCAAGCAGCTCGACATCCGCGTGGCCGTCTGGCCGCAGTTCTAGCCACGGCGCCAGACAGAAGGACCGACGGGTAATGGATATCATCAACAACCTGGCGTTCGGGTTCGGCGTCGCGCTGAGCCTGCAGAACGTCCTCTTCGCGCTGATCGGCGCGCTGATCGGCACCGCCATCGGCGTGCTGCCGGGCATCGGGCCGGTCGCCACCATCTCCCTGCTGCTGCCGATCACCTTCGGCCAGCCGGCGACGACGGCGATCATCATGCTCGCCGGCATCTACTACGGCGCCCAGTATGGCGGCTCGACCACCGCCATCCTGCTGAACCTGCCGGGCGAGATCAGCTCGGTCGTCACCACGCTCGAGGGCTACAAGATGGCCCGCAACGGCCGGGCGGGCGCGGCGCTGGCGACCTCGGCGCTGGGCTCGTTCTTCGCCGGCTCGGTGGCCACCATCTTCGTCGCCGGCTCCGGCCCGCTGCTCACCTCGGTCGCGCTCTCCTTCGGCCCGGCCGACTACTTCTCGCTCATGCTGCTCGGCCTCATCATCTCGGCCGTGCTGGCGCAGGGCTCGGTGGTCAAGGCGATCAGCATGGTGGCGCTCGGCGTCGCGCTCGGCCTGGTCGGCACCGACGTGCAGACCGGCCAGCAGCGCTTCACCTTCGGCATCCCGGAACTGTCGGACGGCATCAGCTTCGTGGCGCTGGCCATGGGCATGTTCGGCATCGCCGAGATCATCCTGAACCTTGAGCGGCCGGAATCCCGCTCGGTGCTGAAGACCAAGGTCGGCAGCCTCTGGCTGACGCGTGAGGAATGGAAGCGCGCCACCCCGTCGGTGCTGCGCGGCACGGTGCTGGGCTCGGTGCTCGGCATCCTGCCCGGCGGCGGCGCGGCGCTCGCCTCCTTCGGCTCCTACATGATGGAGCGGAAGGTCTCGAAGGGCCGGCACCTCTTCGGCACCGGCGCGATCGAGGGCGTGGCGGGGCCGGAGGCGGCCAACAACGCCGCGGCGCAGACCAGCTTCATCCCGCTGCTGACCCTCGGCATCCCGGCCAATGCGGTGATGGCGCTGATGGTGGGCGCGCTGATCATCCAGGGCATCCAGCCGGGCCCGCGCATGGTGGAAGCGCAGCCGGACCTCTTCTGGGGGCTCATCGCCTCCATGTGGATCGGCAATGTCATGCTGCTGGTCATCAACCTGCCGATGATCGGCATGTGGGTGAAGCTGCTGCAGGTGCCCTACAAGTTCCTCTACCCGGCGATCCTGGTGTTCTGCGCCATCGGCGCCTACTCCGTGAACAACAACGTCTTCGACGTCTACTCGACGGCGATGTTCGCGGTGATCGGCTACCTCTTCAACAAGCTGCGGCTGGAGCCGGCGCCGCTGCTGATCGGCTTCGTGCTCGGCCCGATGATGGAGGAGCACCTGCGGCGCGCCATGCTGCTGTCGCGCGGCGACCCGATGATCTTCGTCCAGCGCCCGATCAGCGCGACGATGCTGGCGATCGGCGCGGTGGCGCTGGCGGCGATGCTGCTGCCCAACCTCCGCAAGGGCAAGGACGCGGCGCTGGCCGGCTGACCCCGGCCGTCGCGCGCGAAGACAGGCAAGCCGCCCCGGGCAACCGGGGCGGCTTTCCTTTGCCCGGGGCGGACGCAGGCTGCGCCGCGGAAACGGAGAGCCTGCGGATGGACCTGCATCTCACGGGCAAGGTGGCGTTGGTCACCGGTGCCTCGGCCGGCATCGGCCGGACCATCGCGCGGATGCTGGCGGCCGAGGGCTGCCGCCTGGCCATCCTCGCCCGCCGCCGGCCGCTGCTGGAAGCGCTGGCGGAGGAACTCCCCGCCGGGGCGGAGACCCTGATCGTCGCCGAGGACCTGACCGACCCCGAGGCGGCGCTGCGCATCCGCGACGCCGTGCTCGGCCGCTTCGGCCGCTGCGACATCCTCATCAACAATGCCGGCGGCAGCCGCGGCCAGCCGCCCGGCGAGCTCGGCCCCGAGGCGGTCTGGCAGGAGGCGATGGAGCTGAACTTCCACGCCGCGCGGAGGCTGACCCATACGCTGGTGCCGGCGATGCGGGCGCAACGCTTCGGCCGCATCGTCAACATCACCGGCCCGGACGAGCCCTTCAGCATCAACCCGGCCAATGCGCCGAACGGGGCCACGCATATCTGGGCCAAGGCGCTGTCGCGCGAGGTCGGGCGGGACGGTATCACGGTGAACTCCATCCCGCCCGGCCGCATCCGGTCCGAGCAGATCGACGCCCGCGTCATGCCGGACGAGGCGAGCCGCCGCGCCTGGGCGGAGCGCGAGGTCCCGGCGGGCTATATCGGGCAGCCGGAGGACCTGGCGGTGCTGGCGGTGTGGCTCGCCTCGCCGCTGGCGCGCTACATCACGGGCCAGGTGATCCATGTCGATGGCGGCACCCGCCGCGCGAGCAGTTGAGGAGAATGCCGATGTTCATCGCCATGAACCGCTTCAAGGTCGCCCCGGGCGCGGAAGCCGAGTTCGAGACCCTGTGGAAGAGCCGCGACAGCCAGCTGCACACGGTGCCGGGCTTCGTCGAATTCCACCTGCTGAAAGGGCCGGCGAAGGACGGGCACGTGCTCTACGCCTCCCACACCACCTGGGTCTCGAGAGCGGATTTCGAGGCCTGGACGAAGTCGGAGGCCTTCCGCATGGCGCACCGCAATGCCGGCACCACGAAGCCGCTCTATCTCGGCCCGCCCGGATTCGAGGGCTTCGAGCCGGTGCAGACCCTGGCGAAGGGGACCGCTGGATAGCCACGCCGGCTTGCGCTGCGGCAAGGCGCGCGGCGCGGCGCCGGCGCAGGCTCGGGCCGGCAGAGAGGAATGGAACCATGTGGGCAAGGCTGGTGCTGGCGGCGGCCGGCGCGATCACCGCCATCTTCGTCGCCCGCGACGCACCGAGATTTCGACGTGATCGAGGGCATGGTCGGCATCGCCCTGATCGCCGCGGTGGTGGTGGCCATGGTGCTGCTGAGCTGGCGTCGCGGGCGTTGACGGCGCCCTACCCCTCCAGCCGTTCCAGCCGCCGCAGCTCCGGGAACAGCCGCATGAACAGGGCGGCGACCAGCAGCGTGCCGACGCCGCCCAGCACCGCGGCCGGCATCGCGCCGAGCAGCGCTGCGACCGAGCCGGCGCGGAAATCGCCGAGCTGGTTGGACGCCCCGACGAACAGCGAGTTCACCGCCGAGACCCGGCCGCGCATCTCGTCCGGCGTCCGCAGCTGAACGAGCGAGGACCGCACCACCACGCTGACCACGTCGGCCGCGCCGACCACCGCCAGCGCCAGGCAGGACAGCGCGAGGTTCCCCGACAGCGCGAAGACCACCGTCGCCAGGCCGAAGGCGCCGAGCGCCGCGAACATCCGCGGCCCGACCGGCGCCCGCAGCGGCCGGTTGGCCAGCCAGACCGATGTGGCCAGGGCGCCTACCGCCGGCGCCGCCCGCAGCATGCCAAGCCCGGCCGGCCCGGTGCCGAGGATGTCGCGGGCGAAGATCGGCATCAGCGCCACCGCCCCGCCCAGCAGCACGGCAAAGAGGTCGAGCGAGATCGCGCCGAGCACGATCCGGTGCCGCAGGACGAAGCCGAAGCCCTCCAGCAGGCCGGCAAGGCCAGGACGCTCGACGCCCGGGACGCGGTGCGCCGGGCGGATCGCCGCCGCCGCGCTGCCGCCGACCAGCAGCAGCGCCGCCGCCGTGCCGTAGGCCGCCTGCGGCCCCAGCGCATAGAGCAGCCCGCCCAGCGCCGGGCCGAGGATCTGCGCGGTCTGCGTGGCGCTCGCCGACCAGGCGGCGGCGCGCGGGAAGAGCGCGCGCGGCACCAGGCCCGGCAGCAGGGAGGCCATGTTCGGCGCCTCGACCGCCCGGGCGCAGCCGATCAGGCCGATCAGCAGGAACATCGCCTCCCGCCCCAGCCAGCCCTGCAGCGTGCCCGCCGCCAGCAGCGCCGCCAGCACCGCCACCGTACCCTGGCAGCAGGCGACGATCAGCCGGCGGTCGCCGCGATCCGCGAGCCAGCCGGCCGGCAGGGTCAGGACGAGGACCGGGATGGATTGCACCAGCCCGACCAGGCCGAGATCCAGCGCCCGGCCGGTCAGCGCATAGAGCTGCCAGCCCACCGCCACGGCCAGCATCTGGAAGCACAGGGTGGAGAGGACGCGGGACGTCCAGAACAACAGGAAGGGACGATGCCGCAGGATGTTCGGCACCTCCCCGGACGTCTCCGACACCAGCGATTCCCCCGGGATGCCGGGCCACCTTACCGGTGATCCGCCCGGCGCGTCAGCCGCGCTCGGCCGGCACCACGCGCAGACGGCGCGGGTCGCCGCGGCGCAGCAGCAGCACCTCGGCCGCCTCCCCCACCCGCTCGCCGGTCAGCCAGCGCAGCAGCGCATCGACGCCGGTGACCGGCAGGCCGGCGATGGTCAGGATCAGGTCACCGCGCTCGATCCCCGCCCGCGCCGCCGGGCCGCCGGGCTGGACCGCCGCGACCAGCAGCCCGGTCGCCTGCTCGACGCCGAGCGGCCGGGCGAAGCGGCGCGGCACCACCTCCGCTGCCCGGTCAGCCCGAGCGCCGCCCGCCGTACCCGGCCGAAGCGCACCAGCTGGCCGAGCACGAGCTGCGCGGTATTGGCCGCGACCGCGAAGCACAACCCTTGGGCGCCGGCGATGATGGCGGTGTTGATGCCGATGACACGGCCGGCGCTGTCGACCAGCGCGCCACCGGGATTGCCGGGGTTCAGCGCCGCGTCGGTCTGCACCAAATCCTCGATCGGCCGGCCTCCCCGCCCGGCCAGGCTGCGGCCGACCGCGCTGACCACGCCGGCCGTGACCGTCGAGGAGAAGCCGAGCGGGTTGCCGATGGCGACGGCGAAGCTGGCCGACGCGCAGCGCCGCGCTGTCGCCGAGCTCGGCCGCCGGCAGCGCCGCGGCGCTCTCGGCCCGCAGCAAGGCGAGGTCGGTATCGGCGTCGGCGCCGAGCAGCCGGGCGGCGAAGGGGCGGCCCTCGGTCGCGGTCACCTGCAGGGCGACCGCCGCGCCGACCACATGCGCATTGGTCAGGATCAGCCCGTCCGGCGAGACCACCACGCCCGAGCCCGCCCCTTGGCCGGCCGCGACATGCACCACCGCCGGCCCGACCCGGTCCACCGCCGCGACCACCGCGCGGGAATAGGCATCGAGCAGGACGGCATCGTCCGGGGCGTAGGGGATGTCCAGCATGATGGCCCCCAGATGGGCAGCCGGACCGTGGCGCACCAACCCGGCCATTCGGCCGAGCCCTGCGGGCAGGTGATGTGCGACGCGCACCAATCCGCGATAGGGACGCCGGATGGACCTCGTCGAAGCCCTTCTCGCCCTTGTCGCCGCCTGCATCGGCTTCGCTATCCTCGCCCGCCGCCTGGCGCTGCCCTATGCGGTCATCCTGGTGCTGGGCGGGATGGCGCTGGCCTTCATCCCCGGCCTGCCGGAGATCCGGCTGAACCCGGAACTGGCGCTCGCCTTCTTCCTGCCGCCGCTGCTGCAATCCAGCGCCTGGCGGACCGACTGGCAGGCCTTCCGGCACAACCTGCGACCGATCCTGGCGCTGGCCCTCGGCGCCGTGCTGTTCACCGCCTTCTGCGTCGCCGGCGTCATGCGGCTGCTGCTGCCGGACATGCCCTGGTCGGTCGCCATCGCGCTCGGCGCCATCGTCGCCCCGCCGGATGCGGTGGCGGCCGAGGCCGTGCTCTCCCGGCTGCGGCTGCCGAAGCGCATCGTCACCGTCCTGCAGGGCGAGAGCCTGGTGAACGACGCCTCCTCCCTCGTGCTCTACAAGCTGGCGGTCGCCGCCGCGGTGGCCAGCACCAGCGTGATGCCGGCCGAGGGCGCGGTCTCCTTCCTGGCGCTCGGCGCCGGGGGCATCGGCATCGGCTGGGTGGTCGGCAAGTTGACCATCGAGGCCTTCCGCCGGCTCGACGACCCGGTGCTGGAGGTGACCACCAGCTTCCTCGCGGCCTATGCCGCCTATCTGGCGGCGGAGGCTGCCGGGGTCTCCGGCGTGCTCTCGGTGGTGACGGCGGGTATGCTGATGGGCCGGGCGCAGCACGCGCTGCTGTCCTCCCGCAGCCGGCTCGGCGCGCAGGCGGTCTGGGGCTTCGTCGAGTTCATCCTGAACAGCCTGATCTTCAGCCTGATCGGCCTGCAGCTCAGCCATGTGTTGGCGCGGATCGCCGGCCGCGGCTCGGAGCAGCTGCTCATGCTCGGCCTGGCGGTCTCCGCCACCGTCATCGTCGCGCGCTTTCTCTGGGTGTTTCCCGCCAGCTGGCTGCCGCGCCAGGTGGCGCGGATCCGCGAGGTCGACCCGCTGCCGCCCTGGCAGCATTCCGTCATCATCTCCTGGGCCGGGATGCGCGGCGTGGTCAGCCTGGCCGCGGCGCTCGCCCTGCCCTTCGCCGTGCCGGAGCGCGACCTGCTCGTCTTCCTTGCCTTCTGCGCCATCCTGGCGACGCTGGTGCTGCAGGGGACCACGCTGGAATGGCTGATCCGCAGGCTCGGCGTCGAGCTGCCGCCGCATGACGGCGGCATCGACCCCGAGGAAGCCGAGGGCCGCCGCATCATCGCCGCCGCGGCGCTCGAGGAGATCCAGGGCTGGCTGGAGGACCCGCTGGAGGGCGCCATCGCCCGCGACCTCCTGCCGGAATACCAGGACCGCGCCGGCCACCTGAACCGCACCGCGGCCAATCGCGGCGCCGCGGCGGCCGAACGCTCGGCCCGGCGGCGGCTGCGGCTGGCGGCGCTCGAGGCCTCACGCGAGCGGCTGATCGGACATGCCGAGGCTGGGCTGCTGCATGCCGAGGGGCTGCAGAAGCTCGAGCAGGAGCTGGACCTCGAGGAGCTGCGGGTCCGCGCCGTGCTGGGCGACGAGCGCAGCGCGGCGGAGAGGGCGGCGGCCCGGGCCCACCGGCGCTCCGCCGCGGGCTGATCCCGCCGGGTTTGACCCGGCGCAAGGCGGCTGCTGCGCAGGCGGTGCAGTCTGCCCCGACCGGCGGGCCTGGCCCGCCAGCCGCAAGGAAGGGCAGCACGATGAAGGTCCGCGACGTCATGACCCGGAAGGTCGTCTCGGTGCCGGCGGACACCCCGGCGATGGCGATCGCCCGGCTGCTGGCGGACCGCGGCATCTCCGCGGTGCCGGTGACCGACAGCTGGGGCATGCTGCTCGGCATCGTCTCCGAGGCCGACCTGATCCGCCGGCTGGCCAGCAGCGACCCGCCGGAGCCTGGCTTCTTCCGCGCGCTCTTCTACAACCGGGAACAGGCGGCGGCGCGCTACGCCGCGGTGCATGGCGCCACCGCCGAGGAGATCATGACGCGCGAGGTGGTGACGGTGACCGAGGAGGTCACGGTCGAGCACGCCGCGAGTCTGATCGAGGCGCACAAGGTCCGCCGCCTACCGGTGGTGCAGGACGGCGTGCTGGTCGGCATCCTGTCCCGCGCCGACCTGCTGCGGGCGCTGCTGGTGCCGCCGCCGGAGACCTCGGACGAGACGATCCGCGCCGCGGTGGCGGCGGAGATCGCCCGGCTGCCATGGGCGGATGCGCCCTACGTCTTCTTCGACGTCGAGGATGCGGTGGTCTCGCTCTATGGCTTCTGCCATTCCGCCGCGGTGCGGAAGGGGCTGGAGGCGATCGCCGCCGGCGTGCCGGGGGTGCGGCGGGTCGAGGACCGGATCACCGACGCGGCGCTGCAGTCCCGGGCCTGAGCGAAGGACGCGGCGCTGCGCGGCGGACCTGACGCTTTCGCCGGCCGGTCCGCCCACCGGCCTCACGCGCCGCGCGCCATGCCCCGGTCGCCGGACCGGCTGTCGCCGTTCTGCGCCTTCAGCTCGTCGCGTATCTCGGCCAGCAGCTTCTCCGTCGGCGTGGCGACCGGCGCCGCCTTGCCGATCTCGTTCAACCGCAACTTCGACAGTGCCTTCACCACCCAGAAGATGGCGAAGGACACGATCAGGAATTTGATGATCGTGTTGAGGAAGCTGCCGATGGCGAGCACCGCGGCACCACCGTCCCGCGTCGCCGCCAGGGAGGCGCGGCGCTCGCCGCTCAGCACCACGAAGATGTTGGAGAAGTCCACGCCGCCGATGGCGAGGCCGATCACCGGATTGATCAGGTCCTCGACGAAGGAGGTGACGATGGTGGTGAAGGCTGCGCCGATCACCAGACCGACGGCCAGGTCCACCACGCTGCCGCGCATGATGAAGGCCTTGAACTCGCGCAGCCAGGCGGGCTCGTGGAGGGAGATGGGAGGTTGCATGCGGGACGACTCCATCGGACAGGGCAGCAACACCCTGCAACCGGCATCGTTCCGTCGCCAGGATCGTCCTGCACGCCGCCGCTGCCGGCCTGGGGAGCAACCAAGCCGGGGCAGGCACGTTCCGGCCTGTGCGGGCAGGCGCGGGCGCCAGGCTGGCAGCAGATCTGGTGGCGTCGGCCCTCCCACAGCATGAGGAGCGCGACATGATTCGCACACTGGTCGGAGCCGCGGCACTGGCAGTGACGCTGGCCGCCTGCGGGACCAACAGCACGGATCGCACCACCGGCGGCGCTGCCGCAGGGGCCGCGACCGGTGCCGGCATCGGCGCGCTGGGCGGGCCCGTCGGCGCCCTGGCCGGGGCGGCGATCGGCGGTGGCGCCGGCGCCATCACCGGCGCGACGACCTCCCCTAGCGACGTGAATCTCGGCAAGCCGGTCTGGAGCAACCCTGAGGTCCGCACGCCGCTCGACGAGGGTCACGGCAAGCGCAGCGCCAGCCACAACCGCAGCGGCCACAGCCAGACCGCGCAGAGCCGGGCGGCGACGCGCGACGCGCGTGACCGTGCCTATATGGGCGGCGGCATGGTCAGCGGAGGCAGCACCAGCGGCACAGCCGCGACCGGAACTGCGGGGACGGGCAACACCGCGGCGAGCAGCGGCGCGACGGGCAACAGCGCGACCGGCGCCACCACCAGCACCACGCCGACCGCCGCCGGCGGCACCGGCAGCGCGGCCGGGACCGGTGCCAGCGGCGTCGGCAACACCGGCTCGACCGCCGGCATCGGCACGCCACCATCCGGCACGACCTCCCCGGGCAGCGCGACCTCGGTCCGGTAGGGCCTGCATCGCGCCCTCCCCGCCGGCCGCGGGGGAGGAGTGCGGGCGGCTAGCGCGCCAGCAGCCAGTCCGGCAGGCCTGTCACCAGCGTCACCGGGAAGAGCGTGCAGAGCACGACGGTCAGCACCAGCATCAGGAAGAAGGGCAGCGAGGCGCGCGCGACCTCGGTCTGCTCTTTCCCCGTCATGGTCTGCATGACGAAGAGGTTGAAGCCGACCGGCGGCGTGATCTCGGCGATCTCGACCAGCAGCACGATGAAGATGCCGAACCAGACGAGGTCGAAGCCGGCCTGCTGCACCAGCGGGATGACGATCGAGGTGGTCAGCACGATCATCGAGACGCCGTCGAGCGCGGTGCCGAGGATGACGTAGACGATCGTCAGCACCGCGATCAGCCCATAGGGGCCGAGATGCAACGCGGCGACGCCCTCGGCGAGCGCCGCCGGGATGCCGGTCAGCGCCATCGCCTTGGTCAGGAAGGCGGCCCCGGCCAGGATGAACATGATCATGCAGGACAGCCGCGTCGCGCCCTTCAGGCTGTCGAGGAAGTTCTGCCAGGTCAGGATGCGCTCCCCGGCGGCAATGCCGAGCAGGGCGAAGAAGCCGAAGGCCGCCGCCTGGTGCAGCACGATCAGGCCGGAGAGCCAGAGCAGCGCGCCCGCCGCCAGCACGCCGAAGCCGACGCGGCGGCCGAGCGCCATCAGCAGCGAGCCCAGCACGCCGAAGGCCGCGGCCTCGGTCGCCGTGGCCCAGCCGGCGAACATGGTGCCGATCACCACGATGATGAGGATGGTGCAGGGGATGAGCTGCGCCGACTGCTTCATCTTGGCGGCGAAGGACATGCGGGCGTCGCGCAGCGGCTGCTTGCCCGGGTTGAGCAGCGCCCAGACCACGATATAGCCGCTGAACAGCAGCATCACGAGCAGGCCGGGGATGCAGCCGGCGATGAAGACCCGGATGATCGAGACCTCGGCCGCCACCGCATAGACCACCATGATGATCGAGGGCGGGATGAGGATGCCGAGCGTCCCCGAGGTGGCGAGCGAGCCGATCGCCACGTCCTCGTCGTAGCCGCGGCGCTTGAGCTCGGGCAATGCGATCTTCGAGACGGTGGCGCAGGTCGCGGCGGAGGAGCCCGAGACGCTGCCGAAGATGCCGCAGGCGAGGATGTTGACGTGCAGCAGGCCGCCCGGGATGCGCCGCACCCAAGGGGCGAGGCCGTTGAACAATTCCTCGGACAGCTTGGTGCGGAACAGGATCTCGCCCATCCAGACGAACATCGGCAGCGCCGCCAGCGTCCAGGACCCGGTCGATTCCCAGAAGGCGGAGGCGAGGAAGAGCCCCGGGCTCGGATGCACGAAGGTCATCGCCACCCAGCCGACGGCGGCGAGCGACATCGAGATCCACAGCCCCGCGCCGAGCAGCAGGGCAGAGCAGGACGAGGAGCAGCAGGGCGAAGGTGAGCAGGTCCATGGCTCAGACCTCCGCCGAGAAGTCGCCGGCCGCGGCGCGTTCCTCGGCCGCCACCACGTAGCCGGGCTTCGATCCGCGCAACACGGTGACGAACTCGTCGAGGATGGCGACCAGCAGCAGCCCGGCGCCGAGCGGCATGGCGAGCTTCGGGATCCAGAGCGGGATGGCGACCGTGCCCTGCGCCACCTCCTCGATCTCCCAGGAGAAGAGCATGTCGGCGAAGGTCCAGCGGGTGACATAGGCCATGATGGCGGCGGCGAGCGCCAGGACCAGCAGCTCGGCGATCCGTCGGCCGGCGGGCGAGAGCCGGTCGATCCCCATGCCGACGCGGATCAGCTCTGCCCCGCTTGAAGGTTGCGGCCAGCGCGAAGAAGGTGGTGGCGACGCAGAGATAGGCGCTGATGTCGTCGGCGGCGGGCAATTGCCGCTCGAGCTCCCGCATCACCACCTGGGCCATCATGATGAGGAAGATGCCGAGCAGGGACAGCGCGGCGAGGCCGGCGCCGAGGGCATAGAGGGCGTCGAGAATGCGGCGCATCCGGTCAGGCGCCCCGGCGGGTCGGTGGCATGCGGGGATCCCCTTGGCGAGATTGGCTCAGCGGACGATGCGCTGCGGTGTCGTGGCGGCGCAAGGCCCCCACCCGGCGCTTAAGCCGAGGCGCGGCGGTGCCTGCCGCGGCTTTGGGCAGGCGCTGCCGCCGGAGCGGGCGGCAGCGCCTGCGATCCGCGCCTCGGGCGCGGACGTCGAGGACAGTCGCGCGCGGACGAGGCGGCGATTCACGTCCCGGGCGCGAGCGCCCGGGACGATCGCGCGCGGACCAGGCGGCGATTCACGTCCCAGGCGCGAGCGCCCGGGACGATCGCGGCCTCAGGCAGCCCGCATTGCGTCCACCAGCTTGCGGCCGTCCTCGCCCACCTTGGCGACCCATTCCTCGGCCATGGTGGCGCCGATCTGCTTGAGTTCCGCCAGCACCGCGGGCGGCGCGGTGCCGATGGTGAGGCCCTTCTCCGCCAGCCGCGCCTGGGTCTGGTCCTGCGCCTCCCTGGCATAAGCCCAGCCGCGATCCTCGGCGCGCTTGGCAGCCGCCAGGACGGCGGCCTGGACATCAGCCGGCACGCTCTCCATGGCGCGGCGGGAGACCAGGACGGCGTTCTTGGTCATCGAGAAATTCACCGGGGTGAAGACCTTGCAGTAGTCCCAGGCCGAGGTGTCGACGCCGGTCTGCGCGCTGGTCACCATCGCCGTGGCAATCCCGGTGGCGAAGGCCTGGGCCAGTTCCGCCTGCTGCACCAGCACCGGGCTGGCCTGGATCAGCGCGGCGAAGCGGTTGGTCATCGGGCTGAAGGTGCGGAAGCGGCTGCCCTTGAACACCTCAAGGCTGGTGACCGGCACCTGGGTGTAGAACCCCGCTGCCGGCCAGCCGACGGTATAGAGCAGGGAAACGCCCTGCCGGGCGAAGCGCGCCTCGATATAGGGGCGCTGCAGGCCGGCCAGCTTGCGCGCGCCGTCGAGGTCGGGAGCCAGGAAGGGCAGCGAATCCGCCTCGAAGAAGGGGTCTTCGTTAGAATAGGCGGCCAGCAGGATCTCGCCCGCTGCACCTGGCCGGATTGCACGCCGCGCTTGATCTGCGGCATCGGCAGCAGGGAGGCATTGCTGTGGATGGTCAGCGACAGCCGGCCACCGGTCGCCTGTTCCAGGTCGGCGGCGAACTCCTTGATGTTGCGGGTGTGGAAGTTCCCGTCCGGATAGGGCGTGGCCATCTGCCACTTGATCTGGGCGCCCTGGGCACGGGCGCCGGCGGCGAGGAGAAGCGCGGGCGCCGCGAGCGCGGCGCGGCGGGTGATGGTCATGGTCGGTGCCCCCGGTCGTTGTCCAGCGCGACAGATGCGCGGCCGGGCGCAGCCGGGCAAGCCCCGTGCCGTGGCTGGGCTAGAGCGGCCAGTCCCGCGCCGGGTCCACCCCGGCGCCGCTGAGGAATTTCCGCAGCGCCGCCACTTCCTCCTTCGACAGGCTGTGCTGGGTGTCGTGGAAGCCCTGGGTGTGTCCGTTCAGCTTCACCAGGATCTGGCCATGGCCGCCGTGGCTGACATCGGCGCCCAGTTCCTCGAGCGCCGAGAGCACGTGCTTCGGGTCGATATTGGCGCTGACCGGATGGGCGAAGAGCGCATGCAGGGTCTTGCGGTGGTGATGGTTCATCGGGATGGCTCCGTTGCGGGGTCGCAGCCATGCCACCACGCCCGCCTGGCCGCGTCCTTGCGTCAGGTCAAGATTGCGGCCGCGCCGTCAGGCCTCGCCGCGACCTGCCCTACCCCGCAGCGGTGACATAGGCCTTCTAGCTCCTCGGCCTCCTGCTCCGCCTCCTCGATCCGCGCCTTCACCAGGTCGCCGATGGAGACGAGGCCGGCCAGCCGGTCGCCCTCCAGGACCGGTAGGTGCCGCACCCGCTTCTGGGTCATCAGCCCGAGCGCCTGGATCACCAGCGTCTGCGGCGTCACCGTCACCAGGTCGCGGGTCATGAACTGCTCCGCCTTCAGCCCGGTGGTTCCGGGGCCATGCGCCGCCATGCCGCGGACGATGTCGCGTTCCGAGATGATGCCGAGCATGGCACCCGCGGCGTCGCGCACCAGCGCCGCGCCGATGCGGTGCTCGCCCAGCGTGCGGGCGACGGTCAGGACGGTGTCCTCGGGCCGGACCGAGACGATCTCGGTCCCCTTCCCCTTCAGGATCGAGCCAATGATCATGCGCCAACCTCCCCGGATCCCGGCGGGGCTGCCCCCGCGGGACCTAACGGAGGCTGCGCCACGTGGCTGCGCGGTTGCAAGAAAAACACATGCTGCAACCGCACCCGCAATGGTTGGGGCGCGGCGGCTACTCCGCCGCCTTCACCGCGGCAGCCGCCGGCTCGGAGGTGTTGAGCTGGGTCCGCACCAGTTCGGCGAAGCGGCCGCCCAGGCGTACCAGCTCGTCGAAGCTGCCGCGCTCGGCGATCTGGCCGGACTCGAAGACCATGATCTCGTCGGCATCGCGCACGGTGGAGAGGCGGTGGGCGATGATGAAGGTGGTGCGGCCCGCCATCAGCGCCTTCAGTGCCTTCTGCACCCGCGCCTCGGTCGCGGCGTCGAGGGCGCTGGTTGCCTCGTCGAGGATGAGGATCGGCGGGTCCTTCAGCAGGGCGCGGGCGATCGCCAATCGCTGCCGCTGGCCGCCCGACAGGCTCGCGCCACGCTCGCCGACCATGGTGTCGTAGCCGCGCGGCTGGCGGGTGATGAAGTCGTGCGCCTCGGCCATGCGGCAGGCCCGTTCGATCTCCTCCTGCCTCGCGCCGGGGCGGCCGACCAGCAGGTTGTCCCGGATGGTGCGGTTGAACAGCATGCTTTCCTGGAAGACGACGCCGATATTCTGCCGCAGGCTGTCGATGGTGATGTCGCGCAGGTCGTGCCCGTCGATGGTGACGCGGCCGCCGACCGGGTCCCACAGGCGCTGCAGCAGCGCCATGGCGGTGGACTTGCCGGCGCCGGTCTGGCCGACCAGCGCCAGGGTCCGTCCGGGGGCGGCGCGGAAGCTGACCTCGGACAGGATGCGCGGCCCGCCGGGATAGGCGAAGGAGACATTCTCGAAGGCGACCTCGCCCTCAACGCGGTCGAGCGGCATCGCGCCAGGCTTCTCCGGCACGCTGGTCTCGGCGTCCATCACCTCGAAGAACTGGGCGATGGCGGGCGCCTGGAACACGAGGCGGGAGACGAAGGCGACGGCGGCTTCCAGCTTGCCGATGACCAGGTTGGCGAAGCCCATGAAGCTGACGATCTCGCCGACCGTGGCCATGCCTTCCAGGTGCAGGTAGGTGCCGAGCATGAAGATCGAGATGGTCGTGATGGTGCTGGCGGCGCGCGTCAGCACCGAGACCAGCGCCCACCAATTCAGCACGGGGAACTGGTGGTCCAGCACCTGGCGGACGATGTCGCCGAACATCCGGGCTTCGCTGTTCAGCCGGGTGAAGGCCTGCACCACCACCACGTTGGACAGCGCATCCTGCGCATTGCCGGCCAGCTGGGTCTGGAAGCGTTCGACCTGGCCCTGCGCCGTCTCGGTCTTCTGGATGATGATCGCCGTCAGCACCGAGAAGACCGCGACCAGCACGACCAGCAGCAGGCCGAGCCGCCAGTTCATCGCCAGGGTCAGCGGCATCAGGACCAGGGCGGCGATGAAGGTCGACATGTGGTCGCGGAAGAAGCTGAGCCACATGCTGAACAGGTTGTCCGACCCCGACAGCATCACCTTCATCAGCCGGCCGGACTGCACGTCGCCGTGGAAGGACAGCGGCAGGGACAGCACGTGCTGGAAGAACCGCCCCATCGCCAGCAGGCGGTTGCGGTGCGCCATGCGGTCCGCGAGCAGCGAGACGGCGACATTGGCGCCGATGCCGGAAAGCCCCACCGCGGCCCAGAGCGCCAGCAGCGTCAGGGCCTCGTTCCACACCGCCTCATGCGTCATGTAGACGGCGCGCGTCAGCACATCGACCACCCGGCCGAACAGCACAGGCTCGAGGAAGAGCAGCCCCGCCATGGCGATGTTCGCCACGGTCATGCCGATCGCCACCCAGCGATCCCGGCGCAGCAGGCCGAGCACCCGTCCATACAGTCTGAGTAAGTGCATCAGGCGGCGCCCCTGTTTCCCCCGGAGAGTGCCATGCAAACCAGGCACGGCGCATCGGGGGCACGTCGCGCGCCGGCGTACAGGCCGCAGGCTCCCCTGGGCAAGCCTTGCCAGGCAGGGGCTCGTTGCGGCAGGAACTGCAGGTGATCGGCCGACGGGGACAGGAGTTCCCCGCGGTTGCGGGGGAAGGTCACCATGCCGGAATTGTCGCCAGTGGCGAAGATGTGTAGGCGCCGCAGCCTCCTCGGCGGCGGCGCTGGCCGGCGTGGCGGCAGGCCCTGGCGAGGCCCGGGCGGATCCATGGCCCGGCCGCCCGGTCCGCCTCATCGTCCCCTTCCCGCCCGGCGGCGCCACCGACCTGCTGGCCCGGGTGCTGGCGGAACGGCTCGGCGCCCGGCTCGGCCAGGGCGTGGTGGTCGAGAACCGCGGCGGCGCGGCCGGCGTGATCGCCGCCGAGCTTCGCCTCCCGCGCCGAGCCGGACGGCTACACGCTGTTCTTCGCCTCGATCGGCACCGCCTCGATCAACCCCGGCCTGCATGCGAAGCTGAGCTACCGGCCGGAGGACCTGCTGCCGGTCGCGCTCTTCGCCGACCTGCCGAACGTGATCGTGGTGCGCGGCGACAGCCATTGGAAGACGCTGGCCGACATGCTGGCGGAAGCGAGGGCCAGGCCGGGGCGCTGGCCTATTCCTCCTCGGGCAGCGGCAGCAGCCTGCATTTGTCGGGTGAGATGCTGAAGGCGGATGCCGGGGTCGACATCCTGCACGTCCCCTTCCCGCGGCGGCGCCGACACCGCCAACCAGCTGATGGGCGGTCGGATCGATGTCGGGGTCAACAACCTGCCATCGGTCATCACCCTGCTGCGCGGCGGGCAGCTGCGGGCGCTGGCGGTGACCAGCCCGGACCGCTCCCCGGCGCTGCCGGAGGTGCCGACGGTCGCCGAGAGCGGCCTCCCCGGCCTGGCCAGCTATGCCGCCACGGCCTGGTTCGGCCTGCAGGTGCCGCGCGGCACGCCGGCCGCGATCATCGAGCGGCTGAACGCGGAGGTGAACGCCATCTGCGCCGAGCCGCAGGCGCGCGAGCGAGTCGAGCAGCTCGGCGCCCGGATGCGCGGCGGCAGCGTTGCCGCATCCAACGCTTACATCACGGCCGAGCGCGAGAAATGGGCGGCGGTGATCCGCCGTTCCGGCGCGAAGGTGGATTGAACCGCCGCGCCTGCCAATATGCCGAGACATCTCCGGGAGAAACACCAAGCCATGCTCACCCGCCGTGCCACGCTGGCCGCCACCGCCGGCCTGCTCACATCTGCCGCCATTGGGCCCGCCTTCGCCCAGACCGCCACCTGGCCGACCCGCACCATCCGCCTGATCGTCCCCTTCACCCCGGCCGGGACCACCGACATCGTCGCCCGCATCCTGGCCCAGCGGCTGAGCGAGCGGCTCGGCCAGACCGTAATCATCGAGAACCGCCCCGGCGCCGGCGGCAATGTCGGCTCTGACTACGTCGTGAAGGTGGAGCCTGACGGCTACACCTTCCTGATGTGCACCATTTCCTCCGGCGCCATCAACTACAGCCTCTATGGCAGCAAGATGCCCTACAAGCCCGACGACCTGATCGATGTCGGGCTGATGACCCAGGTGCCGAACCTGATCTTCGTCACCAACGAGCTGCCGGTGAAGACGCTGGCCGAGCTCGTGGCCTATGCGAAGAAGAATCCGGGGAAGCTGAATTTCGGCAGCTCGGGCATCGGCACGTCGCTGCACATGACCGGCGAGCTGCTGAAGACCGAGGCCGGCATCGACCTGCTGCACGTGCCCTTCCGCGGCGCCGGGCCGATGCTGCAGGAGGTGATCGCCGGCCGGATCGAGGTGGCGGTGGACAACCTGCCCTCGGTCATCGGCCATATCCGCGACGGCAGGCTGCGGCCGCTGGCGATCACCGCCGCGGCCCGCAGCGCCGCGCTGCCGGATGTTCCGACCACCGCCGAGGCGGGCTTCCCCGGCGTGCAGGCCACCGCCTGGTTCGGCGTCCAGGCTCCGCTGAAGACGCCGCAGCAGATCATCGACCGGCTCGGCGCCGAAATCGACGCGGTGATGAAGGAGCCGGAGACCCGCGCCAAGGTCGCCGACCTGGGCGGCCTGCCGCCGGGCCTGACGCCGGATGGCGGCACCACCCCGGCCGCCTTCCACGCCTTCGTCCGCAGCGAGATCGCCAAATGGGCGAAGGTGGTGAAGCAATCCGGGGCGACCGCCGAATGAGGCTGCATCGCCGTGCCCTGGTCGCGGCGCCGCTGCTGGCGGCGCCCGGCCTGGCGCAGGCGGAGGAGGCCTGGCCCGCCAGGCCGATCCGCCTCGTCATCCCCTTCACCCCGGCCGGCACCACCGACCTGACCGGGCGGCTGGCGGCGGAACGGCTCGGCGCCCGGCTCGGCCAGCCGGTGGTGGTCGAGAACCGGCCCGGCGCCGGCGGCAATGTCGGCGCCGAGTTCGTCGCCAAGGCGGACCCCGACGGCACCACCCTGCTGCTGACCACGATCGGCACCGGCGCCATCAACTTCGCCGTCTATGGCGATCGGATGCCCTACAAGCCCGCCGATCTCGCCGCGGTCGGTCTGCTGACCCGCGTGCCCAACGTGCTGATGGTGCCGCCCGGCTCCCCGGCGCGGACGGTGGCGGAGCTGGTGGCGCTGGCCAAGGCGCGGCCGGGCGGGATCAACTATGGCACCGCCGGCATCGGCTCCTCCCCGCATGTCTCCATGGAGCTGTTCGGCCTGGAGACGAAGGCACCGCTGACCCATGTGCCCTATCGCGGCAGCGCGCCGATGCTGACCGAGCTGATGGCCGGGCGGGTGTATGTCGGGATGGACAACATCCCCTCCTCCCTCGGCTTTTGCCGCGACGGCCAGCTGCGGGCGCTGGCCACCACCGGCGCGCGGCGCAGCGCCGTGCTGCCCGAGGTCCCGACCATGCGGGAGGCCGGGATTTCGGGATTCGAGGCGACGGCCTGGTTTGGCCTGCTCGCCCCCGCGGGGCTGCCGAAGCCGGTCCTTGCCCGGCTGGGGCGGGAGGTGGATGCGGTCGCCCGCGACCCGGCCTTCCGCGCCCGCATGGCGGAGCTCGGTGCCGACCCGCCCGGGCTGACGCCCGACGGCGGCAGCACGCCGGAGGCCTTCGAGGCCTTCCTCGCGGCCGAGCGCGGCCGCTGGGCGGATGTCGTCCGCCGCAGCGGCGCCAAGGTGGAATAGCCGGATGCGCCGCCGCCACCTGCTCGCCGCCCCCGCCCTGCTGCCAGGCCTGGCCCGGGCGCAATCGCCCTGGCCGAGCCGGCCGATCCGCCTGGTCGCCGGCTTCCCGCCCGCCGGCACCACCGACATCGCCGCAAGGCTGATCGCCGAGCGGCTGGCGCCCCGGCTCGGCCAGCCCGTGGCGGTCGAGAACCGGCCCGGCGCCACCGGCAACATCGCCGCCGACCAGGTCGCCCGGGCCGAGCCGGACGGCTATACCCTGCACGCCACCAATGTCGGCACTGGCAGCATCAACTACACGCTGTTCGGCCCGCGCATGCCGGTGAAGCCCGAGGATTTCGTCGAGCTCGGCCTGCTGATGCGGGTGCCGAACGTGCTCTTCGTGCATCCCTCCGTCCCCGCGCACGCGCTGGCCGAGTTCATCACCCTGGCGAAGGCGAAGCCGGGGGTGCTGAACTACGGCTCGGCCGGCAGCGGCGGCAGCCCGCACATGACCATGGAGCTGTTCAAGGTTCGCGCCGGCATCGCGGTCTCGCACGTGCCCTTCCGCGGCGCCGGGCCGATGCTGGTGGAGGCTGTCGCGGGGCGGCTTGACGCCGGCTGCGACAACATCCCCTCCTGCATCGGCCATGTCCGCGACGGGCGGCTGCGGGCGCTGGCGGTCACCGGGGCGCAGCGCTCGCCCGCCCTGCCGGAGGTGCCGACGGTGGCCGAGAGCGCCGTGCCGGGCTTCGAGGCGACCTCCTGGTTCGGCGTGCAGGGCCCAGCCCGGCTGCCGCCGCCCATCGTCGCCCGGCTGGGCGAGGCGATCGACGCCGGCACGAAGGATCCCGCCTACCGCGCCCGGCTGACCGAGCTTGGCGCCGACCCGCCCAACCTGACGCCGGATGGCGGCACCAGCCCGGAGGCCTTCGCGGCCTTCGTCCGGGCCGAGATCGCCAAATGGGCCGAGGTCGTACGGATTTCGGGGGCGACGGTGGACTGACCCCCGCCTTGCCTGTCCGGCTGGCGGGGCGTAACCCGCCGCCGCATGAGCATCACCCGCCGCGCCATCCTGGCCGCCGCCCCATTCCTCGCCGCGCCCGCCCTGGCCCAATCCCCCTGGCCCAGCCGGCCGATGCGGCTGATCGTGCCCTTCCAGGCCGGCGGCGCGACCGACGTCACCGCCCGCGTCATCGCCGAACGGCTGGGCGAGCTGCTCGGCCAGCCGATGGTTGTGGACAACCGCGCCGGGGCCGGCGGCAACATCGGCGCCGATGCTGTCGCCAAGGCCGAGCCCGACGGCCATACGCTGCTGATGGGCACCATCGGCACCGCCAGCATCAACCAGTTCCTCTATGCGAAGATGCCCTTCGACCCGCAAAAGGACCTGGCGCCGGTCGCGCTGGTGAACGAGGTGGCGAACGGCGTCATCGTCGATGCCAAGGTCCCGGCGCAGAGCCTGGCCGAGCTGATCGCCCTGGCCAAGGGCGACCCGGGCGGGCTGAACTACGGCACGCCGGGCAACGGCACCTCCGGCCATCTCTGCGGGGAGCTGCTGAAGTACCGCGCCGGCATCGACCTGCAGCACGTGCCCTATCGCGGCACCGGCGGCGTCATCCCGGAGATCCTGGCGGGCCGGCTGCAGGTCGCCATCGACAACCTGCCGGCCTACCTGCCGCACCTGAAGTCGGGCGCCCTGCGGCTGCTGGCGGTCACC
The DNA here is from genome assembly GCF_050632255.1 of Dankookia sp. P2. Taxonomy (NCBI): domain Bacteria; kingdom Pseudomonadati; phylum Pseudomonadota; class Alphaproteobacteria; order Acetobacterales; family Roseomonadaceae; genus Dankookia; species Dankookia sp. P2. Next base: position 5,577,095 of record NZ_CP192581.1, on the reverse strand, counting down.
TCGAAGGACCGCTGGTTCACCGCGCCCGAGGTGCCGACCGTCGCCGAGGCCGGCGCCACGCTCGGCTTGAAGGGCTTCGAGGCGGTGGCCTGGTTCGGCCTGCAGGCGCCGTCGAGGACGCCGAAGCCGGTGGTCGAGTCCGTCGCCCGCGCCACGCTCCAGGCGTTGTCCGAGGCCCCGGTGCAGGCGAAGCTGAAGGAGATCGGCAGCGCGCCTCGGCCGCTCGGGCCGGAGGAATTCGGCCGCTTCATCGCCTCCGAGAACGCGAAGTGGTCCGAGGTGGTGAAGCTCTCGGGGGCGAAGCTGGAGTAGCCGCGGCCTGATAGCAGGGGTTCGCCCTGGCGAAGTCGCGCAGCCGGGCCGGCAGCGGCGCGACGTTGTCCGCCGCCGCCAGCCGCGCCCGGCCATCGGCCGACCAGCGCGCCGGGCGGATGCTGGGCGAGGCGAAGCTGCCGGAGACCCGCACCGGGATGTCGAGCGCCCAGAAATCCGTGGTGCTGCGGACGCTGCCGGCGACCAGGTCCACCTGCCGGCGGTTCAGGTCGAAGCTGGCAGTGCCGGCGATGGTGCCCTCGGCCGAGCGGATGCGGAGCGGCGCGACCTCCCCCACCCCGGCGCGCATCTCCAGCATCCCGAGCAAACATGACACCGGCGTGGTGCCCTGGGCGCTGCGGAACAGCAGGCGCAGGTCGATCGAGGCGGTCTCGATCACCTCCCGCGCGATGCGGCCACCCTGCATGGCGACCACGGCCGAGACCCGCGCGCCGGCCGCGGCGGCGTTCAGCGTCGCGCCCTCCGCCGCCATCGCCACCCAGCCGTTCAGCCGGCCGGACAGCGGCAGGTCGCGCAGTCCGAAGGCGCGGCGCATGGTGTCGAGGTCGCCATCCAGCAGCCGCACCTCGGCGGCGACGGCGCCGCCCTCCCCCTGCGGTCCACCTGGCCCGAGGCGACCACCCGGGCGCCGCTGGTGGTCAGGCCGAAGCTCTCCACCGCGATGCGGCCCGGCATCAGAGACCCCTCGAAGACCACGTCGCGCGCCTGCAGCTTCGAATAGACCAGCTCCTCGATGCTGAGCTTCGCCGCCACCAGCGGGTCAGGCGCGGCGCTGACGGTCAGCGGCAGGTCGGCCTCCGCCGCGCCGGCGCGCTTGCCGGCCGCGAGCCGCCTGTTGAGGTCGAGCCGGCCGAAGCCGAGGTCGATGGCGACGGCATCGGGCCTGCCGGTCTGGCCCTCGGTGAACTGCGCCAGGCGCACCGTCACCGCTTCCCCCGCCAGGTGGCCCTTGGCCGCCGAGAGGCGCCAGACATCGCCGTGCCGCTCGAGCCGGCCGGCGAGTTCGAGCGAGGCGTCGAGCTCGACATCGGACGCCCCGGCGAGCGCCAGGATCGCCGCCGGCGTCGGCGCCCGGAGCACCGCGTTGCCGTCGGCGCCATCGACGTCGAGCGGGTCCGTCATGGTGCCTTCAAAGGCCAGCGTCGTGTCGCCCGAGGCGAGGTGCAGCCTGGTGCCGAAGGGGCGCGCCGCGTCGCGCAGCATGGCGATCGGCTCGAGCGTCGCCGCGAGCGCGACGGGCACGTCGTTGTAGGTCCCGGCGGCGCGCAGCAGCAGCGGCGCCTGGTCGCCCTCGGCGCGGATCGTCGCATCCTGCAGGCGCGTCGTCAGCACATGGCCGCTGCTGGTGCGGAACAGCAGCGCGCTGTCGCGGAGCGTGGCGTCGAGCAAGGTCGGCAGGCCGGAGCGGTCCTCCGGCCCCTCGCGCGCCGGCTTCGGCGCGCCGAAGCGCCAATTGCGGGTGCGGTCGGCGGTGCGTTCCAGCAGCACCGAGAGGCCGTCCACCACGACGGCGCGCAGCACCGGCGGGCCATGCAGCAGGGAAGCCAGCTCGACCTCGGCGCTGGCACGCCCGAGCTCGACCATCTCGGGCCGGCTGCCGCCCTCGAGATTGGCGATGCGCAGGCCGGCGACCTCGATCCGCAGCCAGCGGCCGGGAGTCAGCATGCAGCGAGCCGATCGTCACGCGGCGGCCGAGCGCGGCCTCGGCGCGCGCCGCGGCGAAGCCGGCGAGGTCGAGGCGGCCGAGCAGCAGCAGGCCACCCGCGGCCAGCACGGCGAGCAGCGCGACCAGCGCGGCCAGCCCGAGGAAAACACGGCGAATCACACGGCAACTCCGGACCGGCGCTTGCGCATCGACCTTGGCCTCGCCCGCCGGGAAAGGCCAGTCTCAGCCGCCGCGCAGCAGCGCCGCCAGGGCCGGGTCGATGCCGACCATCTCCCGCCCGCGCGGGGCTGCGTAGCTGCCGGCGGTCGGCTTCGGCGGCTTCAGCGCCACCAGCATCTCCAGCAGCTTGACGCCGCAGGCGATGCCGTCGAGCAGCGGCACCTGCGCCTTCCGCTGCAGCCGCGGCCCCATGCCGGCCAGCGCGGCGCCGCCCAGCACCACCGTATCGGCGCCTTCCGCCACCACCTCGGCGATGGCGGCATCCATCAGCACGGCGACCGCCTCCGGGTCGCGCACCGCATCCTGCGGCGTCAGCGCGATGCCGCGCAGCCCGGCCAGGCGCGCGGCGAGGCCATGCTGGGCGATGCGCTCGCGGTAGACATCGGTGCTGCCCATGGTCACCAGACCGAAGCGGCCGCCGAGCAGGCAGGCGGCGAAGCAGGCGGCCTCGGTCATCCCGACCACCGGGCAGGGCAGCAGCTGCCGCGCCCCTCCAGCGCGGTGTCGTGCGAGACCGCAAGCAGCACGCCGTCCACCTGTCCCGCATGTTCCGCCAGGAGCGAGAGCAGCCCATGCGCGGCGATGGCGCTCTCGGCCCGCGTCGCGATCACCGCCGGGCCGAAGCGCGGCGTGGCCGGGACGATCTCGGTGCCCGGGGCCGCGGCGCCGCGCGCCGAGGCGGCGCAGAGCTCGGTGATCGCCTCGGTCGTGTTCGCATTCGCCACCAGCAAGCGCATCGTCGTCGGTCCCATCCAGGCCGGGCCTCGGGCGGCCCGGGATTTCGCATCCGCCGGCGGCTTTGGCGACCGCAGGCCGCAACGGATCGCCGCCGGGCGTGAATCCGGCCCTGCCGCGGCGCGATGTCGCCGCGGCCAGGCGCGGCCGTGCGCCCTCAGCCGCCGACCAGCCCATGCGCGGCGGCCACCCCGCCGCGCGGCGCGCCGGCCGCAGTGGTGCCGAAGACCGCGCCGAAGCTCTCGGGCAGCGCGCGCGAGCCGGGCGTCGAGAGCCAGAGCCGCAGCAATCTCGCGCGAGGCCTCGTCCGCCGCCGGCGCCGCCCCCGCGACCACCTGCTTCCAGACCAGATGCGGGTTGAGGAAAAGGATGTCGCCCGCATGCAGCGCGAGCGACAGGGCCTGGCCCGGCGCGGCGGCGGCCGCATCGAGCGCGGCGAGCGCCGCCTGCTGCGCCGGCTCCAGCGCCGCCTCCTGCATCGCCTCGCGGTCGTAGCGGCCGACGAAGCTGCCGCTGCTGGTGCTGAAGACCGGCAGCAGCAGGGCCTCGCCGCCACCGTTGCGATGCGGCAGCCCGCCATGCAGGGCGGCCAGCGCGGCGCGGTCGGCCTTCAGCAGCGCATTGTGCAGGGCGGGCGCCGAAACCAGCGTGACCCGCCCGCCAGCGCGCGGCTGGCGCAGGCAGAGCAGCGCCACGGCATCCGCCGGATCGGCATGGAAGCGGACCGGCTCATCCATTTCGGCGCCCGGCCCGGCCAGCCGGCCGACCAGCGCGCCCGCACTGTCCTGCGGCAGGGCGGTGCCGAGATGCACGCCGAGCACCAGCAGCGCCGCCTCGATCGCCGGGCCGCCGATGCGGGCAAGGTCGAGGCCGCGCAGCAGCACGAAGCCGCGGCCATGCTCCAGCCGTTCAGCCACCTCGCGCAGCACCGGTGCCAGCCGCGGCAGCACGGCGTCGGCCGGCCCGGCCGGAGCGCGCCCGGCGAGCGCGATCAGCGCCAGTTCCAGCTCCGCCATCGCCCCGGCGCCGATCGGCACCATCCAGTCGGCCGGGCTGAGGGTGGCACCGGTCCAGACCGACGGGCCGGCCTGGGGGGTGAGGCGGGGGATGGGTTCATGTTTGGCATCCTAGCAGCCGGCGGGCGGGCGAAGGGAAGCCGCGCCGCCTGCCTCGCCCCCCTTGTCGCCTTCGCCGCCACGGGAGAGGCTTGGCCCGACCAGCCCGGAGAGCCCCATGGACGCCCCCGCCCTCGACCTGCCCTTCGACGCCGAGGCGATGATCCCCGGCCTGCGCACCTGGGTCGAATGCGAAAGCCCGACCTTCGATGCGGTGGCGGTGAACCGCATGATGGCGATCGCCGCCCGCGACCTGGCGCTGCTCGGCGCCCGGGTCGAGACCATCCCCGGCCGCATGGGCCTCGGCGACTGCGTCCGCGCCACCTTCCCTCACCCGAACGCGCAGGCGCCCGGCATCCTGGTGATGGGCCACATGGACACCGTGCACCCGGTCGGCACGCTGGAGCCCCTGCCCTTCCGCCGCGAGGGGAACCGGCTCTACGGCCCCGGGGTCTACGACATGAAGGGCGGCAACTACATCGCCATCGAGGCGATCCGCCAGCTGATCAAGGCCGGGATCACGACGAGCCGGCCGGTCACCGTGCTGCTGACCAGCGACGAGGAGATCGGCAGCCCGAGCACGCGCGACCTGATCGAGGCCGAGGCCGCGCGGCACGCCGTGGTGCTGGTGCCGGAGCCGGCGCGGCCGGATGGCGGCGTCGTCACCGGCCGCTACGCCATCGCCCGCTTTAACCTGCGCACCACCGGCAAGCCGAGCCATGCCGGGGCGCGGCTGGCGGATGGACGCAGCGCGATCCGCGAGATGTGCCGCCAGGTCGTGGCGATCGAGGCGCTGACCACCGATGACGTGACCTACTCGATCGGCGTCATCCATGGCGGAGAGTGGGTGAACTGCGTCGCCACCTATTGCGATGCCGAGAGCCTGTCGATGGCCAAGCGGCAGGCCGACCTCGACGCCGCGGTCGAGAAGATGCTGTCGCTGCGGCCGACCGGCAACGACGTGCAACTGACCGTGACCCGCGGCGTGACCCGCCCGGTCTGGGAGCCGGACGAACGCGGCCTGGCGCTGTATGGCACCGCGCGCCGCGTGGCGCAGGCGATCGGCTTCGACATCGCCCACCAGAGCGCCGGCGGCGGCTCGGACGGCAACTTCACCGGCGCGATGGGCATCCCGACGCTGGACGGGCTCGGCGTTCAGGGCGCCGGCGGGCATACGCTGGAGGAGCACCTGCTGCTCGACAGCCTGGTCCCCCGCGCGAAGCTGCTGGCCGGGCTGCTGCAGGTGGCGTGAGGCTCAGACGATGACCTCGCGCGGATAGGCCTCGGCGGTGAAGGGAATGCGCTCCACCGCCTCCCATGGCCCGCCGCGGTAGCGCCAGAGCAGCAGCGTCTCGGCCTGCGCCTCGCGCGGCGTGGGCATCAGCGCCTCGAGGCTGAGCAGCAGCGCCCTGGCCTGGTCCGGCGAGACCTTGTTCTGCACCGTCGCATGCGGCCGCCAGCGCTGCCGGTCCTGCGCGGTTAGCCAGGGGCGCCAGCGTTCCGCCAGCCGCTCGCGCAGCGCTGCCACCACCGGCGCGCCGATCTCGAGCGCCACGCCACGGCCGAGCGAGCGGGCCGGACCGACCCGGACCCGCGAGGGCGGCAGCACCGCGGCCTCGCTGGCCAGCACCGCCTGGATCTCCGCCGCATGCTCCCCGGCAGGGCGTGGAACAGCGTGACATGCGCCGGCACCAGGTTGCGCGCCGGCGGGAAATGCGCCCGGCGCATCGATTCCAGCCAGGCCTGCATCTCGGCATCCAGGCCGAGGGTCAGGATCAGCGGCGCGCTGTCGTCGTCCATGCGGGTCCTTGCGGCGCCGCCCGGCCGCGGCGCATCCGCACCCGCTATGTCTCCCGGGCAGGGGCAAGGCAAGTCACCCTTCAGCCATGCGCCGGGATCGCGGCCGGCACGCCGCGCCCCGGCTTGCCGCATGCGGGGGCTGCCGCAGCCTCAGGCGCATGCGACAGCGAAGGCCGATTCCGGGACGGGCGGGGCGCGGTTCAGCCGCCGGCCAGCGCCGCCTCCAGCGGGGCGGCATCGAAGCCGAAATCGGCATAGCCGCGCCGCAGCCGCTCGACATATTCGGGTGCCGGTGGGCCGGGGCGGTGGACCATCTCCAGGTAGATCCAGGCACGCCTCCCATCCGGCAGCCCGATCTGCCGCCGCGCATAGGTATGCGGCCCTTCGTATCGGTCGAGCGATTCGAGATGCGCGGGCGTCACCCGCCAGAGGCCGACCGGGCAGCTGGCCGCCGGGTCGGGCTCGACCAGGGCGAATTCCGCACCGTCAGCCGCCAACCGGGCAGCAGGACCGCGGAATCGACGGCGGCGCCGGGGCAGCGCAACTGCATCTGCGCGTGCCAGAGATTGCTGCCATAGGCGGCGTAGAGGTCGATCATCGGCGGCGACCCTCCCCCGCCGCGCCGGGCGGCGCAAGCCGTTGACGCTGCTGCTCCAGGCGCTGCCGCTGGTCCTGCTGCTCGGCCTGCTCGGCAGTGGCCGGGCCAGCCCGATCGGCGCCTGCCTCGTCGCGCTGCTGGCGGCGCTGCCGGCGGTGCTGGCCGCGCTGCCCGATGCCGCCGCGCTGCCCGGATTCCTGGCGGAGCAGGCGGCGCGCGGCCTCTTCCTCGGGCTGCAGCCGGTGGCGGTCGTCGCCGGCGGGCTGCTGTTCCACGCCGCGGCGACGCGGGAGGCCGAGGCCGCGCCGCTCGCCCCCAGCCCGGCCAGGGTCTTCGCCGCCACCCTGCCGATGGGCGTCTTCCTCGAGAGTTGCACCGGCTTCGCGGTGGGGACGGTCTTCGCCCTCTCGGCACTGCGGCGGATGGGGATCGGCGGCGCGGCGGCGGGGCGCTCGCCTTGCAGGCGCTGGTGATGGTGCCCTGGGGCGGGCTGGGCCCCGGCACCGCGCTCGGGGCCGCGCTCACCGGCCTCCCGGCGCAGGCGCTGTCGATGGCCGCCGCCTGGGCGACCGCGGCCTGGCTGCTGCTGCTGGCGCCGCTGCTCTGGTCGCTGCAGGCGCGGGCCGGCCTGCCGGTGCCGGGGCGGGAGCGCGTCGCGCAGGTCGCCATGCTGGCGACGCTGGCCGGGCTGCTGCTGGCCTGCGCCGCCTGGGCGCCCTTCGAGCTTGCCGGGATCCTGGCCTCCGGCCCGGTGATGCTCTGGGCCTTGTGGCGGGCCGACCCGCCGCGCGACCCAGGCGCCGCGCTCGGCCGGGCGGCGCCCTACCTGCTGCTGCTGGCCTGCCTTCTGGCGGCGCGGCTCTGGCCCGGCGCGCCAGCCTGGCACCCCTTCCCCGACTATCCCGGCCTGCCCCTCACCCATGTCGCCGTCGTGCTCTGGCTGGTCGCGGCGGGGCTGCTGCTGACCCGGGCGGACGGCCAGGCCCGGGCACGTGCGGCCCTGCTGCGGGCAAGGCGGCCGGCGGTGGCCCTGCTGCTCTATGTCCTGCTCGGCCGGCTGCTGGCCGGCAGCGGCGCCGCCGCGGGTCTGGCCGAAGCGGCGGCCGCGGCGCTCGGCCCGCTCGCGCCGCTGGCCGTCGCGCCGATCGCGCTGCTCTCGGGCGTGGTGACGGGCAGCAATGTCGGCTCCAATGCCGCGTTGATGCCGGTGCAGGCGGCGCTGGGTGCCGCCGCTGGCCTGCCGCCAATACTCGCCCCGGCGGTCCAGAACTTCGCTGGCGCCGCCAGCGTGCAGGCCAGCCTCGGCGTCACCGCCCTGGTCTGCGGCCTGCTGGCGGACGGCACGCGGCCGGCGCAGCTCTGGCGGCTGCTGGCGCCCTCCCTGCTGATCGTGCTCGGCCTCGGCTGGGCCGGGACGCTGCTGTTGCTGCGCTAGACGGCGCTTGCTACGCCGCGGGTAACGTCCAGGCAGGAAATAACCCCGATGCATACCCGCCGCGCCACCCTCGGCGCCGCCGCCGCCGCGCTGCTTGCCGCCCCTGCCCTGGCCCAGGCGCCCTTCCCCGACCGGCCGCTGCGCCTCGTCGTCTCCTACCCGCCGGGCGGCGTCACCGACATCGTCGGCCGCATCCTGGCCGAGCCGCTCGGCCAGCGCCTCGGCCAGCCGGTGATCGTCGAGAACCGTGCCGGCGCCGGCGGCAATATCGGCGCCCAGGCGGCGAGCGCGGCGGAGCCGGACGGCTACACGCTGCTGGTCGGCACCGCCGCGATGTACGGCGTGAACCCGCTGCTCTATGCGAAATCCGGCGTCGACCTGCAGCGCGACTTCCTGCCGCTCGGCACGATCAACGACATGGCGAACGTGCTGTCCGTCAATCCGAAGCGGCTCGACGTCGGCTCGGTGAAGAAGCTCGTGGCACGCGGGAAGAAGGGCGGGCTGGTCTTCGCCTCGGTCGGCAACGGCAGCTCCTCGCATCTCTGCGCCGCGCTGCTGCAGCGCCTCGGCGGCTTCGAGGCGACGCACGTTCCCTATCGCGGCTCCTCCCCGCAGTCGCGGCGCTGCTGGCGGCCGAGGTAGACTTCCTGTTCGACACCACGGCGACCTCGACCCAGCAGATCCGCGCCGGGACCTTCCGGGGCCTGGGCGTCAGCACCGCCACGCGCGCCTCGGCGCTGCCTGAGGTGCCGACCATCGCCGAGGCCGGCATCGCGGGCTACGCGGTCTCGGTCTGGAACACGCTGCTGGTGCATCGCCGCGCGCCGGAGCCGGTCGTGGCGCGGCTTCGCCAGGCCTTCGCCGAGGCGATGGACGCGGCCACCCAGGCCAAGCTGCGCGCCGCCTATGTCGATCCGCTGCTGGTGCCGCCGGCCGAACTCGAGGCCTGGCTGGAGCGCGAGCAGTCCGCCTGGCTGCGGATGTCGCGCGATGCCGGCGTGACGGTGGACTGATGGTCGAGCTTGTCGGCACCGGCGCCCCGCCGGCGAAGACCGGGCCCTGGGCCAAGGCGGAACGCCACCTGCGCCGCGACCCGGTGCTGAAGAAGGTCATCAAGACTATCGGCCCCTGCACGCTGGAGGCGGTGGAGCGCGAGCCCTACGAGGCGCTGGTCCGCGCCATCGCCCACCAGCAGGTGCATGGCCGCGCGGCGGAGGCGATCCTCGGCCGCTTCCTGGCGCACCATCCCGGCCATGACTTTCCGCCGCCCGAGGCGGTGCTGGCGATGGAGGTCGAGGTCATGCGTGCCTGCGGCTTCTCCGGCTCGAAGGTCGCCGCCATCCGCGACATCGCCGAGAAGGCGGCCGGCGGCCTGGTGCCGACGCGGGCGGGCTGCGCGCGGCTGGACGACGCGGCGCTGATCGAGCGGCTGGTGGCGATCCGCGGCGTCGGCCGCTGGACGGTGGAGATGCTGCTGATCTTCACCCTCGGCCGTCCCGACATCCTGCCGGTCGACGATTTCGGCGTGCGCGAGGGCTGGAAGGTCGCGGCGGGCCTCGACGAACAACCGAAGCCCAAGGCGCTGGCGGCGATCGGCGAGGCCTGGGCGCCCTGGCGCAGCATCGCCGCCTGGTACCTGTGGCGGGCGGCGGATGCGGCGAAGCGGAGCACATTCAAGCCGCAGTAAAGGCCGGGGAGAAAGTATTCTCCCCGAACCCCTCATCTATTTCTCTGAGTCTGGCACCCGCCGCGCGGCGGCATCCAACCTACAAAGGGGAAGGGTGGGGTTCGGGGAGGAATACCCTTTCCCTCCCCGACCTTCCTACGCCGGGAGCACCGCCGCGAGCACCCGCGCATAGTTCCCGCCCAGGATCTTCGCCGCGTCCACCGCCGAGAAGCCTTGCGCCAGCAGCGCCTCGGCCAGCGCCGGCGTCTCCCGGTAGTCGCCGAAGGCAGGGGTGCCGAGCAGCCCCAGCATGTCGCTGCCGATGCCGACATGGTCGATACCGATCGCATCCACCATGCGGGCGATCGACAACGCGTAGTTCCGCAAGGTCGGCGCCTCCGCCCCGACCAGCGGCCAGACCCCGACCACCCCGCCCGTCCCGGCGACCAGCCGCGCATGCTCCGGCGTCACCCAACGACTGCGAAGCGAAGGCCGGCCGGACAGCCCGGTATGCGACAGCACCAGCGGCCGCGTCGTCACCTCCGCCGCGCGCCTGACCAGCCAGAAGGTGCCATGCGCGACATCGACCACCACGCCGCGCCGGTTGCAGTCGCGCACGACCTCGGCGCCGAACTCCGTCAGCCCCTCATGCACCGGCGCTGCGGTCTGGATGTCGCCCAGCTCGTTCACCCGGTAATGCACCAGCTGCAGATGGCGCAGCCGGTGCAGGCGGCAGGCCTCCTCCAGCCGCTCCAGCCGCCCTTCAAGCCAGTCGGCGCCTTCCGAGGCGACGACGACCGCGGGGCCGGCCTCCGGCGCCAGCGCGGCGCGCAGCCCGGCCTGGTCGGCGACGACCGAGAGGCCCTGGCGCGAGACCAGCGATTCGAGCCGGGCGAAGGCCGCCTTCGAGTGGTCGTAGAGCTCGCCCGGCGCCGGCGCGCGATAGGCTTCGATCCGCCGGTCCGCCGTGACGGTGGTGGTCGGCGTGTCGGCCACCATGGCCAGCGCGATCAGTCGCATCCCACCCTCGCGCATCGGCACCGCCACGGGCTCGAGCGGCCGCAGCTGGACGCGGGGCAGGATGACCCTGCCGGCATGGCTGTGCAGGTCCATCGGCCTCGCTTCCGCCACCAGGGCGCGGGCCGCGGCCGAGGGCCCCGCGGCATCGGCACAGCCAGCGGTGGCGGCGGCGCAGAGCAGCGGCACCGCACCCAGCAGCGCGCGGCGCCGTAGCCAGGGCGCGGCAGCGCGGCCGGCCAGGGGCCGGGCATCGCGGATCCGCCAGCGCCAGCCGGCGGGGTCGTCTGCCGGCAGCGGCTGCCAGAGGCCGGCGATGCGGTGCGGCCCGGGGCCGGAAGGCGCGGCGCCGGCGAAGATCACCTCGACCGTCGTCGCCGGGTCCGGCCAGCAACCGGCGCAGCAGGCGGCCTCCGGCAGCAGCAGGGCATAGCCGGGCGGCATGGCGTCGGCAGCGAAAGCGGCGCCTTCGATTTCTACCGCCACGCCGGCGGTGGGCAGGCCACGCCTCAGCGCCAACGCGCCCCAGTCGAGTTGCATGCGCTGTTTCTCCACCGTTCGATCCTGCGCCCGGATGGTTCCCAATTCCAGGCCGCTCCCGCATGCTCGGCGGCAGAACAACAAGCCGTCCGGAGATCGTCCATGCAGCCACTCCTCACCCGCCGCGCGCTAGTCGGCGGCGCCGGCCTCGCCGCCCTGCCGGCTGGACGCGGGCGCGCGCAATCCGCGCCGGTGATCCGCATCGGCGTGCTGTCCGACTTCTCCGGCCCCTACCGCGACTGGTCGGGCCCGACCACGCTGGCCTGCGTGCAGCAGGCGGTGGCGGAGGCGATGGCGGCCCATCCCGGCCTCAAGGTCGAGATCGTCCAGGCCGACCACCAGAACAAGACCGATGTCGGGGCCAACACCGTCCGCCAGTGGTTCGACCAGCGCGGCGTGGACGCGGTGGTGGATGCCAACAACTCTGCGGTCGGGTTGGCGGTGGCCGGGGTGGCGAAGGAGAAGGACAAGGTCTTCCTCGCCTCCGGCGCCTCCACCGCCGCGCTGACCGGGGCGCAGTGCACGCCGAACACGGTGCACTGGACCTACGACACCTACATGCTGGCCAAGGCGACCAGCCAGGCCATGGTGAAGGAGCGGCGGGGACAGCTGGTTCTTCATCACCGCCGACTATGCCTTCGGCCACATGATCGAAGGCCAGGCGACGCAGTTCATCAGCCAGGCCGGCGGCAAGGTGCTCGGCGCGGTGCGCTACCCCTTCCCGCAGACCACCGACTTCTCCGCGCAGTTGCTGCAGGCGCAGGCCAGCGGCGCCAAGGTGCTGGGTCTGGCGAATGCCGGGACGGATACGGTGAACTCGGTTAAGCAGGCGCAGGAATTCGGCCTGCCGAAGCGCGGCATGAAGGTGGCGCTGATGCTCGCCTACCTGACCGACATCCACACCATGGGCCTGCCCGTGGCGCAGGGCCTGCGGTTGACCGAGAGCTTCTACTGGGACCTGAACGACCGGACGCGCGCCTTCTGGGGCCGCATGAAGGGCAAGACCGGCGCCTTCTGCCCGAACCAGATGAATGCCGGCGGCTATGCCGCCACCCTGCACTACCTGAAGGCCTGCGCCGACATGGGCGCGGCCCAGGCGAAGCTCAGCGGCCGCGACACCGTGGCGCGGATGAAGGCGATGCCGACCGACGACGACTGCTTCGGCCGGGGCAGCATCCGCGCCGACGGCCGCAAGCTGCACCCCGCCTACCTGTTCGAGGTGAAGCGGCCGGAGGACTCGAAGCAGCCCTTCGACTACTACCGGCTGGTCGCCACCACCCCGCCGGAGGAAGCCTTCCGGCCTTTGGCCGAAGGCGGATGCGTGCTGGCCTGAGGGCGCCGCGGCGAGCCATGCGGCGAAGGTATCCCAGGCAGGCCGCCGCCGCAGCACCGGCTGCCGCTTTCCGTAGCCCTGCCCCGGCGTCTCCTGTAGAAGGCGGACGGCCCCGGGCACCCGGTCTGGCCGAATTCGTTCCATTCGGATTCCGGCAGCAGACCGCGGTGCATATGGGGACCCCGACCCGGGACGCGGCGCCAAGGCCGCCCCGGGCGGGAATCGGCAGTTCGCCCAACCGCGATGCGTCACCACCCCGGCCAGGCCCGGCGTGGCGCGAAGCTTGCCAGCCTGGATGGCAAGCGATGCGGACAGGGCCAGGCGGGGTTTGGCATGGACGGTGATGTGGCGGCCTTCGCTCGCGGATTGCGCGAGCCTGCGGCGCGGGGACCCGGCGGGACGGGCTGGCGGGCGCGGCTGAAGCGGCGGACCCTGCTGCGCTCGGCCGGCGGGGCCGGCGCGCTCGGCCTCGGCCTCGGCGGCTATGCCTTCGGCTATGAGCCAGGGTGCGGCTGCGCGTCGTCGAGCACCACCTCTCCCCCGCTGGCTGGCCGGCCGACCTGCCGCTGAGCATCGCGCTCGTCGCCGACCCGCATTGCGGCGGGCCGCACACCACGCTGGCGCGCCTCGGCCGGGCCGTTGCCCTGACCAATGCGCTGCGGCCGGACCTGATGGTGCTGCTCGGCGACTATCTCGCGGACCACCGCTTCGTCACCAGTCGGCCCAGCTTCCGCGAGGTGGCCGAGGTGCTGGCGGGGCTGCAGGCGCCGCTCGGCGTGCATGCGATCCTCGGCAACCACGACTGGTGGGAGGATGCGGCGACCCAGCGGGGGGCCGAGGGCCTGCCCGCCGCGGCGGCGGATTTCGCCGCGGCCGGCCTGCCGGTCATGCACAACGAGGCGCGCCGACTGGTGCATGGCGGCCGGCCGATCTGGCTCGGCGGCCTCGGCAGCCAGTGGGCCTATCGCGAGCGGCGCGGCGCCTATCGCGGTGCCGACGACCTGGCGGCGACGCTCGGTGCCTTCACCGACGAGGCGCCGGCGATCCTGCTGGCGCATGAGCCGGACATCTTCCCCGCCGTGCCCGGCCGGGTGGCGGTGACGCTGTCGGGGCATACCCATGGCGGCCAGGTGCGGATCGGCGGCTACTCGCCCATCGTGCCGAGCCGCTTCGGCAACCGCTACGCCTATGGCGCGATCGAGGAGGCCGGGCGGCACCTGGTGGTCTCGGCCGGAATCGGCAATTCGATGCTGCCGGTGCGCCTCGGCATGCCGCCGGAGGTGACCATGGTGCGGCTGGGCGGCACGCCGCCGAAGGACCAGCCGATGGCCCGGGCGCCGGCCGACCTGGCGGCCTGACGCGGGGCGGCATCCGCCGGGGGACCGGCCGCACCGCAATCGCGCAGCCGTGCGATCCCCGCAGTTTAGATGGGTCTAATCTAGCGCCTCTGCACAGGCTGCACGAGGCCGCGAGGATGGTCACCCCGCTGACCGGCACCCCTGGACCCGATCTCGCTGGCGGGCACGGACGGGCCCGATCTCATCCGCGGCTTGGCCGGCGCCGATACCGCCGAGGGTCTCGGCGGCGCCGACCTGCTGCTCGGCGGCCGCGGCGCCGACCTCCTCTTCGGCGAGACGCAAAGCTTCCTCAGCCCCTTCCTGCCCGAAGGCGGCAACGACACCTTGCTGGGCGGCGCGGGCGACGACACGCTGTTCGGCGGGCAGCTGCTGTTCGCGGGCGCGCGCGGCGACGGCGACAACCTGCTCCTGGGCGGCCCCGGCGACGACCGCCTGGTCGGCGGCTGGGGAGCCGATACGGTGCTCGGCGGCGCAGGCGACGACGTCATCCTTGGCGCCGGGTCGGCCGGCGGGCTGCCCTTCCGGGGCGCCGAGCTGGCGGCGCGGGCCGACGGGCCCGACCTTCTGCTGGGCGGGGCCGGACGGGACTCGATCGACGGCGGGTCCGGCGCGGACACGATCCTCGGCGGCGTCGGCGCGGATACGCTCCATGGCAACCTCGGCGCCGACCAGCTCACCGGCGGGCCGGGGGCGGACCGCTTCGTCTTCCGGCCGGTGCTGCTGCCCATGGCCAATTCGCTGCTCGATACCGGAAGCGGCGAAGGCGCGCGGGACCTGATCCTGGATTTCCAACAGGGCCGCGACGTTATCGACCTGACCGGCTACGACTCGCCCGAGCGCTTCGCCTTCGCCCGCCAGCAGGCGCTGCCGGTGAACCTGCCCGAGCCGGTCTTCCTCGGCCAGGATGCCTTCACCGCCAGCTTCGCGCTCCAGGTGCGGACCGAGATCCTGGCGAATGGCAACACGCTGGTGCAATCTGCGACGCCCTTCGGGCCGCTTCCGCCGGCGGCGGATGTGGTGCCCGTGGTCCCGGCCGGGCCGACCGGGGAGATCGAGCTTGCCGGCGCGGTCTGCCTCACCGCCCGGGATTTCCTGCTGGACTACCTGCTGTAGGCGGGCCCCGGCGGGTCACCGCGCCGCTAGGAAAGGCTCCAGCAGCCCGAGGAAGCCCTGCGGGTTCTCCGCATGGATCCAGTGCCCGGACCCCGCCACCGTGCCGAATTCGGCGCGCGGGAACAGCGCCAGGATGCGCGCGTGGTAGGCCGGGCGGACGTAGTCCGACCGCTCCCCGTTCAGCACCAGCACCGGGCCTTCGTAGCGCGCGGCGAAGTCGGGAAGCCCTCGATCACCGGCATCGCCGCGGCGATCTCCTCCAGGCCGAGGCGCCAGCCTGGCGCCCCTCCCCGAAGCGCAGATTCTGCAGCAGGAAGGTGCGGATGCCTGGCTCGGGGATCGCCAAGCCGAGGGCTGCATCGGCGTCCCGCCGGGTCAGGCCGGGCCGCAGCGGCACCGCCTGCATCGCCGCGACATAGCCGCGCAGCGCCGGCGGGTAGGTGACCGGGGCGATGTCGGCGACGACCAGACGCTCGACCCGCTCGGGCCGCTCGAGCGCCAGCGCCATCGCCACCTTGCCGCCCATGGAGTGACCGAGCACCGCGGCCGGAGCGGCGCCGAGCGATGCCAGCGTCTCCGCCACATCGGCCGCCATCGCCGGGTAGTCCATGGCGCCGGCGCGGCCGGAGGACCCGTGGTTGCGGAGATCCAGCGCGATCACCCGCCGCCGCGCCGCGAGCCGCTTCTGGATGGCCCCCAATTGCCCGCCGCGCCGAAAAGCCCGTGCAGCAGCACCAGCGGCGGCCCCTCGCCCAGCTCGACCGCGTTCAGCCGCATCGCCCCTGCCCTCCTCTGCTGCCCCAGCCTATCGCGCAGACCGCCTCCTGCCCAAGGCGGGGCGGGCGCGGTCAGCGGCCGGCGGCAGCCGCGGCGGGCGGGCCGACGGCTCGGGCGCGCGGGACGGGGCGACGAGGTTCGCCATCTGAGTCGGGTGGAAGCAGCTCAGCGAGCCAATGCCGTTCGGCCCGTACTGCACATAGGGCTGGCCCGGCCCCTGCTGCCGCAGCAGGGGCGCCGGGATCGGGATGCAGCGGAAGCAGGCCGTCCCATCGATCGGGTCGCGCCAGCGCTGCACCATCGTATCCTTCCAGGCTGCCGGTCCCAAGGGCGAGGCAGATCGCTTTGCTCGCCACCGCGCTCCCGCCGGGCACGGTGGCCTGCGCGCCGCTGGCCCGGGCCTGGTTGCCGCCGGCGAAGGCGGCGCCGCCCGAGGCGGCCGCGGCGGACCCGACGGCCACGGCCTGCAGGCCGGAGGCGCCGGCGACGAGGCCGAGCGCGAGGTTGCCGGTCGAAGGGCTGACCACGCCGGCGAGCAGCGACCGCACGTCACCGACGGTGGCGGCATTCGAAGTGCTGCCCAGCCAGGAGGCGAGATTCGTGATGGCGCCCTTGTTGGCGTTGATCCCGCCGGTGACGGAGAGGCCGTTGCCGGCCTGGAGCGTGCCGGCAATGGTGCTGTTGCCTGCGACGGCGCTGTCGCCGTTCACCGTCACGCCGCCGTTCCGCGTGCTGCCGCCCTGCACCGTGAGCCTGCCGTTCAGTAAGGTCGCGCCGGTGACGAGAGGTCCCGCTGGTGACGGCGAGGCCGTGGCGATGACCGAGCCGCCGTTCATCGTCGTGATGCCCTGCACGAGCAGGGATGACTTCATCGCCACGCTGCCGTCGAAAGTGTTGTCCGCGGCCCGCGCCGGCCCCCAGGCCCGGCTGCCAGTGCCGATGCCCGGACAGCAACAGGTTGCGATACCGAATGCCCGAGATGGATGTCTTCCCCGAGTCCATGACCGCTCCCCATAGGCCTCACGGTCCGGGGCGTGCCTCCGGCCGAGTCGTCCTGCGGCACGGCGCCCTGCGACGCACGCCTTGGTTCCTCCACCCTCGCCCCGCGCCCGTACCCTCCCCCTGGCTGGCCTCCCGCCCTCAACTCGCAAGACAAGGTCAGAAACAGGTGAGTGGTTTTAAGATCGTTCGTTTCGAGATCAGCCGGAAACACGTTGTAAGCTTATCGGAAGCGTCGGACTGCCGCACCCGGCCGGCACCACCCATTCCCGGAACGCCGGTATGGTTGCCGCTCCGGCCGTCGCCGGAAGCGCTATCCACGCGCCGCGAGCACCACGCTCGCCCCGATCAGCACCCCACCTGCCAGCACGTCCCAGCCCAGCGCCTCGCCGAGCCAGAGGCTCGAGATGGCGACGCCGAGCGCCGGCACCATCAGGAAGCCGACGGAGGCGACAATGCCCGAGAGCTTGCGCCCTGCCTCGATCGTCGCCCAGGTGCCGATGGGTGCGGCGACTGCGCCAATGAAGGCGGCATGCGGCCAGGACTCCCGGCCGATGCCGCCCGCCGGCTCGTGCCACAGCGCCAGCGGCAGCAGCAGCAGCGCCCCGAGCGCGAAGCACCAGGGCAGCAGGTCGAGCACCGGCTTGCCGGGCGGGAAGCGGCGGGTCACCAGGATCGCCAGGCTCCAGAACAGGCTGGCGGCCAGCAGCATGGCATAGCCCGGCAGCACGCCCGGCCCCTGGCCGGCCAGGTCCCAGGGCTTCATCAGCGCCAGGACGCCGGCGAGACCGACCGCCACCGCCCACCATTGCGGCCGCGAGACCCGCTCGCCCAGCACCCAGACCGAGAGCGGGATCAGCCAGAAGATCGTGACGTTCGCCAGGATGGCCGTGCGCCCGGCCGGGACGAATTCCAGCGCCAGGTGCGCCAGCGCAAAGAAACCGCCCAGCTGCAGCAGGCCGATGCCGAGGATGCAGGGGAGGTCGCGCCGGTCCGGCCAGCGCAGCCGGCCGAGCAGGGCCAGCAGCAGCGCCGCCGCGACCGATGCCATTGCCGCCCGGTTGAAGGCGAACCAGAGCGGCGTGGCATGCGCCAGCCCCGCCTTGGTCACCGGCCAGACCCCGCCGAACAGGCAGACGGAGACCGCCAGGTAGGGCAGCCCCGCCGCGAGGCCCCCTTCCCTGGTCAGGGTGCGGAGCGGCCGCGGCGGCGGTCGTGCCCAAGCTAGTCCGCCACCTTCAGCATGATCTTGCCGATATGCGCGCTGCTCTCCATCAGCGCATGCGCCGCGGCGGCCTCGGCCAGCGGGAAGACCTTCCAGATCGGCGGCGCGACCTTGCCGGCCTCCAGCAGCGGCCAGGCCTTCTCGCGCAGCGCCTGCGCCAGCGCGCCCTTCTGCGCCGTGGTGCGCGGCCGCATGGTGCTGCCGGTCACCGTCAGGCGGCGGGTCATCACCGGGCGCAGGTCGGCCTTCGCCACCTCGAACCCGCCGAGGAAGGCGATGATCACCAGCCGGCCATCCATCGCCAGGCACTTCAGGTTGCGGTTGAAATACTCTGCCCCGACCATGTCGAGCACCACATCGGCCAGCTTGCCGTCTGTCGCCGCCTTCACCGCCTCGACGAAATCCTGCTCCTTGTAGTTCACCGCGACATCGGCGCCGAGCTTCTGCATCGCCGCGCATTTGTCGGCGCTGCCGGCGGTGGCGATGACGCGGGCGCCGAAGGCCTTGGCCAGCTGGATGGCGGTGACGCCGATCCCGCTGGTGCCGCCATGGATCAGCACCGTCTCGCCGGCCTGCAGCCGGCCATGGCCGAAGAGGTTGGCCCAGACGGTGAAGAAGGTCTCCGGCAGCGCCGCGGCCTGGACGGCGTCGAAGCCCTTCGGCCAGGGCAGGCACTGCGCCGCGGGGCGGTGCAGTACTCGGCATAGGCGCCGCCATTGGTGAGCGCGCAGACCTTGTCGCCGACGTTCCACGGGCCGGCTTCGGGCCCGACCGCCACCACCTCGCCCGCGGTCTCGAGCCCGATGAGCGGGCTGGCGCCGGGGGCGGCGGATACTCGCCCTTGCGCTGCGCCACGTCCGGCCGGTTCACGCCCGTCGCCATGACCCGGATCAGCACCTCGTCCGCGCGGGGCTCCGGCAGCGGTCCGGTCTTCGGCACCAGCACCGCCGGCGCGCCGCCCGTGCCGTGGTCGATATAGGTCATGGTCTGGGGCAGCATGGCGTTCCTCGTTGTTCGGCGGCCGCGGAGGTTCCCCGCGTGATACCGCCCCGTCAAGCAGCGCGCGGGGTTGCGCGCAAGCCGCAGCGCGGGGAGTATCCTGCGATTCCACCCCGCCCCGAAGGCATCGGCATGGCCAAGACCGCCCGCCGCCCGCTGCTTGGCGGCCTCGCCGCCATGGCGGCCATGGCCGGCCGGGCCGCTGCGCAGCCGGCCGGCGAGACCACCCGCATCGGCGCCCTGTTCCCCTTCACCGGCCCGCTCGCGCTGCTGGGGGACGAGCATTTCCGCGGACTGGAGCTGGCGGCCGAGGAGCGCAACGCCGCCGGCGGGCTGCTCGGCAAGCCGATCCGCCTGGTGCGCGGCGATGCGGCCGACGCCGCCCAGGCCCAGGCCGAGCTCAAGCGCCTGATCGGGCCGGAGCGGGCGCTGGCGGTCTTCGGCACCTGTGCCTCGCCGCTCTCCTTCGCCGCGACCCAGGCCGCCGAGCTGCAGGGCGTGCCCTATGTCGAGCTCGGCGCCGTCGCAGACCCGATCACCGATCGCGGCTTCCGCTTCCTGTTCCGCATTTGCCCGCGCGCGACGGAGATCGGCCGGCTCGGCGTCGAAGCGGTCGCCGACCTGCTCGCCCCCGCCTGGGGCAAGCCGGCCGAGGCGCTGAAGATTGCCGTGCTGCACGAGGACAGCCTCTATGGCCAGTCGGTCGCCGCGGCACAGGAGGCGCAGCTGAAGGCGCGCGGCCTGACGCTGGCGGAGAAGCTCGGCTATCCGGCACGCGGCATCGAATGGGCGCCGGTGATCCAGCGGATGCGCGGGATCGGTGCCGAGGTGCTGCTGCAGACCGGCTACCAGAACGACATCCTGCTGCTCTACCGCGGCATGCGGGAGGCCGGCTGGATGCCGCGCATGCTGGTCGGCGCCGGCGCCGGCTACAGCCTGACCGATACGGCGCATGCGGTCGGCCCGGATTTCGAGGGCACGCTGAACGTCGATGTCCCGCAATCCGAGGTCAACGACCGCCTGGCGCCCGGGGTGAAGCCCTTCATCGAGGCCTATCGCAAGCGCTACGGCAGCGACCCGCGCTCCGGCCACAGCCTGTCCAACCTGGTCGGCGCCCGCGCCGCCTTCGATGCGATCCAGCGCGCGGCGCAGCCGGACCGCGAGCGCATCCGGGCGGCGCTGGCGGCGACCGACGTGGCGGAGGGCGCCACGGCGAATGGCTGGGGCATCCGCTTCGACGAGAAGGGGCAGAACCAGCGGGCACGGCCGCTGCTGCTGCAATGGCAGGGCGGCCGGCAGGTGGCGGTGGCGCCGGGCGATGCGGCGGTGGCGCCGCTGCGGGCACGGATGGGGGTGGTCGGATAGCGAAAGGCCGGGGAGAAGTATTCTCCCCGGACCCCTCATCTATTTTTCTGAGTCCGGCACTCTCCGCGACACGAGTGCCGACTCACAAAGAGGAAGGGTGGGGTTTGGGGAGGGAGTACCCTTCCCGCTCCAAACTTGCTTCAGGGCAGCGTGTCGATCAGCGCCGCCGCCTCCGCCGCCCGCGCCGCCCAGCTTTCCGCCGCCACCGGATCGCGCCGCGCCGCGGCCGCGCCGGGCGGGTCCGCCAGCGTCGCCTGCAGCGCCGCGGCGAAGGCCTCCGGCCCCTCCACCTCGGTGACCAGCGCCCGGTAGGGCTGCAGCGCCGGGAAGGGCGTGCTCACGACCGGCCGCCCGGCCGCCAGGTATTCCCGCAGCTTCAGCGGGTTGCTGGCACGGATCTGCGCATTGTCGACGAAGGGGATGATCCCGGCGGTCCAGTGCTGCGCATAGGATGGCAGCGCCGCATGCGGCCGCGGCCCGGGCAGCAGGATGTTCGGCAGGCCCTGCAGCGGCGTGAGGTCGGTCGCCGGATGGCCGATCAGCAGGAAGCGCCATTGCGGCAGCCGGCGCGCCACCGCGGCGACCAGCCCGAGATCCAGCCAGGGCGCCAGCGTGCCGTAGAAGCCGGCGATGGGACCGCCCTCCGGCAGGTCGGCGGCGCGCGGCGCCGGCGTCGCGAAACGGGCGAAGTCGACGCCATGCGGCAACAGGTGCGTCCTCGGCGGCGCGAAGCGCGCGGCCAGCAGCGGGCTGGAAGCGAGGATGAGATCGGCCCTGGCCGCGAGTTCCGCCTCCATCCGCAGCGCCGGCGCGTGGTCCACCCCCGCCAGCGCGCCGAAGTCGTCGCAGCAGTAGTAGACGACCGCCGTCTCGCCGAGCGCGCCGAGCGCCTGCACCGCCGAGGGCAGCGAGGCCCAGACCACCGGCCGACGCAGCCCGGCCGCCGCCGCCGCGCCGCGCACCGCGCGGCCGATCAGCAAGCGGTTGGCGGCGCGGCCGAGGTCCGCCCTCCGCCATCGGGATCGCCAGGGCATTCACCAGCGGGAAGGGCGCAGGCTCCCGCGCCGCCGCGGCCGTGGGCCCGCCGCCGGCCAGCGCGCGGCGAAGCTTGGCCGCGGCGCGGCCCAGATCGGCCACCGAGAGCTTGGGCCGCCGCAGCCCGATCGAGTTCACCCAGACCACCCGGCGCCCGGGCGCCAGGTGCCGGATCAGGTGCTGGGTCGAGGAGGGATGCGCGCCCCAATCCTCGCCGAAGACGATCAGGTCACGCAGCCCCTGCCCTGCCGCGACGCCGTCAGCCATGCGGGACGCCTCCCCGCGCTTCGCCGGGCGGGATGGCGCGGATCACCCGGCAGGGATTGCCGGCGGCCAGCACCATCGGCGGCAGGTCGCGGGTGACGACGCTGTTGGCGCCCACCACCGTGCCGCGGCCGATGGTCACGCCGCCCAGCACCGTCACACCGGTGCCGAGCCAGACATCGTCCTCGAGCACGATGTCGCCGATCTGCGCCTCCGTGCAGGGGGCGCCGGCGGCCCGCGCCGCGGGGTCGAGCGGATGCCCGGGGTAGCCGGCCAGGAAGTTGCGCCCGGCGAGGCGGACATTGTCGCCGAAGCGCACCACGGTGCCGACCGCGATGGTGGTCTGCCAGCCGATGTCGATATTGTCGCCGACCTCGAGCAGCGGCGCAGGCTGGGTGCCGGGCCGGCCGGATAGGGTGGAGGCGCCGGACAGCCGCACGTCCCGCCCCAGCCGCAGCCGCAGCGGGCCAAGCACCAGCGGCATCCCGCCTTCCAGCCGCAGCCCGGGCGCCGGGGTCTCGACGCGGGAGAGGAACATCGGCGTCCACCAGGCCGCGCGCATGATCTGCGCGACGAGGCCGCCGAGCGTGCGGTGGGCGGCGTAGAGCAGCCGGTGCAGCGGGCGGATCAGCGGCACCCGCGCCCCGCGCACGGCCTGGATGCCTGCCCAGGCGGCGCGCGCCGCCGGGGTCTCGCCCGCCTTGATGCTGCGCTTCAGCGCGACGAGGCTGGTCATTCGGGGTGCTCCGCGGGCGTCGATGGGATGAAGGTTGGCGAGAGGCTCGCGGCCCGCGCTGCCGGCCGCGACGCAGCCTTGGCGCCGAGGCCGGGCCGGCGCCGCGTGCCCCGGGCGACCGCGGGCGCGTCGGTCAGATCTCGACGCCAAGCACCGGCAGCCGCCGCACCCGCGAGCGCAGCCGGCGAGCGAGGCCTGGCAGGAAGCCGGCGATGCGGCTCACCTCCCGCTCCAGCTCCTCCTTCAGCGAGGGGTTCTCCCTGTCGTTCAGCACGATGCCCAGCAGGTTGGCGCCGGCGCGGCCAAGCCGGTCCTGCGCCTTCTTCACCGCCTCCGCCTTGGTCTTGCCGGCCAGCACCACCATCAGCGTGCAGGCGGCATTGGCGGCGACCGAAAGGCTGCCCATGCCCTCGCCCGGGGCGGGGGAGGCGAGCACCGGCGCGAGGTCGAGCACCACGAGGTCGTAGTCGCGCTGCCAGGCGGCCATCCGCCAGGCGAAGAAGTCGCGCTGCTGCCAGTTCGCCGGGCCGTTCGCCGGCACCGACAGGGCACTCAGGCCCTCGGCGCCGATCCGCACCGGCTCGCCGGGCGGCAGGTGCATGCCGCAGCGATTGGCCAGCATCGGCTTGTCGGCGAAGATCTCGGCCAGCAGCACGGTCTTGCCGGCATGCTCGGCGCGCCGGGCCAGGGCGGCGGCGATGGTCGAGGTGCCCTCCCGTTATGCGCCGCGGTCACCGCGACGCAGTGCAGGCCGCTCGCGGTCAGGCTGCGCCAGACCGTCTCGATCTCCTCGGAGAGCGCTTCGGGGGCCAAATCCTTCGGCATGCTCAGAGCACCTTCAGCAGGGCGATGACGGAGAGGATGCTGACAACGTCGCGGAACCCCTCGAAGAAGATGCGCCATTCGCTCTGCGCCGTGCTCGGCACGTAGACGGTGTCGCCCGGGCGGACCACGGGCAGCATCGCGAAATCGCCGGTGCGGGCGAGATCTCTGCAGGTCGAAGGTTCGCGCCTCGTTGGCGCAGCAGGAGAGGTTGACCACGACGATCCGCGTATCAAGCGCCGTGCCAGAGGTGCCGCCGGCCTCGGCCAGCAGGTCGAGGATCGTCATCCCCTCGGTGATCGGGTAGCGGCCGGGCTTGCCGACCGCGCCGAGCACGCGGACCACGTTGCTGGCCGGCGTCTCCAACCAATTGCGGTTGCGGTCGGGCACGTAGATCACGTCGCCCGGCCGGATCCGCGGCATCAGCAGGTCGTCGCCGGTCTCGAAGTAGTTGGCCAGATTGACGCGGGAGACGCGGTCCCGGCCCTCGCCCCGGTGGGTGATGCGGATGTTCTGCAGGTCGGCCGCGGTGGTCGGGCCGTTCGCCGCCGACAGGATGTCGAGGAAGGACAGCTTGGCGTCGAAGGCGTAGCGCCCTGGCGCGCCGACCGAGCCCATGACGTAGATGCTGCGGTCGGCCTCCTGCCGTAGCCAGGTCCCGCGCGTGTCGTTCGGCGCCGAGAGCTGCTCCGGCACGGTGATGGTGTAGCCGCCGCGGATCACCGGCAGCGCGGCGAAGCGGCCGCCCTGCTCAAGGAATTTCTGCAGGTCGAAGCGCACCGGCGCGGCGCGGTCGCCGGGCAGGATCTGCACGGCGGAGGTATCCGCCCGCTCGTTCGGCCCGCCGGCCTGGGCCAGCAGGTCGAGCAGCGACATTTCATCGGACCATTCGAAGCGGCCGGGCTGGCGCACCGCGCCCATGACGCGGACCGCGCGCGTGGTCGGCACCCGCAGCCAGGCCGCGGTCTGCTCGCCCTGGGTCTTCTCCGGGATGAAGACCGCGTCGCCCGGGCGGATTTCCGGCGGCCGGCCGCCGCCCTTCTCGATGAAGCCGCCGAGGTCGAAGAAGTCGATGGTCTTGCCGTCGGCGCGGATGATGCGGACCTGGCGGGTCTCGGCGAAGCGGGTCGGGCCGCCGGCATTGGCCAGGATGTCGAAAAAGCCGGTGCCCTGGCGGACCTCGTAGGCGCCGGCGCGCTGCACCTCGCCCATCATGTAGACCACGCGCGGGCCGACCTTCACCTCCTCGGTCAGCACGGGCACGAAGATGGTGGTGCCGCCGGCGATGCGCGGGTTCAGCCGGGCATCGCCGGTGTCGAGGAAGGTCTTCAAGTTGAACAGCTTCGGTTCGTTCCCGGCGATGATGCGGACCTGCTCGGTGCCGGCGAAGCGGCTGACGCCGCCGGCCCGCATCAGCGCGTCCATCACCGTCATGCCTTCCTTCCAGGCAAAGGTGCCGGCCGCGTTCACCTCGCCGAAGACGCGGATCGAGGGGGTGTCCTGGCCGGCATCGCCCTGCCGGGTCAACGCGCCGGAATCGAAGGGCACCTCGACATTGCCGGTCAGCGGGGAGACGGGGACGAAAATCTCGTCGAGCGTCCTGAGCGTCGGCAGCAGGCTGGAATCGCCGGTGTCGAGGTAGCGCTTGTAGTCGAAGGTGATCGGCTTGCCGTCGCGGCGGACCTGCAAGCGGTCGAGCTGCGCCCCGGGCAGCAGCCCGCCGACCGCGGTGATCGCCTGCTGCACATTGGCGCCGCGCGGCAGCTCCACCTGCCCGGGCGTGCGGACATAGCCGCCGACGGTGATCAGCAGCTTGCGCTCGCGCAGCAGCAGGTTGAAGCGCGAGAGGTCGCGGAACCGCTGCGAGAGCACGCCGCGTACCTGCTCCCGCGCTTCCCGCAGGGTCAGGCCGGCGACCTGGACGGGGCCGACCTCGGGCAGCTCGATGCGGCCCTCGCGGTCGACCTGGACGGTATTGGCGAAGCTGTCCTCGCCCGGCACCACCACCTGCAGCACGTCGCCGACCGCCAGCCGGACCGACTGCTGGGCGGCGGCGGGGGCGTCGGCGGTGCCGCCGGTCTGGGCCAGCGCCGGCAGCGTTCCCGCCAGCAACAGCAGCAGGACCAGCAGGGAGCAGGCGATACGACGGATCATGCGGGGGGACACTCGCGCGGCAGCTGGACACCGGGGGGCAGCAGCGGCCCGAGTGCGACGAAGCTCGGCCTGCAGCCGGTCCAGGGTTCTCGCCGGATCCCCGTGCAGGCCGCCATAGGATCCGCGCTGGGCGCGGATGGCGAGATCGCTGGCCGGGAGGATCCGGCCGGTCAGCACGCCCTGCGCCTGCAAGGCCTCGCGCAGCGCATCAGTCCGGTCCACCTGACAGGCGAGGCGGAGGTGCAGCGCCGCGACCCCGGCCTTGTCTTCCGGCTTCGGGGCGCGGATTTCGGCCATGCCGCCGGCGCTGCTGCGGGGAAGCTGCACCCGGCCAACAGCAGGGGCAGCAGAGGATCAGAAGGGACGCCAGCCGCATCGCGTCAGGGTAGAGGGAAAAACCCAGATTGGCGAAAGAATGTCGCGTGCCCGTCGCGCCGCGGAACGGCCGGTCCGGCGGTCGGGCCCATCAGGCGGCCGCTCAGGCCGCGCGCGCGAAGCCGAGCGCCGCGGCGAAGCCGAAGCCGCGGCGGGCCGGGACGGGCAGGCCGAGCACCTGGCCGAGGCCGAGCCGGCGGAAGGTCGCCAGCGGCTGCGCCGTGGCGCCCGCTACCTTCAGCGCCCGACCCTGCGCCGCCAGCCGCTTGAACAGGAAGGCCACCGCGCCGACGCCGCAGCCATCCATGAACCCGACCGCCGTCATGTCGAGCACCACGTCGCCGGTGGTGCCGGTGACCACCTGCTCGAGCACCGGGCGCAGCGCCAGCGCGCCATCGCCATCGAGCGCGCCGCTGACCTGCAGACGGAGGCCGGTGCGGTCTTCGGAAAGGAAGGCGTTCATGGGAGCAGTCCTTGTGAAAGCGGTTTCGAAGAGGTTAATCGCAACCCCCATGCCGCCCTCTTCGGCCGCAGCCTGCGAGTCCGGCGCCCCCTGTGGCCGGGCCGCCGCAGCCTGCGTTGCAATATGCGAGACAGGATGACCCGCGAGATCTGGCTGCTGCTGGACAGTTCCGGCCTGGGCGGCATCGAGAGCCATGTGGCGGAGCTGGCAGCCGGCCTGGACGCCGCCGGTCAGCGGCCGCGGGTAGTCTTCCTGACCGATTTCGGCCCGCACCCGCTGCGCGACCGGCTGGACGCCGCGGGCCTGGCCTGGGAGGCCCTGCCGGGCGGCCTCCGCGCCCTAGCCCGCCGGCTGCGCCAGGCCCGGCCGGCGCTGCTGCACACCCATGGCTACAAGGCCAACCTGCTCGGCCAGATCGCCGCAAAGCTGGCCGGCATCCCTGCGGTGAGCAGCTTCCATGCCGGGGAGCGTCCGGCCGGTGCTGTCGGGCTCTACGACCTGGCGGACCGCTGGACCGCCGGGCTGGCGGCGCGGGTCGCGGTCAGCCGGCAGATCGCCGGGCGGCTGCCGTGGCCGGCCGAGGTGGTGCCGGACTTCGTCGCCCTGCCGGACTCGCCGCTGGGCGGCAGGCCGCTGACGGTCGCCTTCGTCGGCCGGATGGTGCCGGAGAAGGGGCCGGACCTTTTCGCCGCGCTGGCCGGGCTGGTGCCGGGGCCGCGCTTCCTCGCCTTCGGCGACGGGCCGGAACGCGTCGCGGCGGAGGCCGCCGCGGCCGGCCGGGTGGCGTTCCGCGGCGCCGTCCCCGGCATGGCCGGGCATTGGGCGGAGGTCGGGCTGCTGGCCATCACCAGCCGGGCGGAGGGCCTGCCGCTGGCGGCGCTGGAGGCGATGGCGGCGGGCGTGCCGGTCGCCGCCTTCGCCCTCGGCGGGCTGCCGAAGCTGGTGACCGACGGCGTCGATGGCTGGCTGGCGCCGCCGGGGACCTGCCGGCCCTGGCCGCGAAGGTCGCCGCCTGGGCGGCGCTGGACGGCGGGGCGCGGAAGGCCCTCGGCGCCGCGGCGCGCGCCACGATCGCCGCCCGCTTCGGCCGGGAGGCGGGCGTGGCACGGCTGCTGGCGGTCTATCGGCAGGCCGGCGCCGCGCTGTAGCGGGGCCATGGACGGCGGCGGCGCCGCGCGGGACACTCCGCCCCGGGGCAATGCCGGGAGGGGAATGCATGGCCGAGGCGCGCATGGTGCTGCAGATCGGGATGGGCACCGATATCCGCGGGGGCGAGCCGACCAAGGCCGCGGTCCGGGCGCTGCGCGACGCGCTCTGGCACAGTCGCTGACCATCACCCATGCGCTCGGCGTCGATGTCGACAGCATGCGGGTGAAGGTCACCATCGGCGTGCCGCATCCGGAGAAGGTCGACAAGGCGCAGGTGCTGGCGGTGCTGCCGCACGGCACCGGCACGGTCGAGGTGGTCGAGGGCGGGCTCGAGATCCCGACCGAGGACGGGCGCGGCGTCACCCTGCTGGCCCAGGCGGCGGCCGAGGTCTTCCTCGACCTGCCCGGGAGGACCGCGGCATGAGCGGCAAGACCCTGCGGCGCGTCATCCTCGAGATGGGCAGCGGCAACGACCTGCATGGCGGCGACTACACCAAGGCGGCGCTGCGGGCGGTGCAGGACGCGCTGCACCACTCCTCGCTCTCCATGCTGCGGGCGCTGCAGGTGCCGCCCGCCGAGATGGTGGTCGAGGTGACCATCGGCGTGCAGCGGCCGGAGCGGGTCGATCTCGGCCGTGTCGCCGCCTCCCTGCCCTATGGCAAGGTGAGCGCGAAGGCGGTGAAGGGCGGGCTCGACGTGCCCTCCCTGGGCGCGACCCGGCGCAGGACGACCCGGCGGTGGTCGCCAGCGCGGCGATCGTGGTCAGCCTGCCGCTGTAGCGGCGCTGGCGGCACCCCGCGCGGCCGGCAGGATCTCCAGCACCGTCTCGCTCGGCCGGCACAGCCTGGTGCCGCCGGGGGCGATGACGAAGGGGCGGTTGATCAGGATCGGGTGCGCCAGCATGGCGTCCAGCAGCGCGTCGTCGGACAGGCCGGGATCGCCGAGGCCGAGCTCGGCATGGGGCGTGCCCTTCTCCCGCAACGCCTGCCGCACCGTCAGCCCGGCCGCGGCGATGGTGGCGGCCAGGGTCGCGCGGTCGGGCGGGCTCTTCAGGTACTCGACGACCCGGGGCGCGATGCCGGCCTCGCGGATCAGGCCGAGGGTGTTGCGGGAGGTCCCGCAGGCCGGGTTGTGCCAGATGGTGACGTCGCTCATGCCGAACCCCGCTTGGTCAGGCGGGCAGCATCGCCCAGGCCGGCCGCCGCGTCACGCCGGCTGGGACGGCCCAGGGCGGGACCGCCCGGGGATCGCCGCGCGCAGCACCGCCGCCGCCGCCGCCCGCGCCGCCCGCTGGTCCGGCGCCCGCAGCAGCGCCTGCACCTGCTTCCAGGCCGCCCGCCAGCCCTGCCCGGCCGCCGCCGCCGCCTCGGCCTCCGCGACCAGCAGCCGCGCGGCGCAGCGTTGCGCCGCGCCGGCGTCCAGCGCCGCCGCCGCCGCCTGGTGCCGCGCCGCGACCAGCCGCAACGCCGCCGCCCGCGCCGCCGCATCCTGCGACAGGTTGCCCGGCCGGTGCATCAGGTAGTCGGCCCCGACCAGCGGCAGGCAGCCGACCGGGGCGCGGGCGGCCAGCCGCAGCCAGAGATCCCAGTCTTCCGCCTGGCGCAGCGTCTCGTCGAAGCCGCCGAGGTCGCGCAGCAGCGCGGTGCGGACCATGACGGTCGAGGTGCCGACGACATTCTCGGCGAAGAGCTGGGCCAGCCCGTCGGGACCCAGCACGAAGGGCTCCAGCCAGTCTCCGTGGCGTGCCCGGAAGCCCGGCCAGTAGCCGAAGCAGGTGCCGCGGTCCTCGCCCGCTTCGGTCACGTGCCGGTAGTCGGTGAAGGAGAAGCCGATCTCCGGCCGCGCCGCATGCAAAGCGAGCTGGGCGGCCAGCTTGCCCGGCCGCCAGCGGTCATCGGCATCAAGGAAGGCGACCAGCGGGGCGGCGGCCACCGCGAGCGCCGCGTTGCGCGCCGCTGCGGCGCCGCGGCGCGGCCCGGCCAGCGGGACGATCCGCGGATCCGCCGCGGCCAGCCGGGCGAGCAGCCCCGCGGTCTCGTCGGAGGAGCCGTCATCGACCACCAGGATCTCGACCGGCGCCGCGCCGATCGAGGCGATGCTGCCCTCCAGCCAGCGCGCCGCGTTGCGGGCCGGGATTACCACGCTGCATTCGGGGCATTGCGGCATCGCCCGGTATCCTCTGGTTGCGGCGCTCGCGTCGCTATGCACCGACACGGCGGTGAAGGCGAGATCGCAGCACGGCCCTGCCGGGGCCGCCGCCCGCCTGCATCATGCGGCAGATAATCGCCGCACGGCAAAGAGCCCGCGGATCGCCTCCCGCAGCACCCGGCGGTTGGGGGCGATCGCCAGGGCGCGCAGCCGCAGCAGCAGCGCCCAGCGCCGGCGCTCCGCGGCCTCGGCGGCGGCGACCAGCAGCCCGGCCTCGCCGACCCGGCCCAGGCCCGGGTTGAGCAGCGCCGCCGCCGCGTGGTGCTCGGCGGCGATTGCCCGGACCGCGCGGGCCCGCCTGCCCGCCTGGCCGGACACCGCGCCCGGCCGATGCATCAGGTAGTCGACCAGCACCGCCGGCACGCAGCCGACCGGCGCCCGCGCCGCGAGCCGCAGCCAGAGGTCCCAGTCCTCGGCCGAGCCCCATTCGGTGCGGAAGCCGCCGACCTCCCGCAGCAGGTCGGTGCGGGCGACGACGGTCGAGGTGCCGACCACGTTCTCGGCGAAGATCTGTGCCTGCGCGTCGCGGCCGAGCGCGAAGGCCGGGCCCTGCGGCTGCGGCGCATGCCGCGCGGCGAAATGCGGCCAGTAGCCGAAGCAGCTGCCGCGGTCCGCGCCCGCCGGGGTCACGTGGCGGTAGTCGGTGAAGGAAAAGCCGAGCCGCGGGTGCTGCCGGTGCAGCGCCAGCTGCCGCGCCAGCTTGCCCGGCCGCCAGCAGTCGTCGGCATCAAGGAAGGCGACCAGCGGCGCGCTGGCGGCGGCGATGGCCAGGTTGCGCGCGGCGGAAGGCCCCGCCCCTCGCCCCGCAGCAGCCGGATGCGGCCGTCCTGCCGGGCCAGCGCCGCGGCGAGTTCCGCGGTGCCGTCGCGCGAACCGTCATCGACCAGCAGGATCTCCAGCTCCGGGTCGGGGCCGATGGAGGCGATCGCGCTGCGCAGGAACGGCGCGACATCCCGCATCGGGATCACGACGCTCATGCTGGCCAGGTCCGACATCAAAACTGCTTCCCCTCTATCATCCCACGGTAATCGCCGCGGTCCCCGGGAAACTCACGCAAAGTTCATACCACGATATTCCACTGCCTGCGTCGCAAAATGCGAGCTTGGCAATAGGCTGGACATAGGGTTGCGGAACAAAGAGATTCGCTTGCAGGTTGCATCGTCGCCGATGCAGGCGGCGTGGCATGGCTGCTGCACCTCCTCCGGCAGGCCGCCACGGACCCGCCTTGGGGC
The DNA here is from genome assembly GCF_050632255.1 of Dankookia sp. P2. Classification (NCBI taxonomy): domain Bacteria; kingdom Pseudomonadati; phylum Pseudomonadota; class Alphaproteobacteria; order Acetobacterales; family Roseomonadaceae; genus Dankookia; species Dankookia sp. P2. The sequence continues at coordinate 5,546,365 of NZ_CP192581.1, read as the reverse complement.
CTGTCAGAGGAATCCAGCCGCCCATGTCCGACGGTCCCGCCCATGCCGCCCCGCCCGTCGCCACCCTGCATGTGCTGGCGGCCTTCCCGGTGCTGTCGGAGACCTTCGTCAGCAATGAAATCCGCGCGCTGCGGGCGCGCGGCCACCGCGTGGTGCCGCTGGCCATCGCCCCCTATGACGGTCCCTGCCAGCCGGAGGACGAGGCCTTCCGGGCGGAGACGGTGGCGCTCGGCGCCCAGCCGCGGCTTGCGGCGATGCTCGGCGCCCTGGCCGATCCCCTCGGCCTCGCCCGGGCGCTGGCCTTCTGCCGGGCGCAGACCGCGCTCTCCGTCCCCTCCCTGCTGCTGGCCGGTGCCCGCGCCGCCCTGGTGGCGCGGCGCGAGGGGGTGCGGCACGTGCATGCGCATTACGCCCATGGCGCCGCGGCCATCGGCATCGTCGCCGCCCGGCTGGCCGGGCTGACCTGCAGCTTCATCTCGCATGGCTACGACCTCTATGGCTCGCCCACCGACATCCCGGCGAAGCTGGCCGCGGCGGATGCGGTGGTCGCCACCTGCGAGGACATGAAGGCCGACTTCCTGGCCATGCGCCCGGGCACCCGCGTGCATGTCATCCCCTGCGGCGTCGATCCCGCCCGCTTCCGCCGTCCCGCCGCCCCGCCGCCGAGCAATGGCCGCATCCTGGCGATCGGCCGGCTGGCCGAGCAGAAGGGCTACCCGGTGCTGATCGAGGCCCTGGCCCGGCTGCCCGAGGCCGAGCGCCCGGTGGTCGAGGCGGTCGGCGCCGGCCCGCTGCTGGACGACCTCCGAGCCCTGGCGGCCGCACGCGGCGTCGCGGACTGGATGCGCTTCCTCGGCCCCAGGCCTTCCGGCTGGATCGCCGAGCATGGCCCGGCCTATGCCGGCTTCGTCGCGCCATACGTGATCTGCGCCAATGGCGACCGCGACACCAGCCCGGTCTCGGTCAAGGAGGCGATGGGGATGGAATTGCCGGTCCTCGCCGCCGCCGTGATGGGCAACAAGGAGATGGTGACCCCGGAGACCGGCCGGCTGGTGCCCATGGCCGATGCCGCCGCCCTGGCCGAGGGCTGCGCTGGCTGGCGGGCCTCGCGCCGGATGAGCGCCGACGGCTCGGCGCCGCCGGGCGGCAAAGGCTGCTCGACTGCTTCACGCTCGACTGGCAGGCCGAGCGCCTTGGCCGGGTCTTCGCCGGCTGCCAGGGGGCATGAACGTGCTTCGTGCCCGCTGGGCCGCCCTGCCGGAAGGGCTGCGCGCCACCATCCTCTATGCCGGCGCTACCGGCTGGACCAAGGGTATCGGCCTGCTGCTGCTGCCGCTGATCACCGGCCTGCTGCCGGCCGCGGAATTCTGGGCGGCTCGAACTGCTCTCCTCCGCCGCCGAGATCGCCGCGGTGCTGGCCGGGGCCGGGCTGGTGGACACCCTCTACCGCTTCGCCAGCCAGCCCGGGGCCGAGGGACGCCTCGGCGCCGCCCGGGTCACCGGCCTCGCCATCGTCGTCACCCTGATCGGGCTGGTCGGCGCCGTCGCCGCGGCGCCGCTCGGCGCCTGGCTGCCGCTTCCTGCCTTGCCCGGCGAGGTCATCCTGCTCGGCATCTCGGTGGCGCTCGAGGCCGCGATCGGCGTGCCGCTGGCCTGGCTGCGGATGCAGAACCGCGCGGCCGCCTATGCCTTCGTCGTCATCCTGCGCGGCACGCTGCACACCCTGCTGCTCGGCCTCCTGCTCTGGCAGGGCTTCGGCATCGCCGGGATGCTGGGGGCAGGCGCCGCGGCATCGCTGATGGCCGCCATGGTGCTGCTGGCCGGCCAAGCGCGGGATACGGGGATCCGGATGCAGCCGGCGGCCTGGCGGCCGCTGCTGGCCTATGGCGTGCCCCTGATCGGCAGCGGCCTCGCCTCCTTCGCGCTCGGCACCGCCGACCGCTGGTTCCTGGCAGGATCGGTGCCGGCCGAGGCGCTCGGCCACTACGCGCTGGCCTCCAAGCTGGCGCTCGCCATGGCCTTCCTGATGCAGCCCTTCGAGTTGTGGTGGTACCCACGCCGGCTCGGCGTCTGGGCCGCGGCGGACGGGGCGCTGCACTCGGCGCGGCTGGCCGGCACCGGGGCGGCGGTGACGCTGCTGGCGGCGGGCGTCGCAACGCTGGCCGGGCCGGTGCTGATCCGGCTGGCGACGCCGGCGGCCTACCACCCGGCCGCGGCGATGGTGCCCTTCGTCGTCGTCTCGCTGGTGCTGCAGAGCTTCGGCAGCCTCTTCAACATCGGCGCCTATATCGGCCCGCACCGGGCGGCTGCCCTTCCTGGTGAACTCGCTCGCCGGGGCGGTGGCGATCGCCGCCTACGCGCTGCTGATCCCCGCTTCGGCGTCCCCGGCGCGATCGCCGCGACGGTGCTGGCGCAGGGCGTGCGGCTGGTGGTCTTCGCCATCCTGTCGCAGCGCCGGGCGCGGGCGGACTACCCGCATGGCGCCACCGCCCTGCTGGCCCTGGCGACCGCGGCGGCGGCGGCGATCCCGCAGGCGCTGGCGCCCTTGCCGGCTGCGGCGGCAGCGCCGGCGGCCTTCCTGGCACTCGGGCTGCTCGCCATCCGGCTCGGCCTGCTGCCGGCGCCGCGGCTGCCGCGCCGGGCCATGGCATGACTTGGCGACTCCGCGGCACTGTGCGCCAGCGCACAGCGCAGTCACCGCCCGGCGCGCATAAGGCAGGGGCGAGGCGAAGATCCCCTCCGCCTCCCGCCTGGCATTTCAGTCTTCCGCCGGTCCCGCCCCGGGGTCTCCGGGGCGGTATGGCGGCGATAAAGACCGGACCGCATTGCGTTGCCGCAGCCGGGACCCTTGCCCCGGCTGCGGCGACAGCCCTTGCCAGGGCGCCCCGGCACGTCCTGCGAATCCTTCCCGCAAACTGCGACGGCGGGCTGGCCCGCCCTTCGCAGGCAGCCCCTCACCCCAGGCGGAGCGCATCCATGTCCCTTTTCGTCGTGACCGGCGGCGCCGGCTTCATCGGGTCCCACCTCGCCGATTCGCTGCTCGGCGGCGGCCATCAGGTGCGGGTGGTGGACGACCTCTCGACCGGGCATCGCCGCAACCTCGATCCGCGGGTCGAGCTGCTGGTCGGCGACGTCGCCGACCCGGCGCTGATGGGCCGGGCGCTGCAGGGCGCCGCCGGCGTCTTCCACCTGGCCGCCATCGCCAGCGTCGCGCGGTCCAACGAGGACTGGCTCGGCACCCACCGCGCGAACCAGACCGGCACAATCACCGTGCTGGATGCCGCGCGCCAGCAGGGCGGCATCCCGGTGGTCTATGCCTCCTCGGCCGCCATCTACGGCGACCAGGGCGAGGGCGCGATCGACGAGGGCGCCATCCCCGCCCCGAATACCGCCTATGGCGCGGACAAGCTGGGCTCCGAGCTGCATGCCCGGGTCGCCTTCCACGTCCACCGGGTGCCGACGATGGGCTTCCGCTTCTTCAACGTCTTCGGGCCGCGGCAGGACCCGGCCTCGCCCTATTCCGGGGTGATTTCGATCTTCGCCGCCCGCATCGCCGCCGGCCTGCCGCTGACCCTGCATGGCGACGGGTTGCAGACCCGCGACTTCGTCTATGTCGAGGACGTGGTGAGCCACTTGCGGGCGGGAATGAAGGTGCTGCCGGCGGCGCCGCAGGCGACCGTCTTCAACGTCTGCACCGGGCGGGCGACCAGCGTGCTGGAACTCGCCCAGGCCCTGGCGCGAATCGACGGCAGGCCGCTGGCGACGAGCTTCGGCCCGGCCCGCGCCGGCGACATCCGCGCCTCGCTCGGCGATCCCTCGGCCGCCACCGCGGTGCTCGGGGTCAGGGCGACGACCAGCCTCGAGACCGGGCTGGCGGCGACGGTCGGGTCGATGGCCGCCGCCTGACGCCAGGACCAAGGTCGCCCTGGGCGTTTCCACCCAGGGCGATCGCGGGCTACCCCGCCAGGCCGAGCCGGCGCGAGGCGATCCGCGCGCCCTCCGCCATGGCGGCCAGCTTGGCCCAGACGATGTCCTCCGCCACCCGGCCCCGCCCGGCCGAGGTGTCGAAGCCGCAATCGGTGCCGGCCAGCACCCGCGCCGGGTCGCCGACCACCCGCGCCACCTGCTCCAGCCGGTCGGCCACCACCTCCGGATGCTCGACGAAATTGGTCAGCGGGTCGATGACGCCGGCGACCACCACCTGGCCGTCCTCGAGCGGCAGCGCGTCGAGGCAGCGATACTCGTGCGCGTGCCGCGGATTGGCGATGGGCAGCACCCAGCCCCCACCTTCGCCCGGCCGACCGCCGGCAGGATGTCGCGCATCGCCACGTCGCAGTCGTGCGGGCCCTCGTAATTGCCCCAGCACGCATGCAGGCGCACGCGGTCGCGCGGGATGTTGGCCAGCGCGGCATTGATCACCGCCACCACGCGGTCGGCGAAGTCGATGAACGCAGCCAGCGGCCGGTCCTGGTAGGAGAGGTGCCGCTCCATCGCCAGGTCCGGCGCGTCGATCTGCAGCAGGAAGCCGGCGCGGACGATCGCCTCGTACTCCACCTGCAGCGCGCGGCCGAGCGCGGCCAGATAGGCGTCCTCGGTGTCGTAGTGGCGGTTGCGCATCGCCGCGGCGATGATCCCGGGCGAGGGCGCGGTCATGAAGGCCTCGGCGAATCCCTGCGGCGCGACCTCCGCCAGCGTCGCCAGGAACTCGTCGCATTCCGCCTGCACCAGGGCGGGGTCGAGGTAGCGGACCTCGCCCACCGCCTCCGGCACGCCGTCGCGGTTACTGACATTCGGGCGGCCCGAGGCGGTCGCGTCGCCCCAGGCCTGGAAGCCGGGATAGCGCGCGACGTCGGCGAAGGTCTTGCGGGTCCAGCCGCCGCCGAAGCCGGACATGCGGTGCCGGACATAGAGGAAGAAGGCCTCCCGCATCTGCTCGCCGTTATTGCCGACATCGATGCCGGCCTCGATCTGGCGGCGGACGACATGGCGGGTCGCGGCGCGGCCGGCGGCGTCGAGCGCGGCCTCGTCCACCGGCTCGCCGGCGGCGCGCTTCGCATAGAGCGCGGTCAGGGCAGCGGGGCGCGGCAAGCTGCCGGTGTGGGTGCAGAGGATCCGGGTGTCGCTGCGGCGCATGTTGTCTTCCTCCCAGGACGCGTTCGCCTGATCCTGGAAGGCAGGAAGTCCGGGGGAAGTCTCCCCTCGCCTTCCCTCCTAGTTTTCCGGGTCGAGGCGCGACAGGATGCGGCTGCTCGCCAGGGCGTGATGCTGGGCGAGCTGGGAGGCCGCCAGGGCGTCGCGGCCGACGACGGCCTGCAGGATCTGGTCGTGCTCGTCCCAGAAGGGGCCGAGCTTCGTCGGCTCGCCGGCCAGCAGCATGATGCTGCGCCGGACATGGTGCCAGTTCATCCGCGCGGTCGAGGCGATCAGCCGGTTGCCGGCCAGGTCGTAGAGGAAATCGTGGAAGGCGAAATCGGCGCTCGCCATCGCGGCGAGGTCGCCCTCCGCCACCGCGGCGCGGCCCTCCCGGATGATCCGCTCGCCGCGCGCCCGGTCCTCCGGCCCTGCCCGCTTCGCCGCGGCCACCGCCGCTGCCGCGTCCAGCGCCGCCCGCATCTCGTAGAGCTTGGCCGCGAAGCCGCGGTCGAGCGGCGCCACCACCAGGCCGCGCCGGCCGGTATCGACGACGAAGCCGTCCTTCCGCAGCTGCTGCAGCGCCAGGTGCACCGGCTGGCGGCTGGTGCCGAGCCGCTCCGCAAGCTCGTCCTGGATCAGCCGCGTGTCCGGCGCCAGCACGCCGTCGCAGATCGCCTCCCGCAGGGTCTCGTAGACCGTGTCGGTGATCTGCGGCGTGGGCGCGAGCCGGGTGATCAAGGCTTGACTCTCCTGGTTTGGCTGGGCACCGTAATCGAAACACCGTGTTCGGTATACGAAACTCGACACACGGTGTTTGGCAATCCCGGGCGAGCCTAGCAAGGACCCGGGGCCGGGACGAATCCGCTTCGTGACGCGCGGCTACCGCCAATGCCCCCGGGGCCGGAGACCGTCCATGCCACCCGCCACGCCACCAACGCCGGAGGCCGCCGCCTCCTCCGCCGCCGCCCGGCTCGGGCTCGGCCTGACCGCGGCGATCGCCGCCGGCATCCTGGCCTTCTTCGCCGTGGCTGCCTTCGCGCCGACGCTGCTGGCCGTCCCCGCCCTGCCCGGCGGCACCGTGACGCTGTGGTTCCCGGTCGGCTGGGCGCTGATCCTCGCCCTCGGTCGGCTTCGCCGCGCTCTATGTCTGGCGCACCAACCGGGCCGAGGATGCGCTGAAGCGCGGCCTGCCCACGCTGGCCGCCCTGCTGCTGCTGGCCGGCCCGGCCGAGGCAGCGACCGGGGCGGGCCCGAACGTCCCGGCCATCGCGATGTTCCTGGTCCTGGTCGCGGGCACGCTCGCCATTACTTGGTGGGCGGCGCGGCGCACGCGCTCCGCGGCGCAATTCTATGCCGGCGACGGGCAGTTGACCGCCTTCCAGAACGGCCTGGCGATCGCCGGCGACACGCTCTCGGCCGGCGCCTTCCTCGGCCTCTCGGGCCTTGTCTTCGGCGCCGGATTCGACGGGCTGGTCTATGCCGTCGGCTACAGCGTCGGCTACCCGATCATCGCGTTGCTGTTCGCAGACCGCATGCGCCGGCTCGGCCGCTTCACCTTCGCCGACGTGCTGTCCTACCGGCTGGGCGAGATGCCGGTGCGGGCCTTCGCCATCGCCTCGACGCTCACCATCGTCATCTTCTACCTGATCGCCCAGATGGTCGGCGCCGGGCAGCTCATCCAGCTGCTCTTCGGCCTCGACTATGTCTGGGCCGAGGTGGTCGTCGGCGGGCTGATGATCTGCTACGTCATGTTCGGCGGCATGACCGCGACGAGCTGGGTACAGATCGTCAAGGCGGTGCTGATGCTGGCCGCGGGCACCGCCATCGCCCTCCTCGCGCTGTCCCGCTTCGGCTTCGACTTCGGCGCCCTGCTGGGCGAGGCGGTGCGGCTGCACCCGAAGCACGAGGCGATCCTGGCGCCGGCCTCCTTCGCGCTGATGCCCATCTCCGCCCTCTCGCTCGCCCTGGCGCAGCTCTGCGGCAGCGCCGGGCTGCCGCATGTGATCATGCGCTTCTTCACCGTGCCGGATGCCCGCACCGCGCGCGTCTCGATGCTCTGGGGCTCGGTCTTCATCGGCTTCTTCTTCGCCATCGTCTTCGTCATCGGCTTCGCCACGATTGCCCTGGTCCGCGGCAACCCGGCCTATGCCGATGCCGCCGGCGCGCTGGTCGGCGGCGGCAACATGGCGGCGGTCCACCTGGCGCATGCGGTGGGCGGCGACCTGATGCTGGGCTTCGTCGCCGCGGTGGCCTTCGCCACCATCCTCGCGGTGGTGGCCGGGCTGACGCTCTCGGGCGCCTCGGCCATCAGCCACGACCTCTATGCCAGCGTGCTGCGGAAGGGCCGCGCCGACAGCGCGGTCGAGATGCGGATCTCCCGCATCGCCGTGCTCGTGCTCGGCGTGCTGGCGGTGGTGCTGGGCATCGCCTTCCGCAGCCAGAACGTCGCCTACATGATCGCCCTCGTGGTCGGCATCGCGGCATCGTCGAACTTCCCGCTGCTGCTTCTGGCGATCTACTGGCGCGGCCTGACCACCGCGGGCGCGGTGGCCGGCGGCGTGGTCGGGCTGGCCTCGGCCATCCTGCTGACCGTCATCGGCCCCGCGGTCTGGGTGAAGGTGCTGGGCCATGCGGCGCCGATCTTCCCGCTCGACCCGCCGACCCTCGTCACCATGCCGCTGGCCTTCGCCACCTGCGTCGCCGTCTCCCTGCTCGACCGCAGCCGCCAGGCGGCGCAGGACCGCGCCGGCTTCGAGACCCAATCCGCCCAGATGGCCGGCATCGCCCCGGCCGCCGCCGAATAACGGAGACCCCCATGCTGCAGCTCATCAGTGCGACCCCCAGCCCCTATGCCCGCAAGGTGCGCATCGCGCTCGCCGAGAAGGGCATCCCCTTCGAGCTCGTCACCGAGGTGCCCTGGAACAGCACCACGGCGACGCCGAAGCACAACCCGCTGGAGAAGCTGCCCGTCCTGATCTTCGAGGATGGCAGCAGCGTCTATGAAAGCCGCTACATCCTCGAGGTGATCGAGGCGAAGTGGCCCGAGCCCGCCCTGGTCCCGGCCGATACCTGGGAACGCCTGGCGGCGCGCAAGATCGAGGTCATCGTCGACGGCGTCTGCGACGCGCTGGTCCTGCTGTTCTGGGAACGCCACCGCGCGCCGGAGATCCAGAGCGCCGAATGGATCGCCCGGCAGCGCCGCAAGGTGGATGGCGGCCTGCGCGCCCTGGCGGAGACCGCGGGCGACCGCGAATGGGTCGTCGGCGACCGCTTCGGCCTGGCCGACATCGCGACGGGCACGTTGCTGCGCTATCTCGACGTGCGCTTCCCCGAGCATCCCTGGCGCAGCCAGTATCCCAACCTCGTCGCCCTCTCGGCCCGGCTGGAGGCACGCCCCTCCTTCGCCGGGACCGTGCCGGTGCCGCAGGTGATCAGCGACAAGGTGGTCTGAGCGCCGCCTGCGGTCGTCCAGGGTCGGCTGACCCGGGAGGACCGCAGGGGTCCGAGCGGCGCCGTGTGCCGGACGTCCGGTCCGGCAAGCCGGCGTCACGCCCCCGGGCGGTTCCGCCCAGCCGCGATCGGCATCAGGCTGCCTCCGCCACCGCCTCCCGCCCGCGGATGAAGTCCGCGGCCTTCTCGGCGATCATCAGCGTCGTCGCATAGGTGTTGGCGCTCGGCATGCCGGGCATGATCGAGGCGTCGACCACCCGCAGCCCCTGCATGCCGTGCACCAGCAGGCGGTCGCTGACGACGCTCGTCGGGTCGGTCTCCGGCCCCATTCGCGCCGTGCCGATCAGGTGGTAGGTCGTGCTGCCGTTCTTCTTGGCGAAGTCCAGCAGCTCGTCATCGGTCTGCACGTCGGGACCCGGCAGCGTCTCGGCATCCACGTACCGGCCGAGCTCGGGCGTGCCCAGCATCCGCCGCAGCAGCCGCATGCCGCCGAGATGGACGCGGATATCCATCGGGTCGGAGAGGTAGTTCGGGTTGATCTCCGGATCCTCGAAGACATTGGTGCTGCGGGCGCGCACCCAGCCCGTGCTCTCCGGCCGGTGCTGCCAGGCGCCGGCGGTCACGCCGGGGATCTCGTCCAGCACGTAGACCTTGCCTTCGGCATAGCTGCCGGGGGTGAACACGCATTGCAGGTCGGGCTCGTCCAGCCCTTCGAAGCTCTTCCAGAAGACATGCACATGCGATGGCGCGGTCGCCAGGATGCTCGGCTTGCCCATCGCCCAGCGGGCGATCTGCGCGCCGAGCTTGAGCCCGCGCGCCAGCTCGTTCAGCGTCTCGACCCCCGGCTTCGCCCGCATGACGAAGCGGGAGGCATAGTGGTCGCGGAAGTTCGACCCGACGCCGCGCAGCTCGTGCACGACGGGCACGCCGAGCTTGCCCAGCAGCTCGGCCGGCCCGACGCCCGAAATCTGCAGCAGCCGCGCCGTGTTCACCGTGCCGGAGGAGAGGATCACCTCGCGCCGCGCCCGCACCTCCTGCGCCGGGGCGGCGGGCGCCGCGACATAGCGGATGCCGACCGCGCGCTTGCCCTCGAACAGGATGCGGCTGGCCCGCGCATTGGTGCGGACCTCGAGGTTCGGCCGCGCCAGCGCCGGCTTCAGGAAGGCGACGGCGGCCGAGACGCGCCGCCCCTTGCGGATCGCCCGCTGGAAATAGCCGACGCCCGCCTGGTTGCCGCTGTTGTAGTCCTTGCAGCGCGGGATCCCGATTCCCTCGCAGCCCTTGATGAAGGCCTCCGACAGCGGGTGGATCCAGTCCATGTCGGTGATCGGGATGCCGTCCTCGTTCCGGCCGCGGCTGTCGTCGCTGACGCCGATGCGGTTCTCGGACCGGCGGTAGTAGGGCAGGCAATCCGCATAGCCCCAGCCGCGGTTGCCGCGCTGCGCCCAGTTGTCGAGGTCGGCCGGCTGGCCCCGGTTGTAGATCATCCCGTTGACCGAGGAGGACCCGCCGAGGGTCCGCCCCTGCACCGTGCTGATCCGACGTCCCCCGGTCATCTCCAGCGGCTCGGTCTTGAATTGCCAGGTGACGCCAGGGTCGGCCAGCGTCTTGATGAAGCCGGCCGGGATGTGGATGAAGGGGTTGCGGTCGGGCGGCCCGGCCTCCAGCACGCAGACCGTGACCTTGGGATCGGCGCTGAGCCGGTTGGCCAGCACCGAGCCGGCGGCACCGGAGCCGACGATGACGTAGTCGAAGGTATCGGCGTCGCTCATGCCGCGGGGCTTTCCTTGAACTAGAGGCTCATTCTACGAAGCGCACCGAGACCGTGCCAAGCCGGCCGAAATCGACGGTGACGTCGTCGCCCGGCTGGATCGCCAGCGGCGTCGCGCAGGTGCCGGTCGTGACGAACTGCCCCGCGCGCAGCGTGGTGCCCTGCCGCGTCATCTCGTTCACCATCCAGGCGAGCGCGACGCGTGGGTCGCCCAGCACGTTGGCGCCGATCCCCTCCCGCTCGTAGCGCGTGCCGACCCGGGCGAGGCAGCCGGCCGCCGCCAGGTCCAGCCCGCGCCAGTCCGCCGCCACCGGGCCCAGGACGTGCAGCAGCGCGCAGGCATTGTCGGCGATCAGCGCGGCCCGCCGGCCGCGGTGAAGTCGGCGAAGCGGCTGTCCGGCACCTCGATGCCGATGCGGAGGTCGGCCACGGCCCGCATGACCTCCTCCAGCCCGTATTCGGCCTCGCGCGGCGCCAGGTCGCGCGCCAGGGTGAAGGCGAATTCGGGTTCCGCCACCAGCATGGCATTGCCGCGCAGCGAGACCTCGGCGCCGTCCGGCAGCACCATGCCTGCGGCATAGCGCCCGACCAGCGGGCCATCGACGTTGATGTGCCGCTGCCCCGCGACATTGGTCGCGGCGATCTTCCAGCCGATGATCTCTCCCGGCACCACGCGCGCCTGCACGGCATAGCCCTCGGCGCGGGTCTTCGGGCGGATCGTCGGCGGCAGCGTCACCATCCGCGTGCGGGACGCCATGTGCCGCCGCAGCGGCGCCGCGGCGGCCTCAATGGCCAGGCCGTCGAGGCTCATGCCGCCCCCGCAGGCTGCGGAAGAAGGCCTGCACCTCGGCGGCCAGCGCCGCGGGCTGTTCCATCGCGGCGAAATGCCCGCCCTTTTCCATCACCGTCCACCGCCTGATATCGGTATAGGCCCGCGCCGCCAGGCTGCGCGGCGGCCGCATGATCTCGCGCGGGAATTGCGTGTAGCCCGTGGGGACGTCGACGGTCTTGCCGTCTGGGATCGGCCAGGGCCCGTGCATCCGCGCGTAGTAGGGCCAGAAGGACGCGCCGATGCAGCCGGTGAACCAGTACAACGCGATGTTGCCCAGCATGCGGTCGCGGTCGATGGCGCTCTCGATCCTCCCGTCATTGTCGCTCCAGGCGTGGAATTTCTCGGCGATCCAGGCGGCAAGGCCGGCCGGGCTGTCGGTCAGCGCCGCGGCCAGGGTCTGCGGCCGCGTGCCCTGGATCCACTGGTAGCCGGTCTCCTCCTTCAGCCAGTGTTCCAGCTCGGCCCGGTAGGCCGTCTCCTCGGGCGTCGGCTCGCCCACGAAGATCGAGGCGTCGCGGCGGATGGCCAGCAGGTTCACATGGATGCCGATCAGCGATTGCGGCTGCGTCGCGCCGAGCGCCGCGGCGATCATGCCGCCCCAGTCGCCGCCCTGCGCGGCGTAGCGCCGATGGCCGAGCACCTCGGTCATCAGCGCGTTCAGGCAGGCGGCGATGTCGTGCACGCCGAAGCGCGCCTGCCCCGGCGCGAAGGACAGGCCGTAGCCGGGCAGGGATGGCGCGACGACGGTGAAGGCATCGGCCGGGTCGCCGCCGAAGGCCGCCGGGTCGGTCAGCCGGGGGATGATGTCGAGGAATCGAAGACCGAGCCGGGCCAGCCATGCATCAGCAGCAGCGGCGTGGGGTTGGGCCCCTTCCCGGCACATGCAGGTAATGCAGGTCGATCCCGTGCAGCGGCACCTTGTATTGCGGAAAGGCGTTGAGCGCGGCTTCCTGGGCGCGCCAGTCGAAGCGGTCCCGCCAATGCGCGACGAAGCTCGGCCAGGTAGGCGGCGCTGGTGCCGTAGGCCCAGGGTCGCCGCCGGGCGGCACCGGCGCCTGGTCCGGCAGCCGGGTGCGGGCGAGCCGGTCGCGCAGCTCGGCAATGGCTGCATCGGGGACGGCCAGCGTAAAGGGCTGGGGCTTCGGGGCCATGGTCACGTTCCTCCTGCTTGGGCGGGAGGATGCGCCGGCAGCCGGCCGCGGGAAAGGTCGGGGAGGGAAAACTGTGCCCTCCCCGAGCCCCACCCCGGCATTTGCGGGCCTGGAGGGAGGTCCGGGGGGCGCCTCCTCCTCGGCCTCAGCAGCCCACCTTGTACAACGCCGGCACGTAGCGCTCGCGCCGCAGATAGGCCGCGGCGCCGCGCCGGCACCGCCGCCTCGACCCCCAGCACCTCCATCAGGTCCCAGGCCAGGCTGGGCGAGGTCGTGCCGCGCGCCACCTCCAGCAGCCGCGCCACCCCGTTCGGGCAGACGGCCGCCAGGTCCAGCCCGTCATTGCCGGGGAAGCCGAGGAAATAGGCCCCCGCCGCCGGCGGCGCGCCCGTCACCCCGCCCGGACAGCCCGGCCTCGCGCAGCGCCAGGCGCGAGGTCGCCTCGATCGGGCCGGAGACATGCAGCCGGGCCCCGGCGACGCCGCCCTGCAGCAGCCCGACCACCTGCGGCACCACCGGCCGCGGCGCCGGGTTCAGGTCGGCGGCGATCGGCCCGGCCACCGCCAGGCCGAGGATGCCGAGGATCGCCAGCCCCGGCAGCCGCTCCGCCAGCCGGGTCAGGCCGAGCGCCAGCACCATCGCCGCCAGGTAGGTCGCCATGGAGAAGTAGCGCGGCTCCGGCGCCAGGGTCAGGACGAAGACCACCACCACATAGACGCAGGCCATCATGACCAGCACGTCGCGTCTGAGGCCCGGCTGCTGCCCGGCGAAGGCGAAGCCCGGGAAGGCCAGCAGCACCAAAGCGGGGATCCAGGTCAGCACGCCGGTCGGGTAGGTCACCAGCCGCAGGAAGGCATCCACCGTCCAGTGGACGTGCAGCAGGCCGAGCGTGGTGTTCTGCCAGGCCGCGCCGAGCGCCGGGTTGAAGAGCGGGTTCCCCATGGTGGAGACGCCGCCCGGCAGCGGCTGGCCCTCGACCAGCACATGCCCCATGTCGATCCGCAGCCGCGCCAGCGGGTCGCCGGTCATGGCCCAGTAGAAGATCGCCTCGGCGACCACCGGCAGCGCCGCCACCGCGGCCAGCAGGATGGCATCCGCCAGCCGCCGGTTGAGCAGCAGCGCCAGGCCGAGCCCGATCGCGACCGCGGCCGAGGTTTGCCGGGTGACGATGGCGAGGCCGAGCAGCAGGCCGGCGGTGACGAGCTGCGCCAGCCTGGCGCCGCCGATCCGCTGCCGCACCAGCCAGAAGGCGGCGCCGGCCAGCAGCCAGCTCCAGAACCTCGATCTGCAGCCGCCCGGCGATCTGCTGGGTGAAGGCCGCCATGGCCAGCACCGCGGCGAAGGCCACCGCGGCACGCGGCCCGATCACCGGTCGTGACAGCCGCCACGACATCAGGATCAGGGCAATACCCAGGGTGATATGCAGCGCCAGGACCGAGGTCGCCGTCGTGCCCGTGGCGGCGATCAGCAGCACATAGGGCAGCCGCGTCTCCCAGTGGTTGCGGGCGAGGTGGACACCCTCGGCCAGCCAGGCCTCGGCGCCCGCGATGTAGCGGGCATCGTCCGAGCCCTGGTAGCCGTTCATGTCGGAGATCAGGATGGCGCCGAGGAAGAATATCAGCACCAGGGCGATGGCGATCCGCTCGACCGACAGGGCGACGGTCTCGGCGGGGGTCAGGGCGGGCAGGCTGGCGGCGGGGCGCATGGCGGCTGGATCCTGGCGGCAGCGGTCGGGCGGGGTCGCTGGCCGGGAGTCTGGCCCGGTCGGCTTGCCGGACTCCTTGCACGCCACGCGCCAAAGGCGACCTGCATCTTGCATCGCTTCGCGAGAAAGCTGTGGGCCGGCAGCGGCATGATGGTTGCGAACCGCCAGGCATGAGACGCATCGACACCTTCGCCGCCCGCATCCTGCGGCTGGCCCTGCTGGCCGCCGGGGTCGCCCTGCCGGCCGCGGCGCAGCCCTGCCCGGCTTCCGGCCCGGCCCCACCCAGCTCAGCCTCGACGGGCCGCGCGACCTGGCCGCGGCGCAGGAGGTGGTGCTGGAAGGCGAGAACCCGCAGCCCGGCGCCGTCGTGCTGGTGCTGCGGATCGACGACGCGCAATCTGCCAGCTACGCGACGCGGTTCGAGCTGGAACGCACCGTCCTGCCCGGCCGCTTCCGGATCCGCACCGCGCCCGGCGCCTGGCGCACGCCCTCCGGCCGTTTCCTCGACGCTGCCGCGATCCGCCGCATCATGGTCAATACCGGCTATGGCGCCGCCCCGGTCCGCGTCACCGCGCTGCGGGTCGAGACCCCGGTGACGCTGCCCGCGGATGTCGCCGCGCTCTCCTTCGGGCCGGACGACGCGCCGGTCTTCCCCGGCTTCACCCGTGTCCCGGTCAAGGACCCGCGGATCGAGAACGGCGCCAGCCCGCGCGTGGCGATCCGCCGTTCCTCCCAGCAGCCGCTGATCGGCACCGGGCTGCGCGGGGTCGAGCGCTTCGTGCTGCCCTGGCCGAACGGGCGTTGGGACGTCTCGCTCTGGACCGAGGATCCGGGCGACTGGGAATACCTCCCCCACCCGCGCCAGCGCCGTGTCCTGATCAACGGCGCCGCCCCGGTCTGGTACCTGAAGACCCCCGAAGAATGGCTGCGCGACGTCTATTTCGCCGGGCGCGAGGCGGAGGACGTCACCGATCCCTGGACCGCCTTCTATGGCCGCCGCGGCGGGCTGCTGACCCAGACGGTCGAGGTCAAGGACGGCCGGATCGTCGTGGAAGCTGGCCGGCAACACGATCGAGGCGACCTACCTTTCCGCCATGCTGGTCGAGCCCGCCGGCACCGGCCAGGCGGCGCTGAAGCTGGTCGAGGCGGCGCGGCGCGAGCGCTTCCTCGAGGCCTGGCCGGTGGTGGGCCCGCGCGCCGGGACGCCCTCCGCGATGCTGGAGATGGGCCTGCTGCCGCAGGGCGTCGCCGCGCAGGCGGATTGGCGGCCGGACGGCGCGGTGCCGCCGCCACCCGCCATCGCCCGCGGCACGATCGGCTGGCTGGACGCGATGGTCGCGGCGCCCGAGCCGGATACGTCGCCGCGCGTCACCCTCATCCCGCTGGAACGCAACGGGCGCTCGCTGCCGGCAGAGCTGCGCTGGGGCCATTGGCGCTACACCCGGCACAACCCCGCGGCCGGGCAGCTGACCCTGGAAGCCGAGCAGCTGCGCGGCGAGATGGCGCGGATGACGCTGCGCCCGGGCTTGCCGCGGCGGCTGAACATCCTGGTCCGGGTGCCGGAGGACGCCGCTCCCGGCCGCTACGAGGGCCGGCTGGTGGTCGAGAGCCGCGGCCGGCTGGCCACCATGCCGCTGGTGGTCGAGGTGCCGCCCGTATCCTTGCCCGCAGCCGACCGGCCGGTCGGCATCTACCACGACTGGGCGCCCTATGCGGCCTGGTTCGAGGAGCTCGGCCGCGACGCCCGGCGCGGCATGGGCTGCGAGCTGCGGACCCTGCGCGGGCTCGGCCTGACCGGCCTCTCCCCGGCGCTCGCCACGCCCTGGCCGGGCGATCCCAGCGGCATCGCCGCCGACCTCGCCTTGGCGCGGGAGGCCGGATTCGCCCAGGACCTGCTGGCCTATACGCCGATCAAGCGGATGGTCGAGCAGCGCGGCATCGCCATGCTGCCGGAGCTGATGCAGCAGGTCGCGGACGGCTTCGCCCGGCGCGGCTTGGCGGCACCGGTCTGGAGCATCGCCGATGAGCCGGGCAATCCCGGCTCCATGCCCGCCGACCTGGAACGGCTGCGCGGCGCGATCCGGCTCGGCGACCCGAAGGCGCGGGTGGCCGGGCAGCTCAACCGCCCGGCCGACCGGCAGCTGCTCGGGCTCTTCGACGTGGTGCTGCTGAATGCCGGCTTCGGCATCGACGCGCAGGAGATCCAGCGCTGGCGGAAGACAGGCCCGACGCCCTGGCTGTACAACATGCCGGAGGTCGAGGCCGCCTCGGGCTTCCACCTGTGGCGCACCGGCGCGGCCGGCTACCTGCAATGGCACGGCCGGGCGATCGGCGCCGATCCCTTCGACCCGACCGACAGCGGGGAGGCCGACGTGCAGCTCTTCCCGATGCAGCCGGAGGCCTGCCCCGCGGTGCCGGACCTCGACCTGCGGCTGCTGCAGATCGGCCGCGGCGTCGCCGACCTGCGCTGGATGCTCTGGCTGGAGGCCGCCGCCGCCCGGGATGCCGGGGCGCGTGCCCTGCTGGCGAAGCTGCGGCAGGAGGTCCCAGCCGGCTGGCGGCGCGAGGAGGCGCCGGTGCTGGACCTGCCAGGCTGGCGGCAGAGGGCTGGCCGGGCTGGCGCAGCGCATGGGAGCCCGATGAAGCTTTCAGAGGCCATTACCCACCCGGTCGGCCAGGTCGTCTTCGCGCTGGCGATGACGCTGGCCATCGCCGGGCTCTGGTGGGCGGTGAAGGATCCCTTCGTGGTCGCCGGGCTCTGCCTCGCGCCGGTCGTCGCCATCGTCGCGGTGCGCGACCCGTTCCCGCTCTGCCTCGGCTTCATCATCTTCAGCTTCTTCCGGATCCACGAGGCCTATCCCTTCCTCGAGCCCTTCAAGATCCCGAAGCTGCTGGCGCTCGGCACCATCTCGGTGCTGGCGCTGCATTTCTTCTTCGGCCGCATCAAGCCCTACTGGCGGCCGGAGCTGAAATGGCTGTGCTGGTTCTTCGCCCACACGACGGTGGCGATGATCTTCTCGGCCGGGCGCGACCAGGCGATCGCCTACTGGTCCGACACCTTCGTCAAGATCTTCATCATGGTCTTCGCCATCGCCTGGCTGACCACCACCCCGAAGCGCTTCGGCATGGCCGCCGCCGGCTTCACCCTGGCCGGCATCGCCACCTCCGCCGTCGCCATCAGCAACGCGTTGCAGGGGATCGGCCTGGTCGAGGGCTCGCGCGTCACCATCGGCCGGGCCAATGGCTCGGTGCTGGGCGACCCGAACGACCTGTCCCTGGTGCTGCTCTTCCCGCTGGCCTTCGCGGTGACGGCTGGTCTGCACCAAGGGCGTCGGCTTGCTCAACCGGGCGCTCGGCGTGGTCGGCTTCGCGGTGATGGTCTGGGCCATCCTCTGCACCCAGAGCCGCGGCGGGCTGCTCGGCATCGTCGCCATCATGGGGCTCTTCGGCCTGCGCGTCATCAAGTCCAAGGTGGTGCTGATCAGCATCGGCGTGGTCGGCGCGATGGGCCTGTTCGCCGCCGCCGGCATCTCCAGCCGCTCCTCCGGCGGGGCCGGCGAGGCGGGGCTGGTGGACGAGAGCGCGCAGGGCCGCTTCAACGCCTGGGAATGCGCGTTCTGGATGGCGGTGGACCATCCGCTCTTCGGCGTCGGGATCGAGAATTTCCGGCTGAACTACTACACCTATTCCTCGATGCTCGGCACCTTCGAAGGCATCGCCAAGGCGGTGCACAGCACCTGGTTCGCCGCACTCTCGGAGGGCGGCTTCCTCGGCTTCTGGCTGTTCATGATGGTCACCGTCGGCACGGTGAAGGCATCCTTCAAGGTGCTGAAGCGGATGGACCTGGCGGTGGCCAGGGGCATGGTGGTGCCGCCGGCGGCCTTCGCCATGGCCGCCGCCATGCCGGCCGGCATGCTGAGCTTCATCGCCTCCGGCAGCTTCCTGACCCAGGCCTTTACCTGGCCGCTCTACATCAACGTCGCGCTGACCGTCGCCGTCGCGCATTACGCGACCACGCTCGGCATCGACGTCGACGGGCAGACGCCGGAACAGGTCAAGGCGGGCGGCTGGAAGGTGCGGCTCGGGCTGAAGGCAAAGCCGGGCTGACCCGCCCCGCGCTCATGCGCCTCGGACGCCGGGCACGGCGCCCCGGTCCTTCGGGCCGCAGGTCGGAAGCTGGTGCGGCGGGCGTCAGTCCTCGCGCTGCAGCAGCAACCAGGTGCCGCCGTCGCCGTCCGACAGCAGCCGCGCCGCAGCGCCACGTCGCGCTCGCCGCTCGGCAGGTCGCTGACGAAGTCGAAGGCGACGTCAAGCGTCCCGCCGGCGCGCGCCCGCTCGATCCGCCCGCTCACCTCCGGCCGCTGCATGCAGGGCGCGATGTCGGTGAAGAAGTGCCGCCCGATCACCTGCCGGCGAAGCCCCGAGATTCTCCCGCTCCCGCGCGCTGTAGAGCGTCACCGTCCCGCCCGCGTCGAGCCGAATGACGCCAAAGCCCAGCGCGTCGATCGCCTCCGGCGTCATGGCCGCCAGCCGCCGCGCCAGGTCGGGCGCGTCGATCTCAGGGGCGTCGCTGTCCATGGCTGCGCTATTCTCCTGCGATGGCTTCAGCCGGCCTCGGCCGGCTGGGTCGTTCCCGACGCCGCATCCTCGTGGAACAATACCACGCCCACCAGATGCGTCACCGCCTCCCCGTCCTGCGACAGCGGCAGCGTCAGCCGCTCGAAGCGCAGCGGCGAGCCCTCGCCGAAATCGAAATCCGCCGCCTCGAAGACCGGGGCGCGGGTCCGCGCCGCGCGGCGGTAGGCCGCCTGCAGCGAGCCCGGCACCTCCATTTCCTCGCCGGTCAAGCTGGATCGGCGTGCCGTCCAACCCGTGGCCGAGCCGGTCGGTCAGCGCGCGGCCGACCGAGACGAAGCGGAAGCTCGGCTCCTCCGCCGGCCCGTCGAGCGCCACCAGCACGCAATGCTCCTGCAGCGCCAGCCGGTCGAGGTCGAGATTGGCCAGCCGCGGCAGCGCCTCCCCCGCCACGCGCGCGGCGTGCCAGGTCAGGAAGGCGGCGCGCAGCGAGGGCGTCCGGAGCCGCCGCAGCAGCCGCATCCCCGGCGATGGCGGGCGCAGGCTGCGGCGGCGCTGCAGCAGTTCGAGCACCGCCTCGGCGAGCGCGGCCGGGGGCACCGGGCGTTGCAGCACCGCCTCGCCCGCCAGCACCGGGCCGGGCGGCGCGAGGGTGACGAACAGCACCGGCAGGGCCGGCCGATCGGCCCGCAGCCGGGCGGCCAGCGACGCGCCGTCCGCCCCGGGCAGTTCCAGCGCGGTGACCACCAGGTCGAGCGATCCGAGCCAATGCGCCAGGCTCTCGGCCGCCTCGGCATTGCCCGCCTCGGCCACGGTGTAGCCGAGGTCGCGCAGCAGGGCTGCCTGCCGCGCCCGGGCGGCCTCCTCGATATCGACCAGCAGGATGGCGGCGCCGCCATGCAGCCGCGGGTCCAGCGCATCGGCGTCCTCGGGGATCATCTCCGAGGCCTCCGGATCGGCCCGCGGCAGCAGGATCTCGACCCGCGTGCCGGTCCCAGGCCGGCGCTCGATGCGGCAGGTTCCACCCGATCGCTCCGCGAAATTCCGCACCATGGCGAGGCCGAGGCCATGCCCGGCCGCCCCGCCGGCCGTGGCCACGCCGTCGCCCGCGTCGCAGACCGCGATCGCGGCATAATCGCCGGCCCGAAGCCCGGCCGGCAGCTCCTCCGGCGCCAGGTTGCGGGCGCTGATCAGCAGCGACCCGCCGGGCGGCAGCCCGCGCGCGACAGCGCCGCGAGGTTGAGCAGCGCGGCCTCCAGCCGGTGCGGGTCGGCCAGCACCGGCCAGAGGCCGGGCGGCAGCTCGACCACCACGGAAAGTCCCTTGCCGATGGTGTAGTGGACCATCTCCCTCACCTCGGCCAGCAGGCCGGGCAACTCCAGCGGCACCGGGCGCAGCTCCTCCCGCTGGGCGAACTCGACCAGCTCGCGCAGCAGCGCCGCCGTCCGTTCCGCCGCCCTGCCGCCATCCTCGACCGCCTGCAGCAGGGCCGGGTCGGTGACCCGCCGTTCGATCAGCCGGTAGCTGCCGACCATGGAGGCGAGCGCGGTGTTGAATCCATGCGCGACCCTGCCGGCCAGCGCGCCCAACGCCTGCAGCTTCTGCGCCTGCAGCAGCGCGGCCTGGGCTTCCTCGCGCCGGCGCAGCGCGCCCTCCCGCGCGGCCTCGGCCCGGGCGGCGGCCAGCGCCCCGTCGCGCTCGGCGACCTGCCGCTCCAGCGCCGCCGCCTGCTCGGCCGCCGCCCGCGCCGCCTCCAGCAGCCGCGCCCGCAGCGTCGCCGCGGCCGCCTGCAGGGCGGCCTCGAGCGCCGCCAGCTCGGCCACCACCGGCGCGCGCGGCGGCGGGCGGGCGTCCCCGGCCGGGTCGGGCTCCGCCACCAGCCTGCCGGCCTGGGCGAGCAAGCGGGTCAGCGGCCGGCGCAGCGCCGCGGCAAAGCCGAGCGCCAGCAACCCGGCCATCGCTGCCGCCAGCAGCGCGCCCAGCCCCCAGACCAGGATGGGATGCCGGCCGGCCGCATCAATCGCCGCGGCCGGCTGCGCCACCAGCAGGGTCCAGCCGGGAATGGCGGCGAGGGCGGCCTGGGCAAAGTCCCGCGGCTGGCCGTCGCGGCCGGCGGTGCGCCGCGGCGCGGCGGGGCCGAGTGGCGGCACCGGCAGGGCGGCCAGGGCGTCGCCCCGCCCCGCCGTGCCCGCGACCAGGCCGCCGCGGTCGTCCAACAGCAGCGCGACCGCCCCCGGCGGCAGGCCCGGGCCGCCGAGCAGCGCCTGCAGCCGCGGCAGGGCGGGCAGGATGCCCTGCGCCTTCGCCGCGCTGGCGAAGACCGGATTCCGCACCGCGGCAGGGCCTCCGGATGTCGCGGCGAGTCCCTCGACCTCCCGGTCCAGCGCCGTGGCCAGCACCGTCGCCGCCTCGGCCAGCCGCGCCAGCGCCACGGCACGCTGCGCCGTGGCCGATTGCCAGGCCGTCAGCAGGCCGACCAGCAGCGCGGGGCAGAGCGCGAGGAAGACCAGGGCCAGGAGCCACCGGCGCAGACCCGCCGGGCGGGATGCGGCGCGGCGCGTCATCCGGCCGCCCCGCCGCCAGGGCCGGGCCGGTCGGTCGGGGCGGGCACGGGATGGCATCCCTGCGGGCGAACACGCTCGGTTCTCACCTCATTGCAGATAGCGGCGCGCGGCGGCGGGGAAAGGACGATCCGTGGACGGTGCGGTCGAGGGGTCCGGGCCGCGGTCCCGAACGCGTGCTCCGGCCGTCAGGCGCCCGGCGCGCGGTGCGCCAGGTAGGCCAGCCGCTTCGATTCCTTGCGGCCACGGGCGACGCTGTCCAGCACCAGGCCGCAGACCTGCGCCAGGAAGGACATCAGGACGACGCCGGTGGCCAGCACCGCCGTCGGCAAGCGTGGCACGAGCCCGGTCCCGAGGAACTGCCAGACCACCGGAACGCCGAGCCCGAGGCCGAGCAGCAGCAACCCGAGCGCCGCCAGCGAGAAGAACTGCAGCGGCCGCTCCTCCTTCACCAGCAGCAGGATGGTCCGCAGGATGCGGAATCCGTCGGCATAGGTCCGGAGCTTCGAGCTGCTGCCCGCCGGGCGGTCCCGGTAGGCGCAGGGCACCTCGCCGACCGGCATGTTGAGCTCGAGCGCATGGATGGTGAACTCGGTCTCGGTCTCGAAGCCCGAGGAGAGCGCCGGGAAGGACTTGACGAAGCGGCGCGAGAAGACCCGGTAGCCCGACAGCATGTCGGAGATCCGGTCGCCGAAGACCTGGGCGACCATGCCGGTCAGCATCCGGTTGCCGAAGCGGTGGCCGGGCCGGTAGGCAGCCTCGATCTCGGTCACCCGGGTGCCGGTGACCATGTCCAGCTGGTCCGCCAGCAGCAGCGCCACCATCGCCGGCGCCGCGGCGGCGTCGTAGGTGTCGTCGCCATCGACCAGCACATAGAGGTCCGCCTCCACATCGGCGAACATCCGGCGGACCACATGGCCCTTGCCCTGCAGTCGTTCGGTTCGCACCAGCGCGCCGGCGGCGCGGGCGGCGGCGGCGGTGCCGTCGGTCGAGTTGTTGTCGTAGACATGGATGGCGGCGTCCGGCAGGGCGCGGCGGAAGGCCTCGACCACGAGGGGATCGCCACCGCCTCGTTGTGGCAGGGAATCAGCACGGCGATGCGTGGGGCGTCGCGGCCCATGCGCGCGGCGGGAAGACCCGCATCGGCCAGGTGGAAGGGGATGTCGAGCATGGCGGCGCCTCCGGATCTCCGGGCCGGCCTCGCAAGCGGCATACCGCGCAGGCTGCGTCGCAGAATGCGAGGGCCGGGGCCTGTCATCCGAGTGTCGCTGGACAAGCCGGCCCGGCCGATGTCCGACTCGCGCCCCAGACGCTCAGCGAAGGCGCGGAGTCCAGCATGACCGAGACTGAGGGCGCCGAAGACCCGATCGAGATCGAGGATATCGGCAGCAACCCCGACCCGCGCCGGCCGATCGGCGAGATGATCGCGGCGCGGCTGTCGCGGCGCGGCCTGCTCGGCGCCGCCGCGCTGCTGCCGGCGCTGCCGGCCGTCGCGCAGGACAGCGGCAACACCCCGAACGGCGGCCCCTCCTCCCTGGGCTTCCCGGAGCTGCGCCACCAGCTTTCGCAGCGCGACGCGGTGGCCGAGGGGCACGAGATCCAGCTGGTGATCCGCTGGGGCGACCCGATCCTGCCCGACGCCCCGGAGCACGACCCGCACCGGCAGACCGCCGAGGCCCAGGCGCGCCAGTTCGGCTACAACAACGACTACCTGGATTTCTTCCCGCTGCCCCAGGGGAGCAAGGCCGCCGACCGCGGCCTGCTGGTGGTGAACCACGAATACACCAACACCAACCTGATGTTCCCCGGCCTCGGCGCCGGCCGCCAGGCCGGCAGCCGGGCCAGCGCCGAGCAGGGCGCGGTGGAGCGGGCCGCGCACGGGCTTTCGGTCGTGAAGCTCCGCCGCGAGGCCGGCCGCTGGTCCTATGCCCGGGACGGCCGCTGGAACCGCCGCATCACGCTGGAGACGCCGATGCGGATCAGCGGGCCGGCGGCCGGGCACGACCGGCTGAAGACCGCCGAGGACCCGACCGGCACCCGGGTGCGCGGGACCATGAACAATTGCGCCGGCGGCAACACGCCCTGGGGCACGGTCCTGACCTGTGAGGAGAACTTCAACGTCGCCTTCGGCGGCGAGGCCGCGACCACCGGTCCCCAGGCCGCCGCCTACAAGCGCTACGGCATCCAGAAGGACCCGGTCTATGGCTGGCGCCGCTTCGACGCCCGCTTCGACCTGGACCAGACGCCGAACGAGCCGAACCGCTTCCGGCTGGGTGGTCGAGTTCGACCCCTACGATCCCGAAAGCGTGCCGGTGAAGCGCACCGCGCTCGGCCGCTTCAAGCATGAGTGCTGCACCCATGCGGTCTGCCCGGATGGCCGCGTCGCCTTCTATTCCGGCGACGACGAGCGGTTCGACTACCTCTACAAATTCGTCACCGCCAAGCCCTGGAACCCCGCCGACCGCGCCGCCAACCGCGACCTGCTGGACGAGGGCACCCTCTACGCGGCAAAGTTCGAGGCTGACGGCACCTTGCGCTGGCTACCGCTGGTGCAGGGCCAGGGCCCGCTGACCGCCGCCAATGGCTTCTCCACCCAAGGCGACGTGGTGATCGAAGCTCGCCGTGCCGCCGACCTGCTGGGCGCGACGCCGATGGACCGGCCGGAGGATGTGGAGACCAACCCGGCCAATGGCCGGGTCTATGTCATGCTGACCAACAACAGCAGCCGCAAGCCCGCGCAGGTGGACGCCGCCAATCCCCGCGCGGCGAACCTGCACGGCCATGTGGTTGAGATCATCCCGCCGGGTGCCGGCACGGCCCAGGTGGATCATGCCTCCGTGACGGCCCGCTGGGGCATCTTCCTGGCCGCCGGCAAGCCGGGCATCGATCCCGGCGCGCAGTACCACCGCGCGACATCCGACCAGGGTTGGCTGTCCTGCCCCGACAACTGCGCCTTCGACAGCAAGGGACGGATCTGGATCGCCACCGACGGGTCGCCCTTCACCTCGGGCGTTGCCGACGGGCTCTACGCCGCCGACACAGCCGGGCCTGGCCGCGCCCTCACCCGGCTCTTCTACCAGGCGCCGACCGGGGCCGAGGTCTGCGGCCCGCGCTTCACCCCGGACGACCGCACCATCTTCCTGGCGATCCAGCATCCCGGGGAGGACGCCGGCAGCAGCTTCGACCGTCCCTCCACCCGCTGGCCGGACTTCAGGGACGGCGCGCCGCCGCGGCCCTCGGTGATCGCCATCGTGCGGAAGGATGGCGGGGTGATCGGCTGAACACCCTGCCGTGGGATCAAATATGCCCGCACAGGCTGCAAAAGCGGGAAAATCCGCAACAAATCGGCGGCTCATCCGTATAGTAGGCTGCGCGTCCATGCGAGAGTAACGATTCAAAAGCCGGGACACCATGCCGAGCCGCCTCGCCTTATCCCGCCGCCGCCAATGCGCCGCCCTGCCGCTCAGCCGTGACGGCGCGGAGGTTCGGGTCATGCTGGTCACCAGCCGGGAGACGCGGCGCTGGGTGATCCCCAAGGGATGGATCGAGAAGCGGCACAGTCCGGCCGCCCAGGCGGCGCAGGAAGCCTTCGAGGAAGCCGGCATCCGCGGCCGCATCGGGCAGGCGCCGATCGGCCACTACGCCTATCCCAAGCGCCTGGCCAACGGCGCCAGCGTGACCTGCGAGGTCGAGGTCTACCCGCTGGAGGTCGAGCGCCTGCTGGAGCGCTGGCCGGAAATGGCCGAGCGCGAGCGCCGCTGGTTCACCCTGGCGGAAGCGGCGGCGGCGGTGGAGGAAGGCGAGCTCTGCACGCTGATGCTGGGCCTGGAGCCGCCGCGCGCGGCGTGAGGATCGACGCCCTGCCGCTGCCCGGCGGCGGCATCCTCGGCATCACCCATTCCCCGGGCCGCGCTGGCGGCAACTTGGCCGCCGACCTCAAGGCGATCCGCGCCTGGGGTGCTGCCGACCTGCTGACCCTGCAGGAGCCGGCCGAGCTGCCGCCGGGGATGGCGGCGGCGGTGGCCGCGGCGGGCCTCGCCTGGCACTGCATGCCCGTCCCCGACCTGCAGCCGCCCGGCGCGGCGGCGCTGGCCGCCTGGGCCGGCATCGCCCCGCTGCTGCGCCGCAGCTGGGCGGCGGGGGGCCGGGTGGTGGTGCATTGCGCCGCCGGGCTCGGCCGCAGCGGCACCTTCGCCGCCTGCCTGCTGCTGCAGGCGGGGGTGGAGGCTGGGGCGGCGATCGCCGCGGTGCGCGCGGTGCGGCCGGGTGCGATCGAGACGCCGGAGCAGGAAGCCTTCATCCGCGCCGGCGGGCTCGGGTAAGGCAAGGCCGGGGAGAAGGTATTCTCCCCGGACCCCTCATCGATTTCTGTGAGTCTGGCATTCGCCGCGCGGTGGCAGCCGACTCACAAAAAGGAAGAGTGGGGCTTGGGGAGGGAATACTTTTCCCTGCCCAACCTTACTTTTCACTCAGTGCCCGCCGCGTCCAGCACATGCAGCGAATAGGTGAAGGCCGCCCCGGCATTCAGCGCGATGGCGACGCCCAGCGCCTCGGCCATCTCGGCCTTGGTCGCGCCGGCATGCTTGGCCTTCCGCACATGCGCATCGATGCAGCCGTCGCAACGGGTGGTGACGGCGACGGCGAGCGCGATCAGCTCTCGCGTCTTGGCGTCCAGGTGGGCGGTGGTGGCGGCGCCGCGGCTCAGAGCGCCGAAGCCCTTCACCAATCCGGGGTGCAGCGCGTTCAGCGCCTTGCCTTGCTCGCGCGCGGCGGCGTTGTAGGCGTCCCAATCCTTGATGGCGCTCATCTGGCGTTCCTGCCCCTGAATCGAAAACGGGCGCGGGGTCATCCCCCGCGCCCGCCCAATGATACTCAACCGCGATCGAAGCGGGAGCCCTACTCGATGGTCTCCGGCTCCTTCTCCGCCTCGCCGTCGCCCTCCTCGGGCTTCGGCAGGGCGGGCGCCGCGGCTTCCAGGTAGTCGAAGGCCAGTGCGCCGTCCTTCATGCCAACCTTGACCGCGCCGCCCTTGGTCAGCTTGCCGAAAAGCAGCTCCTCGGCCAGCGGCTTCTTGACGAATTCCTGGATCACGCGGCCGAGCGGACGCGCGCCATAGAGCGGGTCGAAGCCCTTCTCGGCCAGCCATTCCTTCGCCGCCGAGCTGAGCTCGATGGTGACGTTGCGGTCGGCCAGCTGGGCTTCCAGCTGCATGACGAACTTCTCGACGACACGGCCGACGATCTCCGGCGTCAGCCCGGAGAAGGGCACGATCGCGTCCAGCCGGTTGCGGAATTCCGGGGTGAACATGCGGTTGATCGCCTCGGTATCCTCGCCGATGCGGACGGTGGCGCCGAAGCCGATCGCGGTCTTGGCCATCTCGGCGGCGCCCGCATTCGTCGTCATGATCAGGATGACGTTGCGGAAATCCACCGTCTTGCCGTTGTGGTCGGTCAGCTTCCCGTGGTCCATGACCTGCAGCAGGATGTTGTAGAGATCCTGGTGCGCCTTCTCGATCTCATCCAGTAGCAGCACCGCATGCGGGTGCTGGTCAATGGCATCGGTCAGCAGGCCGCCCTGGTCGAAGCCGACATAGCCCGGCGGCGCGCCGATCAGGCGGGAGACGCTGTGCCGCTCCATGTACTCGGACATGTCGAAGCGGATCAGCTCGATGCCGAGCGTCTTCGCCAGCGCGCTTGGCGACTTCCGTCTTGCCGACGCCGGTCGGGCCGCTGAACAGGTAGTTGCCGATCGGCTTCTCCGCGTCGCGCAGCCCGGCGCGGGACAGCTTGATCGCCGCCGAGAGCGTCTCGATCGCCTTTTCCTGGCCGAAGACCATCGACTTCAGGTCGCGCTCGAGCGTCTTCAGCGTCTCCTTGTCGTCGTTGCTGACGGTCTTCGGTGGGATGCGGGCGATCTTCGCCACGATCTCCTCGACATCCTTCAGCGTGACGGTCTTCCGCCGCTTGCCCTCGGGCAGCAGCATGCGGGAGGCGCCGACTTCGTCGATCACGTCGATCGCCTTGTCCGGCAGCTTGCGATCATGGATGTACTTGGCCGAGAGCTCGACCGCGGCGCGGATGGCTTCCGGCGTGTAGCGGACCTTGTGGTGCTTCTCGTAGTTGGTCTTCAGACCCTGCAGGATCTTCACCGCGTCTTCCAGGCTCGGCTCGTTCACGTCGATCTTCTGGAAGCGGCGGACCAGAGCGCGGTCCTTCTCGAAGTAGTTGCGGTATTCCTTGTAGGTGGTCGAGCCCACACAGCGCAGCGTGCCCTGGGCGAGCGCCGGCTTCAGCAGGTTCGAGGCATCCATGGCGCCGCCCGAGGTGGCGCCCGCGCCGATGACGGTGTGGATCTCGTCGATGAACAGGATCGAGCCGGGCTGCTGCTCCAGCTTGTTGACCACGGCCTTCAGCCGCTCCTCGAAGTCGCCGCGGTAGCGGGTGCCGGCCAGCAGGCTGCCCATGTCGAGCGCGTAGATCGTGCTCTTGAGCAGGACCTCCGGCACGTCGCCCTCGATGATCCGCTTGGCCAGGCCCTCGGCGATGGCGGTCTTGCCGACGCCGGGATCGCCCACGTAGAGCGGGTTGTTCTTGGTGCGGCGGCAGAGGATCTGGATCGTCCGCTCGATCTCGGTGTCGCGGCCGATCAGCGGGTCGATCTTGCCGGCCTGGGCCTTCTTGTTGAGGTTGACGCAGTAGTTGGTCAGCGCGTCCTGGCTGCGGCCACGGGCGGGCTTCTCCTCCTTCTCCGGCTCCTCGTTCTGCGGGTTGGCCGGCGTGCCGGCGACCGGGCGGCTGGCGGCGCGGCCCGGCGCCTTGGCGATGCCATGGCTGATGAAGTTCACCGCGTCGAGCCGTGTCATGTCCTGCAGCTGCAGGAAGTAGACCGCGTGGCTCTCCCGCTCGGAGAACAGCGCCACCAGGACGTTGGCGCCGGTCACCTCGTCCCGGCCGGAGGACTGGACATGGATGGCGGCACGCTGGACGACGCGCTGGAAGCCGGCGGTCGGCTTCGGGTCGCCGGCCCGTTCCGTGACCAGCCCCGCCAGGTCCTTGTCGAGGAATTCGGTGAGATCGCGCTTGAGCTTCTCGGTATCGACGCCGCAGGCCCTGAGGACGGTCGAAGCATCGGTGTCGTCGGTCAGGGCGAGGAGGAGGTGCTCCAGGGTCGCGTATTCGTGCCGGCGTTCATTCGCGAGGCCGAGGGCGCGATGGAGCGTCTGCTCGAGGTTGCGTGACAGCATGCTAGAGACGCTCCCAATGAGAACCATCGTACGGGACATCGCCCGAAAGCGACGGAGGGTTTCCCCGGTTGAACATCTTGGTCTATCCGCTCCCCGGGGCATCCCCCCGTTCGGCGGAGTGGGATGAGAACGCCGGCCTGGCCTTTTCGGCATCGTTGCAACCTCGCCCGGAATGCGTTGCGTTTCCCGTAGCAAGCCGCGGCGCGGGGCGAAGGGCCGGGTCACTCCTTCTCGATGGTGCACTGCAGAGGATGCTGGTTCTGCCGCGCCAAGTCCATCACTTGTGTCACCTTCGTCTCGGCGACTTCATAGGTGTAGACGCCGCAAACCCCGACCCCGCGACGATGCACGTGCAGCATGATCCGCGTCGCCTCCTCCCGGTTCTTCTGGAAGAAGCGCTCAAGGACGTGCACGACGAACTCCATAGGCGTGTAGTCGTCGTTGAGCATCAGCACCTTGTACATTGCCGGCTTCTTGGTGCGCGGGCGGGTCTTCACCACTACGCCGGTGTTCGGCGTGGTGTCGCCGGGCGGGTTCCCTCCGTTCGGTCGCTTGTCTTGGTCGCTCATCGAATTTCCTGGTGGGAGTTTCCCGGAAGACGGGGGCTCGCCTCGCATCTGGTGTCCGGGTCAGACCCCGGCGCCGACCCGGCGAGCAGGATACCGCCGCGCGCCGCACCAGGTGAAGTGCTACGCGCAGGCACAGGCGAAGATATGGGGCGGCGGGGCGGCGGCGGGAAGTCCGGACCGGCCAGAACGCCACGGCCGCCGCCGGAAAAGCGCCCCGACGAAGAAAGGCCCGCCCCCGGCCGCCGCGCCCCCCGGCTGGGGGACGGGCGACCCGGGACGGGCCTCGTCTCATCCGTCCCGGCCGCTCGGGCCGGGACGTCGCAGCGTCGCCTCGATCAGGCGGCCAGCGGCTTGGCGAAGGTCTCGACCGCCAGCGTCATGCGGGCGGAGAGCGGCGCGAAGGAGGTCTCGGCCAGCTTCAGCGCGGCTTCCTGCAGCTTGGCGCCTTCGGCTAGGCTCTTCTCGACCGCGGCGCGGGCGAAGGTCGCCTGGATCTCGGCGGCTTCCTTCAGGCTCTTCACGCTGCCGAGCGCCTTGGCGCCGGCGACGCCGTGGTCGGCCAGGCCCTGGAACATCGCCATGGTCTGCTTGCTGAGGTCCTGCACGCCGGCGACATAGAGCTGCGTCGCCTTGGTCATCGCCTCGAAATTGCCGCGGGTGAACTCG
Source organism: Dankookia sp. P2 (assembly GCF_050632255.1). Classification (NCBI taxonomy): domain Bacteria; kingdom Pseudomonadati; phylum Pseudomonadota; class Alphaproteobacteria; order Acetobacterales; family Roseomonadaceae; genus Dankookia; species Dankookia sp. P2. The sequence continues at coordinate 5,516,709 of NZ_CP192581.1, read as the reverse complement.
GTGGCCTGCTCGGCGGCCTTGAGGAAGCCTTCGGTCGCCTTGGTTGCCTGGTCCATGGTGGTCTCCATCGTCATGCGCATCGGCTGCGCGGGGGCTGCGTCGCTGGTCGTGCCGGCCGGCGGAAGGGCATGCGGGGCGGCCTCGACGGCCGCGTCGCTCACGGGTTCGCCCACCGGCGCCTGCGTCTCGGGCATCGCGGCCTTGGCCGCGACGGTCCCGATCCCGGGCTCGGGGGCCGCCGGCGCCGTCTCGGCCGCCTCGGCCATGGCCTCGATCGCCTTGGCCCTGGGTCGCGCGCGCGGGGCCGGGGTGGAAGCCACCTTCGCCTCGGTCACACTCGCCATAGCCTTGCTCTTTCGGATTGCCACGTCTCGCCTCACCCTTGCTCGGCGCCGGTCCGGGACGCCAGGCCCCGCTGGTGCGCCGCTTTGCTGCACTGCAACACGAGCCTGTCTAACGGTTCGGCATGGTGAGCCGCAAGATTTTTTGCGGTGCACAAAAACAATTAAGATCACGGATCAGCGATTTCGGAAACTCTGTCGGGAGTCCGTTAACCTGTCGCCGGTAGGAGACGCTTCTGGTGTTTACACGCCGGCGCACCCCTGCAACGCAAGTGATTGCTCCTGCGAGGTTCTTGTTCCATTCCGGTGGACAATCGCGTCGGCAACACCGTATCGTGTGGACGATCTGCTGGCATGCCGGGGGGCGGTGCCGCGCATCAGGGGGCTGCCATGTTCGGGACCAGCGCATCCTTGCGCTTGAGGGCTATGCGTGCCCTCGTGCTCGCCTGCGGAATCGGCGTCGCCGTTCCGGCTTCGGCTCAAATCGGCAGCGAACGTTATGCCGCCATCGTGGTCGATGCCCGGAACGGCAACGCCCTCATCGCCGCCAACCCGGATGAGCGGCGATACCCCGCCTCCCTCACCAAGATGATGACCGTCTACATGGCCTTTGAGGCCCTGCGCGACGGCCGCATCACGCTCTCGACCCCGGTGCCGGTCTCCTATTCGGCCGCCTCCATGGCGCCCTCGAAGCTGGGCCTCACCCCGGGGATGAACCTGACGGTCGAGGAGGCGATCCTCGCCCTGGTCACCAAATCCGCGAACGATGCCGCCGCCGCGCTGGGCGAGCTGCTCGGCGGCGGGTCCGAGGACCGCTTCGCCCAGATGATGACGCTGCGCGCCCGCAGCCTCGGCATGACCCGCACCACCTTCCGCAACGCCTCGGGCCTGCCCGACATCGACCAGGTCTCGACCGCGCGCGACATGGCGATCCTCGGCCAGCGGCTGATCCGCGACTTCCCGGACCGCTATTCCTTCTTCTCGACGCCGCACTTCGTTTTCCGCGGCCGGACCCACTGGAACCACAACCGGCTGCTGAACGAGTATGACGGCGCCGACGGCATCAAGACCGGCTATGTCGACGACAGCGGCTTCAACCTCGTCGCTTCCGCCCAGCGGGACGGCGTGCGCCTGGTCGCCGCGGTCTTCGGCGGCCGCACCGGCCGGGAGCGCGACCGCCACATGATGGCGCTGCTCGACCAGGGCTTCGCCGGGCTCGGCGTCTCGCCGCGCGACCCGCCGGTCGCCCGCCGCGCCATGCCGGGCATGATGGCCAGCGCCAGCGCCGCGACCCTCGCCCGCACCGGGCGCCATCACGGCCGCCCGGTGGTGGTCGCCGGCCGGGCCGCGCCCAAGGCCGGTGGCTATCGCGTGGTGGAGACGACCAAGCCCGCCCTGCTGCGGATGACCGCGGCCAGCAAGGGCGGCAAGCCGGTGCCGCGGACCGAGCAGGGCGACACCAGCCGCGGCACCGCCCCGGTGAAGCGGACGGCGGCGGTGCCGGCCAAGGCGGCCGAGAAGCCGGCGGCCAAGCCGGTGAAGACCGCCTCCGCCAGCCGCCGCGCCGGCTGAAGCCAGCGCGGATCGCGGACGGGCGCGACCGCCCGGACGCCTGATCCCACCCTGGAAACCACACGCTGCGGCGGCGCCGCGTTCAGCTTCTGGACGCAAGCCCGGTAGCATGGCCGGTTTCGGATCATGGCCGGCGCCCGGCGCCGGCCCCGCGGATAGGCCGCGCGGGTCAGCCCCGCGCCGCACCGCCCCGCCTCAATGCATCCCGCCGCGGGCGGCGACCGGCCAGAGGCATTCCACCCGCCCCCGCCGCACCCCGACATACCAGTCGTAGCGATCGACCGTCGGGTCGCAATGGCCCGGCACCAGGCGCAGCTTCTCGCCAAGCGCCGGCGTCGCCCCGTCCTCGACCAGCAGCTTGCCGTGCTCGTCCGAGGCGCCGACGTAGCGCAGACCCGGCCGGCCCGCGACCAGCGGCAGGCCGCTGTCGATCGCCACCGCCTTGTGCCCGGCATCGACCACGGCGACGCCGGGCAGCGACCGGCTCATCACGGTGGACAGGACGAAGAGGCTCTGGCGGAAGGGCGGCGGCACGTCGTTCCGCGCATAGTCGGCATCCATGAAGGCGTAGGACCCCGCCTGGATCTCCGTGTAGACGCCGCTCGCGGCCTCCAGCGCGAAGGTGCCGGTGCCGCCGCCGCCGACGATCTCGCAGGTCAGGCCGCGCTGGCGCAACTGCTCGACCGTGCGGCGGGTGACCTCGGCGGCATGGCCGATCGCCGCCTCGCGCTCGTCCGGGCGGCGCTTGTGCTGGGCGCTGCCATGGTAGCTCTGCAGCCCACCGAAGCGGAGATGCGGGCTGGCGGCGATGCGTTCGGCCAGCGCCACGGCCTCCGGCCCCGGCGCCACGCCGCAGCGGCTGGCGCCGCAATCGATCTCGACCAGCACCCGGATGCGGACACCGGCGGCCTCGGCCGCCGCGGCGATCTCGCCGATCTGGGACGGGTCGTCGGCGCAGACCGCGACCTCGGCGATCGAGGCCAGCGCCGCCAGCCGCGCCAGCTTGCTGCTGCCGACGACCTGGTTGCTGACCAGGATGTCGGGGATGCCGCCCCAGGCCAGCGCCTCGGCCTCGGCGACCTTCTGCACGCATTGCCCGACCGCGCCGCGCGCCATCTGCAGCCGGGCGATCACCGGCGACTTGTGGGTCTTGGCATGCGCCCGCAGCCCGACGCCGGTCGGCGCCAGCAGCGCCGCCATGGCGTCGAGATTGGCCTCGAACACGTCGAGGTCGAGCAGCAGGGCGGGGGTATCGACCTCCTCCTCGCGCATGCCCGGTTCGGCTGGCGGCGGTTGCAGCATGGGCGGGCGACTCCGGCGATGCGATGAGGACAAGGATATCCATGCTGCGGCAGGCGCCACCTGACCACGCTTGATCTGGCGCAAAACGTTCCACCTTGCGGCTCACGGCGGCTCCATCCACCCGGCGATCCTGGCCCGGCCGCCCATGGCGCGGTGCATGGAGGCGATCAGGCGGAGGTTGGCCTGGCCCAGCCGGCGGCCCCAATGCTCCCTGGCGTGGCGCAGCAGGGCGAGGATGACGGGCATGTAGATCTCGGACAAATCCGGATCGGGCAGCCAGAAGGAGGGCGCCGGCAGGGCGGAGTAGAGCCGGAGCCGCCGCGCCAGGACGATCGCCCTGGGCCCATCAGCCGGATCCCCCGCCGGAAGGCGCAGCAGATGCGATGCGTCAGCCGCGCCAGCACCTCGGGGCAGTCCTCGGCGCCGACCACCTGCAGCAGGCGCATCCAGAGGTCGGCCGCGCACCAGCGGCGGTAGGTGCGCGAGACGGTGTCGGCCTTGCCGATCCGGGCGGCAACTGGTTCCAGGCGGCACGGCCGCCGCCCTGCGGGCGGGGGCGCTTCAGCGTCACCGCGCGGAAGATCGCGTCGAGCCGGGCGCGGGCATCGGCCATGGGCCGGCCGGGGCGGGGTGGTCGGCGACGCCGCAGCCATGCTCGGCGAGGATGGGGCGGAGGGCGGCCCATTCGGCATCGGTCAGCGGCGCCCAGGGCTGCGGCCTGAGCAGGCCGAAGGTCGGGCGGAGGTAGAGGTAGTTGTGCAGGTCGTGGCGGGTGGCGAAGTCGGGGGCAGGATCTCGGGCGGGATGGCGGGGTCGAAGCGGGGGCGGCGGCGCATCGGGGGTCCTTCCTGCCAGGACCCGGAATGAAGCACGAAAATAGGAATAAAAGCAAGGCAAAAGCAGGGAAGGAGGCAGCGGGGGTGAGGCTCCCCACCCGCGCCCGCCCTTTCGGGTCAGGCGGCGGCTTGCGCCGACAGCAGCAGGAACATCGGGCGCTCGCGCTCGGGGGCCAGTTCGGGGCGCTCGACGACCTGCGCTTCGGTGGGTGCCCATTCCTCGACATGGGTCAGCCGGAAGCCGGCGCCGAGCAGCGCGTTCAGCGTGGTGCCGAGCATGCGGTGCTGCTTGACCACCCCCTTGGCCAGCCAGTCCGTGACGCGCGGGCCCTCCGCTGGTAGCCGTCGAGCGGCCAGGCCCTGCGGCCCGCAGCATCGGTGGTCCAGCCGGCCCGGCTTGGCGCGGTCAGGATCGGATGCTCGAGCGAGGCGACGAGGTGCCCACCCGGAACCAGCGCGCCGCGGATGCGGGCCAGCAGCGCCGGCAGGTCCTCGATGTAGTGCAGGACGAGCGCGCTGAAGGCGAGGTCGAAGCCCGCCGCCGGCAGGTCGAGCGCCTCCAGGTCGGCGCGGCGATAGGTGACGCCGGGGTCCTCGGTCATCGCCCGGGCCCGCGCCAGCATCGCCTCCGACAGGTCGAGGCCGAGCACCGAGGCGGCGCCTGCCTGGCGCGCCCAGCGGCAGAACCAGCCGAAGCCGCAGCCGAGATCGACGACGCGGCGCCCCTCCAGCGGCGGCACCATCGCCCGCAGCGCCGGCCATTCCGGCGCCCCGTCCAGCCCCTCGACCGACCGCCTGAGCCGGGCATAGCCCGCGAAGAATTCCGGGTTGTCGTAGATGTTCTGCGCCACGGCCTAATCCCGGGCCGCGCAGGGGGCGAGGCCCTCCGGCGCGGTCCGGGGCGGCGCCCCGCCAGCGCGGCGCGACCCAGGCCCTTGCCCGCCGCGGCCCGCGCCGCGTCGTCACCCGCACCGGCAACAGCCGGTAGGACGCCCCCTCATAGGCCGCGAGCCGCGCCAGCGCCGCCGGCCCGCAGCGCAGCAGCGCGCCCTCGGTCGCGGCGCCCGTCGCGCGCACCAGCGTCGGCCAGGGCGTGCCGCGCAGCGCGACACGGGCCCAGCCTTCCAGCCGCGCCGGGCGCAGCCGCCGCGCCAGGCCCGGCTGCCCCGCCATCCGCTCCAGCACCGCCGGCCGCAGCAGCGTGCCGTAGAGGAAGAGCGGCGGGCTCACTCCACATGCATCTTCAGCTCGGCCACCAGCGGCCGCACCTGGGCGAGCTGGGCCTTCACCGCGGCGCCGAACTCCGCGGCGCTGTTGCCGCCCGGCTCGGCGCCGAGCTCGGCGATTCGGCGCGCGACATCCGGGTGCTGCGCCGCCGCGGCGATCTCCCGCTGCAGCCGCGCCAGCACCGGGGCCGGGGTGCCGGCAGGGGCGAAGAAGCCGTTCCACCCCAGCAGTTCGATGCTGGGGAAGCCCTGCTCGCGCGCGGTCGGCACCTCCGGCAGCGCGCTGGCCCGCTGCGCCGCCAGGGTCGCCACCGGCCGCAGCGCGCCGGAGCGGATATTCGCCAGGGACGAGGAGAGCTGGTCGCCGCCGAACTGGATGCGCCCGGCGAGCAGCTCCTGCACCAGCGGCGCCGCGCCGCGATAGGGGATATGGTCCAGCCTGATGCCGGCGTCGCGCTTCAGCACCTCGCCCACCAGGTTGATGGTGCTGCCGGGACCGGTCGAGCCGTAGAAGAGGTCGCCGCGCTGCCGGGCGAAGGCGACGAATTCCTTCAGGTCCTTCGCCGGCACGGCCGGGTTCACCAGCAGCATCATCGGCACGTTGGCGCCCATCGAGACCGGGGCGAAGTCCCGCTCGATGGAATGCGGCGCGCGGCCGGCGAATTCCAGCGCCGCCGTGGTCGTGCAGAAGGTCAGGTTGTGGAACAGCAGGGTGTGGCCGTCGGTCGCCTTGGACACCACATCGGCGCCGATCGAGCCGCCGCCGCCGCCGCGGTTCTCGACGACGACGGACTGGCCGAGGGTCTCGGTCAGCCGCTGGGCATAGAGCCGGGCGAGCAGGTCGGTGGTGCCGCCCGCCGGGAAGGGCACGATGATGCGGACGGGGCGGGTCGGCCAGGCGTCCTGCGCCCGCGCGATCCCGGCCGCCGCCAAGCCCGCACCGGCGCCCAGCGCCGCCCGCCTGCCGATCCGCATCCCCGTCCCCTCCCCGCTTCCAGGTCAGGATGCGAAGGCGGCGCCGGGGACGTCAACCATCCGCCGCCCCGCCGCCCTGCCCGGCCTCAGTGGCCGGCATTCTCGCCGGAGAAGTCGGGCGCGGCGAGGCCGCTGGCGGTCAGCTGCTCGACCAGCCCGGCCTTCAGCCGCTCCAGCCCCGCCTCCGACCGCGCCTCGCAGCGTGCCACCAGCACCGCCTGGGTGTTGGAGGCGCGCAGCAGCCACCAGCCGTCATCCGTCAGCACGCGGACCCCGTCGACCGCCTGCACCTTGGCGCCGGCGGCGGCGAGGCGGGCCTTCACCTCGTCGACCACGACGAATTTCCGCTCCTCCGGGCAGTCGAAGCGGAGTTCCGGGGTGTTCAGCACCTGCGGCAGGGCGGCGCGCATCTGCCCGAGCGTCTCCGGCGCGCGGGCCAGGATGCCGAGCAGGCGGACGGCGGAATAGGGCGCGTCGTCGAAGCCGTACCACTTGTCGGCGAAGAAGATGTGGCCGGACATCTCGCCGGCCAGCGGAGAGCCGGTCTCGGCCATCTTCGCCTTGATCAGGCTGTGCCCGGTCTTCCACATCAGCGGCTGGCCGCCGGCCTTGGCGATCTCGTCGAACAGCACCTGGCTCGCCTTGACGTCGGCGATGATGGTGCCGCCCGGCTTCGCCTTCAGCACGTCGCGGGCCAGCACCACCAGCAGCTGGTCGCCGAACAGGATGTTGCCCTCGCCGTCCACCACGCCGATGCGGTCGGCGTCGCCATCGAAGGCGATGCCGAAATCGGCGCCTTCCTTGGCCACTTCGGCGATGAGCTGCTCGAGGTTCTTCGCCACCGTCGGATCGGGGTGATGGTTCGGGAAGGTCCCGTCCACGTCGCCGTTGATGACGTAGTGCTCGCCCGGCAGCTTCGCCACCAGCGCCTTGGTGATGTCGGCGCCCGAGCCGTTGCCGGGGTCCCAGACCACCTTCAGCCTGCGCTCGCCGCCGTCATAGTCCTGCAGCACGCGGGCGACATAGGCCTCGGTCACGTCCACCTTGTGGTCGCTGCCCTCGGTCGAGACCGGGACGACGTCGCCCTCGGCCGCCATCCGGCCGATCTCCTGGATCTGCGCGCCGAAGAAGGGCTTCTTGCCCAGCATCATCTTGAAGCCGTTGTAGTCCGGCGGGTTGTGGCTGCCGGTCACCATCACCGCGCCGTCGGCGGCGTAGTGGTAGCTGGCGAAGTACAGCATCGGCGTCGCGACCAGGCCGATGCGGATCACCTCGAGCCCGCAGGCGCGCAGGCCCGCGACCAGCTGCGGCTCGAGGTCCGGGGAGGAGAGCCGCCCGTCATAGCCGACCGCCACCTTGGTGCCGCCGGCGCGGGAGACGATGCTGCCGAAGCAGCGACCGATCGCGAGGCGTCCTCCGGCTGCAGCGTCGTCCCGACGATGCCGCGGATGTCGTACTCGCGCAGCACGGTCCGGTCGAAGCTGTGGTGGAAGGCGGTCATTGGCAGGTCTCCGCGTTTTGCCGGGATTTTTCCCGGCGAGATCAGGGTCGGCCGATCGAGGCGTACCGGAACCCGGCGGCGCGCATCGCCTCCGGGTCGTAGACGTTGCGCAGGTCGACCAGCACGTCGCCGCGCATCGCCTTGCGCAGCCGGGCCGGCGCCAGGGCGCGGAACTCGTTCCACTCGGTCAGCAGCACCAGCGCATCGGCGCCGTCGATCGCATCCGGCGCGCTGGTCGCATAGTGCACGCTGCCGGGCAGCAGCGGCTTGGCATGGCCCATGCCGGCCGGGTCGAAAGCGCGGATCTCCGCCCCCGCCTCGGCCAGGCGGGGGATCAGCACGAGCGAGGCCGCGTCGCGCATGTCGTCGGTCTCGGGCTTGAAGGTCAGGCCGAGCACCGCGATGGTCTTGCCGGCGACGCTGCCGCCGCAGGCGGCGATCACCCGCTCGGCCAGCGCTTCCTTGCGCGCCTCGTTCACCGCGATGGTGGTCTCGACCAGCCGGATCGGCGCGCCGAAATCGGCCGCGGTGCGGGCGAGCGCCAGGGTGTCCTTGGGGAAGCAGGACCCGCCGTAGCCCGGACCGGCATGCAGGAATTTCCGCCCGATGCGGCCGTCGAGCCCCATGCCGCGCGCCACGTCGTGCACGTCGGCGCCAACCTTCTCGCAGAGGTCGGCGACCTCGTTGATGAAGGTGATCTTGGTGGCGAGGAAGGCATTCGCCGCATACTTGATCAGCTCGGCGGTCTCGATCCGCGTCGCCAGGACCGGCACCTCGATCAGGTTCAGCGGCCGGTAGAGCCGGCGCAGCACGCCCAGCGCCCGCTCGCCGCCCTCGCCTTCCATCGTGCCGATCACCACGCGGTCGGGCCGCATGAAGTCGCCGATGGCGCTGCCCTCGCGCAGGAATTCGGGGTTGGAGGCGACCTCGATGGCGAGGTCGGGGCGCGCCTTGCGGACGATCTCATGGACCTGCCGCCCGGTGCCGACCGGCACGGTGGACTTGGTCACCAGCACCAGAGGCCGCTTCGCCGCCTTGGCCACCTGCTCGGCCGCGGCGAAGACGAAGGACAGGTCGGCATGGCCGTCGCCGCGGCGGGACGGCGTGCCGACCGCGAGGAAGACCGCATCCGCCCCCTGCACCGCCTCGGCCAGCTCGGTGGTGAAGGACAGCCGACCGTCCCGGGCGTTCTCCTGCACCAGGGTCTCGAGGCCCGGCTCGTAGATCGGGATGCGGCCGGCGCGCAGCGCCGCGATCTTCTGCTCATCGGTGTCGAGGATGCAGACGTCGTGGCCGAGATTCGGCGAAGCAGGCCCCCGAGACCAGGCCGACATAGCCGGCCCCCACCATCGCAATACGCATCGTCCTGCTCCCGTTGGATGAGCGGCGCGGCCCCCGGTCGTCCGGCGGGCCGCGGCCGGCGTCAATCCGATGCGGTTAGCACGGGGTGGTCACGAATAGCGCTTCAGGGATTCGCGCACGGCCGGCGCCATGTCCGGCCGGGCCAGGGCGAAGGCGATCTGCGCCTCCAGCCAGCCGGCCTTGTCGCCGCAGTCGAAGCGGCGCCCCTCGTAGCGGACGCCGTGGAAGGGCTGGGTGCCGATCAGCTTGGCCATGCCGTCGGTCAGCTGCACCTCGTTGCCGGCGCCGCGCTCCATCTTCGCCAGATGCCCGATCACCTCCGGCATCAGCACGTAGCGGCCGATGACGGTCAGGTTGGACGGCGCCCTGTCGACCGGCGGCTTCTCCACCAGGCCCTTGACCGACACCAGCCGGCCCATGTCCTTCTCGACATCCAGCACGCCGTAGCGGTTGACCTTCTCGCGCGGCACTTCCTCGATCGCCACCACGTTGCCGCCGGTCTCGCGGTAGGCGGCGGCGAGCTGGGCGGTGCAGGAGACGTCGCACATCATCAGGTCGTCGGGCAGCAGGATGGCGAAGGGGTCGTCGCCGATGAAGCTGCGGGCGCACCAGATGGCGTGGCCGAGGCCCATCGGCACCTGCTGGCGCACCGTCACCATCGCCCCCGGCTCGATCGCCTGGGCCCGCAGCTCGGCGAGCTCGCGCGCCTTGCCGCGCTCCTCCAGCGTCTTCTCGAGCTCGTAGGCGACGTCGAAGTGCTCGACGATCGAGGTCTTGCCGCGGCCGGTGATCAGGCAGAATTGTTCGATCCCCGCGGCCCGCGCCTCGTCGATCGCGTATTGGATCAGCGGCCGGTCCACCACCGGCAGCATCTCCTTGGCCAGGGCCTTGGTCGCCGGCAGGAACCGGGTCCCGAGCCCGGCAACCGGCAGGACGGCCTTCTTCAACGGCTTCAGTGCGGACACGGGCCTCTCCTGGCGGTGACGGCGGAACGGGGCAGCATGCGCCGGCCCCACGTCGAGGGCGTGAGAAGTGCCACGCACCCGGACGCCCGGCAAGGCATGCCCGGCGGTCGGCGGTCAGCCTTGCCTGCGGCCGGGGCAACCCCTGGGCCGCGACCGGCGCCGACGTCCCGGCACATCTACCGCGGGGCAGGTTACCAAAAGCTGGCCCTGGACGGCGAAGCGCGGTGGCCTGGGCCCGGCAAGCGGCCGCCGCCCTGCCGGGCCTCCCATGCCGGCGCGGCACACGGCGCCCGGGACGGCGCGGGGCGCCGCCGGCCACGCGCGCCGGACGTCAGGGGATCAGCACGCGGAGCAGGTAGGTCTTGGTGTCGGCGACCTCCGCCGGGAAGGCGACGAAGCGGTGCTGGTCGACCTGCATCTTGTTCGGCTGCTCGTCGCTGATGTTGATGGCGATGATCGAAGCGATCGTCGGCATCTTGTCGGCCTTCAGCCCGACCAGCTCGATGCGCACGCTGCGCCGGCCGGCGACGCGCTTCACCGCCGAGGCGGAGAAGGTATAGGTGGCGAGCGGGGTGCCGCGCGGCTGCTCGGACTGGGTGATGACGAAGTTGTTCACCTTGACCCCGGCGCCCGAGAGCTCGAGGTCGGCGAGGTCCTCGGCGGTGATGATGCGCCAGCCGCTGTCGTATTGCTGCGCCATGGCGGAGAGCGGCAGGCAGGCCAGCATGGCGGCGAGCAGCAGCTTGCGCATCGGTCGTCTTCCCCCTGGTGGTCCGGCATGGACTGCCGCGGCGTCGACCGAGGAGAAACGAAAACCCCTGCCATTGCCTATGGGGTTCGCCACGGGGCGGCGGGGGTGTCGCGCCATCTTGAAGTCGGCCCCGGCCAGGAAAGCCGGCGACCGCCCGCCGCGGGACTGCCGCGCAGCGCACCGGCCGGCTCGCTCCTCAGGGCAGCAGCACGTCGCGCGCCTGGTTGACCCGCGCCGCCAGCCAGTCGCTGCCGCCCTGGTCCGGATGCGCCGCCCGCATCAGCCGACGGTGCGCCGCGCGGATCGCCGCCGGATCGGCGCCCTCGGCCAGGCCGAGTACCGCCAGCGCCTCCTCCCGCGTCATCCGGCCGCCGGGCGGGGCGCCGGGCGGCGGCGCGGCGGCCTCGGCGGCGCGCCAGTCGGGATCGAGCCGGTCCAGCCAGGCTTCCAGCAGCGCCACGCTGTCCGGGTCCTCGGCGCGGCAATCGGCCAGCAGGGCGAGCAGCTCGGGCAGGGCGAGCGAGGCCAGCTCCCGGCCCGTCTGGCGGCCGCGCCGCACCGTGCCGCTCATCCGCCCCGTCGCGTGGTCGAGCCGCATCGCCAAGGTCGCGGTCTCGACCGCGCTCTCGCCGGCGGCGCCCGGGCCGCCGGCAGCCGCATCCTGCCAGCGGAAGCGGCGGGCGGCGAGCCAGCCGCGCCCCCAGCGCCAGGCCAGCGGGGCGAAGAGCCCGAGGGTCCAGAGCGCCTGGGCGCCGCGGCCGGTGCTCAGCACCAGCAGCAGCCCGCCCCCGGCGACCGCGGCGCCGCCCCAGATGGCGCCCTTGCGGATGGTCTCGACCCGGGCCGTGGCGAAGACGCGCGCCAGCCAGAGCAGCAGCAGCAGCAGCCCGGCGCCGACCGCGAGCCAGACCATCCGCGCTCAGGCCTTCGGCGCCGGCAGCTGGCCGGCGATCCGCTGCGCCGCCCCGCCCGGCAGCCGGGTCAGCGCCGACCGCCCGCCGGCGGCGTAGACCGCGACCGCGCGCAGCAGGTCGCGCAGCGCCGCGGCGCTGGCGGTGTCGAAGGGCGCATAGGCGCCGCCCGACAGCCGGGCGATCTGCTTCAGCGCATTGGCCGCCTCCGGATGGCCGCCCTCATGGAAGGTGAAGACCGGCGTGCCGTGCAGGCCGAGCTGGCCGGCGGCGTGGCAGAGCGGGTCGACCGCCTCCTCCACCGCGTCGCCGACGAAGATCAGCGCATTCACCCGCTCCCGCTTCGTCTCGGCCAGGACGTGATCCAGCACCCGCTGGATCTGGGTCTGGCCGCCGAGGCACTGCACCCCGGCCATCCGCCGGGTCAGCTCGGGCGGATCGGTCAGGAAGGGGGTCGCGGCGAATTCCATGAAGCCGCGGTAGTAGGCGAGCTGGATGGCGAGGCCGCCCAGGTCGCGGGTCGCCTGGAACATCTCCCCCTGCAACTGGCAGGCGCGGTCCCAGGTGGGCTGGCGCGACGCCGTGGCGTCGATCGCGAAGACGAGGCGGCCGCGGCGCCCGGAGGCCGGCCGCGCCTGCGGCAGGCCCTCGACGCGCTTGAGGAAGGCCGCGACGGCGGCCGTGGCCGGCTTGTCGGGCAGGTTGCTCATGCGCTGAATGTGGGCGCGCCCCGCCGCATCCGCCAGTGTCGGCGTCGCCGCCGGCGGGCGCCGCGCGCGGTTGTCACGCCGGGGCCGGCCGCGGGCATGGCGCCCGCTCCCGCGCCGCCCCTATTGTTGCGCGACAGGCGGAGCATGCGGCATGCGGTGGGTCCTCGGCGCGGCACTGGTGATCGGCCTCGCGGCGCCCGCCGCCCGGGCGCAGCCCAAGCCGCCGCCGCTCGACCCGCCCGCCGCCGCGGCGCCGGGCGGCCGGATGGACAAGTTCGGCGAGCCGATTCCCGACACCGCGCCCCCCGCCCTCGCCGCGCCGGCCTCCCCCCTGCCCCCGGCGCGGCTCCTGGCCCTGGCCCGGCCGCGCCGCCTGCCCTGGCCGCGCCGGCGCCGCCGGTCGATGCGCTGCCCGCCGTCGCCCGCTTCCGCGCCCTGCTCGGTGCCGGGACGGGATTGTCCTACCGCGCCGCCGAGCCGATCGACCCGGCGACCGGCAGCGTCCGGCTGCTCGGCGCCACCCTGGCGCGGGAGGGTGGCAAGGCGGAGATCGAGACGCTGACGCTCGACGGCTTGGCGGAGGCGCGGATCGGCGCCGCCAGCGCGCGGGAGGTGACGCTGACCCTGGGCGACACCACCGCCCGCATCGCCCGGCTCGAGCTGCGCGGCCTGGCGGCACCCGGCGGCACGCCGGAGGCCCTGGCGCTCGACCAGCTGCGGCTGGAGATCCTGACGGTCGAGGGCGATGCCAGCTTCGCCATCGCCGAGGCGGTGCTCGAGGATTATGCCGCCGGCCGGCCGGGGCGGCTGACCCTGGCCGGGATCGACGCGCTGCTGCCGCAGGCCGGGCTGGTGGATCGGGTGCGGGTCGGCCGGGTCGCGCTGCGCGGGCTGGACCTGCCGGGCAGCCTCAGCGCCATGGGCAGCCAGACCACGCCGCCGCGCGCCAGCGCGGGCTATGCGATGGAGATCGAGTCCCTCCTCGGCAGCCTGGCCGGCCAGCCGGTCGGCGGCTTCGGCAGCCTGCGCCTCCAGGGCGACCCGCCGGCCGGCGAGATCGAGACCGGGCGGCTGGCCCTGCGCGACCTGCGGGTCGAGCCCTCCCCGCCGCTCGAGGACTGGCTGCGCCGCCTCGGCTATCCGGCGCTGCTCGCCGACCTGACCGCCGAGAGCCGCTACGACCGGGCGCGCGGGCGGCTGGAGCTCGGCTCGCTCTCGCTGGCCGGGCGGGAGATGGGGGTGCTCGGCCTGTCCCTGGCGCTGGAGGGGGTGACGCCGGAGGCGGCCGAGGCGCAGGACTGGGAGCAGCTGCGGCTGGCTGGGCTGGCGCTGCGCCTGCTCGACCAGTCGCTGCTCGGCCGCGTGGCGCGCGACGCGGCACGTCAGGGCCGGACGACCGAGGCGCAGGTGCGCGAGGGCTGGGCCCGGCAGGCCGCCGCGATGCTCGGCGCCGGGCCGCGCGGCCCGGCCCCGGGCGGCATCGGCCCCATCCTCGTGGCGCTGCAGCGTTTCCTGCGCGGTGAGGCGAAGGAGGTCGAGGTCACCGCCCGGCCGCCGCAGCCGGTCGCGCTCGGCGAGCTGCCGGCGGCGCTGATGGGCGGCGCGGCGGCGGTGCAGCGGGTGCTCGGCCTCGGCGCGGTCGCGCGCTGAGGGCGGCGGCCGCGCCACACGCATGGCGGTTGAAATTCTAGCCAGTTTTTTGTTATCAAATCTTTGCGGGCGGCCCTCCTGGCCGCACCCGCCCAAGCGGCGGCAGGGTCGGGCCAGGATCGCGCATGCCGGATGCCGGCTATATTTCGCCTGCCGAGGCGGCCCCCGCGGGCGCTGCCGCCCTGGTGGCGCCGCCGCCGGACGAGGCGCGGCCACCCAGCCCGCCGCCGGCCGAAGCCCTGCCCTCCTTCCGCAGTCCCAGCGGCAAGCGGATGCACCCGCGCGTCCAGCACGCCGGCCTGGTCGAGGTCGATGGCGCCGAATATCCGCTGCACGACTGGAGCCTGGGCGGCTGCGCCCTGGCCGAGTCCGGCCCGCGCGGCGCCGAGGGCGACCCCGTGCGGCTGCGCCTCCGGCTGGGCCAGGGCGGCGTCGGCCTGGTGGTGGAGGCGCTGGCCAAGGTGGCCCGCGCCGAGGCCGGCGAGGCGCGGGCCTTCCAGTTCGTCGAGCTGCCGCCTGAGGGTGCCCGGCTGCTGGACGAGCTGGCGGAGGCCTGGCTCAGCGGCGCCCCGCGCGGCCCGGCGGCGCTGCTGCGCGGCACCGCGGTCGTCCCCGGCCGGGGCCGGCCCTGCCCGGCTGGCTGCCGCCCCGTCTCGCCCGGTGGTTGCCCGAGCCGCGGCTGCTCAACACCGGCCTGGCGCTCGGGCTCGGCCTGGCGCTGCTGGCCGGCGGCGCCGGCTTCGTGCTGTCGCGCAGCCTGGTGGTCTATTCCGACTTCGCCGCCGTCTCCAGCGCGCTTCGGCTGGTCCGCGCGCCGCAGGGCGGCATCGTCAGCCTGCCGGAGATCGGCCTCGGCAGCGCGCTGCGCGCCGGGACGCCGCTGGCGCTGCTGGAACCCGTGGTGCCGCCGCAGGTGCTGGCCGAGGTCGAGCCGCAGGCCCAGGCCCTGGCCGCCAGGGTCGGCCAGCTGCGCGGCGAGCTGGAGCAGGCCGAGGCCGGCTTCGAGAATTTCCGCCGGCGGGCCAAGGCGGGCTTCGACGCCGCCGCGACCCACCGCCAGCTGGCCGAGCGCCAGGTGATGCTGCAGCAGCGCATCCAGGGCCGCATCGCCACCCTGGCCCGCAGCGCCGCGGCGACGCCGATGCAGGCCGACCAGCTGGAGGTCGAATTGCTCGCCCAGCGCCGCGCCCTGGCCGATGCGGTGCTGGCCGAGGTGACCGCGCGCAACCTGCTGGAGGATGCCCAGGCCGGCCGCTTCGTCAGCGACGGCCGCACCACCCAGCGCACCCCGCAGGAGATCCGGCGCGAGCTGGAGGCGGCGGAGGCAGCGCGGCGGGAGATGCTGGGCACGCTGGAACGGCTGGGCACCCGCATCACGTTGACCGCGCCCTGCGACTGCCAGGTGGCGCAGCTCGGCGCCACCGCCGGGTCCTTCGTCGCCGCCGGTGACCCGATCCTCGGCCTGGCCGAGCCGGTGATGCCGGACAGCGTCGAGGTCGATGCGCTGGTCGATGCGACGCGGCTCGGCTTCCTGCGCCAGGGCCAGGCGGTGGAGGTCTTCCTGGCCGGCGACGCGCAGGCGACGCCGGGACGGGTCACGAGCATCACCTACAACCCGGAGAACCAGGGCCGCATCGGCCTCCCGGACAACCTCCGCAGCCTGAAGAGCTACGGCGTGCTGACGGTGACGCTGGAGGGCGGCGTGCCGCAGGCGCGGCCCGGCCTGCCGGCGCTGGTCAAGGCGCCGCTCGCGCTGCGCCAGGTGTTCCGCAGCCTGCCCGGCATGGCCTGGCTGGTGACGGAACGCGCCGGGGCGCGGCCGCCGGAGGCCTGAGCATGGCCCTGCCCGCCGAGCGCCTTGGCCATGCCCTGCTGCCCGGCTTCCGGGCGCGGTCGCCGGCCGCCGCCTGGGCGCTGGCGGCGATGCTCTATCCCGCCTGCATCCTCTGGCTCGCCGGCCTGCTGCCCAGCCATCCGGAGGCCTACCACGCGCTGGTCGCGGCCGGCGGCCTCGGCCTTCTCGCCCTCTGGCGCTGGTCCTGGGGTCTGGTGCACCTGGCCCGCATGCTGGCCTATACGCGCCGCACCTATCCGCGGCTGCGCGCCGCGGCGGCACGGACCGCGCTGCCGCCCGGCCTCTGCGTCGTCGTCACCAGCTACCGGATGGACGCGGCGACCAATGCCGCGGTCTATGGGCGCCTGCTGGACGAGCTGGTGGCGCTGCGCGTCCCCGCCGCCATCGTCGCCTGCATCACCGACCCCGCCGATGCGCGGCTGCTGCGGGCGGTCTTCGACAGCCGCCCCGGGCTGGCGGAAGGCACCGTGCTGCACCTGCGGCCGCAGGCCGGCACCGGCAAGCGCGGCGCGATGGCCGAGGCGCTGGAGCTCCTCGCCGCGCTGCACCCGCCGCCGAACGCCCAGGTGGTGCTGATGGACGGCGACACGCTGCTCGGCCCCGGGGCGCTGGCCGCCTGCTGCCGCCTGCTCGCCAGCCAGCCGGACATCGGCGCCGTCACCTGCGACAACGTCCCGCTGGTGCGCGGCAGCCCCTGGCGCGCGAATGGTACCGGCTGCGGATGGCGCAGCGCCACGCGCTGATGTGCTCGATGAGCCTGTCGCGCAGGCTGCTGGTGCTGACCGGGCGCTTCTCGGTCTTCCGGGCGCAGGTCGCCTGCGCGCCGGACTTCATCCTCTCGGTCGAGCGCGACTCGATCGAGCATTGGCGGCTCGGCCGGATCGGCATGGTGACCGGCGACGACAAGAGCACCTGGTTCTGCGCGCTGCGGCAGGGCTGGGGCATGCTCTACCTGCCCGATGCGGTGGTCTACTGCGTCGAGGAACTGCCCGGCGCCGGCTTCCTCGGCAGCAGCGTCGCGCTGATGCGGCGCTGGTACGGCAACATGGCGCGCAACGCCCATCGCGCCGCGCGGCTGGGGCCGCGGCGGCTCGGGACCTTCGTCTGGCTCTGCCTGCTCGACCAGCGGATCTCGCCCTGGACGGCGCTGTCGGGGCCGCTGGTCGCGCTGCATGCGGCGGCGACGCGCGATCCCGCCTTCCTCGCGCTCTACGGGCTCTGGGTGCTCGGCACCCGCGGCGTGCTGACCCTGCTGGAATGGGCCATGACCGGCCGGGTGCACCCGCTCTTCCCGCTGCTGATCTACTACAACCAGCTGGTCGGCGCCGTGCTCAAGATCCAGGCCTGGCACTACCCGGACCGCCAGCGCTGGACCCGGCAGCAGGTCGGCGAGGCCGCGCCGCGCGACCCGGCCGGCTGGACCTCGCCCTGGTTCCTCGGGCTTGAGGCCGGAGCCTTCCTGCTGCTGCTCGCGGTGCTGCATGGCGCGCTGGAGCCGCCGCAGGCGCGCCGGCCGACCGGCATCGCGGCGCTGACGGCGCCGCGGCGGGAGGCGCCGCTGCGGGCGCCCTGCGGCACCGCGCGCGGGCGGCCCTGCGCGACGCTCAGCGCGCCGCCGCCTCCCATAGCTCGAAGCCGCTGAACTCGGCCGACTGGTCGCGGGGCGAGGCCCAGCTCGGATCGCTGCCGCCGAAGAAGCTGGCGAAGAGCAGGCCGTCCACCCGCACCGCCGCCGTCTCCCGCAGCAGCAGCCCGCCGCGGTCGAGCACCGGCCGGCCATCCAGCCAGAGCCGGATGCGGCCATCGGCGCGGCCCGGGGTGTTCAGCACCACCTCCTGCGCCAGCTCCGCCCAGGTGCCGGCGGGCAGGCGGAAGGCGCCGCGGCCTATGCTGTCGCCGCAGCGGGCGGCGCGGTCCGGGGCATAGAGGTAGAGCTCGCCCTCGCCCGCGGCGCGCCACATCAGCCGGGCGGAGAAGCCGGCGGCGAGCTCGGCCGGGGTGCAGCCGCGGGGCGCCTCGCCGCCGGCGGAGGCCGGGCAGCTTGCCGCCGCGGGCGAAGTCGAAGCCCGGCTCGAAGCGGACGCGGTAGCGCAGGCAGCGCGCCTCGGCAGCGCCGAGCGGCAACAGGAAGCCGGCGCCGCCCACCGGGGCCGCGCGGTTGCCGGGATTGATCGAGCCGGCGGGGTAGCGCAGCCGCAGCACCGGCCCGCCGGATTCGGGCGTCGCCGGCAGGAACTCCATGCTTTGACGGCCCCAGGCCTGGGTCGCCGCGGGCAGCGCCGCCTGCAGGTCGAGCGCCCTCTGCCGCGGATAGGCCGGGCCGCAGGGCTGGGCGAAGGCCGGCCCGGCGGCGAGCAGCGCCAGCAGGCCCAGCCGGCGCATGCTCAGCCGGCCTTCAGCGCATTGGCCTGGTGCACCGCGACCGCGGTCAGGTTGACGATGCCGCGCGCGGTCACGCTCGGCACCAGCACGTGCAGCGGCTTCCGCATGCCGAGCAGGATCGGCCCGACCTGCAGCCCATCGGCCGCGGCCTTCAGCAGGTTGAAGCTGATATTGGCGCTGTCGAGGTTGGGGAAGACCAGCAGGTTGGCGGTCTCCTTCAGCGCGCTGTCCGGCACGGCGCGGGCGCGGATCGCCGGCACCAGCGCGGCATCGGCGTGCATCTCGCCATCCACCTCCAGCTCCGGCGCCATGGCGCGGATCAGCTTCAGCGCCGCGCGCATGGTCCGCGCGGTCGGCGCGTTCGATCCGCCGAAGGAGGAATGCGACAGCAGCGCCACCTTCGGCGTGAGGCCGAAGGCCTCGACCTGCTCGGCCGCCAGCAGGGTCATCTCGGCGATCTGCTCGGCGGAGGGCTCGACCATCAGGTGGGTGTCGACGAAGAACAGCGTCCCCGTCGGGATGATGACGGCCGAGAGGGCATAGACGCGGGAGGTCGCCTCCGACTTGCCGATGACGTCGAAGCCATAGTGGGATTGCCGCATCCAATTGCCGCTGCCGCCGACCAGCGCGGCATCGACCAGCCCGGCCTCCAGCAGCAGCGCGGCGGCGACCGTCGCGCGCGTCGTCACGCGCCGCGCCGCGGCCTCGGGCGGCACGCCGCGGCGGCCGACGCGGAGCTGGTACATCTCGGTCAGCGGCGCGAGATGCGCCAGGTCGGCATTGGGGTCGAGGATCTCGACGGATTCGGAGAAGTCCATGCGCAGGCCCATGGCCTTGGCCCGCGCCTCGATCACCGCGCGCCGCCCCAGCAGCACCGGCTCGGCGATGCCCTCGTCCAGCACGGTCTGCACCGCGCGCAGCGTCCGCTCGTCCTCGCCTTCCGAATAGACCACGCGTCGCGGCGCCTGGCGGTCGGCCTCGAACAGCGGGCGCATCAGGTAGCCGGAGCGGAAGACGAAGCGCTCCAGCTCGCGCCGGTAGGCGGCGAAATCCTCGATCGGCCGGCGGGCGACGCCGGACTCCATCGCGGCGCGGGCGACGGCCGGCGCGATCTCGAGGATCAGCCGCGGATCGAAGGGCTTCGGGATGATGTACTCGGCGCCGAAGACCGGGGCATTGCCGCCATAGGCCGCGGCAACGACCTCGGAGGCCTCGACGCGGGCGAGCGCCGCGATCGCGTCGGCCGCGGCGACCTTCATCGCCTCATTGATCTGCGTCGCGCCGACATCGAGCGCGCCCCTGAAGATGAAGGGGAAGCAGAGCACATTGTTGACCTGGTTCGGGTAGTCCGACCGGCCGGTGGCGACGATGGCGTCCGGCCGGACGGCGCGCACCGCCTCGGGCAGGATCTCGGGCTCGGGATTGGCCAGCGCCATGATCAGCGGCTTCGGGCCGAGCCTGTTCAGCCATTCGGCCTTCAGCACCCGCGGTGCCGAGAGGCCAAGGAAGACATCGGCGCCGTCCAGCACCTCCTCGAGCGTCCGTGCATCGGTCGCCCGGGCGTATTTCGACTTGTAGGGGTCCATCCCTTCCGCGCGGCCGACATGCACCACGCCATGGATGTCGCAGACGGTGATGTTCTCCCGCCGCAGCCCCATCTCCACCAGCAGGTCGAGGCAGGCGAGCGCCGCGGCGCCGCCGCCGGTGTTCACCAGCTTCACCTCCTCGATCCGCTTGCCCTGCAGCACCAGGCCGTTGCGGACCGCGGCGGCGACGATGATGGCGGTGCCGTGCTGGTCGTCGTGGAAGACCGGGATCCGCATGCGGGCGCGGAGCTTGCGCTCCACCTCGAAGCATTCCGGGGCCTTGATGTCCTCGAGGTTGATCGCGCCGAAGGAGGGCTCGAGGGCGGCGACGACCTCGATCAGCTTGGCGGGGTCGCGCTCCTCGACCTCGATGTCGATGGAATCGATACCGGCGAATTTCTTGAAGAGGACCGCCTTGCCCTCCATCACCGGCTTCGAGGCCAGGGCGCCGATCGCGCCCAGCCCGAGCACCGCGGTGCCGTTCGAGATGACGGCGACCATGTTGCCGCGGGAGGTGTAGTCCCAGGCGGCATCCGGGTTGGCGGCGATCTCCTCGCAGGCGGCGGCGACGCCGGGGGAATAGGCCAGGCCGAGGTCGCGCTGGGTGGCCATGCGCTTGGTCGGCTCGATGCTGAGCTTCCCGGGCCGCGGCAGGCGGTGATAGTCGAGCGCTGCCTTGCGGAAATCCTCGTCCATGCTGAGCCCCTGTATCGAGGGGCGAAGATGCGGCGGGCGGCGCGGCGCCGCAACTGCTGGAACGCGGCCGGTGCGGATCGGGGGCTTGCGGAGCGCGCCGCGGGACGGCACCTGTGCCGCCGCCGGCCGGGTGGCCAGGGCTCCAGGGCAAGGGTGGGTATGGTGCGGTCGAGAAGATCTCGAACTTCCACGGGGTTTCCCCCACCAGCACCTCAAGCTGGCGCGTCTACCATTCCGCCACGACCGCAAAACCGGGCGAGGCGGGGCGTATAACCGATGAGCGGGGCGGGAGCAACGGCTGCGCAGGCGGCAAAGCCCATCGCCCGACCGGAATCCCGCGTGGCCGAGGGGCTGACCCCTACCCCGAGGCCCTCGCGGCCATGGAAGCCCGGGTCGCCGCCATCCGCGCCGGGGAGGCGGGCGAGCTGGTCTGGCTGGTCGAGCACCCGCCGACCTACACCGCCGGCACCTCGGCCGGGGCGGGCGACCTGCTGGACGCCCGCTTCCCGGTCTTCCAGGCCGGCCGCGGCGGGCAATGGACCTATCATGGGCCGGGCCAGCGCACCGCCTATGTCATGCTCGACCTCGGCGCCCGCGGCCGCGACGTCCGCCGCTACGTCCAGTCGCTCGAGGAATGGATGATCCGCGCGCTCTGGCGGTTCAACCTGCGAGGCGAGCGGCGCGAGGGCCGGGTCGGCATCTGGGTCGAGGACAAGGCGCGCGGGACCGAGGACAAGATCGGCGCGATCGGCGTGCGGGTGACCCGCTGGGTGACCTGGCACGGGATCGCCCTGAACGTCGACCCGGACCTGTCGCATTTCGGCGGCATCGTGCCCTGCGGGCTGAACCAGTTCGGGGTGACCAGCCTGCACCGGCTCGGCGTTACCGCGACGATGGAGGAGGCCGATGCGGCGTTGATGGCGGAGTGGGAGGGGGTGTTCGGCTAGGGCGAGGGTCTCCCCCCACCCAAACCCCTCCCCCGTGGGAAAGGCTTCGCGGGTTCAGCTGGAGATCGCGTCGTTCTCCGTCGCCTTCAGGCCGGGGGCGCCGCTGTCGCCAGCGACGGCGCCGGGCGGCCTGGCGGGGCCGTTCGGCGGGGCGCGGTCGCCATCCGACTCCACCCGCCACCCATCGGCTTGGAAATCCTCCAGCAGCGCCTCGTGCATGTCGGTGCCGTGCTCGGCAGCGACCATGCCGGCCTCGTCCAGCACCAGCGTGCCGGTGTCGTCGGTGCGCATCACCCGGAAGTCGCCCGCGCGTTCAAGCTTCGTTTCCCGCATGCGGCGGCAACGCGGCGGAAGCGGAAAGGTTCGCGCCGCAGCAGCAGGCCGGGCGCTGCGCCGCCCCGGCAGCGAAGACGGCGAAGAGCAGCCCGCGCAGGTCGTGGTCGCGGTCGAGCGCATCCGGACCGACCCGGCCGCTCACCGCGGCCAGCGCATAGACCAGCTGCCGCATCCGCTCGAAGCTCTCGTCCTGCACGGCAAGATCCTGCCCCTGTCCCCGCCCAGGGATAGCAGCCGGCGTGCCAGCGGCGACCTCGCAGCCTGCCTCGTAAAATGCGGGTCAGAAATCCGCCTTGATCCCCGCCCGCTTGATCAGCGCCGCCCATTTCTTCTGCTCCCGCGCCAGCAGGGCGTCGCCCTCGGCCGGGCTGTTCATGACGATGTCGAAGCCGAGATCGGCGAAGCGCGGCTGCAACTCGGGCGCCTTCGAGGCCTCGGCCAGCGCCGCGTGCAGCCGCTGCACCGGCAGGTCCGGCGTCGCCTTGGGCGCAGCCAGCATCGCCCAGGTATAGATGTCGTACTCCGCCAGCCGCGGGTCGCTTTCCGCCATGGTCGGCATGTCCGGATAGGCGGCGAGCCGCTGCTGCACGAGAGAGGCCAGCGGGCGAACCGTGCCGGCGGCGATCTGCGGCGCCGCGGCCGGCAGGTCGGCGAAGACCATCTGCACCTGCCCGGCCAGCAGGTCGGCGATCGCCGGGCCCGAGCCGCGATAGGCGACATGGGTCATCTGCGCCCCCATAAGCAGCGAATAGATCGCCCCGCCCAGGTGCAGCGGCGTGCCGTTGCCGGCCGAGCCGTAGTTGAGCTTCCCCGGATTGGCCGCGACCCATGCGTGGAACGCCGCCAGGTCCTTCGGCGGCGCGTCGGCGCGGACCAGCAGGATGTAGGGCACGCTGGCCAGCAGCGAGACCACGCGGAACCCGGCCGAGGAATCGAAGGGCGGCGGGTCCATGGTCAGCGGCGCCATCATGAAGCTGATGCTGCCCATCAGGATGGTGTGCCCATCCGGCTTCGCCTGGAGCACGCTGCGGGTGCCGATGGTGGACCCGGCCCCGGCGCGGTTCTCGACCACCACCGGCTGGCCGAGGGACTGGGTCATCTTCGGCGCCACCAGCCGGGCCGCGACATCGGGCGTGCCGCCCGGGGCGAAGGGGACGACCATGGTGACCGGGCGCTCGGGCCAGCTGCCCTGGGCCAGGGCCGGCGCGGCGAGCAGGGCGGGGGCGGCGAGAAGGTGGCGGCGGCGCAGCATCGGGTTTCCTCCGGCGGTTTGGCTGCGGAATAGCATGCGCGGCGCGCTACTCCACCCGCGCCCCGCTCGCCCGCGCCGCCGCCGCCCAGACCGGCGCATCCGCCCGCATCTGCGCGGTGAACTCCGCCGGCCCGAGCGCGGTCGGCACCAGGCCCAGCTCGCGGATCCTGGCCCGGCCCTCCGGCATCCGCAGCACCGGCAGGATCGCCGCGGCCAGGCGCTCCACCAGCGTCGGCGGCGTGCCGGCCCGCAGCACCAGCCCGTTGTAGCCAAGCACATTCCAGGCCGCCGCGATAGCCGAGCTCGACGAAGCTCGGCACCTCGGGCAGCGTGTCGATCCGCGCCGGGCCGGTGACGGCCAGCGGCAGCAGCCGGCCCTCCCGCACCTGCGGCACGGTCACCGCCTCGTCGTTGATCGACAGGAAGGCGTTGCCGGCCACCACGTCCAGCACCGCCGGGGCCGAGCCGCGATAGGGGACGTGGACCATCCGGACCTCGGCGACCGTCTCCAGCATCGCACCGTAGAGATGGCTGGCCGAGCCGATGCCGAAGCTGGCATAGCTCAGCTGCGCCGGGCGCCGCCGGGCCTCGGCCAGCAGGTCGGCGAGCGTCGCGATCCCGCGGTCGGGCCTTACCGCCAGCACCAGCGCCGCGGTGCCGAACTGCACCAGCGGCTGCATGTCGCGGAAGGTGTCATAGCCCGGATTGGCATGGATCACCGGGTTGATCAGCGTGGTGGAGGCATTGACGTAGAGCAGCGTCGTGCCGTCCGCCGGCGCGGCCAGCGCCGCCTGGGTGCCGATGATTCCCTGGGCGCCGGCGCGGTTCTCCACCAGCACCGGCTGCGGGAAGGCCGGACGCAATTGCTCCGCCAGCCAGCGGGAGACGAGGTCGGTCTGCCCGCCGGGCGGATAGGGCGCCAGGATGCGGATCGGCCGGTCGGGCCAGGCGGGCGGGGCTTGCGCCGCGGCGCCGCCGGCAGCCAGGGCCAGGCCGAGCGTGGCGCGGCGGGTCAGGTTGGTCATGGCGGTGCCTCCCGGGGCGTTGGTTGCCCGGAAGGATGCCAGAGCCGCGCCACCGCCGTCACGCGGCACGGCGCCGCGGCCCCGCGGGGCCGCGGCGGCAGGCCTCAGCGGCCGCGAGTCAGGAAGGCCGGCGCGGCATCGCGGAAGTCGCCGTTGCGGAAGGCGTCACGGTCGCGCCGCGGCGCCTCGGCGCCGGCGGCCGCCGGCGGACGCCGGCGGGTCTCGCCGCCGCCGGCCTGCGCGGGCTTCGGGGCGCCCTGCGGCCGGCCGGACTGGCCATGCCCCTGCCCCTGGCGCGGCGCGCCCTGGCCGTTGCGCGGCGCGCCCTGGCCGTTGCGGTTGCCGCCGCCCGGCTGGCCGCGGCCACCGCCGCCATGGCCACGGCCCTGGCCGCCGCCGCGCGCCGGCCGTGCCAGCAGGCCCGGCTTGGCCAGGGAGCGGGTCTTGTCGTCCCGCTGGTCCTCGGCCGGGATCACCTGCCGGATCAGCTTCTCGATGGCGAAGAGCTTGTCGAGATCCTCGTGGCAGACCAGCGCCACCGCCTCGCCCGAAGCGCCCGCCCGCGCGGTGCGGCCGATGCGGTGGACATAGGTCTCCGGCACCTCGGGCAGGTCGTACTGCACCACATGTGTGACGCCATCGACATCGATGCCGCGCGCGGCGATGTCGGTGGCGACCAGGATCGGCGCGATGCCGTCCTTGAACTCGGCCAGCGCGCGCTCGCGCTGCCCCTGGCTCTTGTTGCCGTGGATGGCGTTGGCCGCCAGCCCATCGGCCTCGAGCTGCTTCACCACCCGGTCGGCGCCATGCTTGGTGCGGCTGAAGACCAGGGCGCGGCCGACGCCGGGGCTGCGCAGCAGCGCCGCGAGCGCCGGGCGCTTCTTCGCGGTCTCGAGGTGGATGACGCGCTGCGCCACCCGCTCGGCGGTGGAGGCGACCGGCGCGACCTCGACCCGAGCCGGGTCGCGCAGCAGCTCCCCGGCCAGGCGGCCGATCTCCTGCGGCATGGTGGCGGAGAAGAACAGCGTCTGCCGCGCGGTCGGCAGCGCCTTCACCAGGCGGCGGATCGCGGGCAGGAAGCCCTTGTCCAGCATCTGGTCGGCCTCATCCAGCACCAGCACTTCCACCCGGTCGAGCCGCGCGGTGCCGGCATCCAGATGATCCTGCAGGCGGCCCGGGGTGGCGACGATGATGTCCACGCCGCCGGCCAGCGCCCGGCGCTGCGGCCCGTGCGGCACGCCGCCGAAGACGATGGCGACGGAGAGGCCGAGATGCGCGCCATAGGCCTTGAAGCTGTCGGCGATCTGCGAGGAGAGCTCGCGCGTTGGCGACAGCACCAGGGCGCGGCAGCCGCCGCGCGGCGGCCGGCCGCCCTTCTCGTTCAGCCGGTGCAGGATGGGCAGGGCGAAGGCGGCGGTCTTGCCGGTGCCGGTCTGGGCGATGCCCAGCAGGTCGCGGCCGGACAGCACGGTCGGGATGGCCTGGGCCTGGATCGGGGTGGGCGTGGTGTAGCCGGCCTCGTCGAGCGCCCGCAGGAGGGGGGCGGCGAGGCCGAGTTCGTTGAACTGAGTCACGTGTATGGGTACTTCCGGTCGCGCGGCGCCGGACGCGGCCCTGATGCAGGGACGGCGCGCCGCGGGTTTCAGGTGGAGACCCCGCGTGGCTGGGCCGGTCCGGTGGGAATCTGTCGCGTGCGCCGGCAGTTCGGCTTTCTCCGCGGGGGCTGTTCGCCGCATCCGCGGGCCGCTCACGCGGCCGGGCACCACTGGTGCGTCGAGGCGCCAGCGGTCCGTATATGCGCCTTCGCGGGTGCGAAAGCAAGGAGAAGCGTTCCTGCGCTGCCGCTACGGGCTTCTCCCCCACGGTCCGAACGACCTTCGGACGCCTTGATCTTGCTGAACTTCATCCTCGCACTGCGCCGTCGCCGCCGGCATCCCTGGCATGGAAGGCCGGGGGACAGCGTCTGCCGGCCTTCCTACCGCGGCGGCCCCGCCGCCGCGACGAAGGCGAAGTTCTCATACGCATTCTCCGCCACCCGGAACCACTGGAACTGGTCGTCCCGGAAGGCCTTGTAGCTCGTCCACATCTTGCGGAACCTTGGGTTCTGCGCCGCGGTCTCCTCGTACAGCTCGCCCGTCGCCTTCCAGGCCGCGTTCAGGATCTCCCGTGGCCAGCCGCGCAACTGGGCGCCGCTCGCCACCAGCCGGCGCAGCGCCTTCGGGTTCCCTTCGTCGTAGCGCGCCGCCATCTCCATCGTCGCCTCGCCGCAGGCGACCTCGAGCACATGGCGGTAGCTGTCGGGCAGGCTGTCCCAGGCGCGCTGGTTCACCATGAACACGCCGCGCGAGGAGCCCTCCCAGAAGCCCGGCGCGTAGTAGTACCTGGCGATCCGGGCGAAGCCGAGCTTCTCGTCGTCATAGGGCCCGATCCACTCCGCCGCGTCGATCGTCCCGCGCTCGAGGCTCGGGTAGATGTCGGGCCCGGCGATCTGCGTCGGCGCCGCGCCCAGCTTGGCGAAGAGATGCCCGGCGAAGCCGGAGATGCGGAATTTCAGTCCGTTCAGGTCCTCGAGGCTGCGGATCTCCTTGCGGAACCAGCCGCCCATCTGCGTCCCCGTGTCGCCGAAGGGGATGCCGACGACGTTGTAGTCGCGGTAGAGCTCGGTTGCGATCTCGTTGCCGCCGCCATGCCGCAGCCAGGCGCTCATCTGCCGCATGTTCATCCCGAAGGGGATGGCGGTGAAGGCGGCGAAGGTCGGGTCCTTCCCCACGTAGTACAGGCTGGCGGTCTGGCCGCATTCGACGGTGCCGGACTGCAGCCCGTCCAGCACCTGCAGCGCGGGCAGGATCTCGCCGGCGGCGAAGCAGCGGATCTGGAAGCGGTTGTCGGTCATCTGCGCGACGCGCTTCGCCAGGTATTCCGACCCGCCATAGAGGATGTCGAGATTCTTCGGGAAGCTGCTGGCAAGGCGCCAGCGGATCTCCGGGGCCTGGGTCTGCGCCAGCGCGGGCGCGGCGAGGGCCACCGGCGCAGCAAGGGCTGCGCCCAGCATGCCACGACGTTCCATGACGTTTGCTCCCTGTCCTTGGCCGCCGGCTTGCGCCTGCGGCAGCGGGAGCCTGCGCGGCGCCGCTCCGGCCGCGCAAGGAATTTCCGCGCGGTGCGGCTCAGGCCGCCAGCACGCCCATCCGCTTGGCGACATGCGTCGAGATCGCATCCATCAGCGGTGGCGACAGGCAGTCATAGGTCTCGAGCCCGAGCGACTTCAGCCGCGCCCGCACCGCCTCCATCCGCTCCGGCCTCACCCCGCTCTCGATGACCGAGGAGACGAAGGCGGCGAAGGTCGGCGCTGCGGCGCCGTGCTCGGCGAAAAGCTCGGGGTGGATGAAGTCGAAGCCGTAGAAGGGATGGTCCTTGTTCTCGATGCGGCCGAACAGGTGCACGCCGCAGGCCTTGCAGGCGTGGCGCTGGATGGTCGCGGCCGGGTCCACCACCTGCAGCTTCTCGGCATGCGCGGTGACGCGCAGCTTGTCGCGCGGTACCACGGCGACGACGGAGAACATCGACCCCGCCGGCTTCCAGCACTTGGTGCAGCCGCAGGCATGGTTGAAAGCGACGTCGCCCTCGATGCGGAGCTCGACCTTGTCCTGCGCGCAGCGGCAGGTCAGCGTCCCGCCGGCGAAGCTGCCGGTGCCGGCCCTGATGCCCTGGTCCAGCAGCGGGTGCAGATGGAGATCGCCGTTCTCGGCCATGGCTGTGTCCTCCCCGCGGCGGCGCGGATGCCGCCGCGGCGCGAAGGTTGCCATGGTGGCCGCGATCCGGCGCATCTCTCCGGGGGAGTTGATGAAGCGGCAGCGGCCTGGACCGGCGCCGGCCTCACGGCATCAGGCCAGCTCCGGTCCGGCTTGGCATGAGCCGGTGATTAGCCTCCTGCGCGCTTCCGCGCGGGACGCTCACCGGCTAGCGCCGGACGAAGCCGGGCGCGACCTCCTCCTCGAAGAAACGCTCCTCGACGGAATCGACCCGCGCCAGCACCGGGCCGCGCCGCACCAGCGTCAGCAGCGCCTCGACCGCCGGCTCCGGCCCGGCGATCACCGCCTCGACCTTGCCGTCGGCCCGGTTGCGCACCCAGCCCGAGAGGCCGAGCCGCCCGGCCTCCCGCGCCATCCAGTCGCGGTAGCCCACGCCCTGCACCCGGCCCGCGATGAGCAGGTGCCGGGCCTTCATGCGGCGGCGCCGCGCGCCAGGGCCAGCAGCCGCTCGGCCTGCGCCACCTCGGCGGCGATGCGCCTGCGGCGGGCCTCGGCCTCGGCGTCGAGGCCCCAGAACTCCTCCTGGTAGGTCTCGTCGAGGATGGACAGCCGGTGCGCCTCCGCCGCCTCCAGCCGGCCCTGCACCACCGCCAGCGCCAGCACCAGGCTGCCGAAGCCGGGGACCAGGACGCCGAGCGCGGTCAGCTCGATCGGGTCGCAGGCGGCGACCACGCGGCGCAGCGCCTCGACCGAGGCGGGGTCCTGCGCCACCGGCATCAGCCCTGTGGTGACCCGGAGCGGCGCGTCGTGCTGCAGCGCCGCCCAGTCGAGCAGCGGCTGCCATTCGGCCGCCTGGATCGCCGCCAGCCGGTGGTCGTCGGCGCGGTAGCAGAGCAGGTCGCTCTCGGCGTATCGCGCCAGTCCCTCGACCATCCCGGCCGGGTCGGGCGCGATGCGCTCCTGCGCGGTGCCGGCCAGGCGGGTCAGCGGGATGTCGGCCGGCGTCATCTCGCCGCCCTTGGCGCCGCCGGCGGCGGACCATTCGGCGGCGATGGCCTCGGCCAGGCGCGGGGCCTCGACCAACAGCGGGCTGCCGCCCGGCAGGCGCACCGGCCTGCCGTCCAGCAGGACGCGGAAGCCGCCGGGCCCGGGGTCGGGCACCACGGCGGCATTGTCCCAGAAGCGCTTCATGGGTCCTTCCTTAGAGCAGATCGCGGCAGGGCGTGAACGCCCTGCGGTGTGAATCTGCTCCGCCAGCAACACGCCAGGGCGATGCCGCGTTCGCCCCTGGACGCAGGCCGCCGTGGCATCCCGAGGACCCCGCCTCAGCGCCCGCGCAACAGGCCGCGCAGCAGGTCCTGCGCCGGGCCGGGCAGGTTGCGGAGCGGCGCCGGCGCCCGTTCGGCCGGGGCGGCGGCCGCGGGCGGGCCGGCGGCGGGGGCCGGCACCGGCCCGGCCCGCCCGCCCCGCGCCACGGCGAGCGCCTGGCCGCAATCCGGCAGCCCGCCCGATGGCGCGCCGCCATTGCCGCCCAGCGCGCCGAGGATCTCCCCGGCGAGCCCACCGGGGATCTGCGCCAGCCCCTCCACCGTGCCGAGCGCGCCGCGCGTCACCGCCGGCCCGTAATCCGGCCGCGGATTGGCGAAGGTGCCGCCGACCGGCAGCGGCGCCCGGATGCGCAGCTGGTCCACCCCGGGATCGGCAGCCGCAGGTCGAGCTGCAGCCGGAGCGCCAGCGTCTCGTCCCGCAGGTTGGCCTGGCCGCCGCCGCCGACCTTGCCGAGCGAGCCGTCGAGCAGCAGCGCCTCGGCCCGGGCGATGCCCGCCTCGGCCCGCCAGCGCGTCGCGGCGCAAGCGACGGTGACGCGCCCTTCCGCGAGCGCGCCGAGCTGCGGCACGGCCTGCCGCAGGTCGCCCAGCGCCCGGCCGAGGAGGGAGCCGGAGCCGCTCTCGACCTGGCCATTGGTCAGCGCCAGGCCGAGATGCCCGGTCGCGGTGGCGGCGACGGCGCGCAGGTCGCGGCCCTGGCCCCGCAGGTCGAGGTCGAGCTCGACCCGGCCTGCGGTGCCGCCCGGCGCGTGCAGCGCCGCCAGCAGGGTCGGCAACTCGATCCCGTCCGATTGCGCCGCGACCTGGATGCTCGGCGGGGTGGTGGTGACGTCGGCCGCGGCGCGCACCGAAAGCCGCCCGCCCGGCAGGCTGGTGGCGAAGGGGTCGAGCCGGCCGCGGCCGTCGCGGATCTCGGCATGCGCGGTGGTGTCGCGCAGGGTGACGCCGCCCGAATGCAGCTCGGCGACCGTCCAGCGCAGCTCGCTGTCGGTGATCCGCAGCAGCTCGAGCGGCAGCGGAAGGTCGGGGATGACGCGGCCGTCATGGGGCGCCGCCGGGGCCGCGGCCGGCGCCGCGGCCGGCGCCGCGGCCGGCGGCCGCAGCGCGTCGAGGTCGATGCGGCGGGAGGCCAGCGTGCCGTGCAGCCCCTGCCGCATGCCGACCACATAGGTCAGGTCGCCCGCCGCATCGGCCGCCGAGGAGGCCAGGCGCAGGCCGGTCAGCACCGCCCCGCCGGAGAAGCCGAAGCCCCGCTCGGCCAGCCCGAAGCCCAGCGTCAGGTCCTTGACCGGCGGCAGCGGCGTGCCGGCGAGCGGCGCGAGCGCGGCGAGGTCTGGCACCGCCAGCGCCACCTGCAGCGCCACGTCGCCGATCCGGCGCGGGTCGCCGACCGTGCCCTTCACCGTCGCCGTGGCGCCGGCGGCGGTGGCGACCAGGTCGACCGGCAGCGGTCCCTCGGTCCCCGGCCGCAGCAGCATGGGCGAGCCGGTGGTGCCGCGCAGCGTCACCGGCACGCCGTTCAGCTGGCCGCTGCCGTCCAGCACCAGCGGCGCCTCCGGCCCCGCCTGCTTCGCGGTGAACGCGGCCAGCGCCAGGCCGGGCAGCAGCGGGTCGAGCGGCGACGCGCCGACCGAGACATCGAGGCCGGTCAGCGCCTGCCGCCCCGGCCCGGCATCCGCCAGGCCGATCCGGGCCCGGAGGTCGCGCAAGGGCAGCAGCGGCAGGTCCGGCAGCAGCGGCACCAGCGCCTGGGCATCCGGCACGGCGGCGGTCACGGTGGCCTTCCAGCCGCGGCGTTCCCGCGGCCGGTCGATGCTGCCCTCCAGCGTCGCGGTCGCGCCGCCGGCGGCGAGGGCGAGGCGGACCGGCCAAGGCGTGCCGGGGGCCGGGTCGGTCAGGCCGAGCAGCGGGCCGGACTCGCCCTCGACCGCGATCGGCGCGCCGTCGAGGGTCAGGCTGCCGCGCCCGCGCACCGGGCCGCGCGCGCCATCGGCGACGACCTCGAGATCGGGAATGCCGAGCGTCCGGCTGGCGCCGGTCCGGCCGTCCCGCCAGGTGACCCGGCCCGCCTCGACCGCCACCCGGCCAACCGAGAGCTGCAGCCGCCGGCTGCCCCCGGCGCCCTCGGCCGGCGGCGGCCCGCCCGGCTGGGGCGCGGGCGCCGCGGGTCCGGCCGCGGCGGCTCGGCCGAATTCCCAGTTGGGCCGGCCCTCGGCATCCGTCTCCAACACGATGTCGGGCGCCACCAGCCGCAGCCGACGGATCTCGACCTCGCGCGACAGCAGCGGCAGCAGGGCGAGCTCCAGCTCCACCCGCCGCACCGTCGCCATCTGCGGCCGGCTGCCGCCGGGGATGTTGGCCAGTGCGGCGCCCTCCACCGTCAGGGTCGGGACGAGGGAGAATTTCACCCCGATCGGCCCCTCCAGCACCAGGTCGCGCCCCGTCGCCTGCTTCACCGCGGCCAGGATACGCGCCTTCTGGCCGTTCAGGTCGAAGCCGGCGAGGAAGACGCCGCCCGCCACCACCGGCAGGGCGATCGCCGCCGCCAGCACAAGGGGCCAGCGGCGCCGGCGGCGCGCGGGCGGCTCGGGCATCGGCTCGGGGAAGGCGGTCTCGCGCGGCATGCGGCCCTAACGCCTCGAGACGGGGGCGAGGTGGCGGGGCTTCGGCGTCTTCGGCGCTTCGAAGCCGAAGAAGCCGAAGGTCTCCTTCATGTGCGGCGGCAGGGGTGCTGCGGCTTCCAGGAACCCGCCCTCGGGGTGCGGCAGGCGCAGCGCCCTGGCATGCAGGTGCAGCTGGTTGGGCAGGCCGTCCATATGCGCGGCGATGCCGCCATACTTGCCGTCGCCGAGGATCGGCGTCCCCAGTCCCTCGGCGCAATGCACGCGCAGCTGGTGGGTGCGGCCGGTATAGGGCTTCAGCTCGAGCCAGGCTGCCCGGCGCTTGGCGCCGTCGAGCGTGCGGGATTCGGTGATGGCGCGCTGCCCCTCCTCGGGGTTGTCGACCGCGACCATCCGCTCGCCGCGCGGCCCGCCGAGCTTGGCCAGCGCCAGCTCGATCCGCCCCTCGGCCATCTCCGGCTGCGGCACCACGACGGCCCAGTAGGTCTTCTCGACCTCCCGCCCGCGGAAGGCCTTGGCCAGCCAGGCGGTGGATTGCGCGGTGCGGCCGAGGATCAGCACGCCCGAGGTGTCGCGGTCGAGCCGGTGCACCAGGCGGGGGCGCTCATCGGCCTCGAACTGCAGCGCGTCCAGCATGGCGTCGAGGTTGCGCAGGATCCCCGGGCCGCCCTGCACCGCCAGCCCATGCGGCTTGTCGAGCACCAGGACGCTGGCATCGCGGTGGATGACCATGCGCTCCAGTTCCGCGGCATCCTCCGGGGAGACCGGAAAGCGGCCTGGCACCGGCTTCGGCCCCTCCGGCAGGGGCGGGATGCGGACCTCCTGGCCCGCCTGCAGCCGCGCATTGGCCTCGGCCCGCCTGCCATCCACGCGGATCTGGCCGGTGCGCAGCATCTTCTGCAGCGCGCCCTGGGTGAGCTGGGGGAAGTGGCGGCGGAACCAGCGGTCAAGCCGGGTATCCGCCTCGCCTTCCGCCACGGTGAGATGGGTGATCGACATGGCGGAGCTATAGCACGGCGCCCGCCGTGCGCATGGCGTCAACGGCGCCTTCCAGAAGCGGCAAGCTGCGGCGCTCGCGCCGTGTTTCAGCAGCTGTCCAGGCTGTTACCACACTGGTGCAGGCCGCGCCGCGGCAGGACGAGGCTGCGGCTGGTCTGTCCACGAACAACAGTATAGCCGCTTTCTTTACTTCGGGTGAATACTTTAAGGACTGGGATACTTGGGCTGGAATGTGGCAGGCGGAAGCCTGACTTGACAGCCACAGGAATGTGGGGTCTTTGCTGCGGCATGGCACGCATCCCCCTCGCCGTTGCCGCAATGCTTGCGGCTTTCGGCCTCGGCGCAGCCGACCGGACCTTCCTGCCCGTGGCAGCGGCGGCCGACCTCCAGGCGGGGCATGAGCTCGACGGGCACGCCTCCTACTACGCCCCGCATTTCGCCGGCCGGCCGATGGCGAACGGCCAGCGCTTCGACCCCGGCGCCAATACCGCCGCCCACCGCACCCTGCCCTTCGGCACCCGGGTCCGGCTGACCAACACGGCGAATGGCCGCACCGCGGAGGTCGTCATCGCCGATCGCGGTCCCTTCTCGCACCGGCGGATCTTCGACCTCAGCCCGCGCACGGCGGAGGAGCTCGGCATGCGCCGGGCGGGCGTGGCCAGGGTGGTCGCCCAACCGCTCGGCCCGCCCTATGAGGAAGTCGCCGAGGCCCGTTGAGCCGCCGCCGGGCGGAACCCCGGGCGCCGCCGCGCGTGAATTGCAGGCATGACCCGCATGATGATCACGGCCGCGAGCGCGGCGATCCTTCTCGCCCTTTCCGGCCCGGCCGCCCCCGCCGGCGCCGCCGATGGCGCACGGAAGGCCAAGGCACAGCCGCAGCGCGGCACGGCGAGCTACTACGCGCCGAAGTTCAACGGACGCCGCATGGCCAATGGCAAGCGGTTCAACCCGAATGCCAGCAACGCCGCGCACAAGACATTGCCGCTCGGCACCACGGCCAAGGTGACCAACCTCGAGAACGGGAAATCGGCCGAGGTCACGGTCGAGGACCGCGGCCCCTATGCCCGCGGCCGCATCATGGATGTCAGCCCGAGGACCGCCGCGCAGCTCGACATGAAGAAGGACGGCACGGCGCCGGTGGTGGTCGAGCCGACCCGCGTGCCGGACCGGGACGAGCGCGTGGCGGGACGCTGAAGCGCCTCCCCTCGCGATGGCCCATGGCGACCGCCCCGGCCTGTCGATGCCGCGGGCATCCTCACCCGATCAGGTGATTCCACCTGATCGGGATCTGCTCTAGGCGCCGCGCCCTACGCCACCTTCTCCCAGGCCAGCTCCAGGTGGTTCATCACCCC
The DNA here is from genome assembly GCF_050632255.1 of Dankookia sp. P2. Classification (NCBI taxonomy): domain Bacteria; kingdom Pseudomonadati; phylum Pseudomonadota; class Alphaproteobacteria; order Acetobacterales; family Roseomonadaceae; genus Dankookia; species Dankookia sp. P2. Next base: position 5,482,476 of record NZ_CP192581.1, on the reverse strand, counting down.
CTTCACCATCCGGGGCGGTGGCTGCAGCACCACGCGCGTGCCCTCGAACCGTACCTGCCGCACCTGGTCGGTGCCGATCCGGTTGGCCGGATGCGCCGCATCCACCCTGGTGGACAGCACCGTGCCGTCGAAATCCCATACCCCGGTATAGGCCACCCAGAAGCGCGTCTCGCCCGCCGCCGGCGGCCGGCTGTCGCCGAGCGCGGCCATCATCCGCTGCGCGTCGAATTGCACGGCGCCGATCGGCGCCGGGCCGAATTCGGAGGGGATGACGCGCCCGTCCGGATCCCGCGCCGTCACCTCCACCAGGCGCCAGATGCCGATCATCTTCTCCTTCATCCTTCCCCCCTCATCCTAGGCTGCGGCGCCCGAGCCAGAAGCACAGCGCGAAGGCGGCGAGGCCGAGGAACAGGCTCGCCGTCACATAGACCACCGAGAGCCACCAGGCCCGCTGCCAGAGCAGGCCGGTCTCGAGGCTGAAGGCGCTGAAGGTGGTAAAGCCGCCGAGCAGGCCGGTGACCAGCAGCAGCCGCCACTCGCCCGAGACGCCAAGCCCGCCCAGCGCGCCGATCGCGGCGCTTCCCAGCACGTTGACCGCCAGCGTGCCCCAGGGGAAGCCAGTGCCGAGGGCCTCGATCGCCAGGACCGAGACGCAGTAGCGCAGCACCGAGCCCAGCGCGCCGCCTCCGGCGACCAGCAGCAGGGATGGCCAGCCGAGCGCGCTCACCGCTTCGCCCTGCGGGCGCGGATCGCCGCCCAGCGCTGCATGCGCTCCCCGATCGCGGCTTCCGCGCCGCGGTCGGTCGGGCGGTAGTAGCTGGCGCGCGGCATGCCGTCGGGGAAGTAGTTGGCGCCGCTGAAGGCCTCCTCCTCGTCATGGTCGTAGGCATAGCCGGCGCCGTAGCCGAGCTGCTTCATCAGCTTCGTGGGCGCGTTCAGGATATGGGCGGGGGGCATCAGGCTGCCGGTCTCCTTCGCCGCGCGCTGGGCGGCGCCCCAGGCGGCATAGACCGCGTTCGACTTGGGCGCGGTGCCGAGATGGACGACGAGCTGGGCAAGCGCCAGCTCGCCCTCCGGGCTGCCGAGCCGTTCGTAGGTCTCCCACGCCGCGATCGCCAGCGGCAGCGCGCGCGGGTCGGCCATGCCGACATCCTCGGCGGCGAAGCGGGTCAGCCGGCGGGCGATGTAGCGCGGGTCCTCCCCGCCCTGCAGCATGCGGGCGAACCAGTAGAGCGCGGCGTCAGGGTCGAGCCGCGCAGCGATTTGTGCAGCGCGGAGATCAGGTTGTAGTGCTCCTCCCGGTCCTTATCGTAGAGCGCGGCGCGGCGGGCCAGCAGCTCGGCAAGGCCGGCCGGCGTCAGCGGGGCCGCATCCGCCGGCAGGGCGAGCAGCTGTTCCGCCAGGTTCAGCAGGTATCGCCCGTCGCCATCCGCCATGGCGCGCAGCGTGCCGCGCGCCGCCTCGTCCAGCGGCAGGGGGCGGCCGGCCTCCGCCTCGGCCCGGGTCAGCAGCAGTTCCAGCGCCGGGTCGTCGATGCGCCGCAGCACCAGAACCTGGCAGCGCGACAGCAGGGCGCCATTCAGCGCGAAGGACGGGTTCTCGGTGGTGGCGCCGACCAGCGTCACGGTCCCGTCCTCCACCACCGGCAGGAAGCCGTCCTGCTGCGCCCGGTTGAAGCGGTGGATCTCGTCGACAAAGAGCAGCGTGGACTGCCCGGCCCGTCTCCGCGCCCGCGCCTCGTCGAAGGCGCGCTTCAGGTCGGCGACGCCGGAGAAGACCGCCGAGAGCGAGACGAAGACCAGCCCGGCCCGCTGTGCCAGCAGCCGGGCGATGGTGGTCTTCCCCACCCCCGGCGGCCCCCAGAGGATGAGCGAGGCAAGGCTGCCGCGCGCCAGCATGCCCGACAGCGCGCCCGCGGGGCCGAGCAGGTGGTCCTGCCCCACCACCTCCTCCAGCGCCTTCGGCCGCAGCCGGTCGGCGAGCGGGCGCGAGCCGGCGGCCGCCGCTTCGGGTGGCGTTTCGGCCGATGGGTCGGGGGGCCCGCCGAAGAGGTCCTCGGCAGGCGGCGGGCGGCGGGGGGCCATGCGGCGGAGTATAGGGCCGCCGTCACGCGGCGGCGATCCGGGGCAACCCGGGGGCGGCCTGGCGTTGCCTTGGGGATGCATACCCTCACTGTCCTGGCGCCGCACTGCGCCTTCCTCATCCTGTCCCTGCTGGCCGGGCTGGTCGCCGCCCTCAGCGCGGCCGGCCGCGGCGTCCTGGCGATCACGCCGCTGAACCTCGGCGCCCTGGTCTTCCTCGGGCAGTTCAGCAGCTTCGTCGCGCTGGCCGGCCTCGGCCTGCCCGCCACCATCGCCCAGGGCGCGGCGCTGACGCTCGGCGCGGCGGCGGCCTGGACGGAGGCCGCCTAGAGCGCTTCCGGTGCGCCAAGCCGCACGGCAGCCGCTCAAGCCCGTCGATGGTACGGGCATCCTCACCCGATCAGGTGCTGCCACCTGATCGGGATTTGCGCCAGCACCTGGGCCCGGGGTCAGGCGAAGAGGAAGTCGGCCGCGTCGATCTTCCCGGCGGCCCCGAGCAGCGTCAGCATATTGCCGGCATAGCTGAGCACCGCATTGCCACCGCTCGCGATCAGGCCGAAGCCGCCGAATGCATGCAGGCCGGATGCCGCCAGCGCGCGGACATCGATCAGGTCGCTGCCGTCCTGCCAGTCGAAGATCGTGTCGTTGCCCCAGCCGGTCCCCAGCACGAAGACATCGGCGCCATCGCCGCCGAACAGCCCGTCATCCCCGGCGCCGCCGGCCAGCGTGTCGGCGCCGGCCCCGCCCACCAGGGTGTCGCTGCCGGCATTGCCGGCGATGCTGTCGTCGCCGTCGCCGCCCCAGAGCGTATCGTTGCCGCCACCGCCCGACAGCGTGTCGTTGCCGCCATTGGCATAGACCTGGATCGGCGTCGCGGTGGAGGAGGTGACGCTGTCATTGCCCGCACCGGCGAAGAGCCATTCCACATGGATGGCGCCGAGGTCGACGGTGAAGGCCGCGTCGGTCACCATGTACATGATGTCGTAGCCGTCGCCGCCATCCACCGTATCGGTGGTGTCGGCATAGATGCGGTCGTTGCCGGCGCCGCCCGAGATGCTGTCGGCGCCGCCCTCGCCGATCAGCCCGTCGTCGCCGTCGCCGCCGATCAGCGTGTCCGCGCCCTCCCCGGCGAAGATCAGGTCGGCGCCGCTGCCGCCCGTGAGCAGGTCGTTGCCGCCGCCGGCATAAAGCTCGACGCCGGTGGTGGTGCCGGAGGCATCCAGCGTGTCGTTGCCGGCGACGAAATCGGTCACCCACTCCATGTGGGTGGTGGCAAGGTTGATGGCCATCCCGGTGCCGCCGATGATGTAGGCGGCGTCGAAGCCGTCGCCGCCATCGATGGTGTCCTGGGCGTCGACATACATCCGGTCGTTGCCGGCGCCGCCCGAGAGGCTGTCGGCGCCGAGGTCGCCGACAATGACGTCGTCGCCGGCATTGCCGATCAGGGTATCGTTGCCGACGCTGCCCCAGAGCCAGTCATTGCCGCTGCCGCCGACGACGCTGTCGTCGCCGCCGCTGGCATAGACCTCGATCGCCCGGGTCTGCCCGGCGCCGTTGATCGTGTCGTTGCCGAAGCCGGCGGCGACGAACTCGATCTGGGCGGCGTCGATCGCCAGCGAGGTCGGCGTGTCGTCGACCATGTAGAGCACGTCGCGCCCGGCGCCGCCGTCGATCCGGTCGCCAGCATGGGCGTAGATCACGTCGTCGCCGCTGCCGCCGAGCAGCGTGTCGTGGCCGCCAAGCCCGACCAGCGTGTCGTTGGAGTCGCCGCCGGTCAGCGCGTTGTTCAGCAGGTTGCCGAAGACCAGATGCGCCGCGCCATTCGCCGCAACGGCATGTTCGACATTGGCCGGCAGCGTGTAGCTCGCCACTGCGGTGCCCAGCAGGACGGTATCGGTGCCGGCACTGGCAGCCTCGACCACCACGTCGCCGGCGCTGTCGAGCAGGTAGGTGTCGTTGCCCAGGTCGCCCGCCAGGGTGTCGTTGCCACCGCTGCCGTCCAGCGTGTCGTTGCCGCTGCCGCCGCCGAGATGATCGCCATGGGCGGAGCCGGTCAGCATGACCGCGGCCGGGCTGTCGGCATTGCTGACCCACCAGCCCTGCGGCCCGGAGGCGGCGGCGAGGTTCACGCCGAAGCCTGCCGCCACCAGGCTGGCCGTCCCAGCATTCGCGCTCTCGGCGGTGGCGGTCCAGGCTGCTGCCAGCGTGGCGGTGGCAGTGGCCCCGCCCGCGACCACGAGTGTGCGGCGCCACCGGCGCCGAGGTCAGTAATGGCGGCGGTGCCGGCCATGACCTCGAACCGGTCGGCGCCGGCGCCTCCGGTCAGCGTGTCCTGGCCGCCAGGGCCACCGTTCAGGGTATCGACGCCGTTGGTGCCGACCAGCGCATCGTTGCCGGCCGTGCCGGTCAGCAGGGGCAGCGAGACGTCGTCGTTCAGGATGGTCGCGGCGGCCGTGGCGCTGCCGAGCATCAGGCCGACGGACGGGCTTCCGAGGACCAGCGAAAAGCCTTCATCAGGCTCGACCAGCGCATCGGCGGCGACGTTGACCGTGACCACCTTGCTCGCTTCGCCGGCGGTGAAGGTCAGGGTCCCGGAGGGCAGGACGCCGCCGGCGAAGTCCGCGGCATCGGCGGGATGCGCGCCGCTGCCGACGACTGACCAGCCGACCGACTGAGCCGAGGTGACCGGCTGGGCCAGGCTGACGGTGAAGGTGAAGCCGGTGCTGCCACTACTGCCCTCGGCCCGGCTGCCCGGAGTTGCGGCGACCAAGGCCGCGACGATTTCGCCGGCGACGAAGCTGTAGTTGCCGATCTGGTGGAAGGAGTTGGAGGACAGGTGCAGCGAGTAGGCCCCGGTTGCCCCGGCGGTGAAGTAGTAGGCACCGCTGCCGGTCGCCACGAGGTTGTCCACCCGCAGGTCCATATACTCCACATCGAGGTAGAGGTCCTGCACCTGGGTCGTCAGCTTTACGAAATAGACATGACCGGCCTGCGCATAGAAGTCGTAGATATCGACGTCGCTCGAGTAATCGATCCTGGCTGAGTAGACATGACCGGGGATGATTGTCTCACCGAGACCGTTTTGCTCGGTGATGGTGTTATTGGCAAGCCGTATGGAATAGTATCCAAGTGAGTCTGAGTATTCCGCGACATAGTAACGCGTATCAGTGGCGGTGAAACTTAGTCCGGAGTAGCTGCCGTAATCGGTCGAGAAGGCCAGGATCGTGCCGTAGCGGTTGAGCAGGGCGAAGTTGCTGTTGTAGGGACCCGGGGAATAGAGCGGGGCGGCGCTGCCGGTCACCAGCGAGTAGGAACTGCCGTAATCCAACTCCATCAGGTAGACATCGACGTCTCCGATATAGCTGAGATATGCGGAGCTGGCCGCGTAGGTGTAGCCATAGGCATTGTCTCCAACCAGGAGATAGTTGCTCGTGCCGGTATTCGGCAGGGCATCGACTTGGAAGCCCGACCGCGCCTCGTCCAAACTCACAGGGTAATCCTCCGACCGGTACCGCCCTGCTGGCGAAGACGGCGAATTTTTCGCCTGGCAATAGAATATTAACGAATCCGCATCTATTCGGCTATTCGCTTATTCCGTAACTAATCCGGTTTTTTGTCCGCCCAGCTGCTGCCAGCGTGATCGCCGCGGCTCGGTCGACGCCTTGCACCTGACCAGCGCGGGGATCCACATTCGCTCCGGCAGCAGGCGACAGGTCTTGCGAAAACGCACTCTCCCCCGGCTCGGCAATGGCGGCGCCGCAGGCGCCCGGTCGGCATGCGGCGAGCGCCGGCCATGAGCTGTGCCAAAGCCCTCGACCGCTTCCTCGCCGCGCAGGCCCCGGTCATCGACCAGGTCCGCGCCGAGCTCACGGCCGGGCGCAAGCGCAGCCACTGGATGTGGTTCGTCTTCCCGCAGCTGCGCGGCCTCGGGCACAGCGCCATGGCGCAGCAATACGGCCTCGCCTCGCTGGAGGAGGCGCGCGCCTACCTGGCGCATCCGGTGCTGGGCAAGCGGCTCCGGGATTGCACGGCGCTGGTCAATGCGGTGCAGGGCCGCAGCGCGGAGGAGATCCTGGGCGAGGTGGATGCGCTGAAGTTCCGCTCCTGCCTGACGCTCTTCGCCGCGGCCGAGCCGGGCGAGGGCGTCTTCCGCACCGCGCTCGACCGCTACTATGCCGGGGCGGAAGACCCGCGCACGCTGGCGCTGCTGCAGGGCTGAACCGCACATCGCCGCGAGCCGTGCCTTGCGTCCCCGAACCGACCGGCGCCGCTGGCGTCATCCCATCCGGGACCGCACCGGATCGGAGAGAACGCCCATGCACCGCCTCGCGGCCCCTGCCCTCCTGCTGCTCGGCCTCGCCGCCTGTTCCACCCCGCCGGCCGAGCCGCCGCGGCCGGAAGCCGCCGCCCCGCCGGCGCAGCGCGGCGAGGCGTCCTTCTATGGGCCGGGCTTCGAGGGGAAGCGCACTGCCAGCGGTGAACGCTTCGACCCTGACGCCAATACCGCGGCCTCGAAGACCCTGCCGCTCGGCTCGGTGGCGGAGGTGACGAATCTCGAGACCGGGCAGTCGCAGCGGGTGCGGATCACCGATCGCGGCCCCTATGTGAAGGGCCGCGTGGTCGACGTGACGCCGAAGGTAGCCGAGAAGATCGGCCTGAAGCACAAGGGCACAGCCCCGGTCGAGGTCAAGCCGGTCGCCGCCCCGACCGAGACCGCGGCGCGCTGAGGCCTCAGGCCTCCTGCTTCTCGCGGTAGGTGCTGGGCACCATGGTCTTCACCTGCCGTGCCCGCTTCTCCAGCCAATAGGCGCTGGCGGGCGGGACCAGGGCGAAACGTGGATCGACGCCTAGCTTCTGCGCCGCGTCCATCGGCCAGTTCGGGTTGTAGAGCAGCTCCCGGGCGAGGGCGATCAGGTCGGCCTCACCCTTCTGCAGGATGCCCTCGGCATGGTCGGCATGGACGATCAGCCCGACCGCCATGGAGAGGATCCCGGCCTCACGCCGCAGCCGCTCGGCATAGGGCACCTGGTAGCCATAGCCGATCGGTCCGGCGCTGGTGACCGGCGCGCCGGACATCCCGCCCGAGGAGCAGTCGATGACATCGACGCCCTTGGGCTTGACCAGCTTCGCCAGCTCGACGCTCTCGGCCGGGCCCCAGCCCACGTCGTCCTCGACCGACAGCCGCAGGAAGAGCGGCTTGTCCTCGGGCCAGTGGCGGCGGACCTCCTCCACCACCTCGATGCAGAAGCGCATGCGGCCCATGCCGTCGCCGCCATATTCGTCGTTGCGGCGGTTGGAGAAGGGGCTGAGGAACTGGTGGATCAGGTAGCCATGCGCGCCGTGGATCTCCAGCACATCGAAGCCGGCTTCGTTGGCGCGGCGGGCGGCCTGGCCCCAGCGGGCGACGGTGTCCTTGATCTCGTCGCGCGAGAGGGCGCGCGGCACCGGGTCGCTGTCCGGCGAGTTGGTGGCGGAGGGGGCGACCAGCTCCCAGGCGTCCCACTCGGCGGGATCGAGCGCCTCGACGACGGCGTCGCGGGTCAGCGGCGCGCCGCCTTCCCAGGGCCGGAAGCGTCGTGCCTTGCGGCCGGAATGACCGATCTGGATGCCGGCGACGCAATCCTGCGCTCGGATGAACTCGACGATGCGCGCCAGACCGGGGACGAAGGCGTCGTCCCACAGGCCGAGATCACCCATGGTGCCGCAGCCGCGCCGCTCGACCTTGGTGCTCTCCACCATCATCAGCCCGGCGCCGCCGGCGGCGTAGCGCCCGGCGTTCATCAGGTGCCAGTCGGTGGCGAAGCCGCGCAGCGCGGCATACTGGTGCATGGGTGCGACGACGACGCGGTTCTTCAGCGTCACGCCACGGATCTGCATGGGCGTGAACAGCAGCGGTCCGGCCATTCCTGCGTTTCCTCTCGGCATTTGCGGGCCATGCTACAGGGCCGGGCGCAACTGGGAAGGAGGGCGGGCGGATGGCGGACAAGGTGGCGCTGGTCACGGGCGGCGCGCGCGGGATCGGCGCGGCGGTGGCGGCTCGCTTCGCCGCCGATGGCTGGCGCGTGGTGATCGCCGACCGCGACCTGGCGCGGCCGCCCCATGCGGCGCGCTGCGTCGCCGCCGACGTGTCCGACGAAGCCGCGGTGGCCGCGCTGGTCGCCGGCATCGCGGCGCATGAGGGGCGGCTCGACGCGCTGGTCTGCAATGCTGGCTTCATGATCCGCAAGCCGCTGCGCGACCTGGCGCTGGCGGAGTGGAACGCGGTGCTCGGCATCAACCTCACCAGCAGCTTCCTTCTGGTGCGCGCGGCGGAGGGAATGCTGCGCGCGGCCGGCGGCGCGGTGGTGACCATCGCCTCCACCCGGGCCCACCAGTCGGAGCCCGACACCGAAAGCTACAGCGCCTCCAAGGGGGCTTGGTCGCGCTGACCCACGCGCTCGCCGTCAGCCTCGGCCCGCATGTCCGGGTGAACTGCGTCAGCCCCGGCTGGATCGAGACCAGGGGCGCCACGCTCTCGGCCGAGGATCATGCGCAGCATCCGGCCGGGCGCGTCGGCCGGCCGCAGGACGTGGCGGCGCTGGTCGCCTGGCTCTGCGGGCCGGAGAGCGGCTTCGTCACCGGCGCGGAATTCGTCACCGATGGCGGGATGACCCGGAAGATGATCTACGCGGAATAGGCGCGGCTAGATCGGCCTGCCCTCGCTCCTCGCCCAGTCCGCCATCAGCGTGTTGCTGGGCAAGCCGTTGTCCACCACCTTCCGCGCCGTCTCGCCGCCCGCCACCGGCAGGCCCTTGGGGTCCAACAGGCCGATCTGCACGAGGACCGAGGCCTGGTCCCAGTAGATGTGCTCGTGCACCAGCCGGTCGCCCTCGAAGCGGACGATGGCGACCAGCGGCACCTCCACCCTGCGGCCGGTCGGCGGGATGCCCGGCAGCATCCAGTCGATCTCCGAGGTATGGGTGAAGGAGAAGATCATCTCATCGACCAGCTGGTTCTCCCCCACGGTCCGGCTGACCGGCACCAGCGCCGTGTCCGGCGGGTTCGCACCGACGAAGTGGTATTTGTAGAAACGCTTGAGTTGGTCGTGCCCGACCCCGCCGGTCATGGTCGGGATGTGGTTGACATAGGGCTGCGGCACCATCGTCGCCATGGTGGCGTCGACGTCGCGAAGTCTCGAATCTCGTGCCGGCAATGCGCCTCCCAGAGCGCGGCGAGGTCGTGGGGCATGGCGTCCTCCTTCGGCGGGCCGGCGCGGATTGCGCCGTGGCGGCGGGCGGGCGAGCATCCTTCCATCCAAGGGAAGCCCGCCGCCATGCTCGACAACCCGCCCCTGCTGAAAATTCATCGCGGCCATGCCCGCCCCGACCCGGCGCTGCTGGAGCGCTTCCGCGGCGCGCAGACCTCGCACCTAGTGGACGCCATGGATGGCCGCGGCGCGATGGACTGGCAGATCAAGCCGATGGACCCGGCGACCGCCACCTTCGTCGGCCCGGCGCTGACCGCCTTCGCCTATCCGGCCGATGTCGTCGGCGTCTTCGGCGCGCTGGGCGAGGCGCAGGCGGGCGACGTGGTCGTCGTCGCCAATGACGGCTACCGGGCCACCGCCGTGGTCGGCGACATCGTCATCGGGCTGATGCGCAACAAGGGCGTCGCCGCCTTCGTGACCGATGGCCTGGCGCGCGACCGCGCCGGCATCGTCGCCACCGGCCTGCCCTGCTTCGCCGCCGGCATCGTGCCGACCTCCCCGCCGCCAACGGCCCGGGCGAGGTCGGCGCGCCGCTGGTCTGCGGCGGCGTCCATGTCCGCAGCGGCGACATCGTGGTGGGCGACGCCGATGGCGTGGTGGTGGTGCCGCAGGAGCGAGCCGAGGCGGTGCTCGCCGCGCTCGACCGGGTGCGGGAGGCGGAGGTGAAGGCGGTGGCGGCGGTCGATGCCGGCGCGACCGAGACCGCCAAGCTGCGGGCGATCATGGCGGGCGCCACGGTCATCGGCGGCTAACGCCGCGCCCGCAGGACGAAGAGCGCGCCCACCACCGGCGCGCCCTTCTCCATCCGCAGCACAGCCTCCTCCCGCGCCAGCAGCACGAGCCCCGCCGCCGCGGCCAGCGCCGCCACATGGTCGGGGTCGTGGCGGTAGCGCATGGCCTCGCCCAACGCGAAGGGGGCGCCCGCCCCGGCCTCCACCGAGAAGGCCGCGACCCCGCCCGGGGCCAGGGCGCCGGCGATCGCCGTCAGGGCCGGGGCCAGGTCGCCGAGATAATTCAGCACATCCGCCGCGGCGATCAGCTCGAAGCCGCCCGGCCGCCCCGGCAGCCAGTCCAGCAGGTCGGCCTCGTGCAGCGCGTCGTAGAGGCCGCGCTTCCGTGCCTCCGCGAGCATGCGGGGCGAGAGGTCCAGCCCTTCCAGCCGCCGCGCGAAGCCGGCCAGCGCCGCGCCCGAAAGCCCGGTGCCGCAGCCGAGGTCGAGCACCCGCAGCGCCCGTCGCGGGGCGAGGCCGGCCCGGGCCAGCAGCGCGGCCAGCAGCGCCGGGGTGCGGTAGTCGAGCCGCCCGGTCAAGCTCGGCCTCGAAGCGCGGGGCGAACTGATCGAAGAGGTCGCGCACATAGGCGGCCGGGGCGCGGTCCGGCGCCGGCGCGGCGCCCAGCGCCGCCAGCAGGAAGCGCGCCTGAGCGGCCAGGTCGGGTGACGCGCTGGCGCGGTCCAGCGCAGCCCCCGCCGCCGCGGCCGCGCCGGCGGCATCGCCGGCCTCGCGCCGCGCATGGGCCAGCGCCAGCAGCGGCTCCGGCGCCTCGGGCAGCAGGGCAGCGGCCCGCGCCAGGGGCGCCAGTGCCGCCGCCGTGTCGCCCAGCGCGCACAGCGCCTGGCCGAGGTTGCGCAGCGCCACCGGATCTTCCGGCCGCCGCGCCAGCGCCGCCCGCAGCGCCGCCACCGCCTCGGCCAGCCGGCCGGCCTCGGCCAGAGCGGCGCCGCGATTGGCCAGGAAGACCGGCTCCTCGGGCGCCACGGCCAGCGCGCGGTCGGTATGCCGCAGCGCGCCGGCCGCATCGCCGCGCTGGCGCGCCAGCACGCCCAGCAGGTTGTGCGCGTTGGGCTCGTCCGGCCGGCGCTTCAGCACCTGGCGGTACAGCCGCTCGGCCGCGGCGAGGTCGCCGGCGGCATGGCGCGCGGCACCAGCCTGCAGAAGGGATTGGGGGTCGTCTGGCGGCATCCGCCGGTCATCGCAGCGGGACGGCGCGGGCGCAATCCGGGTACCTGACCCAGGCGCGCATCACAAACGCGTGCTTGCTTATGGACGAGGCTTTATCTACTTTCACGCGCATCAGAGCCTGCCCTGCCTGCCGCCTCGGTCAGCCGTTGCGGAACGAGTCCGGAGCTCCCGCCCCGCATGCCCGATGCCAAGCCGAACGTCCTGCCCGCCGGCGTGGAACCCGCTTCCGATGCAGGCATTGGGGTTGCCATGCAGGATTTCGCCATCCCCATCCGGGACAAGTCGACCGTGCCGCAGGCGGAGGCCCCGAGATTCGACACCTGGCTGCGCCGTCACCTGGGCCAGTTGCACGCCGAGGTGCTGACCGAGCCGGTGCCGGAGCGCTTCCTCCGCCTCATGGACCGCCTCGGCGACTGAGCCGCCGCGCTCAGCCCAGATCCGGATCCTCGCCCGAGCGCGGCTCCAGCCCGACGCCGCGGCGCAGCGCCTCCCGCGCCCGCGACAAGCGCGACCGCAGGGTCCCCGCGGGGACGCCGAGCACCTTGGCCGCCTCGCTGTAGTCGAGCCCCTCGACCACCACGACCCAGAGCGCCTCCCGGTGGATGGGCGGCAGGCGGCGGAAGGCGATGATGACATCGCGCATCTCCTGCCGTTCCTCCTGCCCGCCGGAGATCGCCGCCTCCGGCATCGTCTCGGGCGACAGGAAGGGGCTGCGCGCGGCCCGCCGCACTGCCGCGGCGCGCGCATGGCGCAGGATGGTGAAAAGCCAGGCGCGGAGATCTCGTCCCTTCCTGGAACTGGTCGCGCGCCCCGATCGCGCGGACGAGCGTCTCCTGCACAAGGTCGTCGGCGGCGTCGCCGTGCTTCACCAGCACGCGCGCGAAGCGTCGCAACCGTGGGATTTCCGCGGCAACGGCGTTCGCGAAGGCGTCCGCCCAGGGCGCCCTGTCCTCTTGCATTCGAAACCGGTGGCCCCCTCATCGCGCTGCAATCTCGTCGGAGCCGACACTATCCGATGGCTGCGAAAGGGTGCGACGCGGGCGGCACACCCTTGCGTGTGACCCCCGGTGCTGCGCTGCACGCTTGCGTGCGGGGTTCATGGATTGGCAATACGTGCACCGGCACCGTGCACCAATGACACAGCCCGGCGCGGCAGCGTGGCGCGATACGGCCGCGCATCGTTTGCCGGATGGGCGATCGGTGTGCTGCCGCACACGTTTCCCGTGCGGCGCCTGCCCCGAACTTGCCTGCCGGCTGAAGCGGCCGCTCAGAACAGCCCGTCTATCCGCCCGTCGGAGTCGAGCCCGATTCCCTCCGCCGCCGGATGCCGCGGCAGGCCCGGCATGGTCATGATGTCGCCGCAGACCGCGACGACGAAGCCGGCCCCGGCCGAGAGCCGCACCTCGCGCACCGGCAGCACGTGGCCCTCCGGCGCGCCCATCTTGGTCGCGTCGGCGCTGAAGCTGTACTGGGTCTTCGCCACGCAGACCGGGACATGGCCGAAGCCCATCTCCTCGAAGCGCTTCAGCCGCGCGGCGGCCGCGGGCGGGATCTGCACCTCGGCGGCGTGGTAGATCTCCCGCGCGATGGTGCGCAGCTTTTCCGCCAGCGGCAGGGCGGGCTCATAGAGCGGGCGGTACTTCGCATGGCCCTCGGCCAGCAGCGCCTGCACCGCGCGGCCGAGCTCCGCCGCCCCCGCGGCGCCGTCGCCCCAATGGGTGCAGAGGAAGGCCTCGGCGCCGATCCGCGCCATGGCGTGCCGCACCGCGGCGATCTCGGCCTCGGTGTCGGTGGTGAACTTGTTCAGTGCGACGACGACGGGCAGGCCGAACTTGCGCATGTTCTCGACATGCCGGACCAGGTTGACCACGCCGCGCTCGACCGCGGCCACGTCCTCCGGCCCCAGCGCCGACTTCGCCACGCCGCCATGCATCTTCAGCGCCCGCACGGTCGCCACCACCACGGCGAGGTCGGGCGAGAGCCCGGCGCTCGGGCACTTGATGTCGAGGAATTTCTCGGCGCCGAGGTCGGCGCCGAAGCCGGCCTCCGTCACCACCACATCGGCCAGTGAGAGGCCGAGCGTGGTCGCCATGACGCTGTTGCAGCCATGCGCGATATTGGCGAAGGGCCCGCCATGCACCAGTGCGGGGGAGCCTTCCAGCGTCTGCACCAGGTTGGGCTGCAGCGCGTCGCGCAGCAGCGCCGCCATCGCGCCGTCGGCCTTGATGTCGCGCGCGGTGATGCTGGTGCCGTCGCGGGTCTGGCCGATGATGATGCGGCCGAGCCGCGCCTGGAGGTCGGCGAGGTCGCGGGCGAGGCAGAAGATCGCCATGACCTCGGAGGCCACCGTGATGTCGAAGCCGTCCTCCCGCGGCACGCCCCGCGCGGCGCCGCCGAGGCCGAGCACCATGTTCCGCAGGTTGCGGTCGTTCATGTCCATCGCCCGGCGCCAGGTGACGCGGCGCGGATCGATGCCCAGTGCATTGCCCCAGTAGAGGTGGTTGTCGATCATCGCGCTCAGCAGGTTGTTGGCGCTGGTGATCGCGTGGAAGTCGCCGGTGAAGTGGAGATTGATGTCCTCCATCGGCGCCACCTGGGCGCGCCGCCGCCGCCGGTGGCGCCGCCCTTCACCCCGAAGCAGGGACCGAGCGAGGGCTCCCGCAGGCAGATCATGGTCTTCGTCCCGAGCGCGTTCAGCGCGTCGCCGAGGCCGATGGTGGTGGTGGTCTTGCCTTCGCCGGCCGCGGTCGGGCTGATGCCGGTGACCAGCACCAGCTTGCCGCGCGGCTTGCCGGCCTCGGTCCGCAGCAGGCCGAAGTCGAGCTTCGCCTTGTGGCGGCCGAAGGGGATCAGCGCCGCCTCCGGGATGCCGGCCCGCTCGGCGATCGTGCCGATCGGCAGCAGGGTCGCGGCGCGTGCGATCTCGAGGTCGGTGGCCATGGCTATCCTCCCGGCAGGCCCCTCGCGCTTAATGGCCCGGGCGGCCAGGGCAAGCGCCGGCGGCAACCATCCCGGCCGCGGCGGCTTTGGGCCGGCATGGCAAGCCCCTGCATCGATGTCTGCCGCTACGACGAGGCCACCGGCTGGTGCCTCGGCTGCGGCATGACCCGGAAGGACAAGAAGCACTGGAAGAAGGCGAAGGAGCAGCGGCCGGAGATCCGCGCGGTGCTGCCCGGGCGCCTCGACGCCCTGGCGGCGTCGGGGCAGCCGACCGGGAAGGCGGCGGCGAAGAAGGCGAAGCGGAAGGACTGACCGGCGCTTCGTGGCTTTCGCGCCACAGCGTGGTGTCAGCCCATATTGGTTTCAAACGCAACTTGATCCGCATCAAGGCCGCGGGGGACCGCGCGCCTAATCCCTTGCGCAGCGGCAACGCCGCCGCGAACGGATCGAGAGACATGCGCAAGACCTTTGGCAGGCTGGCCGGTGCCGTCGCCCTGGCCGCCATCGCTGTCACCGGCGCCGCCGCGCAGGACGCGCCGCGCGGCAAGAAGGCGGGCGACTTCGTCGTCGGCCTCGGCGGCATCGCCGTCCTGCCCAGCAATGGCGGCAGCACCAGCATCGGCGGCAAGCCGGAAGCGAGCAACAGCGGCACCGCCCAGCTCGACTTCACCTACTTCATGCTGCCGCAGGTGGCGCTGAACCTGATCGCCGCCACCTCGCAACACGATGTCAGCGCCAAGGGCACGGCGCTCGGCGACGTGAAGCTGGGCAGCGTCTGGGTGCTGCCGCCGACCCTGACCCTGCAGATCCACCCGCTGCCGGACTCGCGGATCAGCCCCTATGCCGGCATCGGCCTGAACTACACCTTCTTCTACGGCTATGGCGGCAACAAGACCCCGCCGGTCAGCCGCGTGCGGATCGACAGCACCCCGGCCTTCGCCGCGGTGGTCGGCGTGGACTACGAGCTGGCGCCGAACTGGCTGCTCAACGTCGACGCCAAGAAGATCCTGCTGCGCTCGGATGTCAGCGTGAACTCGGGGACCGTCACCGCCCGCGCCAACCTCGACCCCTGGGTCGTCGGCGCGAGCGTCCGCTACCGCTTCTGACGCGATGCGGCGCGGCCCGCCCGGCGGGCCGCGCCGGCACCTCAGTCGTCGTCGCGCGGGGAGGCCTTGGGCTGCGGCGCCTCGTTGCCGGAGGCCTCCGCGCCGGGTGACGCCGAGCTCCCGCAGCGCCCCGTCGATCGCCGCCACGGCGCCGCGGATATCCTCCGGCGTCACCGCGCCGATGCAGCCCACGCGGAAGGTCGGGACCTTGGTGTTCCAGAAATTGCTGATCAGCACGCCCCGGCGCTTCAGCGCATCGACGAAGGGCTGCAGCTTGAAGGCCGGGTCGGCCGGCTGGTGCACGGTGACGATCACCGGGCCCTGGTCGGCCCAGTCCAGGTAGGGCGTCAGGCCGAGCGCCCGGACGCCGTCATACATCGCCCGCACGTTCTCCCGGTAGCGTGCCAGCCGGGCGGGCTGGCCGCCCTCCTGCGCGTGCAGGTCGAGCGCCACGCCGAAGGCCGCCAGCGCCTGCACCGGCGGGGTGAAGCGGAAGCTGCCCCAGCCGGCCCGCAGCGCATGCTGGTAGACATCCGCCAGGTCGAAGGACCAGGACCCGGCATTGCCGGCCGCGGCGGTCACGCTGTCGATCCGCGCCACCGCGAAGCCGATCCCCGGCAGGCCTTCCAGGCACTTGCCGCTGGTGAAGACCAGAACGTCGATCTCCGGATGCGCGGCCAGGTCGATCGGCACCGCGCCGAAGGCCGAGACGGAGTCGAGGATCAGCCGCCGCCCCGCCGCCCGCACCGCTGAGCCCACCGCCTCGGCGTCGTTGACGATGCCGCTGCCCGTCTCGTTGTGGATCATCGCGACATGCGAGATCGCCGGGTCGGCCGCGAGCGCGGCGGCGATCTCGGCCGCCGTCACCGACCGCGTGTCCGGCCCGGGCAGCGCCACCACCACCCGGCCGGCCTCGGTCGCCAGCCGCACCGCGCGGTCGGCATAGGCGCCGTTCTGCGGGATCAGCACCTTCGCCCCGGCCGGGACGAAGGTGCGGATCGCCGCTTCCATGATGAAGTGGCCGCAGCCCTGCAGCGGCAGGGTGGCGTGCACGCCCTCGACACCGCCGGCCAGCGCCCGCACGCGCTCCCGGATCGAGGCATAGGTGGGGCGGAAGTCGTTGTCCCAGGGGGCGATGTCCTGCGCCATGGCGGCACGGGTCTCGGGCCTGGTCTGCACCGGGCCCGGAATCAGCAGCAGCATGAATCTGCACCTGTCAGTAAGCCTCGGGAGATAACCGATCCGCCCGGGACAGGAGAAGCCCGCCGATCTCCCGCGCCAGCTTTTCCCGGATGGCTTGCGCGAAGGCGGCGTAGTCGGGGCAGTCCATGGCAAAGCAGCCGGGACCGCCGATCACCTCGGCGCGGTAGTGGTCGAGCAGGTCGGGCTCCTCGTTCAGCACCGCCAGCCCGTTCAGCGTGACCCCGGCGGCGACGCCGATATCCCGCACCGGGCCCGGCAGCCGCCCCTGGTTGTGCTTGCCGTCGCCCGAAACGTCCAGCACCAGCCGGCTGGCCGGCGCCGGGCAGCGCGCCAGCTGGCCGAGGCCGGCCGCCATCCCTTCCCCCAGGCGCGGTCGCGCCCGGCAGCGGCAGCCGGGGGCATTGTCGATCGCCTCGGCCAGCGCCGCGGCGGCCGCCGCCCCGTCGATCCGCATCCAGGGCACCGCGACCTCCGGCCCGCCCGAGGGCGGCCGCATCGAGGGCCAGGCGCCGGACCAGAACAGCACCGCCACGGCGACCGCCCCGCGCGGCCCGCCGGCGCAGGCCGCGGCGATGCCGGGGTCGCGGAAGGCGGCCGCGGTGCCGCCGATCATCAGGCCGAATTCGTCGTAGTCGACGCTGGCCGAGACATCGATGGCGAGGCAGAGGGCGAGGTCGACGGGATCCATCGCCCACGTCCTAGCTTGGCCCGAACTCCGGAGTCGCGGCCGCCGTTGAGGCTGCCATGCCGCTCTCCCGCCTGGCGCCCGCCCCGGATGCCGCGAAACGCGACCTTGCGCTCGAGGCGCACCGCCGGCTCTGCGCCGAGTACGGCTGCCCGATCGGCTATTTCCATGCGCTGGCGCCGCTCGACGAGCTGGTCGCCTCGCTGCTCTCGCACCGGACCAGGAATGCCGACAGCGCCCGGGCCTTCAAGGCGCTGCGCGAGCGCTTCCCCGACTGGGCCGCGGTGCGCGACGCACCGGTCGCCGAGGTCGAGCGGGCGATCGAGGGCGTGACCTGGCCGGAGGCCAAGGCTCCCGCCCTGCAAAGGACCCTGCGCGCGCTGACGGAACGCCAGGGGCTGCTCGACCTCTCGCACCTGGCGGGGATGCCGGAGGCAGAGGCGCAGGCCTGGCTCGCCACGCTGCCCGGGGTCGGGCCGAAGACCGCCGCCGCGGTGCTCTCCTTCAGCACGCTGCGCGGCCGGGCCCTGCCGGTGGACAGCCACCACCACCGCGTCGCGGCGCGGCTCGGGCTGATCCCGAAGGGCTTTGCGGTCGGGCCTTCCCATACCGTGCTGGCGGCGCTGCTGCCGGAGGACTGGGACGCCCAGGCCTTCTACGACCACCACCAGGTGCTGATGCGGCATGGCCAACGCTGCTGCTTCTTCCGCGGCCCGGCCTGCGGCCGCTGCGTGCTGCGCGACCTCTGCCCGGAGGGTCAGGCGCGGCTCGGCACCGCGCCGGGCTGAGGCGCACGGCAACGCGACCGGGGGGCTTGCGGCGGATCAAGGCCCGGGCCGCAACCGCGGCGCCAGGCTGGCCGCGGCCGCCGCAGGACGGCCGGGCGAGGGAGCGCAGGATGACCAACCGCCACATGCACGAGATCATCACCCGCCGGCACCCCATCACCCTGCCGCCCGAGGCGACCGTGCAGCATGCCTGCCAGGAGATGCGCAACCACCGCATCGGCGCGATCCTGGTGACCGACCCGCATGGCCGGCTGCTCGGCATCTTCACCGGGCGCGACGCCATCAGCCGGCTGGCGGCGGAAGGCCGCGACCCGCGGGCGACGCGGCTGCGCGAGGTGATGACGCCGAACCCCGAATGCTGCGCGCCGCATATCCAGGCGATCGAGGCGCTGCGGCTCATGCGCGACGGCGGCTTCCGCCATGTCCCCGTGGTGGATGGGCACCGGCTGGTCGGGGTCGTCTCGCGCGGCGATTTCCTGAGCGACGAGCGGGGGCGGCTGGAGGCGGAGAGCCACCTGTGGGAGCGGATGTGAGGCGCCGTCAGAAGCCGTAGCGCAGGGTCAGCGCCACCTGGCGATGGGTGATGGCGGGGTTGGCTTCCTGCGTCAGCACGCTCAGGCCGGCCGCCAGCCGGTCGGTCACCCGGTATTCCAGGCCGGCCGAAAGGTAGAGCGCGTCGCGCGGATATTTGGTGTAGTACAGCCCGGCTTCCGTGGCCGGGTTGCTGTATTCCCACTGGATCCGGGCGAAGGGGCATGAAGCGGCCATGCTGCCAGAAGGCCTGGGCGCCGAGATAGGCGGTCTGCACCGCCGCCCCGGTGCCGATGAAGGGCGCCGACCAGGTCGACGCATAGCGGTAGCCGAGCCGGCCCGCGAGGGTGATGCCGGTCTCCCGGACCGCGGCGACCAGATTGGCCGCGACATCGCCGAAGACGGTGCCGTCGGTGTCGCCCGTACCGTATCCCGCGAAACGGTAGCTGGCGCTCCGCCGGGCCGGGAACCCGAAGGCCTGCCAGCCCGGGCCGAGATCCTGGGTGAGGGTAAGGGTACTGCCCCCGGAGCGCAGCCGGTAATCGCGCCGCGTATAGCCGACGGCCCCGGTCAGGATGACATGCCTGGTGGCGGCGAAGGCCGCATAGGACGCGATGGAATAGGCCTCGGTCTCGATCCGCAGCGGGTCGGAGTCGAAGCGGAAGGTGTCGACGACGGAATACGGCCCGCCCAGGAAGGTGTAGCTGTCCTCCTGGCCAGAGGCCCCCTGGCGCCCGCGCGACACCGCGACGGATCCGGCCAGCCCGGCCAGCCACTGGTCGCCCCGCCACTCCCCGCCGAAGAGCGTCTGCGACAGGTTGGTGTGCACCCTCGGCTCCCGGACGCTGGCGGCATCGGCAGTGGAGGGCCGCACCGCGAGGTCGTCATAGGTCGTGCTGAACCAGAGGCTCGGCCCTGCGGCGGCGGGGCTGGCCAGGGCCAGGCCGTGTTGCCCGGCCAGGTCGGTGGCCTGCCGCGTCACCTGCTGCCCGACCTGGTCGACGGACAGGTAGCCGGCATATTGCGCTCGCGCCGGCAGGCTGGTGGCGAGCGCGGCAAGCGCCGGCAGGCCGATGATGTGGAGTCGCATGCGGATCCTATCGGACCTTTTCGGTTTCGATCCTACGCCACAAAACGTTCCCGTCCAGAATCAAGTTGCGCGCGCGGCAGGGCCGCATAAGGCCGAGCGGCGTCCCGCCGACGGCCCACCTTCCCCGGTGCGCCGCCCCGGCCGCGGCCGGCGCCACCGCCTGGCACCGAAGGCGGCCGACCGCGCCATCTGGCCACTCCGCGCGACGCGCCCTAGTCTCCGGCAACCGCGGGGAGGAGTTCCGATGCCCGAAAGCCCGATCGACCCGGAATTGATGCAGGAGACCCGCCTTCCGCTGGCCGGCCTTCGCGTCCTCGACCTCACCCTGGCCCGTGCCGGCCCGACCTGCGTCCGGCACCTGGCCGACTGGGGCGCCGACATCATCCGGGTGGAGCCGCCCGGCCAGGGCGACGGGCTCGGCGGCGCGCGCGACGGCTTCGACCAGGTCAACCTGCACCGCAACAAGCGCGGCCTGTCGATCGACCTGAAGAACCCGGCCGGGCTGGAAGCCTTCCGCAAGGTCGCGGCGACGGCCGACATCCTGGTCGAGAACATGCGGATGCAGGTCAAGCACCGCCTGAAGATCGCCTATGACGACCTGAAGGAGCTCAACCCGCGGCTGATCTACGCCTCGATCTCCGGCTTCGGGCAGACCGGCCCCTATTCCAAGCGCGGCGGCGTGGACCAGATCGCGCAGGGCATGGGTGGCCTCATGACCATCACCGGCGAGCCGGGCCGCGGCCCGATGCGGGTCGGCATCCCGATCAACGACCTCACGGCCGGCAACCTGCTGGCCATGGGCATCATGATGAAGCTCTACGACCGGGAGCGCACGGGCAAGGGCGGCTACGTCCATACCTCCCTGCTGGAGGCGCAGGTCTTCATGCTGGACTTCCAGGCCAGCCGCTTCCTAATGGATGGCGAAGTCGCCGGCCAGGCCGGCAACGACCACCCCGTGAACATCCCGATGGGCGTCTTCCCGACCCAGGACAAGCCGATCAACATCGCCGCATCCTCGCCCAAGCTCTGGACCAACTTCTGCAAGGCAGCCGGCCATGAGGAATGGCTCGAGGTCGAGGAATGGAAGACCAATAGCGGCCGCAGCAAGGATCGCAAGCGGATCAACGAGGTGATCGCCGCGGTCACCAGCCAGCATTCCTCCGACTACTGGATCGAGAAGCTCGAGGAAGCCGGGATCCCCTGCGGCCCGGTGAACAACATCAAGGAGGTGTTCGAGGACCCGCAGGTCCAGCACCTCGAGATGGCGATGCCGATGCGCCATCGCACCCGCGGCGACATCAAGGTCGTGGCGCAGCCGGTGAACCTCGAAGGCGTCGAGACCGGCTTCTACCGGGACATGCCGAATCTCGGCGAGCACAACGACGAAATCCTCGCGGAAGCCGGCCTCACCGCCGCCGAGATCGCCGACCTGAAAGCCAAGGGAGCCCTGGGGGGCGCATGAGCAACTTCGACTCGCCGACGGCAAGATCCTTGCCAGCATCGAGGACGGCGTCGGCCGGGTGGTGTTCAACCAGCCCGAGAAGCGCAACGCCATGTCGGTCAACATGTGGGAGGGGATGGGCGCCGCGCTCGACCTCTTCGCCGAGGACCCGGCGGTGCGCTGCGTCGTCCTCCAGGGCGCGGGCGACAAGGCCTTCGTCTCGGGCGCCGATATCAGCCAGTTCGAGAAGGTCCGCAGCAACGCCGACGCGCAGCAGGAATACGACCGCGTCACCAGCGCCGGCCGCCTGAAGCTGTCGCACTACCGCAAGCCGGTGATCGCGCAAATCCGCGGCTTCTGCATGGGCGGGGGCTTGGGCATCGCCATGTCGACCGACATCCGCATCGCCTCGGATGACAGCCAGTTCGGCATTCCGGCGGCGAAGCTCTCGATCGCCTATGGCTTCGACATGGTCCGCGCCCTGGTCGACCTGGTCGGCCCGGCGCACGCCCATATGATCCTGATGACCGGCGAGCGCTTCGACGCCCGCGAGGCGGAGCGGATCGGGCTGGTCAACAAGGTCGTCCCGGTGGCCGAGCTGGACGCGACGGTGGCGAAGCTCACCGCGACGCTCGCCGGCAACGCCCCGCTCTCGCTGACCACCAACAAGCAGACGGTGAAGGCGGTGCTGCAGGACGCCGCGGATCGCGACATGCCGGCCATCCGTGCCGCCATGGCCGCCTGCTTCGACAGCGCCGACTACAAGGAAGGCCGCCGGGCCTTCATGGAGAAGCGCAAGCCGGCCTTCACCGGCCGCTGATACCCTCCGCTCCGGCCCGCCCTACCCGGGGTTTCACCGAGATTCCCGGTGCATGGCGGGCCGGTTGCGCTTAGGATAGGTCAACCGTGACGGGCCCGCAAAGAAGGGCCGCGCGAGGAGGCTTTGGAACGCCGGCCGCGCCGCGGCCGGACATCGACTGGGACGAAGGGTCTGAGACCGGGAATGGATGGGAATATCGAGGCGCCGATCGTCGCGGCAGCCCCCGTGCATGGGCATGGCATGGAAGCCGCGGGCGCGCCGATCTCGCGCATCGTCGCCGAAGTGGCGGCCCGCTTCCCGGGCGACCGCATCTCCCTCGGCGACATGGCCCTGGCCTTCGGCGACCGCGCCTTCGGCCTGCTGATCCTGCTGCTGCTGCTGCCCTCCCTGCTGCCCGGCATGGCCTCGGTCTTCGGCACGCCGGTGCTGATCCTCGGCGTGCAGATGGGCCTTGGCCGGAGGGTACCGAAGCTGCCCGGCTTCATCGCCCGGCAAAGCATCAAGCGGGAAGACCTGCTGCGCCTGGCAGGCTCCTCCTCCAAATGGCTTAACAAGGTCGAACGCTTCGTGCGGCCGCGGCCGGGCTTCTTTACCTCCCCCATAGGCGACCGGATCTTCGGCTGGCTCACCGCCTATGTGGCCCTGATGCTGATCCTGCCCGGGCCCGGCACCAACGGCCCGCCGGCCTTCGGCGCCATCGTCATGGCGCTCGGCCTGGTCGAGCACGACAACCGGGTCACCGCCTGGGGCGTCGGCCTGACCATCGCCGGCTGCGCCTTCGCCACCTTCGTGCTCGGCGTGGTCTGCTGGCTCGGGGTCAAGGCGCTGGGCTGGGTGTTCTAGCCGCCCCCGGCCGGCCATCCCCCTGCCCCCGGCCCGGCACGCCTGCTATAGGGCCGGCATGCGCCGGTGGCCCGCAAGGGCTGAAACGGGAACGCGCGAGGCCGGGGCGATCCCGGCCAGGCCGCGGCTGCCCTCGCAACTGTAGGCGGTGAGGCCCTGCCGAATGCCATTGCGCCGCAGGGCGCGAGAAGGCGGCAGGGCCAAGGAGCTCTCGGAGTTCCCCACCGCGAGCCAGGAGACCGGCCGGCGCAGAGTTGTCTCGCGCGTGCCGGGCGAGGTGCACCGGCGCACCGGATCACAGGTCCCCCGCCCCGGCGGGGTGCCTCCGTCTGCGGGAACGACGCCCGTCGTCCCGGCCCGTTCGGGCCGGGGCTCGTTCGTCAACGCCGCAGGGGGACCCCATCATGCGACGCGTCACACTGGCCCTGGCAGGCGGCCTCGCCGCGCTGTCCGGACTTGCCCAGGCCCAGGCCCCGCTTCCCGACACCATCGTCACCGCCACCCGCGTGCCCACACCGCAGGAACGCGTGCCCGCCGCCGCCACCGTCATCACCCGCCAGGATATCGAGGAGCGCGGCTACCAGACCCTGGCCGAGGCGCTGACCGCGGTCCCCGGCCTGCGCATCGCGCCGCAGGGCGGCCCGGGCCAGCTCACCTCCGCCTTCCTGCGCGGCACCGGCAGCGCCAATGTCCTGGTGCTGATCGACGGCGTCCCTGCCAACGATGTCGGCGCCCCGGCCGGCGGCTTCGACTTCGGCCAGGACCTGCTGTTCGACGTGGAGCGGATCGAGGTGGTGCGCGGGCCGCTCTCCTCGCTCTATGGGTCCTCGGCGATCGGCGGCGTGGTCAACCTGGTCACCCGCCGCGCCGCGCCGGACAAGGCCTTCGCGCCCTATGGCGAACTGGCCGGCGGCACGCAGAACACGCTGCGCGGCGGGCTCGGCGCCACCGGCACGGTCGGCGCCTTCGACTACCTGATGTCCGGCTTCTCCCAGTCCACGCGCGGCTTCAACGCCATGGCCCCGCGCTTCGAGACCAACATCCCCGAGCGCGACGGCTTCCGCGGCGCCAACGGCACCGCGCGGCTGGGCTGGTCGCCGCTCGAGGGCACCCGCATCGAAGGGTTGCTGCGCTGGCGGGAGAACCGCTTCGGCCTCGACAACGTGCCGCAGGACGACCCCAACTATAGCGGCCGCGACCGCCGCTGGGCCGGTCAGCTGCGCGGCGAGACCAGGCTGCTGGACGGCGGCTGGACCACCGGCCTGCGGGTCTTCCAGGCCGAGCAGAGCCGCCGCTACACCAACCTGCCCGACCAGTTCGACAGCTTCACGCGGGAGGATTCCCGCTTCCGCGGCACCCGCACCGGCGTCGACTGGGGCAACACCGTCCGGCTGCCCTCGGCCGGGCCCTTCACCGATGGCGCGCTCGGCTTCGGCGTGACCCATACGCTGGAGGAGGCGCGGACGACGCAGGCCTTCCCTCCGATTTCGGCGACTTCACCAGCAACCTGCGGGCGCAGCAGCACACCACCTCCGGCTGGGCGTCCCTCCAGTACCGGCTGCTGGAACGGCTCGACCTCTCGGGCGGGCTGCGGCAGGACAACGTCACCGGGGTGCAGGGCGCGACCACCTGGAAGCTCGGCGCGTCGCTCGCCCTGCCCGAGGTGAATCCCCGCCTGCGGCTCACGGCCGGCACCGCCTTCCGTGCGCCCTCGCTGTTCGAGCGCTACGGCATCGGCAGCTTCGACGGCTTCCAGGTCTCGACCGGCAATCCCGACCTGAAGCCGGAACGCAGCTTCGGCTGGGAAGTCGGCAGCGACACCGACCTGCCCGCCTTCGGCAACCGGCGCTTCGCCACCGCGAGCTGGACCTTCTTCCAGAGCCATGTGCGCGACCAGATCATCAACGTCTTCGGCCCGACCGGCAGCACCTATGCCAACATCAACCGCGCCAATATCCACGGCGCGGAGCTCGGCATGACGCTGCGCCCGGCGAGCTGGTTCGAGACGACGGCGGCCTGGACCATCACCGAGGCCTTCGACGCCGAAACCGACCGCCGCCTGCCGCGACGGCCGGAGACGGTGGTCAGCCTGACCGCGCGGGTCGTGCCGATGCCGAAGGTGGTGCTGGCGCCGACGGTGCTGTTCACGGGCCGCAGCCCGGAAGCCGCCTTCGCCAGCTACGCCAATGACGGCACCGCCTATCCCTATGCCCGCAGCAATCCGGCGGGCACGGTGGTGAACCTGACGGCAAGCTGGCAGGCCTTCGACCAGGCGGCGCTCTTCCTCGAGGCGCGCAACCTCGGCAACAGCCGGTGGGAGCCGGTGAACGGCTTCGTCACGCCGGGGCGGAGCGTGCTGGTCGGGACGCGCTTCGCGCTGTAGCCGCGCGCACCGCCTGCGGCCGCGGCCTGAGGAAGAACCGCGTCACTGCCGGATGCGCCGCCTCGACGCGGCGCGTCGAGCGCGGCGGCGGCCTGCTCCACGGCGCCGCCGGGCAGGTCGTCGCGGAAGTCGATCGTCACCGCGACCAGCACCTCGGCCGGGCCGAGATGCATGCTGAGCAGCTCCTCCACCGCGGCGACGCGGGCATCGGCCAGCAGCATCTCGCGGATCGACTCGACCAGCCGCGGCGAGGCCGCCTCCCCGGTCAGCAGGCTGCGCGTCTCGTTCGCCAGGAAGGCCGCGGTCGCCACCAGCAGCAGGCCGATGCCGATCGAGGCGACGCCGTCCAGCACCGGCAGGTCGAGCCACTCCGCCAGGCCGAGCCCGACCAGCGCGACCAGCAGCCCGGCCAGCGCCGCCGAATCCTCGAGCAGCACGGCGAAGACGCCGGGATCCTTGCTGCGGCGGATGGCGGCCCAGAAGGGCTCACCGAGATGGGTGCGGCGGAACTCGCGATAGGCGACGCGGAACGAGAGGCCTTCGAAGACCACTGCGGCGCCGAGCACGGCGAAGTTGATCCAGGCCCCTTCCACCGGATGCGGATCGGCGATCTTCCGCCAGCCCTCATAGACCGAGAAGGCGCCGCCCAGCGCGAAGATCAGCAGCGCGACGACGAAGGCCCAGAAATACAGTTCCATCCCATGGCCGAAGGGATGCCGGGCGGTGGGCGGCCGGGCCGCGCGGCGCAGGCCGAGCAGCAGCAGCCCCTGGTTGCCGGTATCGACCGCCGAATGGATCGCCTCCGACAGCATGGCCGAGGAGCCGGTCCAGAACGCCGCGGCGAATCGGTGGCGGCGATGGCGCAATTGCCTGCCAGCGCGGCCAGGATGACTCCGCGCGATCCGCCATGCGCCATGCCCGCTGCCTCCGCTGCCGCCGGGCAGAACGGCGGCGGGGCGGGATGGCTGCATGACGCGATTCGGCGCGGTAGCATCGGGAATGCTCAGCGCCCTCGCCTATGCCATTGCCGCGCTCGCCGAGATCGCCGGCTGCTTCGCCGCCTGGACGGTGCTGCGGCAGGGCGCGAGCGGCTGGTGGCTGCTGCCCGGGGCGGCCTCGCTCGGGCTCTTCGCCTGGGCGCTCACCTGGGTGGAGGCGGATGCGGCGGGCCGCGCCTTCGCCGCCTATGGGGGCGTCTATATCGCCGCCTCGCTCGGCTGGCTCTGGATGGTGGAGGGCCAGGCGCCGACCGGCTGGGACGCCGCCGGAGCCGCGCTGTGCCTGGCCGGGGCCGGCGTCATCCTGGCCGGGGCCGCGCGCGGCTAGGTCCGCCGCGAGCGGGCCAGGATATCCGCCGCCGCCATGGGCCGGGCCGCCACCTCGGCGGCATCGGCGACGCAGAAGCCCGCGCAGCAGCGTCCGGGCGACATCCGCGCCGTGGTCCGGCCCGGCCTCCCCCGCAGGACCGAGCGCATCCCCATGATCCCGGCGCCGAGCACCAGGTCGTGGGCGACCTGTGGTGAGGCCACGTCGAACCGCCCGGCGGCGATGCCGTCGGCGATGTCAGCGGCGAGGTCGGCGCGCATCGTCTCCCCAATGGCGCCGCGAAGAATGCGACGCGGACGATGATCCAGCCCCAGGTCGGGTTGCCCTCCGCCAGGCGGATGAACAGCCGGACCGTGCACCCGACCCGGTCGGCCGGATCGGCCAGGCCGCGCAGGATGCGGGTCTCAGCTCTGGATCCGGTCGGCGATGACCGAGGCCACCTCGACCAGCAATTCCTCCCGAGTCCTGAACATAATGTAGAAGGTCCCACGCGCCACGCCGGCTTCGGCTATGAAGTCCTTGATCACCGGCGTATCGGGGCCGAGCCGGGCGAAGACCCGCATCGCCGCCTCGATCAGCGTCGCACGGGTCCGCATGCGCTTGTGCTGACCAATCTCCGGCCGGGTTGCTTTCACGCTGCTGGACCGCCGCTGGTGGCTAGGGGAACCAAGTACATAGGACAATTCCGCTCCCGACGCGAATTTAGCTTGACGGCTTCGTCATTTTGACGAATGTGTCATTTCAGGACGCAGCCATGCGCCACAGCTTGGAACGCCGGTGCCGGGGTCACGACCTACCCGGCCGGGAAGCGCCGCCCGTCCCGCGGGCGCGATGCCCAAGCGGCAGGCCAGGCGGCGGCATCGGGGATTGGAGCAGCAGCGGCATGGCCGGAATTCGCTTGGGAATACTGCGGCGAGGCCTCGCGGCCTGGGCGCTCGGCCCGGCCCTGGCCGCCGCTTCCCTCGGCCAGGCGGCGGCGCAGGACGCCGCCCTGCCGCAGCTTCGACTCGACCTCACGCCCTATCTCTGGGTCGCCGGCGTCAGCGGCTCGCTGCACACGCCGCTGCCCGGGGCCCCGGGGCAGGACGTCTCCGCCCGCTTTGGCGACGTGCTGACCAACCTGAACGCCATCCCGCTGATGGGCGCGGCGGAATTGCGCTACGGCCGGCTCGGCCTGACCACCGACCTGGTCGCCATCTCGGTCAGGGCGGGGCTCAAGCCAATCAACGGTCCGCTCTTCTCCGGCGGCGACGTGCAGCTCACCCAGGTGATCGGCGCGGCCATGGTGACCGCGCGGGTGCTGGAGACTGGTGGCCACAGTCTCGACCTCGGCATCGGCCTGCGCGCCTTCGGCCTGTCCACCGAACTCTCGCTCGATGCCGGCCTGCTGCCCGGCACCTCGAGGAGCCCCGGTGCCAGCTGGGCGGACCCGCTCATCGGCCTGCGCTACCATCTCGACATCACGCCGCGCTGGGGCGCGACGCTCGCCGGCGATTTCGGCGCCACCTCCTCGACCCAGCAGACCTGGCAGGTCCTTGCCACGGCCGACTACCAGGCCGGCGAGCGGACCGTGCTGCGGGCCGGCTACCGGCACCTCGCCTTCTCCTACGGCTCCGTGCCGGTGCACCAGGACATGCATCTCAGCGGGCCGATCCTCGGCGCCACCTTCCGCTTCTGACCGCAGCATTCCAGGAGAGACATGCCATGGACGCGAACCGCGACGCCGGCGTCCCGACGACCGCCGCCAGGACCCGGCGCGACCTCCTGCTCGGCGGCGCCGCCTTCGCCGCCGCCGGCCTCGCCGCCGGCCCGGCCGCGGCACAGCCGGCCAGGCCGGCGCGCCCGCCGAACATCGTCTACATCATCTCGGACGACCAGGGCTGGAAGGATGTCGGCTACCAGGGCTCCGACATCCGCACCCCGAACATCGACCGACTGGCCGAGGGCGGCGCCCGGCTCGGGCAGTACTATGTCGAGCCGATGTGCACGCCGTCGCGCGCCGCCTTCCTGACCGGCCGCTACCCGATGCGCTACGGGCTGCAGACCGGCGTCATCCCCTCCGGCGGGCTCTATGGACTGGCGCAGGACGAGTACCTGCTGCCGCAGGCGCTGAAGGCGGCGGGCTACCGCACCGCCATGGTCGGCAAGTGGCATCTCGGCCATGCGAAGACCGAGATGTGGCCGCTCCAGCGCGGCTTCGAGTCCTTCTACGGCACCCTGGTCGGCGAGATCGACCACTTCAAGCACCAGGCGCACGGCGTCACCGACTGGTACCGCGACAACAAGCTGGTGGACGAGGAAGGCTACGACACCACGCTGTTCGGCGCCGAGGCGGTTAGGATCATCACCGGCCACGACAAGAACCGGCCGCTGTTCCTCTATCTCTCCTTCACCGCGCCGCACACGCCCTACCAGGCGCCGCAGGCCTATCTCGACCGCTACGCCCATATCGCCGATCCGCAGCGCCGCGCCTATGCGGCGCAGATCACCGCGATGGACGAGGAGATCGGCAAGGTCGTCGCCGCGCTCGAGCAACGCGGGATGCGGGAGGAGACGCTGGTCGTCTTCCACAGCGACAATGGCGGCACGCGCTCGGCCATCTTCGCCGGCGAGTCCGCGGTGAAGGGCGAGCTGCCGCCGGACAACACCGCCGCTGAAGAGCGGCAAGGGCACGCTGTACGAAGGCGGCACGCGGGCGGCGGCGGTGATGAACTGGCCCGGCCGGATCCCCGCCGGCAAGGTGGACGGGCTGGCGCATGTCGTCGACATGCTGCCGACCCTGGCGAAGCTGGCGGGCGCCCCGCTGGACAAGGCGAAGCCGCTCGACGGGCTCGACATCTGGCCGCATGTCACCGGCCAGGCGCCCTCCCCGCGGACCGAGATCGTCTACAATGTCGAGCCCTTCCGTGCCGCGGTCCGCCAGGGCGACTGGAAGCTGCTGATCGCGGCCCTGCTGCCGGCGCGGGTCGAGCTCTATGACCTGGCGAAGGACATCGGCGAGACGACGAACCTCGCCGCCGCCAAGCCCGATGTCGTCGCCAGGCTGCAGGCGCGGATCGACGCGCTGGCGCAGGAAGCGGTACAGCCCCTGCTGCTCACCGAGATGCTGCGGGCGACCTTCGGCGCGCCGCCCTCGACGCCTGAATTCACCTTCGTCAACGACGACTGAGCCGGCCATGCGATGGTGTCACGGCAGACAGAGAGAGAGGCTCCGATGAGGGCGAATCCCGATCTGGACATTGGCCGCGGCCCTCCTCCCGCTGGCGGCGGCGGCGGCGGTGGCGCAGCAGCCGATCTTCTATCCGTCGAAGGGACAGTCGGCGGAGAAGCAGGCGCAAGACGAGGCCGCCTGCCGGAGCTGGGCGACGCAGCAGACTGGCATCAATCCGAATGCGCCGGCCGCACCGGCGCCAGCCAAGGCTGGCGGGCGGGTCCGGGGTGCCGCGGTCGGCGCGACCGCCGCGGCCATCACCGGCAACGAAGCTGGGAAGGGCGCGGCCGTCGGCGCAGTCGCGGGCGGCGCAGCGCAGCGCGGCGCCCGGCGGCAGGATGCCCGGCAGGCCGCGGCGCAGCAGCAGCAGGCAGGCGCGACCCATGCGCGGGCGGTGGGCGCCTGCATGGAAGGCCGCGGCTACGCGGTCCGTTAGGCGGCAATGCGGGAAAGGGCCAGGGAGGACAGGTCCTCGCCGGCTGATCCCCGATACCTCCGCAGCGGCACGTGCCGCGCCACGGGCGCCGGCTCGCAAGAACGAAAGGGCGCGGCCCGGGCTCATTGGCCCCGTCTTCCTGTCCTCGCCCTAACGCAGCGCCTCGCTGCGCGTGGCATGCACGTCCAGCCAGCCATGCGCCAGCTGCCCGTCCCGGCGCGCCAGGGCGACGAAGTCGAGCCAGCGCCCGGTGGTCTCGGCGAAATCCGTCCAGCGGCCCGGGTCCAGCTCCAGCCCGAACAGGCCGCTGTGGTGGCCGGTGAACTGCACCGCGGCATGGCCGCCCTCCCCGCGCCGGCTCGGGCGGCCGGGTACCCCAGTGCAGGGCCTGGTTCACCAGCTGCGCCCGGTCGTAGCCGCAGGCCCGCAGATAGGCGAAGATGTCGAAGGACGACGCCTCCATCGAGACGAAATCCGGCCGCCGCCCATCCTCCAGCAGCTGCCGGGCGCAGTCCTCGTCCATGCCCTCGATGTCGCATTTCAGGTAGCGCGGCACGCCGAAGCGGTCGAACAGCTGCCCGAGCGTCACGGTCGGCACGCGGATCTCGGTCACCGCATGGCCTTCCTTGGCGGCGAAGTCGCGCGAGACGCTGTTCCAGTCGTCCTTCACCGGGTTGACCCAGAAGGAGACGGTCTCGCCGCCGCGCGGATAGAGCGCGCAGGGCACCACGGTCAGCCGCCCCGCCTCGACCTCGGCGGCGAAGCGGGCGGAGACCTCGGCGCAGAAATCCGGGCGCGCCTCCAGCGCCACCACGCGGAAGCCCTTCCGCAGGTAGAATTCCGTGTCCTCGCCACGGTGCAGGCCGAAGTCGAAGACCAGGTCGGGGATGCTGGCGCTCATCCGCGCAGGGATATCGCCTCGGCGGCCGCCGGCAAAGCGCCGTCAGGGCACCGCCTCAACCGCCGGGCACCCAGAGCACGTCCCCCGCGCCGTTGCCGTTCAGCCGGCGCGACAGGACGAAGAGATGATCGGATAGCCGGTTGAGGTAGCGCACCGCGTCCGGGTTCACCGCCTCGGCCGCCGCCAGCGCCACCACCGCGCGCTCCGCCCGCCGCGCCAGGGTGCGCGCCAGATGCGCCGCCGCCGCGGCCGGGGTGCCGCCGGGCAGGACGAAGCTGCGCAGCGGCGGCAATCCGGCATTCATGGCGGCGAGTTCCCGTTCCAGCCGCAGGCACTGCGCCGGGGTCACCCGCAGCCGCCCTTCGCCCTCCCCGGGGACGCAGAGATCGGCGCCCAGGTCGAACAGGTCGTTCTGCATGCGCGCCAGCATCGCGTTGGCCTCGGGCTCCGCCGCCGTCTGCAGCCGCAGCAGGCCGAGCGCGGCATTCGCCTCGTCCACCGCGCCCATCGCCTCGATCCGCAGGGTGTCCTTGCGGACCCGGGTCCCGTCGCCGAGCGAGGTCTCCCCTGGTCGCCGCCGCGGGTGGTGATCACATCCAGCCTGACCATGGTGCTCGATCTTCCTCCTGGACCACAGGCAGCCCGACAGCCTCAGGCCGCCTGTGCTTCCGTCCCGGTTGAACCGGCAATTCGCGCCCCGCACCGTCCCGGCGGGGCGATCGCCGACTATCGCAGGGAGAAATGGATCGTCGTGCGGATACTGCCAGCGATCGGCACGCCATCCCGCATCGCCGGCTTCAGCTTCCACTGCATCACCGCCCGGCGGGCCGATTCGTCGAGCGCCGGGTAGCCCGAGCTCTGCACCAGTTCGACCGCCAGGACCGAGCCATCCACGGCCACGCGGATGATCACGCTGACATTGCCTTGCTCGCCGCGCTGGCGGCTGGCGAAGGGGTAGTCCGGCTCGGCGTTGCGGACCCCGGCCAGCAGGCCGGGCGGCGTCACCCTGCCGATCGCCTGGCTGCCGCCGGGCGGCACCGGCGCCTGGGGCGCCGCGGCCGGGCCCTGCTGGGCGGCGGCCGGGGGCGGCGCCGGCTGCGCCGGGGCGGGGCGGGCCGGTGCCGGCCGGGCCGGCGCCGGAGGCGGCAGGGGCGGCGGCAGCGGCATTTCCTCCGCCGGCTCGGGCTCAGGCTCCGCGGCGGGCGGCGGCAGGGTCACCGCCGCCGCTACCGGCGGCGGTGGCGGCAGCGGCACGGCCGCGGCCGGCTCCGCCGGTGGCAGGGGCAGCGGCGGCGCCGGGTCGGGCGGCGCGCGCAGCGCCTCGGCCGGCGGGGGCGGCGCGGCGGGCGGCGGCGCCAGCGCGGGGACCGGTGGTGGCGGCTGCGGCTCGGCCTCGGGCGGCGGCGGCGCCTCCACCATCGGCGGCTGGGCCGGGCTCGGCGCGCCGGTCACCAGCTCCGGACTCGGCGCTCTGGTCCCAGATCACCTCGACGCCCTGCTCGGCCGGCGGATCGGGTGCGCGGCTGCGCTCCAGCAGCACCAGCACGCCGACCAGCGCCGCCGCGTGCAGCGCGAGCGAGGCCAGCGGCGCCCAGGGGGCAGCGGCCGAAGCGGGCGCAGGACCGCGGCGCGCTCTCCCGGGACCGGCGGCATCCGGGCCAGGCGCGCCAGCGCGGTCACAGCACCAGCACGCCGTGGTGCTTGGCCTTGCCCTCGGGCTCCACATGGATGGTGATGGTGGCGCCCTCGATCTCCGCCTTCAGCGCCGCCTCGATCCGGTCGCAGATCACATGCGCATCGTCGACGCTGAGGCTGCCGGGCACCACCAGGTGGAACTCGATGAAGGTCAGCCGCCCGGCATGCCGGGTGCGGAGGTCGTGCGCCTCGATCGCGCCCTCGGCGCTGGCCGAGACGGCGGTGCGGATCCGCGCCAGCAGGCCGGGCTCCACCGCCTCGTCCATCAGCCCGCCGACCGATTCGCGCATCAGGTACCAGCCGGACCAGAGGATGTTCACCGCGGTCAGCGCCGCGATCAGCGGGTCGAGCCAGAGCCGCCCGGTCAGTGCCACCGCGCCGACCCCGGCCAGCACGCCGAGCGAGGTGACCACGTCGGCCATCAGGTGCCGCGCATCGGCCAGCAAAGCCGGCGACCGGAGCCGCCGTCCCTCCCGCCGCAGCAGCGTGGCCCAGCCGCCGTTGATGGCGGTGGCGGCGGCCGAGATCAGCAGGCCGACCACCGCCTCCTCCGGCGGGCGCGGATCGAGATAGGCGCCCCAGGCAGCGTGCAGGGATCGCCAGGGCGGCGACGATGATCAGCGCGCCTTCGAGGACCGCGGAGAAATACTCCGCCTTGGTGTGGCCATAGGGATGGTTGGCATCGGCCGGCAGGGCGGAATACTGCACCGCGAGCAGCGCCGCGGCGGCGGCGGCGACGTTCACCACGCTTTCCAGCGCATCGGCCAGCAGCGCGACGCTGCCGGTCACCCACCAGGCGCCGAGCTTCAGCGCGAGCACGGCGCCGGCGACCACCAGGCTGCCGGCGGCAAGGCGGACCACGCGCGTCATGCGGACAGGGTGGCGGAAGGTGCCAAGGGGCGGGGCTCCGGCAATGGAGGCGGTTCATGCCCCGGAGGGTGCGGCGGGGGCAACCCCCGATGTTCGGGGCATGGCGCCGGGGCGTCCGACGTGGAACGCCGCGCGACGGCCGCCGTTCGGGCGCCGAGGCGAAGGAGCCGGCGCATGACAGGATCGGGTGGCGGAAAGGCTGGCCAGGACGACACGGCGGCGCGGCCACGTGCCCCAGGGGACCAGGCGGCGCCGGGCAACGGGCGAGACCGGGATGGTCCCCTGTCCGGAGTGCCATGGCAGTGGCCGGCGGGCCGGGCAGCCCTGCCCGACCTGCGAGGGCAGCGGCCAGGTGGTGCAGATCGTCGGCGACGCCTGACCCGCGGGCCTTTCAGCCGTCCGACGCACCTCACGCGCAAGTTATACAAAAAATGAGACGGCCCTAAGTCCGCGTTCCGCTCCTGGAGATTGATTCGACCAGCCCTAAACCCGGAACATCTCGGAACACATCAACCATAGATTTAATATTTACCCCGGAGCGCAAAATCAACTTTGCTTTTATTCCCTTATTCATCCCAGAAATCAACTCATGGGTTGAATTAATACAACGTATGTATCAATCTTCAAGTTGGAACAGCCCTTCTGTTTCAGGCTATTTTTTGGTACACGCCCGAGCGTAAAGTCACTGCAGCCGTTGTTATTTCGGATTTGGCAATTCCGGCCGGACACTTCGCTTCCGGGGCTCTTAACCCATGCCGGCCACCTTGCCGGCGGGATGTGAACCCCCTGCCTCAGCCCCGCGGCGCTTCACAACAAGCCACGGGGTCCAGCCACCCGGCATGGAAGGGAAAGTCTTGGCCATCCTCAATGCATTCGGCGTCGCGCTGAACACCTCGATGGCGCCCAGGAACTGGTTCACCGCCAGCCAGGGCGCGACGGTCACCGGAACCAGCGGGGCCGACTACCTGTCCTGCAACGGCACCCAGGCGACCCTCATCGGCGGCGGCGGGGACGACACCTACGCCATCTGGAATGCCGGCTACCGCGTCACCGAACTGGCCGATGGCGGCATCGACACGGTGCAGTCCTATGTCGCAGCCTATCTCCTGGCCGATTTCGTCGAGAACCTGCAGCTCTATGCGCGCCGGCATCTCCGGCCGCGGCAATGCGCTCGACAATATCGTCACCGGCGGCGACGGCGCCCAGACCCTGGACGGCGGCGCCGGGAACGACGTGCTGACCGGCGGCGCCGGGGCCGACAGCTTCGTCCTCCGCCGCGGCAACGGCAGCGACGTGATCACCGATTTCCAGCCGGGCACCGACAAGATCGTGCTGCAGGACTATGCGCTGTACGGCTTCGCCACGGTGAAGGCAGCGCTGAGCCAGGTCGGCGCCGACACCGTGCTCAGCCTCGGCGGCGGCGAGCGCCTCGTGCTGCGCAACGCGTCCAGGCCGGCGCGCTTACCGCGCAGGACTTCCAGCTGCCCGCCGACCCCGCGCATCCCGGCATGCGCCTCGCCTTCGCCGAGGAGTTCAACAGCCTCAGCGCCTCGGCCACCGGCATCGGCACCACCTGGAAGACGACCTTCAAGGTCAACGACCAGCTGCGCACGCTGTCGACCAACAAGGAGGCCGAGTACTATTCGGATGCCTCGGTCGGGAGTGAATCCCTTCAGCATCAGCCAGGGCGTCCTCGACATCACCGCCGCGCCCGGCAGCAATCCGCTGGGCCTGGCCTACAATTCGGGGCTGCTGACCACCGCCAAGTCCTTCGCCCAGCAATACGGCTATTTCGAGCTGCGGGCGCAGCTGCCGGTGGGCCAGGGCTTCTGGCCGGCCTTCTGGCTGCTGCCGGCCGATGGCGGCTGGCCACCGGAGATCGACATCCTCGAGATGCTCGGCAAGGACCCGACCACCGCCTATTTCAGCCTGCGCACCGCCACCGCGAGCACCACCCAGGCGATGAGCCTGTTGCCGGACCTGTCGCAGGGCTTCCATACCTTCGGCCTCGACTGGCAGGCGGACAAGATCCGTTGGTATGTCGACGGCAACCAGGTCGCCGAAGCCGCGACCCCGGCCAGCTGCAGAAGCCGATGTACATGCTGCTGAACCTGGCCGTCGGCGATACCGGCAGCTGGCCGGGCAAGTATGATCCCGGCATGCCCACCGCGCATATGCTGGTGGACTATGTCCGCGTCTGGCAGACCGGCACCGCCGCCGCGGCGCCCAGCTTCAGCACCGTCACCAGCCCGGCCGACGTCACCGCGGCCGGCGGCACCTACACCCTGCGGCCGGACGGGATCAGCGACCTCTACGACTTCACCAAGGCCCGCATCCCCGTCCATCTCGACGCCGCCACCATGCCGACCACGCTCGCCCATACCGTCTGGGGCAGCGCCCTCGCCGACGAGGTCCGCGCTGGCGCCGGCACGCTGAACTTCGCGGCCGGGGCCGGCGACGACGTGTTCTTCTTCGGCCGCGGCACCTCCCGCGTCCAGGGGGCGCCGGCAACGACACCTTCGTGCTCACCAAGGGCGCGATCGCCACCAGCGACCAGATCATCGACTTCCAGCGCAGCCTGCCCAGCGGCGGGGAGCACGACCTGCTCCGGCTCGATGGCTTCTCCAGCGCCGCGCATCTTGACTACAAGGGCGGCACCACGGTGCAGTCCTATGTCATCGTGGATGGCACCTACGTCTCGCCGGCCATCTCCATCCAGGTCGCCAACACCAGCGGCCCGCTCGCCGCGGCCGACTACCTCTTCAGCCGCGGCTGAGCAGGTCAGATGGCCGGCGCGTCCAGCACCTCGAAGACCGAGCCGCCATAGCCGGCCTCGGCCGGGATGGTCAGGCGCCAGCCCTGCTCGGTCTGCACCATCTCCGGCGTGACGGTGACCACCCGGGCCTGGCGCGCCGCCGCCAGCGCCTCGGCCACCGTCGCGTGCCGGCCGAGCTTCTCGAG
The DNA here is from genome assembly GCF_050632255.1 of Dankookia sp. P2. Lineage (NCBI taxonomy): Bacteria > Pseudomonadati > Pseudomonadota > Alphaproteobacteria > Acetobacterales > Roseomonadaceae > Dankookia > Dankookia sp. P2. The sequence goes on along the minus strand of NZ_CP192581.1, from coordinate 5,445,958 downwards.
GTTCTTCCGGGTCGGGGAAGACCAGCCGGCGCTGGCCGGCATTCGCCTCCTCGATCGCCCGGGCCGGGGTGATCCAGACGCTGTCCTCGCTCTCGTGCCCGTCATGCACCGCCAGCTGGTCGGGCGGCGCCGCCGCGAGGAAGAACTGCGTGTCGAACCGCTTGCTGCGCGACAGCGGCGTGACCCAGTGGGCGAACTGCACCATGCCGTCGATCGCCGGCTCCAGCCGCTCCTCCGCCAGCATCGCGCTCAGCGGCTGCTCGCCGCGGGCGACGCGGGCGCGGTGCAGGGCCTCGATCCCCAGCAGCCGCACCGCATCGACCAGCGCCGCCTCGCCGCGCGGCCGGGCCAGCAGCACGCCGCATTCCTCGAAGGTCTCGCGGATGCCGGCGATGCGGAAGCCGTCCAGCGGCTCCGCCCCGCCCAGCGCCTCGTCGTCCTTCTCCACCCGGCCGCCCGGGAAGACCAGCGCGCCGCCGGCGAATTCAATCTGCCGGTTGCGCACCACCATGAAGACCTCGATCCCCTGCTCGCCATCCCGCACCAGCAGGACCGTCGATGCCGGCCGCGCCGGGACCGGGGTCCCGATTTGGGGCTTCGCCTCGCTCATTCCACTCACTCCAGCCGCAGGCCGAGGCCGCGGATCAGCGGCGTCCAGCGCGCGATCTCGGCCTGGATGAAGGCACCGAGTTGCTCCGGCGTGCCGCCGACCACATCGGCTGCCTGGCGCTCCCGCACGGACTCCCGCACCGCCGGCTCCGCCATGATCGCGTTGAAGATGCGGTTGGCCGCGCCGACCACCGCCGGCTCCATCCCGGCCGGGCCAAGGATGCCGTTCCAGACCAGCGCCTCGAGATCCCGGCAGGGTATCGGCCATCGGCGGCACACCGGGCAGCAGCGCCACCGGCCCCTTCGAGGAGACCGCCAGGGCCTTCACCTTGCCCTCCCGGATGAAGGGCAGCGCGGTGGAGACGGTCATGAAGGTCGAGAGCGTCTCCGCCGAGAGCATGCTGCGCGCCACCTCCGCCCCGCTGCGGTAGGGCACCGGCGTCATCTTCAGGCCGAGGTCGCGGATCATCAGCTTCCTGCGCCAGGTGGCCGGAATAGCCGATGCCGGGATGCGCATAGGCCATGTCGGGATGGGCGCGGGCATAGGCGACGAACCCGGCCATGTCCTGCACCGGCGCGGAGGCCGGGACGACCAGGACCAGCGGCAGGTTCACCAGGTGGCAGACGGGGGTGAAGGCGGTTGCGGGGTCGTAGGGGACGCTCGGCTGCAGTTCCCGCGCGATGGCATTGGCGCCGAGATCCGCCAGCATCAGCGTGTAGCCGTCCGGCTTCGCCTGGGCGACGAAGGCGCCGGCGATGGTCCCGCCGGCGCCGCCACGGTTCTCCACCACCATGGCCTGGCCGTTGGCATGCGGGGTGAAGGCATTGGCGACGGTACGGGCCAGCGTGTCCGACGCCCCCCGGCACCGAAGGGGACCACCAGGCGCACGGTGCGGTCGGGCCAGGGGTCTGCGCGCGCAGGATTCCGGGGCGCGCCCCGGCCAGGGCCAGGGCCGCCAGCGCCAACCGCCCGGCACCTCGCCGTCCCATCATGCCGGCTGTCGCCATGCGGCAGTCCCTCCCCCGTTTGCCTGGGCGCAAGGTGCCGCCGGGCGGGCGGGCGCGCAACGGGGAGCCGGCAATGCGGGTTTCGGACAAAGGCCGAAGCCGGGCCGGCAGGGCAGTGCCGGGCGGGGACCGGCGGCGTGAACCGCATCTTCGGACAAAGCCGGGGGCGGCACGCATGGACGTCGGGCACCGCGGGACCGGGATCACCTGCCCGGGCAAGCGGGCGCGGCCGGCGGCGGGCAATGGGCGAGGATACTGGCGCATGCGGCTGCCTCCGGACCAGGTGGGCCAGGGTAACAGGAAAATAATCCTTCATGCCAGGTAAAACCGCCGTACCCCGGCCGGAAGCTGCGGCACGCCCGGTCCTGGCCCGGCGGTGCGGGCGGTACCGGGAGGCTGGCCGCGCAGCCGGGCTGAGGCTGCCGCCACCCGGCATACCGGCAAAGGCTTCGGCTAACGCGTGCGCGTGTCCTCCCGGACATTGCCGCCGAGCGCGCCGCCGATATAGGGCCCGCCTGCCCCGCCACCGGCGCAGGCGCCGAGGGTCAGCAGCAGCAGGAGCAGGGCCGCGCGGCTCATGCCGCGTCGTTCAGGTGGCAGGCGCTGCGGTGCCCGGGCGCGACCTGCTTCAGCGCCGGCCGCTCGACCCGGCAGCGGTCGAAGGCGAAGGGGCAGCGCGGGTGGAAGTGGCAGCCGGAGGGCGGGCTCAGGGGCGAGGGATCTCCCCCTGCACCCCGGCGAAGGCGCGCTTGCGCGCCTCGATCCGCGGCACCTCGGCCAGCAGGGCGCGGGTATAGGGGTGGTTCGGCCGGGCGAAGACCTCCTCGGCGGGTGCCTCCTCGACCACCCGGCCGAGATACATGATCACCACCCGGTCGCTGAGGTGCTCGACCACGCCGAGATCGTGGCTGATGAATAGGTAGGTGAGGTCGAGCTCCCGCCGCAGCTTCATGAAGAGGTTGAGGATCTGCGCCTGGATCGAGACGTCGAGTGCCGCGACGGCCTCGTCGCAGACCAGGAAGTCGGGCTGCACCGCGAGCGCCCGGGCGATGCCGATGCGCTGGCGCTGGCCGCCGCTGAACTGGTGCGGGTAGCGGCGCTTCAGCGAGGGATCGAGCCCGGCGCGGCGCAGCTGCTCGTCCACATAGCCGTCCAGCCCGCCGCGCGGCACCAGGCCGTGGTATTGCGGCGCCTCGCCGACGATCTCGGCCACCTTCAGCCGCGGGTTGAGCGAGGCATAGGGATCCTGGAAGATCATCTGCGTGCGCAGCTTGGCGCGCTTCGCATCGGCGCCCGACAGCGTCGTCAGGTCCTGGCCGCGCCAGACCACCTTGCCGTCCGAGGGCGGCATGATGCCGGCGACCATGCGGCCGAGCGTCGACTTGCCGCAGCCGCTCTCGCCGACCAGCCCGACCACCTCGCCCTTGCGGATGCTGAGGTCGACGCCGTCGACGGCATGCACCACATCCTCCCGCACCTTGACGCCGAGCCGCTTGACCAGGCGGCCGGCGAAGTCGAGCGGGTTGGAGAAGCGCTTCGAGACGCCACGCAGTTCGATGATCGGGACGCTGTCCTGCGCCGCGGCACGGGGCGCTTCGAGAACCGCACTCATGCCGCGACCGCCTCCTCATGCGGGTGGATGCAGCGGGCGAAGCGGCCTGGCCGGTACTCCGCCATCGGCGGCGGCTCGGCGCAGCGCGCCTCGGCGCGCGGGCAGCGGGCGCGGAAGGCGCAGCCGGCCGGCAGGTTGAGCATCGACGGGGTCATGCCGGGGATCTGCCGCAATGGCTCGCCGCGCCGGTTACGGCTGGGCACGCTGCCGATCAGCCCGAGCGTGTAGGGATGCAGCGGCGCGTCGAGCACCTGCTCGACCGGGCCGTTCTCCACCACCTTGCCGGCATACATGACGGCGATGTCGTCGGCGAGGCCGGCGACGACCGAGAGGTCATGGGTGATCCAGACCAGCGCGGTGCCGGTCTGGGAGCAGAGCTTCTGCGCCTCGGCCAGGATCTGCCCCTGGATCGTCACGTCGAGCGCTGTGGTCGGCTCGTCCGCCACGATGACGTCCGGCTTGTGCAGCAGGGCGATGGCGATGGCGACGCGCTGCCGCATGCCGCCGGAGAACTGGTGCGGGTAGGCGCGCAGGCGCTCGTCCGGGCTGGCGATGCCGACCTGGCCGAGCGCGTCGCGCGCACGCTGCCGCGCCTCCTCCCGGCTCACCTTGGCATGGGCGAGGACGGTCTCGATCATCTGGGTGTCGATGCGCAGGACCGGGTTCAGCGTCATCATCGGGTCCTGGAAGATCATCGCGATGCGGTTGCCGCGGAGCCTCCGCATCGCCTCCTCGGACAGCGTCGCCAGATCCTGCCCCTTGAACAGGATCTGTCCGCCGGTGATGCGGCCGGGCGGGTCGACCAGGCCGAGGATGGAGAAGCCGGTCACCGACTTGCCCGAGCCGCTCTCCCCCACCAGCCCCAGCACCTTGCCGCTGCGGACGGTGAAGGAGACGTCGTCCACTGCCTTCACCACGCCGGCGCGGGTGAAGAAATGCGTGCGGAGGTTCCGTACCTCCAGCGTCGGTGCGCTCACTTCTTCAGCCTCGGGTTCAGCACGTCGCGCAACTGATCCCCGACGAGGTTGATCGAGACGATGGTCACCAGCAGCGCGATCCCCGGATAGAAGCTGATCCAGTATTTCCCCGACAGCATGTATTCGTAGCCATTGGCGATCAGCAGGCCGAGCGAGGGCTCGGTGATCGGCACGCCGAGGCCGAGGAAGGAGAGCGTCGCCTCGAGCGCGATGGCGCGCGCCACCTGCATGGTGCCGACGACAATCAGCGGCGGCAGGCAATTCGGCAGCAGGTGGCGGAAGATGATGCGGCGGGTCGGTAAGGCGAGGCATTGCGCCGCCTCGATATACTCGCGCCGCCGCTCGACCAGGGCCGAGCCGCGCACGGTGCGGGCGTAGTAGGCCCATTCGACCACCACCAGGGCGATGACGACGTTCAGGATGCCCTTGCCGAGGAAGGCCAGGATCATCAGCGCCGCGAGGATCGCCGGGAAGGAGAGCTGCAGGTCGACCAGCCGCATGATCAGACTGTCGGTCCGCCCGCCGGCATAGGCCGCGAGCATCCCGAGCGAGGCGCCGACCAGGCAGGCGATGATCGCCGAGCCCGCGCCGACGATCAGCGAGATGCGGAGCCCGTACATGATGCCGGACAGCATGTCGCGGCCCTGGTCGTCGGTGCCGAGCCAATAGGTGATGCCGCTGCCGCCGACGCTGCCGGGCTCCAGCCGCCCGTCCATGATGTCGAAGCTGCGCCAGGTCGTAGGGGTCCTGCGGCGCGATCAGGGGCGCCAGCACGGCCAGCAGCACGATGGCGACGAACATCGCCAGGCCGAACAGCGCGAGCCGCGAGGCGGCGATTCCGAGACGAAGCGGCGGAAGGGCGTCTCCACCCGCGCCGCCGGCGGCAGGGCGGCCGGAGGCGCGCCGGCGGTGGTGCTGCTCATGACTTGCCCTCCAGCCGGACCCGGGGATCGAGCAGCGAATAGGTGATGTCCACCACCAGGTTGATGGTGATGAACATCAGCACGATGATCATGAGGTAGGCGACCATCACCGGCCGATCCAGCACGTTGATGCTGTCGATGATCAGCTTGCCCATCCCTGGCCAGGCGAAGACGCTTTCCGTCACGACCGAGAAGGCGATGGTGCCGCCGAATTCCAGCCCGACCACGGTGACCACCGGGATCAGGATGTTCTTGAAGACATGGACGAAGGTGATCCGCGCCGGGGACAGCCCCTTGGCGCGGGCGAACTTCACGTAGTCCATCAGCATGGTCTCGCGCACCCCGGCGCGGGTCAGGCGGATGACGAGGCTGATCTTGAACAGGCTGAGGTTCAGCGCGGGCATCAGCATGTGCGCCAGCCCGTCGCGTGTCAGGAAGGACCAGCGCATGCCGAGGACGGTCACCGTCTCGCCCCGCCCGGTGCTGGGCAGCCAGCCGAGCTGGACGGCGAAGACCATGATGAGCATCAGCCCGACCCAGAAGGTCGGCAGCGAGAAGCCGAGGATGCTGCCCGCCAGGATTCCCTTCGAGACCGGCGAGTTCGGCCTGAGCCCGGCATAGAGGCCGAGCGGCAGGCCGATGATCAGCGCCGCGACCGTGGCACCGATGGCGAGCTCGAGCGTCGCCGGCATGCGGTCGAGGATCAGCCGCAGCGCCGGCTCGTTGAAGACGAAGCTGCGGCCGAGATCGCCGCGCAAGGCATTGCCGAGGAAGACGAGGTATTGCTGCCAGAGCGGCAGGTCGAGCCCGAGCGCCTTGACCGCCCGCTCGCGCTCCATCTGGTCGGCCTCGGGGCTGATCAGGATCTCGACCGGGTCGCCGATGGCATAGACGCCGAGGAAGACCAGCAGCGACATCACCAGCACGACGCCGGCCGCCTGCAGCAGCCGGCGGAGCAGGAAGACGGTCACTTCGCCGCACCCGCCGGGCGGACATCCTGCGCCCGGGTCAGCTCGTCCGCCCGGGGGTCATGCGCCAGGCCCTTCCGCATCGCCCAGGTGTTCTTCTGGATGTGCAGCGGCAGGATGCCGACATCCTCGAAGACGATCCGCGTCGCCTGCTGCAGCAGCGCCTCCCGTTTCGCGTCGTCCAGCTCGCGCATCGCCTGGTCCAGCACGCGGTCCATCTCCGGGTTGGAATAGCGGCCGCGGTTGGACGCGCCGTAGCCCTTCTCGCGGTCGAAGGTGGCGGTCAGGTTGCGCAGCGGGTTCGACCCCTCGCCCGAGGAGGTGCCCCAGCCGATCAGGAAGCTCGACAGGTCCTGCCGCCCGGCGCGGGCGACGAAGGTGGTCCAGGGCTGCGCCTCGACCGCCGTGCGCACGCCGGCGCGGGTCCACATCTGGCCGATCGCCTGGATGATCCGGCTGTCGTTCGGGTAGCGGTCGTTCGGCCCGTGCAGGGTGATGCGGAAGCCCTGCGGAAAGCCAGCCTCGGCCAGCAGCCGCTTCGCGCCCTCGGCGTCGAACTTGGTCGGCGTCAGGTCGGGCACGTAGGAGAAGGACCCCTCCGGCAGGAACTGCCCGGCCGGGATCGCCGCCCCCTCCATCACCCGCTCGACGATGGCGCTGCGGTCGACGGCCATCGACAGGGCGCGGCGCACCCGCGGATCCTTCAGCGGATTGGCCGGCAGCAGCTTGCCGTCGTTGTCGGTGACGAAGGGCGTGGGTCCGGTGCGCGAATGGTCGAAGCTGAGATAGATCAGCCTGAGGCCGGTGATCTCCGACAGCGCCAGGCGCTGGTCGTTGCGCAGCTTCGCCAGGTCGCTGGTCGGCACCTGGTCGATGATTTCAACGTCGCCCGCCAGCAGCGCCGCGGTGCGCGCGGCGTCGTTGGTGATCATGCGGTAGTTCACCCGGCCCCAGGCCGGCTTGGCGCCGAAGTAGCCGTCGTTGCGCTCGAACTCGATGCGGTCGCCGTTGCGGTGGCTTACCATGCGGAACGGACCGGTGCCGATCGCCATCGGCCCGGCATTGAAGCCCTCGGTCGTCGCCTGCGCATGCGTCTCGCGGTCGAGCATCATGACGCTCGCCAGATCGGTCGGCATCAGCGGGTAGGGCACCGCCGTCTTCAACCGCAGCGTATGGCTGTCGACGATCTGCACCTCGCGGATCGGCCGCGTGTAGATGGCGTAGGAGGAAGGCGAGTTCGGCACGTTCGGCACGCGGGCGAAGGTGAAGGCGACGTCCTCGGCAGTGAACTCGCTGCCGTTGTGGAAGCGCACGCCAGGCCGCAGCCTGAACTCCCAGGTGGTCTCGTCGATCGCCTTCCAGCTCTCGGCCAGGTCGGGGATGACGCGGGCGTGGCCGTCAGTCGTCGTCAGCCCGCTGAAGATCATGTGCGCGACGGCGGTGTTGGGCGAGAGCTGGTGATAGTGCGGATCGATCGAGGTGACCGGGGCGCCGACGCCCATGGTCAGAGTCTGCGCCCAGCCGGCCGGTGCGGCAGCCAAGGAAAACGCGACGACCGCGGCGCCTTGCACCGCGCGAAAGCACCAGCCCATCTTCGTTCCCCAGAAGCCCCAGCCCGCCGAGGCTAGCATCCCGACCCTGCCCCTGCCAGCCGCCGCACAGGGTCCGCGGCGCGGACGTGAACCGCCGCGCGCCCGGTTTGCCCAAGCCGGTGCCAGTGCCTGCCGCGATGGGCGCCACGTTGCCGCACCCGGCTCAGCGCGCGGCGAACCATGCCGTCATCGCCTTCGATCCGCGCGCGACCAGCGCCCGCAGCCGCGCCGGCGTGCGCGGCCCCTGCAACGGTGCGCCGCGCGCCGCGGCCAGCCGCTCGACCAGCAGCTCCGGCGGGCAGGGCAGACCGGTCCGCGGGTCGATGCAGCGCAGGTGCAGGATCAGCGCGCCCGCCACCAGCGCGTCGAGCGACAGCGCCCGGCCGCGGCGCGGCGGCGGGTCGCGGTCCTCGGTCAGGCCCCAGCCGGCGTAGAAGGGCCGGCCCCAGGTCACCACCCGCAGGCCGCGCAGCAGCGCCTCGAAGCCGGTCAGGCTCGATAGGCAATGGACCTCGTTCGTCACGGCATAAAGCGGGCCGATCGGCAGGTCCCGCAGCACATGGTCGGCGAGCGTCGCGGCCTCGGGCACCGCGCCGCGCCGCATGCCGGCCTCGACGTCCGGATGCGGCTTGAACAGGATGACCGCATCGGGATTGGCTGCCCGCACGGCGCGCAGCAGGTCGAGATTGCCGCGCAGCCGGCTGCCGCCCTGGCGGACCGCGGCGTCGTCCTCCACCTGCCCGGGCACCAGGATCACCCGCCGGCCCGGCGGCAGCGCCGGCAGCCGCGCGCTCGCCCGGCAGGTTGTACTTGGTCACCCCGGCGGCAACGATCGCCGCGCGCAGCTGGGCCGCGCGCGCCAGCAGCGCCGGAGCGAAATCCGTCTCGGCCAGCAGCCGCTCCAGCTCGCTCTCGGTCGAGGGATCGTAATGGATGCCGCTGCCGTCCAGCACCAGCGACGCCGCCCGCGCGCCCTGCACGCCGAGCCCGACGGAACGGAGGAAGCCGTCCTCGATCCGCACCAGCCCGACCCCTGCCGCGGCCGCGCGCCCCGGCAGGTCGGGCGGCATCACCGCCGCCCATACCGCGGCATCGCCGCCCGCCCGCCGCGCCAGCCGCAGGGCGGTCGAGCCGCGCAGGACGATGCGCGGCGGCCCGGCCTGGCTGGCCAGCGCCGCCCGCATGACGCGATGCTTGAACCATTCCATGCCGGTGCAGGCGACGATCCGGCGGTTCGCCGCCTCGGCCAGCCGCCAGCACTCGAGCTGGGCGATGCCCTCCGCCGCGGTCCAGGGCCGGTCGCGGAAGGGATCGGCCCAACAGGTCGCGGCCAGCAGCGCGGCGAAGGCGGCCTCCGGCGCCGCGCCGCCCCAGGGGGCGGCGCCGCCGAGCCGCGCCGGGATGCCGGCCGCGCCGGCCAGCAGCGCCATGCCCGGCGAGAGCGTGTGCAGCTCGGCCGCCAGGTCGAGCAGCGTCCAGGGCGCGAGGCGCCCCGGCAGCACGGGCGCGCTCGCCGCCGCCAGCACCGGCGCGGCGCCGGGCGGCGCATCCGGGTCGAGCGCCACCAGCACGGGCCGGCCCGCCAGCGCCGCCAGCATGGCGCGCGCGGCGGCGGCCTGGCTTAGGTCGCCGGGATCGAGCAGCAGCACCGCCCGGCCCGCCGGCAGGCCGAGCCCGGCGGGGCCCGGGTCGGCCAGCCCCGGCGCCCCGCCGACCCGCGCCGCGCGCAGCTGCGCCGATTACCGCCCGCGCGGCATCGCGGGCCTCGGCATCCGGCCCGGCGCCGGCCAGCCCGGCGCGGATCGCCTCGGCCGGCGCGGCGGCGAGCAGCGCGACGGGCGCCCAGGCGGCGCCGAAGCGCGGTGCGCGGAATGGCCCCTCATCCAGGAAGCCGGGCCATCCACCTTCCGGGAAGAAAGCGTCAAGCTTCGGCCGCGTAAGCTCCGCGGCAGCGGGAGGCGGTCGTGCACCATGGAACAGGCGCGCGGACGCGCCCGCAGTCTGCGTCATCGGCGACACGCTATTCAGAAAGGTTCCCTAACGTTTACAGGAATTGGGTTGCTCCTCACTCACTATTTGGTAGAGGAAGTGGCGGAGGCTGCGAACACATGATTTTCGTCTCGGGCGCCTCCGGGCGTCCCGCCCTGAAAACTTCCACCCCGCTTGCCCTGCTTGGCGCCTTGCTCCTCCTCGCCGGCTGCGGTGTGGACCGGCCGGCGGCGACGCCGGCCGCCGCGCCCGTCCCGGTCTCGGCGCAGCAGGACCCGCTCGGCCAGTTCGTCGGCTCGATGCCGCCCGGCCATGCCGGCACGGTGGTGCTGGCCGATGGCCGGACAACCCAGGCCCGGGTGGTGCGCGCCTATGCCGCCGCCAGCGGCCGCGACTGCCGGGAGGTCATCCTCGGCGCCGGCACCACCGGCCAGGCCAGCCTGCTCTGCCAGTCCGAGGGCCAATGGGTCGCCACGCGGCCGCTGCTGCTGGGAAGCGGCGCGGCACGGCCGTGAGCGATGTCGTCGGCCCGCAGGCCAGCCTCTGGTCCTGCTTCCGGATCCAGATGCGGGTGGTCGGCGCGCTGACGCTGCGCGAGATGGGCACGCGGTTCGGCCGCGACAATCTCGGCTATGTCTGGCTGTTCCTGGAACCCATGATGCTCGGCGGGGCGATCGGCGCCCTGCACCTCGCCTCCGGCCATGGCATGCCGGGCGGGCTCAACCCCTTCGTCTTCTGGGTGGTCGGCTACATCCCCTTCTACCTGTTCCGCGGCATCGTGAACCGCGCCCCGGTCGGCATCGCCGGCAACCAGTCGCTGCTCTACCACCGGCAGGTCACCGTGCTCGACATCATGCTGTCGCGCCACCTGCTGGAATTCGCCGCGGTCGGCATGGCCTTCATGGCTTATGTCGTGCTGTTCGGGGCCATGCTCGGCGACTGGCCGCGGGAGCCGGGGCTGATCGTGCTCGGCATGCTGCTGATGCTCGGCCTCGCCCAGGGGATCGCCTTCCTGATCGCCGCCGGCAGCGTCTACACCGAGCTGTTCGACCGCCTCACCCATCTGGTGACCTACCTGTTCATGGGGCTGACCGGCGCCTTCTTCATGGTCTTCTGGCTGCCGAGCGACCTGCAGGCGGCGGCGCTACCATCCCGACCGTGCATTGCTTCGAGATGGTGCGGCACGGGCTCTACGGCACGCAGGTGCCGACCACCTACGACATCCCTTATGTCCTGGCCTGGGTCGCGGCGCTGCACCTGCTGGGCATGGCGGCGCTGCGGAAGGCGCGCCGGCACCTGGTCGTCTGACCCGCGATGATCCGCCTGCTGGATGTCCACAAAAGCTACCGCACGCATTTCGGGGCGAAGGAGGTGCTGCGCGGCGTCGACATCACCTTCGCCCGCGGCGAGAAGGTCGGCATCCTCGGCCGCAACGGCGCCGGCAAGACCACGCTGCTGCGGCTGATCGCCGGGGTCGAGCACCCCAACAGCGGCAGGATCGAGCGGCGGATGAGCGTCTCCTGGCCGCTCGGCTTCGCCGGCGCCATGCACTACAGCATCTCCGGCGCCGACAACGCCCGCTTCATCGCCCGCATCTACGCCAGGCCGATCAAGGAGACGGTCGAGTTCGTCGAGGATGCGCCGATCTCGGCAGCTATTTCCGCATGCCGGTGCGGACCTACTCCTCCGGCATGATCGTGCGCCTTGGCTTCGCGCTGTCGCTCGCGGTGCATTTCGACTGCTACCTGGTGGATGAGGCGATCGCGGTCGGCGACAGCCGCTTCGCCGAACGGGCGCGCGCCGCGCTCGCCGACCTCAACGCCCGCAGCGCCCTGCTGCTGGTGTCCCACCAGGCTGAAACCGTGCGGGCCTTCTGCAAGACCGCAGCAATCCTCCAGGATGGTAGGCTGACCCGCTATGACGATCTGGACGAAGCAATCGCCGTCTACCAGGCTGGCTGACGCCGCACTCGACCCGGCCGGCTGGTCGGGCCCGGTGGCGATGCCGGGCCTTGCAGCGCGGCTGCGCCGCTTCTTGAAGCGCAACAGCTTCTCGGTGACGGTGCTGCTGCCGACCCTGCTGGCCGCGGTCTACCTGTTCGGCATCGCCGCGCCGCAGTCCGAGTCGGAGGCCCGCTTCCTCATCCGCGGCCGCTCGGGCGGCGGTGGCGGCGGCATGGGCGCGATGGCGGAGATGGCGCAGAGCGCCGGCTTCAAGCCGGCCTCCGAGGACGCCATGGGCGTGCGGGACTACCTGCAGTCGCACGACGCGGTCGCCGCGCTGCGCCAGCGCCTGCCGCTGGTCGAGATGTTCCGCCGGCCGGAGGCCGATCCCATCGCCCGGCTGTGGTGGGAGGCGCCCCGGGCCGAGCGGCTGCTCGACTACTTCCGCCGCATGGCCTCGGCGGAATACGACACCACCAGCGGCATCACCGCACTGCGGGTCCGCAGCTTCCGGGCGGAGGACAGCCAGGCCATCGCCCAGAACCTCCTCTCCCTGTCGGGAGAAGCTGGTCAACATCCTGAACCGCCGGCTGCAGGAGGACGGGCTGCGCGTCGCGCGGGACGAGAGTGGCGCGGGCCGAGGCGCGGCTGGCCGCCGCCCAGCTCGCGGTCGCCGGCTTCCGCGAGCGGGCCCGCGCGGTCGACCCAACCCGCTCGGCCGGCTATTCGCTGGAGACCATCGGCAAGCTGGAAGGCGCGCTGGCCCAGGCGCGGGCCGAGCTGGCCGAGGCGCAGCGCTTCGCCCGCGCCGACAACCCCGGCTGCTGCAGCTGCGCAGGCCGCGCCGAGGGCCTGGTCGGCCAGATCGCCGAGGAGCGCCGCCGGCTGGGCGACAGCAGCGACGGCGTCTCGCAGCAGGTCGGCGAGTTCGAGCGCCTCGGCGTCGAGCAGGAGCTCGCCCGGGCGCAGCTCGCCTCCGCCACCGCCTCGCTCGAGCGGGCGCGCGGCGACGCGCTGCGGCAGCAGATCTTCCTGCTGCGGGTGGTCGAGCCTAATCTCGCCGAATACGCCCGCTACCCGAAGGCCACCTTGTCCATCCTCTACATCTTCGCCTGCCTGTCCGTGGCCTATGGGCTGGCCTGGCTGCTCATCGCGGGAATGCGCGAACATGCGTCGTAAGCTCGCCTCGCTCGCACTCGCCGGCCTTCTCTCGGCCGGCGACGCGCTGGCGCAAAGTCCGATCCAGGCCGTGCAGCAGCAGCAGGCGCAGCAACTGCTCAACCTGCGCCAGGCGACGCCCGTTGGCGCCAGCCAGGGGCCGGTGCAGACGCTGCCCAACCTGGTCGAGGCCGGACCGCGTGCTGAACCGCACCGGGACCGAGACGCAGTCGGAAGGCGGCCCGGTCGCGGTCGGCCCGCTCGGCGACGGCAGCCGTGTCGCCGGCGCCACGGCGGTCTTCGGCGCCTCGCTCTTCACCCGCGAGGCCACCGCGGTCAGCGATGCGCCCAACCCGAACTACGTCATCGTCCCCGGCGACCGCGTCTCGGTCCGGGTCTGGGGCGCGGTCGAGGCCGAGGTGGTCGGCCAGGTCGATCCCTCCGGCATGCTCTTCCTGCCGAATATCGGCCCCATCCGCGTCGCCGGCACCCGCGCCGGCGACCTGCAGCAGGACGGTCGAGGCCGAGGTGCAGAAGGTCTACACCAACCAGGTGCAGGTCTACGCCGTGCTGCTCTCCACCCAGCGCATCGGCGTCTTCGTCACCGGCTTCGTCCGCACGCCCGGCCGCTTCGCCGGCTCGGCGGCCGACAGCGTGGTGGACTTCCTGGTCCGCGCCGGCGGCGTCGATCCCGGCCGCGGCTCCTACCGTGAGATCACCGTGCAGCGTGGCGGCCGCACCGTCGCCAATGTCGATCTCTACCGCTTCCTGATCGAGGGAAGGCTGCCGCAGATCCGCCTGCAGGAGGGCGACACCCTGGTGGTCGCCCGCCAGCGCGCCGTGGTCGGCGCCGACGGCGCGGTGCGCAACAACTACATGTTCGAGGTGCCCGGCCGGGCCATGACCGGACGGGAGCTGCTGGACTACGCCCGGCCCCTGCCCTCGGCGACCAATGCGGTGGTCAAGGGCACCCGCGGCGGCCAGCCCTTCTCGCGCTACGCGACGCTGGCGGAGCTGCCCGGCCTGACGCTGCAGGACCAGGACACCGTCACCTTCATCACCGACAGCCCGGCCCGCACGGTGCGGGTGACGGTCGAGGGCAGCCGGATCGGTCCCTCGGTGCTGGTCGCCGACCGCGACGCGCAGCTCTGCCAGCTGCTCGACTATGTCGCCGTGGACCCGGTGCTGGCCGATACGCGGTCAGGTCTTCCTGCTGCGGCCTTCCGTCGCGCAGCAGCAGCGCCGGGCCATCGACGAGGCGCTGGACCGGCTGGAGCGGCAGCTCTTCCTCGCGGTCTCGCCGACCACCGGCGTGGCGGCGATCCGCGCCTCGGAGGCCAACCTCGTCTCCTCCTACATCCAGCGCGCCCGCCGCACCCAGCCGGAGGGCCGGCTGGTCGTGGTCGACAATGCCGGCCACTGCGCCCCGGTGCGGCTCGAGGATGGCGACGTCATCGTCATCCCCGAGAAGTCGCAGACCGTGCTGGTGGCCGGCGAGGTGACGGCGCCGCGCGCCGTGGTCTGGCGGCCGGAGATGAAGCTGGCCGACTACGTCAGGGCCGCCGGCGGCTATTCGCCGCGCGGCAACGATGGCTCGCTGATGATCCGGCGGCCGAGCGGCGAGCTGGTGCTCGACCCGGCCGAGCTGCCGCGGCCGGGCGACGAGCTGATCGTGCTGCCGAAGCTCGACCCCAAGGTCTTCCAGATCGGCAGCGACCTGCTCGGGCTGATCTACCAGATCGCGGTGGCGACCCGGATCTTCCTGTAGCGCGGGGCCGCCCCGTTCAGGGCAGCCGGGCCAGCGCCCGGCTTTCCAGGTAGTCCAGCCGCGCCGCATGGTCGTCGGCGCGGCAGACCATCAGGCTGCAGAGGCCGACCTGTGCCGCGCCGATCGCCGCCGCATAGGCGCTGTCGATCGCGACCACCAGATCCCCCGCCCCGCCGGCCGGTACGGTCAGCATGGCAAAGAGCCGCTCCGCCGCGCCCGTCTCCTGCCGCAGCGCCACCGGCGCCGGGCCGCCTTCGCGCCCGGCGCGCAGCAGGAAGACCGCAGGCTCGGCCGGCGCCTGGATCTCCAGGTACACGCGCAGCGCCGTGCCGGCCGCCTCGGCCGGCAGGGGCAGCCGCAGCCGGCTATCGCCCGGCCTGGCCCAGGCGCCCCAGGGCTCGGCCGCCGACCAGCCGGAGCCCTCGCGCAGCGCATCGGCGACCGCCATGGCGGGCTCCGGCTCCGGCCCCGGCAGCAGGCCGAGCGGATGCGCCCGCCCGAGCGGTAGAGGCAGCCGGGCGAGCGGCGCCGGCAGGCCGGGCGCCTCGGCCGCGGCGGCCTCACGCACCACCTGCGCGGCGATCTCCGCCCAGCTCCGCAGCCGCAGCCGCTCGGCGATCCCCGCCTCGAGCGCCGCCCGGTGGCCGGCATCGCTGCTCAGCCGCCAAAGCTTGCGCCACGAGGTCGGGCTCGCTGTTCGGAGCGAAGAAGACGCCCCCACCGCGCCCGATTCGCGCAGGCCCGAATGCTCCGGTAGCAGCGGCACCTTGCCATGCGCCAGGCTCTCGGTGACCGGCAGGCCCCAGCCCTCGTAGAAGCTGTTGTAGAGGGTGAAGAGGCAGCCGCGGTAGAGCGCGGCCAGGACCGTGTCCGGCACGTCGTGCAGCAGGGTGGACCTTGGCGCGCAGGATCGGGGCGCGGGCATGCAGCCGCAGAGCCTCCTCCGCCAGCCAGCCCAGCTTGCCGACGCAGACCAGGTCCGGCACCGCCTCGGCCCCGTGCCGGCGCACCAGGGTGAGCCAGGCCTGGAACACCAGCAGGTGGTTCTTGCGCGATTCGATGGTGCCGACCGAGAGCACGAAGCGGCGCCCGTCGCGCAGCGCCGCCGGCAGCGGACCGGGCGCGACCTCGTCCGGCCGGCCGTCCAGCGGCACGGTGCGGCAGGGGATCGCGGTGCCGGGCAGTACGGCCTGCCGCAGCCGCTCGAAATCGGCCCGGGTGCAGTCGGGATCGGCCAGCACCGCATCCGCATGCAGGCAGAGCCCGGCGAACCAGCGGGCGAATTCGCCGACCAGCCCCTCGGCGCAATGCTCCGGCACCAGCAGCGGGATGCAGTCGTGCAGGAAGGGGATGTAGCGGATGCCGTGCCGCGCCTTGGCCTCCCGCACCCGGCGCAGGTAGTCGGGGATCCACCAGGAGGTGCCGAGATTGACCAGCGCGCCGCCGGCGGCGAAGTCGAGCGCCGGGCCGGCCCCGAGGGCCTGCCCCATCGCGGCGACTGCGGCGGCCCAGTCGGGCTCCGCCGTCTCGGTCGCGGTGGCGGAGAGCCGGGCGAGGTCGAGGAAGAGCGCCGCCGGCACCGCCTTCCAGGCGCCGCTGGCCGGGTCGAAGGCGGCGACCGAGACGAGCTGGCCGGCGGCGCCCTGCAGCGCCTCGCGGATGATGTTCAGCTGGACCCGCTGGATGCCGGTCGGCGCCCGGTTGTGGCGGAAGTAGTCGAGCAGGTCGGAGGCGTCGAAGACCAGCGGCGCGCCGGTCACGGCGGCCACTTGCGTCCCGGGCGGGGCGGCCACGACCGGCGCCGCCGCGGCCGGGGGGCAGGCGGCGGCGCGGCCAAGGCCGCGTCGCCCAGCAGCTCTCGCCGGGCATCGACATTGCCGGGGTCGAGGTTGAGCGCCATGGCATAGGCGCCGAGCGCCTCCTCGGCCCGGCCGAGCAGCTTCAGCGCATGGCCGATCTGCAGCTGCAGGTCGCTGTCGCGAGGCTGCAGCTTCTCCGCCTCCCGGTAGCAGAGCAGCGCGCCCTCGGGGTCGCCGGATTCCTTCAGGGAGTGGCCGTACTGGACCCAGATCGCGCCATCCTCGGGCCGCAGCCGGAGGTATTGCCCATAGGCCTCGGCGGCATCGGCCCAGTCGCGGCGGTCGCGCAGCCGGTCGCCGTCCCGGAGCAGCCGGTCGGCCTCGGTCGGGCCGCCATCCGGGCCGGTCTCCTGGGAGTGCATGTCCATCCGCAGATCCTGGGGGTTCGTCATCTCGGATGGCAATCTGCCGCAAAACGCCCGGCCTGTGGACCGGGTGGCGCGGCCGCGGTGGAGAGCCCTTAACCCTCCATGAAGATCAGCCGAGCAGGATGGCGATGCCCAGAAGGGGCGACAGGAGCACCAGGATGGCGGCGGCCCGCAGCATGAGCATGGACATGTCGACCAGCCGCAGCGCCACCTGGCCGCGCGACAGCCGGCCCAGGGTCGCGCCCTCGGCAGCCAGGACGGTGAGTGGTTCGGTGGTATGGGCCACTTTGGGATCCTGCATCACGAACGCGATAAGGATAACCCGTTTATCGCGCGAAAGGCGATATCCGCATGCCACATCTTGCCAAGTCGTGAACGACCGCCCTAGGGGGCGTCACGTCCCGGCGACCGGCCATCCCGGCGGCGCCCCCGGGGCCACGGAGGTCCAGGCATGACCCAGCCGTCACGCGTCTTCCTGGATGGCTACAATCTTGCGCTGAACCAGGGCACCGGCGTCGCGACCTATGCCCGCAACCTGAGCTTCGCGCTGGAGCGCCTGGGGCATCAGGTCGGGGTGCTCTACGGCACCCGCGCCTCCCCCTCCCCGTGTCGCTGATCCGGGAGATCGCCTTCTTCGACGAACGGGTCGGCGATCCGCCGAAATGGCTGGTGGCGCTGCGCCGCGCCAAGCGGATGCTGCGCGCCCCATTCGGCAAGCTGGCGGTGCCGGTGCCGATCACGGGCAAGGTGGTCACCGCGACCTTCCGCGACCGGTTGCCCCATTTCGACGAGATATGGAACACCCAGGACCTGTTCCAGCAGGCCGCCGCCCACCAGCGCTTCTTCAGCGGCCGGCTGGCGGTGAAGGTCCCGGCCCAGCCGAAGCTGATGCACTGGACCTATCCGCTGGCGCTGCGCGTCCGCGGCGCCCGCAACATCTACACCATGCACGACCTGGTGCCGCTGCGGCTGCCCTACACCACGCTCGACAACAAGCGGCGGTACTTCCGGCTGAACCGCATGCTCGGCCGGCGGGCGGACCATATCGTCACCGTCTCCGAGGCCTCGAAGCGGGACATCGTCTCGCTGCTCGGCGTGCCGGAGGAGCGGGTCACCAACACCTACCAGGCGGTCGACATCCCGCGCCGGCTGCGCGAGCTGCCGATGGAGCAGGTGCGGGCCGAGATCGACGGCAGCTTCGGGCTGCAGGCCGGGAATTACTGGCTGTTCTTCGGCGCGATCGAGCCGAAGAAGAATGTCGGCCGGATGATCCAGGCCTACCTGGCCAGCGGCGCCGAGGGACCGCTGGTCATCGTCGGCAAGCGGGCCTGGAAGTCCGAGGACGAGCTCCGCCTGCTCTACGACGACCATGTGCGCTACCTGGTGCAGGAAGGCTCGATCCTGCGGACCCGGCACCGGATCATGATGCTGGACTATGTCCCCTTCCGGCTGCTGGTGAACCTGATCCGCGGCGCCCGCGCGGTGCTGTTCCCGTCGCTCTACGAAGGCTTCGGCCTGCCGGCGCTGGAAGCCATGCTGCTCGGGACGCCGGTCATCACCTCCAACACCGCCTCGATGCCCGAAGTGGTGGGGGATGCCGCGCTGCAGGTCGATCCCTACGACATCTCGGCCCTGGTGCAGGCGATCCAGGCGGTGGACCGCGACCCGGCGCTGCGCGCCCGGCTGGCCGAGGCCGGGCCGCGCCGGGCCGCGCGATTCAGCCCGGAGCGCTACGCGGCGCGGCTGGAGGCGCTCTATGCGCGCCTCGGCGTCCCGCCGTCCGAAGCCGCGGCCGCCGCCCCGGCGCCGCGCCTCGCGGCCGAATAGGCCGGCCCTGGCAGGCAAGGGACAGACCCATGGACACCCAGGGCCCGGCCGGCCGCACCTTCGACGCGGCCGACCTGATCGGCGGCGAGGACCACGACTTCGTCGTCAACCTCTACCTCGCGCTGCTCGGCCGCTGGCCCGATGCGGCCGGCTACCGGCGCTACCTGGATGCCGTCGCCGGCCGGCCGGAGCGGCGGCTGGAGGCGTTGCGGGAAGTCTCCGTCTCCGCGGAAGCGGCCCGCCACGGGACCCGCATCGAGTTCGGCAGCGGCCCCGCCATCCCGCCCGGCCCGACCCGCGCCCTGGCCGTCACCCTCGCGCTGCGGACCGACTGGCTGCGGGCGGAGCTGGCGCGGCTGCAGGAGGCGGTCGGGCTGCTGGGCAGTGCCGGCTTGGCCGCCGAGCTGATCGAGGCGCGCGATGCGGGCCTGCATTTCGAGATGAACGCGCTGCGGCGCGAGGTGACCGAGCGGCTGGACGCGTTGCCGGGCCTGCCGGGCGCGGAGGCTGCGGCGGCGCGGGACGCCGCGGTGCAGTCCATCTCGCGCCTCGTCGTGGACTATGCCGGCGACCTGGTAGCGGCGGCCGAGGCCAGGATGGAGCAGCGGCTGCGGGCGATGGAAGCCCGCCTCCTCGCGCTCGAGGCCCGGCGGGGCGGGTGACCTCCGGCCGCCTCCCCTTGAGCCGTCTTCCCCCGGGCCTCGTCGTCTTCACCCCGCTGCCGCCCACGCGGTCGGGCATCGCCGGCTATGCCGCCGAGCTCCCTGCCGGTGCTGGCGGCTGCCCTGCCCGTGGTCGCGGTGGTCGCCCGGCACCAGGACATCGTGCCGCTGGCGGGCGTCGAGGTCGTCTCCGTGCTCGACTACCGGCGCCGCCCGGCGCTGCGGGGCTGGGCGCATCTGTACCAGGTCGGCAACGGCCTCGACCAGGCACATGGCTTCGTGGCGGCGCTGCACCGCCCGAGAATCGTTACCCTGCACGACCCGGTGCTGCACCACCTGGTGGAGGCGCTGACCCTTGGCCGCGGCAATCCGGCGGGCTACGAGGCGGCGCTCTTCGCCGAGCATGGCGCGGCCGGGCGACAAGTGGCGCGGCTGCGGGCCAAGGGGCCGTTCGACCCGGCCCTGCGCTTCCTGCTGCCGCTGCACTGCCAGGTCCTCGACCGGGCGCAGGGCGTCATCCTGCATAGCCGCTTCGCCGCCGCCCGGGTGCAGCGCCGGGGCGGGCCGCCGCTGCGCGTCGTGCCGCACCACCTCTCGCCGGCGGTTGCGGCGCTCGACGGGCTGGACCGGGCCGCGGCGCGCCGCGGCCTCGGCCTGCCGGCACGGGGACCGATCCTGCTCTCGCTCGGACATGCGACGCCGGCCAAGCGGATCGACCTGGTGCTGGCGACGGTGGCGCGGCTCGCGGGCGAGTTCCCGGACCTGCTGCACGTGATCGCCGGGGCGCCGGATCCCGGGCTGGACCTTGCCGGGCTCATCGGCAGGCTCGGGCTGCAGGACCGGGTGCGGGTCACCGGCTGGCTGCCGGAGGACGCCTTCCTGCCCTATGCCCGCGCCGCCGACCTGCTGGTCAACCTGCGCCATCCGCAGGCCGGCGAGACCTCGGGCGCGCTGGTGCGGGCACTGGGGATGGGCCTGCCCGCGGTGGTGGACGCGACCGGGCCGGCCGCGGAATACCCGGATGCGGTGGTGGCGAAGCTGGCGCCCGGCCCGGAGCCAGCGGCGCGGCTGGCGACTCTGGTCGCCGGCCTGCTGCGCGACACCGCCAGCCTCGTAGCACGGGGCGCCGCGGCGCGGGCCCATTGCGGCAGGGGCATGGCCTGGAGGCATCCGCCGCTGCCTACCTGTCGGCGATCGCCGCCTGGGACCGGGCGCCGCCGGCGCCGACCTGCCCTGACGTGGCGCCGCAGCCCCGGTCGCTGGAGCAGGGCAGGCTTCCGCGCTTTATCGCCATCGGCAATCATCCGGCGTGACATTCAACCTTCGCAGAAGCGTGACAGGGGTTCGACCGGCGAACCGTTCCGATTCCACCCTGCTTGGTCCATACCTGTCCGGGTGAGTGGCAGGGGGCGGCCCTGGGGAGGATCGCATGGCGCATCGCGGCGAGGGCCTGCGGATCCTGCTGGCCGAGGACGAGGCGCTTGCGGCGCTGGTGGTCGGCGACGCGCTGGCGGAAATGGGGCACAGCGTGGTGCATGCGGCGGATGGCGAGGCGGCACTCGGCCTGGCGGCGGCCCTGCCCTGCGACGTCCTGGTCACCGACCTGGCCATGCCCCGGCTTTCGGGACTGCAACTGATTGCGCTGCTGCGGGCGGAGCGGCCCGACCTACCGGTCGTCATGATGACCGGCTGGCTGCCGCCAGACGGGGCGCGGCTGCTTGCCGCCTCCGGCGCCGGAGCGACCGCGCTGCTGCTGAAGCCCTTTGCCATGACCGAACTGGCCGAGGCGCTGGCACGCGTCGCGCCAGGCACGGCACCGGGCCGGGCCTGCCGCGACGGCCAGCAGGCTGGTCAGGCCACGCCGCTGGCGTGACCGGCCGCTGCCGGCCTATTCGGCGAGGAAGCCGCGGATGCGGTCGCCGAGCGGGGCCATCCCGACGACGCCGTTGAGATGGCCGAGCGGCCCGGTCACCTCGGCCGTCGCCACGGACTTGCCGGCCTTGCGCAGCACCTCGATGAACTCCTGCGCGCCGTCATGGACGAAGACGCGGTCGGTCGGCGACGGGATCACCAGCCAGCGCTTCGTCGCGCCTTCCATCGCCGCGGCGAGGTTCGGGTAGTCGTTCAGGAAAAGCTGGTTGGCCCGCACCATGTAGAGGAAGGAATTGGCGTCCGAGGTCTTCGCCCGCGCGGCCGCCGCGTCATCCAGCCATTTCTCGATGGCGAAGCGGTCGCCGATGCGCCGCGCCGGATCCTGGCCTTCCGGCAGCTTGCGGTCGTACTGCTTGGCCCAGAGCCGGTCGCGGGCCTGCAGCGTGACGACCTTCCAGGCCTCGGCCAGGCCGCGCAGCGGCGGCTCGCGGCCGAGCGCGTAGTAGTCGCCCTCCCGCCAATTCGGGTCGAGGCGGATGGGCGCCTCCCAGATGTTAAGCCAGCCCTGCATCCAGGCATCGATCTCGGCGGCGATCACCGGCATGGCGCGCTGGACGAAGTCCGGATAGGCGGCGGCCCATTCGATGGTCTGCAGCCCGCCATTGGACGGGCCGGCGACCAGCGCCAGGCGCTTCACCCCGAGGCTGTCGAGCAGCCGCTTCTGCACCTCGACGAAGTCGCGCCATGGCGATGACGGGAAAGGCCATGCCCCAGGGCCGGCCGGTATCCGGGTTGATGCTGGCCGGGCCTGTCGTCACGGTATTGGCGTCCGGCACGTTGACGTTGACCAGCGTGTCGGCCGAGACGACGAAGTACCGGTCGGTGTCGATCGCCTTGCCCGGGCCGATGATGGAGTCCCAGTAGCCAGCCGGACCGGTGGCCGAGAGGCGGCCGAATGCATGGCTGTTGCCGCTGAAGAAGTGGCAGATCAGGACGGCGTTGTCCCCCGCGGCATTCAGCCTGCCCATGGTCTGGTAGCCGATGCGGGTGTTGGGGATGGTCGCGCCGCCGCGGGTCTGGAAGGCTCCGGCCTCGAAGACCCGCTTTTCCAGCAGCTCGGGCGCCGCAGCCTGCTGCGCGCTGGCGCCGCGCATGATGCCCGGCGATGCGGTGCCGGCGGCCAGCAGGGCGGTCGCGACCAGGAGGCCTCGCCGTCTCGTCATACCGCGTCCTCTCCTTCGTGGAAGCCGCCATGGTGGTCGGCGATCATGGCGGCAGCAAGATGCCGGGCGGGTGTCGCGATTGCGTCCCGGCGTCACCGTTGCGCCCGTGCCAAAGGCCAGCATAGCCTTGGCCGCCCGCGCAGGCGCGGCGCGTCCGAGGCTGGCCTCGGGCGCGCCTCCGGGCGCGGAAAAACAAGGGGGGTTGCGACTTTGATGACGATTTCACTGTTGCTGGTGATCGTGCTGGGGGCGCTCTCTATCGCCTACGGCGTGGTCACGGCGAAGCAGGTCATGGCGCTCGACGCGGGCAGCGCCCGCATGCAGGAGATCGCCGCGGCCATCCAGGAAGGCGCCTCGGCCTATCTCAGGCGGCAATACACGACGATCGGCATCGTCGGCGTGGTGCTGCTGGTGCTGGTGGTGGTCACGCTCGGCATCCCGGTCGCGATCGGCTTCCTGATCGGCGCCGTCCTGTCCGGCGCGGCCGGGTTTATCGGGATGAACGTCTCGGTGCGCGCCAATGTCCGCACGGCGCAGGCCTCCACCCAGTCGCTGGCCGCGGGGCTCGACGTCGCCTTCAAGTCGGGCGCCATCACCGGCCTGCTGGTCGCCGGCCTCGCGCTGCTCGGCGTCGCGGTCTACTTCTTCGTCCTGACCCAGATCGCCGGCCTGGCGGCGAATGACCGCGTGGTCATCGACAGCCTCGTCGCGCTCGGCTTCGGCGCCTCGCTCATCTCGATCTTCGCCCGGCTCGGGGGTGGCATCTTCACCAAGGGCGCCGATGTCGGCGGCGACATGGTCGGCAAGGTCGAAGCCGGCATCCCCGAGGACGACCCCCGCAACCCCGCCACCATCGCCGACAATGTGGGCGACAATGTCGGCGACTGCGCCGGCATGGCGGCCGATCTCTTCGAGACCTATGCGGTGACCATGGTCGCCACCATGGTGCTGGCCGCCATCGCCTTCCCGGCCGGCTCGCTCGCGCTCGGCATGCTCTACCCGCTGGCGATCGGCGCGGTCTGCGTCGTCACCTCGATCGTCGGCACCTATTTCGTCAAGCTGCCCGCCAACAACTCGATCATGGGCGCTATGTACCGCGGCTTCATCGTCACCGGGGTGCTGTCGCTGGTCGCGCTCCTGCCGCTGACCTACCTGGTCTTCGGCAGCGGCAGCATCACCGCCGCCGGCGCCACCTTCAACGCCTTCTCGCTCTTCCTCTGCGGCGTGGTCGGGCTGGCGGTGACCGGGCTGATCATCGTGGTGACCGAGTACTACACGGGCACCAATTTCCGCCCGGTGCAGGCGATCGCCGAAAGCTCGGTGACCGGCCACGGCACCAACGTGATCCGCGGCATCGCCGTCAGCATGGAGAGCACCGCCATTCCGGCGCTGATCATCATCGGCGGCGTGCTGTTCAGCTACAGTCTGGCCGGTCTCTACGGCATCGCCATCGCGGTCACCACCATGCTGGCGCTGGCCGGCGTGGTCGTGGCGCTCGACGCCTTCGGCCCGGTCACCGACAATGCCGGCGGCATCGCCGAGATGGCCGGCCTGCCGAAGGAGATCCGGGTCACCACGGATGCGCTGGACGCGGTGGGCAACACCACGAAGGCGGTCACCAAGGGCTACGCGATCGGCTCGGCCGGCCTCGGCGCGCTGGTGCTCTTCGCCGCCTATACCCAGGACCTGACCTTCTTCGCCGCGAACAGCGACGCCTATCCCTACTTCAAGGGCATCGGCGCGCTGAGCTTCAGCCTGTCCTCCCCCTACGTCGTCGTCGGCCTGCTGTTCGGCGGCGCCCTGCCCTACCTGTTCGGCGGCATGGCGATGACGGCGGTCGGCCGCGCGGCGATGAGCGTGGTGGAGGAGGTGCGGCGGCAGTTCCGCGAGAAGCCCGGCATCATGGAAGGCCGCGACCGGCCGGATTACGGCCGGGCCGTGGACATCCTGACCAAGGCGGCGATCAAGGAGATGATGATCCCCTCGCTGCTGCCGGTGCTCTCGCCGCTGGTGATCTATTTCGGCATCAGCAGCATCGCCGGCCGCGCCGCGGGCTTCGAGGCGCTGGGCGCCATGCTGCTCGGCGTCATCGTCAACGGCTTCTTCGTCGCGGTGTCGATGACCACCGGCGGTGGCGCGTGGGACAATGCCAAGAAATACATCGAGGAAGGCCACCACGGCGGCAAGGGGTCCGAGGCCCACAAGGCCGCGGTGACCGGCGACACGGTGGGCGACCCCTACAAGGACACCGCCGGGCCGGCGGTGAACCCGATGATCAAGATCACCAACATCGTGGCCCTGCTGCTGCTGGCGATCCTGGCGCATAGCGGCTGATCGGCGGCAGCCGCAGAGGACAAGGCCGGCGGGGCAACCCGCCGGCCTTTTCATGGCTGCAGCCAGTCAGGCCGGCACGGCCCGGCGCAGCGTGGCGATGAGCCGCCGCGGCTTGCCGGAGGCATCGGCGATGCGCTGGTCCTGCGCCTCGATCTCGGTGCGGGCCGGGTCGTCGCCATCGAGTCCGCCGAGGATGTCGGTGGGCACCCTGCGGTTCGAGGTCCGGCTGCCATCGGCATAGTGGACGTCGAAGAACGCCCACTTGCCGTCGTCGCGTCGCTTGGCCATGCGGTGCCCCCATCATTGAAAAAACCCGGCGCCGCGAGCGGCACCGGGTCCCAAACTTTCGATGGTCGTCGCCGGTGCGCGGCGTGGATGGCCGGCCCCGGCGAGATCCGCCGATCAGGCCAGCTTCAGGTTGCCGGCCGAAACCTTGCCCTTGCGGGGGTCGTTCTCGAGGTCGAAGCTGACCTTCTGGCCCTCGTTCAGCGCACGGATCGGCGGGTTGGCCCGCTCGAGCGCGCTGATGTGGACGAACACGTCCGCGCCGCCCGTATCGGGCTGGATGAAGCCGAAGCCCTTGGTTGCGTTGAACCACTTCACGGTGCCGGTAGCCATTGTCGCTATTCCATTATCTCATATTCCGTCCCACGCCCTTCGTGGAACGGGACCCTGTCCTACGCTGGTCTTCACCGCATCCGGCCTGCGGGCCGGACCGGACGGGAGGGCTGCGGCAAAGTCGGCCGGGCCAGCCATTCCCGGGACGCCAGTCACGCCGCGAGGCGTGGTGGCGGTGTCAGGCCTCGGCCTTCCCCTCGTCGGTGGACGGCGCGGGCACTGCTCCGCCCTCACGCTCCTGCTTCCGACGGGCGACCGCTTCCTCACGCTCGCGTTGCTTCTCGGCCTGCTTCGTCTGCTTGCCGCGATTGATCTCGGCCCGCTGCTGGCCGTAATTCGGTCGTCTCGCCACGCTGGCCGCCCTATCAGGAAAAAACGCCGGTCGAGCCGCTGCGGAGCTGGCTTTCCAGCACCACGCGTTCATGCCCATCCTGCTGATGCTTCACCCGGTATTCGCGGTCGTTGTCCGGTCCCGAAGCTGCCGCACCGCACCGTGTAGAGTCCGCGGGGGACATTGCCATCGAAGCGATGGGGAACGAATTCCACCTTCTGCCCGACATTGAAGCGATGGGGTGACATCGTGGTCCTCCTGCCTTGCGGCTGCGGGATGGGCAGGTGGAGAGCGCCCGGAGCCGCAGCCGGCCCCGGACGGCAGCGCGACCTCAGTCGAGTTGGAGATTACCGGCGGAGAGCTTGCCTTCCTTGCCGCGCTGCACGTCGAAGGTGACCTTCTGGCCATCGTTCAGGCCCTGGAGGCCGGCGCGCTGGACGTCGGAGATGTGCACGAAAACGTCAGCGGTCCCGTCCGAAGGCTGGATGAAGCCGTAGCCCTTGGTGGCATTGAACCACTTAACAGTGCCGGTAGTCATATTGTATATCCATCAAGCATACGTTCCGGCCCGCGCACGTCGCGGGACAGGCCAATCTGCCATTGCGGGACGTAACCAGGCTCGGGGCTCAAGCATGAGCTGACGAAACAGGCCGAACCAGACGGGTTGACGATCGCACCATGCGCCCGAACGCGTCGGGACACAACGTCATTCGCCCGGGATCGCGTGGTTGCGATCCGGCGACCGTCCTCGCCCTGGATCAGGAATCCTGTTGGCAACAGGGCCGCAGCCCGCCTCAGGCCTTCCTGCGGCGCGCGGTCCAGCCGACGGTGCCGCCCGCCTGGAGCCTTAGCGATGGCGCAGCCGTTCGGGAATCGGCAGGCCGAGTCGGGCCGGCACCTGCCAGACCTCCCGCACCGTGCGGAGCCGGGCGAAGCCGGTCGCCAAGTAATTGGGCAGGGCGCGCGGGTGGTCGGCGGTGCAGGTGTTCACCGTCAGGCCGCGCGGGTGCTCGGCCCAGGCGGTGTCGACCGCATGGCGCAGGAAGGCCGGCCCCAGCCCATGCCCGATGGCATGCGGCATCAAGCCGAAATAACCGAGATTGGTGAAGGGCCTGTTGCGCCGGTCGAGTTCGTAGAAGCCGGCCGGCTCGCCATCCTGGTAGAGGACATGGATGGACACGCCGGAATCGTTCAGGATGCCGGCAAGCTCGGCATCGGGCAGCGTCCGCCGTAGCCACCAGCAATAATCCTGGCCGACCGTATGGTACAGGTAGCGATAGAAACCGACGCTGCAGCGCCGCGCCTGCACCACGCCGGCCGCGACGGGCAGCCGCGGCCCGCCCAGCCCCGGCGGCTGGTCCATGCGCAGGAAGGTCACGTCGACCGCGACCGGGATGACGGTCTCGCCCTTCAGGCTCATCGCCGGTCGCCGCCTGCCGCCACGGCGCTCAGTTGTCCAGGAAGCTGCGCAGCTTGCGGCTGCGGCTCGGGTGCTTCAGCTTGCGCAGCGCCTTCGCCTCGATCTGCCGGATGCGCTCGCGGGTGACGTTGAACTGCTGGCCGACCTCCTCCAGCGTGTGGTCGGTGTTCATGCCGATGCCGAAGCGCATGCGGAGAACCCGCTCCTCGCGCGGGGTCAGGCTGGACAGAACCCGCGTCGTCGCCTCGCGCAGGTTGGACTGGATGGCGGCATCGAGCGGGATGATCGCCGCCTTGTCCTCGATGAAATCGCCGAGATGGCTGTCCTCCTCGTCGCCGATCGGCGTCTCGAGGCTGATCGGCTCCTTGGCGATCTTCAGGACCTTGCGCACCTTCTCGAGCGGCATGCCGAGCTTCTCCGCCAGTTCCTCCGGCGTCGGCTCGCGGCCGATCTCGTGCAGCATCTGCCGGCTGGTGCGGACCAGCTTGTTGATCGTCTCGATCATGTGGACCGGGATGCGGATGGTCCGCGCCTGGTCGGCGATGGAACGGGTGATCGCCTGGCGGATCCACCAGGTGGCATAGGTGCTGAACTTGTAGCCGCGGCGATACTCGAACTTATCGACCGCCTTCATCAGGCCGATGTTGCCTTCCTGGATCAGGTCGAGGAACTGCAGGCCGCGATTGGTGTATTTCTTGGCAATCGAGATCACCAGGCGCAGGTTCGCCTCGATCATCTCCTTCTTCGCCTGCGTCATGTCGCGCTCGCCGCGCGAGGACGGTGGCGTAGACACGGCGGAACTCGGCGATCGGCAGGTTGGTGTCGTTGGCGATGCTCGCCATCTGCGCGCGGACCGATTCCACGTCGTCGCGCGACCGGGCGACGAAGGTCTTCCAGGACTTGTGGGTCTGCTTGCCCAGCCGCTCGAACCAGGCCGGGTCCAGTTCGCTGCCGCGCCAGGTCTGCAGGAACTCCTCCCGCTTCACCTTGCTGGCCTCGGCCATGCGGAGCACCTGCCCCTCCAGCGCGGTCAGCTTCCGGTTGAGGTGCTTGAGCTGCTCGACCAGTTCCTCAATCCGGTTGTTGTGCAGGTGCACCTTCTGCACCAGCGCCACCAGCTCGGCCCGGGTCTTCTCGTAGGTCTTCTCGGAGCGGCCCTGCAGGTCTTCGCCCGCGGTATAAGCCTCCATCCGCTTGTTCTGCAGCTTCTGCAGCCGGGAATAGGCGCCCTCGATCGCCTCGAAGGCGGCGAGTGCCTCGGGCTTCAGCTTCTCCTCGAGCGCCGAGAGCGACAGGCCGAGCCCCTCGCCCTCCTCGCCTTCCTCGAACTCCTCGTTGGCGTCGGGCGGCGGGACGTCCGGGCTGTCGGCGCTATGCGTCGCCTCCAGGTCGATCACGTCGCGCAGCAGCATGCGGCCTTCCTTCACCGCCTCATGCCAGGCGATGATCGCCTTGAAGGTCTGCGGGCTCTCGCAGAGACCGCCGATCATCATGTCCCGCCCCGCCTCGATCCGCTTGGCGATGGCGATCTCGCCCTCGCGCGACAGCAGCTCGACGCTGCCCATTTCGCGCAGGTACATCCGGACCGGGTCGTCGGTGCGGCCGAGGCTTTCCTCGTCGACGTTGCCGCCCGCCTCCTCCTCGTCCTTCTCTTCCTTGTCTTCGGCGGCCGGCTTGGCGCCGGCCGACGCCTCCCCTCGTCGCTCTCCTCGCCCTCGACGACATTGATGCCGGTCTCGCTGAGGCTGGCCAGGGTGTCCTCGATCAGCTCGGAGGAAACCTGGTCCTGCGGCAGGGCGGCGTTGATCTCGTCGTAGGTGACATAGCCCCGCTCCTTGCCGCGGGAGATCAGCTTCTTGACCGCGGCGGTCATGGTGTCGAGCAGCACGCCCTCCACCACGTCGTCGCGGGTCTCGACCGTATCCGTGCCGCCGGTGACCTTGCTCGCCATCCCGTCCGCTCCATCGACGCGCCCTGCGCCCCGCGCGGCGGGGTGCAGGTGCGATGCCCTCTACCCTATGGTGTCCGCACGCGGTGCCCCGGAAGGACCGGCGGGGCCCCGCAGGGCCCCGTCCTCCGGGATGGACTCGGAATCGCCGCCCCTGAGCGCGGCGAGCGCCTCCGACAGGCGGATCAGGCGTTGCTGCGCCGCCGGGTCGTTGGTCTCCACCAGCAGCCTTTGCGCCTCGGCCCGATCCTCGACCAGTTCCGCCTCGCCTCGCAGCAGCCCGAAGAAATGCCACCAGCCGTCCAGCGCCTCTTTCGGCTGGGCCGCGGGATGCGCCGCGGCGCAGAGCCCAGGGGCCCGGGTGGCCCAGATGGCGGCATCCTCCATCCCGTCCTGGGCGAGGTGGCGCGCCAGCGCTGCGGAGTCAAGGAGTTCGGCCCCGGCGAGCCAGCCGAGCAGCGCGGATCGTAACGCCTGGCAATCCCCTCCGGCAGGTCGAGCGCCATCAGCGACTCCTCGACCTCCGGCAGCAGCAGCGGGTGGCGGAGCAGGATGGCGAGCAGGTTGCGGGCCCGTTCCAGCCGGATGCCGGGCTGGTCGATCGCCGGCCGGGGCAGGCCGGGGATGCCCATCGGCGGCTCGCGCCGCCATTTGCCGCCCGCCTCCGACCGGGGCGGGCGGCGGGCGCGGCGGGCGGCATCGGCCGCCGCCCGGCCTCGAAGAAGCGGTCCAGCAGGGCGCGGCGGTACTCGCCGGCCAGCATCTTGTCGGGGATGAGCCGCGCCAGCTCCTCCAGTCGGGCCCGCAGCGCGGCGCGCTGTTCCGGCGTCTCGCGCGGCTTGTCCTTGGTGACGAGGTCATAGAGCGCGACCGAGAGCGGCCGGGCCGCGTCCAGCACCGGCTGGAAGGCTGCGGCGCCGCCCTTGCGGACCAGCGTGTCGGGATCCTCGCCGCCGGTCAGGGTCGCCAGCTTCAGGCTTCGCTCCGGGCTCAGCAGCGGCAGCGCCAGCTCGGCCGACCGCGCCGCGGCCCGGGCGCCGGCGCCATCGCCGTCGAAGCAGAGCACCGGCTCGGGCGAGATCTGCCAGAGCAGCTCCAGCTGCTCTGCAGTCAGTGCGGTGCCGAGCGGGGCGACTGCCCCCCGAAGCCGGCCTGGTGCAGGGCGATGACGTCCATATAGCCCTCGACCACCAGCACCGGGGCGCCGCGGAAGGCCGCCTCCCGCGCCAGGTCGAGCCCGTAAAGGCCGCGCCGCTTGGAGAAGAGCTCGGTCTCCGGCCCGTTGACGTATTTCGGCTGGCCGTCGCCCAGGATCCGGCCGCCGAAGGAGATGGTGCGGCCGCGCCGGTCGCGGATCGGGAACATGACCCGGCCGAAGAACATGTCGGACAGGCCGGCGGCCGCATCGTCCGGGTCACGCGGCTTCATCAGCCCGGCGGCGACCAGCTGGGCCGGCTCGATCCCTTCCGGCTTCAGCTCGGCCGCCAGCGCCCCCCTGCCCTCCCCCGACCAGCCGAGGCCGAAGCGGGCGATGGTCTCGTCGGTCAGGCCGCGGCGGCGGAGGTAGTCGAGCGCCGCGCGCCCTCCGGCAGGAAGAGCCGGCGGCGATAGGCCGCCTCGGCCAGCGCCAGCACGCCATGGAGGTCGCGCGCCCGCTTCTCCCGCGCCGCCGCCTGAGGGGTCGGCTTCGGAACCTCCAGCCCAGCCTCGGAGGCCAGGCGCTCCACCGCCTCGGGGAAGGAGGCGCCCTCCGCCCGCATGAGAAGGTGATGGCGTCGCCATGCGCGCCGCAGCCGAAGCAGTGGAAGTGGTCGTCATAGACGTAGAAGCTGGGCGACTTCTCGTTGTGGAAGGGGCAGCAACCCTTCCATTGCCGGCCGTTGCGGGTCAGCCGCGTCTTGCGGCCGATCAGCCCGTGCAGCGGGGTCCGGGCGCGCAGCTCATCGAGGAATTGCGGGGGTAGGGCCATGGCGGTCAGGCCAGTCTAGCGGCCCGGCCCCGCCCGCGCATCAACCGCCGAGGGCCGCCTTCACCAGGGGCCGGCCTTGCCGAGATCCATGGTCGCGGCGTGCTTCGCCCGCAACACGGCCATGACCTTGCCCATCTCCTTGATGGATGCCGCACCCGATTCGGCGATCGCCTCGCGGATGGCGGCCTCGGTCGCGGCGGCGTCCATCTGCTGCGGCAGGAAGCTTTCGATCACCGCGATCTCCGCCTCCTCCTTCGCCGCCAGCTCCTCGCGGCCGCCCTGGCGGTAGAGCTCGACGCTCTCGCGGCGGGACTTGGCCATGCCGCGCAGCATGGCGACGATCTGCTCCTCCGGCACCGCGGTGACGCCCGAGGGCCGGGCAGCGATGTCGGTGTCCTTCAGCTTCGCGGTGATCATTCGCAGGGTGGAGGTGGTGGCGGCGTCGCGCGCCAGCATGGCGGTCTTGAGCGCCGCGGTGAACCGGCTGCGGAGATCCTCGGCCATGGTGGCACTCCTTATCAGGTGATCGAATGGGCCCGGCGCTGTAGCATGGCGGGCCGGCATCGCCATGGGGCGGCGGATTGGGAAACCACTTCCCATCCACCGAATTCCGATTGAACTGGGAAGTTCTTTCCCACATATCCACCCCATGCGGACGGTCGAAGACATCATCGCCCTGCTCGGTGGCCCGGAGGCCGCGGCGCAGCGTTGCAGCATCGGGACCGAGGCGGTGCGCAAGTGGCGCCAGGCCCGCGCCATTCCGCCCCGCCACTGGCCTGCCATCCTGGCGGCCACCGGCCTGTCCCTCGCCGAGCTTCCCGGCGCCCCCGAGACCCGTGCGGAGACCACGATGCCCCAGCCCGAGACCGCCCCCGACGCCATCCCCGAGGGCAAGCAGCAGGACCGCGCGCCCGAGGGCGCGACCGCCTGCCTGGTCCTCGGCGACGGCAGCGTCTTCTGGGGCACCGGCTTCGGCGCCCATACCCCGGCCGGGGCCGCGCCGGTGGCGGAGGTCTGCTTCAACACCGGCATGACCGGCTACCAGGAGACGCTGACCGACCCCTCCTATGCCGGGCAGATCATCACCTTCACCTTCCCGCATATCGGCAATGTCGGCACCAACCCCGAGGATTTGGAAGCGACGACCCCGGTCGCCCGCGGCCTCGTGGTGAAGCAGGACCTGACCGAGCCAGCAGATTACCGCTCGACCCGGCATCTCGACGCCTGGCTGAAGAGCCACGACGTGCCGGGCATCGCCGGAATCGACACCCGCGCCCTGACCATCCGCATCCGCGACGGCGGCGCGCCGAACGGGGTGCTCTGCTTCCCGGCCGACCGGCAGTTCGACCTGGCGGCGCTGCGCGCCCAGGCTGCGGGCTGGCCGGGGCTCGAGGGCATGGACTTGGCCAAGGCGGTCTCCTGCCGCCAGTCCTATGCCTGGAACGAGACCGAATGGGCCTGGCCAGCCGGCTTCGGCACCCAGACCGCGCCGAAGCACAAGGTGGTCGCGGTGGATTACGGCGCGAAGCGCAACATCCTGCGCTGCCTCGCCGCCGCCGGCCTCGACGTCACGGTGGTGCCGGCGACGGCGACCGCCGAGGAGATCCTGCGGCACAAGCCGGACGGCGTCTTCCTCTCGAACGGCCCCGGCGACCCGGCGGCGACCGGCGCATACGCCGTGCCGGTGATCCGCGAGGTCATGGACAAGAAGGTGCCGGTCTTCGGCATCTGCCTCGGCCACCAGCTGCTCGGCCTCGCGCTCGGCGGCTCCACCTACAAGCTCGACCGCGGCCATCGCGGCGCCAACCAGCCGGTCAAGGACCTGACCACCGGCCGGGTCGAGATCACCAGCCAGAACCATGGCTTCGCGGTGGATGAGCGCAGCCTACCCTCCAATGTCCGCGTGACGCATGTCTCGCTCTTCGACGGCTCGAACGAGGGCCTCGCGGCGACCGACCGGCCGGCCTTCTCGGTGCAGTACCACCCGGAAGCCAATCCGGGCCCGACCGACAGCCACTACCTGTTCCACCGCTTCGTGGACCTGATCGAGAAGCACAAGGGGGCTGAGGGGAATGTTCGACCTGAAGGGGCGCGTCGGGCTCGTCACCGGCGGCAATGGCGGCATCGGGCTCGGCCTGGCGCGCGGCCTGGCCAAGGCGGGCGCGGCGGTGATGGTCGCCGGGCGCAATGCCGACAAGAACGCCGCCGCCGTGGCCGAGCTGCGGGCGCTCGGCGCCGAGGCGGATGCGGTGATCGTCGACGTGACCGACGAAGCCAGCGTCAACGCCATGGTCGCCGCGACCGCGCAGCGCTTCGGCGGGCTGGATATCCTGGTCAACAACGCGGGCATCAACATCCGCAACAAGCCCGAGGTCTACAAGCTGGCCGACTGGCACAAGGTGATCACCACCAACCTGACCAGCGCCATGCTGGCCAGCAAGGCGGCGCACCCGCACCTGAAGGCGGGCGGGCATGGGCGCGTCATCAACAACGGCTCCATGCTGTCGATCTTCGGCCTGCCCTTCCATGCGGCCTATGGCGCCAGCAAGGGCGGCGTGGTGCAGATGACGAAATCCATGGCGGTGGCCTGGGGCCCGGACGGCATCACGGTGAACTGCCTGCTGCCGGGCTGGATCGACACCGACCTGACGCGAAAGGCGCGCAGCGACATGCCGGCACTGAACGACAACGTCATGGCCCGCACGCCGAAGGGCCGCTGGGGCGACCCGAAGGACTTCGAGGGCATCGCCGCCTTCCTCGGCTCGGATGCCAGCGCCTTCATCACCGGCGTCGCCATTCCGGTGGATGGCGGGTTTTCCGTCAACGGCTGACCCGTGCCCTCCGCCGAGACGCTGCTGGTCTTCGCCGCCCTGTCGCTCGGCCTTGCGCTGACGCCGGGGCCGAACATGCTCTACCTCGTCTCCCGCTCCCTCGCGCAGGGGACCGGGGCGGGCATGGTCTCGCTGGTTGGCTGCCAGGCGGGATCGCTGGCGATCATGCTCGCCGCCGCCGCCGGCATCACCGCGGCGCTGGTCGCGGTGCCCTATGCCTGGGACGTGCTGCGGCTTGGCGGCGCGGCCTATCTGCTCTTCCTCGCCTGGCAATGCGTCCGCCCCGGCGGCCAGCCGCTCTTCGCCCCACGGCCGATGCCGCGGGAGCCGGGCGTCCGCCTATTTGCGGTCGGCTTCGCCACGGCAGCGCTGAACCCCAAGGTGGCCCTGTTCTACATGGCGGTGCTGCCGCCCTTCATCGATCCGGCGCGCGGCGACGTGTTCCTGCAGGGCGCGCTGCTCGGCGCCGTCCAGATCGCCGTCTGCACCGGCTTCGATGCCGTGCTGGTTTGGGGCGCCGCGGCGACCGCCCGCTTTCTCGGCGAGAGGCCGGCCTGGCTCGCGGCGCAGCGCTGGGTGCTCGGCGCCGCGCTCGGCCTGCTCGCGGTGAAGCTGGCGACCCAGGGACGCGCAGCATGACGCTGGTCCTCATCGCC
The DNA here is from genome assembly GCF_050632255.1 of Dankookia sp. P2. NCBI lineage: Bacteria > Pseudomonadati > Pseudomonadota > Alphaproteobacteria > Acetobacterales > Roseomonadaceae > Dankookia > Dankookia sp. P2. Next base: position 5,411,493 of record NZ_CP192581.1, on the reverse strand, counting down.
CTGCTGGCGCTGTCCTGGACCGGGCTCTCGCTCGCCGTGCTGGCCATGCTGATGAAGCGCCTGGCGCCGCCGCGCCAGGCGGCCTGGCGGGCCTTCGGCCTCAGCCTCGTCTTCAACACCATCAGCGCCGGCTATGCCTCGCCCGGCGAGCCGCTCTCGGCCGTGCTGCTGATCCTCGCCTGCCATGTCCTGCTGCTGCCGCCCCTGCTGCTGGCGGCGCGGCGCGAGGAGCAGCGCCGATGACCCGGCGGCTCCTGCTCGCGGCGCTGGCCAGCCTCTCAGCCTGCGCCACCACCGCGACGCCCGAACAGCGCCGCGCGCAATGCGAGGCAGAGCGCACCCGCCGCGGCATTTCCCGTCTGCTGCCGCCCGAATCCCGCCAGTCGCCCGACTGCGCCCCTGCTTCACGCTGACGACCGGAACGCCCCCATGCCGAAGCGCACCGACATCAAGTCCATCCTCATCATCGGCGCCGGCCCGATCGTCATCGGCCAGGCCTGCGAGTTCGATTATTCCGGCGCCCAGGCCTGCAAGGCGCTGCGGGCGGAGGGCTACCGCGTCATCCTGGTGAACTCCAACCCGGCGACGATCATGACCGATCCGGGCCTGGCGGACGCCACCTATATCGAGCCGATCACCGTCGAGATGGTCGAGAAGATCATCGCCAAGGAACGCCCGGACGCGCTGTTGCCGACGATGGGCGGGCAGACGGCGCTCAACACCTCGCTGAAGCTGGCCGAGGCCGGCGTGCTGGCGAAGTACGGCTGCGAGTTGATCGGCGCCAAGGCCGAGGTCATCGACAAGGCCGAGGACCGGCTGAAATTCCGCGATGCCATGACCAAGATCGGCATCGAGAGCCCGCGCAGCGCCATCGCCCATACGATGGAGGAGGCCCGCGCCGCGCTCGACCTGGTCAAGCTGCCCTGCGTCATCCGTCCCTCCTTCACCCTCGGCGGCACAGGGGGAGGCATCGCCTACAACCGGGAGGAGTTCGAGCAGATCGTCGCCGCCGGCCTCGACGCCTCGATGACCAACGAGGTGTTGGTCGAGGAGAGCGTGCTGGGCTGGAAGGAGTACGAGATGGAGGTGGTCCGCGACTCTGCGGACAACTGCATCATCATCTGCTCGATCGAGAACCTGGACGCCATGGGCGTCCATACCGGCGACAGTGTCACCATCGCCCCGGCCTTGACCTTGACGGACAAGGAATACCAACGGATGCGCGATGCCAGCATCGCCTGCCTGCGGGAGATCGGCGTCGATACCGGCGGGTCGAATGTCCAGTTCGGCATCAACCCCGCCGACGGCCGCATGGTGGTGATCGAGATGAACCCGCGGGTCTCGCGCTCCTCGGCGCTGGCCTCGAAGGCAACGGGTTTCCCCATCGCCAAGATCGCGGCGAAGCTGGCGGTCGGCTATACGCTCGACAAGCTGAAGAACGACATCACCATGGTGACGCCGGCCAGCTTCGAGCCGACGATCGACTATGTCGTCGTGAAGATCCCCCGCTTCACCTTCGAGAAATTCCCCGGCACCCCGGCGACGCTGACCACCAGCATGAAGTCGGTGGGCGAGGCGATGGCGATCGGCCGCAGCTTCGCCGAGGCGCTGCAGAAAGGGCTCCGCAGCCTCGAGACCGGCTTCTCCGGCCTCGACGAGGTCGCCGCCCCCGGCGATGGCAGCGCCCAGGCCTTCCACGCCGCGCTGGCCACGCCGACGCCCGACCGCATCCTGATGGCGGCCCAGGCGATGCGCGCCGGCGTCTCGGTCGAGGAGATCCACGAGGCCAGCAAGTTCGATCCCTGGTTCCTGCGCGAGGTCGAGAAGATCGTCGCCGCCGAGAAGGTGGTGCGGGCCGAGGGGCTGCCGACGACCGCGACCGGGCTGCGCCGGCTGAAGGCGCTCGGCTTCTCCGACAAGCGGCTCGGCCAGCTTGCCGGCCAGCCGGAAGCGGCGGTCGAGGCGGCGCGCCAGCGCCTCGGCGTGCTGCCGGTCTTCAAGCGCATCGACACCTGCGCCGCCGAGTTCGCCTCCGACACCCCCTACATGTACTCGACCTATGAGGGCGGCTTCGGCACGCCGGATTGCGAGTCGCGGCCGACGGAGCGGCAGAAGATCGTCATCCTCGGCGGCGGCCCGAACCGCATCGGCCAGGGCATCGAGTTCGATTATTGCTGCGTCCATGCCTGCTACGCGCTGAAGGATGCCGGCTTCGAGACCATCATGGTCAACTGCAACCCGGAGACGGTGAGCACCGACTACGACACCTCGGATCGGCTGTATTTCGAGCCGCTGACGGGCGAGGACGTCATCTCCCTGATCCGCAAGGAGCAGGAGCGCGGCACGCTGCTCGGCTGCATCGTGCAGTATGGCGGGCAGACGCCGCTGAAGCTGTCCCAGGCGCTGCACAAGGCGGGCATCCCCATCCTCGGCACCAGCGCCGAGGCGATCGACATCGCCGAGGACCGCGAGCGCTTCCAGCACCTGCTGAAGGGCCTTGGCCTGAAGCAGCCGCAGAACGGCACGGCGCGGACGCTCGACGAGGCCGCGGTCGAGGCCGAGCGCATCGGCTACCCGGTGGTCGTGCGCCCGTCCTACGTGCTGGGCGGCCGCGCCATGGAGATCGCCTGGAATGCCGAGCAGCTGCGCCGCTTCGGCCAGGAGGCGGTGAAGGTCTCGGGCGAGAACCCGATCCTGATCGACCAGTACCTGGCCGATGCGATCGAGGTCGATGTCGACTGCATCGCCGACAGCACCGGCGTGGTCTATGTCGCCGGCGTCATGGAGCATATCGAGGAAGCCGGCATCCATTCCGGCGACTCGGCCTGCTCGCTGCCGCCCTATTCGCTGCCGCCCGCCATCGTGACCGAGCTGAAGGCGGAGACCGAAGCGATGGCACGGGCGCTGAAGGTCGTCGGCCTGATGAACGTGCAGTATGCGGTGAAGGACGGCGAGATCTACGTGCTCGAGGTCAATCCGCGCGCGTCGCGGACCGCACCCTTCGTCGCCAAGGCGACCGGCGTGCCGGTGGCCAAGATCGGCGCCCAGGTGATGGCCGGTGCCAGGCTGGCTGATTTCGGCCTCGACGGCGACGCGGTCTACCGCCATGTCGCGGTGAAAGAGGCGGTCTTCCCCTTCAACCGCTTCCCCAATGTCGACGTCATCCTTGGGCCCGAGATGAAGTCCACCGGCGAGGTCATGGGCCTCGACACCAGCTTCGAGCGCGCCTTCGCCAAGGCGCAGCTCGGCGCCGGGGTGAAGCTGCCGCTGGCCGGCACCGCCTTCATCTCGGTCAAGGAGACCGACAAGCCGGCAGCGGTTGTGCTGGCGAGGCGGCTGATCGACATGGGCTTCACCGTGGTCGCCACCCGCGGCACGGCGGCGCGCATCCGCGATGCCGGCCTCGCCTGCGAGATCATCAACAAGGTGCTGGAAGGCCGGCCGCATTGCGTCGATGCCATCAAGTCGGGCGAGATCCAGCTGGTGATCAACACCACCGGCGGCGGGCAGTCGGTGTCGGACAGCTTCGATATCCGCCGCTCCGCTCTCACCCAGGGTATTCCGCACTACACCACGGCGGCGGGCGCCCGGGCGGCGGTGCATGCGATCGCGGCGCTGCGGGCGGGCACCCTTGATGTGGCGCCGCTGCAGTCCTACTTTACCCGTTCGTTCTGAGCGGATGGCGGCGGCTTCCGAGGTGATCCGCCGGGCTGCAATTCCGTGGCAGCGCCCGGCGGCATGGAACCAAGGCCCTGCCCGCCCGGTTTCCCACCGCTACCCGGACCCAGCATCCGGATCTGGACCGGTGCCGGTTGGAGCCGCCGCCGGACGGGTGGAAAAAGTTTTGGTCGCATTCCGGTAGGCGAGACGCGCAGACTTCGCCTGACGTTCTAAGGAAGGGCTTGCCGTGCAGAAGTTCCCCATGACCGCGGAAGGTCTGGCGAAGCTTGAGGAGGAACTGAAGCTCCTGAAGGGCGAGGAACGTCCGGCGGTGATCCGGGCGATCGCCGAGGCGCGCGCCCATGGCGACCTCTCCGAGAATGCCGAGTACCACGCGGCGCGGGAGAAGCAGTCCTTCATCGAGGGCCGGATCGCCGAGCTCGAGACCATCGTCCCGGCGGCCGAGGTGATCGACATTTCGAAGCTGTCCGGCGACCAGGTGAAGTTCGGCGCCCGGGTCACCGTCGTGGACGAGGAAACCGAGGAGGAGAAGACCTACCGCATCGTCGGCGCCTACGAGGCCGACATGAAGGTCAATCTCGATCTCGATCTCCTCCCCGCTTGCCAAGGCGCTGATTGGCAAGAAGGTCGGCGACAGCGTCGAGGTCCCGGCCCCTGGCGGTGCCCGGGCCTATGAGATCACGGCGGTTGCCTATCGCTGAGCCGGCCTTGCTGCACCGCAGCAAGAAGCTTCGCGCACGTCGCCGATTGGGTCTATAGGCGGCGTTCCGAGACGAACCGCCGCGAAGGACCCATCCCTTGCCCCTGCGCGCCCTGGCGACCGAAGGCATCGCCACGCCCATGCCTGTCACCCTCGCCGACGTGCAGGCTGCCGCGTCACGGATCGAGGGTGCCATCCTGCGCACCCCCACCCTGCCCTCGCATGCCGTCTCTCAGGCGACCGGGGCCAGGGTCTTCCTCAAGCTCGACAACCTGCAGGCGACGGGCGCCTTCAAGGAACGCGGTGCGGCCAACCGCATCGCCCTGCTGACGGCGCGGGAACGGGCAGCGGGCGTCATTGCCATGTCGGCCGGCAACCATGCCCAGGCGGTGGCGCGGCATGCCGCGCTGGCGGGCATCACCGCGACGATCGTCATGCCGAGATTCACCCCAGCCACCAAGGTGGTCCGCACCGAGGGCTGGGGCGCCCATGTCGTCCTGCATGGCGAGACCCTTGCCGAATCGGCCGCCCATGCGCACGAACTCGCCTTGCGCGACGGGCTGACCTTCATCCATCCCTATGACGACCCGGGCGTCATCGCCGGCCAGGGCACCATGGTGCTGGAGATGCTGGAGGATGCGCCGGCGCTCGACGCCCTGGTCTTCCCGGTCGGTGGCGGCGGGCTGCTGACCGGCTGTGCCGCGGCCGCCCGCGAATTGCGCCCCGGCCTGCCGGTCTACGGCGTCGAGGTCGAGGGCTACCCGGCCATGGCGCAGCGCCTGGCTGGACGCCCGGTCACGGTGGGCGGCTCGACCATCGCCGAAGGCATCGCGGTGCGCGATGTCGGCGAGTTGCCGCTGGCGCTGCTGCGGCAGATGGGCGTCGAGGTGCTGGTAGTGCCGGAACGCGCGGTGGAGCAGGCGATCGCGCTGCTGGCGGAGGGCGCCAAAGTGGTCGCGGAAGGCGCCGGCGCCGCCGGCTTGGCCGCCATCCTGACCTTCCCCGAGCGATTCGCCGGCAGGTCCGTGGGCACCGTCGTCTGCGGCGGTAACATCGACGCGCGGATCCTCGCCAATGTGCTGCTCCGCAACCTGCTGCGGGACGGCCGCATCCTGCGGCTCCACCTCGACATCCCGGACCGGCCCGGCGTGCTGGCGGATATCGCCATGCGGGTGGCGGCGGCCGGCGGCAATGTCATCGAGGTCAGCCACCAGCGGCTCTTCGCCGCGCCCTCGGTGCAGAGCGCCGAGCTCGAGCTGATGGTCGAGGTGCGCGACACCGCGCAGGGCGATGCGATCGTCGCGGCGCTGGAGGCCGGGCAATACGTGGTGCGGCGGGGCTAGCCTGCCGGGCAGTCAGCGGCCCGGGTTGCTGCCGCCATGGCGGTCCATGTTCGGGTCGTCCGGAAAGCCGGGGCCGGCGGTGCCGCCACCGGCGCCCCAACCGGGCAGGCTGCCGGGCCCGGTCGTGCCGCCGCCATGCACCATGCCGGATCCGACCCCGCCCTGGTCTCCCGTCGGTGAGGGGCAGCGCCTGCCTCGGCCTCGCCGGGCGTCTCGTCATCCGGCGCGCCCTCCCGCACATCGGCCAGGCGCAGCCCGCCGACCGCCATGGCGCGCGCCTCCCGCGTGGTCACGGTCAGGCGGACCTGCCCGGCCTCGGCCCGATCGACCAGATGCAGCGGGAGGGCATGATGGTGGCTGCCGCTGCCGTCGGGGTCGTCGGCGCGGGTCAGCCGGATATGCCCTGATCTGAGCCGGTCCACGGTCCCGACATGGCCGCCATCGGCGCCGATGATCTCCATATGGGGGCGGATCTCGCCGGTGCTGGTCATGCCGCGTCTCTCCTGGCTGGGCCAGGGAGAACGGCGCGATGGCCCGATGGATGCCTCGGTGCCTGCGCCTCAGTCGCGCCGCAGCAGGCTGAGGCAGTCGAGCGCGGGCACCCCGCCCCAATCCATCACGACCTGCTGCAGCACGGTGAGCCCCTCCTTTCGGGCGTAGTGCGCAAACAGCGCCTGCGACATGAAATTCCGGCAGTGCGGCGCGTGCAGCCAGTCCTCCCCGCCGGTGTGGTTCGAGTGGTGCAGGAAGGCCCGGGCGCCCGGCGCCATGACCCGACGCGCCTCGGCCAGGTAGGCGCGGACCACGTCGCTGTCGAAATGCACCATGGCGTCGAAGCTGTAGAACAGCGTCACGCTGGCATCCGGCACGTCGCGCAGATCGTAGCCGGTGTTGGCGACGAAGGTGATGCGCGGGTCGTCGCGGAAGCGGCGACGGCAGAAGGCGATGTTCTCCGGCCGGATGTCGACCAGGATCAGCCGTTCCGCCAGGGCCAGCAGCTTCGCCGCGTTGCGTCCCCGCCCCGTCGCGAGGTCCAGCACGCAGCGGAAGTCGGCGCCTTCAAGAAAGCGCTCGATCATCGGCCAGATCGGCGCGAAGCCGGCCTCCGCCGCGTCGAAATAGGGATGCTCGGGCAGCCAGATGTCGCCGGCATGGCGGGCCGCGGCATCCAGCCGCGATCTCGGTCAGCAGGGTCGCGGGCAGGTCGGACATGGGCGCTCCGGCGTTAGCGGCGCCGGCGGGACAACCCCACGGCAGCCGGCGAGGCTGTGCCGGAGATGTCACTGGATTCCTGCCGGCGCGCCGTCAGACGCTGATCGGCACCCCGGCATCGTCCTTAGAGGTGCGGATGGTCTGCAAGGTCTGTACCCGCGCTACCTCGTCCGCCGCGGTCAGCCTCGAGGTCAGCGCATTTTCATGCGCCGTGTCGCGGGCCACGAGGCGCAGCAGGAAGTCGCCGCCGCCACGGATCATGTGGCACTCCCGCACCTCCGGCCAGGCGCGCACGCGCTGCTCGAAGGCGCTCAGCATCGCCTCCTTCTGGCTCTCGAGGCCGACCAGCGCGAAGAAGGTGATCTCGTAGCCCAGCGCCACGGGGTCGAGGTCCGCGTGGTAGCCGCGGATGATCCGCTCCTCCTCCAGCCGTCGCACGCGGCGTAGGCAGGGCGGCGCCGAGAGGCCGACCCGGCGGGCCAGTTCCACATTGGTCATCCGGCCATCGGCCTGCAGTTCCGCCAGGATCTGGCGATCCACCTCATCGAGGGATGCGTCGGGTTCCGCACTCATGCTTTCATGATCTGTTGCCGTGAACTGGCTCTCGGCGCAATATCCTTGCTGACCGTCCGCGCCGCAAGGCTTGTGCTTGTGGCCGGCCACTCAGTGACAAATATGGGTCGTTCCGCCCAGATTGCCGGGAATCGAGCCTTGCCCAAGACCCACCGCACGCGTCTCCTCATCCTCGGCGCCGGACCGGCCGGATACACCGCCGCCATCTATGCCGCGCGCGCCGGGCTGAAGCCCCTGCTGGTCGCCGGCATGCAGCCAGGCGGGCAGCTGACCATCACCACCGATGTCGAGATCATCCCGGCTTCGCCGAGACGATCCAGGGTCCCTGGCTGATGGATCAATCCAAGGCGCAGGCCGAGCATTGCGGCACGGAGATCATCCAGGACGTCGTGACGCGAATCGACCTCGCCGCCCGGCCGATCTGGGCGGAGGGCGATCTCGGGCGACACCTATCTGGCCGAGAGCCTGGTGATCGCCACCGGTGCCCAGGCCCGCTGGCTCGGCATCCCTGGGGAGAAGGAGCTCTCCGGCTTCGGCGTCTCCGCCTGCGCCACCTGCGACGGCTTCTTCTTCCGCGGCAAGGAGGTCGCGGTCATCGGCGGCGGCAATACCGCGGTGGAGGAGGCGCTCTACCTCTCGAACCTGGCGAAGCACGTCACCGTCCTCCACCGCCGGGACGGCTTCCGCGCCGAGCGCATCCTGCAGGAGCGGCTCTTCGCCAAGCCGAACGTCACCGTCGTTTGGGACACGGTCGTCGAGGAGATGCTGGCGACCGAGGGACGGTTCCGCGCGCTGCGTGCCGTCCGCACCCGCAACACCAAGACCGCCGAGTTGGCGGAGCGGCCCTTCGACGGCGTCTTCGTCGCCATCGGCCACGACCCTGCCACGGCGCTGTTCCGCGGCCAGCTCGGGATGGATGCGGAGGGTTACATCGTCACCGAGCCGGGCAGCCCCCGCACCAGCATCCCCGGCATCTTCGCCGCCGGCGACGTGCAGGACCGCATCTACCGCCAAGCGGTCACCGCAGCGGGCAGCGGCTGCATGGCGGCGCTGGAGGCGGAGAAGTGGCTGGCCCACATGCCCGCCGGTGCCGCCGCCATCGAAGCCTGGACCTGAGCCGGGGATGCCGCTCGACTGGGACAAGCTGCGGGTCTTCCACGCGGTCGCCGAGGCAGGGTCCTTCACCCATGCGGGGGAGACGCTGAACCTCAGCCAATCCGCCGTGTCGCGCCAGATCCAGGCCCTGGAGGAGGCGCTGCAGGTGCCGCTCTTCCACCGGCATGCCCGCGGGTTGATCCTGACCGAGCCGGGGGAGACGCTCAATCGCACCGTCCGGGAGGTCTTCGCCAAGCTGGCGATGACCGAGGCGCTGCTGACCGAGAGCCGGGAACGGCCGGCCGGTCGGCTGAAGGTCACCAGCACCACCGGCTTCGGCAGCACCTGGCTGGCGCCGCGCCTCTCGCGCTTCTTGCAGATCTACCCCGATGTCAGCGTCACGCTGCTGCTGGACGACAGCGACCTCGACCTGGCGATGCGGGAGGCGGACGTCGCCATCCGCATGCATCCGCCGCGGCAGCCCGACCTGATCCAGCGGCACCTCGCCAGCTTCGGCTGGCGGGTCTGCGGCGCGCCGGCCTACCTGAAGACCGCCGGCATGCCGCAACGGGCGGAGGACCTCGACGCCCACCGGCTGATCGTCTGGGGCGAGCACCGGCCGCCGATCGACGAGGTGAACTGGCTGAGTGAGGCCGGCCGCCGGCCCGGCGCGCCGCGCCGCGCGGCGGTCGAGGTGAACAGCCTGACGGGCATGCTGCGGGCGGTGCAGAGCGGCCTCGGCCTTGCCGCCCTGCCCGACTACATGGGTGCCGAGCTGGACGGTCTGCTGCAGGTACTGCCGGAGCTGAAGGCGCCGCGGCTGGACGCCTATTTCGTCTATCCGGAGGAGATGCGGCACTCGAAGCGGGTCTCGGTCTTCCGCGACTTCCTGATCGCGGAACTGACCGGGAACAACTGATATGCAAGTTCCGCATGGGTGATGGCCGGTTTGACCAAACCAGCATGGCAATTGCGGGTCTAGGCTGTCGTTTGTCCGGCCCATTCGGCTGGTCAGGGTAACTCGGGGCGATGCCTCGAACCCCTTCGTCTCCCAGACGTGAAGCCTCCCTGTTGACTTCAGCCCGCTAGGTCAATGACTTAGCGGGCATCTTTTTGTTCAGACGGCAAGCCGTACCGCGGCTCCGGGTGCGTGCACCGCACGAGACCCGCCCTGCAAACGCTCGCAGTTCCGCGATCTCGAGTGTGGAATGGCGGGAACCCATGCCAATGCAGCGACTTTGCCTCGCATGAGGAACCGTGCCGGCAATGCCGACGCGGCGGTGAATTGTTGCGAGGGGAATGGGTTGACGGCGATCACCACAGATACGGCGCGGCAAGCGGGATGGCCCCGCTGGCTGCTGCACCTCGCCCTGCTGGCAACGGTCGTGACGCTGATCGGCTTGGCCATGCTCTGGTTGCAGCGCAATCCGCTGCTCACCTCCTGGGACGAGGTGATGCACGAGAACAATCCCATGAGCGACGCCCTGCTGCTGCGCCAAGGCAATCTGGCCGCACTGCGCGACGCTATTTTCCTGCAGAATCGCTGGCTGCCGCCCGGCCTGCGGCTCATCGGCCTGCCGATTGCCGCCACCTTCTGGGACCAGGCCCCGACCGCGCTGCGCATTGCCGCGACCGTGCTGACCCTGCTGCCCCTGCCGATCATCTGGTTCGGCCTGCGCCCCGTGGCGGGCGCCGTGGGCGCCACGGCCGGCGCGCTGCTCTTCGCGCTGACGCCGCAGAACCTGGTGGGCGCGCAGAGCTTCATGACGGAGACGGTGCTGCACCTGGCCGCTGCGCTCGCCATGACGCTGCTGCTGCGGGAAGCTTTGGCCCCGCGCGCGGGCCGCTCCGCCTCGCGCTGCTCGGCCCGGTGCTCGGCCTTGGCGCTCTGTCGAAGCTCACCTTCCTGCCCACCATCGGCATCGTTTGGGCCGGCGTGGCGGCCTGGCGGTTGTGGCGGGATCGCGACACGGCCGACTTCGCGCTGCGGCTCGCCCTGCCGTCGATCGGCCTCGCCCTGGTCGCCTGGCCGCATTACCTGCTGAACATCCCGCGCTACATCGCCTATGCCAAGGCAACGGCCGGCGGCTATGCCTACAACCCGGTGGAGGCGACCGGCCTTGACTTCGCCCGCTACGCAATCGGCGACCTGGTCTGGGAGGTCTTCGGCCTTGGCGGCACCGCCCTGGTGCTGGCGGCGCTGGTGGCGGCCTTCCTGGTCTGGCGGCGGCTGGCGGCGACGGAGCGGGCCTTCGCACTGCTCGCCGCCCTCGCCGCGGCGCCGCCTTTCCTGGCCTTCCTGCTCTCGCACAACCAGACCGAGCGCTACATGGCGATCAGCCTGGTGATCCTGGCCTATCCCGCGGGGATCCTGCTCGGCGCAATGTTGCGTCAGATGCCGGGCTTCGCTCCGCGGGCCCTGGCCGGCGGCGCCGGCAGCGCCGCCCTGGCTCAGTTGGGCATGGCTTGGTGGGTGGCGCTGGCCGGCCCGGTCGAGGCGCGGCCGCTCCGGCCGATGGTGGAAGCCGCCTGGCGACCGATTTCGCCTGCGACTTCCATAGCCTGACGGCGCTGGTGCCGCCGGGTGACGCGACACCCCGGATCGGCCTCTTCGGCCTGACGCTCGCCGTGAACCCGCCCAACCTGCAACAGGCTTTCCTGCGCCAGGGATCCTGGCCAAGACGATCGAGATCCTGAACGACTCGGCGGTCGAAGTGGATTGGGACCAGGTGCTGCGGGAGACGCGAAAGGTCGACCTGGTGGTGGTGCCGGAGGTCTTCTGGCAGGGCGGCCGCGACCCGCTGAAGCCGGCGAGCATGCGGAATATCGGTGACCGCTCGCTTGGCGATTATCGGGAGCGGCTGGCGGCCGAGCACCTGGTCGAGGACCGTGGGGCCATCGCCACCGGGCCCGACGGATATTGCACGGTGCATGTCCTGGCGGTGCATCCGCCGCCGGTGGCGCCCGAGGATGCGGAACGGCTGCGCCCGCTGCGTCCGGAGGTGCATGCGGTGGCCGGCGGGACATAACGCCTCGCCGCGACGTGAACCGGCCTTTGCGGCGCCGCAAGGCTGGGAGCGGTGGGCGCTGTGACGATCCCGCGCATGGTGGCGGGACACGTATCATGAGCTTCGACAGGATCCGCGGGTTCATCCGGCGCAACATCGTCGACACCGTGCCGGATGCGATGGACCTGTGCCTGGATCATGGCAAGCCGACCTGCTCGGCGGCGGAATTCGCCACCTGCGGGCCGCGGCTGGCCCGCGAAGCCGAGTTGCGGGCAACGGCGGACTATGCCGCCAGGACTGCCTCCGCCTCCCGCACCACGGCCTCCAGCGCCCCGGGCGCGAAGGGCGAGGCGAGCCCGGCCGAGGCGACCAGCCCGGTGAAGGGCGCCGAGCCGCCGCGGCCGCAGAGCGCAACATAATCGGCCAGCGCCGCCGCCGGATCCCGGCGCGACCGCACCCAGAACTGCAAGGCGCAGCAGAGCGCGAGCGTGTAGTCGATATAGTAGAAAGGCGAGCGGTAGATATGCGGCTTGGCCTGCCATCGCCCGCCCATGGCGGGGTAGGACAAGTCGCCGTAATCAGTCCAGGGCATGTAGCGCCGCTCCAGCCGCTGCCAGATCGCGTGGCGCTCGGCCGGCGTTACCTCGGGGTTGGCGTAGACCTCGTGCTGGAAATGGTCGACGCAGACGCCGTAGGGCAGGAAGGCGAGCGACGTTTCGAGGTGCATGCGGCGGAAGCGGTCGGCCGCGTCGTCGCCCACCAGCAGACCCATATGCGGGTGGGTGAGGAATTCCAGCGACATGGAATGGATCTCGGCCGCTTCCATGGTCGGCCAGAGATAATCGATGCCGGGCTGGAAGCGGCTCTCCCAGTTCTGGAAGGCATGCCCCATCTCATGCGTGAAGACACCGATATCGTGGTGCGTGCCGTTGAAATTGGCGAAGATGAATGGGGCGCCGAGGCTCGGGAAGCTGGTGCAGAAGCCGCCCCCGCCTTGCCCGGCCGGTTCTTCAGGTCGGTGAAGCCGCCCTCCTCCATGAACCGCCAGAAGGCGCCAAGCCGCGGGTCCATCCGGTCGAACATGATGCGCGCCTGGGCGCAGAGCGTGTCATGGCCGCCGATGGGCTTCGGGTTGCCCTGCGGGTCCACCAGCGCCTCGTCCCAGAAGCGCAGCACGTCCCAGCCCTGTTGCCGCCGGCGTCGTTCCAGCAGCTTCGCCACCAGCGGCACGACATGCGTCGCCACCTCGTCGCGGTACCGCGCCACGTCGGCGGCGTCGTAGTCGGTCCGGCGCATGCGGCGGTAGCCGAGCGGGACATAGGTCTCGAAGCCCAGCTTGCGCGCCATGCCGTGCCGCAGCCGGACCAAGTCATCGTAGATCCGATCGAGTTCGGCGCCATGCCGGGCGAAGAAGCCCCAGCGCAACGCCTCCGCCCTGTGGCGCAGGGTCCGGTCGGGATCCTCGGCATAGGGCGCAAGGCCCGAGAGGTTCACCACCTGCCCGCCGATCTCGAGCTTCGCCGAGGCCAGGATCTCGGTGTAGCGGGCGCCGAGGCGGGATTCCTCCTCGAGGTCGGCGGCGATCGCCGGCTCGAAGGTGGTGATGTCCATCTCCCAGAGCCGCAGCGCGAAGCCGCCGGCTGCGGCATGCAGCGCGGCACGGTCCGGCAGGGCGAGCAGGCGGCGCTTCAGCGCGGTCTCGTGCTCGGTGGCCACCGGCGAGAGCGCATCGGCATATTCCCGCGCCGCCTTGACGGCTGCGCCGGTGGTGTCCTGCGAGAAGCGCAGATGCACCAGCGCGGACCAGCTGTCGTAGTCGCGCCGCTGCCTATCCCACGCGCCAAGCGCCGCGGCGAGGTCGCCGGCCTCCAGCAACCGGCCGATGGCGGCGTAATCCTCCGCGAGGCTTTCGCGCGTCGGCTGCGGGAAGGCCATGTCGGAGAAGTTCGGAATCGCGTTCATGCCGCTGCCGTGCCTGCTTCCGGTGAGGCTATCGGGGTAGCATGCCCTCATGGCGGCAAAATAGGGGTGGACAAAGCGGCGACGGGCGCTAAAAGCCGCATCCCGGACGAAGACCACGGTCGACGCCCCGGCGGGCGCCTAGCTCAGTTGGTAGAGCAGCTGACTCTTAATCAGCGGGTCGTAGGTTCGAATCCTACGGCGCCCACCAAAAAAATCAGGCTCTTAGTAGCCTTCGATTTCTGATACCTCAGCGGTTTGATTTTTGCGGACCCTCAGCGGACCCACCGAGTGGCCGGCTGCATTCATGAGTGCGCGTGGCCTCGTGGGATGATTTGCGCCTTAGAGGGCCGCGCCGCGGCGGGATAACAACAGGTCCGGCGCGGCGCGGCAATGGTGGCGGCGCGTGCTTCGAGCAGGGACAGCCACTTCCGCCTCAGAAGTCGCGCGTCGGCATCCAGTTGGGGCACATTGACGTGCTGCTCAATCACCGTCCTCGCCAACATCCGGTGCCGCTTGGTTTTGGGCACCGAACGCAGGGTGGGCAGGATGGCGGGATCCGGGTCACAGTTTTCAAGGCTATCTCCGGCGTTCCCAGCGCCGACGGTGGCTGGTTATCACCCGGCTTCGCGTCGCTCATCTTTTTGCCGTCTGGTCATACCCCTGCCAACCACAATGGCCGGCTTAGCCGGCCAAGGCACTTGGCGGTGTGTTCATGGTCGACCAAGGCGACCGCCCACGGGGCCGCCCACTTTTAATCCGCCTCCGTTGGGCTCAGCGGTTGGCGAGAGGAGGTGTGATACAGAGGCCTTCACGTTGTTACGAAATTAGATCTAAATAGAATATTTTCGCACACTTCTCACAAAAACCCTGGTTGGCGGCGAAGCGGCCACATTTAATAAGAAATTTTTCCTTAAACATTAAATGTTTGTTCACCGGTCTTTCTTGCTTGTCAACGATATTAGGTTTTATTAGCGTTGCGCAATGCTTGTGTGATCGCTTACGCCTAAGCAAATCGATTGCCAGGTGCTCGCGCGGCCGTGCGTGCCTTACCTAAAATAAAAAAGTCTGAAGGGCTCTGTTCGTGCCTCGAAATCTTGACACTCAAGAGAAAAGAATCCCTAGTGACCAGTTAGCATTCGCCTTAGCTCGCAGCTCTGGCGGACACCGTCCAGCAGGATTTCGCAAGGGCTCAACTATCCGCCGCCGCGTCCTTTGTTTCTGTTTGGCCGTCTCGCTGCCTCTACTCACGCTCTCGGTCGGGAGCGTTTGGCTCTACCATCAAGTCAACCGTGCGGCTGCTGAGGAGCGCCTGATTGCGCAGGCGCGTGCCATGGCGCTGCTCCTCGACAACAAGTTCACGGACGCCCGGCAGCTCCTGCAGGCCCTCAGCGGCTCTCGCGCCCTGGCGCGCGGCGACCTGGAAGGCTTCCTCCTTGAGCTGCATGCCGTGGCCGAGGCAGGCGACGCCGAGGCGGTGAGTCTCGCAGCGCCGGATGGCCAGGTGCTGCTCAGCACGCTCTGGCCCTCTCCCACCCCGCCCAAGAAGGTCATCGGCACCCGGCACGCCCTTGATGCCCTGGCCAGTGGCCGCTGGTCTATCAGCAATCTCTTCCTCAGCCCAACCACCAAGCGTCACGCCATTTCGGTGGTATTTCCCTTCGACCTTGACGCCCCGGGACTGACCGGGCGGCACCTCGTCGCCTTCATCCTCAAGCGCGACCACCTGCTCACCGCCCTAGTCGACCAGCGGCTGCCACCCGGCAGCGTTGCCTCCATTCTTGACCGCGACAAGGTCATGGTCGCCCGCACCCTGCGCGACCAAGAGACGGTCGGCATGGCGGCCGGAAGCAGGCTCGGCCAGCAGACTGCGGAGGAAGGCGTGATTTCCCTCACTACCTGGGAAGGCATTCCAGTCGTCTCGGCCTATGCCCGCGCCCCACTCAGCGGCTACTGGGTGCGCGTCCACGTCCCCGAGAGCGTTTTCAGTGCACCGCTACGCGCGGCACTGCTCCGTGCCGCCGCGATCGGCACTGGCATGCTGGCGACCAGCCTTGCACTCGCCCTGCTGCTGGCGCGGTGGTTCGCCGCCTCCTTGCGCTATCTCGCACCAGGCGACGGCGCCCGGGTCTTGCGCGAGATGGAGTCTGGCTGGCGCCCAGGCAGCGGCCTGCGCGAAGTGGACGAACTCGCCGCGGCCCTGGACCGGGCCTCGGCGCAGCGCGACAGTGCCCTGGCCGAACTGCGGCTGCTCCACGCCAGCAGCCCTGTCGGCATGGCCCGCACCGACACCGGCGGCCGGATTCAGGCGGCGAACGACGCCTTCCTGCGGCTCGTCGGCCTGTCCGCGACGGATCTCGGCGCCGGGGCGGTGCGGTGGGACAACCTGACCCCGCCGGAATGGCACGCCCGCGACGAGGCCGCCATCGCCGAGGCGATAGACTGGGGCTACTGCAGTCCGTACGAGAAGGAGTTCCTCCGGCCCGACGGCGAGCGCGTGCCTGTGCTGGTCGCCTTTGGCTTGCTGGACCGCTCGACTGGCAAGTGCGCGACCTTTGCCGTCGACCTGTCTGACCGCAAGCGGGCCGAGGCCGCCCTGGCCGAGAGCCAGGACCGGCTCGCCCTGGCCCAAGAGGCGGGCGGCATCGGGTTGTGGGACCTCGACACCGCGTCCGGCGAACTGGCCACGACGCCGACCTGGCGGGCGCTGCACGGCCTTTCTGCGGAAGGCTTAGTGGAGCGCTTCACACTGGACAGTTGGCTCGCCTCGATCGTCGAGGCGGACCGCGCCCGGGTGGCCGGGGAGTTCCGGGCGGTCGCAGCGGGGGCACCCTGCGCAGCGAGTTCCGTATCGTGCGCGCCGGCGACGGGATGGTCCGCTGGGTCAAGACGCAGGCGCGCCACTTGGCGAACGGCAGTTCCGGACACTTAGTCGGTGCAGCTTGGGACGTGACGGAGCGACACGAGGCCGAGACCACCCTCCAGCGGCAATCCAAGATGCTGCACGCTCTGGTCACCTCCGATGTCGTCGGCATCAGCATCACGACCGGAACCCTGGTCAAGGAGGCGAACGACCACCTGTTGCATCTACTCGGCCGCACCCGCGCCGAGCTGGACGCCGGGCTGATCGACTGGACGGCCATGACGCCGCCGGAGCACTGGGCCGCCGATGAGGACATGACGCGGCAGATGGCCGAGACCGGGATGAGCCATGCCTACGAGAAGGAATACCTGCGCCCCGACGGCACGCGGGTGCCAGTCCTGGTCGGCGGCACGCTGATAGACGACGCGACGCTACATCGCGTCGTGTTCGTGGTTGACCTGACCGAGCGCAACCGAGCACAAGCGACAGCGACTGCCAATGCCGCGATGCTTCGCTCTATCATGGACACCACCATTGATTGCGTGAAGGTGCTCGACAAAGAGGGGCAGTTCCTCTTCGCCAATGCCGCTGCCTGCGAGAACCTCGGCGTCCGACATCCGGACGACCTCATGGGGCGGTCTTGGATTAACCTTTGGGACAACAAGCAGGAAGCGATTGCCCGCGCGGTCGTGGAAGAGGCCCTGGCGGGCCTGGAATCGCGGTTTCGGGGTGTGATGCGCAACGCGCAAGGAAAGGCGCTATGGTGGGACGCCATTGCCCTGCCCATCCCCGAAGCAGATGGTCGGCAAGATCGGATCCTGGTGATTTCCCGCGACAGCACCGCCGAGCAAGCAGTGGCGGAAGCTCAGGCCAGCGCGAAGGCTGAGTTGGAGCGACTGGTAGCTGAGCGGACCCGCGTGCTCAGCGACACCGCCGCAGAACTCGCCGCCGAGATGCGACGCCGTGAGGAGATCCAGGCCGCGCTGGAGCAATCGCAGAAGCTGGAGGCGCTCGGGCAACTCACGAGTAGCGTGGCGCACGACTTCAACAACATCCTCGCCGCGGTCCAGGGCAGCTACCGGCTCATCGAGCGCCGGAGCTCTGATCCCACGGTGCTCGAACTGATCCGGCACGGCACCCATGCCGCCGGGCGCGCAGCCAAGCTCATTGGCCAGCTCTCGGCCTTTGCCCGGCGGGAGGAACTACAGCCCACTCTGACCGAGCTTCGGAAGACGCTGGGCGCAGCCGAGGACATGATCTGCCACGTTGCCGGCAGCAAGGTTTCCTGCACGTTCGACGTCCACCCCGACACCTGGCCGGTGCTGGTCGACCCGATCCGCCTTGAGACGGTGCTGCTCAACCTCGCCGCCAACGCGCGCGACGCCATGCCGGGTGGGGGCGCCATCACCCTGACCGCCCGCAACGCCAGGACCGACGAGTTGCCGCGGGGCGCCTCGACTTGGCGCAACTATGTGGTGATCGCCTTGGCCGACACAGGGGTCGGCATGGATGCCGATACCATCCAGCGTGCCACTGAGCCCTTCTTCACCACCAAGCCGCCCGGCCAGGGCACGGGGCTAGGCCTCGCCTCAACATACGCGTTTGCCCAGCAATCAGGCGGCAGCCTCGCCCTGGCCAGCACCCCAGGGCAGGGCACTACCATCAGCCTGTTCCTGCCCCGCGCGGATGTCCTTCCGACGACAGGCGATCCCAACGATGCGGCTGGGCTTACCAATGTTCGCGACCCGGCCCGGCATGGTGGCGCGACGCTCATGGTCGTAGACGACGACAGTGCCGTTCGAGCGGTGACGGCAGGCATGCTGCGCGACCTCGGCTACCGGGTCATAGAAGCACCAAGCGCGGAAGCGGCAGAAGCCCTCTTACTCGTGTCAGGCAACGTGGACATGGTTGTCACCGATGTCGTCATGGGCGGCGCGCGAGGTCCCATGCTGGTCGGGCGATTGCGAGCGGAGCGGCCGGGCCTTCCGGCTCTCTACATCACAGGCCAGACCAGTAATCTGGAGGCGGACGGTGTGCCCATCCTGCACAAGCCCTTCACCGAGGCTGCCCTGGCGCAGGCAGTGCTAAAGGGTCTCGGACGGCTCGCAGACGAGGCCGGGAACATCGAAGTCGTCGCACCCAGTGCGGACCGGATGATGCAGCGACTGCAGCGGGCGGAACTGCGCGAAGCTTACCTGGGATGGCTGGCGCTGCGGGATGGCACATCCGGCTGTCTTCCAGCGACTGGCGCATTTGACTTGGAGGACCTCTCCGAGGCGGCGTCGGCCCACGCCTACCTCGTCGAGGTGCTGGAGGATGGTTCCGACAGGTTTCGGTTCATCAGCGCAGGCCATGCCCTCGAACTGAGGCTAGGCCGCCCCCTCGTCGGGAGGATGGTCGGCGGTGTGGGCGGCGAAGTAGATGGCGCGCTCGGCGGCTCCATTAGTGCGGTCTACCGGCGCTGCGTTGCGAACCGCGCGCCGTCCTACGACTACGCGCGGTTCACCCTGGGTAACGGCCGATCGGTGCTGCTGGAGCGCTTAATCCTGCCGCTGTCGGCAGATGGTGTTCTGGTCACGCATTTGGCGGGGGTCGCCGTGTACTCGGATCTTGAGGTACCGGACGAGGATGTCATTGACTGAGCATGCCTGACGAGCCGGACGAGGCGAGGGTTCGGGGATGGCTGGCCAGTGATGAACCAGGGAGAAGGATGAGGTCACCGATGTCGCAGGACGATTTGCCGAGCTTCGATACGCCGCAGCTGGCGCGGGCCGTGGAGCAGGTGCCGTCGACCGCCATCGACCTCCTGCCCTTTGGCGTCATCAAACTCGATGCCGAGGGACGAGTCACCCTCTACAGTGCCACGGAACGCCGCCTGTCCGGCTACCGTGGTGCGGGGCTCGGCCAGTTCTTCTTCGACGAAGTTGCGCCCTGCATGGATAATGACGAGTTCCGCGGCTGGATCGACGTTGCCCGCGCGGCAGGTCACCTCGACATCGCTTTTGGCTATGTCAGCAACATGCCGAACGGGCAGCGTGACGTTGAACTGGACGTCCGGGTCCAGTCGGCAGGCGACGGTGGATGCTGGGTCTTCCTCAAACGGAGAGTTTGAGCCAGGGCGGCAAACGCGGCGCCCTTGTGGAAACATAAGCGGCTGCCGTTACAACGGATCTCGGACCCGTCTCGTTGCAGGAAGGAGTGGCGGGCCGTCGCCACCCGGTTTGAGAAGACCGCGCGCTACTTTCTCGGCGTCCTCTGCCTCGCCGCTACCCTCGACTGGCTTAAGAGGTAACGAGCCTTTCTGTAATCGGGTCGGTCAATGACCGGCGTAGTGGTCGCGTTGCGGGCGCCCGCCCGAGGCGGACCAGCGGCACGACCGCCAAGCGGAACGGCGTGCCATACGGCCGGGCGTCGCGCGCCGCCCGCATCCCCCGCGACCGGCGGTGCCTCCCAGACGCTGGACCTCGCCTTCTTGCCCATGAGCTTTGCATCCGGGTGGCCGGACCGCTGGCCCAAGGTGCATGCTCGATGACAGGACGCACTCCGGGATACCCGGTGGGGAGGAAAGCATGGCGCTGCAGCACATCAAGGCCGGCCCGCCCAAGACGGCGGACGCGCCGTTCTCCTGGGCCGTCGTCGCGGGGGGACGCACGCTGCACTCGGTGCACATCCCCGTCCGCGCCGACGGCTCGATCGAAACCGGCGACGCCGAAGCCCAGGCCGAGGCGGCGCTCTCCGACCTCGGCGCGACCTTGCGCGCGGCGGGCGCGGCGCCGGCCGACGTGGCGGCGGCGCAGGTGTTCCTGACGTCGCTCGAGCACCGCCCCGCAGTGGACCGGGCTTGGCGGCGTTTCTTCGCGGAGCCCTGGCCGGTGCGCGCCTGCGTCGCCGTCGCCGCGCTGCCGACGCCGGGGACGGTGATCGAGATCGTCGTCCAGACCGCTCTCCCGGGATGACCGCGAGCGGCGCAGCCGGCGGCCTCATCCGCCTGCTTGCTGCCTCGGCGCACTCCGGGAAGGTGCTGCTGGCCCTCGGCATCCTCGGCGGCATCCTCCTGCCACCAGCGGCCCGGGCGCTGCACGGCCTGGTCCCGGTCGCGGTGGTGGGGCTGAGCACGCTGGTGCTGCTGCGCGTGGACATTCCCGCGACCCTCGCCCAGCTGCGCCGGCCGGGGCGGCTCGTCGCGGTCCTGGCGTTTCAGATGCTGGCCTGCCCCGTTCTCGCCTGGGTCGTGGTCCGCGCTCTGCCGCTCGACCCCGGCATCGCCGACGCCGTCGTGCTCTTCGCCACCGGCGCGGCGATCGTCTCCGCCCCCGCCTACGCCCGCCTGCTTGAGCTCGATGCCGAGCTGTCGCTGCTGGGCGCACTCGCCGGTACCCTGCTCGTGCCCTTCACGGCGCCGCCGATTGCCTGGGCGCTGACCGGGGTCGACCTAGCGATCGGCATGGAGGCCTTCGCGGCGCGGCTCGCGGCGGTGGTGGGGCTACCGCTCCTGCTCTCGGTCCTACTCCGCTGGCTGGCCGGGGCGGCGCGGCTGGAGGCGTTGGGTCCTGCCCTT
Organism: Dankookia sp. P2; assembly: GCF_050632255.1. Taxonomy (NCBI): domain Bacteria; kingdom Pseudomonadati; phylum Pseudomonadota; class Alphaproteobacteria; order Acetobacterales; family Roseomonadaceae; genus Dankookia; species Dankookia sp. P2. Next base: position 5,390,501 of record NZ_CP192581.1, on the reverse strand, counting down.
GACGGGCTCACGGTCTGGCTGCTGGTCGCCTTCGGCGTTGGGGTGATGGACGGGGTTGGGGCGCGGCTCCTGGCCGAGCCCGCCTGGGTACTGGAGGCGACGCTTGCGGCCTGCGCGGCCAGCAGTGGGCTTAACCTAGCGACCACGGCCGCCCTCCTGCCCCTCGGCGCGCGCGCGGCCGCCACAGCGGGTATGCTGAGCGGGTTCCGCAGCATGGCGCTCTACCTCGCCGTCCTGCCGGCTGCGGCCGACCCGCGCGTGGCGCTGTTCTTCGGCCTCTACCAGATCCCCCTCTACCTCGGGCCGCTCGCGCTGGCGCCCGCCTACCGTGTGTTCCTGCGGCTTAATGATGGCCGTCGCGCTTGAGCCGATGGTCCCGCGCGTGCGAGCCTCGTGGACGAGCAGCGGGAGGCGCCATGATGGCACTCGATGCACGGGCGTTCACGACGTTCGAGAGTGCGGCGCACGATCGTATCGCCGGCAGCTACGCGGAGCACTTCGCCCCCTGACCAGCCTCGCGCTCGGGCCGCTCCTTGATGCGGCACAAGTTGCGGCGGGGCGGCGGGTGCTGGACGTCGCCACCGGCCCCGGCCTGGCCGCCGCGGCGGCGCTCGGCCGCGGGGCGGCCGTCACGGGGGTAGACGTCTCCCCGGGCATGGTCGTCCTGGCGCAGCGGGCCCATCCCAGCGCCGCGTTCCAAGTGGCCGACGTGGTCGCGCTGCCCTTCCCGAACGGCGGCTTTGACGCGGTGCTCTGCAACTTCGCGCTCGGCCACTTCCCCGAGCCGGAGGCGGCGCTGGCCGAGTGCGTGCGCGTCCTTGCGCCGGGCGGAGTCCTGGCCTTCAGCTGGTGGGACCAGCCGGCACGGCAACGCGTGCAGGGGCTGTTCCGTGAGACAATCGCTGAATTGGGGCTGCCGCCGCACCCGGATGTGCCGCAGGGCCATGACACCCTGCGCTTTTGCGACCCGGAGGCCTTCGCCGCCCTGCTGCGCGGGGCGGGGCTCGGCAGGGTGGGCGTCACGGCGTATCGGACCAGCCACGCCCTGCCGGACGTCGATGCGCTGTGGCGGGCAGGCATGGGCGGTATGGCGGTGACCGCCAGCGCGATCGCCGCCCAGGACGAGGCCACCCAGGCGCGGGCGTGTAGCATCCTGGCGCGGCGGGCCGAGGTCTACCGCGGTCCGCAGGGGCTCAAGATCCCGATCGCCTGCTTCATTGGCTCGGGCAAAAAGGTAACACTCGGAGACTAACAGACCCTAGATCACGCCAAGGCCCAAAAGTCGCCCGTGCTGGGAATGCTGGCGCCGAACGCCTGGATATTAGGCCCGTCCATCAGCCATTCGACGTGCCAGCCGGACGTGTGCTTCCACATCAGATCTGTGCGGCCGTCGTTGTTGTAGTCGGCCGTGGCACTGAGCGACCAACCCTGGCCGGGCTCGTACAGCAGGCCGCCGCCGACGCGATCGGCGCCGTCCATCAGCCACATCACCCTCCCGTCGACTTGGCCGGCCGCATTCGTGTGCTGCCACAGGAAGTCGTCCCGCCCGTCACCGTTGAAATCGCCGGTGAAATCGATCGACCAAGCGCGGTCGGGTGCATCGAAAGCGATCGGCGTCTGCTCCGGCCGCGGCGCGACGATGATCGTCTGTTCTATCCGGTAGGCGCCGGTGGCGTCACTGCGGAACAGCAGATCGTCCCGACCATCGCCGTTAAAGTCGCCGACCAGAGAAAGGTGGTCGCCGGCCCCGACCGGTGCCGTGAACTGCAGCTGGCCGGTGCCGAGCGGCGGGATCTTCCGTGCCTCGCCGAAGCCTGGTGAACCATGACCCGTCGCTGAGATGCAGGAGAAGGTCGTCGTGAGTGCCATCTCCGTTGAAATCGCCAACCCCTTCGATCCGGGCGCCGGTTCCGTATCCGCCGAGCGGGACGACAGTGGCTTGGGTATCGTGCAGGTACCATGCCTGGATGTTGTCTGCCGTGTCCTGAAAGATCAGATCGGTGAAGCCATTGCCGTTAAAATCACCGATGCCACGGAGCTGCAGACCATTGCCTGGCGCATAGAACCCTGCCTGACCGGAAATCCCGGACTGACCCATATTCCAAATCGAAATGCTGCCATCCGCGCCGTGCCATAGGAGGTCAGTTAAACCGTCACCGTTGAAATCGTGCCTGATCGTCATTGGTCCGTCTCGTTTTTCCGCGGAGCAACTGTGGAGCGTTGCGCTAGGCGCGATAGGGCACAGGCCTGTGATAGGCGCCGGCCTGTGCGGCTGCGGGCGATGTGAGCGGCTCGCTCGCGCTGGACGACCCTTCGTCGGTAGCTCGCGGCGCAGCAGATCAGGGCAGCGAGATCCCCTGTCTCGTTTCGATCAGTGACGCGCGCGTTTCGGGTGGGGGGCTGGCCTGCTTTCTGCCGCCGACACGGCTGCGCCGGGAGACCCGGCAGCCTCGCTCCCGTACCTTTTGACCTTCAGCGGCTTCGGCGCTGTCTGCGAGTGCCACCGCAACAAGGCAAACGGGTAGTTACCCCGCGGGTTGGGGCGCCACCGGACAAACTGAGGGTCGCGGCCATTCCCGCCCCAGGCTCGGCTGGCAAACGCGGCGACTGTGCCGCGCAGCACCGGCTTCCCGTGCCGCGAGAAGACTAGCTGCTCGCCCGGGTCAACGCCGGCGCCGATAAGCGCCCGGGCCAAGTCACCCTCGGCGTTTGGCCCGGTGTAAGATAGCCCATCGAGCTCGAGATCGCTCGGGGCCCATGTAGGTCGCCTGGATCATGCCACCAATTCCTGCTGCGCTCGTTCGGACGGATGAGGTTTTGGGGCCAGTACGCGCGCGCGGACTGCATCACCGCCACTCCCCCACCATGCGGACCCGGGCCCGCCATGCCTGCCACTCGGCGGCGGAGAGCCCTGCTACTGCCCGCGCCGCGGCCCTCGCAGGCTCGCCAGTCAAGAGCGCGCACGCCCCATTCCGTGCGGGGCCTAGCGAATGCGAGCCGATCGCTCAGCGCTGCAAACCGGGCGCGCTGGGCCGGCAGCGAAGGCAGCAGGACAGCCACAGCTACCGGACTTGGGGCGTCGATCTCGTAAGCAGTCACCGGGCCGACGATCGCCTCCAGCGCCGCGCGGCCGCCCGCTGCCGGCACCAAGGCAGCCGACCAGCGCCCGCGCAGGACCTTCCGGTAGCGGGCCAGGACCAGGGGTTTGAAACCCCCGAGGTCTAGATGGCCGGCGCGCGCCGCCAGGAACCGCTCGGCTGCCTTTACCGTCGCCCATCGGTCCGGCCGGGCGAGCGCCATATCGGCTGGGGCTAGCGGCAGTGCTCGGCCGGCACGCGCTGCGTCGGCCGCGGCGATGGTCAGGAGATCGGCCGGGGCTCCGGCTTCGGCCGCCAGACACAACGGCGTCACCGGCTTGCCTCCGTCACCGCTCCACGGCAGGCCGCGCAGCACCATCCATGCGCCGCGGACCAAGCTCGCCCATGCCGTTGGATCGACCTGCCGCACGCGAAACACGCCAGAATGGCAGGGACGGCGCGCGACACCGGCACGGCGTGGTGCCTGACCAGCGCCGCGCGCTCGGCGTCGTCGTGGTCAATCTGCCTGGCCCGCAGCACCGGCCCAAGCTCAGGTCCGGCCAAGGCGTCGAGGGCATCTTCGGAGGCGCGCAGCAGGAATACGGCTTGGCCTTCGATTTTGCGCTGCGGACCCTGCCCCCCACCTAAAGCACCTAGTTCACCTAATCCGCAGCCCTCGGAGCGGGCAGGATTAGGTGCTTTAGGTGGATTAGGTGGGGGTGTCCCTTGACCACGTAGTTTGCCATCGAGCGTCCAAGGACCGAGGGCCCGCGCTGATGGCGCCCATGACCGAGGCCGACGCCCGCGCCCTATTGCGTGACTGCGACGGCTTCTGCGGCCTGGAAGTCTGGATCGCCGGGCGGCAATGCCAGGCCGTTTCCGGCGGCTGGATCGTCACCGGCGAGCTGCAGGGCTGGCGCCTCCGCATCGAGGTCACCGTCGCCGGGCTTTGGATCACTATCAGCGCGTCGGGCGGAGCGCCGGCGGTGTGGCTCGTGACCGAATAAGCCGCCACCAATGTCGGTACCCTCGGTGGCTGCCGCTTGTTATGCAAGGGGATGCTCTTCCTTTCGGATTTCGCGGACCTCGGCTTGCTGCTGCCTTTGGTCGGAGTGGTGGCGCTGACCTTGGCGGCCCTTGGAAGGCGGCGCGAAGCCTTCGCTTGGTGCCTCGCCATTTTTGGTACCCTCGGTGCGATGGCAGTGCTGAAGGTGTTGGTCTTCGTCGTGGTCGGCCAGCGCACTGGAGCCGGCCTCGGCAATCCGAGCGGCCATACCGCCTCCGGCACGGTTGTCTATGCCGGGCTGCTGGCCTTGGTGGGAGGGCGGTTCGCGCCACGAATATCGGTCGCCCTGCTGGCTAGTCTGATCTTCGGGCTGCTGTTCGGCTTCAGCCGTGTCGAGATTGCAGGTGCACACCCTGGCGGACGTATTGGTCGGCGGCGCGGTGGGTCTCGGCGGCGCGCTGGTCCTAGTCTGCCTGGCCGGACCGCGGCGTACCGATGCACGGGCTGCCGGCATGCCAGTCGTCGCTGCGGTCGCGCTAGCTGCAATACTAGCCTTCCATGGCCAACGGCTGGGGGCCGAGAGCGAACTTCGGGCGGTCGCCGCACACATTCAATCCGTTGGCAATCGCGCCTTCAACTAGATGCCTGGTGCAGACTATGGCGCAGGGTCCATAGGGTGGCCCAGGCTTCTCCTACCGCGGTACCCGCATCGAATGTGCCCCCGGCGGCCATGTCTGCGGCCTGTTCATGCCAAGGCACCCGCTGCACGGTCGCAACTTCGGCGTGGTCGGGACCGTTACGCCGCTGGTCGAGCTTTGGGCCGATACTGGGCGGCTGCCGAGCTACATGCGAGAGCGTCGGCCACCAAGCTAGTGCAGTAGCCGCCAAAGGCCGCCGATCAGCAACCACGGGACAAATGCCAATGTCCCAATGATCAGGATGCGGACGCCAAGAGGAAACTTGTCGTCAGCCTCAACTTGAGCTGAGGCCAGAGACGCAGGCCGGGCTGCCTGAGTAGGCGGCTGGGCGGGGCTGGCAGTCTGCTCTGCCGTTAGCTGGAAGTGAGAGTGAGGCAAAGGTCGATCACTACGATAAGGCGGAAGGGCACTGCAGCAAGAGGCGCCCTGTACGCCTCCGGCTGGGCAGCCACAGACAACATCGACAGCGGCTTCCAATCGATGGGTTCAAGGCGCTGGGCGGCTGCCATCGCTAATCCCTCTGTCGCACAACCACAGGATGCATTCTTTCGTATGCACAACCAAATGCACAATCGAGGGAAGTTGGTTCTAAGTGTCAACGACAAGACCTCCGCTCGTCGCTCAGCCGCGATCACAACGCCATCGCGTGTGAAGCACCAAGTCAGCTGGCTGGTGGGTGGGTTGACTAGGTGGACTAAGTGGAGGTTGCCCCCTCGCCACGTAGAATGGCGACCAGGATCGAGGGGTCGAGTTCTCGCGCTGCTATCTAGCCCTTTATCGGTGCCCTCGGCATGTACGGCATCGTGCTGGAGATCCGGCTGCCGAGTGGGTGCACCGTCGCACCACGCCGCGCCCGACTGGCTGACCACGATACGTCTGTGTATGGCGATCGGCCACGAGCTGGACAGCTGCGGTGTAGCCGCCGGAGTGAAACTGACCCGGTCGCCGGTTGAAAGCTGACCCAGGTTCTAGGGTGCCCTGTCACCGCGATGGGGGCCCGGATGCTTGGGGGAGAACTGGCATTGAAGATCCGGGTGTTGGCCAAGCACGGCAAGGGCGTGCGGGAGATCGCGCGCGAGGTAGGCGTGTCGCGGAACACGGTGCGACGCTACCTGCGGGATCCCGAGGCGGCGCGGTACCGGCCGCGACCGCCGAGACCTGGCAAGCTGGCGGGGTTCGACGGCTACATCGCCGAACTACGATCCATCTGCATATGTCACTCGCCGAGGGGAAGGAAGGTCACGGCATCATCGTGCCCGCCCATACTCCGCCACCCTTTCCTCAAGCGTCGCGTCGATCGACGCCGCTATCATCGGCCCGGTCCAGCCGGTGCGGAGCCGATGGTCTGCGATGGCCGCCTCAACCGCTTGCTGGATCCGCTTGCTGCTCGGCCGCGACTAAGGCGACAGAGCCCGATGCAGGCCCGCGGCGTGTTTCGACAGCCACCAAGCGCCGCTGGATCGGCTATCACCGCCCCATTACATTTTAATCGATTGGCGGGCCTAGCAACTCGATGCCGTTCTCAGCGCAGATTTGCGCAAGTCGGGCCTGCATCTCAGGCGTCGGCTCGCGTGGCTCGGGCAAGCTATCTGACGACGCCACGACTGAGGCTGCACGCAACATGGCTTCAAATCCACCGGTGCTGACAATGAGGACGCGCGCACCGCCTGGCGATACCACCTTGAACCCGTGCGGGATGCCCCGGCCGAGGTGAACCACATCTCCCGCCTTGGCATGCAGGATACGCTCGGCCTGTTTGCAACGGATCTCGCCGTCCAGCAGGTAGAACGTCTCATCCTCGTTATGATGCACGTGATAGGGCGGTCCAAACCCGGCAGGCAACTTATGCTCAGTGATTGAGAAACCACCTGCATGCTCTGCCATGGCGAGATGCACAGTGACATGGCCATTCATGAACCAGAGGCTTTTGGCTTCCGCAGTTTGGGACAAGACTTTCTCCTTCAGTGTGGCGCTTCATCCGCCATCAGCAGCAAAAGCCTATCCCATCTTCTATCGTCCACAAGACGTTGCCTTCTTGCGGCGCTAGAGCCCTATCCTGCGCAGATCCCGCCCCAGCACGTGCTCGCGTGCAACCTGGTCCGCCATAACGCCGGCGATCGCTGCCTGCTGGACCAACGGCCAGGTCTCGGCACCCACCTCGAGCGCGGGCTCGCCACCGTCGCCCATCGGCAGCCGCACGATCAGGCCCGACCTCTTCAGCCGAGACACGCCGAGCGACAGGAAGAACGGCCCGAGCTCCATGCGGACCATCGCTAGGGGTTGCGTCGTTCACCGGGCGGCACTCGCACCGAGACGACGCGCGGTGTGAAGGCGATCATGGCTTGGTTCCTTCCTGGGTCAGGTCATCGAGCTCGCGCAGCGCGCGTTGACGGTCGCCATCTCGCGCCGGGCGGCGCCCGTTCCCGCGCGGCCTGGCGGGCCTCGGCGCTACGCCGGCCGTGCTTCATCGGCGCCTGCCGGAGCCGCTCCAGGCCTTCAGGCGTGCGCCGCCCGGTGCTGGCACCGCCGTGCATCCTGCACCGCCCATTGCGCATCGCCGGGCTGGCGCATGGGGTGCAACGCCGGGTCTTGGCACCACAGCGAGGAGCCAGTCGGGCTTGCGTCAACCTCGACGGCACGAGGCACGCTGCATGGGCATCCTCGCTCATTTCGCGGCGCCCCCCTGGTTCACGGCACCGGCCACGACGGCTTGGCCCCGTCCGCGACGGCGACGTGCTGCACGACCACCGTCTGCTTCCCGCCATTCCTGAGCCGCTCCAGGGTCAGCAGCCCGCGCTGGAAGCTGTCCATCATCCGCGCCGAGGCACCGGCCATGCGGGCGGCCTCGATGCTCTGCAGCTGCTGCCGGGCCGTGCTGTCCCAAGACTTGATCCCGCCGGCGAAGTCGCCCGCCCTGGCGGCCAGTGTCATCGCCAGGTGATGGGCAGTGGCCATTTGATGGGCCAGCATGCGCTCGAGGCTGTTCGCGGCCTGAATGGTCTCGGCCGCGTCGACTGACATGGTCAGGGTGTTCGCCACCGCGGCCAGGTCTAGCCGTGCCACGCTGGCATCAGCCGCCAGCATGTCCGAGCGGTCCTTCACCGTGTCGATGATCCAGGGTCGATCCCGGCGGTTAGCTTGGCTTTCGACCACCATCTCACCGCCGCGACCCTGCTCGGGCGCGACGCTGGTATGGTTTAGCGGATCCAGTGCCGCATCAGCCCGCGCGTCCATCTCTGCCGCCTCGAGCAGCTCGAACCGTGCACCGGTGTGGTCACCCCATTCCTCCCGCATGACTGTCGCCGTAGCCCGCTTCCGGCGGGCACGAGCTTTCTGCCGGACGGCATCCGCGGCCGTCGGTCGTGGCTGTGCCGGCGGTGAGCTGCCGGTCGCGTCGGGCATTACGAACCCCACGCAGGCAGAGGGATCTGTATCAGCAATCAAGGTGAGCTCCTTCGGTCAGAGGTGGCGGCTTCTGGCTTTGGGACGACGAGGGATCGCTGCCGGTGTACCGTGGCTCGAAGACCTTGGGCCGGGTGGCGCTTTCGCCCGGCGATAAGCGCGCAGCTTCACCTCGCGGCTGGGCTAGGTTTTCCGGTTCAGGCTCGGCGTAATGCGCGGCCATCGCGGCGCGCTCGGCGGCGTCGTGGTCGACCTCTCCGACCTGAAGCACTGGGCCAAGCTCCGGCCCGGCCAAGGCGTCGAGGGCATCCCCGGCGGCGTGCAATAGGAACGTGGACCGGGCCTGCATTTCGGGCCGCGGACCCACCCCCACCTAAAGCACCTAATCCGGGGGCATTGGGATGAACTGGATTAGGTGTTTTAGGTGGATTAGGTGGGGGTGCCCCTGCTGCGCCGATTTCAGCGCCGCCCAGGGATCGAAGCCCAGCGCCGTCATGGCGCCAGCACCCAGGCATCGCGGCGGGGTGCGCCGTCGACTTCCGTGCAGGCCGGCAGCCGCTGGAGCCACCCATGCTCCTCCAAGATGCCGGCAATCCGCCTGGCCGTGGCAGCGTCGCCGAGGGCGTTCAACCCGCGCTGATAGATGCCGGCCAGGTGGCACCGGGGATCCGGCCGGGCCTGCCACCAGGCCAGCAGCCGGGCTGCCAGCCGCAGGTCGATCGAGACGGTGCAGGCACCCTGCAGCCTCAGCATCTCGGCGGCGTAGTACCTCGCCAGGTCGATGCCGTTCGCCATCATCGCGGCCGGCACCTCCATGGCGTCGGGGTCGGCGTAGACCGTCAGCACCGCGGCCAGCCGGCCGGCATGCTCGGCCAGCTTGGCCCCGAACGCCTTGATGCTGGCGAACTCCCCGCCGGGCAGCAGTTGGGCCTCAACCGCATCGTAGAAGGCGATCCACAAGCGCTCGGCGTCCGGGTGCAGCCGCAACACCGGCGGATCCAGCACGCTTGGGTCGTCCGGCTTGGTCGCCGGTGGGCGTCGCAGGCGGCTGTCCAGCTGGGCCGCATACCTCTCGAGCGTAGGGCGGCACTCGGCCGGCGTCGCCCGGTACAGCCGTGTCCCGGCCGTGCTCTCGGGCGCGACCAGCAGCGTGCGGGCCAACATGCCGATGCCGTCCAACATCGGGTCGCCGAACAGCCTGTCGGCAACCACCTGCTGCAGCATCACATGCGCCGTGCAGCGCCGGCCCGGCAGGTATGCGGCGCCGGTCAGCACCCGGCTGCGGCGGATCGCCTCGCCATCCCAGAGCACGTTGAACAACGCGCCGGTCCGCATCCGGCTTTCGTCATTGAAGGCGGCGCCGCCAGCGAGGATGCCGCCCTCGGCGGTGAACACGCCGGCCCATGGGCGACCGTCGCGCAGGTGCATCACCAGCGCCTCCGGTGTCGGGTCCGCAAGCAGCAGCATCGGATGCGGCGGCTGTTGCGGCTCTGCCCCGACAGTATCGAGCGCGTCGCGGATCGCGGCGCGATCGCCCTTGGCCTTTTTCTTTGCCGCCTCCCGCGCTTCTTTCCACGCCTCCTTGTCGTTCAGGTATCGCCGATGTGCATCAGCGTGCTCTGCCCGCCACTCCTCCTCGATCCGGTACACCGGCGCCAAGGCCAGCTTGTCGACCGCGCTCTTGCGCTCTCCGCTGTCAGCGACCGAGACGAACATCGCGGTCAACGGCTTCCGGCCACCGCCAGGCAGTTCGACATCACGCTGTGCCTGGACGGCCAACGTCGCGGCGGCCAGGACCGAGTTGCCGCACATGGCGACAGGGGCCTGGGTCCGCATCTGGATCGCCTCGACCGGATCGCGGAGCGGACCCAAGGCGGCGACCGGAAACTCGGGCGCCGCTGGCATCGGCCGGAACAGCGGGCGTTTCTCGGCGGCGGGAGCATCCCGCATGGTGAATCCATCAGCCATGGGAGGCCTCCCGCGCCGCAAGCCTGGCGCGCAGCAGATCGTTGAAGTCGGAGCCAGCGGCGTCGGGAGTGGCGATGCGGACCGTCCGCCCCTCGCCCCGCCAGCGGTGCGCGGCATCATGGGCAGCCCGTTCCCCCGCGGGGTCGGGATCGGCCGCGATCACCACCATCGGGCAGGCCGGTGGCGGCGGCAGGGGCAGTGATGCGAGGTTGCCGGCGGAGATCGCGGACCAGGCGCCGCCGCCGATCATGGCCGCGGCCGACAAGGCGGTCTCGATGCCCTCGCCGACCACCAGCGGCACACCGTCGCGCAGCGGATCCAGCATGACCGCCGCGCCGGCCACTGGCCCGAGGCTGGCCCGTGCTGGCTCCAATATCGGCCTTCCCGCTGCCGTCGCGCCGCAGGCAGGTCCGGTGCACCGCGCGCAGCTCGCCGGTCCGCGTGTCACGGATCGCGGCCAGCATCGCCGGCAGCCGCGTCTGCCCGCCCGGGTGAGATGCAGCGGCCAGGAAGCGGAGCGCGTCCGATCCGATGCCCGGCAGCCCGCGGGAGGCGAGGTAGCGTTCGGCGATGGTGCCAGGCAGCGGCAGGGCACGATCCCAGAGATCACGCGCCAGGGCCGATTTCGCGGCCGTGCCGGGTGCCGGGACAGGCGATCGGTCCAGGCGGGCCGGCGCGACCCCAGCCCCGCCCAGCGCACGCCGAACCGCGGCCGTGACGCCGGCGCCGTCCTGGCAGCAGCCGCACCGCTCAGAGGGCGCGGCCGTCCTTCTCCTTGACCGCCAGGCCGCCGGCATAGCCGCAGCTGGGGCAGTTGCCGCGCCACTCTCGGCGCTGCGGGACCGCACGCAGCCCAAGGGCTGCGGCGACTTCGGAGGCTGCGGCCATCACAGCGCCTCCATCCGATGTAGGGCCGCCAGCGCAGCCGCCATGTCTGCGTAGACGATCGGCACCGCCCGCGGGCCGGCCGGCAGGACAGCGACGCGCATCTCGCCGTCGAGGTCGCAGGCGGTGGGCAGCAGCACCAGGCGCGCCGACGCACCAGCACCAGGCGGCGGCGCCATCGGGCCGCCCCGGCCCGGGTGAACCGCGGCCGTCATGGCGCCACCTTCAGCCGAGGCCGCAGCGGGCAATCAGCGCCGACCGCGATAACCTCCTGCCGGGTGATGCGGGTGAACTGCGCGAGCCGGTACAGGGTCGCCTCCGGGTTGCCGGAAGCGGCGGCCTCGCCAATCAGCGCCTCGCTGACAGCGCGCGGGCCCAAGCCATGGATATGTTCAGCGAGCCGGTGGATGCGGGCTTCATTGTGCCAGCCGACCACCGAACCAGCCGCGCTATGCGAACTTGTGCCACTTTCACCTCACAGACGAGGTGCGCCGCTGTAAATTGGACCCGAATCGGCTTAGATTGCGATTGCCCACCGCGCCTACCCGCAGCCCGTTCAGCGTCGCCACCTACGACGTTGGATGGGTTGCGTTCTTTCAGGCGTCCTGCTGGCGGGCAGCCATCTCGGCGGCCCGATGGCGATAGGTCCGGGCAGCAGCCCAGGCCTGACAATCGCTCTCACGGTAGGCGATCCGCCGCGGGCCAAGCCTTACGAACGGAGGGCCATCGCCAGTGGTGCGCCAGCGCTGGGCGGTCCGGCGCGCTCCATTGAGATAGCGGGTAGCAAACTCAGCTTCGGTAAGAAAGGAATCCATGGGTGCTTCGTAGGCTCGGGGCGACCGCGACACGCTCACGATCAGCGACGCAGCTAGCTCATCACCAACTGCCGCCCGTCATGGCCGGCGGCACCACTGCCCCGATGCGCATGGGGCAACCCACGAGCGCCCGATTATGGCTCGGCGGCGGCCTGGCCCTACTGACGCGAGGGCCCTACGAAGCGCCCGTCAAGGTCGGCGGCACCCTGCGCGGGATGAACCGCGCCCGGTGATCATGACGTGTGGACGGGTGGCGTTCAAGCAGTTTCCATGGCGATCCGCGGTGTCATCACGCCCGCCTCTCGCGCGCGCTCTGCCGACAGCACGGCCACATTGTCGGCCGGAACCTCGGCGTCGCACTCTCCGCATCGCACCGCATGCGCCCCCATACTTCCAGCGCCGCTTTCCTCTCCGCCAGGAACTCGCTGCGCTGGTAGATGGCTGCGACCCCCTGAATGCTGCCAGTGACGTGGTTCAGCAGCTTGTCTGAGACGTGCGGAGCAAAGCCGGCCCCGGCCAGCCAGGTGACGGCCGTGCGGCGGAAATCATGGAAGCGCCAGTCAGGGATCGAGCCTCCATCCCTCGCCATGGCGGTATCGAGCGCGAGCTTGGCCTTGCTGAAGCCGCTGGGCGCGGTGGTGCCGGTGGTGCTGAACACCAGATCCTGGCCCGCGATGCGCGGCAGGCTGGCGAGGATCGCGCGCGCCGGCTCGGCGAGGTGCACCACATGCGCCTTGCCGTTCTTCGCCCGAGCACCCGGCAGGGTCCATGTCGAGAGATCGGGCGCCAGCTCTGACCAGCGGAGCCCGGCCACCTCCTCCCGGCGCTGCGCGGTCAGCAGCAGCAGCTTTACCAGGGGGCCGAACGGAAGGGCGAGGGTCGCGGCGGCGCGCCACACGGCGCCGACCTCCGCATCGGTCAGCACGCGATCGCGCGCCGGGTTGCCGCCCTCGATCACCGGCAGCCCAGCGAAGGGATTGACCGGCAGCCGACGGCGCTTCACCGCCCAGCCGTAGCAGGCCCGGCCATAGGCCATGGTCCGGCTCGCCATCGCCGCCCGGCCGTCACCCGCCAGGCTGTCCAGCACCCCGACGACAGTTGCATGGGTCAGGGCCGCGGCCGGCCGGTCGAGATGCGCCCGGAAGGCCACCCGCAGGGCCCGCTCGGCCTCGGCGCTGTAGCGAGCACGTTTCCCGGCCAGGTGCAGTCGCGCCCAGTCGGCGATCAGTGCATCCAGCGTGAAGCGGGCCTCCTCCTTCGCCGAAGCCAGCGCAGCCCGGCGCGCCTCATCGGCGGCCTTCGCCGCGGCACGCTCGGCCGCTGGGTTGATCCCCTGGGCGACGCGGCCCAGGCGGGCGCGTGCTGCAGCGCGGGCCTGGTCGACGGTGATGCTGCCCCAGGCGCCCAGCGGCTCTCGCACCTTCCGGCCGGTCGCGCCATCGGTCCACTGGACGATGAACACCTTGCTGCCGGCGGCCGTGGCGCGGACCCCCAGGCCTCTGCACTCGGTATCGAAGGCCAGCCGATCCTTTGCTGCGCCCTCCGGCTTGAAGGCGGCGATGAACCTGTCGGTCAGCTTGGGCATGGCCCCGGCCCCTCTCTGCGGACCCCGTGCGGACCCGGGAGGAAGGTCCGCAGTGGGTCCGCATGGCGTCTTGTGGCGGAACCTTATTCTGCGGACCCTGGAGTAAGCAAGGATTCTGGCGAGTTATGGCGATCTAGCGTGGCGTCGTGGCGGCCTGATGGCACTTACTCTTAATCAGCGGGTCGTAGGTTCGAGATCCTACGGCGCCCACCACCCCTTCCCTATGCCTTCCGCTCCTTCATGGCGAAGACGCCGCTGACGCGCGCCACGCGCTTGCCGTCGGCGAACATCGTGCCCTCGGTAAAGGCCAGACTGCGGCCCATGCGCGTCACCTGCGCCTGCACCTCGAGCCAGCAGCCCTCCTTCGGCGGCCCCGATGAAGTCGATCGAGAGGTTCACCGTGGCGAGCCGCGCGCGCGGCAGCCCGGCCTTCTCCCGCGCCACCGCCACCGCATGCACCAGCGCGAGGTCGGCCAGGGTGGCGACGAAGCCGCCATGCGCCCCGCCCATCGAGATTGCTGTGCCGATGCGCGACGCGGATGCCGAGCGCGGTGTGGTCGGCTGCCCGGTGCGACCAGAAGGGCCCAAGTTCCTGTGCGTAGGGGCCACCATGGGTCGCCGGCACGAAGCCCTCGGGCACCTCGGGCGTGGCGGTGATGGCCTGGTCCATGCTGCTGTCCGTCGCGCTGTTCGGCGGCAAACTCCCCCAGCGGCGCGGCGCGGTCCAGGGGGCGCGTCAGGCTGCCCGGTCGATCCGCCGCACGATGTCCCAGGCCCGCTCGGCCATGTCGCGGTAGCGGTGGCGGTAGCCGATGGCCCTGGGGTCGGAGGCATTGCCGTCCAGCGCCCGCCGCCAGACCCCGGCAACGATGGATGCCAACCGGAACATCGAGAAGACAACGAAAACATCCAGCGCCTGCGGCACCGTGCGGCCCATCAGCGCGCTGTAGCGGCCGACGAAAGCCTGCTCGTCAGGGATCCCGGTGCCCGCCAGGTCCATGCCCGCGACGCCGGTCACGCCATCCGCCCCCGGGTCGAAATGATAAGTCAGGCAGCAATAACCGAGATCGGCCAGCGGATGGCCGATCGTCGCCAATTCCCAGTCGAGCACCGCGACGATGCGCGGCTCGGTCGGGTGGATAATCAGGTTGCCGAGGCGGTAGTCGCCATGCGCGATGGTCGCCGGCTCATCCGGCGGGAGATGGCTGGCCAGCCAGGCGCCGAGCCGGTCCATCTCCGGCATCTCCTCGACCTTCGCCGCCTGCCACTGGCGGACCCAGAGATCGACCTGGCGCGGCATGTAGCCCTCGGGGCGGCCGAAGCCTTCCAGCCCCGCGGCGCGCCAATCCACCTTGTGCAGCGCTGCCAGGACGCGGGCCATGTCCTCGAAGATCGCCGCGCGGTCGGCCGGCGGCGCGGCCAGCGGCACGCGGTCGAAGAAGACCCGGCCGGGCACATGGTCCATGACGAAGAAGGGCGTGCCGATGATGCGCTCATCCTCGACCAGGATGCGGGCGCGCGGCACCGGCACCTCGCTGCCCTCCAGCGCGCGGAGAATGCGGTACTCGCGCTCGATCGCATGCGCCCGCGGCAGCAGCTTGCCCGGCGGCTTCTTGCGCAGCACGTAGTCGCCGGCGCTGGTGGCGATGTGGAAGGTCGGGTTGGACTGGCCGCCCTGGAACTGCCGGACCTCGATCGGATCGTCGAAGCCCGGCAGGTGCAGCGCGAGGTGCCGCGCCAGCGCCGCCTCGTCGAAGCGGTGCCGGTCGAGAACCGGCACCAGTTCGGGCATGCCCGACATGGGCTACTCCGCGGCCCGCGCCGCCTCGGTGCGCGCCGGCTTGTACTTCGCCAGTTCCATTCGACCGAGCTGGAAGCGGTGCACCTCGTCCGGCCCGTCGACGATGCGCAGGGTGCGGGCGATCTTGTAGAAATAGGCGAGCTGGAAATCCTCCGTCACGCCGCCGGCGCCATGCGCCTGGATCGCCCAGTCCACCACCTGGCAGGCCATCTCGGGCGCCGCTACCTTGATCTCGGCGATCTCCTTGCGGGCTTCCTTGTTGCCCACCGTGTCCATCCGCCAGGCGGCATGCAGGGTCAACAACCGGGCCTGGTCGATCAGGATGCGCGACTTGGCGATGCGCTCGATCGTCACCCCTGTTCGGCCAGCGGCTTGCCGAAGGGCTTCCGCTCCAGCGACCGCTTGCACATGAACTCCAGCGCACGCTCGGCCAGGCCGATCGCGCGCATGCAGTGGTGGATGCGTCCCGGGCCGAGCCGGCCCTGCGCGATCTCGAAGCCGCGGCCTTCGCCGAGCAGGATGTTGTCGACCGGCACGCGCACATTGTCGAAGACGATCTCGGCATGGCCATGCGGCGCGTCGTCGAAGCCGAAGACCGGCAGCATGCGCTTGATGTTCAGGCCTGGCGTCTCGCGCGGCACCAGGATCATCGACTGCTGGCGATACTTGTCCGGGCTGTCGGGCGCGGTCTTGCCCATGACGATGAAGATGGCGCAACGCGGATCGCCGGCGCCTCGAGGACCACCACTTGCGGCCGTTGATGACGTAGTGGTCGCCGTCGCGGGTGATACGGGTCTGGATATTCGTGGCGTCCGAAGACGCCACCTCGGGTTCCGTCATGCTGAAGCAGGAGCGGATCTCGCCTTCCAGCAGCGGCGCAAGCCAGCGCTGCTTGTGCGCCTCGGTGCCGTAGCGGTGGATGGTCTCCATGTTGCCCGTGTCGGGGGCGGAGCAGTTGAACACCTCGGAGGACCAGGGCACGCGGCCCATGATCTCGGCCAGCGGGGCGTATTCCAGGTTGGTCAGCCCGGCGCCGAGGTCGCTTTCAGGCAGGAACAGGTTCCACAGCCCGGCGGCGCGCGCCTTGGGCTTCAGCTCCTCGATGATCGGCACCGGCTGCCAACGGTCCGGCGCTGCGGCGATCTGGTGGTGGTAGGTGTGCTCGTTCGGATAAATGTGGTCGTCGAAGAAGGCCAGCAGGCGGGCGCGCAGCTGCTCGACCTTCTCGGTATAGGCGAAGTCCATGGCGTTCTTCCCTTGGGCCGGTCGTTTTCGTCGGCCAGCCTGACTCAGGGCGCGCGGCGCGGCAAGCCGAGCTTGCCAGCCGCGGCGGCTCCGGCCAGCCTGCGCGCCACGGGGAGGATACGCGCATGAAGGCGGTGCTGTGCCGGGAGTTCGGGCCACCCACGGCGCTGGCGCTGGGCGATATCCCGACACCGAAGCCGGGCAAGGGCGAGGTCCTGATCCGCGTGGAAGCGGCAGCGGTTAACTTCCCCGACACGCTGATCATCCAGGGCCGCTACCAGGCCAGACCCGCCTTTCCCTTCGCCCCGGGCGGCGAGGTGGCCGGCACGATCGAAGCGTTGGGCGAGGGCGTGGCGGGCCCTGCCCCCGGTGCCCGCGTGCTGGCCATGTGCGGCCATGGCGGCTTCGCCGAGCTGGCCTGCGCCCCCACCGAGAACGTCGTCCTGCTGCCCGACGGCATCGATGCGGTAACGGCCGCGTCGCTGTCCTATGCCTATGGCACCGTGCTGCACGCGCTGCGCGACCGCGCCGCCCTGCAGCCGCGTGAGACCGTGCTTGTGCTGGGTGCCGCGGGCGGCGCCGGCATGGCGGCGCTGCAGATCGCACGCCTCATGGGCGCACGGGTCATCGCTGCGCGCCTCGCCGGCGAAGCACGCGGCCTGCCCGGCGGCCGGCGCGGCGGCGGTGGTGGACTACGCAGCGGAGAGTTGGCGGGACCAGATCAAGGCGCTGGCACCTGCCGGCGTCGAGGTCGTTTTCGACGCGGTCGGCGGCCCCTATGCCGAACCCGCGCTGCGCTCCATCGCCTGGGGCGGGCGCTACCTGGTGGTCGGCTTCGCCGCCGGCGACATCCCGCGCATTCCGCTGAACCTCGCCTTGCTGAAGGGCTGCGACATCCTCGGCGTGCTCTACGGCACGCATGTGAAGCGGCAGCCGGAGGCCAACCGTGCCTTGATGGCGCAGTTGTTTGATTGGATCGCCGCAGGCACACTGAAGCCCGCGATCGCGCACGTCTGGCCGCTGGACCGGGCAGCGGAAGCACTGAATCTGCTGCTGGCGCGACAGGTGACGGGCAAGATCGTGCTGACGACCTAGCCCCGTACGATCAGCCCATCCACCGCGAGGATTCGGTCGCCGGCGCAGATCAGCGGGTTGACGTCGATCTCGGCGATGCGGTCGCGCTGGTCGGCGGCCAACTCGGAGACGCGGCGGATGACCCCGACCAGCGCCTGCTGATCCACCGCGGGCATGCCGCGGAAGCCTTCCAGCAACCGATGGCCTTTCAGCCGGCGCAGCATGGCCTGCGCCTCGGCCTCGCCCACCGGCGCCAGCGCCGTCGCGCTGTCCCGCAGCAATTCGACGAAGATGCCGCCGAGCCCGACCACCACCATCGGCCCGAAGAGCGGGTCGCGCCGCGCCCCAACCACGATCTCCAGCCCCGGCGGCACCATCGGCTGCACCAGCACGCCCCTGATCGATGCGGCCGGCGCGTGGCGGGCCGCATTCGCCATCACCGCCGCGAAGCCCTCCCGCACCGCGGCGGCGTCGCTGAGGCCCAGCCGGATGACGCCGGCTTCCGTCTTGTGCGGGATGTCGGGCGATCTGACCTTCAGCACCACCGGGAAGCCCCAGCGCCGCCGCGGCCGTCACCGCCGCATCGGCGTCGCCGACCAGCGTCTCGCCGACCACCGGCACGCCATAGGTGGCGAGCACCGCCTTGGCCTCCCGCTCGGTCAGCGTCGTGCCGCCGGCCACATCCAGCAGGACCGCCGCCTTCGCCGCCGCGTCTGGCGCCGAGAGCCGCGCCGTCTCGCCCGGTCCGGCGGCTCGCCGCGCCGCCCTTCCCTGCCAGGCGGCAAGCGCTGCAAAGCACCGGTCCATCGAGCGGAAGACGCCGACCTGCGGATTGGCCTCGGCCGCCTTCGCGCCCGGGCCCTCCAGCCATTCGGTCAGCCAGACCACCGCCGCGGCCTTGCCATGCTGCGCCGCGAGTTGACCCAGCAGGGCGAAGCGTGGCGTGGCGAAATCGTAGGCATAGCCGTTCGGCAGCACCACCGCGCCATAGGCCGGATCAGCGCAGAGCGCGTCGGCGCAGGCGCGCAGCGATTCCGGGTCGTTCAGCACCTGCGCGGTGATGTCGACCGGATTGCGGGCAGAGCCGAAGTCCGGGATGCGCGCATCCAGCACCGCCTTCGCCGGCGGGCCCGGCTGCGGCAGTGCCACGCCATTCAGCTTCCGCCTTGTCGGCCGCCATGATCGCCGCACCGCCGGAGGTCGAGACCACCGCGACGCCCGGCGCGCGGCAGGGCGGCGCCTTGGCGAGAAAAGCCGCCGTCTCCAGCAGAGCGTCGAAGTTCTCCACCAGCACCACGCCGACCCGGCTGAAGGCGGCGCGGTAGGCAGCATCCGATCCGGCCAGCGACCCGGTATGCGACAGCGCCGCGGCCGCGCCCTGTTCCCCGGTGGCGAGCTTGTAAACCACCAGTGGCTTGTCGGCGGCCCAGGCGATCTCGGCCGCCGCGACCAACCGCGTCGGGTCCGCCATGCCCTCAAAGACGCAGGCGATGGCGGCGCAGGCCGGATCCTCGGCGAGCGCCGCGACGCCATCGGCCACATCCACATCCGCCGGATTGCCGCAGGCCAGCACGCGGCTGATGGCGACGCCGCGCTCGACGCCCTGGGCCAGGGCAAAGCCCAGATTGCCGGACTGGCTGACGATCCCGACCGCGGCGCGCCCCGGCGCCACCGCCGGCCGCGGCACGGCGGCGAAGCTGATGGTGGCGCCGCTGGCATAGTCCAGCATGCCGATGCGATTCGGCCCGACCAGCCGCACCCCGCCTTCCCGCGCGATGGCGGCGATGCGGGATTGCAGCGCGATGCGATCCGCCTTGCCGGTCTCGGCGAAGCCGGCGGCATAGAGGATGGCGGCACCGACACCGGCCGCGACGCATTCCTGCACCACGCCCTTCACGGCCTCCATCGGCGCGGCGACGACGGCGATGTCCGGCACCTCCGGCAGCGCGGCGATGGAGGCATGGCAGGGCAGCCCGCCGAGCGTTTGGTAGCGGGCATTCACCAGGTGCACGCGCCCATGGAACGGCGCCAGGTTGCGCTGCGTGCGTTCGCCGAAGGACCCGGCGCGCTCCGAGGCGCCGATAATGGCGATGCTGCGGGGATTGAGCAGGCGGGCGAGGTCGGCGGCGCGATAGAGCGGGCGCAATGTGGCCACGGTGCGGGTCCTATGCGGGAAGGATGCGGCGGCGCTGCAGCTCGGCCAGCCACCAGTCGAGCATCTCGGCGCTGTCTATGCAGTCGGCGAAGCCGGCCTGGCGGATCGCTATGGTGGAGAGGATCGAGGCCGCCTGGCCCGGCCGGGAGAAGGCGAAGTCGGCGAATTGCCAGGACCCGCCGATGAGCTGGTCCAGCGACCAGGGCGAGAGCTGGTGCTTCTCCGCGATGCGGTGCCAGACCGGGCCCTTGTCGGCCATCAGCACGGCCAGCGACATCGGATGCGGCGCCCCGAGTTCCATCCCGAAGCGCTTCGCCACCAGCGGGAACATGTCCTGCCAGAGAAAGACATCGCCATTGGTGACGTTGAAGGTGCGGTTCGCCGCGGCCTCCGTCCCCGCCGCCCAGCGCATCGCGCGGGCCAGGATGCGGACATCGGTCGCTTCCGTATAGCGCGCCCCGGCGCCGGGCCAGACCAGCGGCACGCCGAGCTCGCGGCTGATCGCGGCATAGGCGCCGATGGCGGATAGCATGTTCATCGCGCTGCCGAGCGCGAAGCCGACCAGCGCCTGCGGCCGGAAGATGGTGAAGGCCCAGCCGGCGCGCGCCTGGCGCTCGCGGATCAGGTCCTCCTGCGCCCAGTAGAAGTTCGGGTGGATATGGCGTGGCGCGCTTTCCTTGCCGGGGATCGGCATCTGGCCGAGATGCACGCCATAGGCCTTGGTTCCCTGCAGCAGCGAGACGTGCGCGAGGCCTGGATTGCCCGGCTCCACCGCATCCATCAGGTTGCGGAGCATGGCAGCGTTGGTGGCGATCTGGTCCGCCTCGAGCCAGCCCTTCCCGAGATCCGGCTTCTCGAACAGCGCGCCATAGACGACCCGAGTGATGCAGCGCAGCGGCGAGAGCGCCGCGCGGCAGGCTTCCGCATCCGTCAGGTCGACGGAGAGGAAGCGCGCCGTGCCTCCGGATCCGGGCTGCCGCCGCGCGAGCGCGACGATGTCCCAACCGGCCGCCTGGTACTCCGCCAGCGCTGCCCGGCCTACCAAGCCGAGCGCGCCGGCGATGAGCACCGTTCCCGTCACGGACGCCCGCCGGCGACGACCAGGGTCTGCCCAGTGACGTAGTTCGATTCCGGGATGCAGAACAGGTAAACCGAACCCGCCGCTTCCTCCGGCCTTCCGCCACGGCCGAGCGGGATCAGCTTCTCCGCCGTCTGCAACACCTCGGGTCGCACGCCGACCGCGATCTCCCGGCCGGAGATGTCGATAGTGGCGCCGCCATGCGCCGGGGCCTCGGTCAGCCTGGTCATGATCAGGCCGAAGGCGACCGCGTTCACGTTGACCTTGTAGCGGCCCCATTCCTTCGCCATGGCCCGCGTCAGGCCCTGGATGCCCGCCTTGGCGGTGGAGTAGTTGGCCTGGCCGGCATTGCCGAAGACGCCCGAGGTGGAGGAGATGTTCACCACCTTGCGGAAGACCTCGCGGCCCTCGCTGGCTTCCTGCCGCGCCGCCTCACGGATGAAGCGCTGCGCCGCGCGCATGATGCGGAAGGGCGCGGTCAGGTGCACGTCTAGGATGGCGTACCACTGCTCGTCGGTCATCTTCTGGATGACGTTGTCCCAGGTATAGCCTGCATTGTTGACGATGATGTCGAGCCCGCCCCAGGTGTCGATCCCGGCGGCGACGAAGCGCTCGGCGAAGCCTTCCTTGGTGACGTCGCCGTTGCAGGCGATCGCCTCCCCGCCCAGCGCCTTGATCTCGGCGACCGTCTCGCCGCCCGGCCCGTCATCGAGGTCGTTGACCACGACACGGGCGCCCTCGCTCGCCAGCTTCAGCGCGATCTGCCGGCCGATTCCGCGCCCCGATCCGGAGACCAGCGCGACCTTCCCATCCAACTTGCCTGGCATTGTCCTGCTCCTACCTGCCGACCCATTTCGGGGCGCGCTTCTCGACGAAGGCGCGGGGGCCTTCCTGGAAATCCTCGGTGGCGCGCACGCGCAGCCCGGCCTCGCGCGACAGCGCCCAGAGCTCGGCCTCAGGAAGATCGGCGGCGCAGCGGGCGATCGACAGGCTCTCCTTCACCGCGACCGGCGCATTGGCGCAGACCCGGCGGGCAAGGTCGAGCGCGGTCGCCACCACCTCGCCGGCCGGCACTGCCGCGTTGATCAGGCCGAATTGCGCGGCGCGCGTGGCCGGGATCGGCTCGCCGGTGGCGATCATCTGCAGCGCGATCGCCTTCGGCAGCGCGCGCGGCAGGCGGAAGACGCCGCCCGCGCCGGCGACCAGGCTGCGCTTGACCTCAGGCAGGCCGAGATTGGCGCTCTCCGCCGCCACCGCCAGGTCGCAAGCCAGCAGCAGCTCGAGCCCGCCTGCCAGCGCATGGCCCTGCGCGGCGGCGATCCACAGCTTGGTGCGGGTGGCGCGAACGAAGCCGCCGAAGCCTCCCTTCTCGGTCGAGAGGCCGGCGGCGGTGCCGCGCGATACCTCCTTCAGGTCGGCGCCGGCGCAGAAGGCATGCGGGCCCGCGCCGGTCAGCACCACGGCCCAGAGGTCGGGATCCTGCTCGGCGCGCTCCACCGCTGCCTCGATGCCGGCGGCGACGGCGGCGTTGACGGCGTTGCGCGCTTCCGGCCGGTTGATGGTGACGAGGGCGATATGCGGCTCGACCACCTCGAAAAGGACGGCGTCGGTCATGCGGCGGGGCTCCAATCCTGCAATCCATCCGCGGCGCGGCGCAGCACGCCCCGGGTTCCGATCGGCGTGCGGTCGGGGCGCTTCAGCATGGCTATGGTCGCCGTGTCGCTGCCCGGCACGCGGCCGAAGGTCCGGCCGCCATCCCCGGTGCGCAGGATGACCACGCCATGATGCGGCGCGCCGTCGCGGTCGTGCAGCACGGTGAAGGTCTCGACCACCGCC
This sequence comes from Dankookia sp. P2, assembly GCF_050632255.1. Taxonomy (NCBI): domain Bacteria; kingdom Pseudomonadati; phylum Pseudomonadota; class Alphaproteobacteria; order Acetobacterales; family Roseomonadaceae; genus Dankookia; species Dankookia sp. P2. The sequence continues at coordinate 5,367,876 of NZ_CP192581.1, read as the reverse complement.
GCGCCTTCCGCTTCCACCGCGAAGGCCGGCACGGGGCCGCGGCGACGATCGGCTTCGGCCTGCACGGAATAATCCTGCGGCAGGCGGAAAGCCTGCGGCGGGCGGCTGGCCAGCACCACCGCATGGTGCTTGGTCACGAACTCGCCCTGGCCATAGAGCAGCGCGGCGCTGCCCGGCTTATCCCGCAGCGCCCGCACCATCCCGGCCGCCGCATGCGTCATGTAATTGTTCAGCGGCGCGCCGAAGAAGGTCAGGCCGCCCGTCGTGGTCGGCGCCATGCCACGCGGCAGGCCGAGCCGCCGCGCCGCCATCTTCGGCACGCAGGGGAAGCAGCTATAGAGCTCGCAGCTTTCGAAGGCCGCGCCTTCCGCCTCGGCGATCGCCCGGCAGGCATCCAGGACGGCGTTCTGCGCGTGGCTCTCGTGGTAGTGGTCGCGCGCGAGGTAGTCGCGCGGCTCCACCGCCGCGGCGCCGGCCCAGAGATGGATCATCCGGTCCTCCGGCACGCCCGCCGCACGCGCCCTGGCGAGGCTGCACAGCAGGATGGCGCCGCCCTGGTTCACCATCGGGTTGGCGACCTGCAGCTTGGTATAGGGGTAGGCGATCGGGCGATTGTTCGGGCCCGGCGTGCCGATCTCCTCCGGCGTGTATTCCCGCTTCAGCCAGGCCGCCGGGTTGCGCGCCGCCACACCGGAGAAGGCGGACCAGAGCGCCGCCGACTCCGCCTGCCCCTCGGCCGGAGTCTGGCCAAGGAAGGCCTCCACCGCATTCTCGTAGAAGGGATAGACCGAGACGGGATCGGCGACGCCGAGCTGCACCGCCATCGGGTGCAGGAAGTCGCGCCCGCGCGTCCGGGTCCAGTTCGGGTCGGGCGTGGTCCAGGGTAGCGTCACGCCCTGCTTCTGCGCCTGGCCGACCGCATGCGTCGCCTCGCCGCCGACCACCGCGGCGACCTCGCTCTCGCCGTGGGCGATGCGGTTCGCCGCCTCGTGCATGTGGCGCACTGGGCTCTCGCCGCCGACCGGACCATAGACCAGCCGGCGCGGCTGAACGCCGAGGAAACGCACCAGCGCCGCCGGCAGGTCGCCATAGGGCCAGGAAACGGAATTGACGATGTCGAGGCTGTCGAGCGCCGCCAGCAGGTCCGGCGCGCCGGCATCGGCGGCGGCGCGGCGCAACGCCTCGGCCATCAGCGCGGCCGGCTCGCGCGCCTGCAGGGGATCGGCGGGGCGCTCGGTGACCTCGCCGGCGCCGATGATGACGGGGATGCGGTCGGCGTCCATCTCAGCAATCCTCGTTCCAGATAGCGAGCGCATCGAGCGCCTCGGCGCCCGTTGCCGTGGCGCGCAGCGGGTTGACCTCAAGCGAGGCGAGCGCCGGGCCGAGCGCCAGCGCCGCATCGCCGATGCGCGCCACCGCCGCCGCCGCGGCCGCGCGGTCGATGCCCGGCGTGCCGCGATAGCCGTCCAGCAGCTTCGTGCCGCGTAATTCGGCGAACATCTCCAGCACCTCCGCCGGCGACACCGGCAGTAGGCGGATGGCGGTGTCGCGCAGCGCCTCCACCCAGATGCCGCCCAGGCCGACCGCGATCGCTGGACCCCAGAGCGGGTCACGCAGAACGCCGACGAAGAGTTCGACGCCGCCACCTGTCCGCATCGGCCCGACCAGCACGCCGTCGATCGCGGCATCGGGCTTCGCCGCGCGGACGCTGGCCATGATCCGGTCGAAGCCGGCCGCCACGGCCTCCGGCCCTTTCAGGTTCAGCAGCACGCCGCCGATATCGGATTTATGCGCGATGTCGGGGGAGGCGACCTTCAGCACCGCCGGCCCGCCGAGCGACGCGGCAGCCGCCACCGCTTCCGCCGCGTTGCGCGCCAGGGTCAACGGCACCACCGGCACGCCGCGGGAGCCGAGGAGGGCCAGCGTCGCATGCTCGCTCGCTGGCCGTTCCGTCGCCGGGACGGGCGGCGCGGCCAGCGCCGGCACGCCCCGCTCCTGCCGTTCGGCCCAGGCGAAGGCGCGGCCGATGGCGCCGAGCCCGTGCTGCACGCCGCTGCCGAGATAGGTAATCCCGGTCTCCTCCAGCAGCACCCTCCCCGCTTCCGTCACCGGCCGCGACAGCACGCTGAGCATGACCGAAGCGCAGGCCGAGGCCCGGAACCCCTCGCCGATCTGCCGCACGATGCCGCCGCGGTAGCCGGCGATCTCCTCCGGCGTATCCGGCACGTCCATGAAGCAGGCGACGAGGCCGATCGAGGGGTCGGCACCGAAGACCGGCAGGCTGCGGGCGAAGAGCGATGCGTCCAGCATGGCGCCGCCGGTGACATCCAGAGGGTTGTTCGGCGTGCCGAAGGCCGGAAGGATCTGGCGCAGCGCATCCCGCGTCTCCGGCGCCAATCGGGGCACCGCGACCCCGGCATGCTCCGCCTGGTCGGCGGCCATCTCGCAGACCCCGCCCGAGATCGAGACGAGGCCGAGCCGCCGGTCGCGCACATGGCCGAGCCGCGCCAGCAGCGCCGCAGTGAAGACCAGATCCTCAATCGAGGCGACGCGTATGATGCCGAGCTGGCGGCAGACCGCATCGAAGACCCGGTCGTCGCCGACGAGGGAGCCGGTATGCGCCTCCGCCGCCCGGGCGGCGGTCTCACTGGCGCCGATCTTGATGGCGACGATGGGCTTGTCGGCGGCCAGCGCGCGCCGTGCCGCGGCGGCCAGCAGCGCGGCATCGTGCACCGTCTCGAGGAACAGACCGATGACCTTCGTCGCCGGGTCGTCCACCAGGAAGTCGACTACCCGGGCGACGTTCACGTCGGCCTCGTTGCCGGTGGAGACCTGGTAGGAGAGGCCGACCCCTGGCGCTGTGCGAAGGCGGCGATGAAGCCGGCGGTCGCCCCGCTCTGGGAGACGATGCCGATCGCGCCGCCCTGGATCACCGGCATGGGGGGCTGAGTCGTCCAGATCGGCACGCGGTCGGCGTAGTTGATGAAGCCGAGGCAGTTCGGTCCCAGGAGGGTGACGCCCTCGGCCCGTGCCGCGGCGAGCAGCGCATCCTGCTTCGCCGTACCCTCGGCACCGATCTCGGCGAAGCCCGAGGTCAGCACCACGGCGTTGCGGATGCCGGCGGCATTCATGTCGGCGAAGGCCTCCGCGATGGCACCTTCCGGCACCATCAGCAGCGCGGCGTCGACAGGCTCGCCGATCGCGGCACAGGAGGTCGCAGCGGCCAGGCCATGCACGATCCCGCCCTTGCGGCTGACCGGATGCACCGTCCCGGCGAAGCCGATGCGCTCGAAATTGGCGAAGGCGGCGGTAGACCAGATGGATCGGTCGGTAGCGCCCACCAGCGCGACGGAGCGCGCCCGGAACAGGCTGCTCAGTGCGGCGGCGCTCATGCCATGAGCCCTGAGCGCCGGGCACGGGAACCCTGCCCTGCCTTGGCGGCATTGAGACGCATCGACTTCCTCCGCTCGGGGGCTGCGGCCGGGCGCCCACCTTCTGCTTCCTAGCGAAGCGCGATCCCGCCGGATTGTCTATGCGTGCCGATGCCGGGGCGCGTCAGCCGGAGCCGCGCAGCCGCTGAACCAGGCTCCGCAGCGGCGCGGTCATGCGCCAGGAGGTGGACTGCTCGAGAGCCAGCACCTGAGCCTCCGCGGCCGCGGCACGCCGCAACGCGGCCGCCAGCGCGTCGTCACCCGGCGTTGGGGAGGCACGCCGCTTCACAGGCGGCGGCGGCACCGGCGGCGCCCCAGGCGGGCGCGGATATTGGCTTGCGAGCAGCCCGGCGGCCTCCTGTTCCACCGGCCAGCGGACGGCATCGGGCACGATGTCGCGCACCTTCCGGGCCAGGATGAAGACATGCGTGTAGCAGGGGGCGAATGTCACACCCGCGAAGGCGTCCCGGCGCTCCTCCGGGTGGATGTAGGCGCGGTCATGCAGGCCGGCCGCCAGCACCTCGAACCCCGTATCGGGCCCGAACAGGATCCGCAGGCCGTTATCGGAGAAGCGCCAGAAGTCGTTCGGCTCCTCGTGGATCGGCCAGGCCTGGTGGGTCATGTGGAAAGTCAAGCCGCCCGGACGCAGCGCGCGGTTCACCGCCGCAGCGAAAAGCCAGGGAAAGGAGAGATGCTCCATGACGGCGATGGAGAAGACCAGGTCGACCGATGCCTCGCCCACCAATCTCCTGCAGGAAATGGGCATCTCCAGCGATATCGACGTTGTCGGCGGCATGGACGTCGACGCCGATATACCGCGAAGCCTGGGGGAAGAGCGTCCGCTTGGTGGTCGCACCAGGGCTGACGTTGCGGGAGCCGACCTCGCAGACCGTGAACTTCTTGGCATTCGCCTCCTGCACCATGGCCTGGAAGGCGGCATCCAGTTCCGCTGCGCCGAAGATGCCCGGCTGCGGCGTTGCGGGAGTGGCATTCGACCAAGGGGCGGACGGTATGGGACCCGCAGGCAGCACGACCGGCAATTGCACCGCTTGCCCGGCGAGCCGAACCTCCATCGTCAAAGGATCCGACGGCCGCCAGGGAAGATAGGCGCGGAAGCCCGCGGCACCTGCCGGCGCGTCGCAAGGAAGGAACGCGTTGATATCGCAGGTCTGCTCGCCTGCCGTAATGCGCACTACCTCGACGGCCGCAGTGCCGCCATGCACCCAACCTTCAAGGTAGATGCCGCTGCTGTCGCACCAGTATCGGTCGATACCGGTTCGCACCAAGCCGATTTGGTCCGCCATTTGGTCCATGGTTATGCACGCTCTCCTGAGGACGCGTCAGCCGGCGCGGGCGCGCAAGCGGGTGACGAGGTGGCGGACCGGGGCCGTCATGCGCCAGCTGGTCGTGGCCTCGATCGCCGAAAGTCTTGCGGTGACGGACTCCAGACGCGCCTCGGCTGCCTCCGCGCGGGAGAGCGCGGCGGACAATGCCTCCGCCGCGGCGCGGCGCGCCTCCTCCAATGCCGCATGAGCCTCGGCGCGGCGCGCCGCTTCCAATGCCGCATGAGCCTCAGCTTCGGCGCGGCGCACCCCTTCCGATCCCGCATGAGCTTCGGCGCGGCGCGCCTCCTCCAATGCCGCCTGCGCCTCGGCGCGCCCGGCGGCGATCAGCCGTGCCGCCACGGCGCCCTCGCACCATTCGGCTGGCGTACGCTCAATGATCGTCTCGGGCAGGGCGACAGGTCGTGGGCCTCGGCAGACGAAGACCGCGGTGATCGCGTCACCATTGCGCTCCATGGCCTCGGTCGTGGTCTCCGGGAATCTGAAATCGGTTTCACGGATCGTCACGCGATCCGGCGGCAGCGCCATCTCTTCCCGCTCGCGGTCCTTCGCCGCGTAGAGGCCGCGCCCGCGATGGCCATGCACCCGCACCTCCGAGAAGAAGCGGCGCAGCTTCGCCTCCCAGGCCGAGGGCGGGATATGATGGACATGGAAGTGGTTGCGCATGTCCGCTTCCATCGCCGTCGCCCAGGTGATCGGCGGTACGGCTATGACGGCGACCCCATCCCCGGCCAGGACCCGCGCGACTTCCGCCGCAAGCGCATCGACCCGGGCGATGTGTTCGAAGACGTTCGAGCTGAAGACGAGGTCGAAGCTGCGGTCCGGCGCGGGCAGAGGCCGGTTGAGATCGGCTTCCTCATACCGAACCGGCAGGTCGGCATAGCGACGCCGGGCATGGCGCACCGCGCCGGCGCTGAACTCCAGGGCCCGCACTGCTTTTGCCCCGGAGCGGGCCAGGTAGGCGGCGCCATACCCCTCGCCAGCTCCCGCATCGAGCACGCGTCGGCCAACTGCGAAAGGCATGGCGAAATGATAGATCGAGAGATGCGCCCAGTAAGGCCAGATATTGGCGACGATCATTCGTTCGCCGTCGTTGCCGATATCGGCGTCGGCGGGCATGATCATGGCGTCCATCATCCGGGCTCCCTCCCACCCTCGCCGATCGTCCTGCGGTCGCCGCTTCAGCGCGGCGTTTGCTCGCCGAAGACCGCGGCCGTGATCGCCTTGGCCTGGCGCATCGGCCCATAGCGTTCCTCGGCCGCGGCCAGCGCCGCCTCCGCCATCCGCGGATAATCGCCCAGGCGATCGATCGCCCGCAGCAGGACCTCCTCCCACCGATAGGCAGGGGCGAGATAGCCGGTCTCGCCCTCCTCGATGGCGCGCTTCAGGGTGAAGGCGGGCGAGGCGACGCTGATGGTGCCAGTGATCGCCGCCTCGAAGACCTTCAGCTCGGATTTGCAGTTGGTGAAGGTGTTGTCCTGCAACGGCACCAGGTTCAGCTCGACCTCCCCGATCAGCCGCTGCAGGTTCAGGAAATCCTGCAACGGGAAACGCTCGATGCGCTCCGCCATGGCGGCAAGCCGGCCCTTGGGCTCGAGGAAGCCGACAATCCGCAGTACCAGGCGCCGGTCGCGCTGCAGCAGCTCGGCCATAGTATCGGCGATGATTGCGAAATCGCGGTTGTGCGAGGGCGTACCCGAGAAATAGCCGAGATGGATGCGCTGGTCACGGCGCCAGCCGGAGGCCCGCTTGCGCTCGACGATCCGGGCCGAGAGGTCGAGCTGCGCGCCGTTCAGGAAGTTCGGCACCACCCAGCTCGGCAGGCCACAGAAATCTGTGGCGCGGCGCGCCAGGTATTCGTTGGTCAGGATGACGCCGTCGCACAGCCGCATGGTCTCGCCGATGCGGGCCATGACACCGAACCAGAAATCGAGATCGGTCTCAGTCGTGTTCTGGTCGAGTGTATCCATCACCATATGGGTGAAGCGCGTATCGAAGATAAGGTCGTCGACATCGAACAGCACGCGGCGTCCGCGTGACCTGGCCGTGGTAATCAGCCGGCCGAAGGCGGGAGTATAGCGCGCCCGGCAGATCACGATCGTATCCGCCCGGTCTATGATCCGGTCGGCCCATTCGAGTTCCTCGCCGCTGAACCAGGCGGCGCCGATGCCCGGCTCGGCCAGGCCGAGCGCCTCGATCATGTTGAAGCAGCGATAGCGGAAAGTGCTGGTATCCGGCCGCTCGTAGAAATAGGCGACGCGCGGAGCGCCGCGGAGACAGGGCGGCGAGGCGTGAGGCGAAGCTCTGCGCCCAGGGATCGCTGTAGCGAACCGGGCCAGGACCGTTGAGGAACATGGCTCAGCCGGCGATGTGGTCGAGGACCGGAGCGAAGGCCGCCTCCCAGTCCCGGCCGATCCGCGCCTCGCGGTAGTTCGCCTCGCGCCGCGGCTCGTCCTGCGCCAGCGTCGCAGCCTCGCCGAGTGCGGCCACCAGCGCCTCCACCGACGGTTCGGCGCAGAGGATGTTGCGGCAATAGTGGTCGAGCGAAACCTTCGGCCCGAAGCGATTGGTCACCACCACCGCCCCGCTGGCCGCAAGGTCGAGTGGCGGATAGCTCGGATGCGGAGTGAACATCAGCGACAGGCCGACATCGATGCTGCGGATCAGCGCGGCATAGCTGGCCCAGGGAAGATTCTGCGCGATCTCCGGCTGGATGCCGCCAGGCAGCAGAATGCGAGGGATATCCTTGCCAACGAAATGATAAGTCCAGTCCTGCGACGGCAGCACGCCCTGCTCGATCGCCGCCGCGACCGCTTCGACCCCACGGAGGAAGAGGTTCCGGTCGTTGTTCGGGCGCGCATAGAAGAAGAAGCGACGCTTGTCCCGCGCCGGCTGCGATTCGCGATGATAGATCCCTTCGGGGAAAGCCGGTTCGAAGGCTATGCTGTCGGCGGCGACGCCGCGCACGCCGTCGCCGATGAGGTGGTCGCGCAGCGCGGCGGTGTTGATGATGAACCGCACCCGGGTGTCGTCCATCACCTCGCGGCAGCGCGAGCTGCTCATCGCCGGCCGGGTAGAACATTCGCTCATCCTCCTGCAGGAGGTAGAGGATGCGGTCCGGCCGCACCGCACGCAGCGCCGCCCAGGTGCTCCACCAGGAGGTGGTGAGCAGCAGGTCCTCCGGCCCCATCGGCACGTTGCGGCCATGGCCGGAATGCAGGAATCCGACATTGCCGTCGTAGCGGATGCCATGCGCGTTCAGCACCGTGCCGAAATTGCGCGGCTCCGGCGCCTCGATCCGTGTCACCACCCGCAGCGGCACGTCCAGCCGTCTGGCCAGCAGGGCCGCCAGCACGACAGCGGTTCCAACGCCGCCGAACAGGTGCCCCGCACTGATGCTGTCGGTCACCAGCGTCAGCCGGCGCGGCGCATCAGTCTCCGGGAAGGTGACGAGCGGCGCCGGCAGGCGGGCGGAGACATAGGCATGTGCATCGGTTGCAGCCGGGGTGCTGGAGGGCAGCAGCGCCTCCAGCAGCGGCACTGCGGGGATTGCAGGGCCCCGGGCGCGGGCACCCCACGGCCGAACATCCGCTTCATCTGGGCGACGTAGCTCGGCTCCCGCCGCGCCAAGCCCATTGCGACCCGCATCGGCCGCGTGATGCGCCAGGAGGTCGAGCGGACCATGGCCTCCCGCAATGCGCGGGCATGCTGCGCATCGGCCAGGGTAGCGTCGCGTTCGGCCCGCGCTGCAGCACATTCGGCAGCCAGGCGGTCGCGCTCGGCGGCGGCCTGCTGCGCCCTGGCCCGCGCTTCGTCGCGTTCGGTCGTGGCAGCGTCGCGTTCGGCGAATGCGGTCTCCTCGGCGTCGGCCAGCCGGGCTTCCAGCGTCCGCACCAGAAAGCGGTCGCGCAATGCTTCGCCGCGCGCGGCGAAGAAGCGGCGGATGGCAAAGGCATCCTCCGGCTCAGTGCCGGCGGCGAAGAGGGCGGCCACCGGCGCCGGCAGATTGCGCCCCGTCCCCAGCACGCCAAGCCCATGGCCATGCAGGGATCTGAAATGCGGATGCGCCGCCTGCAGGTCGCGCCACACCCGCCAGACGCCGTGCCGGCGGTCGCGCAGGTTGGTATCGTGCAGCATGACAACACTGCGATCGGACAGCGCATCCTGCCAGAGCCGAAAGGCCCCGGCCACGGCATCGGGGTCCTGCGTTCCGTCGATTTGCAGCAGGTCGATCTCGCCGGTGTCGAAATGCGTCCGTGCCTCCTCCGGCCGCATGCGCAGGAGGGTGGAGAAGGCGCGGCCACGGCCATCCTGCCGGGTTACGCCGATGCGGGTCACTGTCTCTTGCGATCGGCCGCCGAGTTCCGCGGCACGCTCGACGGCGAAGCACCGGCTGGCGAGGCCGAGCCGTTCGACCGCAAGGCAGAAGGCGGCATGCGCTACACCGCCCGCAGCGCCGAGCCCGACGATGCTGCGCGGCCGCAGGGCTTTCACCAGCCAGAAGGTGAAAGGCACATGCTCGTGCCAGGCGCTCGGGACTTGCGGTTCCGGCCTCCAGTCAACCTCTGGGCCAATATCGAGTCCGCCCAAGGCGAATTCCGGACGGGTCAGGGCCGGGAGGTTCATGTCCATCAAGCTGTCTCCACCTGCCGGTCCGTCGTGCATGTCAAACCATCAGGGGCAGGTTCGGTGCCGGCGCTTGGCGCAACGCGCATCCCGCCGCCACCGAAGCCGTCCCCGGAGGGCTCCCCGCAGAACCCTCAACGCGCGTCACCCATCGGACGGTCCGTGCAGTCTTGCCGCACGGCGATAACCACCGCCCCAGATTCTCGCTTCCGGCCAACGCCAGGTTGATCTCCCCGTGCCCCGACCAAGACAATCCTGCCGATCAACACACCTCACAACACGGTGAGTATTTTGCTGCGCCTGCGAAGCTGCCCTGATATTTCCTGTACGCAAGGCGGCTTGCCCCTGTCCAGGCAGCTTTGGGCAGCCTGATCTACACTCACGGCAGTATTATATTTCCGGTACGAATGAATACCGGCTGAGGCGCCGAGCAGCCGGGAACCAGCCTGTTCCGGCGGAACGTCGCCGCGCGACTTATGGGCTGGCTGGATTGCGCCGTCTTCGGGAGTAGCAGGGCGCCACACCGGCCAGCGTGCGTCCCATGGGCAATATGATGGCGTGATCAGGCGCTAACTGAGCCGACAAGGAAACGTCCAAGCGTATCCGCGGCCGGACAGCCGCATCACGGTGACCCGAAGGCCGGTTGGGTGCGGCGGGAAACTTTCCTGCGGTCGCTCCCCTGCCCCCGTCCCCGCATTCCCCGGCCCGTGGGATGGCCGTTGAAGCTGCCAGGGCGTTAGACTGCGCTCCACCGCCTCCACAACCCCGAGCCCTGGGTCCACGATGCGCTTCGAGTCCCTCTACCGTCACGGCTTCGCCCGCATCGCCGCCTGCACTATCCGCACCGCGCTGGCCGACCCGTCGGCGAATGCCGCGGCGATCCTGGAGGTGGCGCGGGATTGCGATGCCCGCGGCACGGCGGTGGCGGCCTTCCCGGAACTCGCCCTCTCCGGCTATTCGATCGAGGACCTGCTGCTGCAGGACGTGCTGCTCGATGCGGTGGAGGCGGCGGCGGTAACGCTGCTCGAAGCCTCCCGCACGCTGCGGCCGTTGCTGGTGGTAGGCGCGCCGCTGCGCCATGCCGGGCGGGTCTACAACACCGCGTTGGTCATGCATCGCGGCCAGCTGCTGGGGGTGGTGCCGAAGAGCTACCTGCCGAATTACCGGGAGTTCTACGAGAAGCGGCAGATCGCCCCGGGCGACGGCGCGCCGCCCGGCGACATCCGCTTCGCCGGTGCGGTCGCCCTCTCGCCGCCGCCCTGCTGTTCGAGGCGGAGGATGTGCCGGGCCTGATCCTGCATACCGAGATCTGCGAGGATTTCTGGGTGCCGATCCCGCCGAGCGGCCCGGCGGCGCTGGCCGGTGCGACCGTGCTGCTGAACATCAGCGGCAGCCCGATCACCATCGGCAAGGCGGAGACGCGGCGGATGCTCTGCCAGTCGCAGAGCGCCCGCTGCCTCGCGGCCTATGCCTATACCGCCGCCGGTGCCGGCGAATCGACCACAGAGGTCGCCTGGGACGGCCAAGCCGAGATCTGGGAGAACGGCGCCCTACTGGCCGAGACCGCCCGCTTCCCGCGCGGCGCCCAGATGGCGGTGGCCGATGTCGACCTGGACCTGTTGCGGCAGGAGCGCATGCGGCAGGGCACCTTCGACGACAACCGCCGCAACACCCCGGCCGTCGCCGGCTTCCGCACCATCCATTTCCGGCTGGACCCGCCGGATGCCGATCTCGGCCTCGAGCGGCCGATCGAGCGCTTCCCCTTCGTCCCCGCCAATCCCGAGCGCCTCGCCCAGGACTGCTACGAGGCCTACAACATCCAGGTCGCCGGCCTGACCCAGCGGCTGGAGGCGGCGCATATCAAGCGGCTGGTGATCGGCGTCTCCGGCGGCCTCGATCTCGACCCATGCGCTGATCGTCGCCGCGAAGGCGATGGACCTGCTGGGCAAGCCGCGTACCGACATCGTCGCCTATACCCTACCGGGCTTCGCCACCTCGGACGACACCAAGGGAATGCGCACCGGCTGATGACCGCGCTCGGCGTCACGGCGCATGAGCTCGACATCAAGCCGGCCGCCCGGCAGATGCTGGCCGATCTCGGCCATCCCTTCAGCCGCGGCGAGGCGGTTTACGACATCACCTTCGAGAATGTGCAGGCCGGCCTGCGCACCGACTACCTGTTCCGCGCCGCCAACTACGTCGACGGCATCGTGCTCGGCACCGGCGACCTATCCGAACTCGCGCTGGGGTGGTGCACCTACGGCGTCGGCGACCAGATGTCGCACTACAACGTCAATGCCGGTGTGCCGAAGACGCTGATCCAGCACCTGATTCGCTGGGTCGCTGCCTCGGGTCGATTCTCCGACGAGGTGGGTCAGACGCTGGAGGCGATCCTCGAGACCGAGATCTCGCCCGAGCTGGTCCCGGCGACGGAGGGCCAGGCGATCCAGAGCACCGAGGCCAAGGTCGGGCCCTATGCGCTGCAGGACTTCCACCTGTACTACACGCTGCGCTACGGATTCCGCCCCTCCAAGATCGCCTTCCTGGCAATGCGCGCCTGGAGCGACGCGGCCCGGGGCAACTGGCCGCCGCACTTCCCGGAGACGAAGCGTATCGCCTATCCGCTGAAAGATATCCGCCACTGGCTGGAGGTCTTCCTGCAGCGCTTCTTCGGCTTCAGCCAGTTCAAGCGCAGCGCCATGCCGAACGGCCCGAAGGTCGCCGCCGGAGGCTCGCTCTCGCCGCGCGGCGACTGGCGCGCCCCCTCCGACGGCAATGCCAAGGTCTGGCTTGAGGAACTCCGCAGGAACGTCCCGGAGGCGTAAGCCGCGGCATCTCCCGGCAGGCTGACCCGTTCCGATGGGCGGTACAGCCGGGAGGACGCGATGCCGAAGGACGGGTTACAGAATGGACCGCTGAGCGCCAGTTGCGCGCATCTCTGCATCGACATGCAGATGCTGTTCGCCGCGCAGACCGACTGGCACACGCCATGGATGACCCGTGTCCTGCCGATGGTGGAGCGACTGGTCGCCGCCCGCCCCGACCGTACGGTCTTCACCCGCTTCATTCCCGCACGCCGCCCTGGCGAGGGCCGCGGCACCTGGCGGCGCTACTGGGAACGCTGGGCCTCGATGACGCTGGAGGCGCTGCCGCCCGACGCCGTCGAGCTGATCCCGCCGCTGGCCCGCTTCGCGCCGCCCGCCGAGGTGGTGGACAAGCGGGTCTACAGCCCCTGGGTGGACAGCGACCTGCACGAACGCCTGCAGGCGCGCGGCATCGACACGCTGGTGGTCAGCGGGGCCGAGACCGATGTCTGCGTCCTGGCCGGCGTGCTGGGGGCCGTGGACCGCGGCTACCGCGTGGTGGTGGCGACCGACGCGATCTGCAGCTCCTCCGACCACACCCATGACGCGCTTCTGGCCCTCTACCACGAGCGCTACGGCCAGCAGGTGGAAGCGGCGACGGTCGAGGAGATCCTGCGGGACTGGCGCTAACGCCGGCGCCTTCGCCGCGTTCAAGCGCCGAGGAGGCCCGCATGGCCAAGGACCGCAGCCACCACACGACCATCGGCAATCACCGGTTGAGCCCGGAAACCCTGATGCTGGGCTACGGCTACGACCCCGCCCTGTCGGAGGGCTCGGTCAAGCCGCCGGTCTTCCTGACCTCCACCTTCGCCTTCCGCTCGGCCGAGGAAGGACAAGCCTATTTCGACGTGGTGGCGGGACGGAAGGAGGCGCCGGAAGGTGGCGCCGGCCTGGTCTATTCCCGATTCAACCATCCAAACAGCGAAATCGTCGAGGACCGGCTCTCGGTCTGGGACGGGGCGGAGACGGCGCTGGTCTTCGCCTCCGGCATGGCGGCGATCGCCACCACCATCCTGGCCCATGCCCGTCCGGGCGATGCCATCCTGCACAGCCAGCCGCTCTATGGCGGGACGGAGACGCTGCTGGCGCGCAGCATGGCGGAATCCGGCATCGCCTCGGAGGGCTTCTCGGACGGCACCTCCGCCGAGGCAATCGAGGCCGCGGCGACCCGCGCCATGGACCGGGGCCGGGTCAGCCTGGTGCTGGTCGAGACGCCCTCCAACCCGCTGAACACCTTGGTGGACCTGACGGCGATACGTGCCGCGGCCGACCGCATCGGCGAGGCGCAGGGGCACCGGCCGGTCATCGCCTGCGACAACACCATGCTCGGCCCGGTCTTCCAGCAGCCGCTGACACATGGCGTCGATGTCGTGCTCTACTCGCTGACCAAGTATGTCGGTGGCCACAGCGACCTGGTCGCCGGCGCTGCGGTCGGCAGCAAGGCCCAGCTGCGTCCCATCCGGCTGCTGCGTGGCGCCATCGGCACCCAGCTCGACCCGCATTCCTGCTGGATGCTGGGCCGGTCGCTGGAGACGCTGTCGCTGCGGATGCGGGCCGCGGCGCGGAATGCGGAGGCGGTGGCGGAATTCCTGGAAGGCCACCCGCGCATCGCAGCGGTCCACGCCCTGAACCACCTGGCCGAGGGAAGCCCCGCACGCCAAGTCTATGACACCCAGTGCAGCGGGCCGGGCTCGACCTTCAGCATCGAGATCGTCGGCGGCCAGGCGGAAGCCTTCCGGGTGCTCAACGCGCTGCGGGTCTTCAAGCTGGCAGTCAGCCTGGGCGGCACCGAGATCGCTCGCCAGCCACCCGGCCAGCACCACTCATTCCGGCGTGCCGGAGGCGGTCCGGGCGCGGATCAGAGTCACCGCCGGGCTGGTCCGCCTCAGCATCGGGATCGAGCACCCGGACGACCTGATCGCCGACCTTGCCCAGGCGCTCGGCAGCCTTGACCCCTAGCCGAACAGCCCCGCCAGCCAATAGGCCCCGGCGGCGATCAGCGCCGCCGCGGGCAGGGTGACGACCCAGGCGACGACGATGTTGCCGGCGATCCCCCAGCGCACCGCCGAGACCCGCCGCGCCGCGCCGACGCCGATGATCGCGCCGGTGATGGTATGGGTGGTCGAGACCGGCACGCCAAGTTCGGTCGCCAGGAACAGGGTGATGGCGCCGCCCGTCTCGGCGCAAAAGCCCTGCACCGGGGTCAGCCGGGTGATCTTCGAGCCCATGGTGTGAACAATCCGCCAGCCGCCGAACAGCGTGCCGAGCGCCATCGCCGCCTGGCAGGACATCACCACCCAGAGCGGCACGTGGAAGGCGCCATCGAGCAGACCCTGCGAGTATAGCAGCACCGCGATGATACCCATGGTCTTCTGCGCATCGTTGCCGCCATGGCCGAGCGAGTAGAGCGAGGCAGAGCCGAACTGCATCAGACGGAATGTGTTGTCGACCGCGAAAGGCGTGCTGCGGGCGAATGCCCAGGACACGATCAGCACCAGCAGCAGCGCCAGCAGCAGCCCGACCGTCGGCGACAGCACGATGGCGAACAGCGTCTTGCCCAGCCCCGACCAGACGATGGCTCCGAATCCCGCCTTGGCCGTGCCGGCGCCGAGGATGCCGCCGACCAGGGCGTGAGAGGAGGAGGAGGGAATGCCGAGACCCCAGGTGATGACGTTCCAGGCGATCGCCCCGACCAGGGCGCCGAAGATGACCCGCGGGTCAATCACGGAGACGTCGACAATGCCGGTGCCGATGGTCTGGGCCACGTGCAGGCCGAAGAACAGGAAGGCGATGAAGTTGAAGAAGGCGGCCCAGACCACGGCATATTGCGGCCGCAGCACCCGGGTCGAGACGATGGTGGCGATGGAATTGGCCGCATCGTGCAGGCCGTTGAGGAAATCGAAGAGCAGCGCGACGGCGATGAGGCCGTAGAGCAGCGGCAGGGCGATATGCGCGTCCATCGGAATCAGACGTGCTCGACCACGATGCCCTCGATCTCGTTCGCCGCGTCGTCGAAGCGGTCGACGATTTTCTCGAGCTGGTCGAAGACCTCACGCGCCGCGATGAAGCGCAGCGCCTGGTCGGGCGGGCAGCGGCGGAACAGCTCGGTCACACCGACATCGTGGATGTCGTCCGCCTCGCCCTCGATCTGGCGGATCTGCTCGCACAGCTCGTTGATCCGGCCAGCATTTGGGCTGATGGCCGAGAGCAGCGGCACGGCTTCCCGCAGCAGGCCGGCGCAGCGCTCGATCGCGTCGCCCATGCGGCGCAGCTCCGGGTCGAAGTCGGTCATCTCGAACAGTACGATGGCCTTCGCCGCCTTCTTCATCTGGTCGATAGTGTCGTCCATGCGACCGATCAGGGTCTGGATATCGCCGCGGTCGAAGGGGGTGACGAAAGTCCGGCGGACCGCCTGCACCACCTCCCGCGTCACCGCATCGGCATCGTCCTCGGCGGCCAGCACGGCGGGGTAGTGGCGCTGCACCGCGGCGCCGCCCTCAAGCATTCCGCGCAGCTCCACGGCGCCGCGCGCGACGGCATCGGCATGCCGGGCGAACATCTCGAAGAAGCGCTCCTCGCGCGGCATCAGGCGGCGGAACCAGGTCATCATCAGTCGTAGTCCCCAGGAATTCGCGTATCGCACGGCCAGGTCGTCAGGGGCGACAAGGCACGCCGTCATCCGTTTGTCACATTCCGGGCCATACGGCACGGTCCGCCGATGAGTTTCCTCTCCCAGGCGGCTGCATCACCCCAGCCCGCAACGAAACCTGACCATGCCGATATCGCCTCGCGCGACGCCTCCATCGCCCTCGGCCTGACCTTGCCTACCGATACCGTCCTGTACCTTCTATTACCGCTGCATGCGGCCGCTTTCGGGGTGTCGCTGGCCGAGGCCGGCCTGTTGCTGGCCGCCAACCGGCTGGTCCGGATCCTGGGCTACGGCTTCGTCGCCCGCAGCTACGAGCGCCAGGGGCCACGGGTCGCCTGCACCGTCGCGGTTCTGGGGGCGGCGGCCCTCCTCGCTGGGCTATGCGCTGCTGCCAGGGGTCTGGTGGCTGCTGGCGGCGCGCCTGGTCTGGGGCCTCTCCTTTGCAGCCATGAACATCGCAACCCAGGCCCTGGCGACCGCCGAGCCGCAGGGCGCTGCCCGCCGCAGCGGCAAATCACGCGCCATCATCTCGGCCGGGCCGATGGTCGGGCTGCTGGGCGGCGCTGGGCTGGCCGACTGGGCCGGCCCGCAGGCGGTTTTCCTGGCGCTGGCGGCAGTGGCGCTGCTCGCCCTGCCCTTTGCCTGGCGGCTGCCGGCCGGCGGCGGCGGCCCGGTGAAGACACCGGGCCCGCGCTTCGCGCTCCCGGCCCGGCTGGATGTCTGGTCCTTCGTCCAGGGCTTCGCGCTCGACGGCATCTTCATCCTCGGCCTCTCGGTCCTGGCCGCCCGCGCCATGCCGGAAGGCGCGGTGCTGGCGGCGGGCGCCGCCCTGGCGCTGCGCTACCTGGCGGAAGTCGTGCTTGGCCCGCCCGGCGGCGCCCTGGCTGAGCGGGTCGGCGCGGCCCGGCTGCTGGTCCTGCTCTCCCTCGCCTCCGCTGCCGGGCTCCTGCTGATCGGCTTCGGCGCGCTCTGGACCGGGGCGGTGCTGGTGGTGTTGCTGCGCGGGCTGCTGCAGCCGCTGCCGGCGCCGGTCGCCGCCGCGGCCTTTCCCGGGCCGGGCCGGGTGCCGGCCCTGGCGCGGCTGGCGACCTGGCGGGACCTCGGCGCCGGGCTCGGGCCGCTGGCGGCCGGGCTGCTGCTGCCGGTGCTGGAACCCTGGCTGCTCTATGGCGGGACCGCCCTCGTGCTGGCCGTGGCGGCCCTTGCCGTCGCCCTGCCCCGCCGCCCAGTGTAGCTCCGCCGCGGCCCGAAGACGGTGCCCGGACAACCGGGACCGCCTTATGTCGAACATCACCTGCCTCCGCACCATCCGCATCGCCGAACGGCCCAACCTGATCTGGGTCGAGATCGAGACCAATGAAGGGTGGGTCGGTCTGGGCGAGAGCTTCCGCGGCGCCCAGGCGGTAGAGGCGGTGTTGCACGAGACCGTCGCTCCCTGGCTGGTCGGCCGCGACAGCCGACGGATCGAGGCGATCTCCCGCCATCTCATGACACCCTATCTCGGCTTCGCCAGCGCCAGCGCCGAGGTGCGGGCGGCGAGCGCCGTCGACCTCGCGCTCTGGGACCTGATGGGCAAGCGCCACGGCATCCCGGTGCATGAGGCTCTGGGCGGCGCCAGCCGCAGCGAGATCCGCACCTACAACACCTGCGCCGGCTATTCCTATAACAGCGGCACGGCGAAGGGCGTCGCCGCCGGGCGGCGCGACATCGGCTCCGCCGACGTCGCAGCCGGTCCCTACGACGACCAGATCGCCTTCATGCGCGATGCCGGCGACCTGGCGGAAAGCCTACTCGCGGAAGGCTATACCGCCATGAAGATCTGGCCACTCGACATCCATGCGGCAGCCAGCGGCGGCCAGATGATCACCCTGTCGGAGCTGAAGGCGGGGCTCGAGCCCTTCCGGAAGATCCGCGCCGCGGTTGGCGACCGAATCGAAGTGATGGCCGAGTTGCATAGCCTCTGGTCCGCCCAGGCGGCGATCCGCATCTGCCGGGGGCTGGAGGATCTCGGCATCTTCTGGGCCGAGGACCCGATCGCCAAAATGGGCGACTTCAAGGCCCTGGCCGATCTCCGCCGGCAGACCCGGGTGCCGATCTGCGGCAGCGAGACACTGGGCGGCGCCGTCTCCTACCGCCAGATGCTGGAGGCAGGGGCGGTGGATTTCATCATGCTCGACCTCGCCTGGTGCGGCGGGCTGACCGAGGGAAGGAAGATCGCCGCCCTTGCCGAAGCCTTCGCCAAGCCGCTCGCGCCGCACGACTGCACCGGGCCGGTGACGCTGATGGCCGGGTTGCAGTTGGCGATCCACGCCCCTACCGCGATCTTCCAGGAGGTGGTGCGGGCGACGCTCGCGACCTGGTACCGCGACCTCGTCACCGACCTTCCCGCGATCAAGGGCGGCATGGCCCAGGCGCCGACCGCTCCCGGCCTCGGGACCAATTTGCTGCCGGAGGTCCGGCGGCGCGAGGATGCGGCCATCCGCGAATACGGCACGCCGCTTCGGCCGGGCGGCTGAACGAAAGAACCGGGAGAGACACCATGCAGAGACGCCACCTTCTCGCCGCCGCGCTGGCGGTGCCTTCGGTCGCGCGGGCCCAGACCTTCGACCGGCCGCTGCGGATCATCGTCCCGAATGCCCCGGGCGGCACCAGCGACATC
This sequence comes from Dankookia sp. P2, assembly GCF_050632255.1. NCBI lineage: Bacteria > Pseudomonadati > Pseudomonadota > Alphaproteobacteria > Acetobacterales > Roseomonadaceae > Dankookia > Dankookia sp. P2. Next base: position 5,349,304 of record NZ_CP192581.1, on the reverse strand, counting down.
CTGGCGCGCCTGATCGCCACGCCGCTCGGGAAGCTGGTTGGCCAGAACGTGATCATCGAGAACCGTACCGGCGCCGGCGGCAATATCGGCGCCGACTACGTGGCCAAGAGCGCGCCAGACGGCACCACCATGCTGCTGCTGGATGTCAGCGTGCTGGCGACCAATCCCTTCCTGTTCGCCAAGCTGCCCTTCGACGTGGAGAAGGATTTGGCGACGGTCAGCATGCTGATCTACGCGCCCTATATCCTCGCTGCCCGCAACGCGCTGCCGGTGCAGGACGCGGCCGGGCTGGCGGCCTATGTGAAGGCGAGATCCGGGCAAGCTGGATTCGCCAATGCCGGGGCCGGCACGCTGACGCATCTGGTCTCCGTCGCCCTGGCCGCCGCCTGGGGCGGGGAGATGACGCAGGTGCCCCTATCGCGGCGGGGCGCCGGGACTCCTGGCGGTAGCGAGCGGCGAGGCGGACCTGACCATGGCCGGCGCGACCCAGTCGATGCCCTATGTCACCCAGGGCCAGATGCGCGGGATCGCCGTCTCCGGCGCGCACCGGCTGGCGAGCCTGCCTGCCCTGCCCACCTTCGCCGAGCTGGGCTGGCCGCATCCGAATGCCGGCACCTGGCAGGGCGTGCTGGTCCAGGGCGGCACCCCGCCGGCGGTGGTGGCGAAGCTGGAGGATGCGCTGCGCCAGGTAATGCAGGACTCCGCGGTCCGCGACCGGGTGGCCCAGCTAGGCGGCGAGCCGCGCACCGAGGGGGCCCAGGCCTTCCGCGACCAGCTCCGGGCGGATACCGCGAGCCTCGGCCAAGTGATCCGCGAGCACAGGATCACCCTCGACCAATAGGGATCAGGCGCCACGCTCCGCACCGGCCTCGCGGATCTTGGCCGCTAGCTGCTCCGGTGCGAAGGGCTTCTGCAGGAAGCGCTCGTGCCGGCCAGTGGCGCGGCGCGCGAGGTCGGGCGTGGTGCCGCTGATCAGGATGACCTCGACATCCGGGTGCCGCGCCCGGGCCAGCTCCGCCAGGTCGAAGCCATCCAGCCCTGGGCCGAGATTGACGTCGGTCACCAGCACGTCCGGCACCTGCCCGGCACCCAGCAGGATCAGCGCGTCTTCGGCATTGGCCAGACCGTCGACCTCGAAGCCATTGCCGTCAAGCGTCTCGGACAGGGCACTCCGGACGAGTTCGTCATCCTCGATCAGCAGGACCCGCATGATGATTTCCATCCCCTCGCCCGTGCGGCCCGTACCGGAAACAAGCGGCACGACGACGACACAAAGCGGCAAGATGGGATGTCGGCGGCCTTGAGTCGCCTGCCGCTTGGTTCAACTTCCGGGTGGCGTTGCCAAACCGGTCAAAGCCGGCAGGCGGCTTCCAGGAAGACCGCGACGAGCGTACCCGGCTGCACGCCGCGCTCCTCGTTCAACCGTGGGCGTTCCTCGAACTCAAGCCCCTGCGCGTCGGGCGCACGGTACCAGTTGCCCTCGACCGGGCGCCAGGATTGTTCGGTGCAGCGGTAATCCGCCAGGAAGGCGACACTCCGGGCGCGGCCGCCGGTCTCCGGCAGGCGGATCGCCTCGGCAAGGTTCAGCACGATCCAGACCCGGCGCATTCCCTCGGCCCAATGCGACGCCTCGGACGCCGCATAGGCCGCGGCGATCCCGCCCCGCTTGTCGATCGGGATCGAACGCCATGCGGCGCGCGGGGCCAGGGTGAGCGCCGGTGGCTCGGGCGCCGCCTCGACCGGCGGCGGCGCGGGCGGCTGCGCGCAGCCGAGCAGCAGAAGAAGCGGCACGAGGCCGCGCAGGCTGCGGATCATGGTCGGGTGGTCCTTCGCTACCAGCGCCGCGCCGGGCCGCAATCAAGATGCACGAAACCGTCCCGCCGGTAGAGGCCGACACCGCCGATCTGCATCTCCGCCGCCAGCCGGGCCAAGCCGAAGCTGTCGCGCCCCGGCAGCCGCACATCCGCCGCCATGCCCGACATGTGCAGGGAGGCGCGGGACACCCGGCGGGACTCCCGCGCCCGCGCGGCGTTGGTCTCGGGCGAGCGGTAGCCGCTGATGACCTGGAATGCCTCGCTGGCCTCCAGCTGCAGGGCGACGGTGTGCATGACGTCGAAGAGCCGCGGGTCCATCGGCGTGGCCTCCTCCCGCGACGGATCGCGGAACAGCCAGTCGAGCTGCTTCAGCGCCTCCCGGTCGTAGCGGCCGTCGCGCCAATAGACGCCGTCGAAGTCTTCCTCGGTCTGCATGCGGTGGATGCGCAAGGATCGCGGAACGCCGGCCGTCACCTGGGCCAGGGCGCCGCCGCCGCCAATCGCCGCGCAGAGCAGCCCGGCCGCGCCGCGCAGCAGCAGCCTCCGGCCGGGGGCGTCGCAGCAGGCGCAACCGAGAGACGACGGATGCATATCAGCGCACCCGCAGCTCGGCCAGGCGCGGCAGCCGCGGCGCGTCGAGGGCTCGGGCATAGGCCTCGTCGAGGCCATAGATGTCCTGGCGGATGCGCACCTCCGTGCCTTCGACCGTGACGGTCGTATAGTGCAGCCGCACCGGAATGGGCCGCGGGACCGCAACGGCCGATGTCTGCCGGCTCTCGAGCACCCGGTCCACTCGCACGCGGTCCCAGCCCGCGGCGCCCTGCAGCGCGAGGTCCAGCAGCTCCATCGGTTTCTCCAGGCGGATGCAGCCAGAGGAGAAGGCACGCTCGGCACGGCGGAACAGGCCGCGATCCGGCGTGTCATGCATGAAGATGTCCTCGGTGTTGGGGATGACGAACTTGATCCGGCCGAGCGCATTGGCCTCGCCCGCATCCTGGCGGATCACATAGGGAAAGCGCTCGGGGTTCACCGAGCGCCAGTCGATTGTGGTGGGATCGATCTCAACCCGCTGGCCCTCGGCGAAACCATAGACCCGGAAGCCCTTCTCCATCATGGCGCGCGGGTTGCTCCGAAACTTCGGCAGCAGGTCCTCCCGCGCATTGCGCTCCGGCACCCCCAGGGAGGGTTGAACATCACCGAGGTCAGCCGGACCCGCAGCATCGGCGTGGCGCGGGCCGGCTTGCCGACGATGACGGCCATGTCGAGCTGGATCCGCCCGGCCTCGATCACCTGCAGGCGCTGGTGCGGCACATTGACCTCGACCCGTCGTTCCGGCCCGGCATTGGCCGCGGCGCGGCGCATGTCGAGCGCGACGCGGAGCTGGCGGATCGTCGCCTCGGCCGGGCGGTTCAGCGCGGCGAAGGTCAGGCGGCCGGCGCGGCCATCGGCCTCCAGCGCCTCGGCCGCCTGGAAGCGGCGGATCGCGGCGACGAGATCCTCGTCATAGATCGCCGGATCGGCCGGGCGCAGCGCGGCGACGAGAGGGTCGGTCGCGGCAAGTCGGGCCCGGAGCGCCGGCACCCGCACCGGGTCGAGCGCGCCGGGCTCCAGCGCATCGTTCCCCGGCATCGGCGGCACCGGCGGGAAGCCGCCGGCCGCGGCGCGGGCCCGGGCCTCGGCGAGGGCCCGCTTCAGCACGGCGGTCCCGGGGGCAGCAGGGCCGCCCGGTCGATGACGGCGGCCGGCTCGGCGGCGGTGCCGAGCTCGGCCATCCAGGGACCGAGCGGCAGGGCCGCGGTGTCGCGGCGGAGGTCGGCCCTGCCCGGCAGGTCGCGGACCCGGCCATGCAGCAGGTCGGACAGCGCCGCGGCAGCCGAGGCGCGGAGCGCCGCGGCATAGGCACCTGGGTCCGACTGTGCCAGGGCATCGGCGGGGATGGCATAGTCGCGCGGGTCGAGCCCGTCCTCCGCCAGGCGGCGCAGACGGCCGGCGAGGCGATGCAGCGCCTCCGTCCCCTGCACCAAGTGCGCGGCGCCCTGCGCCGTCGGCGGGGCGGCATGGGCGAAGGGCGCGGCCAGGACGGCAGCGCCGAGCAGGGTCAGGACCAGGAGAGTGCGCACGTTGCAGTGATACATGGCCGCAGCGCGGCCCGCCAAGCCCCGACACCGGTGCGGCTCAGCCGCCGGCCGGTTCGGCAACGGTGAGGTGGCTTGTAGGGCGCGCGCGGCCGGAGGGTGCCGACCGCCTCCGGCGTGGTGCCGCGCGTCTCGGCGATCAGCGTGGCGAGGGTCGCGCCGCAGAGCCGCCCTGGCAGGGCCCCATCCCGGCGCGGAGATAGGCCTTGAGCTGGTTCGGACCGGTGGCGCCCAGCCGGGCGGCGGCGCGGACCTGGCCGGCGGTCACCTCCTCGCAGCGGCAGACCAGGGTGGCCTCCTCCGGTGGGGCCAGCACCCAGTCGGGCGGGGGATAGAGCGCATCGAGGAAAGGCCGCAGCGCCAGGCTGGCGCGCCGGGCGGCAAGCAGCGGCCCGGCGCGGCGGGCAAATCCCGCTTCGGTCAGCCGGCCGACCCGCCGCGCCGCATCCACCGCGGCCAGCCGCCCCGCGGCGATCGCCGCCTGCCAGCCGCCGATCCCGGCCGCATCCCCGGCGACGGCGATCCGCGCTGCGGAGCTGGCGCCGTATTCGTCGACCCGCGGACGCCAGCAGCGCTGCACCGCGTCCCAGTCATGCGCGAGGCCAAGGGCCAGCGGGATGTGGGTGGCGGGCACCACGCCCTCATGCAGCAGCAGCGTGTCGCATGCTTCGCTGCCGCCGTCCCAGAGAACCCGCTCGACCCGGTCCCCGCCCTCGGCCCGCAGCCCGGTCACGGCGCGCCGCCGCGGCAGGCGCCGGGTCGCCGCGAGCAGGCCAAGCCCTTGGCCAGCAGCGGCGCGCCGGCCAGCAGACCGCCGGCCTTCAAGGCCTTGGTCAAGCTGCCCCTCGGCGTCGTCTCCAGGATCAGCGCCGGCGGCGCCCGGCCCAGGCCAACTGCAACGCGAGCAGCAGCAGCAAGGGTCCCTGCCCAGCCAGCACCGTGCGGCCCGCGGGCACCACGCCCGCAGTCTTCAGCAGGATCTGCGCCGCGCCGGCGGTCATCACGCCCGGCAAGGTCCAGCCGGGGATCGGCACCGGCCGCTCCTGTGCCCCGGTGGCCAGCAGCACGCGATTCGCAGCGATCTCCGTCGTGGCGCCGGCCGCCAGCACCGAGAGCAGGCCCGTCTCAGGTTCGAGATGCCAGAGGGTAGTCGCCGGGCGGTAGTCGATCCGTGCGGCGCGGAAGGCGCGGACCAGCGGCAAGCCGGCCGCGTAGTCGCCGCGCAGCGCCGGGTCGCCGGCCGCGCGGTCCAGGCCGCGGAAGATCTGGCCGCCCGGGGCCGGGCTTTCGTCGACGACCGCGACGGAGAGGCCGAGATCGGCCGCCCTCGACCGCCGCCGCCATGCCGGCCGGCCCGGCGCCGATAATGACAAGGTCGAGGCTCATGCCGGGAAAGCCGGCCGGGCGCCGCGTTGCGGTGCGATCCGCATGCCGGGCGCGACCGGAACCATGCAGCGCCTGCCGGCTGGCCACGCCGTTGATCTCGGCCAGGCAATCGAAGCAGACGCCCATCATGCAGTAGGGCAATCGCGGCGCGCCGGAGACAGGGGTCTCCCCGGATCAGGCCGCGCCCCGGCCAGCAGCACCGCCGCGGCCGCGGTTGCACCTTCCGGCACCAGCACCGCGACGCCGTCGACGAAGACTTCCACCGTGGCGGGGCGTTCAGGACGCGGCGCGAACATCGAACCGCGCTGCGGTGAAGGGATCGAGCATCGGGTCCAGCGCGCCCGCGGCGATCATCGGCGCTAGCAGCAGCGCATGCGCGCCGGCCAGGGTCACGCCGGAATGGCAGTTGGCGGTGAAGGCGCCAGTGAAGCGGGCGGACTGGTCGTAGATCGGCAGCCCGTCCGGTGCCATGACCCGCAGCGCCGACCAGGCGCGGACGATGTTCAGCCGCCCGATCCAGGGGAAGCTGAGCACGGCGCGGTCGGCGATCTGGCGCATGACCGCGGGATCCTGGCGGAGGTCGAAGCCCACCTCCTCCATGCTGTCGCCCATCATCAGGGAGCCTTCCTGGGTCTGCCGCACAGTGGTGGTCGGCATCGGCAGCACCTCCGCCGCGCGTTCGGTCACCAGCACCTGGCCGCGCTGCGGACGGACCGGCGCGGCCAGGCCGAAGCGCGGCGCGAGCCCTGCATTGCCGAGGCCAGCGGCGAGGACGATCCGCGGCGCCGCGAAGCGCCGGCCCGCGGCGGTGACGGCGAAGTCGTGCGGCGCAGCATGTCCATCTTCCGCCTTGATATTCGGCACATAAGCGCCGCCCGCCTGAACGAAAGCGGCATGCAGCGCGTGCAGCAGGCGCAGCGGGCTGGCGTGGCCGTCATAGGGGGTCCAAGAGGCACCGACGACGTCCGGACCCAGGCCCGGTAGCATCTCGCGAAGTTCCGGCGCCTCGATCATCCGGTACTCGTAGCCGGCATTGCCGGCCTCCACCTGCATCCGCGCCATGCGGGCGGCACGGTCGGCCATCTCATTGTCCGAGAGGCAGAGATGCACCCCGCCCGGCTGCCGCAGCCCGACATCGGTGCCGGTCGCCGTGCGCAGCGCTGCCGCCAGTTCCGGCCAGGCACCCGCCGAGGCGCGGGTCCAGCGCTGGTACCATGGGGCGCCGAGCCCCTTCGACTGCACCCAGACCAGGCCGAAAGTGCCGCGGCTGGCGCGGAAGGCAACGTCGCCTTCATCCAGCAGCACGGTGGGCAGGCCCTGCCGCTGCAGCCCCCAGGCGATGGCGGCCCCGACCAGGCCACCGCCCACCACGATCGCGTCGAAGGAGTCGGACTGCATGGGCACGAGGGGACGATGGCGGGCGGGCGGCGTCAACCGTTGACGGCCAGCGCGGTCGCGGGCCAGCCTGCTTTTCCCCCGGGGAGACCGCGCCATGAGCCCGCTCGACGAGCCCGCCCCGCTTGCAACAGGCGGGGGGCGGAACAGCGACCTCGAGGCCGCGCTGGCCGAGGCGCGCGAGGCCTATGCCGCGCGGCGCCCGCGCAGCGCCGCCATCCATGACCGGGCACGGGAGGTGATGCCGGGCGGCAATACCCGCAGCGTGCTGTTCTACACCCCCTTCCCCACCGCCATGGTGCGCGGCGAGGGCTGCCGCCTCTCGGATGCCGACGGCAACGAGTACCTCGACCTGCTCGGCGAATACACCGCCGGCCTCTTCGGCCATTCCGAGCCGCGGATCATTGAGGCAGTGAAGGCGGCGCTCGACGGCGGGATCAACCTCGCCTCGGTGGGGGAGAAGGAGGCCGAGCTGGCCGGGCTTATCGTCGGCCGCTTCCCGTCGATCGAGCAGGTCCGCTTCACCAATAGCGGGACCGAGGCCAACCTGCTGGCCCTGGCCGCGGCGCGCGGCTTCACCGGGCGGGTGAAAACCATGGTGATGCGCGGCGGCTACCATGGCGGCGTGCTTACCTTCGCCAGCGAGCGGAACGCGGTGAACGTTCCGATCCCGCTTGCCTTCACCGACTTCAACGACCCGGAGGCGGCACGCCGCGACATCCTGGCCGAGGGCGACCAGCTCGCCGCGGTGCTGGTCGAGCCGATGCTCGGCTCCGGCGGCTGCATCCCGGCGACGCTGGGATTTCTCACCGCGCTGCGCGAGGCGACGCGGAAGACCGGCGCGGTGCTGATCTTCGACGAGGTGATGACCAGCCGGCACGGCGCCGGCGGGCTGCAGCAGCGGACCGGGGTGATCCCAGACATGACGACGCTCGGCAAGTACATGGCGGGCGGGATGAGCTTCGGCGCCTTCGGCGGCAGGCGCGAGATCATGGCGGTCTTCGACGGCCACCGGCCGGGCACGCTGCCGCATGCCGGCACTTTCAACAATAATGTCTGGTCGATGGCGGCCGGCTGCGTCGCCATGGGCGAGATCTTCGACGCCGCGACGGCCGAGGCGCTCTACGCGCGTGGCGAGGCGCTGCGCGATGCACTGAATGCCGCCTGCGCCCGGGCCGGCGTGGCGATGCAGTTCACCGGCCGCGGCTCCATGCTGACGGTGCATTTTCGCGGCAACGCCATCGACCGCCCCTATGCCGCCAGCCCGGCGGAGGACCGGCTGCGCGAGCTGTTCTTCTTCGACATGCTGGCGACCGGGATCTACCTGGCGCGACGCGGCATGGTGGCCCTGTCCCTCCCGGTACAGGAGGCGGACTGCACCCGCTATATCGCCGCCGTCGAGGAGTTCATCGCGGCCCGTCGCCCCCTGCTGGCGGGGGAGGCCGGTCGGGGCTAGCCTGCGCCGCCCGCCAGTTGCACCCGATACCCTGGCCGGCTTCTGGAGACCGCCATGCCCACCACCGTCGCCGCGGATCGCCGGTCGCCCAACCAGGCACGCCGGGTCATGCTGCTGACCGGCGCCTCGCGCGGGATCGGCCATGCCACGGTGAAGGTCTTCTCGGCCGCCGGCTGGCGGGTGATCACCGTCTCCCGCCACCCTTTCCCGGAGGAATGCCCCTGGGAGGCCGGGCCGGAGGACCATATCCAGGCCGACCTCTCGAGCGCCGAGGACACGCTTCGGGCGATCGAGGAGATCCGCCAGCGGCTGGAGCCCGAAGGCGGCCGGCTGGACGCGCTGGTGAACAATGCCGGCATCTCCCCGAAGGGCCCGGGCGGCAGCCGCCTCGGGACCATCCAGACCCAGCTCGACGACTGGAAATGGGTGTTCCAGGTGAATTTCTTCTCCTCCATCATGCTCGCCCGCGGGCTGATTGAGGAGTTGCAGCGCACCCGCGGCGCGGTGGTGAACGTCACCAGCATCGCAGGCAGCCGGGTGCATCCTTTCGCTGGCGCGGCCTATGCGACCTCGAAGGCGGCACTGATGGCCTTGACGCGGGAGATGGCGCATGACTTCGGCCCGCTCGGCATCCGGGTGAATGCGCTGAGCCCGGGCGAGATCGACACCTCCATCCTATCGCCCGGGACGGAGAAGATCGTCGAGGAACAAATCCCGTTGCGCCGCTTGGGCAAACCGGCCGAGGTGGCCAAGGCGATCTACTTCCTCTGCTCGGATGCGTCGTCCTATGTGAACGGCGCCGAGATCCATGTGAACGGCGGGCAGCATGTGTGATCCAGGCCCGCCGATGCCATTTGCGCAGGCCTGACCGGGGGCCGGAATGCGAAGCGCCCGGTCAGGCCGGCCCGGTTTCCGCAGCAGGCCGGGCCGGCCTGGCTCGCCGCAGGGTCGCTGCCTACAGCGTCTTAAGATATTCGATGATGGCATAGCAATCGGCGTCGCTCAGCGCGGCATTGCCGTAGTCGTGCCCGGCATTGTCGTTGCCGGGCTTCGGCAGCCCGGCCTCCCGTGCCACGAAGCGCCAGCGGTTGGCCGGGTCGGCAGGGTCGGTACTGTAGCCGACTTTCACCGGGTCATACTCTCGCGTGCCGAGCGGGAAATCCGCCGATCGCTGTGATTCCGGCAGCAACAGCTCATGAGAGGCTCGGCACCGAGCCATCGTGCAGATAGGGCGCCGTCGCCCAGATCCCGTCGAGCGGCCGCGACTTGTAGCCGAGCAGCGCATTGTCCGCCTTCAAGCAGGCCTCGAGCGCGGCCGGCACCGCGGCCGGCGCTGGCGGCAATGACAGCAGCGCGCCGAGTTCGCGGCGCGGCGGCCGTCGCGACCGCATCCCCGCCACGTTGGGCAGTTGCGGCCAGCCGAACCAGCTCCGCGCGAGGATCGATGCGTCAAGCGTGAAAGACTGGTCCAGCATCGCGCCGGCGACGGTGGATTTCAGCATGTCTGCGACCGCCGCGGTCTCTCCCAGCGGGCCGCCGGCGATGTAGTTCGTCGGCTGGCCCCGTAGCGCGCCGGTCACCGAGCGATAGAACAGAGCATTGCAGGCCATGGCCGGATCGGTTCCTGGCTTTACGTTCGGCGTCGGGTCTCCGGACTCAGGCTTCTTGCTCGCGTCGAGGAAGGTGCTGATGCGGGCGGGGTAGCGGCCATCGGCGAGCGTGGTCTGGGAGACGTGGCAGGAGGCGCATTTCGCCGCATAGAGCGTCGCGCCAGCCTTTACCTTCGCCGGATCGAGTGACGGGAACATCTCCGGCCAGACCGGCGGCTCCAGTCGCATGAGCTGCTGTTCCAGCCCGATCTGGCTTTCCAGCTGCAGGCTGCTGACCACGCGGCGCCTGGCACCCTTGCCCGGCTTGGCCGGCATCTCGATGGCGACGTCAGCGAAGACGCCCACCACCTCGCCCGCATTGCGGGCGACCGCGCCGAGATCGAGCGTGCCGCCGCCATGGCCGACGCGCGGACCGTTGGTGGCGATGGCGTTGTACTGGACCCGCGGCAGGCGGTGGATGTTCCAGAGGAACGGGTAGCTGACCGGCGCGATCGGCAATTGCCGGGTGCCGTCGGCACGGCGACCTGCACAACCTTGTTGAAGATATGGCCGAAGGCATCGACCCGCCCGAAGCCGGCGGCGACCGCCGAATCATTGGCCTGCGCCTGGCTGGCCTGCAAAGCCTTCAGCCGATCGACCGCGGCCTGCAGCAGGTCACGATTTTCCGGATTGTTCCCTTGCCGAAGCACGGCCGCGGCGAAGCGGTCGAACTTGGCCTGATCCGCTAGCGTCCCGTCGAGGCTGTCGTTCAGGGCGCGCATGAAGGCGTCGAAATCGGCCAGCGCCTGGCCGCCCTCGATCCGAAGATTGCGGCCGCGATAGGCGATCTGGCCGGTATGACAGGCGGCGCAGTTCATGCCGACCCATTTCTCGTTCAGCGCCTGCGCCTGCTTCCAGCGCAGCCAAGTCAGCGACAGCCGCTCATCCGGCTGATCGTCCACCGCGAAGCCGAGCGGCAGGCCGGCATCGGTCACGTCGGGGATGTAGCGGAAGCCGGCGATGTGTTCGTCGGCGAGAAAGGGAGGGTCACTGGCCCGCTGTTCCAGCGCATTCAGCCAGTCGAACGGGATGAGGCGTGAGCCCCTGGGTGGCCTGGTACCAGACCATGCGCTGCTCGGCCGTCCAGCCCTGGACCGTGGGATTGAGGAGCGTCTGCGGCCGCGGCAATTGCATCCTGCCAGGGCCAGCAGCGCGAGCGCGGCGCCGCGACGCCGGCCGGGATGCCGATGTGCCCGCATCATTACAGTCTCCGGATGCTAGGAATGCTGGCGCACTCAAACTCAACAAGAAGCGATAATCTGCGTCAGCGTCCGCCGCTGACCGGCAGCAGCGCCCCGGTGACGTAGCTCGCCGAGTCCGAGAGCAGCCACAGCACCGCCTCCGCCACCTCCGCCGCGCTGCCGCCGCGCGCCATTGGCACGCCGGCCGACATGCGCGCGACCCGGTCTGGCATGCCCGCATTGGCGTGCAATTCGGTGTCGATCAGCCCGGGATTGACGGCATTGACGCGGATGCCCTGCGCCGCGGCCTCCTTTGCCAGACCAATGGTCAAGGTATCAACCGCGCCCTTGCTAGCGGCGTAATGAATCCATTCCCCTGCCCCCCGATCTCCGAGGCCCGGGAGGAGACGTTGACGATCGCCCCGCCCGCCGGCAGCATCGCCAGAGCGGCGCGGCAGCAGGCGGCGAGGCCCAACACGTTGGTGCGGAACACCGTCTCCCACACCACATGGGTGCTTTCGCGCAACGTTGCCTTCGACCCGGTAATGCCGGCGTTGTTGACCAGCGCATTCAGCCGGCCGAAGCGATCCCAGGTCGCGGCGAAGGTCGCCGCTACCGCTTGGGGCTCGCCGACATCGGCCTGCATCGCCAGCACCTGCGCACCGGCCGCCTTCGCCGCGGCCTCGGTCTCCGCCGCCCGGGCGGCATTGCCGGCATAGGTGAAGGCGACATCCCAGCCCCGCGCCGACGCCAGCCGCACCACCGCCGCGCCGATGCCCCGCCCGCCGCCGGTCACCAGCAGCACCTTCCTGTCCGCCATGGCCCTCCCCTTCCCCTTCGTTTGCGGGCAGCATAGCCCGGAGAAGAAGACGGAGGGAGCGATGTTCAGGGCGGACCTGTTCGCCGGCCAGCGCGTGCTGGTGACCGGCGGCGGCAGCGGCCTCGGCCGGATGATGGCGGAGAAGCTTGCTCAGCCTCGGCGCCGCCGTGGAGATCTGGGGCCGCCGCGGCCCGGTGCTGGCGGACGCCGCCGCCGCCATGGGCGCCGGCGTCACTCACCAGGTGGTCGACATCAAGGACCCCGAGGCGGTCGAGCGCGCGGTCGCCGCGATGTGGGAGGCTGGCCGCCCCGCGACCCACCTGATCAACAACGCCGCCGGCAATTTCGTCAGCCGCACGGAGGACCTCTCACCGCGCGGCATCCGCGCCATCAGCGACATCGTCTTCCACGGCACGCTGCAGGTGACGCAATCGGTCGGCAAGCGCTGGATCGCGGCGAAGGACGGCAACCACGCCGTCGTCTCCATCACCACCACCTGGGGCCGCACCGGCGCGCCCTTCGTCATCCCGTCGGCGATGAGCAAGGCCGCAGTGGATACGATGACGAAATCGCTGGCAGTGGAATGGGGCCGCCACGGCATCCGGCTCAACACGATCGCGCCCGGCACCATCCCGACGGAGGGAATGTATGCGAGGCTGCGCCCCGGCGACCACGATCCGACGGCGAAGGCGGCCGCGGCCAATCCGCTCGGCCGTGTCGGGAGTGCCGAGGATATCGGCAACCTCGCCGCCTTCCTGCTGGCGCCGAGCTGGATCAACGGCGAGACGATCGCGCTTGATGGCGGATCCTGGATGATGAATGGCGGCGGCTTCCGCGACTTCTTCGCCTATGGCGACGCCGAATGGGCCGATGCGCGCGACCGCATCAAGGCGCGCAACGCGGCCGATCGGACGCAACGTGATTAGCGCCGGCCGCCGCGCGGCGCTGGCCGCCCTGCTGGCGGCGCCCGCCATTGCCCGGGCGCAGGCCCGGATCGTCCGCCTGGTGCTCGGCTTCCCGCCGGGCGGGTCGGCCGACTTCCTCGGTCGTGCCATGGCGGAGCGGCTGGGCCAGGGGCTCGGCGCCACCATCGTCATCGACAACAGGCCCGGCGCCGGCTCGAACATCGCCACCGAATACGTGGCGCATGCCGACCCCGACGGCACCACGCTGCTGCTCGGCGGCAATTTCAGCCATGCGGTGAACCCGGTGATGTATCGCCGCGTCGGCTTCGACCCGGTGGCCGACTTCACCCCGATCGGCCGGGTCTGCGACCTGCCGACCATCATCGCGGTCAGCGCCGCCAGCGGCATCACCAGCCTGGGCGACCTGCTGGCGCGCATGCGGGCGAAGCCCGGCGCCTGGAACTACGGCACGCCCGGCATCGGCACGCCGAGCCACCTGGCCGGCGCCATGTTCAGCCGCGTCACCGGGCTCGACTGGACGCATGTGCCCTTTCGCGGCGGCGCGCCCTCGCTCACGGCGCTGCTGTCCGGCGATGTCGAGGTGATCATCGCCACGCCGCCGGTGGTGCTGCCGCAGATACGGGCCGGGAAAGTGGTCGCGCTGTCGCTCACCACGGCGAAGGCATCGCCGGTGATCGCCGGCGTGCCCGGCGCGGCGGAAGCGGGGCTGCCGGGGCTGGACATTGCCGGCTGGTACGGCCTCTGGGGCCCGGCGCGCATGCCGGCGGCCATACGCGACCGCTGCTTCGCGGCGCTGGGCCTAGCACTCGCCGACCGCGGGGTGCAGGAGCGCTTCGCCGGCGAGGGCCTGCGCGCCTGGCCGAGCGACGGCCCTGAGGAATATGCCGGCTTCATCGCCCGGGAGATCCCCTTCTGGGCGCAGGTGGTGAAGGACGCGGGAGCGACAGCCGAATGAGCACAAGCATCCATCGCTGGCCGGCGCAGCAGCGCGTCCGCACCGGCCGGGTCGCCGAAGCCCTGCCGCCGGAGGTCGCCGATTGCACCCGGGTGCTGCTGGCGACCACGCGGTCGCTGGCGAAGAGCGACATTGCCGCGGCCACCCGCCAAGCCCTCGGCGCGAAGCTGGTGGCGGAGCACGCGACGATGCGGGCGCATTCGCCGGTGGAGGACGTGCTGGCGCTGGCCGCCCTGCTGCGGTCGAGCGGCGCCGAGCGGGTGGTGGCGCTCGGCGGCGGCAGCGTCATCGACGGTGCCAAGGTCGCCTGCCGCGCGGTCTGGGCCGGCGCGGCCGACAAGGCGGCACTGATCGGGCTGGCGGTCTCGCGCGGGGCGGAGACGGATGCCTGGGACGCGACGGAGCCGGTGCCGCGGATCGTCGCGGTGCCGACCACGCTCTCGGCAGCCGAATTCGCGCCGCATGCCGGCTACACGGACCTGGAGGCCGGGCGGAAGATGCGCGCGGTGCAGGCGAGCCAGGTGCCGCGGGCGGTGATCCTCGACCCGGCGGCGATCCTCGAGACGCCGGCCAAGCTGCTGCTCTCTTCCGGCATCCGTGCGGTGGACCATGCGGCGGAGCGGCTCTGCGCGCAGGAGCGCGCGCCCTTCTCCGATGCCGTCTCCCACCAGGCGCTGACGATGCTCGCGGGGGCGCTGCCCACGATCAAGCGCGACCCGGACAACCCGGCGGCACGAGCGGCGGCGCAGCAGGCGATGTGGCTCTCGGTGATGGGCGGCTGGTCGGGCGTCGCGGTCGGGGCCAGCCATGGCATCGGCTATATCCTCGGCGGAGCCCGCGGCGTGCCGCACGGCATCACCTCCTGCCTCAGCCTGCCGGCGGTGATGCAGTGGAACGCGCCGGTCAACGGGGAAGCGCAGGCGGAGATCGCCCGCATCCTCGGCGGGCCAAGCGGGCACGAGGCGCTGCGGACCTTCATCCGCGGCCTCGGCCTGCCGACGACGCTGGCCGAGGTCGGCATCGCGGCCGAGGAAATCCCCGGCCTGGCCGCCCGCTGGGACGGCGGCCCGCCCATTGCAACCAACCCGCGCCCCGTTCGCAGCGCCGCGGATGTCGCCGAAATCCTGTCGCTGATGGTCTAGTCAACAAACTCACGGAAAAAGGAGGAACTTGGGAGAAGCCTCTCCCGGTCTTTCCTGCTTGCCTAGCCGCGGCAACCGGGGCGAGCATCGGCTCGCAACCGGGGCCAAACCCGGGCAGAGGAGGACGGCCCGATGGAATTCGGCTATTTTTCCATGCCTTCCCATCCCCCGAGCGGGGCCTGAAGGAAGGCCATGACTGGGACTTGCAGACTATCCGCTGGCTCGACGAGCTTGGCTTCTCGGAGGTCTGGATCGGCGAGCACCATACCGCGCCCTGGGAGCCGCATCCGGCGCCCGACCTGCTGCTGGCGCAGGCGATGTTGCAGACCAGCCGCATCCGGCTCGGCCCCGGCGGCTTCCTGCTGCCCTACCACCACCCGGCGAAGCTCGCCAACCGTGTCGCCATGCTCGACCACCTGTCGGGGGGCGGCTGGATTTCGGCATCGCCGCCAGCGGCCTGCCGAGCGACTGGGCGATGTTCAACGTCGACGGCATGTCCGGCGCAGATCGCGACATGACGCGCGAGGCGCTCGACATCATCCTGAAGATGTGGTCTTCGGACGAGCCCTTCCACTACGAGGGGAAGTTCTGGAAGGTCGACAAGCCGGACACGATGTTCGGCTTCCTCAAGCCGCACCTGAAGCCGCTGCGAGGCGCCACATCCGCCGATCGGCGTGGCCGGGCTGTCGAAGAACTCCGACACGCTGAAGATGGCCGGCGAGCACGGCTTCCTGCCGATGAGCCTCAACCTCAACCCTGGCTATGTCCGAAGCCATTGGGACAGCGTCGAGGCCGGCGCGCGCAAGGGCGGCCGGACCGCCAACCGGAACGACTGGCGCCTGGTGCGGGAGATCTTCGTCGCCGACACGGATGAGGAAGCCTGGCGGCTTTCGGTCGGCGGCATGATGGGCCGCATGATGGGCGAGTACTTCCTGCCTCTGCTGTCGGATTTCGGCTTCAAGGAGTACCTCAAGCACCATCCGGACGTGCCGGACAGCGACGTCACCGTGGACTACTGCGCCAAGCGGAACTGGCTGGTCGGCTCGCCCGCGACGGTCGCCGAGAAGCTGGAGCAGATCTACGAGGATGTCGGCGGCTTCGGCCAGCTCTGCGTCTTCGGCTTCGATTACCTCGAGAATCCCGGCGCCTGGCGCAATTCGCTGCGGCTGATCCAGGAGGAGGTGATGCCCAGGGTGAAGCACCTAGTGCCGCAGCCGCCGGTGGCGACGCTGGCCGCCGCACAATAACGCCCATAGAGATGGCCGCGGCGGCAATCCCGCCGCGGCCGGTCGCGTTGTCGCTGCCGTACCTGCCGGGAGAACGACAATGCGAATGACCTGCCTTGGACTGTTGCTGCTGCTCGGGGCCTGCGGCCCGGGCGGCATCCAGCCCGGCGCGCGGTATTCCGGCATGCCGGACACCATCACCGGCGACGCCCAGAAGAATCAGGCGACCGGGACCATCAGCACGGGCGGCACGGTCTGGTCGCGGCAGCAGGGCTACCTGACCACGCCGAGCCGCTAGCCGAAGCGCTCCACCGCGAAGGGCATCAGGTTCTGGTTCGGTGCCGGGCCGAGCATGGCCCGCGCCAGCAGCGCCCCGGTTGGCGCCGACCCGGTCAGGCCGAGATGGCCATGCCCGAAAGCACACCACAAGCCGGGCCAGGATTTCACTGGCCCCAGCACCGGCAGGCTGTCCGGCAGGCAGGGGCGGTGGCCCATCCAATGGCCCGCGGCGCCGTCCGTCCGGGCCTGAGGGAAGGCCTTCAGCAGGTCTTCCAGCAGCAGCGCCCCCCGGCGCGACGTCGGCGGCGCGTCCAGCCCGCCGAACTCCACCGTGCCGGCGACGCGCAGGCCGCCCTCCATGGGGGAGATGAAGGCCTTCCGGTCGGCCGGCACTACGGGGCGTTGCAACGTGATGCCCGCATCCGGAAGCATGACATGGTAGCCGCGTTGGGTCTCGAGCGGGACGCGTAGGCCGAGCGGCGCCAGCAGCCGGGCCGACCAGGCGCCGGCCGCCAGCACCACCTGGTCCGCGGCGATGGGGCCGGCCGCCGTCGCCACGCCGGCCACCCGGCCGCCCTCGGTCAGCAGCGCCCGTACCGCCTCCCGCCGGATCATGCCGCCCAGCCGTTCCACGCCGCGCGCCACCACCTCTGCCTGCCGCTGCGGATTGACGCTGCTGCCCTGCTCGCGGATCAGCAGGCCGAGCGCGTAGTCGCCCCGCATGTCCGGCTCGAGCTCACGGATCGCCTCGCCACCCTCGAGGAATTGGATCCGCATGCCGTGCTGCTGCCGCAGCGCCCAGCCGCCGGCGTCCTTCGCGTATTGGGCGCGGTCCCGGTAGAGATAAAGCTGCCCGGTCTCCCGGATCAGGTCGAGCGCGCCTTCCTCCGCCAGGATCCGCCGGTGCTCCTCCATCGCATTGCCGAGCAGGCCGGACAGCGCCTCGGCAATGGCGGCGACGCGGGCGGGACGGGCGCTGGCGACGAAGCGCATCAGCCAGGGCGCGGCACGCAGCGCATAGCCCGGCGGGATATGCAGCGCGCCGGCCGGGTCCAGCAGCATGCCCGGCACCTGCTTCAGCACGCCCGGCATGGCGAGCGGCGCGACCGAGCCCGCGCTGATCGCGCCCGCATTGCCGGACGACGCGCCGCTGCCTGGCGCCGCCCCATCCAGCACCGTGACCGCGGCGCCGGAACGCGCCAGGTGCCAGGCGACGCAAAGCCCGACGATGCCGGCGCCGACGACGATGATCCGCTGGCTCATTCCGGCTGCACGCCCGTGCGGGTGGCGATGCGCTGCCACTTCGCCTGTTCCGCCGCGATGAAGGCGCGCGCGGCGGCCGCATCGCCGCCCAGCGGCTCCAGCCCGCGCTCGCGGAAGGCGTCGGTCAGGGCCTCCCGCATCGCCACCTGGACGGTCTCGCCGATGCGCGCCAGCACTGGGTCCGGCGTGCGCGCCGGCGCGACCAGCGTGGACCAGGTGCTGCCGGCCAGGAAGGGAAAGCCGGCCTCCGCCGTGGTCGGCACCTCGGCCAGGGTGGCGGAGCGCGTGGCGCGGCAGAGCGCCAGCGCGCGCACCCGGCCGGACAGCAGGTGCGGCAAGGCGGAGGGAATGACATCGAGCAGCATCTGCACCTGGCCGGATACGAGGTCGGTCATCGCCGGCCCGCCGCCGCGATAGGGGATGTGGGTGATGGCGATGCCGGTCTCGACCCGCAGCAGCTCGGTCAGCAGGTGGTTCGCCGTGCCGGTGCCGTGCGAGGCGTAGTTGAGCCTGCCCGGCTGCTTCCGCGCCAGTGCGACCAGTTCGGCAAGGTTGCGCACCGGCAGGGCGGCATTCACCAGCACCAGGAAGGGCTGCTCGGTCAGCAGGGCGACCGGCGCGAAATCCTCCGGCTGGTAGGGGATGGCGCGCATCACCGCGCGGGCGATGGCCATTTCGGCCGAGGCGCCGACCAGCAGCGTGTAGCCATCGGGCGCGGCCTTGGCGACCAGGTCGGCGCCGAGCGTTCCGGCCGCACCGCCGCGGTTCTCCACCGTGACCGGCTGGCCCCAGGCGCGGAACAGCCGCTCCGCCAGCAGCCGCGCGGACGAGGTCGGTGCTGCCGCCGGCCGGGTAGCCGACGACCAGGCGCACCGGGCGGCTGGGATAGTCCGTCGCGGCCAGCGCCGGCGCCGCCAGCGCCATCCCCAGCATGGCCCGCCGCCCGAACCTGACCATCCGCGCCTCCCCTTGTTGCGCCAATGCTGCGGCGCTGCCGCGCGGCGCGCAAGCTTGACCGCGGGCGGGTGCTGCCGACTCTCCGGCTCCTGGAGGAAACAACGATGCGCATCACGCCGAACAATGCCGGGCTGGGCGCGCGGGTCGAGGGCATCGACCTGGCGGCGCCGCTGACGGACCCGGATTTCCGCACCGTGCTGCGCGCGCTCGGGCAGTATGGCGTGCTGTGCTTCCCGGGTCAGAACATGCAGGCCGCACACCTGGCCGAATTCGGCAGCCGCTTCGGCGAGCTCGAGGTGAACGTCGCCAACCTGTTCCATGCGCCGGACCATCCGGAGGTAATGATCCTCTCGAACATGAAGGATGCGGAGGGAAAGCCTCTCGGCCTGCACGATGCCGGCCAGGGCTGGCACACCGACATGTCCTATTCGCACGACATCGCCCTGGCCAATGCGCTGCATGCGAAGACCATCCCGATGCGGGACGGCAGGCCGCTGGGCGACACCCAGTTTCGCAACATGCACGCGGCCTATGACGACCTGCCGGCCGAGGTGGTGCAGCGGCTCGAAGGTCGAGTCGCCATCCATGATTTCGAGAAATTCTGGGAGGTGATGCGCACCCGCCCGGGCAGTATCCGCAAGCCGCTGACGCCGGAGCAGCGGGCGAAGAAGCCGCCGGTGCCGCAGCCGATCTTCCGCATCCACCCGATCACCGGTCGCCGCGTGCTGTACTGCAACCCCGGCTATGCCACGCGGATCGAGGGCCTGGAGCCCGCCGAGAGCGACGCAATGCTGGAATACCTGTTCCGGCACCAGGCACAGGAGAAATACCTGTATAGCCACGCCTGGACGCCTGGTGACCTGCTGATGTGGGACAATATCGGCACGGTCCACAACGCCGCCGCCGATTACGGGCCGGACGAGCCGCGATACATCCTGCGGGTGCAGGTAATGGCAACGCGCGATTATGCCGCGTTGGCCGCCTGAGATGAAGCTGGTCACCTTTCAGGCCGTGGATGCCGAGCGCATCGGCGCCGTGCTTGGCGAGAGCGTCGTGGGATTCCAGCCGGCGCTTGATGCCGCCCGCGCCGCGGCGGGCGAGCCGCCGCTGGTGCTGCCCAGTGACATGCTGGGGCTGCTGGCCGCCGGCGAGGCAGCCATGGTGCAGGCCGCTCGTGCGCTGGCCTTCGCCGCCCGGCCGGAGAACGCGGCGCTACGGCGGCCCCTGTCCGGCGTGCGGCTGCGGGCGCCGCTGCTGCCCGGCAAGATTCTCGGCGTCGGGCGCAACTATGCCGACCATGCCAAGGAGGTCGGCGGCCCGAAGCTGGCCGCGCCGCGCATCTTCCTCAAGCCGACCTCCTCGGTCAGCGGCCCGGGCGATGTGGTGCGCATCCCCGCCGCGGCGCTGAAGCCCGACTGGGAGGTGGAACTGGCCGTGGTCATCGGCCGCACCGCCTGGCAGGTCAGCGAAGGCCAGGCGCTCGATCACGTCGCTGGCTACACCGTGCTGAACGACCTGACCGATCGCGCGCTGCAATTCGACCACCCGATCGGGATGACCAGCTTCGGCAAAGGCCTCGACGGCTTCTGCCCGATGGGGCCCTGGATCGCCACGGCGGAGGAGGTGGGAGAGCCCTGGGCACTCGACCTGACCTGTCAGCTGAATGGAAAGGAGGTGCAGCACGGCAACACGCGCGACCTCATATTCCCGGTCGCCACGCTGATCGCCTGGCTGTCCCGGTTCGTGGCGCTGCACCCCGGCGACGTGATCGCCACCGGCACGCCGGCAGGCGTCGGGCATTTTCGCAGCCCGCCGGTCTACCTGAAGCCGGGCGACCGGCTGCGGCTGGAGGTGGAGAAGGTCGGCGTGCTCGAACATTCGATGGGAGGCCCGGCATGATCGCCCGCACGCTGGCGCTGCTTCTGGCGCTGGCCGGCACCGCTGCCGCACAGCCGAAGGCGCCAGGCACCGACTACCCGAACCGGCCGGTGCGGATCGTCGTGGCGCTCGCCCCAGGTGGCAATGCCGACCTCAACGCGCGGCTGGTGGCGTCGCAGCTTTCGGCGCAGCTCGGCCAGCAATTCGTGGTGGAGAACCGGCCGAGCGGTGGCGGCACCGTGGCCTTCGAGACGGTCGCGGCGACGCCGCCCGATGGCTATACGCTGCTAGTCGGAGCGCTGGGGTCGCATACGCTGAACGTAGGCCTCTATGGCGAACGGCTGCGGGTGCATCCGCTGACCGGCGTTGATCATGTGACGATCTCCAGCCATTCGGCCATTGCCGTCGCGGTGCAGCCGAGCCTTGGCGTGAAGACGCTGGCCGAGTTCCGGGCGTTGCTGGCGGCCAATCCGGGCAAGTACGACTACGGCTCCTCCGGCAACGGCACCACCGGGCATATCGCCGGCGCCATGTTGGTGCAATTGCTTGGCGTGCAGGCGCAGCACGTGCCCTATCGCGGCTCGGCCGCCGCCTTCACCGACTTGGCGGCGGGGCGCACCGCCTTCCAGGCCGACACGATCTCCTTCCTCTCGGACCACTTCAAGGCCGGCACGGTGCGTGGCATCGTCATCGCCACGCCCGAGCGTTCGCCCATGGCACCCGAGGTGCCGACCAGCGCCGAGGCTGGGCTGCCGGAATACCAGGCAACCACCTGGACGCCCTGGAGCACGACGCTCGGCACCCCTGCCGATCCGGCAGTTCCTGTATGAGCAGATCGCCGAGGCGCTGCATGTGCCGGCAGTGCGCGACCGGCTGCTGCAGCTCGGCAACACCATTCCCGAGGGCATGACGCCTGAGAAGACCCGCGCCTTCATCGCCAGCGAGATCGACCGCTGGGTGCCGATCGTGAAGGCGACCGGCGCCCGCGTCGACTGAACCGCTTCAAGGAAAAAGACGAAACCCATGGCCAAGAACGTCACCAGCGGCCGGCCCGTGCCGGCCGAGAGCATCCGGGCGCAGATCCACGCCATCCTGACCGCCTGGGGCATGCCGGACGACCACGCCAGGACCACCGCGGATGTCATGGTCGAGACCGACCTGATGGGGGTCGACAGCCACGGCCTTTCCATGCTGATGACCTATGAGCAAGGGGTGAAGGCCGGACGGCTGCAGATGCAGGCGCAGCCGCGCGTCGTCCGAGATACCGGGCCGACCGCGTTGCTCGATGCCGGCAACGGCCTCGGCCATCCGGTGTCGGCGCTGGCTATGAACATGGCGGTAGACAAGGCGCTTGCCCATGGGATCGGCGTGGTCGGCGTGGTGAACAGCCACCATTTCGGCGCCGCCGGCGCCTATGCCCGCATCGCCTCGGCGCGCGGCGTGATCGGCATGGTGACCAGCTCGGCCCAGGGCATCACCATGGTGCCGACGCGCGCCGCCATGCCGGTGCTGGGGACCAATCCGCTGGCCTTCGCCGCCCCCGCGAAGCGCAACCCGCCCTTCGTGCTGGACATGGCGACCACGACCGTTGCCGCCGGCAAGGTGAAGGTGCACCACCTGAACGACGCGCCGCTGCCGCCCGGCTGGGTGGTGGACGGCGCCGGGCAGACCATCACCGACCCGCACGAGGGCAATGCCTATGTCTTCGAGCGGAAGGAGGGCGGTATCACGCCGCTGGGCGGGATCGAGAACCAGGGCAGCGCCAAGGGCTATGGCCTGGCGATGCTGGTCCATATTCTGGGCGGTACGCTGGTCGGCGCCGCCTTTTCGCCGATCCACAAGCGCACCTGGACGCCGGACCAGCCGCAGAATATCGGCCACTTCTTCCTGGCGCTCGACCCCAAGGCCTTCCGCGAGGAAAGCGCCTTCGAGGGCGACCTCGACGACATCCTCGACGTGCTGCACGCGACGCCGCCCGCCGACCCGGCCGAGCCGGTGCTGGTTCCAGGCGAGCCGGAGGACATCATGCGCGCCAAGCGGCTGGCCGAGGGCGTGCCGGTGCCGGATACGCTGGACGAGCTGATCCGCGGCATCTGCGAAAGGTCGGGTGCGCCCTATCTGCTGCGGCCGAACAACTGAGGATGTTCGGGGAGGAAAATGCGTTTTCTTCCCAAATCCTGTCTCTGCTTTTTGTGGACCTGCCTGCGGCCTTAAGGCCGCACCGCGGGCGTCTCCACCACCAGCCCGCGGGCGCGCTGCGCCAGATAGGCCTCGAGCGCGACGTATTCCGGCGCGCCGGGCGGGTAAGGCTCCGACCGGACGCCGGCGATGCAATTGCGCAGCCGGCGCTGCAGCGATCCCAGTCCCTGCCATTCGAGGCGGTAGAGCGGATAGCCGTTGGCATGCCCCTCGGGGATGGTGCTGCCGGCCAGCTTGCGGCCGGCATTGTCGTCGTGGCACTGCGCGCAGGACAGGTTGAGCTGGCCGCGCCGCTCGCGGAACAGCGCCTCGCCCTGCCGCCGAGCCTCGTCCAGCCGCGGGTCGGGCTGCAGCGGCATCCCGCGCGACTGGTGCGCGACGAAGGCGGTCAGAGCCAGCATCGGCGCGCCTTCGCGCGGCAACGGCGGCTTGCCCTGCCGCGTCTCCCGGCACTGGGCGATGCGGCCGGTCAGGTCGGTCGGCGCCTGGCTCGCCGCGTCGAGCGCGGGGTAGCGCGCCGCAACGCCGCGCATGGCGGCGGCCGTGTGGCAGGATCCGCAGCCCTCCCGGTCCCACACGGCCTCGCCTTCCGCGACATAGAGCATGCCGGGATTGGCCAGGTCGTCGCGCTGCATCGCCTGCAGCCTCCGGCGTCATCGTCTCGAAGCCCGAGCGCGGCGCGGCCCCCAGCGTCAGCGCCGCCAGCGCCGCGGCCGCCAGTCGCCTCATGCCACCGTCAGCGCGCGGGTCTCGGTCTGCGAGAAGCCGTTGTCGCCCTCCCAGGTGAAGGCGAGGATGCCGCTCTCCTCCACGCGCAAGCTGAAGGTCAGGTATGGGTTGGCGGCGATCGCCGGATGCAACTCCGCCTCGAAGACCGGGCGATTGTTGTAGAGGCAGGTGAACCGTCGGATGATGTCGCGCTCCAGCATTCTGCCGTTCTCGCCGGATCGGAACCCGGTCTCCATCGGATGCTGGATCAACGTGCGGATCTCCACCACCTCGCCGCGCGTCGCAGTGGCGGGAACCCGAAGCAGCGTGCGCGCCATGGCTCAGCCCTCCACGCAGGCGGCGAGGGTGACGATCACCTGCGCCTCGCCGAAGCGGTAGCTGCCATCGCTCAAGGCCGCGACGGCCACCAGGCGCTGGGTATTGGACAGGCGGATGCGCGTGCCGATCCGCGCCGCGCCGGACCAGGGACCGAGCTTCGCAGTCAGCACATGCGGCAGCGGGTTGCGTTCGTTGAACAGGCCAATGGCGCGGACGTGCTCGGCCTCGGTCATCGGGCTCTCCACCTCGACCGAGACCGGTACGGTATTGCCGTTCTCGACCAGCGGGGGGATATCGAGCACGACGCCGCCGGGCCGCGGCGCGACGCCCTTGGTGAAGTCGAGGATCGCCTCTCCCAGCGCCTCCGGCGTCGCCCCCACCGGCCGCACCAGGGTGATCGCCAGCAGCCCGCCGAGCAGCGCCCGACGGTCAGTCACGCAGCGTGGCCAGGAAGGCGACGACATCCTCGATCTCCTCCGCGGTCAGCACCGTGCGGCCCTGCCAGGCGCGGCCGACGCGCACCAGCCCCTCCAGGCTGAAATAGGAAGGCATGATGGTGTCGGTGTTCAACCGCCGTCCATCCACCATCCGCAGGCGCAATTGCGCCTCGGTCAGCCGGGACCCGGCCCTGGTCAGGCTGGGTGCCAGGTCGCCCTGGAACCGCTCCTCCGGGAAAGGGCCACTGTGGCAGAGAAGGCAGAGCCCGCGCTGCCGATCCAGCACGATGGCCCGGCCGCGCGCCGGGTCGCCCGGCGCACCGGTGAGCGAGGCTGGGATGCCATCGCCCACCACCACCGGCTCCGCGGCCGCTCCGCCCCCGAGCAGGAGGAGGAGGAGCGCCGCGAGGATCCGCCTCACGCCCTCCGCAGGTCGGCGTGCTTCAACGGCAGCTGCCGCACCCGCCGCTTGCCGGTGGCGGCGAAGATCGCATTCAGCACCGCCGGCGCCGCGACCGCGATGGTCGGCTCGCCGACGCCGCCCCAGAAACCACCGGAGGGCATGACGATACTCTCCACCGCCGGCATCTCCGCCAGGCGCATGATCGGGTAGGTGTCGAAATTGGCCTGCTCCATCGCACCGTCCTTCACGGTGCATTCGCCATAGAGCATCGCCGTCAGACCATAGGCGAAGGAGCCCTCGATCTGCGCCGCGATCTGCTGCGGGTTGACGGCGTGGCCGCAATCCGTCGCCGCGGTGATCTTGTGGATCGTCACCTCCCCGGCCGGGGAGACGGAGACCTCGGCGCAGGCCGCGACATAGCTCCCATAGCCCATGATCTGCGCCAGGCCGCGATGCCGGCCAGCCGGCGCCGGCGTTCCGTAGCCACCCTTCTCCGCCACCGCATTCAGCACGGCCAGGTGCTTCGGGCTGCCCTTGAGGAGGGCACGGCGGAACTCCAGCGGGTCGCGGCCGGCGGCATGCGCCACCTCGTCGATGAAGCATTCCATGTAGACTGCGTTCTGGTTCACGTTCACGCCGCGCCAGAAACCCGGAGGCACATGCGGGTTCCGCATCGCGTGGTCGATGAGGAGGTTCGGCACGGCATAGCCGAAGGCGCCTTCCGCCCCGCCAGGATTCAGACCTTGGAAGACCCGGCTATCGGCGCCGCCCTGCAGCATCTGCGGCGCGATGCCGGCGATGATGGACTGGCCGGAGATGCGCATGTGCAGGCTGTCGAGATCGCCCTGCGCATCCAGACCCGCGGTCAGCTTGCAGGCAGTGATCGGGTGGTAGCGGCCATGCAGCATGTCCTCCTCACGCGACCACAGCAGCTTCACCGGCGTGCCCGGCAGTTCCTTGGCGATGGCGACCGCCTGGCGGACATAGTCCTGCCAGCCGCGCCGGCCGAAGCCGCCGCCGAGCAGCACCTTGTGCACCTCGCATTGTGCCGGGCGCAGACCGGCCGCCTCGGCGGCGGCGGCCAGCGACGCCTCGCCGTTCTGGGTCGGGCACCAGACCTCGCAGCGATCCGCGGTCCAGACCGCGGTCGCGTTCATCGGCTCCATCGTCGCGTGGTTCTGGAAGGGGAAGGTGTAGGTCGCCTCCACCGTCTTCGCCGCCTTGGGCAGCGCCGCCGTTGGCGTCGCCCGCCTTGTTGCCGACGAAGGCCTCCGTGGCACCCAGCCCCTCCTTCAGCGTCGCGTCGATGGTCGCCTGCGAGACGGCCTGGTTCGGCCCGGCATCCCATTCGATCTTCAGCGCGTCGAGCGCGGTATTCGCCTGCCACCAGGTCTCGGCGACCACGGCGACGGCGCTCTCGCCGACCCGGACCACCTTCTTCACGCCGGGCCGGGCCATCGCCGCAGCCTCGTCGAAACCTTTCGGCTTGCCGCCGAAGACCGGGCAGTCGCGGATCGAGGCATTGAGCATGCCCGGCAGCCTCAGGTCGGCGCCGTAGATCTGCTTGCCGGTGGTCTTATCCACCGTGTCGAGGCGTGGCAGCGGCTTGCCGGCGATGCTCCAATCCTTCGGGTCCTTCAACGCGATGTTGGCCGGCGGCGCCAGCTTCGCCGCCGTGACGGCCAGGGCTGCCATAGGTCGCGGTGCGGCCGGAGGCCGTGTGGGTGACGACGCTCCTCGCCGCGCGGCACTCGCCGGCCGGCACGCCCCAGGCATTGGCGGCGGCCTGCACCAGCATCATCCGCGCCGCCGCGCCGCCCTTGCGGACATATTCGTTGGATTCCCGGATGCCGCGGCTGCCGCCGGTCGAGAAATCGCCCCAGGCGCGGTTGCGCGCCAGGTTCTGGCCGGGCGTCGGGTATTCGGTGGTGACCTTGGCCCAGTCGCAATCCAGTTCCTCGGCGACGAGCTGGGCGAGGCCGGTCAGCGTGCCCTGTCCCATCTCCGATCGGGCGATGCGGATGACGACGGTGTCGTCAGGCTTGACGACAACCCAGGCGTTGATCTCCGGGACGCCGCCGGAGGTCGCGCCGGGCAGCGCCGTGGTCTGGGCCAGCGGCGCGCGGATGCCGAGGGTGAAGGCGCCGGCGGCGGCCGAGACGGAGAGGAAGCCGCGGCGGGAGAGCGGTGCGATCGCGTTCATGGTGGCGCTCCCCCTCAGCCGGCCGCGCCGGTGCCGGCCGCCTGCTGGATGGCGGCCTGGACCCGGTTGTAGGTGCCGCAGCGGCAGATATTGGTCATGCCGGTGCGGATGTCCTCGACCGAGGGCTTCGGCGTCTCGGCCAGCAGCGCAGCCGCAGCCATGATCATGCCAGATTGGCAATATCCGCATTGCGGCACGTCCAGCGCTACCCAGGCCTTCTGCACGGGGTGACTGCCATCGGGCGACAGGCCCTCGATCGTGGTAATCTTCTGTGCCTCGGTCACCGCCGAGACGGGCATGGAGCACGAGCGCGTGGCGACCCCGTCCACATGCACCGTGCAGGCCCCGCATTGCGCAATGCCGCAGCCGTATTTCGTCCCCGTCAGGCCGATCTGCTCGCAGATCACCCAGAGCAGCGGTGTCTCGGGGTCGACCTGCACCTCGTGCACGCGCCCGTTGATGGTCAGCTTGGCCATTGCTTGAACCCCCACACGCCCCGGCCGGGGCGGGCTATTTGCGTGGAGGATATGATAGATGCGGCACCGGGCGGTAGGGTCGGTCGCCCGACCGGCATCAAACCGGGCCGGGCATCGGCCATGGCCAAGCCGAGAAAACCGTGGCCCGCAACCATCGCCGCACCGTGATGCGGCATAGGGACCTGGAACGGGTCGATTGGCAGACTGGCCCATGACCTATTGCGGAGCCATGCCCGCCAGCCCGGTGCATGGCCCGAGCGCCGCGGGCCACCACTTATT
The DNA here is from genome assembly GCF_050632255.1 of Dankookia sp. P2. NCBI lineage: Bacteria > Pseudomonadati > Pseudomonadota > Alphaproteobacteria > Acetobacterales > Roseomonadaceae > Dankookia > Dankookia sp. P2. The sequence continues at coordinate 5,321,798 of NZ_CP192581.1, read as the reverse complement.
CGCGGATATCGGCGCGGTAGATCTTGCTGACGATCCGCCAGCCCTCGCTGGTCCGGTTCAGCACCAGATAGTCGGTGAAGTAGCGCGGCGGCAGCTGGCAGGCGACCTTCACGAAAGCGGTCTCCGGCCCGCTGATATCCATCATCAGGATGCGGTCGTCGCGCTCGAGGCCCTTGCTCGCCGCGCTCTCGCGCTTCCGCACCGCCTCGAACCACGCATCGCGCGGCACGTCCACCACGCCGCCATCCTTCTCGCAGTACAGGTGGCTGACCGGATGGAAGGCGGCGGCGAGCTTGTCGGCATCGCCTTCGTAGAGGCCGTCGAAATAGGTCTGGATCACCGCCTCGATCTCGGCGACGGCGCTGGCCGCCATGGGGCGGCCGCTGGCATCGGGCATGGGTCTCTCCTCGTCTCTCCCGCGCCCATCCTGGCATGGAAGCCGGGGCCTTGCATCCGTGCCGTACCGCCCGATACTCGCGGCCAAACCGGGAGAGAACGATCCATGCCACTCGGCCGCCGCAGTCTGCTGGCCGTCCCCGCCCTGCTGGCGCCTTGCGCTCGTCGGGCCGCCCTGGCGCAGACCTGGCCGACCCGGCCCATCCGGCTGATCGTCCCCTACGCCACCGGCGGCGGCACCGACCTGCTGGCCCGGGCGATCGCCGAGGCGCTGCGTCCCGCCCTGCCGCATCCCGTGGTGGTGGAGAACCGCGCCGGCGGCGCCGGCGTCATCGGCTCGGAGGTGGTGGCGCGGGCGGAGCCGGATGGCCATACCCTGATGGCCGTGGTCTCGACCCATGTCGCCAACCGCTACTTCCTGCCCTCCCTGCCCTACGACCCCATCAAGGATTTCACCCCGGTCGCGCTGCTGTCGCGCAACACCATGGTGCTGGTGACCGGCGCGGCGCAGCCCTATGCGGACCTGCGCGCCATGCTGGACTATGCGCGGCGTAATCCCGGCAAGGTCGGCACCGGCAGCACGGAAAGCCTCTCCTCCTTCATCGGGCAGGAACTCGCGCGGCGCGCCAATGTCGAGATGGCGGATGTCCAGTACCGCTCCGGCGGCCAGCTTGATGAACGACATCGTCGCGGGGCACCTGCCGGTCGGCTGGACCAGCACCGCCAGCGCCATGCCGCACATGCAGACCGGGCGGGTGCGGGTCCTCGCCGCCTCGACTGCGACGCGGACGCCCTTCTTCCCGGATGTCCCGACGGCGCAGGAACAGGGCGTGGCGGATTTCGACCTGTCCGGCTGGGTCGGGCTCTATGGCCCGGCCGGCCTGCCGGAGGCGGTGGTGGCCAGGTTGCAGGAGGCGCTGAAGCGCGCCTTCGCCGACCCCACGCTGCAGCAACGCTTCACCGCCATGGGGATCGAGCCCGACCTTCGCCCCGCCGCCGGCCTGATGCAGGCGGCGCAGCGTGAGGACCGGCTCTGGGCCGCGGCTGCCGCCGCGGGACACATCAAGAAAGAGCAGTAGGACAACAGACATGGCCGATCCGCGCCTCAAGGCCGCCTTCGCCGCGCGCCGCTTCGTCGTCGCCCCTGGCATCTTCGACATGATCTCCGCCAAGGTGGCGGACGGCATGGGCTTTGATTGCCTCTACGTGACCGGTTTCGGGACGGTCGCATCCCATCTCGGCGTCGCTGATGCCGGCATCGCCACCTATACCGACATGGTCGGCCGGGTCGGCACCATGGCGCGTGGCTGCCGCACGCCGGTGATCGCCGATGCCGATACCGGCTATGGCGGGCTGCTCAACGTCCGCCACACGGTGATGGGCTACGAAGCCGCGGGCGTCTCCGGCATCCAGCTCGAGGACCAGGAGATGCCGAAGAAATGCGGCCACACCCCCGGCCGCCGCGTCATCCCGGCGGAGGAGATGGTGCTGAAAATCCGCGTCGCCGCCGAGGCCCGCAAGGACCCCAACTTCCTGATCGTCGCCCGCACCGATGCCCGCACCACGCTCGGCCTTGATGAGGCGATCCGCCGCGGCAGGATGTTCGAGGCGGCCGGCGCCGACGTCATCTTCATCGAGAGCCCCGAGAGCGAGGCGGAAATGCAGGCGATCGGCAAGGCGATCACCAAGCCGCTGCTGGCCAACATGGTGGAAGGCGGCCGCACGCCCATCCTGCCCGCCGCGCGCCTGGCCGAAATCGGCTACGGCATGGCGATCTACCCGGCCATCGGCTTCCTCGCGGCTGCCGCGGCGCTGGAGAAGGCCTACGCCCATCTGAAGGCCACCGGCGACAGCACGGCGATCGGCGAGAGCTACGGCTTCAAGCGGATGACCGAGCTGATGGGCTTCCCGAGGTCTGGGATTTCGACGCCAAATGGGCGCAGGAGAATACGAAGTGAGCCGCTTCGACAGCGTGAAGGCCCTGGTCTTCGACGTCTTCGGCACCGTGGTCGACTGGCGCGAGGGCATCGCCCGCGATGCCGCGCCGGTGCTGGCGCAGCTCGGCCGGCGCGACATCGACCCGCGCGCCTTCGCAGATGCCTGGCGCCGCCGCTACCAGCCGGCGATGGAGGAATGCCGCAGCGGCCGCCGGCCCTGGACGCGGCTCGACGTGCTGCACCGGGAGAACCTGGACGGCGTGCTGCAGGACCACGGCATCGACCCGGCCCAGCTCGGCGAGGCGGCGCTCGACGACCTGAACCGCGCCTGGCACCGGCTGGACCCCTGGCCGGAGGCGGTGGCGGGGCTGACCCGCCTGAAGCGCAGTTCATCATCGCGCCGCTGTCGAACGGCAACATCGCGCTGATGACCAACATGGCGAAGCGCGCCGGCATCCCCTGGGACGCCATCCTCGGCGCCGAGGTGGTGCAGGCCTACAAGCCGCAGCCGGAGGCCTATATCCGCACCGCCGAGGTGCTCGGCATCCGTCGCGACGAGCTCTGCCTGGTGGCGGCTCATAACGGCGACCTGAAGGCGGCGCGCATGGCCGGGCTGGCGACCGCCTTCGTGCCGCGGCCGACTGAGCACGGGCCGGGACAGAGCGGCGACCTCGAGCCGAGCGAGGCCTGGGACGCGGTCGGCCGGGACTTCCAGGACCTCGCCCATAAGCTCGGCTGCTGATGCCGCCAGCGCCTGCCGGCTTCGTGCCGATGCCGGGGCACGATCCCGGCATCTATAACAGCCTGATCGGCCCCTTCTGGGCCAGGCCGGAGGGCGAAGGCCTCGCCATCGGCTTCCGGGTCGAGCCGCGCCACAGCAACCCGGTGGGGCAATGCCATGGTGGCATGCTGGCCGGCTTTGCCGATATCGTCCTGGCCGGCGGCTGCAACTACGTCGCCCGGCTGAGCCGCTTTTTGGTCACGGTGTCGCTGACCACGGATTTCCTGGCGCCGGCCCCGCTAGGTGCCTGGGTGGAGGCGCGGCCGGAGGTGCTGACGGTGACCCGCAGCACCCTGTTCGGCCAATGCCTGGTCACCGCGGAGGGCGTGCCGGTGCTGCGGGCCAGCGGCACCTTCCGCTTCGGCGGCGACCCCGACCCGCGCTTCGACCGGCTGCGGCGGCTGCTGGAGGGGCAGAGTTAGCGGCAATGGCACTTGCCGCGCCGCAGCATCCGCCCGACATTTCGGCCATGAGCATCAACCAGCCCCGTCATATCCGGCTGACCTCGCATCCCGACCAGCAGGCGCATCGCTGGCAGATCAACTGGGCCGCTGCCACCCCGGCGGAGCGCGGGCCGGTGATCGGTTCGGTCACCCGGCCAGGCGACCGCAACGTGGTCGGCACCCATGGCGGGTCCTATTCGCTCTATCGTGCGCTGGCGGTCTCCGCCGGCACGCTGTCGCCGTTGCAGCGGCCGGACCTGGCGAATACCCACCCCGTGACGGCGATCGGGCCACACCCGCAGTGGTCGGAGCCCGGCAAGATCGTCTCGCTCGACCCTTGGGGCCATGTGGTGGGGGAGGCCTTCGGCGAGGCGATCGGCGAGGGCATCGACATCCGCCCGACCATCGCCATCACCAAGGCTCGGCTGAACATGGCCGAGCTGAACGCGTTGATCTCGACCGGCGACCTGAAGCCGGATGGCCAGGTGATGCATCCCGGCGGCGACGTCTCCGTCACCAAGGCGGCCATCGACCCGGTCTGGTGGTTGCCCGGCATCGCCGAGCGCTTCGGCGTGGCGGAACACAGCCTGCGCCGCACCTTGTTTGAGCAGACCGGCGGCATGTACCCGGAGCTCGTCACCCGGCCCGATCTCTCGGTCTTCCTGCCGCCGATCGGCGGGATCACGGTCTACATATTCGGCGAGCCGTCGCATCTGGCCGACCGCCGCGTGCCGCTGACCTGCCGGGTGCACGACGAGTGCAACGGCTCCGACGTCTTCGGTTCCGACATCTGCACCTGCCGCCCCTACCTCATCCACGGGATCGAGGAGAGCGTGCGCGCGGCGCAGGAAGGCGGCGTCGGCCTCGTCGTCTACAACCGCAAGGAAGGCCGGGCGCTGGGCGAGGTGACCAATTCCTCGTCTACAACGCCCGCAAGCGGCAGGAGGGCGGCGACCAGGCCGCCACCTATTTCGAGCGCACGGAATGCGTCGCCGGCGTGCAGGATGCGCGCTTCCAGCAGCTGATGCCGGACGTGCTGCACTGGCTGGGGATCACGAAGATCCACCGCCTCGTCTCCATGTCCAACATGAAGCACGACGCCATGGTCGAGCAAGGCATCGAGATCGGCGAGCGCGTGCCCATCCCCGGCAACCGCATCCCACCCGATGCGAGCGTCGAGATGGAGGCGAAGAAGGCCGCCGGCTACTACGCGCCGGAGGTGCCGAGTGCCGAGGACCTCAAGCGCACTGTGGGCCGCGCCCTGGGGGAGATGTGACTGCGGCGGTGGCTCTGCTGACGCCGGAGGCAGTGCGGGAGCGGTCGCAGGAACTCTACGCGCTCGGCCTCGACAACCGGCTGCAGGGCTGGACGGTGCAGCCGGAAGCGATGGCGGCGACCGCCGACCTCGTCGCCGAGGTCGTGCGCACGAACTATCCGGATTTGAAGGTGCCCTTCCATGCCCGCTGGCGGCATTTCCTGCCGGATGGGGCGGCGACGCTGGGTGGTGAGGGGCGGGAGCCGGCGGCGCTGCTGCGGGCGCGGATCGACCTGGCCATCGTCTCCGTCCTGCTCGATGCGGGGGCGGGCATGGCTTGGCGCTACCGGGATGCCGCCACGGGTAGGACCTATGCGCGCTCTGAAGGCTTGGCGATGGCCAGCCTGGCGCTCTTCGCCGCCGGCGCCTTCGCCGATGACGGGGTTTCGCCTCGCGCCGATGCCGCGCGCCTTTGCGCCGTCACGGCAGCGGAACTCGGCCAGGGCCTGCAAGTCCGCGCGGACAACCCGCTGACCGGGCTCGAGGGCCGCGCCGCGTTGCTGCGCCGGCTGGGCGCGACGCTGGCCGCCGCGCCCGAGGTGTTCGGCCAGGCCGATACGCCGCGGCCAAGTGGCCTGGTGGACGGACTGGCCGGGCAGCTTGAGGGCGGCGCACTTCCCGCCCGCAGCATCCTGATCGCCCTGCTGCAACATCTCGGGCCCATCTGGCCGGGCCGGGAGACGCTGGCCGGTGTCAATCTCGGCGACTGCTGGCGGCATCCGGGCATCCGCCGGGCTGATGCAACCACCGGTCTGATCCCCTTCCACAAGCTCTCGCAATGGCTGGCCTATTCGCTCATCGAGCCGCTGGAGTTCGCGGGTATGCGGGTGACCGGCATCGATGCCCTTACCGGCCTGCCGGAATACCGCAATGGCGGTCTCTTCCTCGACATGGGCGTCATTCGTCCGCGCGACCCGGCGGTGTTCGAAGCCGGGCATGCGCCTGGCGATATCCTAGTCGTCGAGTGGCGGGCGCTGACCGTCGCGCTGCTCGATGCCGTCGCACCTCTGGTGCGGGCGCGGCTCGGGCTCTCGGCGGCCGACTTCCCGCTCGCCTGCGTGTTGGAGGGCGGCACTTGGTGGGCCGGGCGGCGCCTGGCAGGCGAGCGCCGCGCCGATGGTGGCCCGCCGCTACGCATCATCAGCGATGGCACGGTGTTCTGAGGCTTCGTCCCGCAGCACCGGCAGCGCCACAAGCCTCGGCGTGCCGAAATCCAGGAAAGCCCTGACCCGCGGCGGCAACAGGCGGGCCGAGGGAAAGACCAGGGAGACCGGCAGCGCCGGCGGCTCCCAATCCCGTAGCAGCCGGACCAGCGCACCGCTCTCGAGCTTCAGCCGCCATCTGGTAGGACAGGGCACTGACCAAGCCTTGGCCGGCGACGGCCGCCGCCACCGCGGCGCCAGCTTCGTTCACCGCGAAGCGCGGCACCACCCGTTGCGTCACCTCCCGCCCGTCCGGCCCGGTGAAGCGCCATTCCGGCGGCGTCGCACGGCTGTGGAACAGCACGATGTCGTGCCCGGCCAGTTCCTCCGGCACAGTCGGCATGCCGCGCGCTGAAAGATAGCCGGGGCTTGCCGCAACCAGCCGCCGCACGCTGCCGACGCGCCGCGCCACCACTCCGCTCTCGCGCAGCACGCCGATCCGCAGCGCGACGTCGATCGCCTCCTCCAGCAGGTCCACGTTCCGATCGGCAAGTTGCAGGTCCGCCGTCACCTCGGGCTGCACCGCGAGGAAGGCGGTGAGGATCGGGGCGACGTGCAGGCGGCCAAAGACCAGCGGCGCCGCGACGCGCAGCCGACCCCGCGGTGCCGTTCCCTCGCCCGCCGCCTCCGCCATGGCCTCGGCATAGTCCGCCAGTAGCCGGCGGGCATGCTCAGCGAGCCGCCGCCCGGCCTCGGTCGGCGCCAGGCGGCGGGTGCTGCGCTCCAGCAGCCGCACGCCCAATCGTTCCTCCATCGCAGCCAGCATCCGGGTCATCGCCGGCGGCGAATGGCCGAGCCGCCGCCCGGCCGCGGCCAGGCTACCGGCCTCCAGCGCCGCAACGAAGAGCCGCATCTCGTCCAGTCGGTCCATTCTTCCTGATCCGGGAACTGTGACTTTCGATCGGAGCGCATTCTTCTCCGGCACGGCAACCGCCATTTTCTGGGCCGCCGGCCAGCAATTTCCGGCAGGAGACGTCGAGATGGCCAACCTGAACCTCGTCGGCGACGAAAATGCCGCCACCCACGCCAGCTTCGAGGGCATACGCAAGCAACGCGGCCTGATGCCCAACCTGCTTCGCGTACTCGGGATCGCGCCCGCCCGCTTGCACGGCTATCTAGGCCTTTCGGGGACACTCGGCGGCGGCATGCTGCCAGCGGCGCTGCGCGAGGGGATCGCGCTGCTGAGCGCCGGGACGAATGGCTGCGATCATTGCCTCTTGGCGTACAGCATGATCGGCGCTGGCGCCGGGCTGAGCGCCGTGGCGGTCGGGACGGCGCGTACCGGCAAAGCCGAGACCGTGAAGGACAAAACGGCGCTGTCCCTCCCTCGCGCAGTGCTGGCCCGACAGGACCGCGGTGCCGAGGCCGAGCCGGCGCCGGCGCCGGCGAGGGACGATGCGGCGATCATCGAGATCGTGCTGAATGTCGCGATGAGCCTGCAAACCAACCGCATCAATACTCCGGCCGGGGCGCCGACCGACTTCGCGGTCCGGCACACCGGCCACTGAGACGCTGCGGCCTCAACTCTCCCCACCCGATCCAGGAGCATGCCGCCATGGGCAGGCATTTCGCCAAGATTGCCTTCACACCTGCAGTGCAGGCAGAGCAGAAGCAGCTCGGCTCCCATCTGCACTATGCCGGGGTCGCCGAGCGCGGGCCGGACGACAGCGCGCTGACCGCACGCGAAGCCGGCTTCATCCAGGCCCGCGACAGCGTCTACCTGGCCACGGTTTCAGAGACCGGCTGGCCCTACATGCAGCACCGTGGCGGCCCGCCGGGCTTCATGCGCGTGCTGGATGCGCGGACCATCGGCTTCGCCGATCTCACCGGAAACCGGCAGCACATCTCGCTGGGCAACCTCGCCAGCAACGACCGCGTATCCCTGTTCTTCATGGATTACGCCAACCGCCGCAGGCTGAAGCTGCTTGGCCATGCGCGCGTGGTGCGGGACGACCCAGCCCTGCTGGCCCGGCTTACGTCGCCCGGGGCGGAACGTCAGGCGGAAAGCGCGGTGTTGATCGAGGTTGCCGGCTACGACTGGAACTGCCCGCAGCACATCACGCCGCGGCTGACCATGCAGGAGTGGCAGGCCATCGCCGCCTCGGCATAGACAGCCCGGTCAATCCGGCTTGATGCCAACCCGCTTCACCACATCGGTCCAGGCCATCGTTTCCCGCCGCATGCGGGTGGCGACGGCATCGGCATCGGCGAAGGCGGCAAAGGTGCCGGCCTCCGCTGCCCGCCGCTGCACTAGCGGCTCGGCCAACACGGTCCGCAGCTCCTCCTGCAGCCGCAGGAGGGTGGGCGCCGGCGTGCCGACCGGCGCGAGCAGCGGGAACCAGCTGTCGATCGGGATGGGGGCGAAGCCCTGCTCGATCATGGTCGGCACCTCGGGCAGCGCGCGGTGGCGCTCTTCCCCGGTGGTGGCGACCGGGCGCAGCCGCCCATCCTTGAAGAAGGCGAGCACCGGCGGCGGGCTGTTCATGTAGAACTGGATGCGGCCGGCCAGCAGGTCGGAGATGGTCTCGCCGGTGCCGCGATAGGGCACATGCACGATATCGATGCCAGTGCGCAGCTTCAGCAACTCGCAGCCGAGATGGTGCAGCGAGCCATTGCCGGAGGAGCCGTAGTTCAGCTTGCCCGGATTGGCCTTCGCATGGGCGACGAACTCCGTCAGCGTCCGCGCCGGCACGGATGGGTGCACCATCATTACCTGCGGCGAATTGGTGATCTGCGCCACCGGCAGCAGGTCCCTCGCCGGATCGTAGTCGGCGACGCCCTCCACCGCCGGCTTGCCGGTCAGCGTGCCGGAATAGCCGACCAGCAGCGTATGCCCGTCCGGCCGCGCGCGAATGGCGGCCAGCATGCCGATGGCACCATTGCCGCCCGGCCGGTTCTCCACGACCACCGACTGGCCGAGGCGCTGGCCGAGCGGTTCGGTGATCAGGCGCGCAGCGAAATCGGTGCCGCCGCCGGCCGGAGAGGCGACGATTAGGGTGATGGGGCGCGAAGGCCAGTCCTGCGCCCGCGCCGTCGGCGCCAGCAGCAACGCAGGCGCCGCCAGCAGGCCGCGCCGCCGCATCAGACCGGGCCCGCGGCGGTGAAGCCGCCATCCACCACGATCTCGGTCGCGGTGATGTACTTCGCCTCGTCGCTCACCAGGAACAGCACGGCATGGGCGATGTCCCAGCCGGTACCCATATGGCCCATCGGCACGCTGGCATTGCGCCGGGCGATCAGCGCCTCCGCATCATTGGCGCCGAGTTGGCGCACCAGGCGGTGCTCCACCAACGGGGTGTGCATCAGCCCGGGCACCACCGTGTTGCAGCGGATGCCTTTCTTCGCGTATCCCATGGCCACCGACTTGCTGAAGGCGATGATGCCAGCCTTGCTGGCCGAATAGGCGCTGTGGACGCGCCCCGTCCCCATGCGCAGCCCGGCGACCGAGGACAGGTTCACCACCGCGCCCCTGCCTTGCGCATCCATATGCGGCAGGACGTATTTGCAGCCGAGGAACGCGGATTTCAGGTTGAGGTCGATCTGGGCGTCCCAGGCTTCCTCCGCCATGTCCACCGGACCGCCGGGGGCGGAGCCGCCGACGTTGTTCACGAGGATATCGATGCGGCCGAAGCGCGCGATGCAGGCGGCAGCCGCGGCCTCCACCTGCTCTGCCGCCAGCATGTCGCAGCGATGCGCCACGGCGGTGCCCCCTCCCCGGCGATGATGTCGCGCGTCTCGGCGGCGGCGGATTCGGTGATGTCGATGCCGAAGACCTGCGCCCCGGCGCGCGCCAGCAGCACGGCGGTCGCCTTGCCGTTGCCCCAGCCTGGTCCGACCGAGCCCGCGCCGGTCACCAGCGCCACCTTGCCATCAAGCCTGAACACGATGCTTCTCCGGTGCTTCTTGCCCGGCCGCTGCCGGGATCACGGTTCGATCGGGGATGGCTCCGTCCCCCTTCTGAGTCCCGCACCTATCGCGCGACGGGTGCAGGACTCAAAGGGAGTAGAGCAAGATCCAGGGAGGATACCTCCTCCCCGGCCTTGTTGCCTCAGGTCGCCGTGTGGCGGAACATGATCTTCCGTGCGTCCTCGTCCATCTCGGCCTTGAATGCATGACGCGTCTTGATCGCCTCGGCGCGCGCTGCGGCTGGACGCGCGTTGATCGCGGCGAGGTGTCGCTTGACGTTGCCCAGCTTGTCGAATTCCTCGGCACCGAGCACGAAGGCGCCGAGCCGCTCCCAGCCCCAGGCCGCCATGTCGACGAAGGAGTAGCTGTCGCCGACAATCCAGTCGCGGCCTTCCAGCTGGTCGTTCAGAATGCCCCAGTGGCGCTTCGCCTCGAACTCGTAGCGCTTCACGCCGTAGTCGTTGCCGGCGGGCGCGAAATTCTTGAAGTGGACATACTGGCCGGAATAGGGGCCGATGCCTGAGGCGATGAACATCAGCCAGGACAGTGTCTCCCCGGCAAAATCCGGCTTCGGCAGGAACTGGCCGGTCTTCTCCGCGAGGTAGAGCAGGATGGCGTTGGAATCGAAGACCGGATTGCCGTCATCGACGATCGAAGGCGCCTTGGAATTCGGGTTGATCGCCACGTAGTCCGGCTTGGATTGGTCGCCCTTGCGGGTGTCGACCGGGATCGCCTCATAAGGCAGGCCGCTCTCCTCAAGGAAGAGCGCCACCTTCATCGGGTTCGGCGCGGCGTTGTAGTAGAATTGCAGCATGAAGGCCTCCGGGTTCGGGTGGCGGATGGGAGCGCACATGGCGGTTGCCCGCAAGCGGCCCGTCATGCACCACTCATTCGCCGGGCGCCACTGCGGGCCGCGCCGTGGCGTCCTGCGCGTGCAGGTCGCGGTCGATTTCCTCAATCGAGCGGCCCTTGGTCTCGATGCCGAGGAAGAGGTAGACCGCGCCCGCCAGCACGAACCAGGACGCCAGGTACAGGAAGGCCGGCAGCACGTTCTCAACGCTCGCCTCAGGCTTGATGACGTTGCTGCTGCCGACAACCAGCGCCAGGCCGAGCGGGCCAATCACCTTGCCGATCCTGCCGAACCCATAGGCCGATCCCATGCCGGAGGTGCGAAGCTGCGCCGGCCAGACCTCGGCCGCATAGGGACCGACCACGGCGAAGCCACCATCGGCGAAGAAGAAGCCGACAATCAGCAACAGCCAGAGCGCCGAAAAGCCGAACCAGATCTGGTCGTGGTAGACCCCGGCCAGCGCAATCATCACCGCGGCGCCGAAGCCGAGCAGGCCGCCGGCGCGGCGCCGACCGATCCCCTCCGACAGCAGGGCGAAGGAGACGCGGCCGACCAGACCGCCGAGCGTCAGCCCGATCATCATCTTGGACGCCTGGGCCGGCGGGACGTGCAGGATCAGCATGAAGAGTGTCGGCGCCCATAACGTGACGCCATAGACGCCAGTTTGCGCGCCAAGATTCCCGAACCAGGAGACGATCAGGCTGCGCGGGTAGCGGAACAGGTCGGTCCAGCGGGTGTTCGGCTCGGCATAGTCTTCCGGCCTCGGCAGCGACAAGCTCTCGGGCGGCACCTCAAGCGCCCAGGCGAGCGACTTGCGCGCCTCCTCCGGCCGGCCCTGGCGAGCGAGCCAGCGCGGCGATTCCGGCACCCAGATGCGCACCAGGAAGACCAGCAGGCCGGGTAGCACGCCGGCAGCGAACAGCCCGCGCCAGCCAATCTCGGGCGCCAGATAGGCGCCGAAGATGGAGCCGAGCAGCACGCCGACGGGGATGAAGACCGTCACCAGCCCGCCGATCAGTCCACGCTTCTTCGATGGCATGAACTCCTGCACCAGCGGCAGGTCGACGCAGTAGAGCCCGCCGACGCCGAAGCCGACGATGAAGCGGAAGATGGTGAGAAAGATCCAGCCGTTTTCCGGCGTGAAGGCATAGCACGCCGGTGGCCAGCGAGAAGTTCAGGATGGTCAGGTTGAAGACTGGCCGCCGGCCGATGCGATCGGCCATCCAGCCCCAGAAATACGCCCCACCGATTGCCCCGAATCCGGAGGAGAGCAGAATGATGGCGGATTGCCCGAAGGTCAGCCCCCAGGGCCCGACCACGAAGGCCAGTACGAAGCCGATCAGGAAGTAGTCGAAGAATTCCAGCATGTCGCCCATCACTGCGGCGGCGACGATCCGTTTTTGGTTGCCGGTCAGGCTGGTCCTTCGGTCGAGCTCCTCGAACATTGATGGTCCTCCCGCGACGGGGTCGCTGCCCGTTGATGTCCCGATCCTTGGGCCATCTTCGCGGCCATTAGCAGCAGCGTCGGACGACCGACCAAGCGCGTCAACCAATTCCTCCCCGCGGCGTTGGCTCGCCGGTCATGGGGGCGATGGGATGAGCGACGGCACGACACGGCGCGGGATCATGCGGGCGGGCGGCCTCGCCGCGGCGGGCGTGGCGGCGGGCGCCGCCGGCGTGCCGGGCTACCCGCCGCCCTCGCCAATCGATGCCGGCGGCGTGCGGGACGGCCGCGTCGCCTTCCCACCTTGGCGCGGCGAGGCCGACCCGCCCGGAGAGCCACCGCCAGCCCCGCTGCCGCCCGAGGAGCGTGTCGGCTTCGCGATCATCGGCCTTGGCCGAATCAGCCTGGAACAAGCGCTGCCTGCCTTTGCCGAATGCCGGATGGCCCGGCCGGTGGCCCTGGTCAGCGGATCCCCGGAAAAAGGCGCGCCTGGTGGCGCGGCAATACGGCATCCGTGACGCGGCCGTGCATGGTTACGACCAGTTCGAACGGCTACGCGATGACCCGGCGGTGCAGGCGGTCTACATCGCCCTGCCCAATGCTATGCACCGTGGCTTCACCGAACGCGCGGCGGCCATCGGCAAGCATGTGCTGACCGAGAAGCCGATGGCCACCAGCAGCGAGGATTGTACGGCGATGATAACCGCCTGCGCCCGCGCCGATGTGCGGCTGATGGTCGCCTATCGCTGCCAGTACGAACAGGTGAACCGCGCGGCGATCCGCGCCGCGCAGGGTGGTGCGCTGGGCAAGCCGCGATTCTTCCAAGCCGCCAACCTTCAGGCCAACGGACCCGGCCCGCAGTGGCGCTACAGCCGGGCCCTGGCCGGCGGCGGCGCCTTACCGGATATCGGGCTCTACTGCCTGAATGCCGCGCGCTACCTGAGCAATGAGGAGCCCGTCGAGGTCGTCGCTCAGGCCTACAGCCCGCCCAATGACGAGCGCTTCCGCGAGGTGGAGGAAAGCATGTCTTTCACTCTACGATTTCCCTCCGGCCTGCTTGCCCAGGCACAGTCTAGCTACGGCGCCTTCCAGGAAAAGTCGCTGCGGCTGCACGGCGAGCGGGGCAGCCTGATGATCGAGGACGCCTTCGCCTACAAGGGCCAGCGGCTGCATTTGTTCCGGCGCGACGGCGAAGTTGGCAGCGAGCAGGTGCCGCAGCTTCATTCGCGCAACCAGTTCGCGCTCGAGATCGATCACATGGCCCGCTGCGTGCGGGAGTCGCGTCAGCCCCACACACCAGGCGAGGAGGGCCTGCGCGACCAGCAGGATCATGGAGGCGATCATGCGCGCGGCGCAGAGCGGTCGCCCGCAAGCGATCGCGCCCCTCCCGGCGGAAACCCAGACGCGCGGCCCCTCGCCTGATCCGAGTTGACCTGGAGGCATCAATCACTGCTGGGCGAACCGCAGCGGGCTTCAAGCGCTGAGGCGCGCACGCGCCGCGCCAAGGCGCGCATGCATTGTCACGGAGCTATTGATGACCCACACGATCTCGCCTAATTTTGCCGACGTTGCTGCTGCTCGGCCTAGCTTCCTGCGAGCAGCCGGGTCCGGCGGAGCGCGCCGGCCGGAGCCTGGACAAGGTGGGACAAGGCGTCAGGGATACCGTCGATCCGCCACGCGGCCCGGTGGAACGGCTGGGCCGTTCGGTAGATCGTGCGGTGAACTGAGGAGCTGAATAGGCTCGGGCGGCGTTAGATGCGCCGCTCGGGCTCATGCCGCTGGTGGAGCGATCCCGGCCCCTCACCATCACTGATCATGTCGTGCAGCACGGCTGCAGCCAGCGACGGTGTGAAGGGCTTGGCGAGAAAACGGGATCCATCCACGGCCTGTCCGTCTTCCGCGCCGCCATATCGGCCGGAGGCATAGACCACGGGCAGTTGCGGCCGGATGACGCGCGCCGCACGTGCCAAGGCAAACCCATCCGACCCGCCGGGCAGGTTGATATCGGTCAGCATCGCCGAGATGTCGTCGCGGTCGCAGACCAGGTCAGCGCTTCCTTCGCGTCGGCCGCTTCGAGCACTTCGAAGCCGCCATCGCTGAGCGCATCCACCAATGTCAGTCGTACCAGGAAGTCATCCTCTACGACAAGCAATACGGGTGATTCGGCCTGCATTCCTCGGGTTCCCCGCCTTGCACTAGGCAAGCGCCGATAGCGGGCTCCGTTGCCATTGCGTCCATGTGACGAGCGCGTGACTTACGTCGCGGCCACGCGTTCGATGCAGGTGTCGTGTCCGGAAGGAAGGTTTGCGGTCTGCGCGAATCACCTTTCCACACTTGATGAAACGGCGATGCCACGATCACTCCGCTGGACGTCGTCGACCCGCGTCGCGGATGAAACACCAGAACGCGACTGCTAGGTCCTATTCGAAGTGATGGTGCCGCCCCGCCATCTGGAAAGACGGCCCGACAGGGCGGTGACGGCAAGGTGAGCCTACCCCACACCACCCAGGAGGCTGCGCGCACACCTACTGCGGCCATTTCGTCTCGCTCATTGTCACGCTGCCCTGACGAATGCCCCCGCCTCAGCTTTGCGACGGAACCGAGGATTTGCGGGCCGTGCTACCCTGGGCTGCCGCAAAACCGACCAGATGAGGCATTAGGCTGGTCTGGATTGGGGAGTGAGACTTCCATGCGCCGCTTGTCCCGCCGAGCCCTTATCGCCGCCTGGCCCCTGCTGGCTGGAGCGATGCCGGTGCCTGGGCAGAGCGCGGAAGCAGTGCTCTATCCATCCGCGCCGGTCACGCTGGTTGTGCCCTTCTCAGCCGGCGGTGCGGCAGATATTGCCCGCGCGGCTGCTGGTCCGGCATGTCCAGCGGCACCTGCCGAACCCACGCGCAAGCCTGCTGGTCGAGAACCGGCCCGGTGCCTCGGGCGCGGTGGGGACCCAGTTCGTCGCCAAGGCAAGACCGGACGGCCAGACCCTGCTGCTCGCCCGCGTCGCCTCCTCGGCCATCCTGCCGGCCACCGACCCGCGCACGCCCTATGCCTGGGACGAGTTCACCATGCTTGGCCTGCTCGAGGAAACGCCTTTCGTCCTCTGCGTGCGGGCCGATCTCGCCTTGGGAGAGCGCTGCGCGACCTGATCACGGCGCTGCGGGAGCAGCCCGGGCGCATCCCCTTCGCCACGACAGGACCGGCGACCTTGCTCGATCTTGGCGTCCGCCACCTCTTTGCCACCGCGGGCCTGCCGATCGATGCCGGCTTCGCGGTGCCCTTCCGGGGTGGTGGTGACGCCGTCGTTGGCCTGCTGGAGGGACGGGCGCAGTTCCTCGGCACCAATCTCAGCGATGCGCTACCCGCGCTGCGGGACGGCAGGCTGCGCGGCCTGGTGATCGGAACCAATGAGCGGCTGAGGATCCTCCCCGCCATCGCCACGGCACGGGAGGCGGAGGTGCTGGCCTGACCGGCGTCACGGGCTGGAGCGCACTGTTCGCTCCCCCGGCTCTCGAGGAAGAGGCGCAGCGGAGCTGGGTCACCGCGCTGGCCGCACTGCGGAACGACCAGGCCTGGCCGGAAGCCGTTCGCGGCGCCGGGGGATTCCTCGCCTGCTCACGCCGGACGAAACGCGCGCCTATATACGCGGCCAGGTCACCTTCTACCGTGACCTGGGGCGCCGGCTCGGCCTGATCTGAGGCGCAATGCCCGCCTGAATCCCCGGCTCGAACCGTTCTGGCCCCAGTGTCTCGAAGGTCACATTGTTGCCGTGGCGCCAAGGCGCTTAGGAACGTGAGAGGAAATTTACGACGGCTCGCGGCACTAGGGGAGCGTGGCAGGCCGGCATGGCCTGCACCGGGTGGGCCCTCCTGTGCCCTGCCCGTGCGCAATAGCAGGCCGGAGCCCTCCCTTGCCCCCGTACTCCCAGTGCCGTCCCCTGGTCCGCTGCTGCGCCCCGCACAGGGATCGGGCCGCTTCTGGCCGTCATGCTGGGAGTTACCCTGCCCAGCCTGGTTGCCGTCTTGATGGTGATTATCGGCAATGGCGGCGAGTTCTCCCTACGGGATGGACGGGCCCTACATCCACATGGCGATGGCCGACCAGATCCGGCAGGGGACTACGGCCTCAACCCGGGTGAGCCGGCCTCGCCGAGTTCCTCGATCCTCTACCCCTTCCTGCTCGCGCTGCTGACCCCCCTGCCCTTCGGCGCGGCGACCAGCCTGATCTTCTGCCTTGCGGCCAATGCCGGCTCGGCGGTGCTGCTCTGCCTGATCGCCACCGAATGCGGGATCCGGCTGCGGGCGGTGGCGCCGGCCTACCTCGCGCTGATGGCGGCGGCCATGTCGCTCGGCCTCAACCTGGTCGGTCTCGCCATGGGTGGCCTGGAACATGCGCCGCAGGTCACCTTCAGCCTGGCCGCCCTGCTCGGCCTCGTGCGGTTCTGCCATCGCGGCCGGGCGGAGGCCTGGTGGATCGCCGCCCTGGTCCTGCTGCCGCTGCTGCGCTTCGAGACCGGGTCCATCACCCTGGGCTGCGTGCTGGTCATGCTGGCCCTTGGCCGCTGGCGGCTGGGGGCGGTGACCATCGGCCTCAGCCTGCTGGTGCTGGGCGGCTTCTTCGCCACCATGCATGCGCTGGGCCTGCCGGCGCTGCCGCAATCGGTGCTCGACCGTTCGATGGTCGCGGGCACCGGCGCGCACACCGATTGGCGGCGGTTGCCCGGCCGGCTTCATCTGGATCCTCTACACCAATCTGCGGGTCAACCTGCTGAGCCATGGCGGCGCGCATATCCTGCTCGGCCTGCTGGTGACCGCCTGGGGGACCGTGGTCGGGCTTGGCCCGCGCAATGCCACCTTCCGCTGGACCAGCCCGCTGGCCGGTTTCGATGGGCGCGACCGCGCCAGGATCGCTGCGGCGATGCTGTTTGCCTGTGCCGGCCTTGCACATGTTCTGGCCGGCAGCCTGGTCTCAATCTCGCGCTACGAAGTCTACGTCGTCGTGCTCGGCCTCGGCGCCATGCTGGTGGTTTTCGACCGTCCGGCGGCGACGCTATTCGGCCGCATGGGGGCTTGGACCTGTGCCGCGGTCTGCGCCTCCTTCCTGCTCGGCGGCGCCGGCTACGCACTGCGGAGCATCGATGCGGTGAAGTCGGCCCAGGCGCTGCACGCGACCGACGACCAGATGGCCCGCTTCGTCACGGAATACTGGCGCGGGCCGGTTATGGTCACGCGCTGGGGGCGGATCAATTGGCGCAACCCCAATGTCGTGGCGCCGATGCCGCCCCCTTCCGTGGCAATCCCCGAGGCGGTGCAGATCGCCCAGGCGGAGGCCGAGGCTGCGCGGCGCGGCATCGGTCTGGCCCTGCTGTATGACGGCGGCGGTACGGTGGAACCGCCGGCCTGGCACCCGGTGGCGCGGCTGGCGGCACGGCGGATCGGCGCCGGGGAGACCAATTCTGGCATCACGCTCTATGCGGTGACCGGCGACGACGTGCCGCGCATCCAGGCAGCGCTGCGGGACTTCGCCCCCACCGTGCCGGCGATCACCATGCTGGAGATGCTTCCCTGAATCGGCCCCCTTCCGCCGCTGGTGGCGCCGCCGAGGCTTGCCACCGGCGGCGTTGCCGTTAGCCTCGCCGGAAAGCGAGGATTGGTTGCATGGACAGCATGCCCCTACCACCACCCAGCAGGCGGCGCTCGCGGCGCGCTATGGCGCCGCCGTGCCGATGGCCGGCCCGTGGAATTCTACCATCGCGGGAATGCTGGACCACCGCTCGGTACGCGGCTACCGGCCGGACGCCCTGCCACCCGGCACCCTGGAGACGCTGGTGGCGGCCGCACAATCCGCCGCCACCTCCTCCAACCTGCAGACCTGGTCGGTCGTCTCGGTGGAGGATCCGGCGGCGCGGGCAGTGATGGCAGAGATCGCCGGCGGTCAGAAGCACATCCTGGAGTGCCCGCTTTTCCTGGTCTTCCTCGCCGATGTCGGCCGCAACGACCGGTTGGGAATCGAGGAGGGTAGGCTGCTGGCCGGCATGCCTTACTTGGAGACCTTCCTAGTGGCAGCGATCGATGCCGCTCTGGCGGCGCAGAACGCCGTGGTGGCGGCCGAGAAGTCCGGGCCTGTCCACCGTCTATATCGGGGCGCTTCGCAATGATCCGCAGCGGGTGGCGGACACGCTTGGCCTGCCACCGGGAGCCGCCGGCGTGTTCGGGCTGTGCGTCGGCTATGCAAAGCACGGGTCGGAAGGCGAGGTGAAGCCGCGCCTCCCGCAAGCCGTCACCCTGCATCGAGGTCGCTACGATGCCTCGGGCGAGACCGCAGCGCGTGCCGCCTACGATGCCGAAATGAGCGGTTTCTCCCAGCGCAACGAGATGGCGGCGGATACCTGGACCGCCCGAGTCATTGCCCGCATCGGCACCATCAAGGCGCTGCGCGGGCGCGACCGGTTGGCCGCCGCCTTGAACGCGCTGGGCTTCCCG
This sequence comes from Dankookia sp. P2, assembly GCF_050632255.1. Taxonomy (NCBI): domain Bacteria; kingdom Pseudomonadati; phylum Pseudomonadota; class Alphaproteobacteria; order Acetobacterales; family Roseomonadaceae; genus Dankookia; species Dankookia sp. P2. Next base: position 5,303,048 of record NZ_CP192581.1, on the reverse strand, counting down.
CTGAAGTAGCCACCGCGCGGGCCGCGCCGGTGATCCGGACGCGGCCCGGCCTTCATGCGCTCAGTGATCCCGGCCGCGGCCGGTCCTGGCCTGCAACTCGTCGATCCGGCGCGAGGCATCGGCCTTGCTGAGGTCGGGGTCGAATTCCTCGCCGGCCTCCTCGCTCAGCGTCTTTAGGTAGCTTGCCTGAGCACCAGTCATCCGCTCGTCGCCCGTGGTCCAGTCATCCGGATCCTTGATGGTGTTCGACCCGGGCTCCGGATCGCGCTTCGGGTTCTCGGGCGCGTGCTCAGGGGCATGCTGGGCTGGAGCGGGGTGCTTCGCCATAGGTCGGGCTTCCTCTGCCATTTCAGTGTTCACTTAACGTTCGCCCTGGCGCAGTGGTTCCTGGCGCCCCATCTGAAGCTCATGCTGCAATGCAACAATAATACATGCTGCGATGCAGCGAAACTTGCCTCCACGCTTCACGCTGGTCATGGCGCCGCCGCGCGCGGCGTCCTGGAAGGACCACCGCCTTGAATCCCAGCCGCATCGACATTGCTGATCTCGTCCGCCGCAGCCAGGCCATGGCGCAGGGCACCGGCTTCACCACCGGCAGCCTGGGCGGCGCCCCGCCCGGCGACGGAGCGCTCACCGAGGTGAGCGGCTTCGGCAGCAATCCGGGCCAGCTGCGCATGCTGGAATTCATCCCCGAAAGGCTGTCCACCGGGGCGCCCCTGGTCGTCGCCCTGCATGGCTGCACCCAGGGCGCCGGCGGCTATGACCACGGCACCGGCTGGTCCAGTCTGGCTGCGCGCCGCGGCTTCGCCCTGCTGCTGCCGGAACAGCGGACGGCGAACAATGCCAATCGCTGCTTCAACTGGTTCGAGCCGGGCGACACCCGGCGCGACCGCGGCGAGGCCGCCTCCATCCGGCAGATGGTCGCGCATATGATCACCCGCCACCGGCTGGACCCGCAGCGTGTCTTCGTCACCGGCCTCTCGGCCGGCGGCGCCATGACCTCGGTCATGCTCGCCACCTATCCTGAGGTCTTCGCCGCGGGCGCCATCCTGGCCGGCCTGCCGCATGGCGCGGCGCAGTCGATGCCGGAGGCATTCGAGGCCATGGCGACCGGCCGGCCACGCCCTGCCGCCGAGCGGGCAGCGGCGGTACGCGAGGCCTCGCCACATCGCGGTCCCTGGCCCCGCATCGCCATCTGGCAGGGCGATGCGGACATCACCGTACGGCCGGCCAATGCGGCGGAAATCCTGAAGCAATGGCGCACGCTGCACGGGCTGGACAGCCTGCCGGAAGCGGGCGCCCCGCTCGGCCGGGCGCACCGCGTCGAGCTTGGCGCGGCGCAGACGGCAGCCCGCTGATCGAGCACCACATGATTGCCGGCATGGGGCATGGCGTGCCGATCGCCCCGGGCGCCGAAGCGGCCAATGGCGAGGCGCCTGTCGGCGCGGCGGCACCCTTCATCCTGGATGTCGGGGTGGCCTCGACCACCGCCATCGCCGATTTCTTCGGCCTGGGCGAGGCCGCCCCCCGCCCGGCCGCCGCGCCTCGGCCCCGGCCGGAGCGGGTCGAGCCTGAACCCCCTGCCCAGCCAAGCTGGCTCGACCGCATCATCGCGGTCGGCCGCGACGGCATCGCGCATGTGGCGCCGGCGGTGCCAAAGGCCGCGGAGGCTCCCGCGGCCTGGCTGAAGAAGCTGCTGCCGGACGAGGCGCCGAAGCGCCCCGAGGCGCCACCGCCGGAGGCGCCGGCGGCCGGCGGGCGGGTCGATCCCGGCCGGGTCATCCGTCGCGCGCTCCGCGCTGCGGGCCTGCTGGACCGCTGACCGCGCCGCCGGCATCCTGGCCGCCGAGCACGAGGAGAAACGTCATGCAGCACCGCAACCTGGGGCGCAGCGGGATCGCCGTCCCGCCCATCGTCTTCGGCGGCAACGTCTTCGGCTGGACGTTGGACAAGGCGGCGTCCTTCCGCATCCTCGACCGGCTGGTCGATGTCGGGCTGACCGGCATCGACACCGCGGATGTCTATTCCGCCTGGGTGCCGGGCAACCAGGGCGGCGAGTCGGAGGCGATCATCGGCGAGTGGCTGGCCGCGCGCGGCGCCCGGTCGAAGGTGACCATACTGACCAAGGTCGGGATGCAGATGGGCCCGCGCGATGCCGCCGGGAACGGCCCGAAGCACGCCGTCGGCCTATCGCGCCGCTGGATCATGGAAAGCGTCGATGCATCCCTGAAGCGGCTGCGGACCGATGTCATCGACCTTTACCAGGCGCACAAGGACGACCCCGAGACGCCGCTCGAGGAGACGCTGTCGGCCTTCGCCGACCTGATCAAGGCCGGCAAGGTGCGCGCCATCGGCGCATCCAACTACGGCGCGGCGCGGTTGGAGGAAGCGCTGGCGACGAGCAAGAGGCTTGGCCTGCCGCGCTATGAGACCATGCAGCCGCAATACAACCTGATGGAGCGCGAGGGATCTCGAGGCCGAGCTCGGCCCGCTCTGCCACCGTGAGGGCGTCGGCGTCATCAACTACTATGCCCTCGCCTCCGGCTTCCTCTCCGGCAAGTACCGCTCGGCGGCGGATTTCGGGAAGAGCGCGCGCGGCGGCGGCATGGCGAAGTACCTGACGCCGCGCGGCCATGCGGTGCTCGATGCGCTCGATGCGGTGGCCCGCGAGATGTCGGCGACGCCGGCCCAGGTGGCGCTCGGCTGGCTGCTGGCCAAGCCCGTCGTCACCGCGCCGATTGCGAGCGCGACGAACGACGCGCAGATCGACGACTTGGTGAAGGCGGCATCGCTCAGGCTGTCGCCCGACGCGGTGGCGAAGCTGGACGCTGCCAGCGCCTGAAAAGTGTTGGGCTGCCGCGCCGGAACGGGCGGCAACCCGCCCCCGCCCCAGCCCGTTCCCGCCCCGACGCGGCCATCCCGGCCGCGACGATCGGGGAAACGGCAGATGGACGAGATCACCAAACTGATGGTCGAGCAGCTCCGCGATGCCTATAGCGCGGAGAAGCAGGGCCTGCGCAGCATGTCGCGTTTGGGCAAGAAGGCGAGTGCGCAATCGCTAAAGGACGCGCTGCAGACGCACGCTGAGGAGACCGAGGGCCAGGTCGAGCGGCTGGAGAAGGCGCTCGAGATGCTGGGCGGCAAGGCCGGCCGCAAGGTCTGCGAGGCAATGCGCGGCATCCTTGAGGAGGCGCAACATGAGCTCGAGGACCAGGAGAAGGGGCCGGTCTACGACATGCTGCTGACGGCTGCGATCCAGAAGGTCGAGCACTACGAGATCGCCGCCTACGGCACGCTGGCCACGCTGGCAAAGTCGGCCGGCCAGACGGAACTCGGCGAGCTTCTCGGGCAGACGCTCGCCGAGGAGAAGAAGACCGACGAACTGCTGACCCAGCTTGCCGAGCGCGAGATCAACACGGCCGCGATTGAGTCGATGCAGGCGCCGGAAGCAGCGAACGACAGGCGCGGCGGCAGCAAGAAGTCTGCCTGACCTGATCGCCAGCGGCGGGCAGCGATGCCCGCCGCACGCTTTCGGGAAATGCGGGCGTCATTGCCGCATCGCGGCCAAACCTGGCGCCGCGCTCCCTGTTGACTCCTGGTCCGCAAACTCCGGGAGCATCCATGTTCTATACCGATGGCAAGCTGCAGTACCCCGTCCGCGTCGAGACGCCGAACCCCATCTTCGCCCGTGCCCTGCAGCAGGCGATCGGCGGCGTTGAGGGCGAGATCCGCGTCATGATGCAGTACCTGTTCCAGGGCTGGGGCAGCCGCGGCCCGAAGAAGTACCGCGACATGCTGATCAACACCGGCACCGAGGAGATCGGCCACATCGAGATGCTGTCGACCGCGGTCGCGCTGAACCTCGAGGGCGCGCCGCTGTCGCTGCAGGAGGATGTGGCGAATGACGGCATCGCCGGCGCCGTGCTCGGCGGCATGAACCTGCGGCACATCCTCAGCACCGGCCTGGCTGCGACTCCGGAGAACTGCAACGGCGTGCCGTTCAACGCCAGCCATGTCTACGCCAGCGGAAACATCGCCGCCGACATGTACGCCAACGTCGCCGCCGAGGCGACCGGCCGGGCCTTGGCGACGCGGCTCTATGGCATGACCAACGATCCGGGCATGAAGGACATGCTGTCCTTCCTGATCGCCCGCGACACCATGCACCAGCAGCAATGGCTGGCGGTGATCGAGGAGCTGGGCGGCCAGACCGAGCAGCTGCCGATCCCGAACAGCTTCCCGCAGGAGCAGGAGGCGAACCGCTTCTCCTACGCTTATTTCGGCCATCGCATCGACAAGCAGATTCCGATGGGCCGTTGGACCGAGGGTGCATCGCTGGACGGCAACGGCAAGTTCGAGCCGATGATCTCCGAGCCGCTGGGCGGCGAGCCGGTGCTGGCGCCACCACGTCCGGACAGTGGCGCGCAGACGGAGCAGGTGATGGGCGGCATGGCAGTGCCGCAGGCGGCGAACGATCCGTCAAAGGGCAGCTCGTCCAACGTGGCCTGATGCCGATGGGCCGCAGCGGACCCGTTCCGCCGCGGCGTCTGGCTTGACACCGCCCGCGCGGATTCGCAGGATCGACCCGTGGGGCCCCGCGAACGCCCCGTGAGGCTTCGGCCCAAGTGTCGCGTCCATTGCTCGGAGTGGACGCCATGCCTGCGCCTGATGCCATTGCAGTCCCCCAACTTGCCCGCCTGATCGGCACGCCGGACGCGCCTCGCATCCTTGACGTCCGACTGGCCGAGGATTGCACTGCCGATCCACGACTTTTGCCGGCCGCCACCCTCCGTAGCCACGCGGATGTTGCCGATTGGGCGCCCGGCTACATCGGCCGCCATGTCGTCGTCGTCTGCCAGCGCGGCATCAAGCTCAGCCAGGGCGCCGCCGCTTGGCTGCGGCACGCAGGCGCACGCGCCGAGGTGCTGGAGGGTGGCTTCGAGGCCTGGGCCGCGGCCGGCCTGCCGCTGCTGCGAGCCGACCGCATCCCGTCGCGCGACAGGCTCTGTCGCACCGTCTGGGTGACGCGGGCGCGGCCGAAGATCGACCGCATCGCCTGCCCTTGGCTGATCCGCCGTTTCGTCGACCCCACCGCGGTCTTCCTGTTCGTCGCACCGTCCGAGGTCGCCGCTGTCGCTGACCGCTTCGGCGCCACGCCCTTCGACATCGAGGGCGTGGCCTGGAGCCACCGCGGCCCGCTCTGCACCTTCGACGTCATGCTGGAGGAATGGGGCGTGGCAACGGAGCCGCTGCAGCGGCTGGCGCTGATCGTGCGCGCCGCGGACACCGCGCGGCTCGACCTCGCGCCGCAGGCGGCCGGGCTGCTGGCGGCCTCGCTCGGCCTATCGCGCATGTACCGGGACGACTTGGCGCAGCTCGACGCCGAGATGGGGCTCTACGACGCCTTCTTCCGCTGGTGCCGCGATGCGGTGGAGGAGACCCACAACTGGCCGACCCCGACCCGGGCCTAAGGGAAGATTATAGACATGCGCAAGGCAGCATTCGTGCTTCTGGCGGCGCTCGTGCCCCTCGCATCCGCCATGGCCGAGCCCGACTGGAAGGGCGTGGAAGCGGCGCTCGGCCGGCCCGCCGCGCTGCAGCCGGACGGCGTGCGCCGCTTCGGCTTCCCGCGCAGCGACCTCGTGGTGCAGGTCGACGGCTTCGCGGTGCGGCCGGCGCTGGCCCTGGGCAGCTGGCTAGCCTTCGTCGAGCATGGCGGCGTGACCGAGGTGATGGGCGACCTGGTGCTGACGCAGCCGGAGGTGAACCCGGTGCTGCGCCGGCTGCATGCCGGCGGCCTCGCGGCGACGGCCCTGCACAACCACCTGCTGCGCGCGGCGCCGGCAACGATGTACCTGCACGTGCATGGCCATGGCGAGGCGGTGGCGTTGGCCCGCGCGCTGCGGACGGCGCTGGAGGCAAGCGCCACGCCGCTCGGCCCGCCGGGCCCGGCCGCGGCGGCGCCCGACTTCGACCTCGCGCCGCTCGACCGGATCATCGGCACCGCCGGCAAGGTGAATGGCGGCGTCTGGCAGGCCGTGCTGCCGCGACCGGAGCGCATACTGGAAGCGGGGATGCCGACGCCGGCAAGCCTCGGCACCGGCATGGCGATCAATGTCGAGCCGCTGGAGGCCGGGCGCGTCGCCGCCGCTGGCGACCTGGTGCTGTTGGCGGATGAGGTCGAGCCGGTGCAGCGGGCGCTGGCGGAGCACAGCATCGAGGTCACGGCGCTGCACAACCACACCCTGCGGGAGGAGCCGCGGCTGTTCTACATGCATTTCTGGGCCGTCGGCCCGGTCGAGGCGGTCGCCACCGGCCTGCGCGCCGCGCTCGACCGCACCGCGGTGAAGCGTGGCTAGGTGGCTCGCGGCCGGGCTCGCCACCCTGCCGCTGTCTGGCTTCACACATGCGCAATGTGAAGCCGCCGTCACCGCTGGCGGCAAGCCGCCCGCGTGCTGGGAGCGCGCCGAGGGCGGCGCGACCGAGGCGACGCGGCTGCGGTTCGCCGATCGCTACCCGCTCTGCATCTATCCCGCGCCGGTCGCGCGGGATGTCGAGGTGAAACTGCGCTTCCGCCCGGTCAGCGGCCGCATGGACCGGGCCATCGGCTTCGCGGTGCGGCTGCAGGACCCGGACACCTACTGCGTGTTGCGGGCCAATGCGGAGGAGGACAATGTCCGGCTCTGCCGGGTCACCGGTGGGCGCCGCGTGCAGTTCGCGGGGCGCGAGAGGCTGCCTATCGCCATGAGCGCGTGGCATACCCTGAGGCTTCGCGCAGAGGGGGACCGCTTCATGGCATGGCTGGACGGGGAGTCGCTGTTCGAGGCGCGCGACAGCCGCATCTCCGGCGCTGGGCGCATCGCGCTTTGGTCTATCGCCGACAGCCAGGCGATCAAGGCTCCCCGCATCGAGGTTCTCCGGTGAGCGAGCCGGCCGGGTTCCCGAGCTTCGCCGAGGCGGTTCGCGTCTGGTTCCGCGTCGGCTGCCTTTCCTTCGGCGGTCCGGCCGGGCAGATCGCGCTGATGCACCGGGAAGTGGTGGACGAGCGCTGCTGGGTTTCCGACGCGCGCTTCCTGCATGCGCTGAATTTCTGCACCCTGCTGCCGGGGCCGGAAGCGACGCAGCTGGCCACTTATCTCGGCTGGTTGCTGCATGGGGTGAAGGGCGGGGTCGCGGCCGGGCTGCTCTTCGTGCTGCCCGGCGCCGCGGTGATGCTGGCGCTCTCGGCGATCTATGCCGCCTTCGGCGAGGTGCCGCTCGTCGCCGGGCTGTTCTACGGCCTCAAATGCGCCGTCCTGGTCTTGGTGATCGAGGCGCTGCTGCGGGTGGCAAGGCGCGCGTTGAAGGGCCGGGTGCCTTGGGCGGTCGCCGGCCTCGCCTTCGCTGCGCTGTTCCTGCTGAAGCTGCCCTTCCCCGCGGTGGTGCTGGCGGCGGGCCTGGCGGGCTATGTCGTCCCCGCGGCCTTTGCGGGTGGCGGGCATGGCGCGGCGAAAGCGGGCCCGCCGGCCTTGCTCGACGCGCTGCTGGCCGCCGAGCCCGACCGGATCGCCCGGCTGACCGGCGCGGCGCGGCGGGCCGGACTACTGGCGCTGGTGCTCTGGGTCTGGCCGGTCGTGATGCTGCTCGGCATGCCGGTCTGGGGCGACATCGCCTGGTTCTTCTCGAAGATGGCTGTCGTCACCTTCGGCGGCGCCTATGCCGTGCTGGCCTATGTGGCGCAGGAAGCGGTGGAGAACTACCGCTGGCTCTCGGCCGGGCAGATGCTGGCCGGGCTGGGCCTGGCGGAGACGACACCCGGGCCGCTGATCCTGGTGCTGCACTGTCGTCGGCTACATGGCGGGCCATGCCCAGGGCGGCTTCTGGGGCGGCACGCTCGGGGCGCTGCTGACCCTGTGGGTCACCTTCGCGCCCTGCTTCGCCTGGATCTTCCTCGGCGCGCCCTATGTCGAGCGGCTGCACGATGCGCCGCGGCTGAAGGGGCCCTGGCAGGCGTGACGGCGGCCGTCGTCGGAGTCATCGCCAACCTGGCGGTCTGGTTCGGCCTGCGCGTGCTGTTCGGCGCGATGTGGGAGGTGCCGATCGGCCCGGCGCGGCTGGAGGTGCCGATCCTGGCCAGCATCGACCCGGTGGCGGTGCTGCTGGCCATGCTGGCGGCAGTCAGCCTGTTCCGCATGCGTATGGGCGTGGTGAAAACGTTGGGGATCGCCGCGGCGGCGGGGCTGGTGCTGCGGACGGCCTTCGGCTGGCTGCTGGGGTAGTCGGCTACGCCGCCTGCCCGGCCACCCAGCCGCTGCTCCAGGCCCATTGGAAGTTGTAGCCGCCAAGCCAGCCGGTGACGTCCACCGCCTCCCCCACCACGAACAGGCCCGGCACCGCCCTGGCTTGGCAGTCGCGGGAGGACAGTGCGGCGGTATCCACCCCGCCGAGCGTCACCTCGGCCTTGGCATAGCCCTCCGTCCCCCCGGCAGCAGACGCCAAGCCTTGATCTGGGCTGCGGCGGCATCGATGGCGCGATCGGGCAGGTCGGCCATCCGCAGCCCCGGCAGGTGCAGCCCCGCCAGCGCCTGGGCGAGGCGCTGCGGCAGCACCTCGCCGAGGATGGTGCGGGGCTCCGCCCGCGGCCGGGTGCGGCGCGCCGCCCGCAGCAAGGTCGCTGGGTCCTGCCCGGGCAGCAGGTCGAGCAGCAGCGGCTCTCCCGCCTTCCAGTAGGAACTGGCCTGCAGGATGGCCGGGCCGGACAGGCCGCGATGGGTGAAGAGCATCGCTTCGCGGAACGCCACCCTGCCGCAGCGGGCGATGCTGTCGAGCGCGACGCCTGAGAGCGGGCGCATAAGCTCGAGCAGCGCGCCCTCGAAGGTCAGCGGCACCAGGCCGGGGCGCGGCGGCACCAGGGGTAGGCCGAAGCGGCGGGCGAGGTCATGCGCCAGGCCGGTCGCACCCATTTTCGGGATCGAAAGCCCGCCGGTCGCCAGGACCAGCGCCGGCGCCTCGAAGGTGCCGCGATCCGTCTCGACCCGGAAGCGCTCGGCCCGGGTGACGCCGGTGACGCGGTGCGACAGCCGGAGATCGACCTGCGCCGCCACGGCCTCCGCCAGCAGCATCGCCACAATCTGCCGGGCAGAGCCGTCGCAGAACAGCTGGCCCAGCGTCTTCTCGTGGAAGGCGATGCCATGCTTGCGGACCAGGGCGACGAAGTCATGCTGGGTGTACCGGGCCAGGGCCGACTTGGCGAAATGCGGATTGGTCGAGAGGAAACGGTCGGGCCGGCAATCGCTATTGGTGAAGTTGCAACGCCCGCCGCCGGAGATGAGGATCTTCTTCCCGGCCTCCTCGGCATGGTCGAGCAGCAGCACGCGGCGGCCGCGCTGGCCGGCGGCGATGGCGGCGAACAGCCCCGCCGCGCCTGCACCGAGGACGATCGCATCGAAAGGCGGCGGACTGGTCAGCGCAGGCACCCGGGAGAGATGGTTCGGCGACGTCGGGGATAGCGTCCCCGGTCCAACCTTCCTAGACCAAGCTCTCTTGCGCTGGCGATCCAGGCCCTGGGTACTCCCGCTCAGGACGATCGCAGGCCCAGGCGGCGGGCCGGATTTCAGGTTTGGCCCGTCGCTCTCCTGCAATGTCCGCGAAGCAGAGTTACGCCCCCAGGCAGGCCTGCCCTCCGGCGATCTGCTTCAGGGCGTCGCAGAACGCCGCTCCGTCGGCAAGGGCACTTCCGCTGCCGCCTCGCTAGCCGGCACCGGCCGCCCCGGCCCTGCCACAGGAAACCGCAGCAGGCAGAGCGTTCCGCCCACCTCGCCCCCGCGCAGCTCGACCCGTCCGCCGAGCTGGGAGGCAAGCGCCCGCACCAGCCGCATGCCGCTGCCGCCTTCCACCGCCGCCAGCCGGACCTGGCCAAGCCCCACGCCGGTGTCGGACACTGCAAGCCGGTAGGCCTCGCCCTCTCGTGCGAAGCAGACCCGGACGATGCCGCCCTTGCCGCGTGGGAAGGCATATTTTAGCGCGTTGGTAACGAGCTCGTTCACCACCAGCCCCAGGTCGCCGGCGATCGCCACCGGCAGCGGATGCGCCTCAGTGCCGACGGTCAGGGCGATACCGCTCTCGGGCAGCAAGGCGGCGCGCAGGTCGTCCACCAAGCCTTCAAGGAAGGCCCGGCTGTCCACGGCATCGCTGCCGGCGCGCGTGGCCAAACGACGGTGCACCCGGCCGAGGACCTGGATGCGCCCGGCCGCCTGCAGCAGCGCGCCGGAGGCGACCGGGTTGTTCCCCGCTTCCGCCTGAAGCAGGCCGACCAGACGCTGCATGTCATTGCGCACTCGGTGAGACATCTCCTCGAGCAGCAAGGCCCGTTCACGGGCCACCACCTCCGTCCCGCGCAGCCGCGAGGCCAACCGGACGAGATCAACGCGCGGCAGCGCGATGGCGGCGGCGATGCCCTTGGCCAAGGCGAACCAGAGCAGCGCCCGCAGCAGCGTGGCGATGCCGAGGGTGCCGGCCGCAGCGGCGGGCCAGAGCAGCCAGGCGAAGCCGGCGGCCGCTGCGGCGAGGGCCGCGCCGAGTCCCAGTCCGAGGGCCGCCAGCGCGACGGCGCCGAGCAGCATGGCCTGCAACTCGGCCGCGCCGAGGGCCGGGATCGCCGTCGCCACGGCACCGACGGCCAGGGCAAGCGCGATCCCCAACGCGACCCGCAGCACGACGGGCCAAGCCTGAACCGGAGCCGGCAGTTGGGCGGAATCGTCAGTCAGGTCGGCATCCTTCACCCGGGTAGCGCCGCAGCCGGCATGGCACACCAATGCGGGCGCCGCCGCGCGGAACGCGGTGACCAGGAACAAGATGCCAAGGGACCGAGAAAGTTGCGCCGCTGCGACCCGACGCTACAGCGGCTTGCGTTCAAAGATGAAGGCGCCGCTGCTGTAACCTTTTGTTTTACAAAAAACTCAGGCGTGCGAGGGATCACGCTCCTTCGCCATTCGCTTTAGAAGCGCGCAGCCCAGGACAGGAAGACGAAGAAGCCCACCAAGCCGGTGAAGACATGCATGACGAGCAGCGGTTCGGCGGCCTTGCGGGCGCGGCGGGCGATCAGGCGGGGCAGCAGGCCGCCCAGCACGGCGGCGCCGAGCAGGATGCCGGCGGCCATGCCGGACGGCGGCGTGTGCCCCTCGGGCGGGACGTGCAGCAGCAGGAAGAACAGCCAGGCACCTGCGGCGCCGCAGGCAAGGTGAAGGGTCACCAGCCAGGGCCGCCGCCGGCGGGCAAGGTATTGAAGGCCGACCAGCACGCCGAGGGCCACCGTCGCCAGCAGGAACAGGATGCCCAGCGTCTTCATGTGGCGGCACCTTCAGCCAGTGACGCGGGCGAGCCTACCGCCCGCCGATTGCCCCCACCATCCGCCGCAGCCCGACCACCTGCTGCCGCAGCCAGCCGCCGCTTGCCAGGGCTTCCGGCTCCTCCGGCGCCCCAGTCGGTGGGAAGACGCCGCGGCGGAAATCGCCGGTCCCGAAAGCCCAGTCCCAGACGGGCAGCAGCACGGCGTAGTTCCGCCCATGCGCCCCGGCCGAAAGCGGCGCGTGATGCAGCCGGTGGAAACGCGGCGAGACCAGCAGCCGCTCCCCCACCCGGCCATAGTCCAGCCGGACATTCGCATGGGACAGGCTCTCTCGCCAGCCGCAGCACCAGCACGATGACCGGGAACTGCCCGGGCGGCACGCCGATCAGCAGGGCGATGCCGCCGAACCAGAGCGCGGCGATGACATCGTCCAGCACATGGTTGCGGTCGTCGGTCCAGAAGGTCATCTGCCGCTGCGCATGGTGGATCGCATGCAACGCCCACCACCAGCGGAAGGCGTGCTGCGCCCGGTGCCGCCAGTACTCGCCGAAGTCGAGGATCACGACGTAGGCGGCGAAGGCCAGGACCGGATGCTCCCGCAGCAGCGGCACCAGCTCCTCGAGCGTTGGCGGCAACAGCCCGGCCTCGGTCAGCCACCCCTCCCAGGCCGCCTGGACGGAGGCCAGGAAAACGAAGGCGAGCAGCGGCAGCACCCCGAGCCGGTTGAGGAAGGTGTAGAGCATGTCGGTCCGCACCGCGCCGCGCCGCGAGACCGGTTCCACTGGCCGCCAGGCCTCGAGCGGCCGGCAGACCGCCCAGGCCACGGCGATGCCGAACAGGCCGAACAGTGCGAAGTCGAGCCAGGCATAGGCGTCCTCGGCCCAGTCCATCAGCTCCAGCGCGTAGAGCAGCGGCTGCAGCGCATGCTCGAAGATCCAGCCGGTGGCGTCGGTGTAGAGTGCGGCGATGGCGGTCATGCGCGGCCCTCGGCCGGCAGCGGGGCGAAGCAGAAGCCGCGCGCCTGCAGGCCGCCGATCACCTCGTCCAGCACCCCGGCGAAGGGGTCGCGCCGGCTGCGGATGCCCCAGTGCAGCACTGCCACCTCGCCGTCCCGGGTCCGCTCGATGGCGCGGCGGGCAAGCACGGCATTCGGGTGCTTCGTGCTGTCCAGCTCGTCGCCCCAGAAGCCGTTGGCGGTCCAGCCCTGGTGCCTGAGGCCGCAGGCGGTGGCCAGGGCGATGGCATTCGGCGTGGTGATGCCGCCCGGCGCGCGCCAGAGCGGCAGGACCTGCGCCGCCGGCGCCAGCTGCCGCAGCCGGTCCATCGGCCGGCGCAGCTCGGCGCAGAGCGCGGCGGCGTCCAGCACCTCCTCCCCCGCTTTCTGGCTGGAGACGTAGCGGACCCTGCCCGGCGCCGGATCGCCGCGGAAATACCAGTGCCGCCAGGTATGGCTGGCGAAGGCATGGCCCTCGGCTGCGCGGGCGCGCCAGAAGGGCGCCCAGCCATCATCCAGCGTCCGGTCGCCGCGATAGGTCGGCTCATCCGCCAGGAAGAGCGTCGCCCGCACCCCGCGCTGCCGCAGGATGCCAGCGATCTGCTCGGCCTCGCGCGACCAGCCGGTGTCGATGGTCAGGTAGACGGTGCCGCGGCAGGCCGGCTGGGCCCTGGCCTGTGCGGCGACCGGCGGCGTGCCGGCCAGGGCGCCCAGCAGCGTGCGGCGCCTCATCGGCCGAGCATGCGGCGCCAGACCGCCGGCTGCTGCGCCGGGGCCTCGGCCCCGGTCGCGGCAGGCGTGGGCGTGACCTCGGCCGGCGGCGCGGTCTCGGACACGGCGAGCGGCGGCAGCGGCGTCGCCCGCGGCTGCACGAAGACCCCGTGCGGCGACCTGCCGACCGGCACGGTCTCCCACTCGCCGGTCGCCGGGTCGACGATCGCCAGCCGCCCGGTCCAGCGCAGGGTCACCCAGAGCCGGCCGCGCGGGTCGAAGGCGATGCAGTCCGGGCCGCCCGGCAGGTCCCAATGCGCCCGCGGCTCCAGCGTCTCCCCGTCCAGCACGGTGATGCGGCTGTCGACCCGGCTGTTGACGTAGAGCAGCTTGCGGTCCGGCGAGGGGAAGACGGTATGCGCGCCGCGCCCGGCGAAGATGGTGCGTTCCACCTTGCCGTCCGCCGGGTTCACCACGGCGACATGATCCGAGCCCATGATGCCGACCAGCAGCTTGCCGTTGTGCCAGGTGACGCCGGCCGGCTGCGGCCCGACCTCGGCGGTCCAGAGCGGCTTGTAGGTCGCCAGGTCGATCGCCATGAGCTTCCGGACGCCCTGCAGCGTGACGAAGGCGATCCGGCTGTCGGGCGTATAGGCCAGGTGGCTCGGCTTGTCCGGCACCTTCAGCCGCGCCAGCAGGGTGCGGGTCGCGGCCTCGTAGATGTCGACCTGGTCGCGACGCAGGCTGGTGACCACCAGCAGCCGGCCGTCCGGGCTGAGCTCCATGTGGTAGGGGTTGCTGAACTTCTCTCGCCGGGTGACCTCGGCGGTGGCGGGGTCGATGAAGATCAGCTCGTTGCCACCGGCATCGCCGACCATCAGCTCGCCCCGCTCGGGCGTGAGGATGAGGTGGTGCGCCTCCCGCAGCACGGGAATGCGGCGCACTTCCTCCTTCGTCGTGCTCTCGAGCACGCTGATGGAGGCATCGGCGCTGTTCAGCACGTAGACGAGGTCCGCGCGAGCCGGGGCCGAAGCGAGTCCGGCCAGCCCGAGGAAAAGCGCGAGATGGGCGCGCCGCATGGTGGTGGAATCCCGAAACAGGGGCGGGAAAATTCCCCGCCCGGTGCGGAAAGGCAAGCGATGTTCCGCTTAACGCTTTGTGGTTGATCAGCCCTGCTCGGGTTCGAACCGCATCGCCACCCCGTTCATGCAGAAGCGCTGGCCGGTCGGCGGCGGCCCGTCCGGGAAGACATGGCCCAGGTGCCCGCCACACTGGGCGCAGTGCACCTCGGTCCGGGTCATGAAGAAGCTGCGGTCGGTGGTGGTGCCGACCCCGTCCTCCTTCGGCGCCCAGAAGCTCGGCCAGCCGGTGCCGCTCTCGAATTTCGTGCCAGCATCGAACAGCGGGTGCCCGCAGCCGGCGCATATGAAGGTGCCCGGCCGCTTCTCGGCATTCAGTGGGCTGGTGCCCGGCCGTTCGGTGCCGTGCTGGCGGAGCACGCGATAGGCCTCGGGCGGCAGCTCGCGCCGCCACTCGGTATCGGGCTTGTCGACCGCGTAGTGTTCGGCCGGGGCTTCCTTGCGGAACAGGGACATGCGGCGATCCTCGATCAGGCGGCGGGGCGCTTCAGCCGGTCGGCATAGAGCTTGCGGAATTTGGCGACTTTGGGGGCGATCACCACCTGGCAGTAGCCGCTCCAGGGCGTGCGGCTGAAATAGTCCTGGTGCTCCGGCTCGCCCGGCCAGTAGCGGTCGAAGGGCACTAGTTCGGTCAAGAGCGGCGCGCCCCAGATGCCGGCCTCGCGGATCTCGGACATCACCGCCTCGGCGGTGGATTTCTGCTCCGGCGAGTGGAACAGGATGACGGAGCGGTATTGCGGGCCGACATCGTTGCCTTGGCGGTCCTTGGTTGTCGGGTCGTGGATGGTGAAGAAGACCCGGAGCAGATCGGCATAGGAAATCTCCTTCGGGTCGAAGGTCACCTGCACCACCTCGGCATGGCCAGTCCGCTTGCCGCAGACCTGCTCGTAGGTCGGGTTGGCGACATGGCCGCCGGCATAGCCGGAATGCACCCGCGCCACGCCGCGCAGGTCGCGGAACACCGCGTCCAGGCACCAGAAGCAGCCGCCGCCCAAGGTGGCGACCTCCATCCCGGGCGCCGCGGCCTGGCTTTCCGTCCCGCTCATGTGTCTCTCCTTCGCTTTGCCCCAACATAGGGTGCCGCCGGCCCGCATGCAGCCGCCCGGGGGTGCAGCCGACATCGCAAAATGCGACATACCTTGGTACACAGCTTGCGGTAGAAGGTGCCGTGCGGTCGCCTACGACCGCAGGAGCCGCCCGCATGTCCGCCGCCATCAGCGTCGCCGTATTCGCCCGCAACGAAGCCGCCGGCCTGCAGCCTTGCCTGCAGGCACTCGCCCTGGCGCTCGACGGGCTGGAGGCCAGCATCACCGTGGTCCTGAACGACACCACGGATGACAGCGCCGCCGTGGTCGGCCGCTTCGCCGAGATCGAGCCCCTGTCCGGTGCGGCTGTTCGACATCCGCTTCGGCGACAAGTCGAATGCCTGGAACCAGTATGTCCACGCCCTGGCACCGGCGGCATCGATGCATGTCTTCGTCGATGGCTATGCCATGGTTACGCCCGGCGCCATCCGCGCCCTGGCCGGGGCGCTCGCGGACAACCCGCAGGCCCATGCGGCGGCGGCGCTGCCCTCTTCCGGCCGCAGCGCACCGGCCCAGCGTGCCGCCATGCGACGGTCGCCCTCCCTGCACGGTTCGCTGCACGCGCTGCGCGGCGGCTTCCTCGACCGCATCCGCGCCGCCGGCATCCGCCTGCCGGTCGGGCTCTATCGGGGTGACGGACTGGTCGGCAGCCTGGTGGTTCACGACCTGGATGCCCTGGCAGATCCCTGGGATACCAGCCGGATCGCCCTGGCCGAGGCCGCGACCTGGAAGGTCGCGCCGCTCTCTCTCCTACGGCCGCGCGACCTGCGCCGGCTCTGGAACCGGCGCGTCCAGCAGGCCCGCGGCAGCTTCGAGGACGCAGCGTTAAAGAGCTGGATTTATTCCGCGAATTTCACCGGACTGCCTTCCTTCGCCGATTGCATGCTGGCAGAGTGGCTGAAGGCAGATCCGGCGGCCCTGCGGGGCCGCACGCCATTCCCCCGATTGGCCCATGCACGTCTCGCAATCCCGCGCGCTCCTTCCGCGGACTTGCTGGAACCAACCGTGCTGCCGATCGGGCCCGAGCAGGCCCCGTCCGGGGCCTGGCGGCGGCGTGCAGAGGGGGCCTCGCCCCCTCTGCCCACCGGGAACCCCGCCTGATGCGGGTCCGGGTCCTCGACAGCCTGCGCGGCCTCGCTGCCTTCATGGTGGTGCTCTACCACGGCTGGCAGACCCTGCCGGCAGGGCCGCTGGCGGACGGCATCCGCCAGATGCTGCTCTTCACCCCGTTCAAGGCGGCGGTCGGCGCCCGGCCGGCGGTGATCCTGTTCTTCGTCCTTTCGGGCTATGTGCTCGCCCTGGCGCTCGCCCGCCGGCCGGGTCCGGGAATGGGCCCGGGCATGGAGATGGGCTGGGGCGGCTTCGTCCTGCGGCGGATCTGCCGGATCTGGCTGCCCTTCGCCGCCTCAATCCTGCTGTCGGCTGGGCTGTGGTGGGCGATGCGCCCTACCGCGCTGGACGGCGTGCATCCCTGGTTCAATGCCGACCCCTGGTCGGCCACACCGGACGCCGCGGCGCTCTGGCGCCACTCGGCCATGCTGGGCGACACCCATTCGGCGCATCTGAACGTGGTGATGTGGAGCCTCGACCTACGAGCTCCGCATCTCGTTGCTCTTCCCGCTGCTGCTGCTCGCGGTGCAGCGGCTGCCCTTGCGGGTCCTGGTGCCGGGCATGCTGGCCTTGCAGCTGGCGACCGATGCGACGATGCGCTGGCTCGGGCTGCCGCTGGCCCCCTTCTTCGGTGATGGCTGGGCCGGCGCCATCCTGACCACCCTGCATTTCGTCAACTGCTTCCTGGTCGGCGCCCTGCTGGCGCTCCGCGGGGAGGCGGTGCAGGCCCGGCTCGCGCGGCTGCCCGGCTGGGCCCTGGGGGCTCTGGGTCGCCGCGATCCTGCTGCTAGGCCCCTCGATCGACTATACCTGCACCCTGGGCGCGGCCCTGCTGATGGCCCTGGCCATCGGCTCCCCCCGTGCGCAGCGCGTGCTGGAGGTGCCGCCGCTGCTCTGGCTTGGCCGGGTCTCCTACAGCCTCTACCTGATCCATGTGCCGGTGCTGATGGTCGTGGTGCATGGCCTGCATGGCCTGCTGCCGCTGGAGGCGTTGCTGCTCCTCGCGCTACCCCTGTCCCTCTTCGCGGCCGAGGCGATGAACCGTTGGGTGGAGCAGCCCGCCATCGCGCTGGCCCGCCGGCTGCCGGGGACGGCGACTCGCGCGGCTCGGCCCGCACTCGGATGAGGCGCCCGGCCCACCGGCTTGCCGCCGCCCCACGGCCAGCCTACCCCAGCGCCATGGCCATGCCGCTCCGCCGTGCCTCGCTGCTGCTCTCGCTGCTCCCGCTCGCAGCCTGCGCGCCGGACCCGATCCGCTTCATCCCGCCGACCGACCGCACCCTGCTGGAGGCGCAGGCACGGCTGGGCGAGGGTGGCGCGGCGCGGCAGCCCGGCCGGATCACGGTGGCGGAACTGCTCGCCAAGGCCCGCGCCGAATCCCCAACGGCACCGGGGCCCGCCGCTCGAACCGGCCTCGTGCTGCGCTACGCCGCCACCCAGGTGCAACCGGACGACACCCAGCGCCGCGACGTCGAATCCTTCGCCGCGGCGGTGCGGGGCGCGCCGCTGGTCACGGTGGCCAGTCGGCCGGCCGGCTATGAAGGTGGCGAGATCCTCACTTATCGGTGAACGTCGGGCGCTGGCGGTCGCACGTCTGATCCGGCCGGAGGTGCCGAACGTGGAACTGCGCTTCGAGGCCGCGGTCCCGCAGGGGAAGTGCTGGTCCTAGTCGGCGGCCTGCCGCCGGGGACTGACGCCCGCCCGTAAGTTGATATCCCCTTTCACGCGAGATTCTGCGCTAAAGGGGGTCAAGCGCCAGCCGGAGCGCCTTCCCTTACTGGGAGGCGGTAGCCGGCCGGGGCGGAGCCATCGATGTCCGAGATTGCTGCCAACGCCCCCGCGATCGCACCCCCGGCTCCTCCGCCTATCGCGGAGGTGATCCATGCCGTGCTCGCTGCCGCCTGGCGCCGCCGCTACGTCATCCTGCTGCCCATCCTGGTTCTGCCGCCGGTCGGCTTCTTCCTCGGCAGCATGGCCCCGCGCAGCTACGAGACGCGGATGAGCGTGCTCATCCAGGATCCGGCCAAGTTCAATCCCTTCCTGGAAGACCTCTCGGTCAAGACCAACCTGAAGGAACGGATGGAGGGCCTGCGCGCCCTACTGATGAGCCGCCATGTCCTCGGCCAGGTGGCCGAGGACCTGCGGATGGTGCCGCCCGGGGCAACCGAGGCGCAGCAATCGGCGGCGGTGGCCAAGATTGGCGGCCGGCCTTTCCGTGACCCTGCTGGGGCAGGAGATGGTCGAGATGCGCTACCGCGCCCGCAGCCCGGAGGGCATGGACCGAACGCTCGGGCAGATCGGCACCCGCTTCATCGAGCGCGTGCGCGGGCCGGAAGACAGCAGCATGCGCGACAGCTTCCGCTTCCTTGAGGGCCAATGGGCCGAAAGTCAGGCCCAGTTACAGCAAAGCGAGCAGGCCCTGGCCGAGTTCAAGGCGCGGCATGCTGCCCAGCTCCCGGGATTGCGGACCGCAAACCTGCAGCGGATGGCGGCGCTGCGGGAACAGCTGGCCGACCGAGAGGTCAAACTGGCCGGGGCCGAGGGCGAAGTCGGCGCCATGAAGGAGCGGCTGGTGCAGACCAATCCGGTGCTCGGCCGGATGGAGCAGGACATCGTCGCCATCCTCGGCGAGTTGGCCCTGCTGCGCGCCCGCTACACCGATGAGCATTCCGCGGTGCAGGCCGCCGAGGGCCGGCTGAAGCGGCTCGAGAACGAGCGTCAGGCGCTGCTGAAGGCAGCCGAGCAGGCGCCGGCAGTCGACATGGACCGGCTGTGGAACCTGGCCGCCACGCTGCAGCCGAAGACCGAGGGAGCGCAGCCGCTGCTGATCTCGCAAATCGGCGCCATGGCCGCGGCGCGTGACCGGCTCGAGCAGCTTGCGCGGCGAGACGGCGAACATCCGCGCCAGCATCGCCGAGCTCGCCACACGCATTGCCGGCAGTGGCGAGGTGGAGCGCGAGCTGAAGGGCCTCGAGCGCGAGGCGACGGTGAAGGCCGAGCTGACCCAGCAGCTCCGCACACGGTTCGAGCGGGCCCGCGTTACCAGCGAGCTGGCGACGCAGCAGGCGCCTGAGCGCATCAAGATCATCGACCGCCCCTATCGCCCCTCGGCGCCGATGAAGCCGATGACGGTGATCTTTGCCGGCGCGGGCGCAGCTGCCGGGATCGGCCTAGGCATTGCCCTCGCCTTCCTGCTGGAACTGGTGGACGGCACCTTCCGCCGGGTCCGCGACGTGGAGAAGACCACCGGCGTGAAGGTGCTGGCGCGAATTCCCTCGGTCCGGCGCCCAGCGTGAGCACGACCACGGCCCTGCCGCTCGCGGCCGCGCCCGCGGCGACCGGCGCAGTCATCCATGTGGTGCAGCACCTCGCCCCGGGCGGGCTCGAGGTCATGGCGCTGGAACTGGCCCGGGCCCAGTCGGCCCGCCATCCGACCCTGGTGCTGAGCCTCGAGGGCACCGAGGCGGCGGCTATCGCCGGCTGGCCGCGGCTGGAGGAGCATCGTGGCCGGCTGGTCTTCGCGGCGAAGCGGCCTGGGCTCGATCCCGCCCTGCCCTTTCGCCTCGCCGCGCTGTTCCGCCGGCTGCGGCCGGCCGCCGTGCATACCCACCATGTCGGGCCGCTGCTCTATGCCGGGCCGGCCGCTCGGCTCGCAGGAATCAAGGCGCGGCTGCATACCGAGCACGACGCCTGGCACCTGGCCGACCCAAAGCGGGCCCGGCTGGTCCGCGCCCTGCTGGCGCTGGCGGCGCCGGTGCTGATCGCCGATGCGCCGCATGTCGCCGAGGCGGTGGAGGCAGCGATCGGCGCCCGGCCCCGGGTCGTGCTGAATGGCGTCGACACCGACCGCTTCCGGCCGGCCGATGCGCCGGCGAAGGCGTCGGCCCGCGCCGCGCTGGACCTGCCCGGCGACCGCGCGGTGATCGGCATCGCCGCGCGCCTGGAACGGGTGAAGGGCGTCGACCTGGCGATCGCCGCGATGGCGCGGCTGCCTGGCGACGCGGTCCTGGCCATCGCCGGCGCGGGCAGCGAGGCGGCGGCGCTGAAGGGCCAGTCGGTCGGCCTCGGCCTCGGCGACCGCATCCGCTTCCTCGGCCTGCTCGGCGACATGCCAGGCTTCTACGCGGCGCTCGACCTCTATTGCCTGCCCTCCCGCAACGAGGGACTGCCGCTCGCCCTGCTCGAGGCCCAGGCCTGCGGCCTGCCGGTGGTGGCGAGCGCGGTCGGCGGCGTGCCGGCGGCGGTCGACCCGGCCAGCGGCGCGCTGGTCCCGGCCGAGGATCCGGCGGCGCTGGCTGCGGCGCTCGGCACCGGGCTCGCCAGGCGGGATGGCGACCCGCGCCGCTTCGTACTGCAGCACGGCAGCTTGGCGGTCGCCGCGCGTGACTACCTCACACTGGCGGGCCTGAGCTGACCCTGATGCAGACCTTGCTCGCGGCGCTGACGCTCGCCGCCCTGGCGCTGGCCGCCTGGCACCACCTGGCCTGGCCGCTGCTGCTCTCCCGCATCGCGCGCCGCCCCGCCACCGTGCCGGCGCCGCTGCCGCAGGCGGCGCTGCCGCCGATCACCTTGGTCATGCCGGCCTATAACGAGGCCGCCTTCATCGCCCGCAAGCTGCGCAACCTGGCCGCACTCGATTACCCTCGCGACCGACTGCTGGTGATCCTGGCCTGTGACGGCTGCACCGACGGCACCGCGACGATCGCGGAGGCGACCCTGCGCGAGCCGGGTTGCGCCGGGCTGCGGGCGGAGGTGCGGGACCTGCGGCCGAACCGCGGCAAGCTCGGGGTGCTGAACGAGGCGATCGGCGCCCTGCCGCCGGGGATCGTCGCGCTGTCCGACATCTCCGCCATGCTACCGCCCGATGCACTGCGGCGGGCCGCGGCGCATTTCACCGACCCGCGGCTCGGCGCGGTCGGCGGAACCTATGTGCTGGAACGCGCGGGCTCGGCCGGGGAGGCCAAGTACTGGCAATACCAGGTGGCGGTGAAACGGGGCGAAGCAGCGCTCGGCGCGCCGCTCGGCCTGCACGGCGCCTTCTGGGCCTTCCGGCGGGAGGCCTGGTCGCCGCTGCCGCCGGACACCATCAACGACGACTTCCTCTGGCCAGCCCATATGGTCGAGCAGGGCTGGCGCATCGCCTATGACGAGACCATCCGGACGCGGGAGGCGGAGGTCGCCGATCCCGGGCTGGATGCGCGGCGGCGGCGGCGGATCGCGGCCGGCAATGCCCAGCAGCTCTGGCGCGCGCGCGGCCTGCTGCATCCGCGGCATGGCGGCATCGCGCTGGCCTTTGCGTCCGGCAAGGCCCTGCGTGTTGCTATGCCGTTCCTGCTGCTGCTGGCGGTGCTTGGCACCCTCGCGCTGGCACCCATCTCAAAATTCTTCCTTTTTCTCGCAATCTGCGAGGCAATCGGCCTCGGCCTAGCCCTGCTCGGCGCGCTGCTCGGGCCCCGCGCACCAAAGCCTTTGGCAATCCTCTATTATTTGGTCACTGGCCACCTGGCCAGTGCGATCGGCGTGGCACGCTACCTGCTCTTCCGTCCCCGAACGCCCTGGCGCCGGGCGGAGCATGCCGCGACGGCCTAGGGCGGAAACGCCCCTGCCAGCGGCGCTTCCGCCCGCCAGCCGCAGGGCTAGGACCGGAGCCGCCGCGATGACCGAAACCCTTCACCTGCCGCTGCATGTCGCCGCCGCCAAGCGGGTGTTCGACATCCTCGTTGCGCTCCTGGGGCTGCTGCTGACGTTGCCGCTCTGGCCGCTGATCGCCCTGGCGATCCGCCTCGACAGCCCCGGCCCGGTGCTCTACCGGCAGATGCGAATTGGCCGCATGCTGCCGGACCGCACCGAGGTCTTCATGATGATGAAGTTCCGCAGCATGCGGACGGATGCCGAGAAGGCGGGCGCGGTGTGGGCGCAGCGGCGCGATCCGCGGATCACCAGGGTCGGCCTTTTCCTCCGCAAGACCCGGCTGGACGAGCTGCCCCAGCTGGTCAACGTGCTGCGCGGCGACATGGCGATCATCGGCCCGCGGCCGGAGCGGCCGGGCTTCTACCAGAAACTCGAACGCTCGATCCCCTTCTTCGCCGACCGCACCGCCGGCATCCGCCCGGGCATCACTGGCTTGGCGCAGGTGAACCAGGGCTACGACACCTGCCTGGAGGATGTCCGCAACAAGGCCGCCTTCGACCATGCCTATGCCCTGGCGCTGCGCGACCTGCGCGCTTGGTTCCTGATGGATACATCGCTGGCGCTGCGGACCTTCACGGTCATGGTGACCGGCCGCGGGCAATAGCCTGGCGGTCGGGCCGCCGCCCGCCCACCGCGCATCCCGCAATCTCAATTACCGTCACCGTGCCGGGGCTGGGCCGGCGCGCCTTCCTAGCGGGCACGCCACCTCTCGGCTCACCGGTGCCGCCATCCCAGTTGCCGCCCCCAGGACGATCAGGCCGCCTCAGCCCGGACGGCCGGGCGACCAGGACAGACCTCGTTGAGCGACGAACCGTGGAACATCGCTGATAGACTTATTTTCCTTGCAATCTCGGTCTAAATGTAGGTAAATTATCCTCTTCAGGGCCGGGCGCGGCTGGCCCGTTGTTGAGGAGCGAGGCCATGCTGCCGCTGATTCCCTGATTTCCGTCGCCGGCAGCCTGGTACCAGAGCTGGTCGGCCTGCTTTGGCGGCCGCCGCGCCGGTGAGGTGGCCGCGAAGGTCGCCGGGGTGGTGCAGTCCGTCGCCGGCACCGGCAGCATCGAGGAGGCCGCCGAGGCGATCCGCGCGGACCCGGCCAAGGCCAGCGCGCTGACGCTCCGCCTGGAGACGATCCGCCAGGAATTCCTCGCCCTGCAGCAGCAGGACCGGCAGGCCGAGCGGCAGGCGCTGGTCGAAACGCTGCGGGCCGAGTTGGACGACCGCCGGCGGGCCAGCGAGGCGATGCTGGGCGCCCTCGGCCCCGCCGGTTGGGCTGCACGGACCGTGGCGCTGGGACCGGCCGCGGTTTCGGTGCTCGTCCTGTTCGGCTTCTTCGCCTTCACCGCCTGGCTGGTGCGCGACCCGCCGCAGGCGACCGACGGCACCGCGCTGACGGTGCTGAATGTCGTGGTCGGCTCCCTGGTCGCCGGCTTCACCGCGGTGGTGGATTTCTGGCTCGGCTCCAGCCAGGGGTCGCGCGACAAGGACCGCACCCTGATGGCGCTTCAGCAGGGCCAGGCGGCGGAGGGGGCGCGGCGGGGGCAGGCCGCGGCGCCCCTGCCCGATCCCACGCCACCGGTCGCTCTCCCCATGCCGAACCCGGTTCCGGGACAGCCCAGCCGCTTCGACCTCTGCGTGCAGGTGGTGCTGGCGAAGGAGGGTGGCTTCACCGACGACCCGGCCGATCCGGGCGGCGCCACGCAGATGGGCATCACCGCCCGGACGCTCGCGGCCTGGCGCGGCCGGCCGGTCACCGCCGAGGATGTCCGAAATCTGTCGCCCGAGGAAGCGAAGGAGATCTACCGGGCGCAGTACTGGAACCTGATGCGCTGCGAGGACCTGCCGCGCGGCGTCGACCTGGCGGTCTTCGACTTCGGCGTGAATGCCGGGCCGGGCACCGCGGTGAAGGCGTTGCAGCGCGCGATCGGCACTGTGCCGGACGGCGCAGTCGGGCCTTCACCCTGCGGGCGGCACAGACGGCGGATGCCCGGGCCCTGATCAGGACAATCTGCCAGGCGCGGCTGGAGATTCTACCGCGACCTCCCCGGCTTCGCCCGCTTCGGACAGGGCTGGGCCAGCCGCGTGGAGGATGTGCGGCGGCAGGCGCTGCTCATGGTGGCGGCGTGAGCCGCGGCTCAGCCGGCCGCCGGGTCCAGCCGGCGGCCGCCCTCGGCCGCGAAGACATGCAGCGCCTCGGCCGGCAGGGCAACGGGCAGCGCTCCGTCGCGCGGGCCGGCGCCGGCGTGCTTGACCACCAGCGCTTCCCCGTTCGGCAATCGGCCATGCAGCACGGTCTCCGACCCCAGCGGCTCGGCCAATTCCAGCGCCAGGGGAAGGCCCTGGGGGTCGAGGCCGACGTGTTCCGGCCGGATGCCGATTGTCAGCTTCAGCCCGTCCGGGCCGGGACGCGGGCCATCGGCGAAGCGGATCGCCGGCCCGGCATCCAGCGTCACGGTCCGGCCGCCCTCGGCCAATTGCCCGGACAGGAAGTTCATCGAGGGGCTGCCGATGAAGCCGGCCACATAGGTGTCGGCGGGGCGCTCGAAGATCTCCATCGGCGTCGCCACCTGCGCCGCATGGCCCTGGTGCATCACCACCAGCCGGTCGCCGAGGGTCATCGCCTCCACCTGGTCATGGGTGACGAAGAGCGAGGTGACGCCGAGCCGCTTCTGCAGCCGGCGGATCTCGGCCCGCATCTGGACGCGGAGCTTGGCGTCCAGATTGGAGAGCGGCTCGTCGAAGAGAAAGAGCTTCGGCTCGCGGATAATGGCGCGGCCCATGGCGACGCGCTGGCGCTGGCCGCCCGAGAGCTGGCGCGGCCGGCGGTCGAGCAAGGGGCCGATGCCGATGAGCTCGGCCGTCGCGGCGACGCGGCGGGCGATCTCGTCCCGCGGCAGGCCGCGGATCTTGAGGCCGTAGCCCATGTTCTGCGCGACCGTCATGTGCGGGTAGAGCGCGTAGTTCTGGAAGACCATGGCGATGTCGCGGTCGGCGGGCTCGAGGCCAGTGACCTCCCGCCCCTCGATCCGCACATGGCCGCTGGTCGCGGTCTCGAGCCCCGCGACGATCCGCAGCAGGGTCGACTTGCCGCAGCCGGAGGCGCCGACGATGACGATCATCTCGCCATCCGCCACATGCAGGTCGACGCCGTGCAGCACCTGCGTCGCGCCGAAGGATTTGCGGACGTCCATGAGGTCGAGCGTGGCCATTATTTCTCGGTATCCGTGAGGCCTTTGACGAACCAGCGCTGCATCAGCATCACCACCAGGACCGGCGGCAGCATCGCCAGCACGCAGGTCGCCATGACGATGTTCCACTCGGTATTGGACTCGGAGCCGATCATCTTGACCATGCCGATCACCACCGTCTCGACATCGGCCGAGGTGGCGACCAGCAGCGGCCAGAGGTACTGGTTCCAGCCGTAGACGAAGAGGATGACGAAGAGCGCCGCCATGTTGGTGCGCGACAGCGGCAGCACCACGTCCCAGAAGAACCGGAGGGGGCCGGCGCCGTCCATCTTGGCGGCTTCGACGAACTCGTCCGGGATGGTCAGGAAGAACTGGCGGAACAGCAGCGTCGCGGTGGCCGAGGCGATGACCGGGATGATCAGCCCGGCATAGGTGTTCACCAGGCCGAGGTCGGAGACCACCTTGAAGGTCGGGAAGATGCGAACCTCGACCGGGAGCATGAGGGTGATGAAGATCGCCCAGAAAAACAGCCGGCGGCCGGGAAAGCGGAAGAAGACCACCGCATAGGCCGAGAGGATCGAGATGGCGATCTTGCCGACCGCGATCGACAGCGCCATGACCATGCTGTTCCACAGCATCCAGCCGACGCCGACCCCGGTGCCGCCCTGGATCCAGGCGGCGCGGTAGTTCTCCAGCGCATGGCTGCCCGGCAGCAGCGGCACCTCGCCGCGCCCGATCGTGGCGGCGTCATGGGTCGAGCCCATCAGGACGATCCAGAGCGGCAGGGCAAACAGTATGACGCCGATCCCGAGGATCGCATGCGTCACCCAGGCACCGCCACGGCGCTCCATGGCCGGCGCCTCAGTAGTGGACACGGCGTTCGACATAGCGGAACTGGATGGCGGTCAGCAGGATGACGACGAGCATCAGCACGACGGACTGGGCTGAGGAGGAGCCGAGGTCGAGATTCACGCGGCCGTCGACATAGGCGCGGTAGATCAGCGTCTCCGTCGCCTTGGCCGGGCCGCCCTTGGTCAGCGCGTCGATGACACCGAAGGTGTCGAAGAAGGCGTAGACCAGGTTGACCACCAGCAGGAAGAAGGTGGTGGGCGAGAGCAGCGGGAAGATGATGGTCCAGAACCGCCGCGCCGCGCGTGCCCCGTCGATGGCGGCGGCTTCCAGCACCGCCTTCGGGATGGATTGCAGCCCGGCCAGGAAGAAGATGAAGTTGTAGGAGACCTGCTTCCAGGCGGAGGCGAGGATCACCACGAGCATCGCCTGGTTGCCGTTCAGCTTGTAGTCGAAGGGCAGGCCGGCGTCAGTTCAGCGCCCGGCCGATCAGCCCGATGCTGGGGTGGAACAGGAAGATCCACAGCACCGCGGCGATGGCCGGGGCGATGGCATAGGGCCAGATCAGCAGGGTGCGGTAGGCGCCGGCGCCCCTGATCTGCCGGTCCGCCAGCACCGCCAGCAGCAGCGCCACGGCTAGTGCGAGCACCGTGACACCGGCCGAGAAGACTGCGGTGTTGCGGATGGTGTAGAGGTAGAGCGGGTCGGCGAAGAGGTCGGTGAAGTTCTCGAACCCGACGAAAGTCGTGCGGATGCCGAAGGCATCCTGCCGCAGGAAGGCGAACCAGACCGCCTGCCCCGCCGGCCAGAAGAAGAAGACGAGCGTGATCGCCATCTGCGGCAGCAGCAGCAGATAGGGCAGCAGCTTCTGGTTAAAGACGACCTTCCGTTCCAAATCGCGCGCCTAAGCTGGAGGTGTCCAGAGGCCTTTCGGCCTTTGGCGGATGGGGTCCGGGGAAGGCAGAGCCTTCCCCGGGATCTCAGGCCTTGTTCGCCCGCTCGAAGTTCCGCAGCACGACATTGCCGCGCCGGTTCGCATTCTCCAGCGCCTGGGTGGCGTTCTGCTGGCCCTGCAGCGCCTTCTCCAGCTCCTCTTGGATGATGTTCCTGATCTCGACCATCCCGCCCAGCCGGAAGCCGGCGCTGTTCGGCGTCGGCTCGGCGCGGGAGAGCTGCAGGATGGCGGCGTCCGCCCCGGGGTTCTGCGCGTAGTAGCCCTCAGCTTTGGCCTTCTCGTAGGCCGCCAGGGTGATCGGCACGTAGCCGGTCGTCTTGTGCCACCAGAGGTCCTGGTCGACCTCGGAGATCGAGCGGAAGAACTCCGCCACTGCCTTGTACTCCGCCGGCGTCCGGGTCTTCGAGGTGAGCGTCCAGAGGCTGGCGCCGCCCAGCACGCCGTTCTTCGGCTGGGCGATCACGTCGTCATGGTAGGGCAGCGGGACGGAGGCCCATTTGAACTTGGCCTCCTTGCCGACGCGGGCTCGCAGCGAGGAGGACATGAAGCTGATGGCGGCCTCGCCCGAGACGAACAGCCCGTCCGCGGCATTGTCGCGGCCGCCGTAGCGGAACATGCCGTCCTTCTGCAGCGCCAGCAGGTACTCGACCTGCTTGACGAAGAGCGGGCTGGTCAGCCGCAGCTCGGCGCCGAGCCCCTCAAAACCGTTCGACAGGGTGGCGAAACGCACGTCGTGCATCGCCGCCATCTGCTCGAACATCACCCAGGTGGGCCAGGAGGTGGTGACGGCGACCGGCGCGGCGTTGGCCGCCTTGATCTTCTCCGCCGCGGCGCGGATCTGCTTCCAGGTCTTCGGCAGGTCGGTGGTCGAGAGCCCGGCCTTCTCGAAGGCGTCGAGGTTGATCCACATGATGGCGGAGGAGGAGTTGTGCGGCATCGAGATCAGCCGCCCCTGGGTGTCACTGTAGTAGCCGCGGACACCGGCCAGGTAACGCTTCGGGTCGAGCACGACGCCCGACTGGGCCAACAGCTCGTGCACCGGGCGGATCGCCGGGCCGGCCGACATCATGGTAGCGGTGCCGACCTCGAAGACCTGGACGATATGCGGCGGGTTGCCGGCCCGCCAGGCGGCGATCGCCCCGGTCATTGCATCGGTGTAGCTGCCCTTGAAGCTCGGCACGACCGTGACGCCGCCCTGGCTGTCGTTGAAGCGCTTGACCTGTTCGGCGACGGTCTCGCCGAGGACACCGGGCATAGCGTGCCAGAATTGGATCTCGGTCCGGGCCTGGGCGCGGCCGACCGAAGGCGTGGAGAGGCCGAGGGCAGCGGCCCCGGCCAGCAGGGAACGGCGATGCATGGCGTGATCTCCCCGATCATCGATTGATGCGGCGGCTGGTACCCGCCGGGCGTTGCGCTTCTGTGACAACCTGGCGTCAGATTGGTGAAGCGGCAGCCCCGCGGCAAGCGGCCGCGCCGAAATATCACCCCACCAGCTTCGCGTAGAGCTCCGGGTCGGTGGCCCCCTCGGTGCCGAAGAGCAGGATGCGGCTGCCCTCCTCCAGCCCCAGGGCATTGCGGCCGAAGGGGTCGCGGGCGGCCAGCAGCAGGGCGGCAAGGCCCGCGACGGCGCTTTCGCCGGCCACCACCTTCGGGGTGCGCTTGGCCAGCAGCTTCATGCAGTCTACCGCGCTGTCGTCCGGCACCGCCATCCAGGCGAAGCTGGCACGTTCCAATTCCTGCCAAGCCAGCAGGCTCGGCTCGCCGCAGGCCAGGCCGGCCATGATGGTGTCGAGCTCGCCCTCGATCGCGGTCGGCTGGCCGGCCTCGGCACTGGCCAGCAGGCAGGCGGCCTTCTCCGGTTCCACCACCAGCAGCTTCGGCGCGCTGGCGCCGTAGCGGGCGCGCATCTGAACCGAGACGGCGGCGGCAACGCCGCCCACCCCGCCCTGGATGAAGACATGGGTCGGCGGCTCCGGCAGCGACTCGGCCGCCTCGTCGGCCATCAGCCGGTAGCCCTGCATCACGTCGCGCGGCACCTCGGTATAGCCGGGATAGGAGGTATCGGAGACGACGAACCAGTTCTCGGCGCTGGCGGTCCGCTGCGCGACGCGCACGGCATCGTCATAGGTGCCGGGGACCACGCGGATCTCGGCGCCGTATCTTGCGATGGCATCGCGGCGACCCTGGCTGACGGTCTCGTGCACGAAGATGACGCAGCGGGCGCCGAAGCGCTGGGCGCCCCAGGCGACGCTGCGGCCATGGTTGCCGTCGGTGGCGCAGGTCACGGTGATGGCCTGGGTCGCCTCCCTTGTACTTGCCCTCGGCCAGTTCCTCGGCGCTCGCCGCATTGGCCGCGCCGCGGCGCGACAGCTCGGCCTGCAGCAGCTTCATCACCGCATAGGCCCCGCCCAGCGCCTTGAAGCTGCCGAGGCCGAAGCGCCCGCCCTCGTCCTTCCAATGGACCGTCGCCACCCGGGCGGCGGTCGCCACATCCGGCAGCGCCAGCAGCGGCGTCGGCGCATAGCCGGGCCAGGAGGCGATCTCCGCCTTGGCGCGGCGGAAGCCGCCATCCGGCAGGACGACCACGCCGGGGGTCCCGGCATGGCGGTTGAGCAGCAGGCGGTAGGAACGTCGGGGTATGGTCATGGCGGCGGACCATGGCCCGCTTGCGCCGATGCTGCCAAGGCGCGACATCAGGGCCGGGGCGCCGCGGCGCGAAAAAGGAGGACGCCATGCAGATCACGATCCTGGGCGGCGGGGGCTTCCTCGGCCGCAAGCTGGCGCATCGGCTGGCGACCGACGGCGCGCTCGGCGGCCAAGCCGTCACCGGCCTCACTCTCTTCGACCTGGTGGCGCCCGCCCCGGTCTCGGCCGCCTTTCCGGTCCGCTGCCTCGGCGGCAACATCGCCGATGCCGAGGCGGTGAAGGCCGCGATCCCCGCCGGCACCGACGTGGTGGTGCATCTGGCGGCCGTGGTCTCGGCCCAGGCGGAGGCGGATTTCGATCTCGGCCTGACGGTGAACCTGCACGGGACGCTGGCGGTGCTGCAGGCCTGCCGCGCCCTGGCGAAGCCGCCCCGGGTGGTCTTCACTTCCTCCGTCGCCAGCTTCAGCGGCGGGCAGGAGGCGCGGCTGGAGGACGATGCCCGCCAGCTGCCCGGCAACAGCTATGGCGCGGAGAAGGCGGCGGCCGAGCTTCTGCTGCAGGATGCCAGCCGCCGCGGCATGCTGGACGCGGTCAGCCTCCGCCTGCCGACCGTCATCATCCGGCCGGGACGGCCGAACAAGGCGGCGTCGAGCTTCGTCTCGGCCATCCTGCGGGAGCCGCTGCTGGGGCTCGAGACCGAGTTGCCGGTGCCGGAGGAATTCGCCCTCTGGATCTGTTCGCCCCGCCGCGCGGTCGACTGGTTCCTACACGCCATGGGGATGGACACTGGCCCGCTCGGCCTCGACCGCGGGATCAACCCGCCGGGCCGCAGCGCCACGGTGGGCAAGATGCTGAGCGCGCTGGAGGCGGTGGCGGGGCCCGAGGCGCGGGCCCGGGTCAAGCACGTGCCGGATGCGGCGATCGAGGCGATCGTCGGCACCTGGCCCGCCAGCTTCACCGCGGAGCGCGCCCGCCGGCTGCACGGCTTCTCCGAGCAGGAGAGCCTGGAGGAGATCGTCCAGGCCTTCATCGAGGACGACCTGGCCGCGACGCGGGCCGAGCGCGGCCTGTAATGCTGGAGATCGCCCGCTTCCTGCTGCCGGAGGCGCCGCAGCGCGTCGCGCCCTTCAGCCATGCGGTGCGGGCGGGCAATTTCCTCTTCGTCACCGGCCAGATGCCGACCCTGCCCGGCGGGGGATGCGGCTTATGGAGGGCGGGATCGAGCCGCAGACCCGGCAGGTGATCGAGAACCTGCGGACGGTGCTCGCCGGCAGCGGCGGGCAATGGGAGCGCACGGTCTTCGCCCGGGTCTACCTGACGGAGTTCGTCCGCGACTACCCCGCGATGAACGCGGTCTGGGAGGAAAGTTTCCCACCCGGCGGGCTGCCGGCGCGCACCTGCGTCGGCGTCACCGCGCTGGCGGTGGGCGCGTTGGTCGAGATCGACCTGGTGGTGGCGTTGTAGCGCCGGCCGTAGGCTCACCCCGCTACGCCGCGCGTGCCAGACCCACAAGAAGAGAAGAAGGGTGGGGCTTGGTGAGGGAATGCCTTTCCCTCCCCAACCTAAGCCGCCGCCCGCGGCCAGAACCACCAGGCCAGTCCCGCGGCCACCAGCAGCCAGACCAGAACGACGAAAGCCGCTCCCGCCCGGCTGCCCGGCCGCGCCTCGGCCGCCGCGGCGGTGGCGCGGAACTCCGCCAGCAGCGGCGCAGGGATGAGCCGGATCGCCAGCAGGATGGCCAGCGGCAGCAGGATCGCCTCGTCCAGCAGGCCGAGCACCGGGATGAAGTCCGGGATCAGGTCGATGGGTGAGAGGGCATAGGCGGCGATCAGCAGGGCCAGCAGCCGCGCCGCCCAGGGCGTGCGCGGGTCGCGCGCCGCCAGCCAGAGGGCATGGACATCGCGCCGGATGGCGCGCGCCCAGTCCTTCAGCCGGCGCAGCATGGCCTATCCCCGGCGCGCTTCCTGGTCACGCAGGAAGTCGATGAAGACCGCGGCCAGGCGCGGCGTCGCCGCCTCCCACCCGGCGAAGTCGACGTCGGCGTCCACCGGCGTGGTCAGCACCTCGCGGAACACGCTGTTCGGCATGCAGCGATGCGCCGATTGCGCTCCCTCCGCCGGGTGGACCCGGTCGTTGCCGGCGACCAGCACGGCGGGCACCGCGATACGACGCAGCGCCTCCGGTGCCAGGCCGGCGACGGGATGGCCGGAGCCCTGGTGGAAGCCGACCAGCCAGCGCCGCATCCGCGCCGCGAAGGCCTCAGCGCCCACGGCCTCCAGCCGCGCCCGGTTGGCCGGGTTCGCCTTGATCAGCGCGGCGAAATGCTCGGTCTCGCAGACCGCCTCGATACCGCCGCGCTCCACCGCGGCCAAGTATTGCTCATAGTAGTTGAAGGCGAGCCGCTTCGCCGCATAGGCACCGCCGGTGATGCGCCACAGCAGCAGGCCGCGCACCGCCGCCGGATGGTGCAGGGCGAGCAGCAGCGACAGCCGGGCGCCGGAAGAACAGCCGGCAACATAGGCCGGGCCGGTGCCGAGCGCCTGCAGCAAGGCCAGCAGGTCCTCCGCCTGCTCATGGCTTTCGGAGTCGCCGTCGAGGGCGATGTCGGAGCCGCCGGTATTGCGCCGGTCATAGACCAGGGCGCGGTAGCCGGCCTCAGCCAGCAGCAGGCCGAGCGCCCGGTCGGAGCCGAGGCCACGCCGGCCGCCGGGGAGATCGTGACCACCGGGCCGCTATCGCCCAGCATCTCGTAGACGAGGTTGACCCCGCGGACCTGCATGACGGGCATGGGTGGCTTCCTGTTCCGGACGTTTCGCCGGAAGACTAGGGCGGCGTCGCGCCGGGCGTCACCCCGCCTCGTCCTTTGCGCCGGCCGCCAGCATCGCCGCGCGGATCGGCGGCGGCACCGGCACCCGCGCGCCGGTCGCCTGGTCCACCGCCACCAGCACGGTGCGGCAGGAAAAGCAGAGGCCCTGCCGCCACACCGCGTATTCGTGCACGAAGCTGGTCCGCTTCACCGCGGCGAAGCGGAGCGTCACCATCGCCTCCTCCTCGAAGACCAGCGACTTCAGGTAGCGCGCCTCCAGCTGGGCCACGACCGGGCTGACCGAGCCAGGGGCAAAGGTGCCGCCCAGCGCCGACCAGCCGGGGCCGACACGCAAATCCTCGCAGAGGGTGAGGTAGGCGACGTTGTTCGCATGCCCGAGCGCGTCGCATTCCGACCAGCGGATGCGGTGCCGCCGCCCGACCGGCCAATCGCCCTCGATCCCGAATTCCGCCCGGTCTTCCGGTGTCATCGCCGCCTCATGCCCTTGCGCTTGAAGCAGGGGGTACCGCACCCTTCGGGAAAATCCCACAGCAGGGATAGCCGAGGGAGCTTCCAGCCAATGCCGACCCGACGCGGTGCGCTCGCCGCGCTGCCCGCCCTGCTCGCCGCACCTGCGGTGGCCCAGGCGCAATCCGCCGCCCCCTGGCCCACCGCCCGGCCGATCGAGGTCTTCGTCCCCTTCCCGGCCGGCGGCGGCGTGGACACGATGGTACGCGGCATCCTGGCGCAGGTGGCGCCGCGCCTGCCGGGCGCCCGCTTCGTCGTCACCAACCGCCCCGGCGCCGGCGGCCAGCTTGGGTTCGAGGCGAATTTCAACGCCGCCCCGGACGGCTATACCCTTGGCGCCGCCACCAACACGGCGATGATCGCCATCAGCGTCGAGCGCTCGCCCCGCTATCGGCCAGCCGAGTTCACCTACATCGCCAATGTGGTGGACGACCCGGCGGCCTTCTGGGTGCATCCCGACAGCCCATGGAAAGATCTGGCCGACCTCGCCGCCGCGGCCAGGGCGCAGCCGGAGAGCTTCGGCGTCGGCACCGCCGGGGTGGGGTCGGACGACCATATCCTGCAGCTCACCTTCGAGGAGGCGAGCGGCACCCGGCTGATCCACATCCCCTACAACGGCACCGCGCCGACGCTGCGCGACCTGCTCGGTGGCAGGTTGCCAATCGGCAGCTTCAACATGGGAGAGGGCCTCACCCTGCTGCGGGAGGGCAGGATCCGCTGCCTTGGCCAGGCCGGGCCGAAGCGGTGGGAGGCGGCGCCCGGGATTCCAACCTTCCGCGAACAGGGCTTCGACATCCTGGGCGGCAGCGCCCGTGGCATCGCCGGGCCACCCGGCATCCCGGCGCCGATCCGCGACGCGCTGCGCGAGGCCTTCCGGGACGCCCTCACGGATCCCGGCTTCGCCGCCGAGGCGGCCAGGCTGAACCTGCCGCTGCGGCCACTGATCGGCGAGGAGTACGCGGCCATGATGGCGGCCGACCTCGCCTTGTTGCAGCGGCTCTGGGTGCGTCGCCCCTGGAAGGACTGACGCACCCCCACAGCCGGGCAGCGGGTCGTGCCTGCCCGGAAAAGAAGCCCAGGAAGCGGCGCGAGCCTGGCCGCTGCGGACTGGCACGGCCTGCATCGGGGCCGGGTGGCTAGGCCAGGCCACAGCCAACGGGTGGGTCGATGCGGTTGCTGCCGGGGCGATCTGGGCACCGATTCTTGCCCGGACGGGCTCTTCCCGACGGATTGGGCGCGTGGGGACGCTGGCGGAAGCGGCTGCTTTGCAGCTTTCCGACGGAACCGTGTCTTGGGCGTCACACAAGATTTGGCCTCATGAGACGCGGTTCGCTACAGCCCTGCGTTGTACCGAGTACGTCACATATTGTATCCCATTTTCCTCGCGAGCACGTGAACGGCTGCTTGCCGACAGGACCAGGATCCGGTATACAACTTTTGGTTGAAATAACGGAAGGCCCTCAAGCGCGACAGTTAGGAGAAGGCAGTCACCCCGCCAAGTGTCGCGCAGCCACGGCATTGCTTCCCAAACCAGTAAGTTGAATTTACACTTCTCAGGTTCGCGAGCGGGACGGGAGCTATGTCTGTGGCAGTTCGGGACCACCGCGGCGCGCCGGCGCGCCGGTGGGAATCATCTCCTCCGGTACGGATCAGCGTCGCCTCGTGCCGGTTCAGCCGCGCACAATGGTGGAGCAAGCGGCCGAGGCAATTGTCGCCGGCGCAGCCCGCGGAATATTCCTGCCCGACGACCGGCTGGTCGAGGCCGAAATTGCCCGCGACCTCGGCATCAGCCGGGTCCCGGTGCGGGAGGCGCTTCGCCTGCTGGAAAGCCAGGGAATCGTGGTCAGCACGCCCTATAAGGGCATGCGGCTCATGCAGGTCAGCAACAAGGGCGTTGCCGCCCTGATGCGGGTCCGGCTGGCGCTCGAGACCCTGGCGGTGCGCGAGGCACTGGCCCAGCCCGGCGGGCCGGAGCGGTTCGACCGTCTGCGCCGCGCGGCCGACGCCTTCGCCGATGCGACGCGGGCAAGCGACCCAGCGCTGCACGTGCTGGCCGAGCAGGAATTCCACGGCGAGCTTTGCCGCTCTGCGGGCAATCCGCCGCTGCTGGCGCTGTGGCAGAGCCTGGCGCGGCAGCTCGCCGTTGTCTGGGGCCTCGCGCTGCAGTTGCGCGACAGTGCGCCGCAAAGCGATGAGCACTACAACCTGGTCGAGGCGCTCGAGAGCGGCGACGAGACCGGCGCGCTGGCCATGCTGGTCGCCCATATCGAGCAGCATGGCGAGCTCGACTTCGAGACCCTGGTCGCCGAGCGACGCAGCCAACCGGCCGGCTGACAGCGCGGCTCCAGTCGCCCGGCCGACCGAAGCGCGCATCGGCGGCCATACGGGACTTCCCCGGCACGGCGTCATCCAAGCCGGGGGCTTGCCGCCGCCCCGGCGCGGCGGGACCATACCGGCGAGACCCCTCGCCGGAGCCCGAGACATGCCGGATTTCCCCGCCCCGCACGTGACCCAGAATTGGCAGCTGCGGAAGCCCGCGGCGCGCGGCGGGGGCGGCATGGTCGTCTCCCAGGTCAAGGCGGCGGCCGAGGCCGGCGCCCTGATGCTGGAGGCCGGCGGCACCGCGGCGGATGCCGCGGTCGCCACCGCCTTCGCCCTCGCCGCGCTGGAGCCCTGGAATCCCGGCCTGGGCGGCATCGGCTTCGCGCAGGCGATGAAGCCTGGCATGACGCAGGCCGAGACCTTCGACTTCGGCCCCATCTCCCCGGCTGGGCTCGACCCCAGCGCCTATCCGCTGACCGGCGGCATGAAGCGCGACCTGTTTCCCTGGCCGGAGGTCGAGGGCGACCGCAACGTGCACGGCCCGCTCTCCTTCGTCGTACCCTCGGCGGTCGCTGGCTACGCCCTGCTGCACGAGACGCATGGCCGATTGCCGATCCGCGACGTGCTGGCCCCGGCGGTGGCGCTGGCCAGGCGCGGCCTGCCGCAGGACTGGTACACCACGCTGAAGGTCGCTTCCTCGGCGGCGGTGCTGCGCCTGTATCCGGAAAGCGCCCGGGTCTACCTGCCGAACGGCCTGCCGCCGGTGCCGCCCTACCAGGGCAGCCCCGGCTACTTCACCCTCGGCAACCTGCCCGCGACGCTCGAGCGGCTGCAGCAGGCCGGGCTCCGCGACCTCTATGAGGGCGAGATCGCGGCGCAGATCGCATCCGACGTGAAGGCGATCGGTGGCTTCCTCTCGGCCGCCGACCTCGCCGCCTGCCGCGCCCGCATCCTGCCCTCGGTCGCCGTGCCCTGGCGCGGGCGGAGCTGATGCTGGTCAACGGCCTGACCGCGGCGCCGACCCTGCGTCGCGTGCTGGACGGCATGGCCGATGCCGACTGGGCCGGGGCCGAGCCCTCGGCTGCCTGGTACGGCCGCCTCGCCCGCGCCATGCAGGATGCCTATGCCGAGCGGCTGGCCGGCCTTGGCGATGCCGAGCCCAAGGGCGCTGACAGCTGCACCACCCACATCACCGTCGCGGACAAGGACGGGATGATGGTGGCGATGACCACGACGCTGCTCTCCTCGATGGGCTCGCGCGTCATGCTGCCGGGCACCGGCATCATGATGAACAACGGCGTCATGTGGTTCGACCCCGTCCCCGGCACACCCAACGCCATCGGCCCGGGCAAGCGGGCGCTGAACAACATGTGCCCAGTGATCGCCGCCACTGGCGGCCAGCCGGAGATCGCGGTCGGCGCCTCGGGCGGCCGACGGATCATGGCCTCTGTCTTCCAGCTGCTCTCCTTCGTCGCCGATTTCGGCATGGAGGTGGAGTCCGCCGCGCACCACCCGCGGATCGACGTCTCCGGCCCGAGCGGCATCGGCGCCGACCGGCGGCTGCCGGAGGCCGTGCTTGCCGCGCTCCGCGCCGAGGGCGAGGTGGAACTCCTGGAGCACGGCGTCATGCCGATCAACTTCGCCTGCCCCAACCTGATCCGGCGCGGGCCGGAGGGCGTGGTCGGCATCAGCGACGCCGCCAGCCCCTGGAGCGCGGCGGTGGCTGCGGGCTGAGCCCGCCCGCCATGCCGTCCTGAATTGCGGCACACCCATTGCAACTCCGCCCGTAGCCAGGGCGGAACGCCGGCCTTTTGATTACCGCTGCGTAATCCGAAGGCAAGCCGCCCTGCCCCTTGCCGCAAAGGAGCGCAGAGCATGCAACGTCGCCACCTGCTGGGCCTCGCCGCCCTCGCTGTGCCCGCCGTAGTCCGGGCGCAGCCCGGGGCTTGGCCAAGCCGCGGCTCGATCCGCTTGGTCGCGCAATTTCCGCCAGGCGGGCTGGTCGACACAATCTCCCGCCTCATTGCCCCGCCGATGGCGGCCGCGCTGGGCCAGACCGTGCTGGTGGAGAACCGGGCCGGCGCCGGCGGCGTCATCGGCACCGACTTCGTTGCCAAGTCGCCGGCGGATGGCTACACCTTCCTGGTCAGCCATGCCTCGGTGCAGGTCTTCTCGACCGCGACGCTGCCGACCTTGCCCTTCGACCCCGTCGCCGACTTCACCCATCTGGGCATGCTGGTCGAGGCGCCGAACGTCCTCATCGTCAAGGCGAGCTCGCCCTACAGGACCTTGGCCGACTACCTGGCCGCGGCGAAGGCGACGCCGGTGCGCTACGGCTCCTCCGGCATCGGCTCGGCGCCGCACCTGCTCGGCGTGATGCTGGGCGCGGAGGCGCAGGCCCGCAACCTCGACCACGTGCCCTATCGCGGTAGCGCGCCGGCCATGCAGGACCTGATGGCCGGCACGATCGAGAGCATGATCGACCCGGTCACCACCAACGTGGCGATGCTGAAGGATGGCACGCTGCGCTGCCTCGGCATCTCCTCCCCGCAGCGTCTGCCGCAACTGCCGGAGGTGCCGACCTTCGCCGAGCAGGGCTTCGGCCGGCTGACCTCCAGCCAGTGGCTCGGCCTCTCGGCACCGAAGGGCCTGCCGGAGCCGATCGCCGAGAAGATGACGGCGCTGATCCCGACGCTGCTGGAGACGCCGGTGCTGAAGCAGCGCTGCGAGGAGCTGGCGACGCTGCCGCGCAAGCCGACGCCGCTCGGCGCCGACTTCGTCGCGGTGATGCGGGAGGACATCGGCATCTGGACCGGGATCGCCCGGCAGTTCAACATCGTGCAGAGCTGATCCCCCTGCGGCGGGGCTCACGCCTCCGCCGCGGCCTTCACGTGGCGCGCTACCTCCTCATGCGTGGCGAACCAGACATCGCCCTTGGCCTTCATGTGCTGGATCAGCCGGTCCAGCAGGGCGATGCGGCTGCGATGGCCGATGACATGCGGGTGCATGGTCAGCAGGAACATCCCGCCTTCGGCGTAGGCGCCATCGAACTCGGCGCGGAACACCTCCTCGACGCCCGAGGGCGGCGTGTAGGGCGCAGCGCGCTGAAGCGGACGAAGTTGAAATAGGGTGCGTCGTCGCGGATCCATTCGGGCGGCAGCTCGACAATCCCGGTCGGTTCGCCATGGTCGAGCAGCTCGTAAGGGTCGTCGTCCGCCATCAGGCTGCTGTCATAGAGCAGGCCGAGCTCGCGGATGATCGACATGGTGTCGATGGAGAAATCCCAGCTGGCTGTGCGGATGCCGACGGGGCGGCGGCCGGAAAGCTTCTCCAGCACGTCCGTGGCGCGGAAGGTCAGATCGCGCTCGACACCCGGCGGCAGGGCGGTATTCGCCTCGTGGATCCAGGAATGGATGCCGATCTCATGGCCTTCGTCGGCCACGGCGCGGATCTCCTCGGGGTGCAGCAGCGCCGAGACCGCGGGGTAGTGAAGCTGGCGCGCAGCCCGTGCTTCGCCAGCAGCGCGCGGATGCGCGGCACGCCGCGGCGGTTGCCGTACTGGCCCTGGCTGATCCGCATCGGGCTCATATCGGCGTCGCGCAGCGGAATCGTTTCATGGTCCGCGTCGAAGGAAAGCGTGACGCAGCAGCGCGCGCCCTGCCCGGCCAGGATTTCGGCGCCAGGCTGCGGCCGGCGCGGGCATTGCCGACAATGCGGCGCCATTCCGCTTCCGGCCACTCCCAGGGTTTGGGCGCTTCGCTGCTCATGCCT
The DNA here is from genome assembly GCF_050632255.1 of Dankookia sp. P2. NCBI lineage: Bacteria > Pseudomonadati > Pseudomonadota > Alphaproteobacteria > Acetobacterales > Roseomonadaceae > Dankookia > Dankookia sp. P2. Next base: position 5,263,927 of record NZ_CP192581.1, on the reverse strand, counting down.
GATCTCCCGCTCCGCCGCATCCTGGCATGCCGATTGCTGCCCTGCACGGGGTTGTCCCGCACCGGGTCATCGCAGCAGGGGTCGTGCCATGGACATCGGCGTCTTCATCCCGATCAACAACAACGGCTGGATCATTTCCGCCACCTCCCCGCAGTACATGCCGAGCTTCGAGCTGAACAAGCAGGTGGTGCAGAAGGCCGAGGGCTACGGCTTCGACTTCGCGCTGTCGATGATCAAGCTGCACGGCTTCGGCGGGAAGACCGAGTTCTGGGACCATGGGCTGGAAAGCTTCACCCTGATGGCCGGCCTCGCCTCGATCACCAGCCGGATCAGGCTCTATGCCTCGACCGCCGTGCTGACCATCCCGCCGGCGATCGTCGCCCGCATGGCGGTGACGATCGACAGCATCTCCGGCGGCCGCTTCGGAGTGAACATCGTCTCCGGCTGGCACAAGGTGGAATACAGCCAGATGGGGCTGTGGCCGGGCGACGCGCATTTCGGCAAGCGCTACGAGTATAGCACCGAATATGTGCGGATCATGAAGGAGCTCTGGGAGACCGGCACCTCCGACCTGAAGGGCGAGTTCTTCCAGATGGACCAGTGCAGGCTCTCGCCGCGCCCGCAGGTGCCGATGAAGCTCGTCGCGGCCGGGCAATCGGACCGCGGGATGGAATTCGCCGCGACCTATTGCGACTTCAACTTCGCGCTCGGGGAAGGCGTGAACGAGCCGACCAAATGCGCCGGGGTGCCGCGGCGGATGATGGAGCATGCGGCGAAGACCGGCCGCGATGTCGGCTCCTACATCCTCTACACCATCATCGCCGAGGAGACCGACGAGGCGGCGCTGGCCAAGTGGGACCTGTACAACCGCGGCGCCGACCGGGAAGCGCTGCAGCACCTGCTGGGCCATGCCGCGGCCGACACCACGGCGCACGACACCTCGATGGCCGCGGCGATCAAGCGCGCGCCCTCGCCCATCAATTTCAACATGGGCACGCTGGTCGGCTCCTACGCGAATGTCGCGCGCATGCTGGACGAGGCGGCGGCGATGCCCGGGACCAAGGGGCTCATGCTGGTCTTCGACGACTTTCTCCAGGGCATGGACAAGTTCGGCCAGCACGTCCAGCCGCTGATGGCCTGCCGCAGCCACCTGAAGCTGGCGGCCTGAGGCGGCTATCGCGCGAAGGCGAACGCCGCCAGCGCGTGCGGGTCGAGGATCGCGATGCGGTTGTAGCCGAGCCGAACCCAGCCCGCCGCCTCGAACTGCGCCAGCGACCGGTTGACCCCATTGCGGGAGGCATTCGCCATGCGGGCGATCTCCGTCTGGGTCAGCCGGATGTCGCCGGTGACCTCCAACGTCTCCCCGTCCATCGCCCCGGTGACCCGCAGCAGGGTCGCGCCGATCCGCCGGTCCACCCGGCGGATCGTCAGATGCAGGACGTTCAGGATGGCGACGCGCATGCCGTTTAGCCCGATCAGGCCGATGCTGCGGGCGGCCTCGGGATCCGCGGCCATCATCTCCCGCGCCGCCTCGATCGGCAGGTGAAGCGCGGCCGAGGTCTCCATCGCCCGCACGGTCAGCAGCCGGGTGGCGCGACCGAGGGTCGGGCCGTCGCCGCACCAGAGTCCGGGATGCAGGATATGCGACAGCACCGGCCCGATCTCCGGCGTCATCGGATAGGTGCCGAAGGACCCGGCGACGACGCCGTAGATGCCGCCCGGGCCGTCGCCGGTGCGGAAGACATCCTCGCCCTTCCGGAAGGTGACCAGCTCCGCGCGGGCCAGCAGCGCGGCCTGGAACCTGGGCGACTGCATCGCCAGCCAGCCCTTCGACAGGGCGACCGCGTCGGCCTCTGCCCGGTCGATTGTACACTTTCGTACCATGCGGAGGACTTGTTCACCGGACAGGGGCGGTGACGCAAGGGCCGCGGTGGCGAACCCGCGGGCCGGCTTCGATAAGCCGCCGCCTCACGCCCCGGGTGTCTCCATCCAGAGCGGTCGAGACGGGCTAGGGCGGCCATCCCCTCGGGCGGGGCCGCCGCGGCGCGCAGCAGCGGCAGCACCTCCTTCCCGAAACGGGTAAGGGAACGCTCGACGGCCGCGCCGGGCAGGCCGGTGAAGCCCATGTAGAGACTGTAATGGGTCGGCCGCAGCAGCCGCATGTCGCCTGCCATTTGCTCGGCGATCTTGGCCGGGGCGCCGATCAGCCCGTGTTCCAGCAGCCACGGAACCGTCGGCTCGCCCGCGAAGGGGACGGGGCGGAGATGGACGCCGTCCCGCGCCGGCAGCGCGGCGCGCAGCGCCAGCGTGTTGCGGGCCAGGGCCAGCAGCCCCTCGGCCGCCTGGCGCGCCTCGGCGGCATCCTCGGTGACGAAGAGGTAGCGCTGGATGCCGAGCGGCAGCGGCTCCGCCCCGCCGACACCCTCCCAGGCCTCAAGGAGCGCCTGCCGCATCGGCAGCGCCTGGGCGCCGGTGCGGTAGCCCTGGCTGATCATCGGCGTGGCGCCGGCCTGCACGCCGCGCGCCAGCACGGCCGGGGTCGCGGTGGCGACGAACATCGGCGGCATCCGCCCAGAGAGGGTGCAGGCGGCAACTGGGGTGTCCTCGATCCGGTAGTGCTCGCCCAGGTGATTGACGCGGCCGGTGGTCAGCGCCTGCTCGACGATGTCCCAGCCCTCCAGCAGCCGTGCGTAGCGGCTTTCGAGCGGCACCTGCAGGCTGCGGAACTCATGCGGCTGGTGGCCCGGGCCGAAGCCCAGCAGCACCCGGCCACCGCTGATCTGGTCCAGCATCGCCACTTCCTGCGCCACCCGCAGCGGGTGGTGCAGCGGCAGCACCACGACGGCAGGGCCGAGCAGGATGCGGCTGGTCACCGCCGCGCAGTGCATGGCCATCATCAAGGGCGAGGCGCAGACCGAGGCATTGGAGAAGTGGTGCTCGGCGAACCAGGTCGCGTCGAAGCCCAAGCTCCTCCGCCAGCCGCACCTGACGGACGGTGTCCGCCAGCACCTGGGCGGGAGTCTCGCCCGGGTGGTTCATCGACATCAGGTTGAAATAGGCGAACTGCATCGAAAACCTGGCCTGTTGCACTGCGGCAAAGGCTGGCATCGCCCGCGGCAGGGCGCAAGCGCCCTGCCGCTTGACCTCACCGGTCGAGCACCGCGCGGTCATTCTTGGCGACCAGCGTGCGGAAATGCGGCTCCAGCGCCGCCTGAGAGACGCCCCATGCCTCGGCGAGATTGCACGACCAACCGCTGCTCGCCCTGCTCGGCCTCGCCGTCGCTCATCGCGCTGTCGATCATGTTGAGGATGATGCACAGCTTCTGGGCCGGTCGCAGCCGGGCGTTGCTGTCCGTCAGGAACTGGTACGGCTCGGTGGCGCGGACATAGCGCAGCGCGGCGTTCATCTGCTCGCGCGTCGCGCCGCGGCCTAGGACGGAGACGAGGTGGCCGATCTCCTCTTCGTCCATCTCCCCGTCCGCGCCCATGCAATAGATCAGCGAGACGACGAGGCAGGTCCGCGGATTGAGGTCGAGCGAGGCGGACTGCGACTTGAACATCCCGAACATGGTTGGCCCCTAGCGCGCGGCACCGGCCCATCCGGTGCCGCTCACGCTGGGGCCAAGTACGGATTACATGTATGTAATGCGAGGCCCGGCGGCGGTCACAGCCCCGCCCGGTCGAGCCGCAGGATCGCCCGCGCCATAGCCTGGGCGCGCGGCACCAGGCTGGCGACCTCGAGGTATTCCTCGGGGCTATGCGCCTTGCCGCCGACCGGGCCGACGGCGCAGATGGTGGGCGCGCCGACCGCCGCGGTGAAGCCGCTGTCGGCGCAGCCGCCGGAGAACTCGCCGGTGACCGTCAGGCCGCTTTCCTTCGCCGCGTCGACATACATGCCGAAGAGCTTGGCCGCCGCCGGCGTCTGGGTCAGTGGCAGGAATTCACCGCGGATGGTCAGCGTCGCCCTGGTGCCGGGTACATAGCTGCGGGCTATGATCTCGTGGATCCTGCCCATGACCTCGTCGCGGTCTGCGGGCTCGACATAGCGCAGGTCGATCTGGCCTTGCGCCCAGGGGGCGACGGTGTTGACGCTCTGCCCGCCGGAGACCAGCCCGACATTCAGGGTGATGCCGCGCTTGAGGTCGGTCAGCGCATGCAGCGCGGTTACCTTCGCCGCCAACTCGCCGATGGCGCTGATCCCGGCCTCGAAATTGCCGCCGGAATGGGCCGCCTTGCCCTCGATGTCGAAGACCGAGAAGACGCCGCCCTTGCGTCCCGTGACGACGCCGCCACTGGGCCGGCCGGGTTCCGGATTGAACACCACGCGGGCCTCGCGCGCCGTCGCCTCGATCACCTCACGTCCCTCCGGACTGCCGATCTCCTCGTCACCGGTGAACAGGCCGAGCAGCGGGCCGGGCGCGCCGCCAAACTTCTTGAAGGCGGCCAGGACGAACATGTTCATCACGAGGCCGGCCTTCATGTCGGCGACGCCGGGACCGGTGGCGATGCCGTTATCGACCCGGAAGGGGCGCCGGGTCGGCTCGCCCTTGGGGAAGACCGTGTCGCGGTGGCCCATCATGACGATGGACCGCTGCATGTTGCCGCTGTTGAGCGCCTCGCCGCCCTCGACCCGGGCCTTCAGGCAGTCGCCATGCTTCTCGCGCGGCACCACCTCGACCGGGATGCCCTGCTCGGCCATGAAGCGCTGGACGATGGCACCCACGGCATCGACGCCCGGCTTGTCGTAGCTGCCGCCATCGGTGTTCACCATGGCCTCGAGCACGCCAAGCATCGCCTCCTGCTGGGTGGCGAGCCAGGCGGTAATGGCGGATTCGGGGCTCTCGGCGGTCATGCTGCGCTCCGGTGGGATCGGGCGAAAAGCCTGGAACCGCGGGCCGGGGCTGGCAACCCCTACTCGATCCGGCCGATCCGCTGCACCGCCTTGACCAGCCGCGCGGTATCCTCGCGAAAGAAGGCCTCGAAGGCGGCGCCGTCGCGGTAGTCCAGCGCATTGCCGCCGGCCGCCAGCGCCCGCTGCACCTCCGGGTCGCGCGCTGCGGCCGCCATGGCTTGGCGCAGTGCTTCGCGCAGCGGGGCGGGCGTGGTCGCCGGGGCGAAGACCCCGGCCCAGATGTAGTATTCGATCCCCTCGAAGCCACGTTCCTGCAGCGTCGGCACCGTCTCGAAGCCCGGGATGCGCTTCGCCCCCCAGCTCGCCAGCACCCGCAGCGCCCCGGATTTCAGGTGCGGGGTGATCGGCCCCGGCCCGCTGGTCATCGCCTGCACTTGGTTCGAGAGCAGCGCGGTCAGCGCCGGCCCGCCGCCCTGGAACGGCACGTGCAGCAGGTCGAGCTTCGCCGCCGTGGTCAGCATGGCCATCGGCAGGTGCAGCGCGCCGTAATTGCCGGAGGAGGAATAGGAGATCGCCCCCGGCCGCGCCCGCGCATCGGCGACGAATTCCTCCAGCGTCCGCCAGGGCGCCGCCGCCGGCACCGCGAGAAAGGTCGGGTCGGCGGTGAAGAGCGCGATCGGCGCCAGCTGGTCGATCTCATAGGCCGGGGTGCGGCCGAAGAGCCGCGCCGCCTCCGGGATCACCGCGAGCGAGGAGAGACCCATCAGCAGCGCATAGCCATCCCCCGGCGCCCGGGCGATGGAGGCATAGCCGATCTCGCCCGAAGCGCCGGCGCGGTTCACCACCGGCACCGGCTGCTTCCACAGCCGCTCCAGCCCCGCCGCCACTGGCCGTGCCACCACATCGCCCTGCCCGCCGGGCGGGAAGGCAACGACCATGGTCACGGCATGGCCGGGGAATTCCTGTGCCCGCGCGGCAGGGGCGAGGCCGGTGGCCGCGAGGCCGGCGACGAGGGTGCGGCGGTGCATGACGATCCTCCCGTTTGGTCCCGCCTTCATCGCCGCAAGTCGCCGTCCTGGGAAGCGCCTGCCGCGTCAGGCCGGGCGGATCTCCACCTTGCGGAAGCGCACCACGCCGCGGTCGTTCGCCACGCCATTGGAGTCCTTCACGCCGTCGCCATGCTGAAGCGCGATCCGCCCCGAGGCATGCTTGCCGTTGCGGGCGCCGTTCACCGTCACCTGGCCGTTCAGCGCGACCGTGAAGCTGTCGCCCTTGGCTGTGATCTCGTAGAGGTTCCAGCGGCCGCCGGCCCGCGGCATCGGGTCCACCGCGGCAACGTCGACGATGGCGCCGGTACCGTATTTCGGGTCCGGCCGCTCGTCCCAGATATTGACCTCGTAGGCATTGGCCGCGGTGACGTTGGCCGGATCGGTGGCACGGATGTAGATGCCGCTGTTGGTGGCAGCGTCGACCCAGAACTCCACCCGCAGGGTGAAGTCGCCGAAGGCCTGCCGCGTCACCAGCATACCGTTGCCGCGGTCGGCGACGATCTCGCCCATCTCGACCCGCCAGTTGGCATTACCAATGCGGTCGAAACCGGCGAGGTCCTCGCCGCTGAAGAGTGCAGTCCAACTGCCGGATTGGGCGCGGGCCTGCGTGCCGGCGCCGAGGGCGGCGGCGCCGGCCAGGGCAAGGGCCAGGGTTCGTCTTTGCATGGGGTTTTCCTCCCGCTGCCGCCGGATCGTTGCCGGCGGCAGCGGGAGGGTAGTCGGAAAGGCGACCGGGTCCCAAGCCAGCAAGGAAGGCCCCCGGAAGCGTTACCCCACCGGGTTCTCCAGTACCCCGATCCCCGGCACCTCAACCCGCACTACGTCGCCCTTCTGCAAGAATTTCGGCGGGTTGAAGCCGATGCCCACCCCCACCGGCGTGCCTGTGGCGATCACGTCGCCCGGCTCCAGCGTGATGCCGGCGGAGATCGCCTCGATCAGCGTCGGGATGTCGAAGATCAGGTCGGCGACCGAGGCGTCCTGGCGCTTCTCGCCGTTCACATGGGTGATGACGCGCAGCGCCTTCGGGTCCGGCACCTCGTCCGCCGTCAGGATCGCCGGGCCCATCGGGCAGAAGCCGTCGATGCCCTTGCCGATCACCCATTGCCGGTGCTTGTGCTGCAGGGTGCGAGCGGTGACGTCGTTGACGATGGTGTAGCCGAAGACGTGCCGCAGTGCGTCGGCCGCCTTGATGCCGCGCCCGCCATGGCCGATGACCACGGCCAGTTCGCCCTCGTAGTCCGTGGAGTTGCTGCTATCCAGGTGGGCCGGGATGGTCTCCCCGGTCGGGATGATGGCGGTGGCGGGCTTGCTGAAAACCACCGGCGCTTCCGGCACCACCTCCTTGCTGCTGGCATCGAAGCCGGAGCCGGCGAACTCCTTCGCATGCTCATGGTAGTTCTTGCCGACGCAGAAGACGTTCTTCGGCGGCCGGGGGATCGGCGCGCAGAGCACGGCGCCCTCGGCGACCGGCGCCCGCGCCACCGCGTCCTTCGCATGCTGCAGCGCCGCCGCGCCGCCGGCGATGAAGGAGGGCATGTGGCCGCCGGCCAGGGCCGGGTCGGCCGCGGCCAGGTCGAGCACCGCGCCGTCCTCGCGCAGCGCGCCGATATGGGTCCCCAGCCTCTGGGGCTTCTTGAACGTCACCAGCCGCATGGGCCTCAGCCTCCCTGAATCGTCGCGGTGAAAAGCAGGTTCAGCCCGGCTGCGCCAGCGGCAGTTCCGCCGCCCGCTCGAGCGCCCGCGCCGCCCGGAAAATCAGGTCATCGCGGTAGAGCGCCGCGGCCAACGCACCGCCCGGGGCATGCCGTGCTCGTCGAGGCCGATCGGCATGCTGATCGCCGGCTGTCGCGTCAGGTTGAAGGCGAAGGTCCAGGGCGCCCAGTCGCGCCACAGCGCCTCGGTCGGGCGGATGGTCGGCTGGTCGGCGGCGAAGGCGGCGGTAGGCGTGCAGGCGGTCAGCACCAGGTCGTAGCGCTGGTGGAAGCGGGCCATGGCATGCGCCGCCTCGATCCTGAGCGCCTCGGCGCCGAGGAAGTCGGTCGCCAGCATGCCGCCCTCCCGCTCGGCAACCTCGGTCAGCCCGGCATCCAGCAGCGGGCGCTTCTCGGCCGGCGTCATCGCCACCTGCCGGGCCAGCGCCACGCCCCAGACCCGGCCGAAGATGGCGCGGGTGTCGGGCAGGTCCGGGCTGGCTTCCTCGACGATGGCGCCCTGTTCCTCCAGCAGCTTCGCCGCCCCCGCCAGCGCCGCCTCCCCGTCCGCGTCCAGCGGCGGCTCGAAGCCGAGGCGGCGGACCAGCGCCACCCGCATCCCGGCCACGCCGTCCTCGATCCCCCGCCGCCAGTCCTGCGCCTCGTCCGGCAGGCTGAAGGGGTCGCGCAAATCGTGCTGTGCCATCGCCGAGAACATCAGGGCGTTGTCCCGCACGGTGCGGGTCATCGGGCCGGCGCAGGCGACGCTGGCGAAGGCGCCGAGCGGCCATTGCGGCACCCGGCCGAAGCTGGGCTTCAATCCGACCAGCCCGCAGAAGGCCGCGGGGATGCGGACCGAGCCGCCGGCATCGGTGCCGATATGCAGCGGCCCGAAGCAGGCCGCCCCGGCCGCGCCGGCGCCGCTGCTGCTGCCGCCGACGGTGCGTTCGCGGTTCCAGGGATTGCGGGTGATGCCGTGCAGCGGGCAGTCGCCCGGCGACTTCCAGCCGAATTCCGTGGTGGTGGTCTTGCCGAGGATCACCGCCCCGGCCTGCTTGAGCCCCATGACCGCGGGCGCGTCCTCGGTCGCCGGCGTCGCATCCGTGGTCTTGCTGCCGCGCCGGGTCGGGAACCCCGCCAGGTTCAGCAGGTCCTTCACCGTCGCCGGCACGCCGTCCAGTGGGCCGATCGGCCGCCCAGCCATCCAGCGCGCCTCGCTCTCCCCCGCCTGGCGCAGCGCCTGTGGGTTCATGGCGGCGAAAGCATTGACCCAAGGGTTGTAGAGCGCGACCCGCTGCAGCACCGCCTGCAGCACCTCGACCGGCGAGAGCGCCCGGCGGGCATAGAGGCCGAGCAGGGTCTCGGCGGACATCAGGGCGGGGTCGGTCGGGGTCATCGCTTGTCCTGGGCCAGTCGGCGGCAATCTGCGCCCGGGCGGGGGCCGGCGGAAGCCCTCCGCCCGTCCTCCCCCTTTGCGCCGACCTGGGTTTCCGCCTAGGTACGCCCCAGCTTTCCCGGCTCAGCCGGGGCATCCAGCAGCGGAGACGGTCAGTGGCGGATACGGTCGAGATTGCGGGCCTGACGGTCGCGCGCAGCCTGAGCGCGTTCCTCGAGACGGAGGCCCTGCCGGGCACCGGGGTCACGCCGGAGCGCTTCTGGACCTCCTACGCCGCTATCCTGAAGGACCTCGCCCCGCGCAACGCGGCGCTGCTGGCCAAGCGCGACGCAATGCAGGCGAAGATCGATGCCTGGCACAAGGCGCATCCGGCCAAGCCGGTGGACCTCGGCGCCTACAAGGCCTTTTGCAGGAAATCGGGTACCTCGTCCCTCCCGGCCCCGATTTCGCCGTCGGCACCACCGGCATCGACCCGAGATCCGGCCAGATCGCCGGCCCGCAGCTGGTCGTCCCGGTGTCCAACGCCCGCTATGCGCTGAACGCGGCGAATGCCCGCTGGGGCAGCCTCTACGATGCGCTCTACGGCACCGACGCGATCCCCGACACCGACGGCGCCGCCCGAGGCAAGGGCTTCAACCCGGCCCGCGGCAAGAAGGTGATCGATTTCGCCCGCGGCGTGCTGGACAAGATGGCGCCGCTGGCCGGCGGCGCCTCGCACCGCGACGCCAAGGCCTATGCCATCACCGCCGGCGCGCTGGCGGTGACGCTGCAGGATGGCCGCAGCATCGGCCTGGCGCAGCCCGGCCAATGCGTCGGCTACCAGGGCGAGGCGGCGGCGCCGGACGCCATCCTCTTCGTCCATAACGGCCTGCATGCCGAGCTGCGGATCGACCGCGACCACCCGATCGGCCGCGACGACCCGGCCGGCATCGCCGACCTGGTGCTGGAGAGCGCCGTCACCACCATCGTCGACTTCGAGGACAGCGTCGCCGCGGTGGACGCCGCCGACAAGGTCGAGGTCTACCGCAACTGGCTCGGCCTGATGAACGGCACGCTGGAGGCGAGCTTCGAGAAGGGCGGCAAGACCCTGGTCCGCGCCCTGAACAAGGACCGTACATGGCTGAAGCCCTCGGGCGGCGCGGTGACCCTGCCGGGCCGGTCGCTGATGCTGGTCCGCAATGTCGGCCACCACATGATGACCGACGTGGTGACCGCGGGCGGGGCGGAGACGCCGGAGACCATCCTCGACGCCATGTGCAGCGTGGCGATCGCCCTGCACGACCTGCGCGGCAAGAAGCTGAACAGCCGCGCCGGCAGCGTCTACATCGTCAAGCCGAAGATGCATGGGCCGGAGGAAGTGGCCTGGGCGAACGAGCTCTTCGCCCGGGTCGAGGACGCCTTCGGCCTGCCGCGCGACACGCTGAAGATGGGCATCATGGACGAGGAGCGCCGCACCACGGTGAACCTCCGCGAATGCATCCGCGCCGCGCGTGACCGCGTGGTCTTCATCAATACCGGCTTCCTCGACCGCACCGGCGACGAGATTCATACCTCGATGGAAGCCGGGCCGGTGATCCGCAAGAACGACATGCGCGGCGCCGCCTGGATCAAGGCGTATGAGGACTGGAACGTCGATACCGGCCTGGCCTGCGGCCTGCGCGGCCGGGCGCAGATCGGCAAGGGCATGTGGGCGGCCCCGGACGAGATGGCGAAGATGCTGGAGCAGAAGGTCGGCCACCCGAAGGCCGGCGCCAACACCGCCTGGGTCCCCTCCCCCACCGCCGCCACGCTGCATGCGCTGCATTATCATGAGGTCGACGTGTCGGCGCGACAGGATGAGCTGGTCGCTGGCGGCCCGCGGGCGAAGCTCGACGACATCCTGACCATCCCGCTGGCCGCCGACACCAACTGGCCGGCCGACGCGGTGAAGGCGGAGCTCGACAACAACGCCCAGGGCATCCTCGGCTACGTGGTCCGCTGGGTCGACCAGGGCGTCGGCTGCTCCAAGGTGCCGGACCTGCACGATGTGGGACTGATGGAAGACCGCGCGACGTTGCGCATCTCGGCCCAGCACATCGCCAACTGGCTGCGCCACGGCATCGCCACCAAGCCGCAGGTCGAGGAGACGATGCGCCGCATGGCGGTCGTGGTCGACAAGCAGAATGCCGGCGATGCCGCCTACACGCCGATGGCGCCAGGGTTCGACGGCCCGGCCTTCAAGGCCGCCTGCGACCTGGTCTTCGAGGGTGCGACCCAGCCGAACGGCTATACCGAGTTCGTCCTGCACAAGCGCCGCCGCGAGGCCAAGGCGCGCGGCTGAGTCCCACGGCGGGGTGGCGCCGGGCCGCGCCACCCCTCACGTACAAGCGAAGCTTGCCGTAACCATTTCTATATTTTCCGGCTGATCTTAATCGTTCTAGGGTCGTATACGCGAGACGTGCCCGCAGCCCTGCCGGCCTGACGGTGTTTCGCGCCGGCTCGGGAACGCCTGGAATGGACTCTTTGGTTGCCGCCGGTGGCGGGGCACGCACTGGCGCGCTGTTCCGAACCCTGGCGGCTGTCCCGGCGGGCGGGCTCGTCGCCCTGGTCACCCTCACCTACACCATGTCCTACGCGGCGCTGGTCTTTTCGGGTGGCCTGGCGCCCGCCTATGGGATCGGGTTGGCAAGCATGCTGGTGGGCTGCGTTCTCGCCGGCGTGCTGACGGCGGCCTTCAGCTCGATCCCGTTCGCGGTCTCCGCGCCCGACAGCAATGTCGTCGCCATCCTCGCCGCCTCGCTCGCCCCGCTGGCATGGCAGGTTCGGAGCACCGCCGACCCCGGCGCCCTGGCCGCGACATCCCTGCTTTCGCTGGTCCTGGCGACGCTCACCGTCGGCTTGGTCATGGGCGGCCTCGGCCTTGCCCGGGCGGGGCGCCTGGTGCGCTTCCTGCCTTTCCCGGTCATCGCCGGCTTCCTCGGCGCCTCCGGCTGGTTTCTCCTTGCGGGTGGGACCGGCGTCGCGGCGGGCATGCCGGGCCTCGCCGCCCTGCTCGACCCGGACCGGCACAAGCCACTCGCGGCGGCGCTGGCCGGCGGCGCCGTGCTGCTCCTCGTCACCAGCCGGAAGCGCGGCGCCTTCTGCCTGCCATGGCTGATTCTCGGCGGCGTGCTGCTGCACCATGCCATCGCGGCCATGCTCGGGGCCGACTTGCCGGCGCAGGCCGCGGCGGGCTGGCTGCCCGCGGTGCCGGACCGCTTGGCACCACCCATGCCCTGGGATCCGGCGGTGCTCGCACTGGTCGACTGGGGCGCCATCAAGCGGCACCTGGCCGACCTGCCGATGGTCGTGCTGGTGGCGACCATCGGCCTGTTGATGAACATCAGCGGCGTCGAGGCGGCGACCGGGCGGGATGCCGAGATCGACCGGGAGCTGCGGGTGGCCGGCGGCGCGGCACTAGCAGCCGGCGCCGCCGGCGGGCTGTTCGGCCTGATCTCGCCCGGCCGCAGCCTGCTGCTCTGGCGTACCGGCAGCGGCGGACGGCTCGGGGCCGTGGCCGGCGCCCTGCTCGTCGGCCTGCTGCCACTGCTGATGCCGCAGGCCCTTGGGCTGGTGCCGCGCTGGGTACTCGGCGCCCTGCTCGTCTTCCTCGGCGTCGACCTCCTGCTGCGCTGGGTGATGCTGTCGCGCCACGATCTCTCCCTCGGCGAGTGGCTGCAGGTGCTGGCGGTCGCCGGCGTCACCGTCGGCTTTGGCTTCCTGGTCGGCCTCATCGCCGGGCTGCTGCTCGCCTGCGGGCATTTCATCGCGCTCTACGGCCACGCCTCCCCGATCCGGAACCGCTACGACGGCACGGTGGAGACCGGCCACCGCGCCCGGCCGGAGCAGGACCGCGCGGCGCTCGACGCGACGGGCGCGGCGCGACTGATCCTGCACCTGCAAGGCTTCCTGTTCTTCGGCACGGCCAACCGGCTCGTCGAGCTGGTGCGGGCCGAGCTGGCGGGGCCGGAGCGGCGCACCCATCTGCTGCTCGACTTCCGCGAAGTCATCGGCCTCGACAGCTCCGCCGCAATGGCCTTTACCCGGCTGCGGCAGATGGCTGCGGCGCGCGGCGTGGCGCTGGTGCTGACCGGCCTCTCGCCACGTGTCGCGGCCAGGCTCGGACCGCTGGCCACAGACCCGGCGATCCGCCGGCTGCCGACTCTGCAGGAAGGCATCGACTGGATGGAGGATGACGCGCTGGCTGGCCTGGCGCCCCGCCAGCCGCCGCCGGCTCTCCCGCAGCGCCTCGCCAAGCTGATGGGCGAGGCCACCGCGGCGCGCTTCCTCGCTGCCCTGCCGGAGCAGGCAGTTCCGGCGGGCACCACGCTGATGGTGCAGGACGAATGCTCCGACGACATGGTGCTGCTGGAGGATGGCGAGGTCACCATCCGCATCCGCTACCCCGACCGCGTCCTGCTGCTGCGGGTGCAGGGCCCCGGCGCCCTGATCGGCGAGATGGGCTTCCTGCTCGGCCTGCCCCGGACGGCGACGGTGACGACGGAGGTTCCCTGCCGCCTGCGCCGCCTGACCCGCGCCGACCTCGCGCGGCTGGAGCGGGAGCAGCCGGACCTTGCGATCCAGTTCCACCGGCTGATGGCGCATCTGCTGGCCGGCCGGATCCAGGACAAGGACCGCCTGATCGCCGGCCTGATGCGCGGCCTGAGCCAGCCGGCCTAGGCGCGGAAGGCCGCACGGCCGCCGTCAGGGCATCAAGGCGAAGACCCGCACCAGCACCGCCGGGCGCGGCGCCAGCGGGTGCAGCGTGCCGACGAAGGCCAGCCGGTTCAGCCAGGCATGCGGCCCCTCCGGCGCGGTGATCTCGAGCGTCGAGGGCGCGGTAGTCCGGCGCGCTCTTCCGCGGCGCGATGACGACGCGGTTGAGCACGGTGATGACGGCGCCGTCCGCAGCCTCGACCTCGTACAACGCTTCCAGTCGCTTCACCCCATCGCGCCGGATCAGTTGGCGGTCGGCGCCGCCCGGCAGCACCCGGCCGCGGATCCGCGGCCCGGCGAAATGCCCGCCAGTGATGGGGACGAGGCGGCGCTCACCGAGCGGACCCTCGCCCAGCAGCTGCGTCGGCGCGATCTCGACCAGCGCCTCCCAGACGAATTCCGCGGCCGGCGGGACGATGGGGATCTCGGTCATGCGGTGGCCTCCTGCGCAGGCGCGCCTCGCGCCGAGCGATCCAGCTGGTGCTGGCGAAGATGATGGCGCCGCCGAGCAGCGTCGCCGGACCGGGCACATCGCCCCAGATGGCGAAGCCGACGACCGAGGCCCAGAGCAGTTCCAGGAACTTCACCGGCTGCGTCGCCGAGAGGTCGGCCAGCGACATCGCCCGGGTCAGGCAGAAATGCCCGGCCGAGCCGATCACCCCGCTCAGCAGGAACAGCGCCCATTGCACCGGCGTCGGCCAGGTCCAGGCATAGAGCGCGAGCGGCATGCTGAACAGCATCACCGTGATCGCCTGCCAGACCACGATCACCTGCGGGCTGTCCCGCCGGGTGAGCGACTTGGTGATGAGGAAGGACGCGGCGAAGAGCGGCGAGGCCGCCAGCATGACGAAGCCATAGGGCCCGCCGCTGCCGGTCAGCCCCGGCGAGACCACCACCAGCACCCCGGCGAAGCCGACGAGGTGCTGCGATCCAGCGCGCCGCCACCATCCGCTCGCCGAGCAAGAGGATCGCGCCTAGCATGATGAAGAGCGGCGTGGTGAAGCCGAGCGCGGTCATCTCCGCCAGCGGCACCCGCGGCACGGCGACGAACCACAGCAGCAGCCCGGAGGTATGCACCGCGCCGCGCCAGAGCTGCCCCGAAATCCCCTTCGGCCGGTAGGCGGCGAGGCCGGCGCGCCAGATGAAGGGCAGCATCACCAGCGCGCCCGCGGCGCAGCGCAGGAACTGGGTGACGAAGGGGTCGAGTTGCTGCGCCAGGGTCCGCAGCAGCGCGTTCAGCCCGGTGAACAACAGGCCGGAGGCGAGCATCCACAGCATTGCCCGCGGGACATCGGCAGCGGGCGTCACGCCGAGAGGAAGTCCAGCGCCGCCAGCGCATGCACGCGTGCCACCTGGCGCAGCTCCTCGACCAGCACGTATTCGTCCGCTCCACCCATGTTATGCGGGGTCGGGCCATAGACCACGGTCGGCAGCCCGGCCATGCGGAACCAGCGGGCATCCGAGCCGCCGACCCGCATGTTGACGACGCAGGGCCGCCCAGCACCTCAGCAGCGGCGGCGGCGGTGCGACGGACGATCTCGTGCGAGGGGTCGGTGTGGTTTGGCTCGAAGCGGCGCAGCACCTGCCAGGTGACGCCCTCCCGCCCGCCGAGCGCCGAGGCCAGCGCCGCCTCGGCCATGGCGCAGGAGACGCCGACCGGCAGGCGGATATCGATCCCCGCGCGCGCCGTGGCGGGCACCAGGTTGGTCGAGGTGCCGCCCTCGATCCGGCCGATATTCACCGTGACGCTGCCGAGCACATCGGCCTCGCCGGCGCCGGCCAGCGCCTCGCTGACCGGCTTCGCCGCGGCGATCGCCGCCGTCACCGCGGGCGGCGCCTGCGGCACCAGCGCGCGCAGCCGCGCACCGCATCCAGCGCGGCGCAGAGCCTATCGAGCGCATTGACGCCAAGATGCACATGCGCGCCGTGGCTGGCGCGGCCCGTCGCCTCGACCTCGATCCAGAGGAAGCCCTTCTCGCCGAAGCGCAGCACGCGCGGGCTGCCGGCATCGCCGATGATGACTGCGTCGCCCACCGCATGCGGGATATTGTCCATCAGCCATTTGGTGCCGAGCACGCCCATCGACTCCTCGTCGCCGGCCAGCGTCAGCACCGCCTCGCCGCGCCAGAGCGCCGGGTGTTCCGCCAGCAGGGCCAGTGCGAGGATGGACGCCGCGATGCCGCCCTTCATGTCCGCCGTACCTCGGCCATAGAGCTTCGCCTCCCGCAGCAGCCCACCGAGCGGCGGCACGGTCCAGGGCAGCGACTCGTTCACCGGATAGGTGTCGAGATGGCCGTTGAAGACCACCCGGCGGCCGGGCGCATGGCCGCGCACCCGCGCCACCACATTGGTCACGGTGTCGGAGGTCGCATGCAGCCTGACCTCCGCGCCCGGCACCGCCGCGCGGATCAGAGCCGCCGCGGCCTCGGCGCAGGCGCATGTGTCGCCCGGCGGGTTGGGGGACGGGACGGCGACGAGCCTCTGGGTCAGGGCAACGACGCGGTCGGCCTCGGCGGCGGCGCGGGCGGCGAAATCGGTACGGGTCATGCCGGGCAGAATGCCCCAACACGACGTCGCCGTATGCCCTGCCGCGATGCCGCCGTCAGCCGAGCGTGGCGTCGATCTCGCGCGCGGCGCGCGCGCCGCTCTCCAGGCGCCGCCGACGGTGCCGGCGATGCGGGTATGGCAGGCCTCCCCGGCGAAGCGCAGCCTTCCTCGGCCAGTGTCGCGTCGCGCAGCGCGGCGCGGGCGCCGTAGCAGCCGACCCGGGCATGGCTGTAGGCGCCGAGGAAGTGCGGATCGGTCGCCCAGCCGGTCGCCACCGCGCCGGGAGCGAAGGTGCGCGAAATCTCGGCCGCGCCGAAGTAGCGGGCCAGTTCGGCCCGCGCGAAGGCCTCGACGGCGGCCGGGCCCTCCCGTGCCAGATCCCAGGCCGCCGCGCCGCCGATGAAACCCACAGCATGGTCGCGGCCCCAAGGCCAGAGCATCCAGGACATCGGGTGGTCGCTTTGGCCTTCCACCTGGCGCCCGAGCCGGGCGAAGGCACCCAGGCCCAGCCGCCCCTCCCCGCGGCCCGCAGCGCGACCGTGCTCAGCAGTCCCTGCGGAAGGCCGGCGATCGCCTCCTGGACTGGGTTCGGCAAGGCCGGTTCGAAGCGGATGCCCTGCGCCGCCAGCACGCCGGTCGAGACGGTGACGATCGCCGCCCGCGCGCGCAGCACGCCCCAGCGACCTTCCGCCGCCACCCCGGCACCGGTCCAGCGCAGCCGGGTTACCGGGGCACCGAGGGTTACCGGCAAGCCCTCGCCCAGGCGCGCGACCAGCGTGCCGAACCCCTCGGCGACCTGCAGGTTGGCGCCGTCAAGGCCGGTCGCAATGTAGTCGCGCAGGCTGAAATCCTCGGCCTCGACGCCGGAGATGATGCTGCTGAACCAGTGGGAGATGGTGGCGTCCCAGGGCCCGTCCCGGGGTACCGCCGCGGCCAGCGGGATGTCGGGACCGCCGGCCGCATCGCGCGCCTCGGCCGCGTCCTCCCAGGCTTCGCAGGCCGCATCATGCGCGGCGCGTTCGGCGGCGGTGGCCGGGCGGCCCTCGAACAGCAGGATGTCCCGCACCCGGCGCCGCTCGTCACGCAGGGTGAAGCCGAGATCGCGGGCGATCGGGGTCAGCGGGTTGCGCTCGGCGACATGGATCCAGGAGGCGCCGTGGTCGAAGGGCGCGCCGAGCGCGGCGCTCTCGGTGAAGGCGCGGCCGCCGATGCGAAGGCCGGCTTCCAGCAGCCGCACCGTCCGGCCGCGCGCCAGGAGATGCCGCGCCGCGGCGATTCCGGCGGCACCGGCGCCGACCACCAAGACATCGACCTCGGGACTCATGCCCGGGTGCGGAACCTCACGGCCTCGCCGGGGCCGGGCTCCGCCGCCAGGCGCCCCTGGCGTTCCAGCCGGCGCAGGTGCGCCAGGGTCTCGCCGACGGTGAAGCCCATCTGCGGCAGCTCCCCGGTCGCGCGCGGAAACAGGATCTGCGCCGCCTCGAAGGCGGTCAGCGGCTCGCGGCAGGCCTCGGCCAGCGTGTCCAGCCGCTCGGCATGGTGGCCGGCGAGCTGGTCCAGCCGGCGGTGCAGGGTCGAGAACGGCTCGCCATGCGAGGGCAGCACGAAGGTGTCCTCCGGCAGCGGCCGGAAGCGCTCGTTGCTGGCCAGGAAGTCGCCCAACGGGTCGGCCTCCGGCTCCCCCGGATGCAGGCCGATATAGGGCGAGATGCGCGGCAGGATCTGGTCGGCCGAGATCAGCACGCTGCGCTCGGCGCAATAGAGCGTCGCCATGTCTGGCGCATGCCCGGCGCCGGTGACGACGCGCCACTCGCTGCCGCCGATGGTCACGCCGCGGCCGTCCTTCAGCGCGTGGAAGCTGCGCGGCAGCTCGCCCACGGCCCGCTGGTACAGCGCGCCGCGGCCCTCTACGAAGGAGAGGTATTCGGGCGGGCATCCGGCCCTGGTGTAGTGCGCGACCTGCTGCGCCATCATGTGCGGCCCGCTGTCGTACCAGAGCGCCCGCGCCATCAGCCACTCGATCCGGGTCATCATCGGCAGGATGCCGAAGCGCTCGCAGAGCCAGCCGGTCAGGCCGATATGGTCCGGGTGGAAATGCGTCACCAGCAGCGCGGTCAGCGGCCGGCCGCCGAGCTGCGGCTGCGCCAGCACCTGCTCCCACAGCTCGCGGCTCGCGCGCCCGGCGACCGAGGTATCGACCGCCAGCCAGCCGCCATCGTGTTCGAGGAACCAGATGTTGACGTGGCTCGGGGGAAAGGGCAGCGGCATGCGGGCCCGCAGCAGGCCCGGCTGCAGCACCCGGACCTCCCCCGGCGCCGGCACGTCGGGGGCGAGATCACGGGGTGCGTCGGGCATTCCGGGGGGTCTCCGCCGCTGGCGATCGGGCCAGGCTCAAGCTTTTTGGGGGACCGTGGGGCACGGCCGACCGGAGGATAAGAGAGGCCTGGCGGAATTGTCGATCCGCCCTCACCGCTATCTATCCGGACACAAATTCGCCTCTCACGCGATTTCGAAGAGCGATCGTTCACCGTTGGGTCCAAGGTGCCGCGCGACAGCACCGGGCGCAGGGCCGGGTGCGACGGGAACAGGCGCCCCAGGTTGGGCTATTCCGAGACGATCCACCCCGTGCCGATACCGCTGGGGGCCAAGCCGGCGTCGCGTGCGGCTGCGCGGCACCGCCCGCTGCGGGCCTCCGGCCTGCTGTTCCTGGCGGCCATCCTGCTGCCGCTGGCGCTGCTGCCGCTCGGCCGGCTGGTGCCGACCCTCGGGGCGGAAGCGGGCGACCTCGCCCGGCAGGCCGCCATTGCCGCGGCCCAGGTGGCCAGCAGCCTCGGCCGGCAGGGCGATGCCTCCCACGAGGCCGCGGCCGACCCTGCGCTGCTCGTCACCGCCCTGACCGGCGCGCCGCCGCCAGGCGGGATCCGGTTGGCGATCCTGGGGCCGGATGGCCAGTTGCTGGCCAGCGCCTTCGGCGAGGCAAGCTCCGGCGCCACCCCTTCCTGACCGCAGAGCATGCGGTGGCCGGCTGGCCACTGCGGGTGCTGGCGATCCGCACCGCGCCGCCACCGCAGGACGGGCTGGTGCCGCTCGGCATCGCCATGCTGGCCATGTTGGCGCTCGCTTTCGTGGCGCATCGGCGGGAACGGCGCGCCCTGGCAGCCGCGGCAACGGAGGAACGGCGGGAGACCCTGCGAGCCGCCGCCCTGGCCGAGAGTGAGGCGCAGCTTCGCCTCGCCCTCGCCGCCGCAGAGCTCGGCTGCTGGAGCTGGGACGAGGCGGCGGACCGCGTCGCCTGGGACGCCCAGGCTGCGACGATCCTTGGCTGGTGCCCGTCCGGTCCCGTCGGCATGACGGCACTGCGCGACTGCTGTCGACCCGGCGGACCGGGCGCTGTTCGATGCGACGATCGCCCGGGCGCGGCGCAGCGGCGACCCGGCGCAATGCGCGGTCCGGCTGCGCCCCACGCCCGGCATGGCGCCGCGCTGGATCGAACTCCGCGCCCAGGCGACCGCCGGGCTCGGCTGCCCCACCTGGCACGGCGCTGCTCGCCGACGTCACCGAACGCCGTCTGGTGGAGGAGCAGCAGCAGCTGCTGCTGCGGGAAGTCGATCACCGCGCCAAGAACACCCTGGCCGTGGTTCAGGCACTGCTGCGGCTGACCCGCACGGAGGATGCCGGCAGCTTCCTGCCCCGGGTGGAGGCGCGCATCGCCGCCCTGGCGCGGGCCCATACACTGCTGGCCCAGGCACGCTGGCAGGGCGCCGGGCTGCGCCGCCTGGTAGAGTCCGAGCTTGGCCGCCATGTGGCGCCGAATACCGTGTTGCAGCTCACCGGCCCGCCGGTGATGCTGGCCGCGGTCGCCACCCAGCCGCTGGCCATGGTGCTGCATGAGCTGGCGAGCAACGCGGCGCGCTACGGCGCGCTGGCGCAACCCGGCGGAACATTGACGATCAGCTGGAGCGTGGCCCCGGCGGGCTGGCTGGAACTGGTCTGGGCGGAAAGCCTGGCCGCCGCACCGGCCGAAGCGCCGCCGCTACGCGGCATCGGATCCCGCATCCTGGAAGCGACTGTGCAGGACCAGCTGGGCGGGCCGCGTAGCGCGGGAATGGACGCCGGCCGGGGTGCGCTGCGCCATCCGCCTGCCGCCGAAGCTGCCTGCGCCCCGCTCCCGCCGAGGCGGCGGCCTGACCGGCGCCTCGGCGGGTCAGCCGTGCGCGTGCTGGAGCAGGGACTCGAGATACCGCCCATAGCCGCTGTTGCGCAGCGGTTTTGCCACGTCCAGCAGTTGGGCATCGGTGATGAAGCCCTTGCGCCAAGCCACCTCCTCGGGCGAGGCGACCTTCTGGCCGGTGCGCTTCTCGATCGCCCGGACGAATCTGCCGGCCTCCAGCATGCTGTCATGCGTACCGGTATCGAGCCAGGCATAGCCGCGGCCGAGGCGCGCGACACGTAGCGTGCCTTCCTCGAGATAAACCTTGTTAAGGTCGGTGATCTCGTACTCGCCGCGGGCCGAGGGCGCGAGGGCGCGGGCGATCTGCGGCGCGCGGCCGTCATAGAAGTAAAGGCCGGTCACCGCCCAGTCGGATTTCGGCTTGGCCGGCTTCTCCTCGAGCGAGAGGGCGCGGCCATCGGCGTCCGAATCCGCGACGCCGTAGCGTTCCGGATCGGCGACCGCGATAGGCGAAGACCGCCGCGCCCCTGTCCGCGACCGCATCGGCCATGCGATTGTCGAGCTCATGTCCGTGAAAGATGTTGTCGCCCAGCACCAGGGCGGAGGGACCGCCGGCGAGGAATTCCTCGGCCAGCACCAGCGCCATGGCGATGCCGTTGGGCTTCTCCTGGATCTGGTATTCGAGCTTGATGCCCCACTGACTGCCATCGCCGAGCAGGCGCTGGAACAGCGGCATGTCATGCGGCGTGGAGATCACCATGATCTCCCGGATCCCGGCCAGCATAAGCACCGACAGCGGATAATAGACCATCGGCTTGTCGTAGACCGGCAGCAGCTGCTTGGAGACTGCGAGCGTCGCCGGATAGAGCCGGGTGCCGCTGCCGCCGGCGAGGACGATGCCCTTCATGCTCCGGTATCCTTCATGAGTTGGTCGAGGCAGCGCTCCAGCCCCTCCCGCCAGTCGGCGGGCGGGATGCCGAGCACCGTCGCCGCGCGGCTGCAGTCGAGCCGCGAGATCAGCCGGCCGGCGGGCCGGGGTCGGGTAGTCTGCGGTCGTGATCGCGGTAAGCTTCGGCGCCCGCTGGCCGCGCCGGGCGGCGGCCTCGAAAATCGCCTGGGCAGATCCGTACCAGGTCGTATAGGGCGCGCCGGTCAGGTGGGTAACGCCGAAGGCCGGGTCGCCCGCCGGCGCCGCGGCGAGTCGAGGCAGCAGCGCGACGGCGGCATCGGCCAGGTCGGCGGCGAAGGTGGGCGCACCATGCTGGTCGGCGACCACGCGCATCTCCGGCCGTTCCTTGCCGAAGCGCAGCATGGTCTTGACGAAGTTGCCGCCGAAAGGCGAGCAGACCCAGGCGGTGCGGAGCGTGACAGAACGGGGCTGCGCGAGATGCAGCAGCAGCTCCCCGGCAAGCTTCGAGGCGCCATAGGCGCCGACCGGGTCCGGCGCGTCGGTCTCGGCATAGGGCGCGTCCTTGGCGCCGTCGAAGACATAGTCGGTGGAGTAGTGGACCACCGGGATGCCGGCGCGGGCCGCCGCCTCGCCCAGCAGGCGCGGGCCGGTGGCATTGACCGCGAAGGCCAGGGCGCGCTGCTCCTCGGCCTTGTCGACCGCGGTATAGGCGGCGCAATTCACCACCGCCTGCGGCTGGACGCGGTCGAAGGCAGCGGCGACCTGGGCGGCATCCGTCAGGTCAAATCCGGGCGGCTCCAGCGCCAGCGACTCGTGCCCCGCCGCGGCCAAGCGCGGCAGCAGCTCGGTGGCGATCTGGCCGGTTCGGCCTATGACGAGGACGCGCATCAACCGGCCTTCGCCGGCAGCAGCCCCAGCCGCTCGCCGGTGTACTTGCCCTCGCGCAGCGGCCGCCACCACCAGCCATTCGCCAAGTACCAGTCGATCGTACCGGCGATGCCGCTCTCGAAGCTCTCCTGCTGGCGCCAGCCGAGCTCGCGCTCGATCTTGCTGCAGTCGATGGCGTAGCGCTGGTCATGGCCGGGGCGGTCGGTGACGAAGCGGATCAACTCCCGACGCGGCCGCGCCGCCGGCCGGCGCTGATCCAGCACGTCGCAGATGGTCTCGACCACCGCCAGGTTGCGGCGTTCCGCCCGGCCTCCGATGCAGTAGGTTTCGCCGACCCGGCCGCGCTCGACCACTGTGATCAGAGCGCGGGCGTGGTCCTCCACATGCAGCCAGTCGCGGATGTTGCTGCCATCGCCATAGACCGGCAAGTCGCGGCCTTCGAGCGCGTTGAGGATGACCAGCGGGATCAGCTTTTCAGGGAAGTGATAGGGACCGTAATTGTTCGAGCAATTGGTGACCAGCACCGGCAACCCATAGGTCTCGTGCCAAGCGCGCACCAGATGGTCTGAGGACGCCTTGCTGGCCGAATAGGGCGAGCGCGGGTCGTAGGCCGTGGTCTCCGAAAACGCACCTATCGGACCGAGCGAGCCGAAGACCTCGTCGGTCGAGATGTGGTGGAAGCGGAAGGTCGCCTTGGCCGCGCCGTCGAGCGAGGCGTGGTAGGCCCGCGCCGCTTCCAGCATGCAGAAGGTGCCGTGGATATTGGTCTGGATGAAGTCGGCCGCGCCGGTGATGGAGCGGTCGACATGGCTCTCGGCCGCCAGGTGCATCACCGCGTCGGGGCCGAACTCCGCCATCGCCGCGCGCATCCGCGGCAGGTCGCAGATATCAGCCTCAAGGAACTGGAAGCCGTGCTTCCCTCGCAGTCGCAGATCGAGCGACGATCGCCGGCATAGGTGAGCTTGTCCACCACCAGCACGGTGGCGCCGCGCTGCTGCACGAGAAGCCGGGTGACGGCCGAGCCGATGAAGCCGGCGCCGCCGGTGACCAGGATACGCATGGTGCTGGGCCTCAGTCGAAAGCGGTCGGCAGGTCGCGCAGCCGCGGGGCACGCCGGTCCTTGTCGGACAACTGCACCATGGCGGCGTCGAAGGGCCAGGGCAGCGCAAGGTCGGGGTCGTCCCAGGCGATGCCGCGGTCGCAGTCCGGGGCATAGAGATCGGTCACCTTGTAGGCGACCTCGGTATCCGGGCCGAGGGTGCAGAACCCATGCGCAAAGCCGGCGGGAATATAGAGCTGCTGCGCATTCTCCGCCGTCAGCTCGACCGCGACATGCCTGCCGTAGCTGGGCGAGGAGCGGCGAATATCCACGGCGATGTCGAGGATGGCGCCACGCAGCACGCGGACCAGCTTGGCTTGGGCATGCGGTGGCAGTTGGAAATGCATGCCGCGGATGGTGCCTGGACGGGCGGAGAGCGAATGGTTGTCCTGCACAAAGACATCCGAGATGCCGAGCGCGGCGAAGTCGCGCGCGCTGTATGTCTCCAGGAAGAAGCCGCGATGGTCGCCGAAGCGTCGCGGCGTGATCAGGACCGGACCCGCCACCGCGAGGCGCGTCGCGGTGAATTGCCGGATGCAAGTTGGCCGGGCTGGCGCACACCTTCGCTCATGGCCATCTCAGTCATCTGTCGCGCGTGCACCCGTCAACCCCCGTGGAACTGGTTTCGACCGCAAACAGGCTTGATGTGTGGAGCCGCCAAGGGGTTTGCCCAGCTTTGGCTCGCTCTGTAATTGAACCCTGAGTGAAGTCAAATTCAAGGGGAGTTCAGTGGTAGGAGCACCCTTGCATCCTGGGAATGGCGGCTTCTGCTTAACTGCGTCTTAACCCCGTCGCGCAATCCTGTCGCTTCTGGCCCAGGATCGGGCCGTCGCCACGGGGAAAATCTCCATGCCGCTGAATTCCGTGAACACCAATGTCGGCGCCATGGTCGCGCTGCAGTCCCTCAACCGTACCGCAGACGAGCTCTCGGCAACCCAGAAGCGCATCTCCACCGGCTATCGCGTGGCGGATGCCAGGGATGACGGCGCCGCCTTCGCCGTGGCGGAACGCATCCGTGGCGACATGGCGGCGACCAACTCCGCCAACCAACAACTCGGCGGCGTGAAGGGCTTGCTCGAGGTCACCAACTCGGCGTTGCAGAACGTCTCCACCACCCTGCAGAAGTTGAAGGAGATCACCGTCAAACTCGCCGATGGCACCATCACCGCGGAGCAGCGCACCCAGTATCAGTCCCAGGCCAAGCAGCTGACCAACAACGTGCAGGCATTCATCCAAGACGCCAGCTACAACGGCCTCAATATCCTTGACGACGCGACCGCCACGGCGGTGAAAGTCATCACCAGCGGCAGCGGCACCTATTACAGCTTCAGCAGCTACTCGGCGCAGGCGCAGGTCTTCGATGCTATCTCCGGTGCGAACACCTGGACAGCGGGCGATGCCGCGGCGGCGCTGACCGCGACCGGCGCGATCGGCGCGGCGATCACCAACACCCTCACCCAGCTCAACAACTTCGGCTCCTACGCCAACTACATCGACAACCAAATCACCTACAACAAGTCGATCCTGGACGCGCAGGAAAGCGGCCTCGGCGCGCTGGTCGATACCGACATGGCAAAGGAAAGCGCGCGGCTGCAGGCGCTGCAGATTCGCCAGCAGCTCAGGCACCCAGGCGCTTGGCATTGCCAACCAGGCGCCGCAATCCCTGCTCAGCCTCTTCAAGGGCTGACCACGGCGCGGCGGCGCTCAGTCGCGGCGCAGACCGACCGGGCCAGACAACGGCGGCAGAGGCGTGCTGCTGCTGGGAGAGACCAAGCTCGGCGCCGGTGGCGGCAGGGCCAGAAGGCGGCTCGGCGGTACCGAGAGCGGCACACTGGCCGCCCCGGGCGCCACCGGGGCGGCCGGCGGGAAGGCGGAAACCGGCGGCAAGGCTGCCACAGGTGGCAGCGCCACCGGCGGCAAGGCGACCGGCGGCAAGGCGACCGGAGTGGTCTGGGCAGGCGCCGGCCGGGCCGGCGGATCGGCACGGCGGGCCGAGCCCTCGCCGCTCAGGACCGGCGCGTTCGCCGGCTCCAGCAGGATCATGGCGGACGCGTCGGGCGGCGCCGGCAGGGCCACCGCGCGGCCGGCAATTCCAGCGCCGTTCAGCACCGCGGCCGCTTCGGGCCGCACCAGCAGCGTCCGGGACGTGACCGGGGTCGGCGCGGCGATAGGCGTGGGCGTCCGTCCGGTGCAGCGAAACGCCAAGTGATAGTCATCCCGCCCCATCTGGGTGCCGAGGACCAGGGTCTGCCGGCCCTGCCCAGCGCAATGCGCCGCCGCATCCTGCAACCCGCGCTCGGTCGCGGCTGGCAGGCTCGGGCCGCTCACCGACAGGCTCAGCACGCCGTCCTTCCCCTCCATCACGCCGGTGGAGCGCGATCCGCACGCACCGGAGCGCCAGGGCGCCGACCATCATCCCAGCCGCCCAGCCCCGCATTCCCCGGCTACCCTTCCAACACCGCGCCGGGTGGCTCTATAGCGCAACCCACAGAAGAACGCGGGAGGAAGATCGGATGCATCGTCTCGGCCGCCGGGCGGCGCTGCTAGCCGCCCCTGCCCTGCTGACTGGTCGCGGCATCCAGGCGCAGGAGGTTTGGCCCAGCCGCCCGGTCACCCTGATCGTCCCCTGGGCCCCCGGTGGGTCGAACGACGTCGCCGCGCGGCTGCTGGCCCCGGCGCTGGAGGCACGCTTCGGCCAACCCTTCGTGGTGGAGATCGGCCCGGCGGCGGCGGCAGCCTCGGCATGGGGCAGGCGGTACGGGCCCGGCCGGATGGCCAGACGCTGCTCGTCTCCTCCGCCTCCAACCACGTCTTCCACCCGTTGATCGCCCCGGCCCTCGGCTATGACGTGCAGGACGCGCTGGTGCCGGTGTGCATGCTGGTCGACGTGCCGAACGTCATCGCCGTCTCCAACGCCTTCGGAGTGACGACGATGCAGGAACTGATCGCCAAGGCGCGCGCCGCCAAGGGCGGCATCAGCTTCGGCTCCTCCGGCGTCGGTTCCTCCAACCATCTCGCGGGGGAGCTGCTGCGGATGCGGACCGGGATCGAGCTGACCCATGTGCCCTATCGCGGCGGCGGCCAGGCGATCGCCGACCTGATCTCGGACACGGTGCCGATGGTGGTGCTCAACCTGCCGACCGTCTTCGGCCCCGCCTCGGCCGGCCAGGTCCGGATCATCGCGGTCGGCTCGGCCGAGCGTGTCCGCAGCCGACCGGAGATCCCGACCGTACAGGAACAGGGCGTGCCGGATTACGCCGTGGCGGTCCTGACCGGGCTTTTCGCGCCGAAGGGCACGCCGCCCGTGGTGATGGAGAAGCTGGCGCCGGCGCTGCGCGAGATCATGGAAGTGCCGGCGACGCGGCAGCGGCTGGCCGATATGGGCAGCGAGCCGATCTGGATAGACCCCGCCGAGACCGCTCGCTTCGTGCGCGCCGAATACGACCGCTGGGCCCCGGTGGTGAAGGCCGCCAACATCAAGCCTGAGTAGCCGCAGGACGCCCCACATGGGGCGTCCCCTTCGGGCTTCAGGCCGGGACGGGCGCCGCCAGGCCGCCGGCATTGGCCCTTCTGGTCGGCCACCGCGGTGGCGCCGGCCAGCTTGCCGAAGACCGAGCCGTTGATGAGGCCCGACCCGCCCGGGTAGTTGAAGTAGAAGACACCGCCTACCAGCTCTCCGGCCGCATAGAGCCCGGTGATCGGCTGCTGGTCGGCATCCAGCACGCGGGCCTCGGTGTCGATGCGCAGGCCGCCGAAGGTGAAGGTGATGCCGCACCCGACCTGGTAGGCCTCGAACGGCCCCTCGTCGATCGTGTTGGCCCAGTTGGACTTGTTGACCGCGAGGCTCCTCGGTGCAGCGCCCGTCCTTGATGTTCGGGTTGAACGGCACGTCCTGCTTCACCGCGGCGTTGTAGGCGCGGATCTCCTCCAGGAAGGCCTTGCCGTCGACGCCTTCCAGCTTGCCCGCCAGCTCCTCCAGCGTGTCGGCCCGCACCTTGGTCACCTGCTTGATGCGGTACTCGTCGCGCAGCTGCTTGGCGACCTTCTGGTCGAAGACCTGCCAGGCGAAATTGCCCGGCTGCTCCAGCACCACGCGGCCGTACTTGGCGTAGGTGTAGTTGCGGAAGTCGGCGCCCTCATCCAGGAACCGCTTGCCATGGGCGTTGATCAGCACGGACCAGGGATAGCTGTGCTTCTGGAAGGCGTCGCCCACCGCCAGGTCGCCGTATTCCGGCGCGTTGAAGTCCCACTGCACCGCATGGCAGCCGGAGTAATTGCCGAAGGGGAGGCGCCGATGTCGAGCGCCATCTTGATGCCGTCGCCGGTGTTGAAGCGGGTGCCGCGCACTTTGGCGCTTGCCAGCCCGGGCCGAGGTAGCGGGTGCGCATCTCGGCATCGCCCTGGAAGCCGCCGGCCGCCAGGATCACCGAGGGCGCCTTGATGTCGTAGATGCGGCCGGGCGACTTCACCTGTATGCCCTCGACCTTGAAGCCGTCATAGAGGATCTTCTGTGCCCGGGTGGCGTAGCGGATCTCGATGCCGCGCTTCTTCGCCGCCTCGGTCTCGGCCTGCACCAGGCCGGGGCCGCCGCCCCAGGCGCAGACGGTCAGGCCGCCCCAGAACTTGAAGCGGCCGTCGATCTTGAAGGCCTGCTGGCCCCAGATCGGGGCGACTTCACGCCCTTGCCCTGCAGCCACTTCATCGTCTCGAAGCTGCGGCGCACCAGGATCTCGCAGAGGTCGGGGTCGGTGCGGTTGCGGGTGACGCGGAACATGTCGTCGAAGAACTGGTCCTCGGTGTAGGTGCCGAAATCGGTGATGGCGATCTCGGCCTCCGTCAGGTCCGGCATGATCGCCTTCAGGTCCTCGACGCCACGATAGGCGAAGCGGATGTTGCCGGCGGTGAAGCGGGTGTTGCCGCCGCTCTCCTCCTCCGGCGCGCGCTCCAGCACGACCACCCTGGCACCCTGCTCCTGAGCCGAGAGTGCGGCGCAGAAGGCGGCATTCCCGCCGCCGACAACGATGACGTCGAATTCCTCGGTGGCCATGCGGTTGGGTCCTTCTTGGCGCTTCTCTGTGCGCCCATGTCTACAGCCCTTGTCGGCCAAGTCCAGACCACCTGTTCGACGCCGGGACATGCCAGCGGGCTGCAACCCATTGAGCTCGAAGGCAATCTGCTCCACGGTGCCGCCCCCCGCTTCGCAAGGATGGCGGGGCAGGCTAGCGTCGCCGCATGCGCAAGCTCCCGACCTGGCGATCCCTCCTCTATGTCCCGGCCACCCGCGAAAGCTTCGTGGCGAAGGCGCATACGCGCGGTGCGGATGCGATCATCCTCGATCTGGAGGATGCAGTCGCCCCGTCCGAAAAGCCGGCTGCCCGGGCCGCCCTGGCCCGGGCGGTGCCAATGGTCCGGCAATCCGGCGCTGAGGTCTGCGTCCGCATCAACCGGCCGGTCAGGATGGCGGTGCTCGACATCGACGCCGCGGTGGCC
Source organism: Dankookia sp. P2 (assembly GCF_050632255.1). Taxonomy (NCBI): domain Bacteria; kingdom Pseudomonadati; phylum Pseudomonadota; class Alphaproteobacteria; order Acetobacterales; family Roseomonadaceae; genus Dankookia; species Dankookia sp. P2. The sequence continues at coordinate 5,235,100 of NZ_CP192581.1, read as the reverse complement.
GCAGGTGCCGATATGCTGGTGCTCACCAAGCTGATGGGCCCCGACCATGTCCGGCTGCTGGCCGAGCTTACCGCGGAAGCGGAAGCGACGCATGGCGTGCCGATCGGCCGCACCCGCTTCATCGGCCTGGTCGAAACGGCGGCGGCCCTGACGGCGATGGAGGCGATCGCCCGGGCCGATGAGCGGCTCGTGGCACTGGGTGCGGGCGGGGAGGATCTGGCGACCGATCTCGGCATGGAACCGACGCCAGACGCGCTCTATGTCCCGAAGATGCTGGCGGTGGTGGCGGCCCGTGCCGCCGGTGTGCTGCCGCTCGGCTTCGTCGGCACGGTCGCCGGGATCTCCGACATGGAGGCCTACCGGGCGATGCTGCGGCGGTCGCGGGCGCTCGGCTTCGCCTGCGCCAGCTGCGTGCATCCCTCGCAGGTGCCGATCGTGAACGAGGAATACGGCGCCCGGCCCGAGGAGGTCACCCGCGCCCGCCGCATGGTCACAGCCTTCGAGGCGGCGCTCGCCGAGGGACTCGGCGCGGTAAGCTTCGAGGGCCAGATGATCGACGAGCCGGTCGTGGAACGGGCGCGCGGCGATTGCTCGCACGCGCCCGGTAATCAGGTCCTATCCGGCCAGACGTTAGCGGCGCGGATTGCCGGTCACGCCGCCAGTCGCGGTGCCTGGCGTGGTGCTGCCGGTGGCGCCCTTCGCCTCGTTCTCCGGATGCGCACCGCTGATATTCGTGCCAGCCACCTCATCCACCCCGCGCGACAGCTTGGTACCCGGCGGGTTGCCAGGCGTGCCGTCCGGCGCGCTGGTGCCAAGGCTGCTGGTGGTATGCGTCTCGTTCTGCGGCCGCGCCCCGCTCATGTTGGTGCCGAGCGCGTCATCCGCCGCGCGCGAGAGCTTGGTGCCCGGCGGATTGCCCGGCGTGCCGTCCGGCGCGCTGGTCGACCGCGTGGTGCTGCCAAGGCTGCCACCGGTGGCGCTGCGCGTCTCGTTCTCCGGATGCGCGCCGCTAATGTTGGTGCCGAGCACCTCGTCCGTGCCGCGCGACAGCATGGTGCCCGGCGGGTTGCCCGGCGTGCCGTCGGGCGGGCCGCCGACCAGCGAGGCATCGGTACGCGTGCCCATCCCGGTGCGGGTGCCCATCTGCCCCGCCGCGGTAGTGGTGCCAACGCCAGCCGCAGTGCCAAGGCCGCTGTTCGGGCTGGCCGCATCGTCGTAGCCAGTCCAGCCGCCGGCGCGGTAGTCGGCGCCCCGCGTCTCGGCGCTGGCCGCGTTGTGCCGCTGCATAATCGACTCAACCTCGGCCGCACGGCTTTCATCCGCGCGCACGGTTACCAGATTGCCGCCGCGGCGCGCGCCTTCGGCGTAGACATGACTCTCCTCTTCCGAGAGACCGGAGCCGGTCAGCGCGCCAAGCAGGCCGCCCGCCGCCGCGCCGACGCCGGCGCCGGTGACGGCCGCCACAAGCCAGCCGGCGGCAACGATCGGGCCAAGGCCCGGGATGGCGAGCGCGCCGAGGCCGGCGAGCAGGCCGGCGCCACCGCCCACGAGCGTGCCGAGCGTAGCCCCGGTGCCAGCGCCGCTGCTGGTCTCCTCGGTGGTGTCGCCGGTGGTCGTGGTGGTAGTGCCATCCTCGCCGCGATTTGCAATCAGGCTGATGTCGTCGCGTTGGAAACCTGCGGCCTCAAGGTCGCGCACGGCCGAGGACGCGTCCGCGTAACTGTCGAAGAGACGCGCGATGGTGCGAGTTGCCGATGGGAAAACTCCGTCTCTGTTGGTTCAGCGGCCGACGTTCGGGACGACGTTGCCCTGGAAGTCCAGAGCGACACTCACTTGCTGCCCGCCACGCTGCGCGTGGCCGCGCCAGATGCCTTTGTCATCCTTTTGCAGGTCGGAGACATTGGTGAAGCCGGGCAGCTTCGATGCGGGACTTCGCCTGGCCTTCGGTGAAGCTGTTGGCACCCGCTGCCGGCGTGGTCGCGGTACGTGTGCCGTCATCAACCCGCGCCGCAGCATTGCTGTCGCTGGTCCGGTTCGGCGTGGTGGCACCGCTGTGCGTGTCCGGCACGACCGGCACGGCGACGCCGGGCCGCGTGCTGTCGTTGGTCGCGGCCCCGGGCGCGGTGCGGCCAGGCGCGGTCGAGGACGGCGCGGTGGTTGAAGTCTGGGCGTAGGCCGGGACGGCCGCGACCGCACCCAGCAGCGCCAGGCGGAGGAACGTCTTGCGCATCGTTGTTTCCCGTGTGGTGGTCTTGCGAGCCTGCCGCTCGCTTGCCACACCCTAACGAGACTTCATCGAAAGCGTTCCGTCACAGCCGGTCCGTGCCGAAAGTGTCACAGCGCTGGATGTCGCCGCTTTCGAGGCCGGTGCGGAACCAGCGCACCCGCTGGGCCGAGCTGCCATGGGTGAAGCTCTCCGGCACCACATAGCCCTGAGCGCGGCGCTGCAGCCGGTCGTCGCCCACGGCGGCAGCGGCGCCGATGCCGGATTCGACGTCGCCGGGTTCAAGGATGCGGCGCATCTGCTCGGTGTGGTTGGCCCAAATGCCGGCGAAGCAATCGGCCTGCAACTCGATGCGGACCTGCAGCGCGTTCGACTCCGCCTCACCCATCCCGCGCCGCTCCCGGTCGATCTTGCCAAGGATGCCGAGCTGGTTCTGCACGTGGTGCCCGACCTCATGCGCGATGACATAGGCGCGGGCGAGCCTCGCCGGGCGCGCCCAGCTTGCGTTCCATGTCGCGGAAGAAGGCGGTGTCGAGATAGACCTTGCGGTCGTTCGGGCAGTAGAAGGGGCCGACCGCAGTCTGGGCGAAGCCGCAGGCGCTCTGCGTCCCGCCGCTGAACAGCACCAGATTGGGCGGCTGGTACTGGCGGTTGGCGCGACGGAAGATGTCGGACCAAGCATCCTCCGTGGTCGCCAGCACCTGGGCGACGAAGCGACGGGCGCCATCGTCCTGGGCGGCTGGCGGGGCGCCGTGGTTCTCGGTCACTTGGGTCTGCGGCGGGGCTTCTTCGCCGCCCCCAGGATGACCCGTGGGTCAACCCCGAAGAACAGCGCCAGCAGCACCAGCGCCACGGTGCCGAGGCCGCCGCCGGCGACGCCGATCGGGATGCCGCCGCCACCGAAGCCGCCCCCGCCACTGCGGCGATCCTCGACATTCTCGCTCTCGCGTTCACCGTCCAGGCGCATGGCCCACCCCTTCTGCGTTGCGCAAGGAAAACGTCGACGCGCTGGTGAGGTTCCAACCCCCAGCAACCCTGCTGCGGCGGCTCCGTTAGCCGGCAGTGCTCGCCAAAAGCGGAAAAGCCTATGCCGGGGGCACCGCCACGGCCGATGCACCGCAGGAAGGGGTGTATTCATGCCATCATCCAACAGGCGAAGGCTGCTCGGGACCGCCGCACTCGGGGCCGGTGGGCTGGTCTCCTTCGAGCGGATCGCTGAGGCGGCGCAGGAAGCCGCCGCCACCGACCATGGCAAGCCCGGCGAGGGTGGCTTCGGGCGGCAGTCGATCCAACTGCCATCGGGCGCCAAGGTCGCCTACCACGACCCGAAGGACGTGGCGGCGATGCCGGATTTCCGCTTCTCGCTCGACGGCAACATACCCAAGATCACCTCCGGCGGCTGGGCGAAGGAGGCGACGGTCCACCAGTTCCCCATCAGCAAGGGGATCGCCGGCGTCCACATGTTCCTCAACCCCGGGGCGTCGCGCGAAGTGCACTGGCACGCGATCGCCGCCGAATGGACTTTCGTCATCTCCGGCCGCTGCCAGACCGTGGTGCTGGAACCCTCGGGCGCCAGCGAGATCAACAACTACATGCCGGGCGACCTTTGGTACTTTCAGAAGGGGCACGGCCATTCGATCCAGACGATCGGCGACGAGCCCTGCCACTTCATCCTCTCCTTCGACAACGGCGCCTTCTCGGAACACGGCACCTTCAGCATCACCGACTGGATCGACGTGACGCCGAAGGACATGCTGGCCAAGGAATTCGGCGTGCCGAAGGACATCTTCGACGCCTTCCCGAAGGGCGAGGCCTATATCCAGGCCGGGCCGGTGGTGCCGATCTCCGACGCGATGGACGCGCCCTGGCCGCGGGAGTCCACACACAAGTTCCGCCTGCTGCAGGACCGCCGGGCGGTGCGGGATTTCGAGGGCGGGAAGTTCTACCTGGCGACCAACGAGGAATTCCCGGCGCAGAAGAGCATGTCGGGCGGGCTGATGATCATCAAGCCGGGCGAGATGCGGAAGCTGCACTGGAACGTCAATGCCAATGAGTGGCACTACTACCTGAAGGGCAAGGGCCAGGTGGCGATGTTCGGCTCCGGCGGCCGCGGCAAGGTCGCCGAGCTCAATCCGGGCGACGTCGCCTACATCCCGCAGGGCTTCGGCCATGCCATCCGCAACACCGGGACCGAGGATCTGGAGATGGTCCAGACCTGGGACAACCCGCTGTTCGAGGAGATCGACCTCGACAAGTGGATCGCTTCCAGCCCGCGCTACCTGCTGCAGAACAACTTTGCCGGCGCGTCGCCGGAGAACATCGCCAAGCTGAAGCAGGGCTGACGTGGACGGCGCGACTCAGGCACTGCCCGGGTCGCGCACAACGCCCGCCGCGCACAGGCGGGCGTATTCCGCCTCGCCCAGGACCGGCGCCAGGACCTGCGCATTGTGTTCGCCGATCCGCGGCGCCGGTCGTGCGAGGATGCCGGGCGTCTCCGACAGCCGCGGCACCATGCCGTGCATCGGCAGCCAGCCGCCCGGCATCTCCGCGTCCGGCACCTCGATCACTGCCTCGCGCTCGGCGACATAGCGGTCGTGCTCCAGCATCTGCGCATCCATGATCGGGCCGATGGTCACACCCGCCTTATCGAAATGTGCGAGCGTCTGCTCGAGCGTCAACGCGCGGATATAGTCGGCGATGATCGCGTCGAGTTCCTCGCCGTGGCGGACGCGGTCGGCATTGGTGCGGAAGCGGGGATCGGTGATCAGCTCCTCCCGCCCGATGCTGCGTAGCAGCTTTTCCGTCATCCCCTGGGTGCTGGCGGAGAGGCAGACCCAGCCGCCATCGCTGGTGCGGTAGGCATTGCGCGGCACTGCATTGGTGCTGCGGCTGCCTGTCCGCGGCTTGGACTGCCGCGTGAGCTGCCAACTGGCGTGCTGCGGTTCCATCATGACATGGATCGGGTCGAACAGCGTCAGGTCGATCACCTGCCCCTGCCGCGTCGCCTCGGCAAGGCGCAGCGCGATCATCGCGGTGGCGGCGCCGTACAGACCGGCATAGCCGTCCGCCATGTACATCGGCGGCAGCACCGGCTCGCGGTCGGCGAAGCCGTTCACCGCGGCAAAGCCCGAATAGCCCTCGACCAGCGTACCGAAGCCCGGCTTGTGTCGGTATGGCCCGTCCTGGCCCCAGCCGCTGACCCGGACAATGACGAGGGCCGGATTGATTGCCAGCAGCACCTCCGGCGAGAGGCCCATGATCTCGAGGATGCCGGGGCGGAAGCTCTCGACGAACATCGCCGCGCCCTCGACCAGGCGCTTCACCGCCGTGATCGCCTCTGGGTTCCTCAGGTCGAGGCAGACCGAGAGCTTGTTGCGGGACAGCGTCTTCCAGGTGGTGGAAATTCCCTTAACCCGCCAGGCGCGCAGCGTGTCGCCCTCGGGCGGCTCCACCTTCACCACCTCGGCGCCGTGGTCGGCCAGCACCTTGGTCAGGAGGTTGCCCGCGACCAGGCGAGAGAGGTCGACCACCCGCACGCCCTGCAGGGCACCGGTGGCGGCGGGGTCGAATTGGCGACGATGCGGCATGTTGGTCCCGTTCATTCGATCCGGATGTTCGCCGCTCTCCGCCACCTTGCGCCAGCGCTCCATGTCGGCGCGCAGCACTGCGGCGAATTGCGTCATAGGGGCCGGGCGACGGCACGGCGCCCTCGGCCTCGTAGATGCGGCGGAGCGAGGGCTCGGCCAGGGCCTCGGTGATGGCGGCGTGGATGGCGTGGCGGACCGGCGGCGGCAGGTTCTTCGGCGCCACCAAGCCCCACCAGATATCCGCCTCGTAGTCCACGCCCTGCTCCCGCACGGTGCGCGCGGCGGGAACCTCGGGCGGCAGCATGCCGCCCGGCGCGGCGGCGGCGATGACCCGGACACGGCCCTCGCGGATCGCCGCATTGGCGCTGGCGACGGTGGTGATGACCAGCTGGATGGTGCCGGAGATCAGGTCCGTCACCGCCTGGGCGGTGCCCTTGTAGGGCACGTGGGTCATGCGGATGCCGGCGGCCTGGCAAAAATACTCGCTGACCACATGGTTCAGCCCGCCGGTGCCGGAGGAGCCGTAATCCACCTCGCCCGGCCGCGCCTTCGCCCAGGCTACCAGCGACTGCACGTCGCGCGGCAGGAAGTCGGGGTTGGTGAGCAGGTAGTAGGGCGCGCGGGCCAGGATGGCGACGGCATCGAAGCTGCGCTCGGCGTCCCAGCTGGTCTTCTGCAGCACCGCCGAGGTGGCGAAGGAGGAGGAGGTGACCATCAGCGTATGGCCATCCGCCGGCGCCTGCGCCACCGCTGTCGCGCCAATCGAGCCGCTGGCGCCACCGCGGTTCTCGACCACGAAGGGCTGGCCGAAGCGGGATTGCAGGCGCTCAGCGAGCGGCCGCGCCATCACGTCGTTGGAGCCGCCCGGCGGGAAGGGCACGACGACGCGCACCGGGCGGCTGGGCCAGGTTCCTTGGGCGCGGGCCAGCGCGGGGGTGGCGAGCGTAGCGCCAAGCAGCAGGCGGCGGGCGATCATCGCGGTGCTTTCCTATTCAGCCGGCCGGATGTCCTGCGGTCGGCTGCGCTCGTCGGCGCGGCCGTCATGCCGCAAGCTCCGGCGCATGGCCCAGACATTGACCTGGAAATGGGTGGTGAGGATCGCGGCGTCATCCACCATGGCGACGCGCGTCGCTTCCTGCAGCATCCGCTCCCGCACCCCGGCATCGAGGATGTTCATCGCCGCCAGCACGCGCCTGTCGAATTCCGGGTTGGAGTAGCGGCTGCGGTTGACCGCGCCCATCCCGCTCGCCGGGTCCCAGGTGCCGAGGGTCGCGCGCAGCCCGGCCGAGGGCTCGCCGGAGGATGACCCCCAGGAGACCAGGAAGGCGGAGAATTCCTGCCGGCTGGCGCGCGAAATGAAGGATGCATAGGGCGCAGCCTCCACCGCCGTGCGCACGCCGGCGCGGGTCCACATCTGCGCGACCGCCTGCAAGATGCGTGCATCGTTGAGGTAGCGGTCGTTCGAGCCGTGCAGGGTCAGGCGGAAGCCCTGGGGATAGCCGGCCTCGGCCAGCAGCCGGCGCGCGGCATCCGTGTCGATCTCCGGCACGGGGATCGTTGGATCGTAGCCATAGGCGCCGGGAGGCATGAACTGGCCGGTCGGCACGGCGACGCCTTCCATCACCCGGTCCACGATTGCCCGGCGGTCGAGCGCGAGCGACAGCGCCCGGCGCACGCGCACATCCTTCAGCGGGTTGCGCGGCAAAGGCTTGCCGTCATTGTCGGTGGCGAAGGGCGTCGGCCCATCCCGCAGGTGATCGAAGGCGAGATAGAGGTGCCGGAGGCTCGGCTTCTCCGAGACGGCAAGGCGCTGGTCCTTCCGCATTCGGGCGATATCGCTGGTCGGCACCTGGTCGATGAACGCGACGTCGCCCGAGAGCAAAGCGGCAACCCGGGCGCTGTCGTTCGGAATAAGGCGGTAGGTGACCCGCTGCCAGGGCAGTGCGCCGCCCCACCAGTCATCGTTGCGAGCCAGATCCATCCGGTCGCCGCTGCGCCAGGATTGCAGCCGCCAGGGACCGGTGCCGATGGCGAGCTCGCCGGAATTGAAACCCTCGGTCGTCGCATCGCGATGGATGCCGTGATGCAGGATGGCGACCTGCGAGATGTCGTTCGGCAGCACTGGGGAGGCGCTGCCGGTGCGCAGACGGAAGCGTCGGTCGTCGAGGATCTCGACCGCCCGGACCTGGCGGGTGAAGACGGTGAAGGCGCCGGGACTATTGGCGACGCGCGGCACCCGGGCCAGGGTGAAGGCGATGTCTTCCGCGGTGAGCGGCGCGCCGTTCTGGAAACGCACGCCCTCCCGCAGGGTAAATTCCCCAGCCGTCACCATCCGCCGCCGGCTCCCAGCGTTCCGCCAGGCCCGCCTGCAGCCGCGAGATCCCCATCCTGCTGCAGCAGCGTGTCGAACAGCATGGAAGCGACGGCGTTGTTCGGCCCGATATTGTGGAAATGCGGGTCGATGGAGGTGACCGGCGCGCCGACCGCCATGGTCAGGGTCTGCGCCGCGGCCGGCAGAGCCAACAGCGCGCCGAACAGTCCGAGGCGAAGGCTCACGCCGGCTCCGCCACCACCGGGTTGCGCAGGATGCCGATGCCGCTGATCTCGACCTCGACCACGTCGCCCGGCACCAGCCAAGGCGGTGGCTTGCGGGCATGGGCAACGCCTTCCGGCGTGCCGGTGGCGATGACGTCGCCGGGCGCCAGCGGGGTGAAGGCGGAAATATACTCGATCAGCTGCGGCACCGAGAGGATCATGTCGCTGGTCTTGGCATGCTGCCGGCGTTCGCCGTTCACCCGGGTTTCCAACGTCAGCGCCGCCGGATTGGGAAGCTCGTCGGCGGTGACCAGCCATGGGCCGAGCGGGCCGGTGCCGGGGAAGTTCTTCCCCGCGGTGACCGAGTGCTTCTGGTAGTCCCGCAGGCTGCCGTCGTTGAAGATGGTGTAGGCGGCGACGTGGTCGAGCGCATGCGCCGCCGGGATCCGGCGGCCCGGCTTGCCGATGACCACGGCCAGCTCGCCCTCATAGTCGAAATGCGTGGAGTTGACGGGGCGCCAGAGCGGCGCGCCATGCGCGATGATGGTATCGGCAAGGCGGGCGAAGATGCGCGGGTTCTCCGGCACCTCCCGCCCCGCGCTCTCGGCCACATGGGCACGGTAGTTCAGCCCGACGCAGAGCACCTTTCGCAGCGGCGAGGGCACCGCGGGCAGCAGCGTGACATCGGTCAGGGCGAAGTCGGACGCCGCTGCGGCATGGCACGCAAAAGCCGGCAGCGCGCCGGCGGCAAGTGCGGCGGAGATGTCCGCATGCGGCGTGCGGCGGCCGAGATCGACGATGCCATCCGCCGTAACGGAGACCGAAGGAAGGACCGGCTTGCGTGGTGTAGCTGGCGATGCGCATCGGTCAGGCCGCCTCCAGCCATTGCTGCCGGAAGCCCGGGTCGAAGACCGTCTCCGCCATGACCTGGCAGCGCAGCATCAGCCTCTCCTCGCTCGGACCATAGTCCGGGATGGCGTTGTGCAGGGTGCCGAGATGGTCCCAGATCAGCACGTCGCCGACCGTCCAGCGATGCGCGTACTGGTACTTCGGCTGAAGCTGATGGGCGAAGAGGAAGTCGAGCATCTCCCGGCTCTCGGCCTCGGGCAGTTCCAGGATCCGCTCGGCATAGCCGGGGTTGCAGTAAAGCACCCTGCGGCCGGTGATCGGATGGATCATGAAGACGGGATGCACCGCGGGTGGCCGCTTGGCACGCTGCTCCGGCGTCAACGGCGCGCGGGCGCTGCCGGGCCGGGTGCGCATGTTCTCCCAGAAGACGTTGAAGTCGTGCCGCGCGGTCATCCCGGCCAGCCGCGCCTTGACCTCGGCGGGCAGGTCCTCATAGGCCGCATGCATGTTGGCAAACAGCGTATCGCCCAACGGCTTGCCATCGCGCTGCGGCACCTTCACTGCGTAGAGCACGTTCACGAAGCCCTTGGTCGCCGTGTAGGACATATCGGTGTGCCAGTCCTGCCCGGCGTCTGCGATGCCGATCGGCTCGCCGTTCTCGACCACGTTGGAGAGGATGCCGACCTCCGGTACATCCCGATGGTGGAACTTCCCCGTCACCGAGCCCTGGATGCTGCCGAAGCGCCGCGAGAAGTCGCGCAGGTCGCCCGCCTCGATGCGTTGGCCGGGGATCCGCAGCACGCCGTGCTCGCCGAGCGCCCGCAGGATGGTTGCGAAATCGGCATCCGCCAGCGGCCGGGCCAGATTCAGCCCGTGCAGGGTGGCACCCAGCACCGCGCCGGTGGGTTCGATGGAGAGCATGAATGGTTCCTCCGTTGCCCCGATCCTCGCACCCCTGCCCGACGCGTCAACGGCCCATAATGAGGTCCGGCAGCCAGAGCGAGATCCCGGGCACGAAGGTGATCAGCAGCAGCACCGCGCACATGGCGCCGAGGAAGGGCAGGATCTCGACCGAGTAGACCTCCATCGGCACCCGCAGCACGGCGCAGGAGATGAACATCATCTGCCCGACCGGCGGGGTGATGCCGGCGATGGTCAAGTTGGTGACCAGGACAATGCCGAACTGCACCGGGTCGATGCCGGATTTCAGGATCACCGGCACGAAGATCGGCGTCAGGATGATCAGCGCCGCCGTCCCCTCGACCGCCGTGCCGAGCACGATCAGCAGCACGTTGATTAGCAGCAGCAGCATCTGCGGGTCGCGGGTCAGACCCACCATCCAGGCCGCCATGGCCGGCGGCAGCCGCTCCCAGGCCAGGTAGAAGCCGAAGGCGGAGGCGGCGCAGATCAGCAGCATGACGGAGGAGGTGTCGAGCACCGTCTCCCGCAGCACCCCCGGCACCTTGGCCCAGTTGAGCTCGCGATAGACGAAGGCGCCGATGACGATGGTGACGAGGACGGTGATAGCGCCGGCCTCAGTCGTGGTGAAGATGCCGTAGCGCAAGCCGACGATGATAAAGACCGGGATCAGCAGCGCCCAGATGGCATCCTTCGCCGCAATGCCGACTTCCCGCCAGCCCGCGAAATGCGGCCGTGCCGGCGCATAGCCACGGCGTCGCGCAATGACCCAGGTGGTGAGGAACAATGAGCCGGCCAGCAGCAACCCCGGCACGACCCCGGCCAGGAAGAGCCGGCCGACCGAGACATCCGCGAGGTAGCCATAGATGATCAGCCCGATTCCCGGCGGGATCAGCGCGGTGATTATGGCGGCCGAGGAGGTGATGGCCGCGGCGAAGGCGGCGGAATAGCCGCGCTTCACCATCTCCGGCCCGAACAGCTTCGACAGCATCGCCGCATCGGCCGAGGAGGAGGCGGTCAGCCCGCCGAGCAGCGTCGCCAGCACCGTGCAGGCCTGCGCCAGCGCGCCGGTCAGGGTGCCCGACCAGCGCATCCGCCAGGTGCAGCAGCCGCCGGGTGATGCCGGCGGCGTTCATCAGGCTGCCCGCCAGGACGAAGAAGGGCACCGCCAGCAGCGGGTAGCTCTCGGTCGCCGAGACCATCTTCTGGAAGAAGATGTCGACCGGCAGCCCGTCCGTCAGGAAGAAGAAGGACAGCGCGGAGATGGCGATGGCGAAGGCCACCGGCACGTTCAGCGCAAACAGCAGCGCCAGCAGGATGGACGGCAGGGCGACGGTCATGCCGTCACGCGCTCCGGCGCGTGCCCGTTCATGCCATGGCCCTTTCCGGCAGCACGACCGGGCGGCGCATGTTCGCCAGGTGCCGCGCCAGCATCATCGCGGTCGCCAGGGTGATCGGGCCATAGACCACTGTCATCGGCAGCCGCAGCACCGCGGTCGGGTTCTCCCAGGCGCTGATCGAGAACTCGATCCCCATCCAGCAGAAATAGCCGAGGAAGCCGGCGACCAGCAGATCGACGCCCAGCCGCACCAGCCGTTGCGGCGCGGCCGGCAGGCGCTGCACCAGCATGTCGATCGACGGATGCGCATTGTGGCGGAAGCAGGCGGAGGCGCCGAAGAAGGTCAGCCAGGCGAAGGCGATCGCCGCCACCTCGCTGGCCCAGACCGCGGGCTGGGCGGTGACGTAGCGCGTCACGCACGCCCCAGCCGACCGAGCCCACCGTGACCAGCAAAGCGAGGACCGCGATCGCCTCGTCCGCCCGGTCGAGGATACGCCTCACGCCAGGATCTTCCGCACCGTCTCGTGCAGGCCGGGCGTCCATTTCGGGAAGGCCTTGTAGGTGGCGGCCGAGGCCTCGCGGAAGGCCGAGATATCGAGGTCGGAGACGATCTCGACGCCGGCACCCTTGAAGCGGTCGACGAAGCCGGCCTCCTGCTCCTTGGTCAGCCGGGTCATCTCGTGCTGCGCGCGGGCGCCTTCCTCCAGCAGCACGGCGCGGACATCGGCCGGCAGGCGGTTGAAGTAGCCGGCATTGATCGGCCAGCCCAGCAGCGCCTGGAAATGCCCCGTCGTGGAGATGGTCTTCCGCACCTCCTGCAGCCGCGCGCCCCAGAGGCTGCCATAAGGTGCCTCGGCCGCCTGCACCACGTTCTGCTGCAAGGCGTTGTAGATCTCGGACCACTGCACCGTGGTCGGCCGGGCGCCGAGGCTGCGGAAGGTCTCGATCCACATCTGGTTCGGCGGCACCCGCACCGTCATGCCGGCCATGTCGGCGGGGCGGCGGATCGGCTTCTCCGCGATCATGTGCCGGGCGCCGAAATAGGCGCCCATCATGATCATCCGGAACCCGGCCTTCTGCAGCGCCGCATCGACGCTACGGTACCAGTCGCTGTCGAGCAGCCGGCCGAACTGGTCGTAATTGTCGACCAAGTAGGGCCCGTTGAGGATGCCGACATCCGGCACGAAGTCGCTGAGATAGCCGGGGTCCGTGATGTTCATCACATTGGCGCCCTGGCGGATCATCTCGTTCACGTCGCGCCCGCTGCCGAGTTGCTCGCCGGGGAAGAGCTCGATCAGCACGCGGTTGCTGGTGCGGCTGGCGACGTTCTTGGCGAAGAACTCGGCCGCCTGGTGCGCCGGCTCGACGGTCGAGAGGCTATGGGCGAAGCGGATGCGGATGGTGGACTGCGCCTGCGCCAGGGCAGGCGCGGCGAGCGACGCGGCGAGTACCGCGCGGCGTGTGATGATCATTGGTGCCTCCCCGTGGTCGCGCGCTACATCGCCTTGATCGTCGCCCCGAGCTGTCCGTCCTTCGCCGCGCCGGCGTAGAGGATGGAAAGCTGCCGATCCATGATCACCTTGTGCCGCGCCAGGGCATGCGGGTGCAGGTCCTCCTCCGGCGCGGTCTCGTGCTCGAAATGGCCGAAGCTGTCGTGGCCGCGCACCAGCAGCGCGCTGTCCTGCGGGCCGCCCGCCTGGCGGACATGGGTCGGGATGTAGCGGATGGCGAAGCCGATGCGCGGCCAGTCGGCGTTGTTCGGCTCGCTCCCATGCACGATCAGCACGTGGTGCAGGCTCATCTCGCCAGGCTGCAGGGTGATGTCGACGGCATCCTTCTCGTCCACCTGCACGGCCACCTCCTGCCCGCGCGACAGCAGGTTGTCCTTGGCGAAGGTGTCGGTATGCGGGACTTTGTCCCGGTGCGTGCCCGGCACCACCCGCATGTTGCCGCTCTCGGGCAGGCTCGGGGTAAAGGCGATCCAGGCTGTGACGACATCCGGGGAAGACAGGCCCCAATAGGTTCCGTCCTGGTGCCAGGGAGACATAGGCGGTGTCGTGCGCGCCCTTCATGAAGAACTGGCTGGACCAGCAAAGCAGGTTGGGGCCGAGCACGCTCTCGACCGCATCCAGCACCTTCGGGTGCTTCACCACCTCGCAAACCCAGGGAAAAAGGAGATGCGGCTTCTGATTCATCCGCCCGGCTAGCTTGCCGCCGAGCTTCGCCTCCGTAGCCTGCAGCTTCGAAAGCAGGCCGACCGCCTCCTCGGGCGCGTAGGCGCGGATGGGGAAATGGTAGCCGAGCCGGTTGTAGTCGGCGACCGCGGCCTCGGAGAGGGAAGCGGGCATGGGATTTCCTCCGCGCCCCGTTCCGGGGCTTGCGGGGAAGGCGAGCATGGCGGTGATATGTCTGTCAACGCCGCGGCGCGCCGCGGGACCGGAGGATCATTCATGGACACGCTTCTGCCCCTCGCCGCCCGTGCCGGCGCGCTGCTGAAGGCGCGGGGGAGACCATTGCGATCGGGGAAAGCGCGACCGGCGGCCTGATCTCCGCGGCGCTGCTCGCGGTGCCCGGCGCTTCCGCCTATTTCCTCGGCGGCGGGGTGGTCTACACTCGCGCCGCACGCAGCACGCTGCTGGGCGTCCCGGTCGCGGCGCTGAAGGCGGCGGCGCCGGCCTCCGAGGAGATGGCGGCGCTGCTCGCGCAGGCCGCGCAGGAACGCCTCGGCGCCACCTGGGGCCTAGGCGAGGCCGGCGCGGCGGGGCCGACCGGCAACAGCTACGGCCATGCTGCGGGGCATGGCGTCCTTGCCGTCGCCGGGCCGGCGAGCCGGTCCCTCACGATCGAGACTGGCGACAGCGACCGGGTGGCGAACATGCGCGTCTTCAGCGCCCGGCTACTGACCCTGCTGGTCGAATGCCTCGAGGCGGCGCCTCAGAAATAGCCGAGGCCCATGATGCCGTCGGGGCCCAGGTCCTCGCCGGCCAGCTTGCGCCCGATCAGGTCGCGCAGCGTCTCCGAGGCGCCGCCGCCGAGCGAGCCGTAGCGCGCACCCCGGTAAAGGCGCGAGACCGGGTATTCGTCGGTGAAGCCGAAGCCGCCATGCAGCTGCACCGCCTCGTTGGTCACCCGGATCGCCATCTCGTTGCAGAAGACCTTGGCGGTGGCCGCCAGGAACGGGTCGGGGAACGGGTCCGCGGTCCAGCAGGCGCGGTACAGCAGGCCGCGCGCCGCCTCGATGTCCTTGTACATGTCGGCCAGCTTCCAGCGCACGCCCTGGAAGTCGGCGATCGGCTTGCCGAAGACCGGCCGGTCGCGGACGTAGCGCGTCGTCTCGTCGAAGGCGCCCTCGGCGAGGCCGAGGCTGATCGAGGGTTGAGGCAGCGCTGGGTGTTGAAGGCGGTCAGCAGCCGCTTGAAGCCGTCCTCGCGCAGGACGAGGTTCTCCAGCGGCACTTCCATGTCGTTGAACTGCACCTCGTGCAGATTCTCGCCGCCCATGGTGTGGTAGGTGCCCGTCACCGCCAGCCCCGGCGTGCCGCGCTCCACCAGCACGCAGCCGATACCCTCGCGGCCCGGGCGGCCGTCGATGCGGGTGAAGACGACGAACATCCCCGCCTCCTCCGCCCGGCTGATCAGCGTCTTGGTACCGTTGACGATGACACGGTCGTTCTTCACCACCGCATTGGTGCGGTAATTCGCCACATCGGTGCCGGCATGCGGCTCGGTCATGCAGATCGACAGGATGCAGTCGCCGCTGACCACCGCGGGCAGGATGCGGGCGCGGATGCTCTCCGGCGCATATTTGGCGATGACGCGGGTCTGCACCCCCGCCTCGCCCAGCACCGCCATCGCCGTCGGGTAGCAGACCTTGGCGATCTCCTCGAGGACCAGCGCCGTCTCGAAGACCGGCAGGCCCAGGCCGCCATATTCCTCCGGCACCGTCATCCCGAGCACGCCGAGCCCCGCCAAGTCGCGGACATTCTCCCAGGGGAAGCTGCCATCCATCCAGCGCAGCGCCCGCTGGCGGAAGCTGGTCTGCGCCATCTCCCGCACCGGCGCGATCAGCGCGCGCTGCTCCTCGGTCAGCCGGAACTCCATGGTCTCAGCCCCTGAACTGCGCGCCGCCATCCACATCGAGCGTGGTGCCCGATAGATACCCGCCGCGCGGGCTGGCGCAGAACACCGCGAGATCGGCGATCTCCTCCGGCTTGCCGGCGCGGCCGAGCGGCAGGCCCGCCAGCATCTCCTCCCAGCGGCTCTCGTCGCCGAACTTGGTCTTCGCGCGGCTCTTCGAAAGGGTGATGATCCGGTCCGTCATGGTGGCGCCGGGGGCGATGCCGACCACGCGGACATTGTGGTCCGGCGATTTGCCGCCCACCGCCGCGGTGAAGGCGATGAGCGAGGCATTGCCGGCGGCGCCGCAGACATAGTCGGCGCGTGGGCCACGCCCGGCCATGCCGATGATGTTGACGATGACGCCGTCGCGCTTCGCCTCCATTCCCGGCAGGTAGAGCTGGGTCAGGTGGATGTAGCCGAAGACCTTCAGCGCCCAGGCTTGCTGCCAGCGCGCGAGATCGATGTCGTGCACTGTGCCGCCTGGAATGGCGCCGGCATTGTTCACCAGCACGTCGATCCCGGGATGCGCCGCATGCAGCGCGACGCGTGCGGCGCTATCGCCGAGGTCGCCGGCGAAGACCGCGACCTGGACATTGTGCCGGCCGCGGATGGCCGCCGCTGCCGCTTCCAGCGCCGATTGGTCGCGCGAGGCCAGGATCACGTCGCAGCCCTCCGCCGCGAAGGCCTGGGCGCAGGAGAGGCCGATCCCTTTCGAGCCGCCGGTGACCAGCACGCGCTTGCCGCGGAGTTCCATGTCCATGGTCGTATCCCCCTGCTTGCGGACGCGCTCGGGCCATGCGAACCGCTGCGGCTCACCATGCAGGCTGCGTCTTCCGCATGACTATCGCCGCCGTCACCGGCCGTCGCAAGGCCGTGGCCGGCGCGCTCGGCCTGCTGGCCGGCTGCGCGCTGCCCCGCCCGCGCCCTGCGCCGCGCCGCCGGAAGGCGCGGCGGCCTGGGTGGTCGACCAGGGCTGGCATACCGAGATCGCGCTGCGCGCCGCGACGCTGCCGCCCCCCTCGCCCGGCTGCGCGCGCCCTTTCCTGGCGCCGCGACGCTCGCCTTCGGCTTCGGCAAGCGCAGCTATGTGCTGGCCGAGGCGGGGGCGATGGCGGAGCTGCTGCTGGGTCCGCTGCCCGGCCCCGGTGTCATCCAGGTGAAGGGCCTGCGCGTTGCGCCGGCAGAGGCCTGGCCCGGCCGCGCCATCACGCTGCCGCTGACGGGGACGGGGCTGGCCATGCTGGCCAGCTATCTGTGGGACAGTATCGCGCCGCGAGGCCGAGGGGCTGTCCGTGCAGGGCAGCCTCTTCCTCGCGGCCAGCCGCGACTACGATCTGGGCTTCACCTGCAACACGTGGACGGCGGCGGCACTGCAGCGCGCCGGCCTGCCTGTCGATCCCGCCGGGGTCGTGCTGGCCCGCAGCATCCTGGCACAGCTCCGCCCATTTGGCTGCCTGGCCTAGCCGCTGAAGCGGCTTGCGTTGGGAATCGAACGCCGCTGCCCTCTAACTCACTGTAGTCCAGGGTAGATTCTGGCGTCCAAGCCTGCACACCCTCACGCCGTCTGCTCTAGCGGCAGGGCGGCGCATAGCCACCCGGGCAGACCACGTTGCTGCCCTGCGGCACCACAATCACCTGGCGCGGTTCCGGGCTGCTGAAGGTCGGGCTGCAGCCCGCCAGCAGGCCGAAGAGACTGGCAGCGAACGCGATCCTGGCCATGGGCACCTTCCCTTTGCGCGATTGATTGCCGAGGGTGGGAAGGATCGGCGGTTGCCGCAACGCCGCACGCCGCCGTCTCGCGCGCCGTTGATGCCGCGCACGGATCGGTGCGCGGCGGCGACGGCTTACAGGCGCGGCGCGATGCCGGAAACGCCGGTCGCCTGTTCCAGCTGGGCCAGCGCCAGCAGATAGGCGTAGCGTGCCTGGTTGGCCTGGATCCGCGTCGCGTTCAGCGTGCGCAGCGCATCCAGCACGTCGATCAGCGACCGGCCACCGGCGAGATAGGCCTGCTCCGTGCTGCGATAGGCTTCCTCCGCCCGGTTCAGCGCCCCGCCGGTAAAGAGCGTCACCAGCGCCCGCGCCTGCTCGTAGGTCGCCCAGGCGGCGGCGAAGTCGGCCCTGGCCTGCAGCATCGCGGCGCGCGCCTGTGCCTCGGCCTGACCGGCCTGGGCATTGGCGACGCCGACATTCCCCTCGACGATTCGCCGGGTAAAGATCGGCACCGAGAGCTGGATGCCGAAGCTGTTCACCGCATTGAGCTGATCGGTCGAATTCGGCAGGTCCTGCGACAGCCGCGACCTTGCCCAGCTGCCGTTCACCGTCACGTCGCGCGAGCGTCCCGCCTCGGCCAGCAGTCGGTTGGAATTCGCCGCGGCATATTGCCGCTGCGCCGCGACCACGTCGGCGCGGCTCTCGATTCCCTTCGCCAGCTCGTCCCGGCCGATGCCGAGCGTCGGCACCTGGTCGAATCGCCCGCGGACGTCGAAGGCGACCGGCGACAGGATGGTCCGCACGCTGGTCGGCGCGCTGGCTGGGCCGGACGGCGCCGCGGCGCGCTGGCTGGGCGGCACCGCGCCCAGCGCCCCGGGCACGGCGGGCGTGATGCCGAGCGCACCGATCTGCCCCGCCCCCGCCTGGAAGGTGGCCGGGTCGGCCGAAAGCAGCGCCGCCACCGCGGCGACGCCGGCGGCATAGGCCTGGGCATTGGTGGTCACGTCGGGCTCGAACTGCAGCCGGCTGGCCTGGAATCGCAGCAGGTCGCCTTCCGGGATGGCGCCGTCGCGCAGCTGCCGGCGCAGCAGCGTCTCGGTCCGGTCGAGGCTCATCCGGTTGCCAAGCGCGACCTCGAGATTAGCGCGGGCCAACAGCGCGCCGAGGAAGGACTGCCGCAGGGTGAAGAGCTGGATGCGGACCGCGTCCAGCACCTGCGCCTCGGCCGCGCCGATCTGGTCCTCGGCGACCCGGGTGCGCAGGGTTCGCTTGTTGCCGCGCTCGATCAGCACCTGCAATCCGGCGACGATGTTGTTGCTCGGGCTGAGGAAGCGCGCGCCCTTGATGGCGCCGGCCTGGGTCTCGTTGAACTGGGCGAAGCTGTTGCCGACGGTGACTTGCGGCGGAGGCAGGGAGGAGGCAACGAGCCGGTTGGCCCGCGCAGCATCCACCCCGCGTCGGGCGGCGATGACCGCCAGGTTGCGGTCGATCAGCAGCTGCTCGGCCTCGGCCAGGGTCAGCGGCTCGGCGCCCTTGCCGAGCGGCAGCGGCAAGGTGCCGGGCGCCGCGGGTGCCGTCTGGGCGAATGCCGGCGGCGCGAGCAGCGCCAGGCCCAGCAGGGCGGCCCGCAGCCTCATGCCCGCGAGCCCAGCGCCCGAACAGCGGCGCTTTCCTGCCGCAGGTGGCGCGGCTTGCCGAAGAGATCGATCATGACGGGGAAGACCACGAGGATGAACAGCGGGACGAGGCCGATGCCCCCGACGACGACGAGGGCGAGCGGCTTCTGCACATCGGCGCCGATGCCGGTGGCCAGCGCCATGGGCAGCAGGCCGGTGAAGCTGGCGAAGCAGGTCATGAAAACCGGCCGCATGCGGTCGGTGCCGGCCTGGTCCAGCGCGGTGCGCCAGGGCATGCCTTCGAGCCGCAGGTGGTTGAAGTGGGAGAGCATGATGATGCCCTCCATCACCGTGATGCCGAACAGCGCCAGGAAACCGATGGCGGCGGGGACGGAGAAGTTGAGCCCGGCCACCGCCAGCGCGGCGATGCCGCCGGTCAGCGACAGCGGCACGATGCCGAAGACCAGCAGCGTCTCCCGCAGCGTGTTGAACTGGACGTAGAGCAGAACGAGGATGAGGGCGAGCGCCGCGGGCACCACCACCATCAGCCGGCCCAGCGCCTCCTGCAGGTTGCGGAACTCGCCGAGCCAGTCGAGCCGGTAGCCCGGCGGCAGCTCGACCCGCTGCGCCACCAGCTCCTGCGCCTCGGCCACCGTGCTGGCGGGGTCGCGGCCGCGGACCGAGAAGCGGATCGGCACGTATCGGCTGGCATCCTCCCGGTAGATATAGGAGACGCCGGAGACCAGCCGGATATCCGCCACATCGGCCAGCGTCGCCGCCCGGTCGCCGCCCACCGGCACCCGGCCGATCGCCTCCATGCTGTCGCGGTAGGGCGCGGCGAGCCGGACGATCAGCGGGAAGTTGCGGTCGCCGCCCGGCTCGTAGAGCCGCCCGGCCTCGCTGCCGCCGATCGCCGCCTGCACCACCTCGTTGATGTCGCCGACCGAGAGGCCGAAGCGCGCGGCGCGGGCCCGGTCGATCTGCACCGCGACGGTCGGCTGGCCGAGCGAGCGGAAGACCGCGAGGTCGGCCACGCCCTCGACCTCCGCCATGACCTTGCGGATCTCCTCCGCCTTGCGGGCGATGATGTCGAGCTCCGGTCCGTAGACCTTGATCGCATTGGCACCCTTCACGCCGGAGGCAGCCTCCTGGACGTTGTCGCTGATCGCCTGGGCATAGCTGAACTCGATGCCGACGAACTCGTGGCTCAGCCGCTCCTGCATGGCATGCACCAGCCCGTCGCGGTTCCTCGCCGTGGTCCACTGGTCAGGCGGCTTCAGCGGGAGGAAGAACTCGGCGTTGAAGAAGCCGGCGCTGTCGGTGCCGTCATCCGGCCGGCCCTGCTGACTGGTGGCGGTGATGACTTCGGGAAATCCCATCAGCACGCCGCGGATACGGTTCACCGTGCCATTGCCCTCCTCCAGGCTGATGGTGCCCGGCATGGTAGCGCGGACCCAGAGATTGCCTTCTTCGAGAGTTGGCAGGAATTCGGCGCCGAGCGAAGAGAGCAGCAGCAGCGCCAGGCCGAGACAGCCCCGCCGCGAGGCCGACGCAAAGCAGCCGGGCTCGCATCGCCAGGCCATAGAGCCGCCGGTGCGCCCAGCGCAGGGCGCGGACCACATGGGTGTCCTGCTCCCGGCTGTTCTCGCTCAGCATGGCCGCGGCGAGCGCCGGGGTGATGGTGAAGGTCGCCAGCAGCGCGCCGATGATGGCGTAAGCATAAGTCTTCGACATCGGGCCGAAGATGCGCCCCTCGATCCCGCCGAGGGTGAAGAGCGGGATGAAGGCGGCGATGATGATCAACGCCGAGAAGAAGATCGCCTTGTCCACCTCCCCGGCTGCACGCAACACGGTCAGCGACAGGCCGGAGAGCTCCTTCGACCCGGCCGGGGGCACGTAGCGGTGCGCCGCCTGCCGGGCGAGGCCGAGATGGCGGTAGATGTTCTCCACCATGATGACGGTCGCATCGACCAGCAGGCCGAAGTCGAGCGCGCCGAGTGAGAGCAGGTTGGCGCTCTCGCCCCGGCTGAGCATCAGGAGGATGGCGAAGAGGAAGGCGAAGGGGATGGTCGCCGCCACCACCAGGGCGCCGCGGAAGTCGCCGAGGAAGAGGTACTGGATGACGAGGATGAGGATCACGCCCTCGATGATGTTGTGCACCACCGTCCGGGTGGTGATCTTCACCAGATCCTCCCGGTCGTAGAGCGGGTGGATCTTCACTCCGGGCGGCAGCACGCCGCCGGCATTGATCCGCGCCACCTCGGCCTGCACGCCGCGGATGGTCGGCAGGGTCTGCTCGCCGCGCCGCATCAGCACGGTCGCCAGCACCACGTCGTCGTCCTGCTCGTGGCCGGCGATGCCGAGCCGCGGGGTATTGCCGATCTCGACCGTGGCGAGGTCCGACAGCAGCACCGGATTGCCGCCCTCGGCCGAGATCACCACGCCGCGGATGTCGTCGAGGTTGCGGATCAGGCCGATGCCCTGCACCACCGCGGCCTGCGGCCCGATCCGGATGGTGCCGGCGCCGACCGTCGCATTGCCGGCCCGCACCGCCTGGATCACCTGCGGCAGGGTCAGGCCGTGCGCCGCCAGTCGCGGCAGGTCGATGACGATGTTGTAGCTTTTGGTCAGCCCGCCGAAGGAGGTGACGTCGATCACGCCCGGCACCCGCTTGAAGCGGCGGTCAAGCACCCAGTCCTGCAGCGTCTTGAGGTCGGCCAGCGAATAGCCAGGCGGGCCGACCAGGCGATATCGCATGATCTCGCCAATTGGGCTGAGCGGCGAGATCTGTGGCTGGGCACCCTCCGGAAGCCCGTCCAGCTGGCCGAGCCGGTTCAGCACCTGCTGCAGCGCCTGGTCGTAGGTATAGTTGAAGTTGAACTGCACCCGGACGTCGGACAGGCCGAAGAGACTGGTCGAGCGCACCGAGGTCAGGTTCGGCAGCCCCGCCATCGCTACCTCGACCGGAATGGTGACGTAGCGCTCGATCTCCTCGGCAGACTGGCCGGGATTCTGGGTGATGATGACGACCTGCGGCGGCACCGGGTCCGGATAGGCCTCAATGTTCAGCTTGGTGAAGCCGACCAGGCCGATGACGATGAAGGTGAAGAACAGCAGGATCACCAGCGGCCGGCGCTGCAGCGAGAAGGCGACAATCTGGCGCATGGCGGGTGTCCCGGCAGGGTTCGGAGCGGCTTTCTGCCGCCCGCGTCACGTCATTGGCTGGGCGCGGGGCCGCCCCGGCCCGCGGGCCGGGGCGGGACGCCGGGTCAGTCGATCCGGGCGGCGCGGTCGATGAACAGGGCGCCGCCGGTGACCACGTGCTCACCCGGCTGCAGCCCATCCAACACCTCGACCATGTCGCCGCTGCGGATGCCGGTCTTCACCTTGCGCAGGATGAAGCGGTTGCCGTCGAGCGCGACCCAGACGCTGGCCTCGGCGCCGCGGTAGATCAGCGCGTTCACCGGCACCGCCACCGCCCGCTGCTCCTCGCCGACCGAGATGCGGAAGGTGGCGAACATCTCCGGCTTCAGCAGGCGCTCGGGATCCAGTACCTCGGCCCGCACCGTCATGCGGCGCGTAGTGGGGTCCAGCCCAGCGCTGGTCGCGGTAATGCGCGCGTCGAATTCACGGTCCGGCAGGGCCCCGACCGCGACCTTCACCGGCTGCCCCACCTTGATCAGCGGCGCGTCGAGCTCACGCACCGCGGCGACCAGCCACATGGTGGACAGGTCGGCGATGGTGAATACCGGGTCCGAAGCGCCGGTCGAGAGCCACTGGCCGGGGCCGACCCGGCGCTGGGTGACCGTGCCGCCGATCGGCGCCGGGACCGTCACCACGGCGTCGACCATCCGGCTCTGCTCGATCTTGGCGATCTGCTCCATGCTGCGGCCGAGCACGCGCAGCTTGTCGCGGGCGGCGGAAAGCGTCGCCTCGGCGCTGCGCAGGTCTGCGGCGGCGCCGGTGGTGGCGACGCGGGCCTGCTCGACATCGCGCTGGGAGGCGGCGCGGGCGGAGAAGAGGCTGGCCTGGCGGGCTTCCTCCCGCTTCGACTGGTCCAGCGTGGCGCGCGCCTTGTTGGCGGCATCTGCGGCCGAGAGCAGGTCGTTGGCGGCGCCGGCGAGATCGGTGGTCTCGATCTCCAGCAGCGGGTCGCCGGCCTTAACCGTGTCCCCCATGCGGGCGAGCACGCGGACCACGCGGCCATTATAGGGTGAGAAGACCGGGGTCGCGCGGTCGTCGTTGTAGGCGATGCGGCCTTCCGCCACCCGCTCGGCGCGGAAGTCGCGCAGCGCCATCGGCTCGATCCGCAACGCCCGCATCTCGTTGTCGGACAGGCGGAACTCGCCCTGCGACATCGGCTCGGTCACGCTGGCGGCCGGGGAGGTCGGCACCACGCGCGGCTGGTGGGTGTAGAAATAGCCAGCGGCACCGCCGCCCGCGACCAGCAGCAGCAGGGCGGGGATCCAGAGCCGCCGGCGCCGCGGCGCCGCCTCGGCCTGCGGCGGCTCGGCCGCCGGCTCGGCGCCGGGAGCACTCCCTGGGATCGGCTGGACCGGCGGCACGGTGATGGTCTGGGCGCCTGGCCGCACGGCGGTCTCCTCCGGCACGGAATGCGGCTGGTGGATCATGTTCATCGGTTGTCAGGACCCGCCGCTCGCCGCATTGCCGTGTGCTCCCCGCACATTCCCGTTCAAGCCCCAGGATATCGGGGACGGTCCGGGGCAGTCTCCTACCTCGGGCCATACCACATTGCATCAGGGCGTATTACCCAGAGATTGGGCGAAACCTGAACGCTAGGAAAGTCCGTTCACTGTCACGCGTCTCATGCTGCGGCACAGCATGCGCGGAACGCAACGCCCGAAAGCCGCGTCCCGCGCCTTTTTGCTAGATCATCAGCTCGATAAGGAAGGGCCCCGGCCGCGCGAAGGACTGCGCCATCAGGTCACCGAGCTGGTCCAGCGTGCTGGCCTGCGCCGCCTCGACCCCCATCGAGTTGGCCAGCTGAACCCAGCCGATATCGGGGTTGCCGAGGTCGAGCATGTCCATCGCCGTCCGCCCCGGATTGGCGCCGACATTCTGGTACTCGCCGATCAGGATCTGGTACTTGCGGTTGGACAGCAGCACGGTGGTCACCGGCAGCTTCTCCCGCGCCTGGGTCCAGAGCGCCTGCGGCGTGTACATCGCGCTGCCATCGGCCTGGAGGGCGATGACCCGCCGGCCGCCGGCGCCGATCGCCGCGCCCACCGCAACCGGTGGGCCATAGCCGATGGCACCGCCGCAATTTTGCAGCCAGTCATGCGCCGGGGCGGCATGGGTCTCGGGGAAGAAGCCGCGGCCATAGGTCACAGACTCATCCACGATGACCGAATCCTCGGGCATCAGCGCCGCCACGGTGCGGGCCAGGCCCTCGGGGCTTAGGCCGCCGCGCGGCGCCTGCGGCCGCGGGCCCGGGTTCGGCATCGCCGCCTTGGGCGCGCCGAGCGCATCGGCCAGCGCCCGCAGCGCACCCTCGGCATCCTGGTCGAGGCGGGTCAGCAGGTGCAGTTCGCATTCCGGCGGCCAGAAGCGGCTGGGCTTGCCGGGATAGCCGAAGAAGCCGATTGGCTCCTTCGCATTGACCAGCACCAGGTGCTCGACGCCCTTCAGGGCCGCGACCGCCTGCTCGTTCACGTAAGGCACCCGGTCCAGCATCAGCCGGCCCTGGCCGCGCTGGATGCGGGCATTCGAGCCCCTCGGCCAGCAGCCGGCAGCCAGTGGCGGCGGCGATCCGGTTGGCCTGGATCTGGGCGCCTTCCCGCAGCGCCAAGCCGCCGAGCAGCAGCAGCACGTTCTTCTTGCTGCGCAGCACCCGCGCCGCCTGCTCCACTTGGTGCGGGTCGGCCTGCGGCACCGCGGGGACGGTCAGCGGCGCGCCGACCACCCCGCCCTCGTTCCAAGAGGAATCGGAGGGCAGGATTAGGGTTGCCACCTGGCCGGGCGAGGTGCGGGCGGCCTGCACCGCCATGGCCGCATCGGCGCCGACATCCTCGGCGCGGGAGGAGGTGCGGACGAAGGCCGAGACGCCCCGCGCCCAGCCCTCGGCATCCGCGGTCAGCGGCGCGTCGAAGGGCCGGTGGTAGACCGCCTGGTCGCCGACCACGTTGACGATGCCGCTGCGCGCCCGCCGCGCGTCGTGCAGGCCGGCCAGGCCATTGGCCAGGCCCGGGCCGCAATGCAGCAGGGTGGCGGCCGGCTTGTCGGCCATGCGCCAGTAGCCGTCGGCGGCGCCGGTGACGATGTTCTCCTGCAGGCCGAGGACGCAGCGCATGCCCGGGACGCGGTCCAGCGCGGCGACGAAATGCATCTCGCTGGTGCCGGGATTGGCGAAGCAGACATCGACGCCGCTCCCCAGCAGCGTCTTGACCAGGCTTTCGGCTCCGTTCACGGCAATTTCCTTCCCTCGCGGTGTCGCCGGCCAGGGTGCGCGGGCACGCGGCGGGCCGCAAGGTGCCCCGGCCCCGCCATGGAGTGACAGGCGCTACGATAGGGCCGTAGCGTAACATATGATCTGCACCCTGCTCCTCGGCTTCGCTGCCGGATTCGTCGCGGTCCTGGTCTTCCACCAGGGTACCGCCTTCCTGCTGTATCACCTCGGGAACGACATCCCGGCGGTGGTCGGCATCTTCGGAAAGACCTCGGCGCCTTTCGCCATGGCGCCGACCAAGCCGCTCGGCGTGCCGGTTGTCCTCTCCCAGGCCTTCTGGGGCGGCGTCTGGGGCATGGTGCTGACGCTGATCCTGGTGACGCTGCGGCCACCGGCCATCCTGTTCTCGACCGTCTTCGGCGCGCTGGCGCTGACGGCGGTGGCGGTGACGCTGGTGCCCTACCTCAAGGGCCTGCCGACCTGGAGCGGGGCGATCCCCTGGCGCGGCCTGCTCTACAACGGCGCCTGGGGCTTCGGCGTCGCACTGGTGCTGCTCAGGCCGCTCGGGCTGCGCCGGTAGCTGGCGCTTGCGCTGGCGGCTCAGCATGCCACCTTCCCCGGGGAGCAAGGCTTTCCGGGGGAGTCCAAGCAGATGACCAGGCACCGCTTTACCGTCTCGCGCCGCGCGGCGCTGGGCCTGCTCGGCGCCGGGGCGCCGCTCCTGGCCACCGCTCCCTCCCCCGCCCGGGCCCAGCCGAAACTCGACAAGGTCAGCTTCGTCACTAACTGGCGCGCCCAGGCGGAGCATGGCGGCTTCTACCAGGCCCAGGCCGCCGGGCTCTATCGCGCGGCCGGGCTCGAGGTCGAGCTCCGCACAGGCGGGCCGCAGATCAACCCGGCCCAGCTCCTGCTCGGCGGCCGGGTGGACATGGCGATGGGCAACGGCCTGGCCGCACTGAACTTCGTGCGGGCGAACATCCCGTTCCTCTGCATCGGCGCCATCTTCCAGAAGGACATGCAGGTGCTGATCGCCCATCCGAACACCGGCTTCACCGGGTTCGAGGCGCTGCGCGGCCGCACCATCCTGGTCGGCGCCGAGGCGCGGGTGACTTGGTGGCCCTTCCTGGTGAAGAAGTACGGGCTGAAGGAGGACCAGCTCCGCCCCTATACCTTCAACCTGCAGCCTTTCCTGGCGGACAAGCAGGTGATCCAGCAGGGCTATCTCGGCTCTGAGCCCTTCACCATCCGCCAGGCCGGCGTCGTGCCGGACATGCTGCTGCTGCACGATGCCGGCTTCGAGAATTACGGCACCACGATCAATATCGGTGCGAAGACCCTGGCCGAGCGGCGCGAGGTGATCCAGCGCTTCGTCGATGCCAGCATGGCCGGCTGGGACCAGTACCTGAAGGGCCCGGCGGGAGGCTTCGACACGGCTGCGGCCAATGCACTGATCAAGGCGCACAACCCGGAGATGGGCGACGACCTGATCGCCTTCGGCACCCGCATGATGAACGAGGCGGGGATCGTCCGGTCGGGCGATGCCGCGACGCTGGGAATCGGCGCCATGAACGACGCGCGCTGGCAGCGCTTCCATGCGGCGATGGCCGATGTCGGCGTGCTGCCGTCGGCGCTCGACTTGAAAAGGGCCTTCGACCTTTCGCTGGTCAACAAGGGAATCGGCAAGGCCTGAGCCGCACGACGTCAATCCGCTCAACCGGGCTCAACCCGGTTGAGGCCATTGTGGCCCTTTCGACCCGAGGCCGGTGGCACGAGCCGCGGTGCGGCGACACGCCCTCCTGCAATTCAGCATTTTGAGTCTTCAAGTCGATTTCCGGCTCCACCCGCCGGGCGCTGAATGCGCTCCAGCCCACCGGCTTCCTGATTTTATTCCTATGGCCAGGCCACGCCCGAGATTCAACCGCCTCCGACCCGCGGCCCTTCGGTCGAAGAGCCCGTCGCGCCGGACCGACCACGCCGCGAAGCCTACTTACCTCCTTGAAATCTCAGCCTTATGGCTCGGCCCGCAACGAACGGCCCGGTTCCCCACCCGTTAGCCCGCGACCTGCCGAAGCCTTTCGGCAGCCCTGGACATTAAATGCGGAGATTGCCTATGCCCCGTACCATCACCGCCTATTTCGATGACGTGCAGACCGCTGAGCGCGCCGCCCATGACCTGGCCCGCCATGTCCCGGGCGTGCGCGGGGAAGTCTTCCACGCCCGCAGCGACAACACCCGCCTCTCCAGCCTCTCCCTGCCCACCGAGGATACCGAAGTGCTGACCGAGGGCTTCCGCCGCGGCGGCGGCGTGGTGCATGCCGAGGTGCCGGATGGCCGCTTCGAGGAGGTGGCCCAGGCGCTGGAGGCCAGCGGAGCCGTCGACCTCGACGAGCGCGAGGCGGCCTGGCGCAAGGAGGGCTGGAGCGGCGCGACCACCCCGGTCGCCACCACTGGCGCGACCAAGGGGACCTCCACCGGCGCCATCGCCGGCCAGGGCCGCGTCCAGCAAGCTGGGCGAGGCGACTGACGAGGCCAGCATCCCGGTCATCGAGGAGCGGCTCCGTGTCGGCAAGCGGGAGACCGGCCATGGCCGCGTCCGCATCCGCAGCTACGTGGTCGAGACCCCGGTGCAGGAGCAGGTGACCCTGCGCCAGGAACATGTGCAGGTCGAGCGCCGCCCGGTCGACCGTCCGCTGACCGGCGCCGAGGCTGCCTTCGGCGAGCGCACGATCGAGGCGACCGAGCGCTCCGAGGAGGCCGTGGTCGCCAAGGAGGCGCGGGTGAAGGAGGAAGTGAGCCTGCGGAAGACCGCGGAGGACCGCACCGAGACCGTCCGCGACACCGTCCGCCGCACCGAGGTCGAGGTGGAGGACGACCGCAAGGCGGGCGCCGCCCGGACCGCCACCCCGGCCGGCAAGGAACGTGCCCGCGACATCTGAGGCGGAAGGCCGGGGGACAGTATTCTCCCGTTGGAGGCGACGCGTCCAATTCCTCATTGATTTCCGGAAGTTGGCCCCTCCCTCGCCCGGCGGGTGTCGACTTACATGAGGGAAGTAGGGGCTTGGGGAGGGAGCACCTGCTTCCCTCCCCACGCTTTGCCTTCCGGCCGCGCCGCTGCAACCATGCCGCAGCGCCGGCGCTAGCTTTGGACCCCGCGGCGCAACCGCGCGCCGCCGGAGGTCCGGAGGGCGGCGCATGCGGACGCAGCGGCTGACGATCCTGATCATGATCGGCATGGTGCTCAGGAATCGCGGTAGGCCATTTCTGCCACATTCTCTGGCCAAACCCGGATACGGCGAAGGCGATCGCCGGCTATATCTCTCTCATCACCGACATCTTCCTGCGGCTCATCAAGATGATCATCGCGCCGCTGGTCTTCTCGACGCTGGTCGTCGGCGTCGCCCATATGGGCGACACCAGGGCGGTCGGGCGGATCGGCGCCAAGGCGATGCTCTGGTTCGTCTCCGCCTCCGTCGTCTCGCTGCTGCTGGGCATGGTGCTGGTGAACATCCTGCAGCCAGGGGCGCGGCTCGACATGCCGCTGCCCGACGCGGCGGCGGCCAGCGGGGTCGGGACTTCCTCGCTCTCGCTGAAGGACTTCGTCGCCCACCTGGTGCCGCGCTCGATCTTCGAGGCGATGGCGACCAACGAGATCCTGCAGATCGTCGTCTTCTCCATCTTCTTCGGCGTCGCCTGCGCCGCGCTGGGGGAGAAGGCGAGGACGGTGGTCGCCTGGTGCGAGGAAATCAGCCACGTCATCCTCAAGGTGACCGGCTACATCATGCTGCTGGCGCCGCTCGCGGTCTTCGCCTCGATGGCGGCGATCATCACGACGCAGGGTCTCGGCATCCTGGTCACCTACGGAGTCTTCGTCGCCGGATCCTACCTCGGCCTGGCGATCCTCTGGTGCCTGCTGGCCCTGGTCGGCTTCCTGATTTTCGGCCGCCGGGTCTTCGAGCTGATCAGCCTGATCCGCCAGCCCTTCCTGCTCGCCTTCAGCACCCGCGAGTTCCGAGGCCGCCTACCCCCAGCTGATGGAACAACTTGTCCGCTTTCCGGTGTCGCGGAAGGTAATCAGCTTCGTCCTGCCGCTGGGCTACAGCTTCAACCTCGACGGCTCGATGATGTACTGCACCTTCGCCACGATCTTCATCGCCCAGGCCTACAACATCGAGCTCTCGATGGGGCAGCAGATCACCATGCTTCTGCTGCTGATGCTGACCAGCAAGGGGATGGCCGGGGTGCCGCGGGCCTCGCTGGTCGTGATCGCGGCGACGCTCACGACCTTCAACATCCCGGAAGCCGGGCTGCTGCTGATCATCGGCATCGACCAGTTCCTCGACATGGGGCGCTCGGCAACCAACGTCATCGGCAATTCCCTGGCGACCGCAGTGGTCGGCAAGTGGGAGGGCGAGATGGCGCCGGAGCCGGAGGATCTCGCCGACGCCGCCAGTGACCAGGAGAGTTTCGTGGCGACGGGTCGGGTCGCCTGACCGGGCTGACCTTGCTCGTTACATGACCAGTCGCTCATATTCACTGGCTGTTAGTGGTGCGGCTGTTACATCGGGGTAGCGGTATGAAGGACCCCCTCGATGTTCGGCAGCTTCAAGCGCGACACCAGCATGACACCAAAGCTTGCTGCCCTGGACACGGTGCGAGCCCGGATCATGATCGCTGACGACGATCTCACCATCACCTACATGAACCCGGCCGTCGTCGAGCTCATGCGGGAGGTCGAGGCCGACCTGCGCAAGGAGCTGCCGCGCTTCAGCCCTCGCCACCCTGGTCGGCAGCAACATCGACGTCTTCCACAAGAACCCGACTCACCAGCGGAAGATGCTGGCCGGGCTGGAAAAGCCGCATGCCGCGACCATCCAGGTCGGGCCGCACACCTTCGACCTGGTGGTCAACCCGCTGCGCCAGGACGGCAAGCGGCTCGGCTATGTCGTGGAATGGGCCGATGCGAAGGAGCGGCTGCTCAACCCTCGACTATGCCGCGCAGATGAAGGCGGTCGACCGGGCCCAGGCCTCCATCGCCTTCAGTCCCGACGGTACCGTGCTGCACGCCAACGAGAATTTCCTCAAGGCCATGGGCTATACCTTGGCCGAGATACGTGGCCAGAAGCACGCCATCTTTGTCGAGCCGCACCAGCGCGACAGCCCCGAATACCAGGGATTCTGGGCGGCGCTCCGGCGGGGCGAGGCGCAGGCGGGCCAGTTCCGCCGCATCGGCAAGGATGGCCGCACGGTCTGGATCGAGGGTTCCTACAGCCCCATCCTCGATGTCCATGGCAAGGTCGCCAAGGTGGTGAAGTTCGCCAACGACGTCACCGCCCAGATCGCCCTCCTCGGCGACCTCAAGAAGCTCATCGACATCAATTTCGGCGAGATCGACGGCGCTATCGGCCTCTCGGCGCGGGAAGCCGGCTCGGCCACCCAGGCCGCCGAGGAAACCTCGAGCAACGTGCAGATGGTCGCCGCCAGCGCCGAGGAACTGGCCGCCTCGATCGCCGAGATCGCCCACAACATGGCGAAGTCGCGCACCGCGACCGAGGATGCCTTCGCCCAGGCCAATGCGGGTGGCGAAAGCACCGGGCAACTCACCCACGCGGCCCAGTCGATGAACGGCGTGGTCGGGCTGATCCAGGGAATCGCCGGGCAGATCAACCTGCTGGCGCTCAACGCGACGATCGAGGCGGCGCGGGCCGGCGATGCCGGCAAGGGCTTCGCGGTGGTGGCGTCCGAGGTGAAGAACCTGGCCAACCAGGCGGCCAAGGCGACCGAGCAGATCTCGCGCGAGATCGAGGGCATCCAGGCGACCTCCACCGCGGTGGCGGCGGCGCTCGCCGCGATCCGCGGCGCGGTCGAGGCGGTGCGGGAGCATGTGGCCGTGACCGCCGCGGCGGTCGAGGAGCAGAGCGCGGTGACCCGCAGCATGTCGGCCAACATGCAGACCGCAGCCAATGCGGTGCAGACCGTCTCGGGCAGCATCACCGAGATCGCCTCGGCGGTGAACCAGGTCGCCGGCGCGGTGACCAAGACCAAGGAAGCTGCTGCCGTGCTCGTGCACTGATGCCGGGCGGGCGGGCGGCCCGCCCGACGAAGCAGGGGCGGCCCCACGGCCCCCTTCTCGCCGAGGCGGCCCGCCTGTCCGGGGCGGGCGCCTGCCGCGAGGTCCGGCGAGCGGCCTCAGCCGCGGTCGAGGTAGCTCCGCAGCGCCCGGCCGCGCTGGCCGTTCTGCAGCTTCTTCAGCGCCTTGGCCTCGATCTGCCGGATGCGCTCCCGCGTCACGTTGAAGGTCTTGCCGACCTCCTCCAGCGTGTGGTCGCGCTCCATGCCGATGCCGAAGCGCATCCTGAGGATCCGCTCCTCGCGCGGCGTCAGGTCGGACAGCACCCGCGCCGCGGCTTCCTGAGGCCCGACCGCGCCACCGCCTCGAAGGGGTGGACGGCGTTGCGGTCCTCGATCAGGTCGCCCAGGCGCCCGTCGTCCTCCTCGCCGATCGGCGTGTCGAGGCTCACGGGCTCGCGGACGATGCCCTGCACCGACTTCACCTTCTCGGTCGGCACGCCGAGCCGCTGCGCCAGCTCCTCGGCGGTCGGCTCGCGCCCGGTGCGGTGCGCCAGGATGCGGCCGAGCCGGGCGATCTTCGAGGCCGTCTCCGCCATGTGGACCGGCACGCGGATGGTCCGCGCCTGGTCGGCGATGGCGCGCGTCATCGCCTGCCGCACCCACCAGGTGGCATAGGTGCTGAACTTGAAGCCCTTGCGCCAGTCGAACTTCTCGACCGCCCGCATCAGGCCGATATTGCCTTCCTGGATCAGGTCGCCCAGCAGGAGGCCGCGGTTGCGGTACTTGCGGGCGATATGGACCACGAGGCGCAGGTTGGCCCGCGTCAGCTCCTCCTTCGCGCGGCGCATGTCGCGCTCGCCGCGGCTCATCTCCGCATGCAGGCGGCGCAGATCGGCCGCAGCGACGCCGGCCTCGGCCTCGACCGAGCCGACCTCGGCGCGGATCTCGCGCAGCTCGGCCCCGGCAGCCTTCACCTTGGTCGCCAGCTTGGCGGTACCCGGCTCGCCGGCATCCCAAAGCTTCAGGAAGTCGTCGCGGCTGACCTTGGCCGCCATCGCCAGCCGCAGCGCGCGACCGTCGAGCGTGGTCAGCCGGCGATGCGCCGCGCGCACCGCCTCGATCAGCGTCTCGATCCGGTCGGCGCGCAGCCGCAGCGCCGCGACCAGGGCAGCCGTCTCCGTCGCCGGCGCGGCCGCGTCGCCCGAGAGGGCAGCGTCGAAGGCGACCAGGATCTCGGGCCGCAACCGCTGGTCGAGCGTGCCTTCCGTGGCCTCGCTCTCCTCGCCCTCCGCCGGCGCCTCGGCGGCGGCGGCCATGGCCTCGAGCTCCACCAGGTCGCGCAGCGGCAGCTGCCCGGCGGCGACCGCGTCGCGCCAAGCGCCGAGCTGGGCGCGGGTCGCCGGGCAGGCGCCGAGCGCCCCCAGCATCGCCTCGCGACCGGCCTCGATCCGCTGGGCCAGCGCCACTTCCTGCTCGCGGGTCAGCAGCTCCGTGCGCGAGGCCTCGCGCAGGAACATGCGGACGGGGTCATCGGTGCGGCCGAGCGAGGCCTCGTCGTGATTGCCGGCGGCCGGGGTGGCGGCGTCGGCCTCGGCAGCCGGGGCGGCCTCGCCGTCCTCGGCATCCTCTTCCGCCAGCTCATCGGGCGCGTCCTCGCCATCCTCGGCGGTCTCGCCCTCCTCCCAGGCCGGGAGGTCCTCACCCGGAACGCGGGCCACCAATTCCTCGAAGGCCGGCGCGCCATGGGGGCGCGAGACGCGCATCTCGGTCTCGCTCTCGTCCAGCATCGTCTCGGTGACAAACCCGTCCATCACTCGATCCACTCCTGCGCGGGCGCGGGGCCCGTTGCAATTCGGCCGGCGCCGGGGCGGCTTCTCCGCAAACGGCGAAACACCCGTTGGGCCACAAGGGCGGCACGGGCGGGGCATCGGCCGAGGGGAAAAGCGCGCTGCCAAGCGGCGCACGAGGGATGTGGTGATAAACGCATGCGTTAACCAGCCCTGCTGCGCAATTGGCAGGGCTGGGTTGCGCAGGCGGCATGATGCCGGGCGTTCTGGGTCCATAGGCACCACCGAAAGCGCCGGTCAAGCTGGAATCTGCCTCTTGTTTCGGTGACATTTACAGGTCTTTCAACCCGCCCGGCCGGACCTTGTGTGCGCTTGCAGGCTTCCCGCAACATCAGCCCCGCAGGAGGACGAAGCCGATGCACCGCCGATCCCTGCTCGCCCTGCCATCGGGGCTGGCGGCCCTGCGGCCCGCCGCCGCCCGTGCGGCCGAGGCGCCGGAGGCGGCGCTGCGCCGCTACCGCACCCTGCCGGGGACCGGCAGCTACATGATCCGGCTCGGCGCCGACGGCGCGGCCGGGCGCCTCGCCCATCTGCCGAACCGGCAGCTCTTCATCGCCAGCGCCTACAAGACCTTCGTGCTCGGCCAGTACCTCCGGGACCTCGAGGCCCGGCGGCTGGACCTGGAGGCGCAGCTAGCCGTCGACGACGCAAGCCGGAGCTTCGGCAGCCCGGTGCTGCTGAACCTCACCGGCAGCACCACCGCCCGGTCGGTGCTGGAGGCGATGATCGCCCACAGCGACAATACCGCGACCGACATCGCCACGAGGCAGGTCGGCCCCGACCGGATCCGTGCCCTGGTGGCCAAGGCCGGGCTGACCCAGGTGCGGATCCCGGACTCCACCCGGATCTTCGCCTCATACCTGTTCGGGGCACCGGCCGGGGTCGATCTCGGCTGGGCCGGGCTGCAGAAGCTCGACCGCTGGCCGCCCGAGGGCTTCCGCGCCCCGCTTAACGAAGTCCAGACCATGGCCGGCAGCGCCCGCGACCTCGCCGCCTGGTACGAGCAGGCACTGCGCGGCGCCGTCTTCCAGCGGCCGGAGACGCTGCGGGAGTTCAAGCGGATCCAGGCCATGGCGGTGCAGATCGCCCGCGTCGCCCCGCTCGATACCCCGGTCTATGCCAAGGGCGGGGAGGTGTCCGACTTCCAGGGCTTCTGCGCCAAAAGCTTCGCCGGGCAGATGGTCGTCGGCGGCCGGATGCCCGTGACCTTCGCCTTCCTGCTCAACTGGGATAGCGCGGAGGGCGGCTTCGCCGAGGTGCAGGAAGCCTATTTCGACGCGATCCGCGATGTCCTCGCGGCCCTGGCCGAGACAGCCTAGCCGCTGCCGCTGGCATCGGCCACCAGATGCAGCAGGGCGCGCACGCCCTGCACCAGCCCGATGTCGTCCACCCGGAAGCGGGGCGAGTGGTTGGTCGGCGCGGTGCGCGGGTCGATCCCCGGCGCGGTCGCCCCGACATTGAAGAAGAGGCCCGGCGCCGCCTGCGAGAAATAGGAGAAATCCTCGCCGGCCATGCTGCGCTGGGTCGGCCGCAGCCCGGCCTCGCCCGCCACCCGGGCGAGGCTCGGCGCCATGCGCTCGGCTAAAACGGGGTCGTTGACGGTGACGGGATAGCCGTTCGGCTGCCAGGTCACCTCGGCGCTGCCGTCCATGCCCTTCGCCACGCTCTCGGCCAATTCCGTTACCCGGCGCTGCATGAAGCCGCGGCGCTGCTCGTCATAGGTGCGCAGCGTGCCGGTCAGCACGGCCCGGTCCGGGATGATGTTGTTGCGGGTGCCGCCCTGGAAGGTGCCGACGGTCAGCACCGAGGGATCGCCGACATCGACCTGCCGGCTCTGGATGGTCTGCAGCGCCGAGACGATCTGCGCGCCGATGACGATCGGATCGACGCCCGCCCAGGGCCGCGCGCCATGCGTCTGCCGGCCGTTCACCACGATGCGGAACTCGTCGGCGCTGGCCTGGGACGGCCCGGCGCGGAAGCCGAGCACCCCGGCCGGCAGGCCGCTGGTCATGTGCAGTCCGAAGACCAGGTCGGGTTTCGGGTCGGCGAAGGCGCCCTCGGCCAGCATCCGCTTGGCGCCGCCGATCTCGCCCTTCGGCAGGTTCTCCTCGGCCGGCTGGAAGACGAACAGGACATTGCCCCGCAGGCTGGCGCGATGCGCGGCCAGCGCCTCGGCCGTCGCCATCAGGATGGCGGTGTGGCAGTCATGGCCGCAGGCATGCATCACCGGCACCTCAATGCCGTCCCAGATGGCCTTCGCGCGCGAGGCATAGGGCAGGTCCACTTCCTCGGCCACCGGCAGCGCGTCCATGTCGGCGCGCAGCGCGATGGTCGGGCCGGGGCCGGCGCCGCCGCGCAGCACCGCGACCACGCCGGTCACGGCGACCCTCTCCCGCACCTCGAGCCCCAGCGCCTTCAGATGCGCGGCGACGAGGCTGGCGGTGCGGGTTTCTTGGTTGCCGAGCTCCGGGTGCTGGTGGATGTCGCGCCGCCAGGCGACCAGGCGCGGCTCGATTGCGCGGGCGGCGGCATCGAGGCTGGCATGGATCGGCCGCGCAGCACCGGGGGTGACGGCGACGGCCGGGCCGGCCGGCATCAGCGGCAGGGCGGCGCAGACGCAGAGCCCCGCCAGGACGCGGCGGCGTGTCGGGCTGACCGGCTCGGCGACGAGGCGGCGGGTGGAAACCGGGGAGAACAGGGCCATGGCGACGCTCCGCGTGCTTGCGGCGATCCTGCGCCCCGGACGGGGCAGGGGCAATTCCCGGCCCGGGCGGCGTCCGCGCTAGCGCGGCGGCAGCCGCAGCACCATTCCCGGCTGCAACGCAGAGGCATCCGTCAGTACCGCGGCGTTGCTCTCCAGCACCCAGCCGGCTGCGGCCGTGTCGTGGTAGTGCCGCGCCGCGATCGCCTCCAGCGTCTCGCCCGGCTGTACCAGGTGCAGGATGCTGCCGCCCGGGCCGAAGCCGGTGTCGCCGGCATCGGGGTTGGCGCGATGTACCGTGCCGCCGGCGGCCTCGGTGCTGGCGTTGCCCGCGGGCAGTCGGGCGAAGGCGCCCAGCGTATCCAGCAGCCCGGTCGCGCGGTTGACAGTCAGCCGGTCGTCGACCCTTGCGATGCCCTGCAGGTTGCCGACCACCAGGAGCACGCGCTCCCGGGTCGCCTCGTCCGGCACCTGGCCTTCCAGCGTCGCGGCGTCATCATGCCGGGTGACCATCACGCCCTGCCGCGTCAGGCCAAGCTCGGCGAGCCGGTCGTTGATGGCAGCCGCGGTCGGCGCTCCGCCGTCAAGGGCCAGGCCGGCCTCGGCGGGGAAGCGGTAGGTGGTCATGGCTGGTCTCCCTGTTCCGTGCCGGGAAAACGCCAACGCCGGCGCGCGGGTTGCGCCGCACTCCATGCCGCACCACCCTTTCCGCCATGCAAGAGACGCCCCTGCTGGTCCAACCAGACCCCGCCGATCCGCGGCTGACGCGGCGCGTCACCGGCATCGACCAGACCGGCGCGCCGATCGAGGCGAGCGTGACGGTCGAGCGACCGCTGACGCTCTACCTGAACGGCCAGGAGATCGTCACCATGATGACGATCCTCGACCGGCCGGAGGACCTGGCGCTCGGCTACCTGCTGAACCAGGGCATGCTGCGGCGGGACGATAAGGTGACTGGCGTCGAGTACGACGACGACCTCCAGGTCGTGGTGGTGCGGACCGAGCGCCGCACCGACTACGAGGCCAAGCTGAAGAAGAAGACGCTGACCAGCGGCTGCGCCCAGGGCACCGCCTTCGGCGACCTGCTGGAGGACTTCTCGAAGGCACGGCTGCCGGCGGCCGGCGAGATCCGCACCTCGGACCTCTACCGGATGCTGCACCGGATCAACACGCTGCCGACGCTATACCTTGAAGCCGGCGCCATCCATGGCTGCGCGCTGTGCGAGGCGGACCGGCCGCTGGTCTACATGGAGGATGTCGGCCGGCACAATGCGGTCGACAAGATCGCCGGCTGGATGTTCCGCAATGCCTGCAACCCGGCGGATAAGGTCTTCTACACAACCGGCCGGCTGACCTCGGAGATGGTGATCAAGACGGTGCGGATGGGCATCCCCATCCTGGTCTCACGCAGCGGCTTCACCGCATGGGGTGTGGAACTGGCGCAGGAGGTCGGGCTGACCCTGATCGGCCGCTGCAAGGGCAAGCGCTTCACCGCGCTGGCCGGGACCGAGCGGATCGTCTTCGACGCCGACCTCAATTACATCGAGGAGGAGAGCGCCCGGCACTGGCGGAAGAACAGCCGTGAGGCGCTCGGTGCCCCGATCGGATCGCAGAGCGCCGAAGGGCGCGGCGCGTGAATCCGATCGGCATTCGCGACTCGGTGCTGGCCGTCCTCCTGGCGGGCGGTCTCGCCCGGCGGATGGGCGGCGGCGACAAGCCATTGCGGCTGCTGGCCGGGCGGCCGCTGCTGGACCACGTGCTGGACCGTGTCGCGCCGCAGGTCGCCGGCATCATCCTCAACGCCAATGGCGATCCGGCGCGCTTCGCCGCCTATGGCTTGCCGGTGGTGCCGGACCCGCTGCCCGATTTCCCCGGGCCGCTGGCCGGGGTGCTGGCCGGGCTCGACTGGGCGGCGGAGCATCGGCCCGACATTCCCACCTTGCTCTCCGTCCCTGGCGACGGGCCCTTCCTGCCGGCCGACTTGGTGGCGCGGCTGGAGGCGGCGCGGGCGGCAGCCGGCGTGCCGTTGGCCTGCGCGGCGTCCGGCGGCTGGACGCATCCGCCGATCGCGCTCTGGCCCGTGACGCTGCGGGGCGAACTCCGCGTCGCGCTGCTGGCCGGCGAGAAGAAGATCGACCGCTGGACCGCCCGCTTCGGCTGCGCCAGCGCCGAATGGCCGACCGACCCGGTCGATCCCTTCTTCAACGCCAATGCGCCGGAGGATCTGGCCGCGGCCGAACGCCTCTTGCAAGCGGGTTGAGGGCGACCCATACGCAAGCGGCTGATGAAAGGGAAACCGCCGCCGTGAAGGCCATCCTCGCCGGCATCCTCGCCGCCCTCGCCATCGCGGTCTGTGCCGCGGTGGTGCTGGATGCCGAGTTCCAGAAGAGCGCCGCCGACCGCTTCCAGACCGAGGGCGTGCGGCTCTAGGCAAGGCTGGCGAGGGAAGAAGGGGGTCTCCTCCCCAAGGCCCCTCCCCTCCCGTTTGTAGGTCGGCGCGCGCCACGCGTCGGCTGCCGACCCACGGGGACCCACAGAGATCGATGAGCGACTGTCTGGCTGGTCAAGCGGTGCCGGCGCTGGCCGGTCGGGCGTCGCCTGCCTTGGCATTGAGCCGGACGAGCCGCTTGCGGGCGAGTGCGACGCGCATGAGCTTTCTTGGCTTTCCGGCGCTCGACAAGCTTTGGCAGGCGGCGAAGTCGGGATCGTAGCGGCGCACTACCTCGGAGCGCCTCTGATGCCGCGGAAGGCGGCATCGAGCCTGGCCCAGAGCGGGTCGACGCCGATCGCCTGGGCGATCAGCGCCTCGAGCTGGCGCTGCTGGCTGGCGACGAGGGCCAGGAGCGGCGCAAGGCTGGCGGTCGCGTCGGGCGCGGTGACCAGGCGGCGCTGGCTGGCCTGCCGGGTCCGCCAGGCGGTGAGCCAGCGGAGACGGAGCGCCAGGACGGTGCGCCGGGCCTGGTGGCGGAGGCGGGTGGGGTTGGCCTGATCCGCTTGATCTCGGCATACCCGGCGATGATGCCGCAATCGACGTGGCCGGTGTCCTCCGTTACGACCAGGCCGACCTGGTGGGCCTGGCAGAAGCCAACGCGATCATCGAAGCCTTCGGTGGACAGCGCGAAGCGGCGATGCTGGCCATCGCGGCCGATGCGGGCGTCGAGGGCGGGGGCGCTGACGTCCACTCCGCAGAGGACGGCTGTCGGAGTAACCTGCCTCGCCGATGCGACGGGCGATCGGGCGGCTGTCCGGTCGTACGTAACGCAGCGAGGGCGGGTCCCAAGGCTCATCCGCGATTGCAGCCCGAGGAAGATTGGGCGCCTGTCATCGCGCGCCGGGTTGGGTGACCACCGGATCCGGCGCACCCCAGTTGCACCATGCCGCCGGGACAGACGACCTGATACAGGGGGTTGGACGGACGCGTCCAACGGGAGAATACCTTCTCCCCCGGCGTTCCTACGGGATTGCCCGCCTGCGCATCCGCGCGCAGCGTGGCGACCGATGCTCCGACTCCTCCGCCGCCATTCCAGCCTCCTCATCATCCTCTCGATCGGCCTCGTCTCCGGCAGCCTGGTCTGGGTGCTGCACGGGCCGGAGGCCTTCCGCCGTGCCCTTGGCGTCGCCTGGGGCGTCTTCCTGACCGTGCTGCCGGCGCTGCTGGCCGGGCTGCTGCTCGCCGGCAGCCTGAAGCAGCTGATCCCGCCGGGCGCGCTGGCGAAGTGGATGGGCGCCGAATCCGGCACCCGCGGTCTGCTGGTGGCGACGCTGTGCGGCATGGCCATGCCGGGAGGGCCGATGGCGGCCTTCCCGCTGGTGCTGGTCCTTGCTCAGGCCGGTGCCGACCGCGGCGCGCTGATCGCCTTCATCGTCGCCTGGGCGCTGAACGGCTTCCAGCGCGTGCTGGTCTGGGAGGTGCCGCTGCTCGGCGCCGATTTCGCCCTCCTCCGCTTCCTCTGCGGTCTGCCGCTCTCGGTCATCGCCGGCGCCGTCGCGCGGCGCCTGCCGATCGCCTGGGTGCCGCCCGGCAGCGCCGCCGGGGGCCGCGCATGAGCCTTGGCCAGGCGATCCTGATGGTCCTCGCGCTCGGCGCCTTCGGTCTGGCGCTGCGGCGCGGGGTGCCGACGGCGCAAAGGGCGCTGCGCGAGACCGGACAGACCATCCTCCGCGTGCTGCCACTGCTGGTCGCGGCGCTGCCGATGGCGGCCTTCCTGGCGAAGCTGATCCCGGCCGACCTCGCCGCCGGCTGGCTCGGCCCCGAAAGCGGCCTCGCGGGAATCGCCATCGCGTCCCTCGCGGGCGGGTTCATCCCGGGCGGGCCCTTCGTCTCCTTCCCGCTGGTGCTCACCTTTATTAAGGCCGGCGCGGGCGGACCGCAGATGGTGGCGCTGATCACGGGATGGGCGATCCTCGGCTTCCACCGGGTGATCGCGTGGGAATGGCCGGTTCTCGGCGGGCGCTTCATCCTGATCCGACTACTGGCATCCGGCCTGCTGCCGATCCTGGCCGGGGTGCTGGCCCAATGGCTGCTGCCCCTCTTCCCGCATGCCCTCGTCAGGCCTTGATCGGCTGGCATCCTCCGGCCGCTTCCGGCATGGTCCGCGCCACATGGATGGAACAACCCTGACCGCCGATTGGGACGCGCTGCTCGCTGCGCGCGACGCGCCCGGGCGCCTACCGGCCGGGCCGCTCGGCGCACTGTTCGGCCCGCTGCTGGCGACGCCGCGCGCGGCGGATGGCTGCCTGGTAGTAGGCCGGCTAGCGCAGACCCTGGACGGGCGTATCGCCACCCTCTCGGGCTCCTCACAATGGATCGGCGGCAAGGGCGACCTGCTGCACACCCACCGGCTGCGCGCGCTGTGCCATGCGGTCATCGTTGGCGCCGGTACCGTGCGCAGCGACGACCCGCGGCTGACCACGCGCGACTGCCCCGGGCCGCATCCGGTCCGCGTGGTGCTCGATACCGACCGCAGGCTTGGCCCCGGTTACGGCGTCTTCCGCGTTGGCCCGCCGACGCTGCTCCTGTGTGCCGAGGACGCGCCCGGGCCCGACCGGCTCGGCATCGCCGAGGTGCTGCGGCTACCGCGCGACCCGCTGGTCGGCGGGCTGGCGGTCCCGGCGATCCTCGCGGCGCTGGCGACACGCGGGCTGACGCGGATCTTCGTCGAGGGCGGCGGCGTCACCGTCAGCCGCTTCCTCGCCGCAGGCTGCCTCGACCGGCTGCATGTCACGGTGGCGCCGGTGCTGCTCGGCTCCGGCATCCCCGCCTTCACCCTGCCGGAGGCGGCGCGGATCGCCGACGGGCTGCGCTTCGCCTGGACGGTACATAGCCTCGACCCCGACGTGCTGTTCGACATCGCGCTCGGCCGCACGCGGCCAGGGGTGTGCGGGTGAAGGCCCGCGCGCTCTGGACCGTCGCGCCGGGCGTCGCCGAGTTGCGCGATGAGGTGCTGCCGCAGCGCGGCCCAGACCAGGCGCTGGTCCGCACCCGCGCCTCCGCCCTCTCGCGCGGCACCGAGCGCCTGGTGCTCGAAGGCCGCGTGCCGCCGAGCCAGTACGACGCCATGCGCGCGCCGCTGATGGCGGGCGCCTTCCCCTTCCCGGTGAAATACGGCTATTGCGCGACGGGCGTGGTGGAGGCTGGGCCCGCGGCATTGCAGGGCCGCCGCGTCTTCGTCCTGCATCCGCACCAGGACCTATTCCTGGCGCCGGCCGCGATGTGCGTGCCCGTCCCCGACGCCGTGCCCGACCACCGCGCGGTGCTGGCGGCGAATATGGAGACCGCGCTCAACATACTCTGGGATGCGCGGCCCCTGGCCGGCGAGCGTTGCCTGGTCATCGGCGCCGGCGTCGTCGGCCTGCTGGCGGCGGCGCTGCTGGCGCGCATCCCCGGCATCCTGCCCACGGTCGTCGACCTCGACCCATCCCGCGCCGCGCTGGCCGAGGCTCTCGGCGCCCGCTTCGCCCTGCCCGCCGGGGCACCAGCCGAGCAGGAGCTGATCATCCATGCCAGCGCCAGCGCCGCCGGCCTGCAACTGGCGCTCGACTGCGCGGCCTTCGAGGCGCGCATCGTCGAGGCCAGCTGGCATGGCGACCGCATGGTGCCGCTGCCGCTGGGCGAGGCCTTCCATGCCCGGCGGCTTTCCATCCTCTCGACCCAGGTCGGCGCGGTGGCGCCGGCGATGCGCGGAAGGCGCACCCATGCCGAGCGCATGGCGCTGGCGCTCGCGCTGCTGGCCGATCCGCGCTTCGACGCGCTCTCTGCCCCGGTCGCCGGCTTCGCCGAGCGCTGCCGGCCGCGCTGCCCGCGCTGCTGGCATCGGGCGCCGCCGCGCCCCTTGCCCCGTCGTCACCTATCCATAAGAGAGTAGCGCGATGTACTCGCTGACCGTCTGCGACCACATCATGGTGGCCCACAGCTTCCGCGGCGCCGAATTCGGCCCGGCCCAGCGCCTGCACGGCGCCACCTTCGCGGTGGAGGCGGAGTTCCGCGCGCCGAAGCTCGACCACCTGCACCTGCTGGTCGATATCGGCCTGGCCAAGGTCGAGCTGCGCAAGGCGCTCGACGGGCTGGACTACCGCAACCTGGATGGGGAGCCGGCCTTCGCCGGGCTGAACACCACCACGGGATTCCTCTGCGCGCATATCCATGGCTTGCTGGTGGCGGCGCTGAAGGCGGGGAAGCTCGGTGCACAGAGCGGCAACGTGACCTCCCTCAAGGTGCTGCTGCGCGAGAGCCCGAATGCCTGGGCCGCCTACGAGGGAGATATCGCTTGAAGCTGGCGCTGCTCGTCCCCGGTCCCTTCGGCACCATCTCCGGCGGCTATATCTACGACCGGCGGATCGTGGAGGGCCTCCGCGGCCTCGGCCACGACGTCCGGGTGGTGGAACTCGCCGGCCGCCACCCGCTGCCCGACGCGACGGCGGAGGAGGCGGCCCGCGCCGCGCTGGCCGCGCTGCCCGATGACGTATTGCCGGTCATCGACGGCCTCGGCCTGCCCGCCTTCGCCCCGCTGGCGGAGGACCTGGTCCGCCGCCGCGCCGTCGGCCTGATCCACCACCCGACCGCGCTCGAGCACGGCGCGCCGGCAGAGGACCGTGCGGCGCTGCGCAGCATCGAGCGCGACCTCTTCCCCCGGCTCGCCCGGCTGGTCGCCACCTCGCCGCATACCGCCGGGCGGCTCACCGCCGACTTCGCCGTGCCTGCCGAGCGGATCGGCATCGTCGAGCCGGGCACCGACCCGGCGCCGCGCGCCGAGGGCTCCGGCGGCCCTGGGGTCGTCATACTCGCGGTCGGCACTCTGGTGCCGCGCAAGGGCCATGACGTGCTGCTGCGGACGCTGGCTGGCTTGCCCGACCTCGACTGGAAGCTGATCATCGCCGGCGGCGCGCGGGATACCGTGCATGCGCATGGGCTGCGCGCCCTGGCCGAGGAGCTGACGATCGGCCAGCGCGTCCGCTTCGCCGGGGAGCTTTCCGCCGAGGCGCTGGAGGCCGAGTACCGCCGCGCCGACATCTTCGCCCTCGCCACCTGGTGGGAGGGCTACGGGATGGCCGCGGCCGAGGCCATGGCGCGCGGCCTGCCGCTGGCCATCACCGCCGGCGGCGCCATCGCCGACCTCGTGCCGATGGAGGCCGGCGCCGTCTCGCCGCCCGGCGACACCGTCTCGCTCACCAAGGCGCTGCGGCGGATGATCGTCGATACTGAAATGCTGCGCGAGATGGCCGAGGCCTCCTGGGCCGCCGGCCAGGCGCTGCCGCGCTGGTCGGATCGCGCCAGCGCCTTCGCCGCCGAGCTGGAGCGCGCATGAGCGAGGCGTTCGACCTCGCATGGCTCGACCTGCGCGAGCCCTTCGACGCCTTTGCGCGGTCCGAGTCCCTGGCCGCCGCGCTGCTCGCCCGGCTGCCGGCGCGGCCGCGGCTGATCGACCTCGGCGCCGGCACCGGCAGCCTGCTGCGCTGGCTGGCACCGCGCATCGGCCGCGCCCAGGCCTGGACGCTGGTGGACAGCAGCGCCGAGATGGCCGAG
Source organism: Dankookia sp. P2 (assembly GCF_050632255.1). Lineage (NCBI taxonomy): Bacteria > Pseudomonadati > Pseudomonadota > Alphaproteobacteria > Acetobacterales > Roseomonadaceae > Dankookia > Dankookia sp. P2. The sequence continues at coordinate 5,191,158 of NZ_CP192581.1, read as the reverse complement.
GCCGCCTTCGACACCATCGCCGACCGCGCCGAGCTGATGGGCTTCCCGGTCACCGCGCCGAACAAGCGCACCCTGCTGGTGCACGCCCCGGGCGGCGCCTGGCGGATCGAGGGGCTGGTCGCCGACCTGGCCGAGAGCCCCGCCAACCTGCCGCTGCACCAGGCCGATGCGGTGGTCAGCTCGGCGCTCTGCGACCTCGTCTCGCGCGGCTGGCTCGAGCGCATGGCGGCAGCGCTTCGCATCCCCTTCTATGCCGCGCTCTGCGTCGACGGGCGGGAAGGCTTCGCCCCGCCGCATCCGGCCGATGCTCGCGTCGCCGCCGGCTTCCGCCGCGATCAGGCGCGCGACAAGGGCTTCGGCGGCCGGGCGCTAGGGCCGCGCGCGCCGGCGGTGATCGCCGAGGTCTTCGCCGCCCAAGGCTTCACCGTGGAAGCCGCGCCGAGCGACTGGGCGGTCCGCGCCCGTGGGCCCGTGGCGCACCCAACGCTGCGTGACAGCGCCGGGCGCTTCCTGACCGAGCTCGTACTGGGCCATGCCGAGGCCGCCGGGCGACAGGATCGCCGCGGCGACGCGCGGATCGAGGCCTGGATGGACGCGCGACTCGACCAGGTCGCGGCCAGGCGGCTGGCGGCCTGGATCGGCCACCGCGACGTTCTGGCCCTGCCGCCGCGACGCTGAGTGGGGCGGAACACCCGCCCGCCTCCGCACGTTTCCCCCGCTCATAACCCAGGGGAGGATCGCATGGCCGACAAGCCGCAATCGACGAAGCTCAACCCGGGCGACGTCGCCCCGCCCGGCACCCCAGCCACCGGCGAGGGCCCCTGCCCCGACTGCCAGGGCAAGGGCCAGATCAATGGCCAGCGCTGCCGCACCTGCGACGGCAGCGGCATCGTCATCCAGGGGTGGCAGGCGGCTGAATCGCATTATGCTGGTCGGATGGATCTGCCACCCGGAGTGACGCTCAGCGTCGGGGACAAGCCGGCCGAGGCCGATATTGAGGCCCTGGCCGACGGGCTCGAGACCTTCAACGAGGCCGCTTGGCCCGGGCACCAGCCCTGGGAGGAATTCGCCCTTTTCCTGCGCGACGCGGAAGGGCGGATCCTCGGCGGGTTGGTCGGGCAGGTCTATGCCGGCTGGCTCTTCATCCGCTTCCTGTCGCTGCCTCAGGCGCTGCGCCGGCACCGCCTGGGGGCCGGTCTGATGACCGCAGCGGAGGACCGGGCCCGCACGCGCGGCTGCCACTCGGCCTATGTCGACACCTTCGACTTCCAGGCACCCGACTTCTACCGGAAGCAGGGCTATGCCGAGTTCGCCCGCCTGCCCTACCCGCCGAAGGGCGAGCGGATCTCGGCTGCGCAAGCGGCTCACGGGGACGGCGCCGTGACCAAGGGCCCGATCGCGTTGCGGGCTGCCGATGTACCGCCGCGGGCGCGCGCCACCAGCTACCCGGCCGACCTGGCCGCCAAGATCGCCGGGCGGGAGAAGCGGGTGCTGGGCGACCTGTTCGGCCTGGCGAATTTCGGCGTGAATCTGACACGTCTCGCACCCGGCGCCGCGTCCTCCCTGCACCATGCGCATGCGAAGCAGGACGAATTCGTCTACATCCTTGAGGGCACGCCGACGCTGGTCGTCGGCACCGAGGCGCGGCTGCTCTCGCCCGGCGATTGCGCCGGCTTCGCCGCCGGCGGCGCGCCGCACCACCTGGTCAACCGCGGCGACGGCGACGTCGTCTATCTCGAGGTCGGCGATCGCGCGCCAGGCGACAGCGCCACCTATCCGGAGGACGACTTGGTCGCCACGGCCGATCCCGCCGGGGGCTGGCGCTACACCCGGAAGGACGGCACGCCGCTGTAGAGCAGATGGCGTGAGAGCGTGAACGCTTGAATCTGCCCTGAACGCAAGCCAGTGGGGCCGCCGTTTGCGCTGGCGCTGTCGCCGTGCCGATACTTCCTTTCACGCTTGCGGGAGGGAATGCGATGGGAGGCGGCGCGACGCCGAGCCTGGTGCAGGTCTGGGGCTTCTTCTTCCTGCTGCTGGGCCCGATCAAGATCCTTGGCCCCTTTCACCGCATGACCGCGGACGCCGAGCCGGCGCTGCGCCGCAAGCTGGCGGTCCGCGGCGCACTCTTCGCCACCTGCATCGTCCTGCTGGCCGGCACCCTCGGGGTGCAGGCGTTGCGCAACTACGCCGTGCCGCCGCCGGTGCTGGCCTTGACTGGCGGGCTGGTGCTGTTCCTTGTCGCGCTGCAGGGCCTGCTGGAATCCTTCAACCCCCGCCCGCGCGTCGCCGCCGAGCCGCCCAGCCTGCAAGCCGCGGCCATGCCGCTGGCCTACCCGATCATCGTCACGCCATCCGGCATTGCCGCCGTCATCATCTACATGACCCTGGCTCCGGGCTGGCCCGACAAGGGCGCGATCGTCGGCCTGCTGCTGGCGATCATGCTAATGAATCTCATAGCAATGCTCTTCGCCTCCGCCGTGCTGCGCTGGCTCGGCATGCCGCTGCTGGTGCTGGGGACGGTGCTCGGCGTGGTGCAGGCGGCGCTCGGGCTGAACATCATGCTGAATGCGCTGCGCATCCTCGGGGTGATCGCCGCGGCGCCGGGCGCGGGGTAGAAGGGGCCACCGCCCTTTGGGAGAGACGACCATGCCCCTGCTCGGCTGCATCGCCGACGACTTCACCGGCGCCACCGACCTGGCCAATACCCTGGTCAAGGGCGGCATGACCGCGGTGCAGGTGATCGGCGTCCCAACCGGTCCCTTGCCGGAGGCGGATGCCGTCATCGTCGCGCTGAAATCCCGCACCGCTCCGGTGGCCGAGGCCGTGGCCGAGAGCCTGGCCGCCTGCGAGGCGCTGCTGGCGGCAGGCGCGCGGCAGATCTTCTTCAAGTACTGCTCGACCTTCGACAGCACGGACGAGGGCAATATCGGCCCGGTGGCCGATGCGCTGGTCAAGCGCCTGGATTGCGGCTTCGCCCTGGCCAACCCCGCCTTCCCCACCAATGGCCGCACCGTCTACCAGGGACACCTCTTCGTCGGCGACAAGCTGCTGAACGAGAGCGGGATGGAGAACCACCCGTTGACCCCGATGCGGGACGCCAACTTGGTGCGCGTGCTCGGCCGGCAGACCACCGGGACGGTGAAGCTGGTGCCCTATTCGGTGATCGAGCAGGGCGCGACGGTGATCCGCCACACCATGACCGGGCTGAAGGAAAGCGGCTGGCGCTACGCCATCGTCGATGCGGTCACCGACGCGCATCTGGTGGCGATCGGCGAGGCCGCTGCCGACCACGCGCTGATCACCGGCGGGTCGGGCATCGCCATGGGCCTGCCGGCCAATTTCCGTGCCAAGGGCCTGCTGCCGGACCGGGGCGAGGCTGCCGCCGCGCTGCCGCCGATGCAGGGCCATGCGGCCGTTGTGGCGGGCTCCTGCTCGCGCGCCACGCTCGGGCAGATCGGCTATGCACGGGACCATGCGCATACGCTCCAGCTCGACGTGCTGGCGACGCCGGATGCCGCGGCGCTGAGCGCCCAGGCGCTCGACTGGGTGCAGGGCAAGCTCGGCGACCACCCCGTGGTGATCGCAGCGTCCGCCCCGCCTGAGAAGGTGGCGGCGCTGCAGGCGAAGCTCGGCCGCGACGCCGCCGGCGCGCTGGTCGAGCACGCGGTGGCCAGCATCGCCGAGGGGCTGGTCGGCGCGCGGCGTGCGGCGGCTGGTCGTGGCGGGCGGCGAGACCTCGGGCGCGGTGGTCTCGCGGCTCGGCGTCTCAGCGCTGCGCATCGGGCCGGAGATCGACCCGGGCGTGCCCTGGACCCATGCGGAACCGGTTGGCCTCCACTTGGCGCTGAAGTCGGGAGAATTTCGGCGCGCGGGATTTCTTCCTCAAGGCATTCGGGGTGTGAGAGATGGCGGAGAGAGGATGCCGTTGATCGCCTTCGCTTCCCGCCAAGCACCCCCACACACCGCTTTCAGTGAGAATGGCGCCGTGGCGCGGCGCTGGAGGAGACCATCCGCATGAGCATCCCGGACCGCACCGCCCCCTCAGCCCACCCGATCGACCCGCTGCTCGCCCGCCGCTGGAGCCCGCGCAGCTACCGCCGCCGCCCCTGCCCCCGGGCGCGCTCGAGAGCCTGCTGGAAGCCGCGCGCTGGGCCGCCAGCAGCAACAACCTGCAGCCCTGGCATTTGATTGTCGCCCGGCGCGACGCCGAGCCGGAGGCCTTCGAGCGGCTGGTGGGCGCTGCTGTCCCCGAACAACCAGAGCTGGGCGCGCAATGCCGCGGTGCTGATGCTGTCCGTCGCCCGCAGCCACAACCCGGCGAACGGCAACCCGATCCGCCATGCTTGGCACGACACCGGCGCGGCGATGGCGCAGCTGGCGCTGCAGGCGCGGCGTCCATGGGGCTGCAGGCGCACCAGATGGCGGGCTACGACGCGCGCCGCTGCGCGCGCCGCTCTTCGCCATCCCCGAAGGCTTCGACCCCGTCGCCGCCATCGCGGTCGGTGAGCCCGGCCCGCCCGAGGCGCTGCCGGAGGTGTTGGCGCAGCGCGAGACCGCGCCACGGCAGCGCCGGCCGATCGAGGAGTTCGCCTTCCTCGGCGGCTGGAAAGGATGAGCACCATGGACCCGGGATGCAGGACCGTCTCGCCATCCGCGCGCTGGTGGAGAACTGGGCGGTCTGGCGCGACGCCGGCGACTGGGACCGCTTCGCCACCTGCTGGCACGAGGACGGCTATATGTGCGCCACCTGGTGCCAGGCGCCGTGGCGCGACTTCATCGCCGCCAGCATCGCCGGCTGGGAGAAGGGCGTCTCCATCCTGCACTTCCTCGGCGGCCACAGCGCCGACCTGGCCGGGACGCGCGCCATCGCCCAGACCAAGATGACCATCAGCCAGCGCGCCGCGGTGCACGGGGTTATGGTGGACGTGGTCTGCACCGGTCGCTTCCACGACTTCATCGAGAAGCGGGACGACAGATGGGGTGTCGTGCTGCGCCAGCCGATCTACGAGAAGGACCGCATGGACCCGGTCGACCCGGCGGCGCGGCTGGCGCTCGACCCAGCGCTGCTGGCGCGCTTCCCGGAAGGCTACCGGCATCTCGCCTACCTGCAGACCCAGATCGGCTATGCGGTGAAAACCGACATGCCGGGGCTGAAGGGGAAGGAGGTGGAGGCGCTCTACGCGCGCGGCGCGCGCTGGCTGGCGGGCGGGCGGCGCGCATAGCTGAACCTGGTCGCGAAAAGGGCGCCGTCCCTCGCGGGACGGCGCCCTCACGCCGGGATCAGCGGCGCGTTCAGGTCGACGAGGTCTCGTCGCCCATGGCTTCCGGCATCGGCGCGGCGACCGAAGCGGCAGCCGCTGCCTTCTTCGCGGCGCGGGTCGCGGCAGCCTTCTTCGCGGCTTCCGAGCGCGAGGAGGTCGCGGCCTTGGCGGCGGCGGCGCGCTTCGGCGCGGCCTTCGGGGCAGCGGCCTTGCGCGGCGCTGCGGCCTTGGCGGCCGGCTTGCGCGTGGTCGCGGCCTTGCGGGCGACCGGCTTCTTGGCGACGGCCTTCTTCGCGGTCGTCGCCTTCCTGGCGGCGACCTTCTTCGGCGCGGCCTTCTTCACGGCAGCCTTCCTGGCGGCCGGCTTGCGGGCGACGGCCTTCTTCGGCGCGGCCTTCTTCGCAGCCGGCTTACGGGCGACGGCCTTCTTCGGCGCGGCCTTCTTCGCAGCCGGCTTACGGGCGACGGCCTTCTTCGGCGCGGCCTTCTTCGCGGCCGGCTTGCGGGCGACGGCCTTCTTCGGCGCGGCCTTCTTCGCCGCGGCGGGCTTGCGCGCCGCCGGCTTCTTCGCCGCGACGCGGCCGCGCGCGGTGGCGGGCTTCTTCGCGGTGCGGCGGGTGGTCGACATCGCCATCGCCTGGGCGGTGCCGGTGGCAGGGGTCTCGGGGGTATCGGTCACGGTCAGGATCTCCTTGCGCGTTCCGTGGAGGGCCGGACCGCCGATCGATGGTCGGTCCGGGGGAAGCAGGATCGGTCGTGCGATGGCGGCGGCGCGCGGATCCCGTAGCGCGTGGCGCCGGTTTGGTCGCTGTCCTGGTGGCGCGGACAGGAAGCGGCAACGGGCGATCGGCGGCAGCATGCCGCATCGCTTCCCTGCTCGCCGCGTCTCCCTCGCCGGGCGTCAAGCTGCTGCCCTGCGATGGCGGGGCTGTCCGACGCAGCGCGCCGCCATCCCATCCTGCCTGCGGTCCATGGACCGTCCTTCCCTGCTGCGGCATTCTGTCGCTGCGCTCGGGCGATTCCGATTCGCGCGAGATCGCGTACGACGTCATGCGCAATCGCACGCTATCTGCACACGCAACCTGCATGTCAAACGAAAACGCAATTCGCGTCGCGCTTTTTCGTGCGCGCACGCCGCCGTGCGATGCGCATCGTGCAGCGAAGAAAGCCGATGCGAGTCATGCGACGCCGGCGGAGGACTCTCGCAGCGCCTTGCCGAGGCGCATCGCCGGCGGCCGCGGCGCGCTGCGCCGAAGACGGCAACGGCCGCCGGATCGCTCCGGCGGCCGTCCTGTCCGTGGCCATCGCGCCGCGGCGCGATGGCGTTTGAACGACGCTTAACGCGCCGACAGCGGCGGCACGGGGCGCTGCTCCGGCCCCTCGTACCAGGACAGCGGCCGGATCAGCCGGTTGTCGGCGCCCTGCTCCAGCACATGCGCAGACCAGCCGGTGATGCGGCTGGCGACGAAGAGCGGGGTGAAGAGCGGGATCTCGAAGCCCATCAGGTGGTAGGCGGGCCCGGCCGGGAAATCGAGGTTGGGGTGGATGTTCTTCTTGGTCAGCATCTCGTCCGCCAGCTCGCGGGAGATCGCCATCCAGGTGCGGTCGCCCACCACCTCCGCCATCTTCTCGGCATACTTCTTCATCGTCGGCACGCGGCTGTCGCCCGACTTGTAGACCCGGTGGCCGAAGCCCATGACCAGCGCCTTGTGGTCGAAGCGGCTCTGCAGCCACTCCCGCGCGATCGCCGGGTCGCCGATCTCCTTCAGCATGTGCATGACCGCCTCGTTCGCGCCGCCGTGAAGCGGCCCCTTGAGGCTGGCGATGCCGGCGGTTATCGCCCCGTGCATGTCGGCGCCCGAGGAGGTCACCAGCCGCGCCGTGTAGGTGGAGGCGTTGAAGGTGTGCTCGGCGTAGAGAATCATCGAGACGTCGAAGGACTTCAGCACCTCGGGCTGCGGCACCCGGCCCTGGATGAGGTTGAAGACGTTCTCGGCGAAGCTGTGCCTTGCATCCGGCATCACCGGGTCGAGGCCCCGGCTGGCGCGGTAGGCGGCGCCGATGCAGGTCGGGATCTTGGCGAACAGACGCTTGGCCTTGCGGTACTGCGCGGCATGGGAGACGTCGGCAGTCTCCGGGTCCTCGAGCCCGAGGAAGGACACCGCGGTGCGGATGGCGTCCATCGGGTGGGCGTCCTTCGGGAATTCCCGGATGACGCGGTGCAGCGCAGGGCCGATCTCCCGCTCGGAGGCGATCTCCTCCTTGAAGGCTGCGAGCTGGGCGGCGTTGGGCAGCTCACCCTCCCAGAGCAGGTAGGCGACCTCCTCGAAGGAGCAGTTCTCGGCCAGGTCCTGCACGGCATAGCCGCGGTAGGTCAGGCTGTTGGTCTCCGGCATCACCTTGGAGATGGTGGAGACGTCGGCATAGACGCCGACCAGGCCCTTGTAGATGGTGGGCTTCGCTTCGGTGTCGCTCATGGTTCGCGTTCCTCAGACAGATGCGACTTGGCGTGGGGCGAGGACGTAGCGGATGTCCGGCTCCCCTCCTCATTGGCCGAGGCCGGGCGGCGCTCGGCGCCACGGAAGCCGTGCCGTTCGTAGAAGCGGCGGGCGGCATGGTTCCGCTCGAAGGCATAAAGGGCGAGGCCGCCCGGCGCGGCGGCGATCGCCCCGGCCAGCAGCCTGCCCCCGATGCCGCGCCTCTGGAAGCCGGGCGCGACATAGAGGTGCAGCAACTCGGTCCCGGCGAGACCGAGATAGGCAATGGCGCTGCCGGCCGCCACCGCGACCCAGACGCGGTGGCGCGCCAGCAGCGTGTCGCGGAGCCAGGCGGCGACCGCCGCCTCGCCCCAGGGCTCGCGGAGGCCCGGCAAGGCCGCCTCCCGCGCCGCCCGATGAATCTGCGCCAGCGCCGGGGCGTCGGCGGGCTGGCCGGGGCGCAGCGTCACCGCCGCGCCCGCACCGCCCGCATCGGCCGCCCGCGCCACGCGCATCGCCTCAGAAGATGCCCGGCTTGCCTTCGAGCAGCGTGCCCGCCGGCAGCGCCACGTTCAGCAGGTGCAGCTCGCCCGCCGGCAGCTTCGCCAGGTCCTGCACCACCTCCAGGAAGCGGTTCGACTCCCGGGCCGAGATGATGCCCTCGGTCAGGGTGCGGAACTTCTGGATGTACTGCTCCCGCCCGAAGGGCCGGGCGCCGTTCGGATGGGCATTGGCGACGCCGAGCTCATCGACCAGCTTCGAGCCGTCCTTCATGAAGATCTCGACCCGGCCGCCGAAGGACAGCTCCTCGGGGTCCCGGCTGTGGTACTTGCGGGTCCATTCCGGGTCCTCGGTGGTCTCGATCTTGTGCCAGAGCCGCACGGTGTCGGCCCGGCCGGCCCGCTTCGGCGCGTAGCTGTCCACGTGGTGCCAGCGTCCGTCCTGCAGGGCGACGGCGAAGATGTACATGATGGAGTGGTCCAGCGTCTCGCGGCTGGCCTTCGGGTCCATCTTCTGCGGGTCGTTGGCGCCGGTCCCGATTACATAGTGCGTGTGGTGGGAGGTGTGGATGACGATCCGCTCGATGTCGTTGAAGTCCTTCACCTGCTCCCGCATCCGGAACGCCAGGTCGATCAGCGCCTGGGACTGGTACTCGGCCGAATGCTCCTTGGTGTAGCTGTCCATGATGGCGCGCTTGGCCTCGCCCGGGCCGGGCAGCGGCACGGTGTAGTAGACCTGCTCGTAGGCGGCGGCGCGGCCCTTCTTGTCGGCCTCGGTGCGGCCCGAGAGGATCCAGCCGATGACGCTGTCCTCGCCCTCGTAGATCGGCGACGGGGCGCCCTCGCCGCGCATGGCGCGGTCGGCGGCCTCGATCGCCAGCTTGCCGGCATGTGCCGGAGCGAAGGCCTTCCAGGTGCTGATCTCGCCCTTGCGGGACTGCCGGGTGCTGACCGAGACGTGCAGCGCCTGCTGGATTGCCTGGAAGATGACGTCCTGCTTCAGGCCGAGCAGCGTGCCGATGCCGGCGGCGGCCGAGGGGCAGAGATGCGCGATGTGGTCGATCCGGTGCTCGTGCAGGCAGATGGCGCGGACCAGGTCGATCTGCAGCTCGTAGCCGGTGGCGAGGCCGCGGATCAGGTCCTTGCCGGACTTCTCCATGGTCTGGGCGACCGCCAGGATCGGCGGGATGTTGTCGCCGGGGTGGGAGTAGTCGGCGGCCAGGAAGGTGTCGTGGAAGTCGAGCTCGCGCACCGCGGTGCCGTTCGCCCAGGCCGCCCATTCCGGTGAGAAGCCTTTCGCAGAAGGCATGCCGAAGATGGTGGCGCCGCCCTTCCGCGGGTGGCCGAGCGCCATGGCGCGGGCCGAGACGACCGGGCGGCGGTTCACCGAGGCGATGGCGACCGAGGCATTGTCGATGATCCGGTTGATGATCATCGCCTGCACGTCGCGCTCGACGGCGACCTTGTCGGCGGCGACGCCGGCCATCTTCCAGGCCAGCTGATCCTCGCGCTTGAGCAGCGCCTTGGATGGGTAGAGCTTGACGGGATGCATCTGCATGGCGGCTGTGGTTCCCCCTGGGTTCGGCCGGGTGGCGAGTCGGACGGCGGCTTTGTCCTGCCGTGGGCGCTATACGTCCATTCCGAATGATGGCGTAGTCCGATAGGGTTTCCGTATCGCCGAAACCGCGCAAGCCCAGGCCCGACAGGACCACCGACGCATGGACTTCCGCATCCTCCGCCGCATGGCGCATTTCCTCGCCGTCGCGGAGGAAGGCCATTTCGGCCGCGCCGCCGCGCGGCTCGGCCTCTCGCAGCCGCCGCTTTCGGCGCAGATCCAGGCGCTCGAGGCCGAGCTCGGTGTCAAGCTGCTCGAGCGCACCCGCAAGGGCGCCCGGCCAACGCGGGAGGGCGAGGCGCTGCTGCCGGTCATCCGTCGGCTTGCCGAGGACGCCAAGCAGGTCGAGGCGCTGGCGCGCGAGCTGCGCACGGGGCGGCAGATGCCGATGGCGCTGGCCTGCGTCACCTCCGCCCTTTTCGATTTCCTGCCGCCTTTGGTGCGCGCCTTGCGGGACACCCAGCCCGATGCAGCGATGGCGGTACAGGAGATGGACACGGCGGACGCGGTCGAGGCGCTGCGCCGCGGCGAGGTGGATTTCGCGCTCGCCCGGCTCGACCGCGACCGGCCGCCACTGCGCGTGCTGCGGCTCGGGGTCGACGCGCTGGTGGTGGCGCTGCCGGAGGGGCATGCACTGCTCGGCCGGCCCGGGCCGCTGCCGCTCTCAGCCCTGGCGCGGGAGCCGCTGATGCTGCTGCCGCGCAGCATCAGCCCGGCCTATTTCGACGCGCAGGTCAGCGCCTGCCGCGCGGCGGGAGTTCGAGCCGGTGGCGGTGCGCGAGGTCTCCTCGGCCATGGCGCAGCTCGCCTTCGTCGCCGCCGGGCTCGGCGTCGCGCTGGTCTCCTCCGGCATGGCGGTGCTGGCGGCCGCCCGGCGTCGGCTTCCGCGAGCTGGCCGGGCCGGTGGCCTCCGTCGGCGTCGCGCTGGTCTGGAATGCCGAGCGGGACTCGGAAGCGGCGTGAAGCTGGCGGTGGCGGTGGCGAAGCGGGTCTTCCCGCACAGCGCCGGCCTCGCCCCCGGCGCCGCAACCGGCTGACCCCGCGAGGCCCGCAGCCTGCGCGGGCAAGCGGGCCGGGCCGGGCCGGGCCGCGACGGATTGGAAGCCCGGCCCGCCCGGCCTAGCATCCCGGCAACAGCCCCGCCGGAGTCCGCCATGCCATCCGCCCCCTTCGATCGCGTCATCCTCGGCGACCTCGTGCTGCCCGATGGGCTGCTGCCCGACGGCTGGGTGGCGATCCGTGGCGAGACCATCGCCGGCCTCGGCCAGGGCACGCCACCGCCCGCCGCGGCCACCGCCGACCCATGCGGGGATGCTGATCCTGCCGGGACTGGTCGACTGGCCACATGCATACCTCGAGCAGCACCGGCTGGGCGGGGATCGAGGGCGCGTCCATGTCGGCTCGCCGCCGGTGGCGTCACCACCTGCGTCGACATGCCCTACGACGTGCCGCGCCCGGTCACCGATGCCGGCATCCTGCGCGAGAAGGTCGCGGTGGTGGAGGCGACCAGCCATGTCGACATGGCGCTCTACGGCACCATCACCAAGGCGGGCGGCGTCGAGGCGATCGCCGGCCTGGCCGAGGCCGGCGTCTGCTCCTTCAAGCTCTCCACCCTATGAATACGACGCGGTGCGCTTCCCGCGCATCGACCATCCGACCATGCTGGCCGCCTTCCGCGCGAGATCGCCCGAACCGGGCTGATGTGTGCCATCCACAACGAGGACCAGGAACTGGTCATCCGCCTGACCGAGGAGGCGAAGGCGGCCGGCCGAACCGATCCCATCATGCATGCCCGCACCCGGCCGCCGCTGGCCGAGAGCATGGCCGACCTCGAGATCTTCGAGATGGCGGTCGAAACCGGCTGCCATGTCCACATCGCGCACAGCGTCGATCGCGCGGGGCTTCGACCTGGCCGCCGCCTTCCGCCAGATGGAGGGGGCGAAGACCAGCGGCGAGGCCTGCATCCAGTACCCCTCTGCATGACCGAGGAGGACCTGGTCCGATTGGAGGGCTTCGGGAAGTGCAACCCACCCTTCCGCACCGCCGAGGAGGTGGAGCGGGTCTGGCAGCGGCTGGTCGACGCGGCAAGGTCGCCTATGTCTCGACCGACCATGCCCCCCTGGCCGCGCGAGCGGAAGGTCTACAAGGGCGACATCTTCGCCCCCGGCGCCGGGCTCACCGGGCTGCAGAGCTTCGCGCCGCTGATGTACACCCTGCTGGCCGAGCGCGCGCCTGCCGCCGACGCTGATGGCGCGCTACTGCGCCGAGCGTCCGGCGCGCTTCCACGGCCTGTTCCCGAAGAAGGGCGCCATCCGCGTCGGCGCGGATGCCGACCTGCTGGTGCTGGAACGCGGCGCCTTCCGCTTCGACGAGGCCTCGATCCAGGACCGCGAGGATGCGAAGTGGTCGCCCTACCATGGCCGCGCCATGCAGGCGCGCGTCGCCGCCACCTGGCTGCGCGGGGGCTGCATCTGGGACGGCACCACCGTGCTGGCGAGGCCCGGCACCGGCCGCTTCGTCCCCCGCCAGCACCGCGACACCTATCTCGGGAAGACTGAGCATGTCCCGTATCCTGCGCGTGGCCGGCGCCCAGATGGGCCCGAACCAGCGGGCCGACGACCGCGCCGCGATCCTGGCGCGGATGATCGCGATGCTCGAGCAGGCGGCCGGTGCCGGCGCGAAGCTGGTGGTCTTCCCCGAGCTCGCCTTCACCACCTTCTTCCCGCGCTGGCCGATGGACCGCGATAGCCCGGAACTGCTGGCGAGCTTCGAGACGGCGATGCCCAACCCCGCGGTGCAGCCGCTATTCGACCGGGCGAAGGCGCTCGGGGTCGGCTTCTATGTGGGCTATGCCGAGCTGACGCCGGAGGGCCAGCGCTTCAACAGCGCCGTCACGGTGGGGCCGAACGGCGACATCCTGTTCAAGTACCGCAAGATTCACCTGCCTGGCTCGGACTCGGTGAAGCCCGGCCAGCGCTATCAGCAACTCGAGAAGATGTATTTCGAGTACGGCGACATGGGTTTCCCCGCGAAGCGCGGCCCGGCCGAATGGGGTGCGCCGGTGCTCGGCATGCTGGTCTGCAACGACCGCCGCTGGCCGGAGGGCTGGCGGGTGCTTGGGCTGCAGGGGGTGGAGCTAGTGATGGTCGGCTACAACTCCGCCGCCTACGACCCCAATGGCGGGGAAGGCGAGAGCGCCGAGATGCGCACCTTCCACTCGACTCTCGCCACCCAGGCCAATGCCTACATGAACGCCACCTGGGCAGTCGCGGTGGCCAAGGCGGGCGTCGAGGATGGCGCCGGGCTGATCGGCGGGTCCTGCATCGTCGACCCGAACGGGATGGTGGTGGCGCAGGCGAAGACGCTGGGGGACGAGGTGATCCTGGCGGATGTGAATTCTCGACGCCTGCCGGCAGGGCAAGGAGAAGATGTTCAACTTCGCCGCCCATCGGCGGCCGCAGTGGTACGGGATGATCACCGAACGGGTGGGGGCGCAGGCCCCGAGGTAAGGCTGGGGGAGAAGGTATTTTCCCCGTTGGACGCATGCGTCCAACCCCTCATCTATTTCTGTAAGTCTGGCACCCTCCGCGCGGCGGCACCCGCCTCACAAAAGGGAAGGGTGGGGCTTGGGGAGGGAATACCTGTTTCCCTCCCCAACCTTCCTTCCCTCACGCCGCCAGGCAGCACTTCTTGAACTTCTTCCCGCTGCCGCAGGGGCACGAGTCGTTGCGGCCGACATCGCGGTTGGGGTTCACCGCGGTCGTTGGTGCAACGGCTGCCCGCGCGGCGCGCGCCGCCCGCTTCGCCACCTCCTCCTCGCGCGCAGGCGCTGCCACTCGGCGAAAAGCTCCACGACATCGCCGAGCGGCGTAACGCCCTGCTCCTCCAGCAGCTCCAGCCGGTCGATGCCGGGCTCCAGGCCGTCCTTCAGGTCTGCCTCGAAATCCTTGGCAGACATGATCGAGCGGTCGATCTTCCCGGCGCGGAACAGCGCCATCGCCTCCGCCCGCAGCGGGGCGAGTCCCGAGCATCGCCACCGCCTGCTGCCAGCCGACCCAGACCCAGTCGGGCGCTTCGCCGGCCAGCAGGAGGCGGCCGTGCAACTCGCGCAGCACCGGCTCGGCCCGCGCCATCGGCAGGACGCAAGTGGCGAAGAGCAGCGTCAGCGCCTCGATCGCCGCGTGCCGCACCATCTCGTCCGCGGCGCCATCCAGCACCAGCGCCAGCAGCCCCTCCAGGTCGCCGTCGAAGCAGGCCGCCAGGATGCCGGGGAAATCCTCGGTCAGCCCGTCGCCGATGGTGGCGTCCAGCGCCTCCGCGTCCCGCGCCAGCCGGAGCAGCAGCGGGAAGGCCCGCCGTTCCCGCGCCTGCGCCGCCAGGTAGATGACGTGGAGGGCCGCCGAGGCCGCCGCCTCGCCACGCTCCCGTCCCTCGGCAAAGCTCGCCAGCGCCGCCAGCAGCGGCGGCGCCGCGGCTTCCCAGCGGGACAGCGCCTGCTCCATCGCCGCGCGCGGAAATCCCTCGCCGGCAGAGGCGAAGGCGTGGAGGATGTCGTCCATGGGCCTGTCCTTTGCGCCTGGCCGCCCGATGTAGCGCAGGAACCCCGAATCGCGGAGCGCCACGCATGGAGGACGCCCAGCCTTTCTTCGCCAGCGGCAACTACGCGCCGATCGCCACCGAGCACGACGTCACGGATCTGCCCATTCGCGGCGAGATCCCGCACGGCTTGCGGGGCACCCTGTTCCGCAACGGGCCGAACCCGCAATCTGCCGCGCCTGATCCCGCAGCGCATCACTGGTTCCTCGGCGACGGCATGGTGCACGGCTTCACCCTGGGCGAGGGCCGGGCCTCCTGGCGCAACCGGTGGGTCCGCACCGACAAGTTCCTCGCCGAGCGCGCCGCCGGCCGTGCCCTCTCGATCGGCTTCGGCGGAGCGCGCGAGACCGGCATCCCCGATACCGGCCTGGCCAATACCAGCCTGGTCCACCATGCCGGCCGCCTTCTGGCGCTGGAGGAGGCGCACCTGCCCTGGGCGCTGGACCCGGCGACGCTGGAAACCCGCGGCGTCGAGGATTTCGGCGGCCAGATACGGCGCTTCACCGCCCATCCGAAGGCCGACCCGGCGACCGGGGAGCTGGTCTTCTTCGGCTATTCCACCGCCGGCCCGCTGAGCGCCGAGATGGCCTGGGGCACGCTCTCCCCGGCCGGCGCGGTGACGCGGCACGAGCGCTTCCCGGTGCCCTTCTGCGCCATGGTGCACGATTTCGCGGTGACCGAGCGCCACGTGCTCTTCCCGCTGATGCCGCTGACCGGCAGCCTGCCGCGGGCCATGCGCGGCGGCCCGGCCTTTGCCTGGGAGCCGGAGCTCGGCGGCCATGTCGGACTGCTGCGACGGGCGGATGGCGTCGCCTCGCTGCGCTGGTTCCGGGCGGAGGCCTGCTACGCCTTCCACGTGCTGAACGCCTGGGAGGACGCGGCCGGCCGGGTGCTGGCCGATGTGATGGAATCTCGCCGCCCCGCCGCTCTTCCCCCGTGCCGATGGCAGCCCGAGCCCGAAGGCGGCGACCCAGGCCCACCTGACCCGCTGGGTGCTGGACCCGGCGGCGGGCACGGATGCCTTCCGGCGCGAGCGGCTGGACGACCTGCCCGGCGAGTTCCCCCGGATGGACGACCGCCGCGCCGGCCTGCCCAACCGCCACGGCGCCTATATGGGCCAGTCGCGCGGCGAGGGGCTCGACACCCTCGCCTGGTGCGACCTGGCGACCGGGGGCGGCGCCACTTCACGGTGCCGGCGGGCGATGCGCTGTCCGAGGCGGTCTTCGTCCCCCGTAGCGCCGCGGCGGAGGAGGGGGATGGCTGGCTGATGACGGTCGCCTGGCGCGCGACGGAGGGGCGCAGCGAGCTGCTGGTGCTGGACAGCCAGGACGTCGCGGCTGGGCCGGTCGCCACGGTGGCGCTGCCCGGCCGCGTGCCGCACGGCTTCCATGGAACCTGGGTGCCGGCCGATGGCTGAGGACACCGCCGGCGGCCATGACAGCCGCGCCGAGACGCTCGCGCATATCCACCGGGTGCGCGACCATATCGGCACCTTCCTCTCCGTCATGCTGGCCCGCGCCGCGGCGCATGACGCCAGTAAGCTGGCCGAGCCGGAGAAGAGCGCCTTCGATCAGCTGCTGCCGCGACTGCGCGGCATCCGCTACGGCTCGGCCGAGTTCCGCGCGGCGGAGGCCGAGATGGCCGAGCCGATTGCCCGGCACCACGCCGCCAATTCCCACCACCCCGAGCACTACGGCAACCGCGGCATCGCCGGGATGGACCTGTTCGACCTGGTCGAGATGGTCTGCGACTGGATGGCGGCGGCGGAGCGGCACCCGGAGGACGGCGTGCGGCTCGACATCAACGTCGCGCAATACGCCATTGCGCCGCAGCTGGCAGCCATCATCGCCAATACCCTGGCGCGCTGGCCGAAGGGCTGATCAGCCCGCCCGGCGCAGCGCGGTCGGGTAGAGCCGGCCGCCCGGCGCGGCCCGCATCGCCTCCAGCAGGAAGCCGCCATGCAACTCGAGCAGCTCGGGCAGCGGCGCGGCATCGGCCGCAGCGTCGAAGGCGGCGCGGAGCGGGCGTCCCTCCATACCCTCGGTCCCCTGCCCCAGCATGTGCAGCACGGTGGGGACGATGTCGGTCAGGTCGGCTGCTTCCTGCGCGACCGCGCCGGCGCGGCAAGGGCCGCCCTGCATCACCAGCACCGTCGCCAGCTTCGCCCGGTGCAGCCCGCCATGCATGCCGCCGCCCTCCGGCACGTCGGCCGTGTCGAAGCCGGCGGTGCCGGGCAGGCCCCAACCATCCGCGGCCTCGCTGCCGGCGAAGGTGGCGACGAGGTCGGCGCTGCGGGCATGCCCACTGCCCAGCACCGCCAAGGGCAGGGCGCGGCCGGGTGGCAGGATGGTGGGGTCGCGCGCCAGCAGCGGGCCGGCCCAGGCCTGGCCATCCAGGAAATCGGCGATCTGCGGCGCCAGGCCCGGGTCGCGCAGCCAGATCCCCGGCGCGGCGGCCGGCGCCACCACCACGTCGATCCCCGGCCCCATCCCCTCCCCCGCGCGGAAGCCGGCGCGGCACAACGCCTCCCGCAGCGACCGATTGCCGCGGCCGGTGACATGGCCGTGGTCCGACAGCACGATGATGGCGATCTCCGCCGCATCCGGCTGCGCGTCGCGCCAGGCGACGATCCGCCCGAGCACCGCATCCGCCGCCCGCAGCGCCGCCAGCGTCGCGGCATGCCCAAGGCCGAGATAGTGGAAGGCGATGTCGGGCTCCGAAAGCCAGAGCAGCGCCACATCGGGGCGCAGCACCGGCAGGACGTGCTCCAGTAGGATGCGGCCGGCGAAGTCCACGCGCGCGGCATTGGGCACCCCGGCCGACGGTGTCGGGCCGAATCGGGCGCGCATCGCCGCCGCGGTGGCGCCCTCAGTGTCCTCGACATTCCAGCGGAAGCTGCCGAGCCGCTCGACCGCCGGGTGCAGCAGCGTCGCGGCGCCATGTGTGCCGGCGCTGACCAGGGCAAAGGACCTGCCCGCGGGCGCCAGGCGCTCGGCGAGCGAGGGGCGCTGCAGCGGACTTTCCCCGCCTTGCGCCATGGCGACCACATCGGCCACCAGCTTGGTGCGCAGCAGCCGGTCGGGCGCGACCGCGGCGTCGAAGACGGTGTTCGCCACCAGCCCGTGCCCGCCCGGGCGGCAGCCGGTGATCAGGCTAGGCGTCGCGACGCGCGTCTCGGAGGGAAAGACGCTGCGGGCATTGGCGAAGCGGGTGCCGCGGGCGGCCAGGGCGCAGAGGTTCGGCGTCAGGTCAGGCTTCGCCATGTCCGGCCGGAGCCCGTCCAGCGCGACCAGGATGCAGCGGGTCATCGGCGGCTCCCTTCCCTGCCGCAGCTTGCCGCGCGCGGTCGTGTGCCGGCAATCCCGCCGCAATCCGCGTCGCCACGGCTTCACCTCGAGGACATGCCGGTGCGGGAGGGGATGATGGCGGACGATACAGGCTTCACTGGCTCAATCCCGGAGACCTACGACCGCTGCCTCGGCGCCGCGATGTTCGGCCCGCATGCCGAGGTGGTCGCACGTCGCCTTTCCGACCTGCGCGGCGGCGCGCTGTGCTGGAGGTGGCGGCGGGCACCGGCCTCGCCACCGCGGCCCTGGTCGCCGGGCTGACACCGGCAGTCGCCGTCACCGCGACCGACCTGAATCAGGCCATGCTGGACTGCGCCGCGCGCAAGCCGGCGCTCGCCCCCGTGACCTTCCGCCAGGCCGATGCACTGGCCCTGCCCTTCCCCGATGCAGCGTTCGATGCCGTGGTCTGCCAGTTCGGCGCCATGTTCTACCCCGACCGGCGGCGCGGCCACGCCGAGGCGCGGCGGGTGCTGAGACCGGGCGGGCGCTACCTGCTCAGCCTCTGGGACCGGCTGGCGCTGAACCCGGTGGCGGCGCTGATCCAGGACGCGGTGGCGGCGCTCTGGCCCGCCGACCCGCCCGGCTTCATCGGCCGCGCGCCCTTCGGCCATCATGACCCGGCGGTGCTGCGCGCCGATCTCGCCGCGGCGGGGTTCGGCGAGATCCGCATCGAGACGGTGCCGGCGACCTGGCGCTCGGCCTCCGCCCGCGAGGCGGCTATTGGCTATTGCCGGGGTTCGCCGCTGCGGGCGGAGCTCGAGGCGCGGGACCCGGAAGGCCCGGCGCGAGCGACAGAGGCGGCGACGCGGGCGATCGCCGCCCGGTATGGCGAGGGGCCGCTCGCCACGCCGATCCAGGCGCTGGTGGCCGAGGCGCGCGGCTGACGCGGCCGGTCCGGGGCGTGAGTCCCCGGCTATTCCACCCGGATGTCTGCCTTGCGGATCACCGGCTCCCAGCGCCGGCCGTCCTCCTCGATGATGCGGGCGACCGTGGCGCCATCGGCGAAGCTCGACTCGATCCCGCGCGCGGCGAGCGCGGCGCGGCCTTCGGGCGTGTCCACCGCCTGGCGGGCGGCCGCCTCGAGCTTGACGCGGATCGGCTCCGGCAGGCCGGCCGGGGCGAGGATGGCGCCCCAGTTGTCCACCGCATAGCCGGGCAGGCCGGCAGCCGCCGCCACGGTCGGCACGCCCGGCATAAGCGGGCTGTCCTGGCCGGCGAGGTTGCCGAGCGCCCGCAGCCGGCCGGCCTTGACCAGCTCGTCCACGGCGGAGAGCGGGGCCGAGACCAGCTCGACCTCACCGCTGACGCAGGCGGTCACCGCCGGGCCGGTGCCGCGGTAGTGCACATGGGTCAGCTTGCCGCCTGACATGGCGTCCATCAGCTCGGCGCTGACATGGGTGATGGTGCCGAGCCCGGGGGTGCCGTGGTTGAGCAGGCCGGGGCTGCGCCGGGTGATCTCCACCACCTCCCGCAGGTCACGGGCCTGCAGCTTCGGCCCGCCGCAGATCAGCGTCGGTGCCAGCGCCACCTTGGCGATCGGCAGCAGGTCACGCTTCAGGTCGAAGGGCAGCTTCGCATAGACGAATTGGTTGACCACGATGGTGTTGAAGACGGTGACCAGGGTATAGCCGTCGGGCGGTGCCTTCGCGACCGCATCGGTACCGATATTGCCGCCGGCGCCGGAGCGGTTCTCCGGCACCACGGGCTGGCCCAGCGCCTCGCCGATCCGCTGGGCGAGCAGGCGGCCGAGGATGTCGCTGCCGCCACCCGGCGGGAAGGGGATCACCATCTTGAGCGGCCGGTTGGGAAAGTCGCCCTGCGCCAGCGCGGGCGCGGCGAGCGGGCGGCGGCGAGCGCGAGGACCGCGCGGCGGGTAGTGTGCGTCATGGCCTCCTGATGCCGGAGGGCGGCGGGCCGGGCAAGCGGCGGTCCGGAGGATCGATCCGGGACGGCGACGGCAGGGCCGCCCGACGGGCCCGGGCGGGGCATATTGCCGACCCGGCTTAGTGTCGACAACCGCAACACCTTAAAATATTTTCTTGAATCAACCCATAGGTGTATCAGACACAGCAACCCTAGGTTGTTTTGTTAAGATTCAGTCAGCAAACGGTTGTGAAAAGCAGGCCTTGCTCGCGCCTCGCGCGGGCTCTCCTGGCGGAGGCTGCCAATCATGGGTGATTTCGCATCGGTCATCGGATCCGGACCGATCGTCGGTCTCGATGACATCCCGAACAACCTGAGTGCCTATTACCAGATCGTCTCGGCCGGGACGGTGCTGGACCTGTCCCATCATACGGCCGGGAACATCATCGACGGCCATCTCGACGCCTTCGATCTGACCGTCATCTCGGGCTCGGGCGCCGACTACATCTTCGGCGCCTACGGCAATCGACGACCTGGCCGGCGGTGGCGGCAACGACACGATGTACGGCTACATCGGCAACGACAAGGTCGATGGCGGCGACGGCAACGACTGGCTCTCGGGCGGCCTCGGCGACGACACCGTCCTGGGCGGCAAGGGCGACGACACCATCAACGGCGACGAGGGCGACGACAGCATCTCGGGCGGCGACGGCAGCGACTGGCTGGTCGGCGGCAGCGGCGACGACACCATCTCCGGCGACAAGGGCGACGACACCGTCTACGCCGGGAGCGGCGACGATGTGGTGCATGGCGGCGCCGGTGCGGATCTGCTGGTCGGCGGTGAAGGCGACGACACCCTCTATGGCGATGCCGGCGTCGACATCATCCTGGGCGGCGATGGCGACGACAGCATCTCGGGCGGCGACGGCAACGACTGGCTGGTCGGCGAGAGCGGCAACGACACCATCTCCGGCGACAACGGCGACGACACCGTCTATGCCGGTATTGGCGACGATGCGGTGCATGGCGGCGCAGGCTCGGACTCGCTCATCGGCGATATCGGCAACGACACGCTCTGGGGCGATGCCGGCAACGATATCCTGGACGGCGGTATAGGCAACGACCGACTGGATGGCGGGACTGGCGACGACTGGCTGATGGGCGGCAGCGGTGAGGACCTGCTGCTCGGCGGCGAAGGCGCCGACACGCTGATCGGCGGCGCCGGCAATGACACCATGGGAGGCGGCAACGGCAGCGACACCTTCCTGTTCGACAGCGGCTTCGGCGACGACCGGATCGCCGATTTCAGCAAGGCCGACCAGATCTGGCTGACCGCCAACATCAACAACTCCGGCATCAACAACGCCCGCGACGTCGCGCAATACGTCTCCGGCGATGCCAGCCACACCACGATCAAGATCGGCGAGGACAGCATCCGCCTGGATGGCGTCGGCAAGGACGACTTCCTGGCGCACCTGACCAACTGGGTGAAGATCGTCTGAGCCGCGCCTGGCGAGGCGCGCCGGCAACCGCAGGGGGCCGGCGCGCTGCGCCTGCGGGCGCCGCCCATGGCGCCGGGAGATCCACCCGCCATGCGCCGACCGCCGCTGCTCGCCTTCCTCCTCCTCCTCGCCGCGGCGCTCCTCGCCCGGGCCCGGACCAGCCTCGCCGAGACCCCGGCCGGAACAGGCCTCCCGCCAATTGCAGCAGGAGATCCGGCAGGACCGTGCGGCCGAGGCCGGCGCGGCGGCCGCGCCGCGTCCCCTGCCGCCACCCCGACCACCAGCGCGATCGAGGCCGACCGCCGGTCCTCCAGCCCGATGTCGGCCGGCCGGAGGAAGCCGGCGCGCCGATCACCGGCGGCGAGCGCGCCGCGACCGGCGGCGGCCGCAACCCGCAGCGCTGAGCCCACCCGGGCGGCCAGCCCCCTTTGGAGCGGCCCCGCCCTAGCCCGCGGCCCGCGCCTCCAGCACCGCGGCGATTGCCGCCCGCAGCGCATCCGGGCCGATCGGCTTGGTCTCGAAGCGGTCCGCCCCGGCGGCGCGGCAATCCGCCTCCGCCTCCGACGAGCCGTGCGCGGTCAGCGCGATGACTGGGACGCGGCCAGTCGGGGGCGGCAGGGCACGGATCGCCCGGGTCGCCGCCAGCCCATCCATCACCGGCATCATCATGTCCACCACCACCAGGTCGAAGGGCGCGGCCGCCCCGGCCGCGTGCACCGCCGCCAACGCCTCCGCCCCGTTCCCCACCGCCTCCACCACATGGCCGAGCCGCTGCAGGGTATGGGTGATCAGCAGCCGGTTGGCCGGGATGTCCTCCGCGACCAGCACGCGTAGCGGCCGGCCCCGCCTCGGCCGGCGGCGCGACGGGCGCGGCTCGGCGCAGCGTCACCTCGCAGCGGAACCGGCTGCCGCGGCCCGCCGCGCTCTCGACTGCGATGCCGCCGCCCATGCGTTCCAGCAGCATGCGGCAGATCGCCAGCCCCAGCCCGGCCCCGCCAAAGCGCCGGGCGGCGCCGCTGTCGGCCTGCACGAAAGCGTCGAAGAGCCGCGCCTGCGCCTCCGGCGCGATGCCGATCCCGGTATCCGCCACGCACAGCCCCAGCCGCACCATGCCCTCGCGCGACGCCTCGGTTGCTGTCAGCGTCACCTCGATGCTGCCGGCATCGGTGAACTTCACCGCATTGCCAAGGAGGTTCAGCAGCACCTGGCGCAGCCGCGCCGCATCGCCGACCAAGCGCTGCGGCACCGCCGCGGCGACCTGCAGGCGCAGCGCCAGCCCCTTCTCCTCGCCTGGCGCCGCATCAGCTGCACCGCCGCGCCGAAGGTCTGGCGCGGGTCGAAGGGCTCCTCCTGCAGCGGCAGCTGGCCGCGCTCCAGCCGGGTGACGTCCAGGATGTCGTTGACCAGCGCCAGCAGGTGGTCGCCCGCCTCGCGGATAAGCCGAAGGTGCTGCGCCTGCGGCTCGGGCAGTCCCTGCTCCAGCAGCAGCCCGGACAGCCCGATCACCGCGTTCAGCGGGGTGCGCAGCTCGTGGCTGACCATGGCGAGGAACTCGGTACGCGACCGCGCATGCGCCTCGGCCGCCAGCCGTGCCGCCTCCTGGGCCTCGGCCGCGGCGCGGCGCTCGGTCACGTCGGTATAGGTGCGGACCGCGCGACCATCCGGCAGCACCGTGCTGCGCACCTCGATCACCCGGCCGTTGCGCAGCGTGCGCTCATAAGTCGGGATGACGGCCGGCCGCGCGGCCAGCGCCATACGGGTGCCGCCGCCGATATCCGGCGCCTGGGCCAGGTCGCCGCGGGCGACCTGCAGCTGGTAGAGCTCCTGCACATCGGTGCCCGGCCGGCCGAGTTCCGCCGGCAGGTCGAGCATCTCAAGCGCCCGGCGGGTCAGCACCACGACGCGGTTCCCGGCATCCACCATCAGCACGCCATGCGGCACGTTCTCGACCGTCGCCGCCAGCGCCGCCTCAGCCGCCAGCGCCCGGTCGCGCGCCTCGACGATGCTCTCGGCCGCGCGGCGCGGCGCGGTCAGGTCCGTATAGGTGCGGACATGGCTGCCATCGGCCAGGTGCTCGGTGCGGATCTCCAGCACCGTGCCGTTCGGCCGTACCCGCTCGTGGATGTCCGGCGGCGCGCCGGGCGCGGCCGAGAGGCTGCGGTAGCGGGTCTCGGGCGGCGGCGCGCCGCCGAACTCGCCGGCCGCGGTCTGCCAGGCGATGATGTCGCGCAGCGGCCGACCCGGCACCGCGAGGCCGGGCGGCAGGCCGAGCAGCTCGATCGCCCGGGCATTCACCAGTGCGACGCGGCCGGCCGGATCGACCATCAGGATGCCCTGGCCGATATGGCCGACCGCGGCCTCCAGCACCGCCCTCGCCTGCCCGGCGGCGCGGCGCTTCTGCGCCAGCATGACCGTGACGACGCCGACCAGCAGGGTCAGCAGCGCACCGAAGACGGCCTGCCGCCGGGCATCGGCCCAGGTCGGAGCAAGCACCTCCGCCGCCGGCAGGCCGACCGAGACCAGCAGGTCCTGCCCGGCGACCCGGCGCAGGGTGGTGAAGCGCTCGACGCCGTCCACCGCGCTGACCATGCGGCGGGAGACCTGCGGCGCGCCCTGGCGGATCTGCGCCGCGGGCGGGCGCGGCAGCTGCCGGCCGACCCCCTCCTCGGGATTTGGGGCCCAGGCGCGGATGATGCCGTCGAAGCCGATCAGGGCGATGACGCCTTGGCCAATGTCGAGGCTGAGATAGAGCCGCGAGAAGCTCCCGGCATCGACCCCGAGCAGCACCGCCCCGGCCGGCGCCCCGTCGCGCCTCAGCGGGCGGGAGAAGACCAGCAGGCTACGGTCGAGGCCCTGCGGGCGGATCGGCGCGCCGATCTGCAGCCGGTCCTCCTGTGGCGCCTCCGGATGGGCCCGCAGGGTGTCGCGGCCCAGCCGGTCGGCGGCGTCCCGCGCCAGCCCGCCGGCATCCACCAGGGCCTTGCCGTCCGGCCCGACCACCACGCCGGCGGCGATGTCGCCGCGCGGGTCGATGCCGCTCCAGGCGCCGAAGCGGAAGGCTCCCCCGTCCCGCTCGTACAGCATCTGGGCGAAGCGCAGCCTGGCGTCGATCGCCTCGATCTCGCCCGGCGATCTGCGCCTCGACCGTGCGGGCCATGTTGGCGGTGTCGCGGAAGGCCGCTTCAGTGGCGGCCCGGTACTCGGCATGGATCGACAGGCCGATTCCGCCCCAGGCGAGCAGCACCACCGCCGCGGCGATGCCGAGCGCACTGGCGGTGAGGCCGGCCCGGATGCCGGTCAGCATCCGCGCCCCGCCGCCGGGCTGAGCCGCCGTCCCAGCGAGGGACGGCCTCGCGGCGGCCCAGCAGGTGGAAAAAGGGCTAGGGCGGCTGGTGGCATGACCCGAAAAGGAGTGCGGCGCGGCGGGAAATGCAACCCTTGGGCGCGTCGCCTCGGCACGCTACCGGCAGCGCCCCGCCGGTCAGGGCCGCAGCGCGGCAAGCAGCGCCAGGGCGCCGGCGGCCTCGCAGGGCTCGATGACGGGCAGGCCTGATGCCTCGGCGGCCAACGCGGCATGGCCGGCCAAGCCGGTGCAGCCGAGGATGATCGCCTCCGCCCCCTGCTCCGCCAGCCGGCGGGCGGCGGCGGCGATCCGCTGCCGCGGCGCCTGGGCATCGCAGAGCACCTCCATCGGCAGGTCGAGCGGCTCCCAGGCGGCGAGGCGGGATTCGAGCCCCATGCCCTGAAGGGCGCGGCGCTGTCGGGCTTGGCTGGCGGCGACGAAGCCGATGATGCCGAAGCGCTCGGCCCGGGTCACGGCGGCGGCGACGGCACAGCGGAACATGCCGAGCACCGGCCGGCGGGTCGCCGCCCGCACCGCCTCGAGCCCCGGGTCGGAGACGCAGGCGATGACATAGGCCGCGGCGGCTTCGCGCTCGACCAGGCGACAGAGCGGGAGGGCGACGCTGTGCCAGTCCTCCCAGCTGGCGATGGCCGGGGGCCTTCGGCCAGGTGCGTCACCTCCAGCGACAGGCCGGGCGGCAGCGGCAGCGGCGCCAGGGCGGCGGCGATGCCCTGGGTGCAGGCCAGGGAGGCATTCGGGTTGATGACCAGGATGCGGCGGGACATGCCGGAGCCTTGCCTTCCCGCTTGTGGGCGCGCAAGCCCCGCGGCAGCCCTTCCCCGGCGGTGGCCCTGGCAGGGAACGCGGGGCGGCGCCGCGGCGCTGAACCGGCATGGGTTGCGGGCCGATATTGCATCGCACAAGACGCCAGTGACTACGCCACCACCCGGACAAGGCCGGCACACCGGCCAGGAGACCACATCATGCGCTGGACCCCCGAAGGCGCCGTCACGACGCCGGCCACCGGCAGCCTGGCCACTGGCCCCCTGGCCACCGGCACGGTCGCGACCGGCACACCGCCGCTCTGGGTCGCGGTGCGGCGGGGCCTCGCCAATCGCTGCCCCTTTTGCGGCGTCGGCAGGGTATTCTCCGGCTACCTGACGGTGACGCGGGAATGCAGCAACTGCCATGCGCCGCTCGGCCTGCTGCGGGCGGATGACGCGCCGCCCTACTTCACCATCTTCCTGGCCGGCCACATCCTGGTGCCCGGCGTGCTCTGGGTGGAGAAGGTCTACGAGCCGCCCATGTGGCTGCACATGGTGGTCTGGTTGCCGCTTTTCGCGATCATCTGCACACTGCTGCTGCGGCCCATCAAGGGCGCGGTGGTGGGGTGGATGAGCACGCTCGGATTCTGTCGCGCAGGAGCAGGAGGCCGAGGCCGAGCGGGAGGCCGCGGCGCGTGCCCCGCATGCCTGACCGGACGCGGCCCGCATCCGGCGGCGACGTGGCACTGCCCGAGGAAGACCCGGCGCTGCGGCGGCTGGAGAACATCGTGCTGCCGGATGCGACCGCGCTGCTCTCGGCTCTATGCCGAGGCCGACCGGCGCCAAGCCGTGGCCGACCTGCTGGGGGAGAACCGCTTCGACCCGACCGGCGTGCCCGGCGGCCCCTTCGCGCTGCACCTCTGCGTCCGCGACGGCCGGCTTGTCTTCGACATCCGTGACGCGCTGGACAGGCCGGTGCGTGCGGTGGTCCTCGCGCTAGGGCCGTTCCGACGGCTGATCAAGGACTACCACATGATCGTCGCGAGCCATGAGCAGGTGGTGGCGGAAGGCGGGCACGAGGCGCGGATCCAGGCAATCGACATGGGCCGCCGCGGCCTGCACAACGAGGGGGCCGAGTTGCTGACCGCGAGGCTTGAGGGCCGGATCGGTCTCGACTTCGAGACGGCGCGGCGGCTCTTCACCCTGGTCTGCGCGCTGCACCAGCGGATCTGAGCCGTTCCGAACCCCGCCACGGTCCGAGCCGGAACGCCACCGCCGGGAGAAGGCCGGGGAGACCACCGTCCCCCGGTTCCGCCTACTGGACAGTCGTCACCGCGCGCCGGTTCCGCGCCCAGGCCTCCTCGTTCGAGCCGAGTTCGGCCGGCCGGTCCTTGCCGTAGCTGATCGTCCGCAGCCGCGACCCGGCGACGCCGTTGCTGACCAGCAGGTCGCGCGCCGCATTCGCCCGGCGCTGACCGAGCGCCAGGTTGTACTCCCGCGTGCCGCGTTCGTCGGCATGGCCCTCGATCACTGCCTGCACCTGGCGGTACTGCCCCAGCCATTGCGCCTGGCGCTGCAGCACCGGCCGCTGGTCGGCACCGACCGAGGCGCTATCGGTGACGAAGTAGACCCGGTCGCCGGCGGTCGCGGCCAGGTCTTCCTGGCTGCCGGGCTGGCCGGCGCCGGCCCGCAAGCCGCCGGCGGTGCCGCCCAGGGCGGAACCCGCGGCACCGTTCGGATCGGCCGCGGCATTGCCGGTACTGGCGGTATCGGTGCTGTCCGAACATGCGGCGGCCAGGAGGCCGAGCACCAGGGCCGCGGCGGGGGCGAACTTCATGGCAATATCTCGCTTCCGTAAGGATGGGCCGCTGCAATCGGATGCCCCGAATCGGGCCGGCCCCCATCCCAAGGCTTGCCTCCACCGGCCCCGGCGGTGCAAGCCGGATCAACGAAGCCGGAGGAGATGCCATGCTGACCGTGCACCACCTGGGCAAGTCGCAATCGGAACGCATCGTCTGGCTCTGCGAGGAGCTCGGGCTCGATTACGACCTGAAGCACCATGTCCGCGACGCCCGGACCATGCTCTCGCCGCCGGCGTTGAGGGCGCTGCACCCGATCGGCTCCGCCCCGGTGATCACTGAGGGAGCCATGGTGCTGGCCGAGATCCGGTGCCTGCGTGGAGTACATCCTCGCCCGGCATGGCGGCGGCCGGCTGGTTCTGACGCCGGACCATCCCGGCTATCCCGACTTCCTCTACTGGCTGCACGAGGCCAACGGATCCCTGCAGCCGGCGATGGAGCCGGCGGATGCTGATCGGCCGGCTGCAGGTTCAGCCGGAGAACCCGGTGCGGCAGGCGGCGGAGGAGCGGCTGGACCGCGCGCTGCGCTTCCTCGATTCCCGCGTGGCGGCGGTGCCCTGGCTGGCGGGCGAGGAATTCACCGCCGCCGACATCATGATGGGCTTCCCGCTGACGACGATGCGGTACTTCGCGCCGCTCGACCTCTCGCCCTATCCGGGCATCCTGGCCTACCTGCAGAGGATCGCGGCGCGGGAAGGCTATCAGCGCGCCATGGCGAAAGGCGACCCGGGGATGCCGCTGCTCCTGACCTGAGCGGCCGGGGAGCCGCCTGGCCCCGGCCGCCGCCGCCCTCCACGGGGCGCGGGTTTACTTTCGGGCATCGCCGCCGCATCTGACCGGCCATGAAGATCGACGGCACCCCTTATCGCAGCGTCTGGGTGGATGCGGATGGCTGGTCCGTCCGCATCCTCGACCAGACGAAGCTGCCCTGGCAGCTCGACATCCTCCGGCTGACCGATGCCGGGCAGGTGGCGCATGCCATCCGCTCGATGCAGGTGCGCGGGGCGCCGCTGATCGGCGCGGTCGCCGCCTATGGCGTGGCCCTGGCGCTGCGGGCGGACGCCTCCACCGAGGCGCTCGACCGCGCGGTGGCGATGCTGGGCGAGACCCGGCCGACCGCCATCAACCTGCGCTGGGCGCTCGACCGCATGCGCGCCCGGCTGCACAACCTGCCCGCGGGCGACCGCGTGGCGGCCGCCTATGCCGAGGCGCTGGCCATCGCCGACGACGATGCCGAGACCTGCCGCCGCATCGGCGCGAACGGCCTGCCGCTGCTGCAGGAGATCGCCGCCCGCAAGCCCGGCGAGACGGTGAATGTCCTCACCCACTGCAACGCCGGCTGGCTGGCGACGGTGGATTACGGCACCGCCCTGTCGCCGATCTACCAGGCGCATGACGCCGGCATCCCGGTCCATGTCTGGGTGGACGAGACACGGCCGCGCAACCAGGGCGCGGCGCTGACCGCCTTCGAGCTCGGCAAGCACGGCGTGCGGCATACCGTCATCGCCGACAATGCCGGCGGCCACCTGATGCAGCATGCCGAGGTCGATATCTGCATCGTCGGCACCGACCGCGTGACGCGGCAGGGCGACGTCGCCAACAAGATCGGCACCTACCTGAAGGCGCTCGCGGCGCGCGACAACGGCATCCCCTTCTGGGTGGCGACGCCGCATTCGACCATCGACTGGCGGGTCGGCGACGGTGTCGCCGAGATCCCGATCGAGGAGCGCGCCGAGACCGAGGTCACCGACCTGACCGGCCGCACCGCCGATGGACGGCTCGAGACCATCCGCGTTGCCGCCGAGGGCAGCCCCGCCGCAAACCCGGCCTTCGACGTGACGCCCGCCCGGCTGGTCACCGGGCTGATCACCGAACGCGGCCGCTGCGAGGCCTCCGCCGGGGGTTTGCGCGGGCTCTACCCCGAGGCCGGCTGAGCCCCAGGCGCCGGCCTGGCGCGCCGCTGCCGCAAGGTCACGGAAACGACCGAATCAGCCCGAGGTCCCGGCAACCGGGAGCGGGCAGAATGTCTTCTCAGCAGGATTGCGGAGAGGACGACCGATGGCCACCACCACGCCTCGTGCCGAAGCCCGGCTCGCCGTCGGCACGATAGGGCTGAGCCTCGCCCTGATCCTCACCGCACCGCCGGCCCGCGCACAGGACGCCGCGCGGATGGAGGCGATCGAGCGGCAGATCCGCTCGCTGCAATCCGAGCTGGGCAGGATGCGCCGCGAGATGCAGGCGCGCGAAAGCGAAACTCGGCTGGCCAAGCGGGACGCCGCGCAGGCCCGCGCCGAGGCCCAGGCCGCGCAGCGCCGGGTCGACACCACGCAGCGCCAGGTGGAAACCGCGCAGCGCCAGCCCGAGGCCGCGCCGCGCCTGACCGCGCAGCCGCCGGCCGACCAGGTGCGCTTCGGCCTGCCGAACAACCGGCCGACCATCACCTCCGCCGATGGCCGCTTCAGCGCCTATCTCGGCGCCCAATTCCAGTATGACATCGGCGGCGCCCTGCAGGGCGACCGCCCCGCGGGCGCGCCGAAGTTAAACAGCTTCGGCGAGAATCTCCGCCGCGGCCGGCTGTTCTTCGGCTTCAAGTACGATGACCTGCTGCTGAGCGTGACGCCCGACTTCGGTGGCTCGCCCGACGGCTCGCCGACGCTGTACGAGGCCAACCTGACCTGGACCCCGGTCAAGCCGCTGGCGCTGACCTTCGGCTACTACAAGCCCTATTACGGCCTGGCTGATTCCATGAGCTCGAACGACTTCCTGTTCCTCGAGCGGCCGAGCATCATGGAAATCTCGCGCAACATCGTCGCCGGTGACAGCCGCGCCTCGGTCGGCGGGCGCTGGGCCGCCGACCGCTGGTTCGCCGCCGGCTACTTCACCGGCGACAGCTATGGCTCGAACAACACCCAGGCGACCAGCGGCCAGACCGGCTTCGTCGGCCGGGTCGCGGGCCGCCCCTATGCCGATGCCGATACCGACCTGCATCTCGGCTTCACCGGTTCCTATGCCTTCGATCTGCGGCGACAGTCGGACGGGCAGGCGCTGCGGCTGCGCGACCGGCCGGAATGGCGCGCCGGCGATCCCTCCACCCGGCTGATCGATACCGGCAGCATCTCGGCCGACCATGCCGGCACCTGGGGTCCAGAGGCCGGTCTGCGCTGGCGCAACTTCATGCTGCAGGGCGAATACCAGCGGATCAGCCTGGAACAGGCCCAGGCGCGCGGCGCGCTCCGGCCCGACCTGACCTTCGACGGCGGCTATGTCGAGGCGAGCTCGGGTGATGACCGGCGAGCCGCGACGCTACAGCACCGCTGTGGGCGCCTTCGGCCGGCCCAGCCCGGTGCATGCCTTCGACTTCCATGGTGGCGGCTGGGGCGCCTGGGAGCTAATGGCGCGCTACAGCGTCGCCGACCTGAACGACAAGGTCACCCGAGGCCTGGCGCAGACCGCGACCGGCGGCGTCTATGGCGGGCGGCAGGAGGTGGTCGGGCTCGGCCTGTCCTGGTACCCCACGGACTATCTGCGCTTCATGTTCGACTGGAACATCGTCAACGTGAACCGGCTGAACGCCGCCGGCACGCAGCAGATCGGCGACCGCTTTCATACCCTCGGGCTGCGGACGCAGATGGCCTTCTGATGGACCCCGGGCCGGATCAGCCGAGATCGGGCAAGCCGAGGGAGGCGTGGGGCGAGGCGGATGCCCCGCCGGCCCATTCCAGCAGAACCAGCCCGCCCACCAAACTGAGTCCGGCGCCGCAGGCGGCCCAGAAGGCCAGCATTGGCGGCACCCGGCCGGGGGCCAACGCGTCGCTCAGCAGCAGTGCGACGAGGGCGGTGATCACGACCAGGGCGCTCCCGATCAGCGCGCAGGCAATGCGTTGCATGAGTCCTGTCCTTCGACGTTCCGGCGGCATCCGGGCCGGTGCGAAGCGTCCGGCCTGCCCCTTGAACACCCAGGGCTGGGCGCGAAGGGGCCGGAGGTGGGGCAATTCTGTGGCACGTGCCATCCGGACGCGATGCGCAGCCCTTGAGCAGCCGGACGCGCCGGCGCCCAAGCGGCAGCCAGTCCGCGGTCCCGGACGGGCCGAAGCCGCGCCCGGGGCCGATTGCGCCGCCGCGATGGATGCGGGAGGCTGCCGGCAACGATAGACCGCCGGAGCCCAGACCCTATGCGCCTGCTGCTTGCCGCCCTCACGCTCACCGCCGGCCTCGCCTCGGTCGCCGGGGCGCAGACCATCACCGTGGGGGCTGCCGGCTCGGGGCAGCCGCCGTTGCGCTGCGGCGTCGACGGCACCTTTGCGCCGCATGCCTTCCCTTCGCTGCAGGGTGGCGTGCAGGGCTTCCAGATCGACCTCTTCGACGCGGTGGCGAAGAAGCTGGGCCGGCCGCTCGAGATCACCTCGGCCAGCTTCTCCGGCCTGATCCCGGCGCTGAATGCCGGGCGCTACGACTTCCTCTGCGCCCCGACCACGGTGACGCCGGAGCGCGCCGCCAACCTGCTGTTCACCGAGGGCTATCTCTGGACCGAGCTGCAGTCCGGCATCAAGCGCGGCACCCCGCCGATCAAGTCCGAGGAGGACCTGCGCGGCAAGGCGATCAGCGTGAACAAGGGCACCCCCTACGAGCAATGGGTGACCCGGAACGCCGAGCGGCTGAACCTTACGCTGCTTGCCTTCGACAGCCAGGCGGATGCGGCGCAGGCGGTGATCCAGGGCCGCGCCTATGCCAACCTGTCGGGCAATACTGTCATCAAGTACAGCGCGTCGCGCACCCCGCAATACGTCGCCGATTTCAGCCTGCCCGGCACCCGCTTCCACTGGGCGACGCCCTTCCGCCAGGACAGCGGCGCGCTGCGCAACCAGGTGGAGCAGGTGATCGAGTGCCTGAAGAAGGACGGCACCATCGCCGCCCTGTCGAAGAAGTGGTTCGGCGCCGAGCCGAAGGAGGACGACGCCGAGCGGGTGGTCTTCCCCGGCTTCGGCCCGCCCGGCCTGCCCGGCTACGACGAGAAGCCGAACACTGCCGCCTGCTCGTGACGGCGGCGCCCGCCGCGCGCCCGATCGTCGAGGCGCGCGGCATCCGCAAGCAGTTCGGCCAGCTCCATGTCCTCAAGGGCGTGGACCTGGTGGTGGCGGAGCGCGAGCTGGTCTTCGTCATCGGCCCATCCGGGTCGGGCAAGTCCACCCTGCTGCGCTGCCTGAACCGGCTGGAGGAACCCTCCGCCGGCATCATCACGGTAGACGGCATCGACATGCTGGACCGCCGCACCGACATCAACGCCGCACGGCAGCGGATCGGGATGGTCTTCCAGTCCTTCAACCTCTACCCGCACATGACCGCGCTCGGGAACGTTGCGCTGGCGCTGCGCAAGGTGCAGGGCAAGCCGAAGGCCGAGGCGGCCGAGCGGGCCCGGGCTGCGCTGGCGCGGGTCGACCTCGCCGACCGGGCCGACCACTATCCGGGCCAGCTATCCGGCGGGCAGCAGCAGCGCGTCGCCATCGCCCGGGCCATCGCGCTCGAGCCCCGCGTCATGCTGTTCGACGAGCCGACCTCGGCGCTCGACCCCGAGCTGGTCGGCGGCGTGCTGCAGGCGATGCGCGAGCTGCGGAAGGACGGCATGACCATGGTCGTGGTCAGCCACGAGATGGCCTTCGCCCGCGCCGCCGCCGACCGGGTGGTGTTCATGGCGGATGGCATGATCGTCGAGCAGGGACCGCCGGCGGCCATCTTCCGGTGCCCCGCAGCACGAGCGCACCCGGGCCTTCATCGGCCAGATCGAGCGCCACTGATGGCGTCAGGTGCCCAGGGGTCAGGTAGCCGGGCTGTCGCAGCTCTTCGGCGCGCGGGTGAAGGCGATCCAAGCATTGCCGGCGCGGAGGCACCCGAGCTCCCACTTCCCCTCGAAGACCTTGCCGTCGATGCTGAGCCGGCCCTGGCCATGCGGGCCGCTGAGGAACCAGCCGCCCTCATAGACCAGCCCGGCGGCGGGGACGGAGAAGCGGCCGCCGGTGAAGCGGTCCTCGTGATAGGCGCCCTCCTCCTGCACCCGCAAGCTCGCCGGCCTCGTAGTGCGAGAGGCGGCCGGTGCCCTCCGCCTTGCCGCGGCGGAGCGGGCCTTCGTAGATCATCTGCTTCTCCCGCCCGGCCTCCCGCCAGGAGTGACGGCGCGGCCCTCGCCCTCGGCCGGGCCCTCCGGGCAGGGGCCGGTCCAGGTGGCGGTCAGGTCGCGCGTCTCGGCGCTCAGGCCGCCGACCCAGAGCCAGCAGCCGCCGGCGCCGTCGCTGACGAAGCCATCGCGGCCGCCCGGGACGGCGCGCTCGGCCTCCGGCGGCGGGGCGGCAGCGCCGAGCAGCAGGGCGAGCAGCGCGAGGGCGGGGCGGGTGGCTGGCGGCATCGAGGCACGATCCTTCGGCGATACGTCCCCGTCTGCACCCGTGGCACGGCGCCCGGCAAGCATGACGTGGCGGGGGGCGCGGCATGAGCAATTGGGACCGCTTCCTCAACTCCTTCTTCAACGCCCGGGTTGCCTGGGACTACCTGCCGAAGATCGCCGACGGCTTCGTGCTGACGGTGGTGCTGGCGCTGTGCGTGATCGCCACCGGGCTGGTCGCGGGGCTGCTGCTGGCGGTGGTGCGGGCCTTCGGGATCCGGCCGCTGAACTGGCTGATCATCTTCGTGGTCGACCTGTTCCGTGCCTTGCCGCCCCTGGTCATCATCGCCCTCCTCTATTTCGGCCTGCCGGCGGCGGGGATGTCGCTGTCCGGCTTCGCCGCGACCTGGCTGTCGCTGTCCTGCGTGCTGATGGCCTTCTCCGAGGAGATCTTCTGGGCCGGCATCACCGCGACGCCGAAGGGGCAATGGGAGGCGGCGCGCTCGACCGGGCTTTCGTTCCTGAAGACCCTGGGCTGGGTGGTGCTGCCGCAGGCGGTGCGGATGGTGATCCCGCCGCTGACCAACCGGACCATCGCCATCACCAAGGGCACGGCGCTGGGCTCGGTCGTCGCGGTCTCCGAGATCCTCGGCGCGGCGCAGGCCGGCGTGTCCTTCAGCTTCAACCCGACGCCGCTGACGCTGGGCGCCGCGGCCTATGTTGTGCTGTTCGTCCCGGTGGTCATCCTCGGCCGCTGGATCGAGACGCGCTTCGCGTGGAAGAGGTGACGCGGGCATGACCCTGGACGACTTCCTCCTCGCCTTCTTCTCGCTCGAGATCCTCGAGCAGGCCTGGCCGATCCTCTGGCAGGGCTTCAAGATGACCCTGCTGCTCTCGGTCATCGTCGTGCCGCTCGGGCTGGCCGGCGGCATCATCCTGGCGCTGCTGTCCACCGTGCGGCATCCGCTGGTGCGCTGGCCGCTGATGGCCTGGGTGGACCTGTTCCGCGCCCTGCCCCCCTCGTCCTGCTGATCTTCGTCTATGCCGGCCTGCCCTTCGCCGGGCTCGAGGTCTCGGCGATCGGCGCGGTCGCCATCGGCTTCTTCCTCAATACCGGCGCCTATTACGGGAGGTCCTGCGGGCCGGGATCGAGAGCGTGCCGCGCGGCCAGCAGGAGGCCGCGCGCAGCACCGGCCTGACGCGGTGGCAGACCATGGCCTATGTCGTCCTGCCCCAGGCGGTGCGGAACGTGCTGCCGGATTTGATCAGCAACACGCTGGAGGTGGTCAAGCTGACCTCCATCGCCTCCGTGGTGGCGCTGCCGGAGCTGCTGTTCCAGGCCCGCCAGGCGCAGAGCGTGACCTACAACGCGACGCCGATCATGGCCGCGGCGGTGATCTATTTCCTGCTGCTCTGGCCGGTGGTGCGGCTGCTGAGCCGGCTGGAGAACCGGCAGCTCGCCAGCGGGCGCTGAGGCGGGACACAAGGGAAGGTTGGGGTGGGAAACAGGTGTTCCCTCCCCAAGCCCCACCCTTCCCTTTTGTGGGTCGGGTGCCGCCGCGCGGCGAGGTGCTAGACCTCGGAAAAATAGATGAGGGGTCCGGGGAGAATACCTTCTCCCCGGCCTTCCTTTCAGCCGCGGTGCTCCGGCGAGGATCGGCAGGTTGGTGGCCGGGTTGGTGTCGTGGCGGGAGAGGCGGACCGGCAGCCCCGCCAGCAGCGGCAGCAGCGCCGCCTCCAGCGCGTCGGCCTCGGCGGGCGGGTAGACTTCCCTCCCCGATCCGCAGCGCGAAGGACGCCGCGTGCTTCCGCCGCTTCGCCGGGTCGGCCAGGGTCGCGCGGGTCCAGCGGGCCAGCGGGTCGGCCTCGTCCGTGACCTCGGCCAGGTAGGCCTCGAAGGCAGAGAGCTGACTGACCGGCACCGCGTCCTGCGCCGCCAGCGCCGCGGCCAGCGGCTGCAGCGCCGGGGCGGCGAAGCCGGCCTCGGCCATCTCCTCCGGCAGATGGAGGCGGAGCTGGTGCTGCCATGCGACCGTCATCGGCGGGCTCCCCGGGTATTGCGCCAAGGGTGGGGGCGGCGCGGCGCCGGGGCAAGGACGGAAGGCGCGACCGCGGCGCGCGGCCGTGCCATGATCCGCCGAAACATGGCCAGAGGGAGCGTCGCCCGATGATCTTCCGCCAGCTCTTCGACAGCACCTCCTCCACCTATACCTACCTGCTCGCCAGCCGGCATGGCGGGGAGGCGCTGATCATCGACCCGGTGCTGGACCGGGTGGACCGCTATCTCAAGCTGATCGAGGAGCTGGACCTGCGGCTGGTCAAGGCGGTGGACACCCACCTGCATGCCGACCACATCACCGGGCTCGGCGCGCTGCGCGACCACACCAAATGCATCACCGTGATGGGCGAGCAGAGCGGGGTCGATGTCGTCTCCATGCGCGTCGCGGACGGCGACCGGCTGACGATCGAGGGGATCAGCCTCGGCGTCATCTACACGCCCGGGCATACCGACGACAGCTACTGCTTCACGCTGGAGGACCGGGTCTTCACCGGCGACACGCTGCTGATCCGCGGCACCGGCCGCTGCGACTTCCAGAACGGCAGTGCCCGAGCGCAGTACGAGAGCATCTTCAACCGGCTGCTGCGGCTGCCGGACGAGACGCTGGTCTTCCCGGCGCATGACTACAAGGGCGACAGCGTCAGCACCATCGCCGAGGAGCGGGCGCACAACCCGCGGCTGCAGGTGAAGAGCGTGGAGGAATACGAGGCGCTGATGGCGGGCCTCAAGCTGGCGAACCCGAAGATGATGGACGTGGCGGTGCCGGCGAACATGCGCCAGGGCCTGCACCAGGAGGAGGTGGCGAAGCGCGGCTGGGCGGTGGATGCGCGGGCGGCGCAGGCGATGCTCGGCCGGCGCGACGTGGTGATGGTGGATTTGCGGGAGCGCGGCGAGCGGGAGCGGCATGGCTGCATCCCCGGCGCGCTGCATGCGCCCTATCCCGGGCTGATGGAGAGCCTGGCGCCGGGCGGGATGCTGTTCGAGCTGGCGCATGCGACGGGGAAGCGGCTGGTGTTCTTCTGCGCGTTTGGCGAGCGGTCGGCGATGGCGGTGCAGGCGGCGCAGGATGCGGGGTTGCGAGACGCGTGCCATGTGGAGGGGGGATGGGGGCTTGGAAGAAGCTGGCGGGGTAAGGCTGCTGTAGGGACAGAACAGCCGCTTCCAACCCGCTGCGGACGTTCGGCTGGCGTGGCCGCAATCCGTGACGTGCTATGGACGTGATCCGCTTAACAACGTGCCTTCGAGCAAGAAATCGATGTATATTCTTCATGCCTCCCCCGGATCGAGCGCCTTCGCTCCACACATCGTCCTTGAAGAAATAGGCGTCCCCTACAAGACGGTGATGATGTCCGCTGGGCACCCCGAGACTAAGTCTGCGGAGTTCCGGCAGATCAATCCGAAGCGGCCGCATCCCCGTGCTGACCGCAGATGGGTTCCTACTTCGACCGAGGCACCCGCGATCCTTCTGCATCTCGGGCTGACCAACCCTGCTGCCGGTCTCATGGGGTCAGACACCGACAGCATCGTACGCGCGGTCGAGTGGACCAACTGGCTGTCGGGCGCCGTCCACGCAGTTGCGGTTCGGATGATATGGAAGACGGACTACTTCGTACCCGACGCTTCCATGCACGGCTCGCTTATAGAACGGGGCATGGAGCACCTGCGATCGGCATTCGCTCTGGTCGAGGACAAGATGCATGGTCGCCAGTACGCACTCGGCGATACATACTCGGTGGTCGATCCTATCTGCTTGTGTTCTTCCGGTGGGGGAACCGGATGCACATTGATATGCAAGGCCAGTACCCGACCTGGACTGCGCATGCACGGCGGCTGGAAGCACGGGACGCTGTGCAGCGCACAATCGCCCAGGAAGGCATTTCGATCTGGAAGTAAATATGCCTGCTTCCCGCCCTTCTCGGACATTTCCAGTAACGTGGTCACGACGTCATAGCTGAGTAGACGAGCTGGAAATTCGCGATGCCCCCCTCCCCGCCGCACCCTCCTCGCCCTCCCCCTCGCCACCCCCGCCCTCGCCCAACCCTCGCGCCCCATCCGCCTCCTCGTCGGCTTCCCGCCCTCCGCCATCCCCGACCTCGTCTCCCGCATCTTCGCCCCGGCGCTGACGGGAAGCTCCTCGGCCAGCCCGTCCTGGTCGAGAACCGCCCCGGCGCCGGCGGCGCCCTGGCCGCCGAGGCGCTGCTGCGCGCCCCGGCCGATGGCCAGACGCTGATGATGATGGCCCAGTACCTGCCCGTCCTGCCCGCGGTGCAGCGCGCCGTGCCGTTCGAGGTGGCGGAGGTCCTGCCGCTCGCCGGCACCGCCCAGGCGCCCGCTGATCCTGCTGGTGCCGCCCGGGCTCGGCGTCGCCGATCTCGCCGGCTTCGTCGCGCTCGCCAAGGCGCGCGGCGAGGGCCTGGCCTATGGCCATTCCGGGCCTGGCCAGCGCGCCCAACCTCTCGATGGCGCTGCTGTCCGAGAGCGCCGGCATCGCCCCTCGCGGTCGCCTACAAGGGGGAGCCGGAGGTGCTGAACGGCCTGCTGACCGGCGCGGTGCACTGCGGCTTCGGCTTCCTCGCCGGCGCCAGCGCGCAGATCGGCGCTGGCCGGCTGCGCGGCCTCGGCATCACCACGGAAGCGCGCGCCGCGCTGCTGCCGGATGTCCCCACATTCGCCGAGCTTGGCCATCCCGCGGTGCGGATCGGCGCCTGGTGGGCGGTGGCGGTCCCGCGCGCGAC
Organism: Dankookia sp. P2; assembly: GCF_050632255.1. NCBI lineage: Bacteria > Pseudomonadati > Pseudomonadota > Alphaproteobacteria > Acetobacterales > Roseomonadaceae > Dankookia > Dankookia sp. P2. The sequence continues at coordinate 5,152,864 of NZ_CP192581.1, read as the reverse complement.
GCCGCCGGCGATCCAGGCCCGCATCGCCGAGGCGGTGACCCGCGTCCGCGCCCTGGCCGAGACCCGCGCCCGCCTGCAGGCGGCGGGCTGCCTGCCCCTGGACCTCGAAGGCCCGCCCCTGCTGGCGCACATGGCCGCCGAGAGCGACCGCCAGCTCAAGTTGTTCGCCCGCCTCGGCGTCCGCCCCGAATAGCCGGCGGCCAAACCCACAGAAATAGATGAGGGGGCTCGGGGGAGAATACCTTCTCCCCCGATCTTACTGCTTCCGCTCCGGCAGCTCCGCCCCCGACAGCTGCGCATAGACCCGCGCCAGCGAGCTGTCGTCGTCCCGCCCCATCCCCGCCCCGGCCGCCGCCAGGTACATCTGCAGCGAGGCCGCGGCGAGCGGCACCGGGTAGCGTTCGCTCCGCGCCATGTCCTGGATGATGCCGAGGTCCTGACGAAGATCTCGACCGCGCTGGCCGGCCGGTAGTCGCCGTCCAGCACATGCGGCATGCGGTTCTCGAACATCCAGGAATTGCCGGCGGACGCCGTGATGACCTCGTAGACCTTGCGCAGGTCGAGCCCCTGCTTGGCCGCCAGCGTCATCGCCTCGCAGGCCGCGGCGATGTGCACGCCGGCCAGCAGCTGGTTGATCATCTTGAAGGCGGCGCCGGTGCCGGCGGCGTCGCCGAGCTCGTAGACCTTCACCGCCATGGCCTCGAGCGCCGGGCGGGCGGCCGAGAAGGCGTCCGGGGTGCCGGAGGCCATGATGGTCAGCTCGCCCTTGGCCGCGCGCGCCGCGCCGCCCGAGATCGGCGCGTCGAGGTAGTGGCGCCCCGTCGCCTCAAGCCGCGCCGCGAGGCGGCGGGCTACGCCTGGGTCCATGGTGGCGGAGGAGACGAAGACCGCGCCGGGGCGCATGGCCTCCGCGATGCCGCCTTCCCCGAACAGCACGGCCTCGGTCTGCTGCGCATTGACGACGACCGAGACGACGATGTCGGCCTGCGCCACGGCGGTCGCGGCATCGGGCGCGCCGCGGCCGCCGGCTTCGGCGAAGCGGGCGATGGCGTCCGGGTTCACGTCGGTGCCCGTGGTCTCGAGCCCGGCGCGGAGGCAGCTCCCGGCCATGCCGGCGCCCATGGAGCCGAGGCCGATGACGGCGACGCGGGGCAGGTTGGTGGTCATCTCGGGGGGTCCTCCCTGGGCGGCGGGCGGTCGGCGCCGCCTGCCATGGCCCTCGATAGCGGATCGGCGCGCCAGCGTCTTGGGGCCGGCCCCCGCCGGGCGGTATGCTCCGCCGACGGGAATGGAGGCGAGGATGTCCGAGACCAGGCTGCGCGAGGCGATCTGCCGCTTCGGCCGTTCGCTGTTCGAACGCGGGCTGACCCCCGGCTCCTCCGGCAACATCTCGGTCCGGTGCGAGGATGGCGGCTGGCTGGTGACGCCGACCAATGCCTCGCTCGGCTGGCTCGACCCGGCGCGGCTGTCGAAGCTGGATGCGGTGGGGCGGCTGGTCTCCGGCGACAAGCCGACCAAGGAGATCCCGCTGCACAGCGCGGTCTACGAGACGCGCGGGGCGGCGCAGGCGATCGTCCACCTGCACTCGACCCATGCGGTGGCGCTGACCATGCTGCCGGAGATCGACCCGCGCGCGGCGCTGCCGCCGATGACGCCCTACTACCTGATGAAGGCCGGGCAGACCGCGCTGCTGCCCTATTTCCGCCCGGGCGACCCGGCCGTCGCGGACGCCATCCGCGGGCTGGCGGGGCGCTACAGCTCGGTCCTGCTGGCCAACCACGGGCCGGTCGTGGCCGGCGACACGCTGGAAGCCGCCGTCTTCGCCACCGAGGAGCTGGAGGAGACGGCGAAGCTCTACCTGCTGCTCCGCAACCTCAACCCCCGCTATCTCTCGCCGGCGCAGGTGCAGGACCTGGTCAGCCATTTCGGGGTGGAGCTGCCGGCCGAGACGCATGACCATGGCTGACCGGCCCATGTGTCGTGTTTTCTGGACCAGCCGCGGATATGCGGCAAAACTCTCAATCGACGGTAGATCAGCTTGCATTTATGAACCGGTAAGTGCACAAATCAGGTGCGCCTCCACGGATTGACACACATGCTCGGCTCCGGCGAGCTCCTGTATATCGGCATGCGGGTGGTGCTGGTCGGGCTATGGCTGATGGCCGCGCTGGCCGCCGCCCGCTTCACCCGCCAGCTGGACGCCCGGCCGCGGCGCTTGGCGCTGTGCGGGACCGTGCTGCTGGTGCTGCCGGCGGCGATGTCGGCCTACGACATCTGGGACAATGCCGTGGCGCGGCCGCTCGACCCGGTGGGCCCCGGCAGCTGGGTCTGGCTGGTCTTCGACGGGCTCGCGCCGATCTTCTGCCTGCTGCTGCTGCGCACGCTCGATGAACGCAACGCGGCGCAGGAGGCGCTGCGGACCCTTGCCGCGACCGACCCGCTCACCGGCCTCGCCAATCGCCGCGGCTTCTTCGCCCAGGTCACCGCACCGCTCGCCGCGGCGCGCCGCCAGGGCCAGGGCGCCACCCTGCTGCTGCTCGACCTCGACCGCTTCAAGGCGATCAACGATGCCTGCGGCCACCCAGCGGGGGACGAGGTGCTGCGCCATGCCGCCGCCGTGCTGCGCGGCGTGCTGCGCGCCAGCGACCTGCCGGTGCGCTGGGGCGGCGAGGAATTCGCCGTCCTCCTCCCCTTCACCACCCCGGCCGAGGCGGCGACCCTGGCCGAGCGGCTGCGCCTGGCGCTGCGCGCCAAGGTGCCGCACCCGGCCGGCGGCGATGCCGTGGTCACCGCCAGCTTCGGCCTCGCCCCGGTCGGCGGCGACGGGGCGGAAGCCGCGCTGGCCCAGGCGATCCGCGACGCCGACCGGGCGCTCTACCGCGCCAAGGCCGGCGGGCGGGACCGGGTGGTGATCGACATGGGCGAGCCGGACCCGCTGGTGGTGCCCGGCCTTGCCTGGGTCGACCCGAACTGGCGGACCCCCGCCTACCGCACCACGTAGACGTCGTAGGTCGGCCCTGCCGGCGGCCGCTGGCCGACGCCGACCGCTAGCACCCGGTTCAACCAGGCGAGCTCCGGGTCGCTCGTCTCGAAGCGGATGGCGATGCGGAAATAGTAGTCCGCCGGGTCCACCGCCTCGCCCCGGCCGAGCCGCGCCAGCACCTCGGGCGGGCCGTGCCGCACCCCGCTGTACTGCATGAAGAAATGCTGGCCGCGGTCGGTCCGCATCACCAGCCGGACATCCATGTGCGAGGTGCCGTCGGGCTCCGAGCGCAGCCAGTCGGCGGTGGTGCCGGGCACCAGCTTCGCCCTTCAGCGACGGCCCTTCGAAGCTCCCGCCGGTGACCGGGATCACCCGCAGTTCCTTGCCGCCGGAGGTCGCCGCCATCTGCGGCGCGCCGGCATGCAGGACCATGCGGAACAGGAATTCGCTGTTCAGCGGCAGCGGGGTGGTGGCCATGTTTCTCTCCCTTCCTGTCGGTCAGCGCTGCCGCCAGGGCAGCCCATCGGCCTTCCAGCCGGCGACCTTGCCGCGATGCCCCTCGGCATCCACCGGCCCCTCGAAGCCGTCGGCGACGTTGAAGGCGTGCGGGAAGCCCTCCGCCTGCGCCGCCATCCCGGCCGAGAGGCTGCGGGCGCCGGAGCGGCAGATGAAGAACAGCTTGTTCTGCGGCGCCAGCCCGGCCCGCCGCAGGTGCTCGGCGAAGGCGCCGTTGACCTGCATCGAGGGATAGACCTGCCAGGGGATCAGCAGCGGCTGCTTCCCCGCCTCCGACAGGTCGGGCAAGCCGACGAAATTCCACTCGGCATCCGTGCGCACGTCGATCAGCACGGCATCGGGGTCGGCGCGCAGCGCCTCCCAGGTTTCGGCGGGGGTGATGTCGGGCACGCCGGGCATGCGGCTACGGGCTCCTCAGTAGGGGGCGGAGCATGGAGCGGGCGGCGCGCAGGGGCAATCGGAGCGTTTTCGGACAAAGCCCCGGGCGGGCGGATCGCGGCCGGCGTCGCGACGCCTTTCGAGAGACCGACGGCGATTGCCCTGCGCATCGATCCTGCCCTAACGTCACCATCCCGGTTTCGGAAGGGACAGGCGCCGTGAAATACGGGCGAAGGGCATGACGATCCAGCTGGCCAGGGCTCCCGTCGCGCTCTCCCTGGCGCTCGGGCTCGGCGTGGCGGGCTGTGCCGATCAGGCGCCGCAGCCGATGCCGCCGCCGGCGGCCGCGATCTCGTACGACGGGACCTATACCGGCACGATCCGGGTGACCGGTGCCGCCACCAGCATGCAGGAGAGCGACTGCGCCACCGATCCGCGCTTCGCCGTGGTCGTCGCGGGGAACCAATTCTCCTTCCCGCTGCCGCACCCGGCGGCGTCGAGGAACACGCCGTCGCTGCGCCAGGTGGCGACGCCGGTCTACAATGCCTCGATCGGGCCGGACGGGACCATCAAGGGTCTCAGCAACGACACCAACACGCCGATGAGCGGGCGGGTGACCGGCACCCGCATGACTGGGCAGGTCGATGGCCTGCTCTGCAACTATGCCTTCACCGCCGACCGCGGCTGAGCCACCCGGCCGGGCGGCGTGACCCACGCCCGGGCCCCGGCGCGCGTCGGCCCGGAGCGAAGCAGCGGTGGAAGGGTGGCGGGCGAAGGCTTCGTCGGACGACATCGGCGGGGGCTCCGTGGCCGCGGCAGGACGGAGCAGGATAAAGGATTATATTCCTTTCCGCAATCGGAATGCGGCCCGGCTGCCTGCCCGGAGCCAGAGGCGCCTTCCAGGCCGCGGGCAGGCCCCGCCCTTCAGCGCCGCTCCGGCAGCATGGCCCCGGCGGGCCCCGCAGCACGAGCGTGAGCAGCTCCGCCTGCCGATGCGTGCCGGTGCGCTCGAAGGCCCGTTGAAGCAAGGTCTTCACCGTGTTGACCGTGACGCCCATCGCCTCCGCTGCCGCCTTGAGGTCGCGCCCGGCCAGCAGGTTCAGGACCAGCTCGGCCTCGGCCGGCGGCAGGTTGTGCAGCCGCCCGACCAGCGCCGCCGCGGGCACCTGCCGCAGCTCCGGATCCGACAGGACGAGGAGCGCCGCGGCGGCGGTGCCCGGCTCCCCCAGCCGCCGGCCGAGGCCGCGCGCCGCAGCGGCGCCACCAGCACGGACAGCGCCGCGCGGCCAGAGGGACGCGGCAGCGCCAGGGCGCCGCCGCCATCGGCGGCGCGCTCGCCTGCCGCCGTCGCCAGGCCGTCGCGCCGCAGGGCGACGGCGGCCGCCCCCGCGATGAGCCGCGCCAGGGCAGAGGCCTCGGCGGTGCGGGCGGTGCGAAGCGCGCCGCCGCGGGCGAGCGCCAGGCCATCGGCCTCGGCGAGGATCGCGCGGGCTGCGGCATTGGCGTGCAGGACGCGGCCTGCCTTGTCCGCCAGCACGATGCCCGGCGCGAGCGCGTCGAGCGCCGTCAGGCTCGCGCCGAGGCGGTCCCGCAGCGCGCCGAGCCGCGTCGCCACCCGCAGCGCCCGCTGGAGGTGCGGCGCGATGGCGCGCAGCAGTGCGGTCTCGCCATCCTCGAAAGCACGGGCCCGGTACAGGCCGACCACCGCGTACCCGGCCGTGTCCTTGACCAGCGGTGTGACCAGCCCGTCCCAGAGCTGCTGCGGCCGGAGGAAGTTGCGGTAGATCGGGTCCGCCATCCAGGCATGGTCCGGCACCACGGCCTGACGCCAGAGCACCTCGCCGGCGCGCATGGCGTTGAGTTGGCGGATGTAGTCGTTCTCCTCGGCCGAGCCATGCTCGGCCGCGAACCGGGCGAAGAGGTCGCGATCGCACCGGGAGGCCTCCAGGAGATGCGGGCCGCCATCATGGTGGTTGGTGGCAAGCAGGGCGCTGGCGCCGCCGAAGGCATCCCCCAGCTGCGCGAGCGCCTCCGGCCAGAAGCCCGGCTCGAGCGCCGCCTCGTGGAAGGGATCGGTCAGCGACAGGATGCGGTCGGTGTCCATCGGCGATGGGGATCCCGGCCCGAGGGGTGTCCGGGAAGGGTTGCATGCTATGGAATGCGATCCGCAAGGCGCGCGGCCGTCACATGACACCAATGTTATCGAGGCTGGCGAGGATGGCTGTCCGCAACTTCCCGGCATGTCGGGCGCGATGCGCCGGCGGGGGGGAGACTGCCGGGCCCGGGCCTCCTCGCCTGCTGACGCCCCGCGCCGCCGGCGGGCCGTGGCCGCCGCCTGTCATCCGTCCGGGTGACACGCTCCGCCCGCCGAGCGGGCCAGCATGCCTCGGCGTCCACCGCCACGAGGCGGCCGCGCATCTGAGCACGCGATTGAGGAGGCCCAAGCCATGGTGCGAAACGGATTCACGGATGTGACAGGCGACGGCAGGGCCGATGCCGTCGTGGTCAATGCGGACACGGTCACGGTCCGCATCTCGTCCGGCGACGACTACTTCGGCTTCTACCCGAACAAGGACTGGACCCACGGGCCCTATTACGGCCTCGTCGACGGCGGCGTGCACTTTGCCGATGTGGATGGCGACCGCCGGGCCGACGCCATCGTGGTGAACGGCGACACCGTCACGGTGCGCCCCTCGGACGGCCGCCAGTTCACGGCCAACGAGGACTGGACCCACGGCGCCTACTACGGCACGCGCGGCACCTTCTTCGCCGACGTCACCGGCGACCACCGGGCCGACGCCATCGTGGTGAACGACGACACGGTCACGGTGCGCCGCTCCGACGGCACCCAGTTCACGCCCAACGAGGACTGGACCCATGGCGCCTATTACGGCAGCCGCGGCACCTACTTCGCCGACGTCACCGGCGACGGCCGGGCCGACGCCATCGTGGTCAACGACGACACGGTCACGGTGCGCCGCTCCGACGGCACCCAGTTCACGCCCAACGAGGACTGGACCCATGGCGCCTATTACGGCAGCCGCGGCACCTACTTCGCCGACGTCACCGGCGATGGCCGGGCCGACGCCATCGTGGTGAACGACGACACGGTCACGGTGCGCCGCTCCGACGGCACCCAGTTCACGCCCAACGAGGACTGGACGCACGGCGCCTTCTACGGCTCGCTCGGCACCTATTTCGAGGACGTGACCGGCGACGGGACAGCCGATGCCATCGCGGTCAACGCCGGGGCGGTGACGGTCCGCCCGTCGGATGGGGGCCAGTTCCTCGGCAACCAGGACTGGATCTCGGGCGGTTACTGGGGCTCGCTGCACAGCTATGTCGGCGGCGAGCGCTGGGACCCGCTGTTCTGACCTGAGCGCCGGCCCACCCAAGCCGGCCGGTGCCGATGGGCCGGGCCCGACCTGGCCCATCCATCCGCCGGCGGACGGGGCGCTCCGGCCGGCATCGGCGGCCGCGCAGCCGGCCAGCCCCGGCCCGTATGCCGGCGGGCGGGGCACCGGCCGGACGCGGCACGCGCGGCCCGGCGGATCCGGCGCCGCGGCAAGGTCCTGGGCGGAGGGTGGTGCGCGGGGCCGCGGCCGGGCAGGCTGCCCATGCGGCACTCCCGCACGCGCGGTGCCCTTCCCCCTGCCCCCTTGCGGCCCCATATGCAGCGGGTGACCGCAAAATATCCCCCCATGCCGCCCCAAGCCGCCGAAGACGCCGCCGCCCAGGCCGCGTCCCTGGCCGAGGATGTCGCGGCCGAGCTCGACGCCGTCCTCCTCACCCACTTCCCCGATGCCGATACCCTCGACCTGCTGCGGCCCGGCGGGCCGGACCTCGCCACCAGCCGCGCGGTGAACCGCGCGGTGGCGGCGACGCTCGCCGCCGAGGGGGTCGAGATCTTCGTCCAGACCGCCGATCGCGGCGCCTTCCGGCGCTGGCTGCAGGACCACCCTGACAGCGCCGAAGCGCGCCGCGCCTGGGTCGACCGCGGCCGGGTGCTGCGCGGCGCCGCGGCGCACCGGCTGCTCGGCATCGCCCCGCCCGCACCGCCGCCGCCGCCCGCCAGGTTCCCCCAGGCCCCCGGCCCGGTGGCCGACCGGCTGCTGGCGCTGCTCGAGGCCGATGACGGCGGCGCGATCGACGACCTGGTGCAGGCGCTGCTCGAGGCCGGGCGGGCCGACATCCTCGACCTCGCCCTCCGCAAGATCGGCCACCGCTATGGCGACGACGCGTCGGACGAGTTGGAGGGCAACCTGCTGGCCGCCGCCGAGGGCGCCCGCATGGGCCCCTCCGGCTGGGCCGAGCTGGTGACGCTGCCGGTGGCGCTGCCGCCCGAGGGCATGCCCGACGCCGCGGCGATGGGCGCCAGCCTGGTCGCCGCCGGCCTTCTGGCCGAGACGGTGGAGGTGCGCTTCCTGCCCGGCTGGCGCTCGCCCGACGCGGTGGCGGCGCTCTCGCCCATCGCGCTGCGCCGGGTGCTGCTCGACCTGCTGGCCGGGGAGGAGCCGCGCGACCTGCCGCCCGGCGACACTGACGCGCTCGGCCAGCGCGGCTTCGCGGTGCTGGTCGGGCTGCAGCTCGATTGGGCGATCCCGAGCTGGGAGACCATCACCGCCGAGGGCCCGCCCGACGCGCCGGAGGAGGACGAGGACGGCACGACGCCCGAGCAGGCGCGGCGCGCCGCGCTGTTCGACGGCTGGCGCGGCGCGGTCTTCGAGGCGAGCGGCGGCGGCGTGCCGCTGGCCCTGGTGCCACCCTCCGAGGTCGGCGCCGAGATCGCCGAATTCCTCGAGGAAGCGAGCGGCCATGTCGGCGGCCTCGAGGAGATCCGCGACTTCGTCGCCCGGGCGCGGGACGAGGCTGGCGGCGAGGCGGTGGTCTGCCGGGCGGAGGTGGTCGGCGAGGCGCTGGAGCTGGCGATCTACGGCGAGAGCGGCCGCTTCCTCGACAGCCTGACCCTGCCCGCCGCGCGGCTGCCGGCGCGGGCCGAGGAGATGCCGCGGCTGATCCAGGGCTTCGTCCGCATCGTCAAGGACGCGCCGGGGCGCTGACCGCGCGCCGCGCGGGGGCGCGCTGATCAGCGCCCGACGGCGGCCAGCACGAAGCCGAGCACCCGGTCGGCGGCGACCATGGTCGTCGTCATGTCCGGGCGGGACCAGGTGCGGCGGGCGGTGCCGGCCGGGTCCTGCAGCCGGGTGAGGCCGCCGGGCCGCACCAGGTCATAGGCGTCCCAGCCATAGCTGGCGCCCGCCAGCACGCTGTGCCGCACCGCTTCGGGCTGCGGGAAGGCGGCGGCCAGCCGGGCGCAGTCGGCCGGCTGGTTGGCGGCGTCCTCGTCGCCATGCAGCAGCAGCACCGGCCCCGCCGCCCTGGCCGCGGCGGCGGCCAGGGCAGCGTCGCAGCCGGGATAGAGCAGCGCCAGCGGCAAGCCCGCCGCCATCGCCGCTTGGCCGAGCAGGGCTGCGCGCCCGCCCTCCCCCAGACCCACCACCGCAAGGCGCCGGGGATCGAGCCTGGGGTCGGCGTCGACCGCCGCGACCGCCAGGGCCAGGCGGGCGGCGGCGGGCGGCAGCGGCATGTCCTCGGCCAGGCCGCCGAGGAAATCCGGCTCCAGCAGGGCGATGCCGTTCTCCAGCAGGCGCTGGCCATAGAGCGCGCTGCGCGGGCCGAGGCCATCGGCATCCGGCAGCAGCACCACCACCGCCAGCGGCCGGCCGGGCGCGGCGCCGGGCGGCAGGGTCAGGGTGGCGGAGGTGCCGGGGCCGATGCGGACCAGTTCGGTCCGGGTGTCGAGGCCTGGCATCCGCTCCTGCGCCGCGGCCAGCCGGGCGGGCAGCAGCAAAGCGAGGAAGGCGGAGGCCATGCGGATGCGGCGGCTGGTGGTCTGTCGCGGCATTGGCCCGTCTCCGTTGCGGGTTATCCTGCGACGGATGTTGCCGTAAGCGAACCAGTAACGACGATGCGCCAGCGCACATGGTCGTTAGGATATTGTATCGCGATGGCGCGACCGGTCAGCCTCGGATGCGGCCGGACGCGTCGCGCCAGATCCGGCCACGCGCCCGCACCGGATCGAGCAACGACCAGTCGCCCTGCGGCAATCCGTGACCCTTCGGGAAGGGCGGGCGCGGCTCCATCCCCAGCGAGCGCATCACCCGGTCGTCGCGGTAGTAGCATTGCAGGACGAGGCGACCGAGGGCGGCGAAGCCGGCGCTGGCCTCGGCCCGCAGCGTGGCGCATGCCGCATCCTGCCGCGCCGCCGGCAGCGCGGCGAAGCCGCCGCCGGCGATGCGGTCGAGCAGAGCGAGCGTGTCGTGCACCGCCTGCGCGTCGCGGCCGAGGCTGCGGGCGATGTCGGCCTGGACCAGTGGGTCGTCGGCGCCCGGGACCCCGTAGGCCGCGCTGGCCGGGATCATGCGGGCGCAGAGCGCGGCGAGGGTACGCGCCTCGGCCTCCGTCAGATGCGGGTCGCCCCAGGCGGGCGGCGGGGCGGTGGTGGTGTTCGACATGCCGCGGCCTCCTCAGTCGAACAGGGTGGCCAGGCGCTGCTTCATCTGGTCGGCGACATAGAGCGCGAGCGCCTGGATGGTGGAGGTCGGGTTGACCCCGCCCGAGGTGACGAAGATCGAGCCGTCCACGATGAAGAGGTTCCGCACGTCGTGGCTGCGGCCCCACTCGTTGACCACGGAGCGGTCCGGGTCGGTGCCCATGCGCGCGGTGCCGAGCAGGTGCCACCCCGAATTCGGCGTCGGCGTCAGCGTGCCGATATCGGTGGCGCCTGCCGCCAGCAGGATCTCGCTGGCGCGGGCCACGCCGTGCGCCATCATCCGCTTGCTGTTCTCGGACAGGGTGTAGTCGATCCTCGGCGCCGGGATGCCGTGCGCGTCCTTCAGCACCGGGTCGAGCGTGACCCGGTTGTGCTCCTCCGGCAGGTCCTCGCAAACTGCGGCGATGCGGAGGCGGCGGTTGAACAGCCGCTCGCGGAAGGTGCGGTGATGGTCCTCGCCCCAGGGCAGCCGTCCCTCCTCGGTCGCCGCCACGGCTTCCGAGACCACGCCGCTGCCGCGGAGGAATGCAGGGTGTAGCCGCGCAGGAAGCCGCGCGCGGGATCGGTCTCGTAGAACTCCTTGCTCCAGAGCGAGAGCGGCAAGCCGCGATAGCCGTCGATCTCCTCCGCGGCGAAACCATAGGCCTGGGCGAAGGGGTGGAACATCAGGTTCCGCCCGACCAGGCCGGAGGAATTGGCGAGGCCATTGGGGTATTTGCCGGAGGTGGAGTTGAGCAGGATGCGCGGCGTGCCGACGCCGTTGCAGGCGAGGATGACGATATGCGCGGGCTGGAAGCATTCCGCGCCCGCGGCGTCGTAGTAGACGGCGCCGGTCGCCATGCCCGCCGCGTCGGTGGTGATCTCCCGCACCCGGCAATCCGGCCGCAGTTCCACGCCGGCGCGGAGGGCGGCGGGCCAGTAGGTGATGTCGGGCGAGGCCTTGGCCCCTGCGCGCAACCATGCGTGCAGTGGCCGAGGTTGATGCAGGGCGCGCGCCCCTCGTATTCCGTCGTGGCGAGCGCGGTGTCGGAGGGCCACCAGTGCCAGCCCAGCCGGTTCATCGCCCCGGCGAAGGCGGCGCCGGACCGGCCGAGCGGCAGCGGCGGCATCTGCGGCTGGCGCGGCGGGAAGCCCGGGTCGCCCGCCAGGCCGGAGACGCCGACCATCCGGTCGTTCTCGGCGAAGTAGGGCTCCAGCGTGTCGTAGTCGATGGGCCAGTCATCGGCCACGCCGTCCAGCGTGCGGACCCGGAAGTCCGAGGGTGCAGCCGCGGGAAATGCCCGGTGTAGATGATGGTGCTGCCGCCGACGGCGTTGAAGTTCAGCACCTTGATCGGCGAGTTCGCGTCATTGACCGGATAGTCCGCCGGCCGGGCGCGGCGGTTGGGCGAGGTGGCGAAGTCGCCGAACTGCCGGGCCTCCCAGTCGCGGCCGTTGCTGGGATAGTCCGTCGGCTTCATCCAGCCGCCCTGTTCCAGGCAGAGGATCTCGCATCCGCGTGTCGGCCAGGCTCCAGGCGACTGCGGCCCCCGACGCGCCGGCACCGATGATCAGGACGTCGACGGGATCGGTCATGCGGCGGGACCCAATCTGCGCGGGGTGGAGCCAGCGGTCACGGCATCAGCCACGCCATTGCGCTCCCGCCCGGTCGCGCCTGTCAAACCATTCCGGCAGCCCCGTTGACGGCCGGCCGCGCGGCGCGGAACAAGGCCGCATGACCACTCCCCTCCGCCTCGGCATGCTCACCCCCTCCTCCAACACGGTGCTGGAGCCGCTGACGGCCGCCATGCTGGCCGCGCTGCCCGGCGCCTCGGCGCATTTCGCCCGCTTCCGGGTTGTGGCGATCGACCTCGGCGATGGCTCGCGCGCGCAGTTCAACCTCTCCCCGGTCGTGGCGGCGGCGGAGCTGCTGGCGGATGCCAAGGTGCATGCGATCTGCTGGAACGGCACCAGCGGCTCCTGGCTCGGCCTGCAGCAGGACCACGCGCTCTGCGCCGAGATCACCGCTCGCACCGGCATCCCGGCGACCACCGCGACGCTCGCCCTGATGCGCGCCTTCCAGGCCCTCGGCGCGAAGCGGATCGGGCTGGTGACGCCGTATCTCGCCGAGGTGCAGCAGGCCATCACCGCGCGCTGGGCCGCGGCCGGACTCGACTGCGTCACCGAGCGGCACCTGGAGGATCCCGGCAACTACAGTTTCGCCGAGCACCCGGAGACCACGGTCGCCCGGCTGGTGCGGAGGTCGCGGCGGCGCGGCCGGAGGCGATCGCCATCCACTGCACCAACTTCCGCGGCGGCCGGATCGCCGCGGGGCTGGAGGCCGAGCTCGGCATCCCGGTGCTCGACAGCGTCGCCGTCTCCCTCTGGGGCGCGATCGGCACGGCTGGCGCGGACGCCTCGCCATTGGCGGCGCAGGGGCGGGTCTTCGGCCTGCCCTGGTAACCTCCCGCCGCGGTGGGTTGCCGGTGCGGATGTTATATCATAACATCCGTCCATGCCGCGTCGCCTCCTGCCGCTCCTGCTGCTCTCCCTGCCGGCCGCCGCCCAGCCGGCGGCCGAGCCCGCGCCCGAGGCCACCCTGCCCGACCTGGTTGTCGAGGCGCAGCGCGCCGCAACGGCGCGGCAAGGCATCCTCGCCCGCTTCGGCAGCCGCGAGACCACGGTGGACCGCGAGACGATCGAGGCGCTGCCCGGCGGCGGCGCCCAGCCGCTCAACCAGGTCCTGCTGCAGACCCCCGGCGTGGTGCAGGACAGCTTCGGGGAGGTGCATGTCCGTGGCGAGCACCGCAACCTGCAATATCGCCTCAACGGCGTCGCCCTGCCCGAGGGCCTGTCCGGCTTCGGCCAGGTCTTCGACGCCCGGGCGATGCGCAGCGTCGGCGTCCTGACCGGCGCGCTCCCCGCGCAATCCGGCTTCCGTACCAATGCGGTGATCGAGCTCGAGACGCGCAGCGGCGCGCTCGACCCGGGCGGCAGCATCGGCGTCCAGGGCGGCTCGCGCGGCACGATCCAGCCCTATGCGAACTGGGCCGGCTTCCTCGGCGGCTGGGACGTCTTCGCCACCGGCACCTTCCTGCGCAGCGACCAGGGGATCGAGAACCCGACCAGCAGCTTCACCGCGATCAATGGCCAGACGCAGCAGACCCGCGGCCTAGCCTATGCGGCGCGGCAGCTCGACGACACGACGCGGCTCTCGGTGATCGCCGGCACCTCGCTGAACCGCTTCCGCATCCCGGTGACGCGCGGGGTGGAACCGGAATCCACCGCCTTCGGCCTCTCGGACTACGACAGCGCCGCGCTGCGCGCCCGGCAATGGGAGCGGAGCTGGTACGGCACCGCGGCGCTGCAGAAATCCTGGGGCGACGTCGATGTGCAAGTGGCGCCCTTTATCCGCTCATCCTCCATCCACTACGTCCCGAGCGTGGTGGGCGAGACGGTGATCAACGGCGTGGCGTCGGACGTCTATCGCGGCAGCCTGGCGATGGGGATGCAGTCCGACGCCGCCTGGCGCGTCGCCGCCGACCACACGCTGCGGGCGGGGTTCCAGTTCACCGGGGAGCGCGCCCGCTTCCGCAGCGCCACCACGGTGCTGCCGCTGGATGGCGCCGGCAGCGCCATCGACGACCCGCTGACGCTGACCGACCGCTTCGGCCGCACCGGCTGGCTCTATGGAGGCTATGTGCAGGACGAGTGGCGGCTGACCGAGGCGGTGACGCTCAACCTCGGCCTGCGCTGGGACCAGATGGCGGAATACGTCACCGCCGGGCAGCTCTCCCCGCGCGCCAACCTGGTCTGGCGGGCGAGCGAGACGACGACGTTGCATGCCGGCTACGCCCGCACCTTCACCCCGCCTGCATCTGAGCTGGTCTCGAGCGGCACCATCGCGCAGTCCCAGGGCACCACCGGCGCCGCCCCGGGCACGCAGAACGACCCGGTGCGGCCGGAACGCGCGCACCGCTTCGATGCCGGCGTGTCGCAGAAGCTGGGCGAGAACCTCACCCTCGGCGTCGATGCCTACTACAAGGACGTGCGCGACCTGCTCGATTTTGGGCAGTTCGGCAATGCGCTGATCTTCACCCCCTTCAACTACCGCCAGGGCAAGATCTACGGCGTCGAGTTCAGCGGCAATTGGCGGACCGAGCGCTGGCTGGCCTATGCCAACCTCGCGGTCAGCCGCTCCGCCGGACGCGACATCACCTCCGCGCAGTTCACCTTCGACCCGGCGGAGCTGACCTATATCGCCGGCAAGTATGTCCGCACCGACCACGACCAGCTCCTCACCGGCTCGGCCGGCGCGGTGTGGAAGGGTTGGGAGGGCGGGCGCCTGTCGGCTTCCATGCTCTATGGCAACGGGCTGCGGAAAGGCTTCGCCAATTCCGAGAAGATGGCCGCCTATGCCAGCTTCAACTTCGGCGTCGCGCAAGATTTCGAGGGGCCGGACAAGGGCATCTGGACCGCGCGGCTCGACCTGATCAATGCCTTCGACACCGTCTACCAGCTGCGCGACGGCAGCGGGATCGGCGTCGGCGCGCCGCAATCTGGGCTGCGGCGGACGGTGCTGGCGGGGCTGAGCCGGGCCTTCTGACGCCGGCGCCGGGCTCCCGCCGGCGTGACAAGCGGCGCCCGCCTGCCCTGCGGAAGATCAAACCCTCTGCCCGCCGCCACGTGCTGCCTTGCTGCCGGGCTTCGGCCCGGATTTGCAGACGGCGCATTGCAGGAGGCAAGGCATGATGGATCTGCCGGCATGGCACAGCCATGGCTACGGCCAAGAGCACACGCATGGACACGCTCATCGGGAGGGCCATAGGGACGGCCATGGGCACGGCCATGGCGAACCGGAGCAGCCCCACGTCATCGCGCAACTCGGCCTTGGCGAGATCCTGGCCAGCGGCGAAGGCTTCAGGATCACCGAGGAGAGCCCGGGCGACCGCATCGGCTTCTCGCTGGCCACCAGCGCGGACATGAATGGCGATGGCCGCCCCGAGATCCTGATCGGCGCCTTCAACGCCGCGGCCGGGTCCGGCGCGTCCGACGGCGGCGCGACCTACGTTGTCTGGGGCCGGGACGGCACGGCGCCGCTTGGCCTGGACGAGGTTGCCGCTGGCCGGGGCGGCTTCAAGATCCTCGGCGAGGCAGCCGGCGACCAGGCTGGCCTGGGCCTGGCCGGCATCGGCGACCTGAATGGCGACGGCCTGCCGGAGGTGCTGGTCGGCGCCGGCTCGAACGGCGCTGGCGGTGCCTATGCCGGCGCGGCCTACGTGGTCTGGGGCAAGGCGGACGGGACCACGGTGCGGCTGGCGGAGGTCGCGCAGGGCATCGGCGGCTACGAAATCCAGGGCGCGACCGAACGCGGCCTGGCCGGCCAGGGGGTCGCTTCGGTCGGCGACCTGAACGGCGACGGCCTGCCGGAGGTCGTGGTCGGCGCCCCGGGCGAGAACGACCTGTATGTCGTCTGGGGCAAGACGGATGGCGCCGCGGTGCACCTGGCCGATGTCGCGGCCGGGCAGGGTGGCTTCCGCATCCTGGCCGAGGCGCCGGGCGACAATATCGGCCGCGCCATCGCCTCGATCGGCGACCTGAATGGTGACGGCCGGCCCGAAATCCTGGTCGGCGCCTCGCGCAACGACGGCGGCGGCAGCGACGCCGGTGCGGCCTACGTGGTCTGGGGCAAGGCGGATGGGGCGACGGTGCGACTGGCCGATGTCGCGCAGGGCGTCGGCGGCTTCAAGATCGAGGGCAGCGCGACGACGGCGGTGCTCGGAGAGGCGGTCGCCTCGATCGACGACCTGAACGGCGACGGGCTGCCCGAGGTGCTGGTCGGCGCGCCCGGGGGCGGCTCGCCGGCGGCGGCGCTCGTCATCTGGGGCAAGGGCGACGGCGCGACGGTGGATACAGCGGCGGTCCTCGCCGGCCAGGGCGGCTACGCCATCCTCAAGGGCCCGGTCGCCGACCTCGCCGGCTTCAAGCTCGGGACCGTGGGCGACCTGAATGGCGACGGGCTGCCGGAGGTGCTGCTCTCGGCGCCCTACGACGCCGCGGCGAATGGCCCCACCTACCTGGTCTGGGGCCGCCCGGACGGCAGCCCGGCGGAGCTGGCGCGGATCGCGGCCGGAATGGGGGATGGCATCCAGTTCGTCGGTGAGCCCGGGCAGGCCTTCTCCGGCGGCGCGGCCATCGGAATCGGCGACCTCGATGGCGATGGCCGGGACGAGCTGCTGCTCGGCGAGCCGGCCGGCTCCACCGACAGCTCCCCTGTCAGCGCTGTCTATGTGCTGTATTCGCAGGCTGACTGGATCGGCGCGGCCTGACCCAGGCGCATCGCGCCTGCCGCGACCGGAGGCGCGGCGCCGGGCGGCGCCGGGCGGCGCCGGCCGGTGGCAGGCTCAGCCGAGCTCGCCGCTCGCCACGAACCTCACCCCCATGCCTTCCAGCCGGCGCCGCGCGGCATCCATCGTCGTCCCGCCTTCCGGCAGCGGCAGGCCGATGCCGCGGCAGGCGTCCTCCACAACCAATGCCTCGTAGCCCAGCCGCGCCGCATCCTCGGCCGAAAAGCCGACGCAGTAATCGGTGGCGAGGCCGCAGAGGAAGAGACGGCGGAAGCCGCGCTCTCGCAGCCAGCCATGCAGTCCGGTCGGCGTGCTGCGGTCGTTCTCGAAGAAGGCGGAATAGCTGTCGATGTGGGGGTGGAAGCCCTTCCGCACCACGAGCTCGATCCGTGCCTGGTCGAGGCCGGGATGCAGCGCCGCCTCCGCGGTGCCCTGCACGCCGTGCTCGGGCCAGAGCACCTGCTCGCCATAGTGCAGCGCCACCGTCTCGTAGGGCTGGCGGCCATGCGTGGCGGCGAAGGAGGCATGCCCGGGCGGGTGCCAGTCCTGGGTGGCGAAGGCATGCCGGAACGGCCCGGCCAGCAGCCGGTTGATCACCGGCAGCACCGCATCGCCCTCCGCCACCGCCAGTGCGCCGCCCGGCATGAAGGTCGGCTGCACGTCGATGACGCCGAGGATGTCGGTCGCGGGGTCGATCGGGAGGACGGGCATGGGCGGGCTCCGGGGCGGCCGCCCTAGGCTAGAGCAGATGGCAGGAAGGCGTGAACGCCTGGACGCCTGAATCTGTTCTGGAGATGACGAGCTACGGCGGCGCGGCGTTCATCTTCGAACGCAAGCCGCTGGAGCGCCGCGCGCCCCGTCTTGCATCCGCCCTCGCAGGGCGCGACCCTCGCGCCGCAGCCCGAGGCCTTCCCGCATGACCACCCCCGATTGGCGCAGCCGCGCCGGCACCGTCTTCGCGCCCAGCAAGCGCCCCGCCATCGGCAGCCGCGGCATGGTCGTGACCAACCACCCGCTCGCCTCGGCCGCCGGGGCGGAGATGCTGGCCGCGGGCGGCAACGCCGTCGATGCGAGCATCGCCGCGCTCTTCGCCCTCAGCGTGGTCGAGCCGATGATGGTCGGGCTGCTCGGCGGCGGCATGGCGCATCTGCGGCTGGCCGACGGGACGCATGAGGTGCTGGACGGGCTCTCGACCGTGCCCGAAGCGGGCCGGCCGGACATGTACACCCCGGTCAGCCAGGCCTGGCCGGCGGCGCTCGAGACGGTGGGGCGGGCGAATGCCGTCGGCGCCACCTCGGTCGCGGTCCCCGGCAACCTGCTGGCCTGGTGCGCCGCGCTGGAACGGCACGGCACCCTCGGCCTCGCCGACGTCATGGCGCCGGCGATCCGCCTTGCCGCGCGCGGCTTCGCGGTCACGCCCTACCTGGCCGAATGCGTGGCGGAGGCGGCGCCCGACCTGGCGCGCGATCCCGCCATCGCCGCGCTGCTGCTGCCCGGCGGCGCGCCGATCCGCGCCGGCACGCGGCTGGTCAACGGCGCCCTGGCCGAGACGCTCTCGACCATCGCCCGGGACGGTCCCGGTGCGCTGCATGGCGGGCCGCTCGGCGCCATCCTCGGCGCCGACATCGCCCGCCGCGGCGGCCATCTGGCGGCGGCGGACCTGCGCGACGCGCGGCTGGCGGTGCGGGAGGCGGTGCGCGGCAGCTACCGCGGCATCGAGATCGTCGGCCCGCCGCCGCCCGCCTCGGGCGGGGTGCATGTCATCCAGATGCTGAACATCCTGGAGGGCTACGACCTGCAGCACCTCGGCTACGGCACCGCCGCCAGCTGCCACCTGATCGCCGAGGCCCTGAAGATCGCCTTCGCCGACCGCGCCGCCGCCACCGCCGACCCGGATTTCGTCGCCGTGCCGGTCGGCCGGCTGCTGTCGAAATCCTATGCGGCGGAGCGCCGGGCACGGATCAACCCCAACCGCGCCCAGGCCTGGTCGGCCGGGGTGCCGGCGGCGGGCGAGAGCGCCAACACCACCCACCTGACGGTGGCCGATGCCGATGGCCGCATCCTCTGCGCCACCCACACCATCAACAGCCTGTTCGGCGCCCGCTTCCTGGTCCCCGAACTGGGGCTGATCCCGAACAACTACATGGCGCTGTTCGATCCGCGGCCGGGCCATGCGCTGTCGATCGCCCCGGGCAAGCGCGTCACCACCAGCCAGGCGCCGCTGATCGCGCTGCGCGATGGAAAGCCCCTCGTGGCGCTCGGCCTGCCGGGGGACTGCGCATCTTCGGCAGCGCCATGCAGGCGCTGATCAACCTGATCGACCACGGCATGACCCTGCAGGAGGCGATCGAGGCGCCGCGGATCTGGACCCAGGGGCCGGGCGCGGCCGGGCCGGTCGAACTCGAATCCTGCATCGGCAGCGCCACCCAGGCCGGGCTGCAGGCCCTGGGCCATGCGGTCAGCCCGCAGCCGCATGTCGCAGGCGGGATGTGCGCCATCCGCTTCCATGAGGACGGGCTGCTGGAAGGCGCCGCCTGCTGGCGGGCGGACGGCACCCCGATCGGCCTCGGCGGCGGGCTGGCCCGGGCCGGGGTGCGGTTCTGGCCCGACGCGGCACCGCGGCGCTGACCCCTCACTCGCAGCGTCGCCTGAAGAACACACCCTCGGGTTGAAGGACCCATTGGCCGCACCCCGCGAATCATCCTATCCTCACGGCCGGCAATCCAGCCGGCGCCATGGCCACGCGCAGGCCGGCACGCCGCCGAGGGCGTCATCGCCCAGGGACCTCCATTGCCGGGGACCTCTCGCCTTTGCTGTTCTCCAACCCGCTACGCCTCGCCCTGGGCTTCGCCCTGGCCACCGCCTTCGCCTGGCTCTTCCTCTCGCTCTGGCGGCGGGACCGGGCGCAGCCGGCGCTCGGACTCTGGGGCGCGGCGCATGCCGTCTGGGCGGCCGCGGCGCTGCTCTTCGCGGCAGAGGCGCTGCTGCCCCCGCCGCTCGGCATCACCCTGGGCAACCTGGCGGTGGCGCTCGGCTACGGGCTAGTCTGGGCCGGGGCGCGGCGCTTCGCCGGCCGCCCGGCCCGGCCGGTGGCGGTCGCCGCGGGCCTCCTCGCCTGGACGCTGCTGACGCTGATTCCCGGCTTCGCGGCGCAGCTGCCGACGCGGGTCCTCGCCATCAGCATCATCGTCGTCGCCTATGACTGCGCCACCGCGCTCGTCTTCCGCCGGGGGATGCGGCAGCAGCGCCTGGCCTCGCATTTCACGGTCATCTTCCTGCTGCTGGCGCACGGCCTGACCTTCGCGCTGCGCGGCGCGCTGGTGCTGCCGGCGCTGCTGCCGCAGGCCGGCCTGCCCTTGGTGCAGGCGCCGGCCACCGTCGCCATCCTGCATATCCTCAGCCTGGCCTTCACCGCGGCGCTGACCGTCGCCCTGGTGGCGCTCAGCCAGGAGCAGGCGGCGCTCACCGCGCATGCCGTGCTGGCCGCGGCGCGCGACGCCGCCGCGGCGGCCAGCGCCGGCAAGTCCCGCTTCCTGGCGCGGATGAGCCACGAGTTGCGGACCCCGCTGAACGGGGTGCTCGGCATCGCCGAGGCGTTGGCCCGCGACCCCGGCCTCGGCCCGCGCCAGCGGGAGCAGGCCGCGACGCTGGAACGGGCGGGGCGGCACCTGCTGGCGATCGTCAACGACGCGCTGGACCTCGCCCGGGTCGAGGCGGGGCGGCTGGCGCTGGCGCCCGCCCCGGTGCGGCTGCGCAGGCTGCTGGAGGAGGCGCTGGAGCTGATCCAGCCGGCGGCCGCGGCCAAGCGCATCCGGCTACGGCTCGACCTCGACCCCGGCCTGCCCGAGGGCGTGCTGGCGGACAGCCTGCGGCTGCGCCAGGTGCTGCTGAACCTGCTGGGCAATGCGGTGGAATCCACCCCGGAGCACGGCCGGGTGCTGCTCTGCGCGGCGCCGGCCGGGCCGGGCCTGCTGCGCCTGGCGGTGGAGGATTCGGGTCCCGGCATCCCGGAGGCGCTGCGGCCGCGGCTGTTCGACGAGTTTGCCCAAGGCCCCCAATCCGAGGTGGGCGCCGGCCTCGGCCTCGCGATCTCCGCCGCCCTGGCGCGCGCGATGGGCGGAAGCCTGGACCATGCGCCGGGCCCGGGCGGCCAGGGCAGCCGCTTCGCCCTGACCGTGCCCCTGGCCGAGGCCGCGCCGCCGCCCGCCCCGCCGGCCGCGCCGGCGCCGGAGCTGCCGCGCCCGCTGCGCCTGCTGGTGGTGGACGACGCCCGGGTGAACCGGGAGGTGGTGCGCGCCCTGCTGCGCCCGGAAGGCCATCTGGTCGAGGAGGCCGCGAGCGGCGGCGATGCCATCGCCGCCCTGCGGCGCGGACCACTGCCCGATCTGGTGCTGATGGACCTCAACATGCCCGGCATGGACGGGCTCGAGGCGACCGCGGCGATCCGCGCGCTGGACGGCCCGGCGCGGCGGGTGCCGATCATCGCGCTGACCGGCGACGCGATGCCGGAGGCGGTGGCGGCGGGCCGCGCCGCGGGAATGGACGGGCACCTGACCAAGCCGCTGCAGCGCGCCCTGCTGCTGGCCGAGCTGGCCCGGCTGGCGCCCTCCGCCTGAAGGGGCACGGCTGGCATGGGGCATGCTAGCCTCCGGTCCCATCGCAGGACACGGAGCACCGTCATGCCCAGGCCCTTCCATCTCGGCTGGTTCCTGCAGGGATCCTCGGTCCAGGCCTGGGGCGAGCCCTGGACCGGCGCGATCGGCCGCGACTGGATGCGGCCGGACCTGTTCTGCGACATGGCCCGCGCGCTGGAAGCCGCCCGCTTCGACTACATCCTCATCGAGGACAGCTCCTATGTGGGCGAAAGCTATGGCGGCTCGCGCGAGATCTACCTGAAGCATGGCCTCGCGGTGCCGCGGCAGGACCCGGCGATCACCGCGACGCTGATGGCCGCCGCGACGCAGCGCATCGGCATCGTGCCGACCTTCGCCACCTTCACCCACCCGCCCTACCTGCTGGCGCGGATGGTGGCCTCGCTCGACCAGGTCTCGGCAGGGCGGATCGGCTGGAACATGGTGACCGGCAGCTCCGACGTGGCGGCGCGGAACTACGGCCTCGCCGGCGCTGCCTCGAGCACGACCTGCGCTACGACATGGCGGACGAGTACATGCAGGTGGTCAATGGGCTCTGGGACAGCTGGGAGCCGGGGGCGATCGTGGCGGATGCCGAGAGCGGCATGCTGGTCGACCACACCAAGGTGCATGCGGTGGATTTCGAGGGCCGCTGGTACCGCACCCATGGGCCGCTGAACTCGGGCCCCTGCCCGCAGGGCAGGCCGGTGATCGCCCAGGCCGGCGGCAGCCCGCGCGGCCGGCAATCTCGCCTCGGCCCATGCGGATACCATCGTCGCCATGATCAAGGGCACGGCGGGCATGAAGGCCTATCGCGACGACGTCCGCGCCCGTGCCGCGGCGCAGGGCCGCAACCCGGACCAGGTGAAGGTGCTGTACCTGGTCAACCCGCTGCTGGCGGAGACGCAGGCCGAGGCCGAGGCCCGGCGCGACGCGCGGCGGGCGCGGGCGGAAGCCTCCGTGCCGCAGCTGCTCGCCTTCTTCGGCAAGATCACCAACATCGACTTCGGCAAGTACGACCTCGACGCGCCGGTCGACACGCTCGACCTGCGGACCAATGGCCACCAGCAGAGCCTCGACGACTTCAAGCGCGTCGCCGGCAGCAGGTCGCTGCGGGACGCCATGCTGAGCTACCGCGGCACCAGCGGCTCGATCGAGCTGGTCGGCACGCCGGATGCGGTGGCCGGGCAGATGGCGGAGGCGATGCAGGAGGTCGGCGGCGACGGCTTCCTGTTCAGCATGGGCGATGTCAGCCGCCGGACCGTGGCGGAGGTGGCGGACGGGCTGGTGCCGGCGCTGCAGCGGCGGGGCCTGGTGCGCCGCGAGTATGCGCATGCGCAGTTCCGCGACAACCTGCTGGAGTTCTGAGCGGGCGCGCCCCCCGGGCCGGCCGGCCGACTCTCAAAAGAGAGCAGGGTCCAGGGAGCCTGGATCCGGCTGTACCGAACAACGGTTTGATCGTCGGTTTCGAAAACCGAAGGAGGTCCAAGCCCACCCTGGGTGCGAAGCCCAACCCCTTTCGCCCTCAGGTCCTGGTATGCTGCGGCTTACGGCGGAATCCGCTGCCGCCTATCCCATCTTCTTTCCCCTCTCGGGCGGACCATGTCCTTTCCACGAAGCGGCGTGGGGTCGCGCCGGGAGGTGCAGCCGCGCTCGATACCCGCACCGCATGAGCTAGATGGTGGAGAAAGGTCCACTGCGGCTGCGGTCGAGTAGGGCGGCTACCCATTCGGCTACTCGCCCCTCGATACGGCACACTGCCAAACTACTGGCGTCGGTCGCAAGGAGGCGGTGCGAGATATGCGGCGCTCGGCCAGAGTCGGCCGAGATCATCGACACGTCTGCGGGCGTGGCCGCAGGGTCGGGTGATCTGCCCAACGAAGCGCGGTTGGTTGGGTAGGGCGACGCCCGCTGCCCGCGCGAAGGTCAGCACAGTGGTGCTCGACTCGAACGGCGTCTGAGTGAAGCTCATGACACCGTTCGAAACTTCATCCTCGCCGCCGCCACCGCCCTGCTCAGGCGTCCAGCGAATGCATTATGGAGCGGGCTCTCAAATCCACAGTGCTACTGGCACTGTGTTCCAGCCGGGCAAGTGATTCACTAAACCAATATCTGCTCCACCCCGACCATCAAATTACCCACGATCGTCTCCACACCTGGGGTCGTTGCCCAGGCTGCGAAGTCACCGACAAATTCGTTATGGATTTCAAACCCGCTCGGGCGCGACAGGGCCACCGGCACAGTGCTCCAGCCGGCTCCGTGGTTGACCAGCGCAAGATCGGTCCTGCCGTCCCCGTCGAAATCGCCAGCGAGTGTTTCAACACCTGGGGTCGCTGCCCAGGCTGCGAAATCCCCGACGAATCGGTTGTCGATCGTGAAGCCATTTTGACCGGAGAAGGCCACCGGCACGGTATTCCAGCCGGCTCCGTGGTTGACCAGCGCAAGATCGGTCCTGCCGTCCCCGTCGAAATCGCCAGCGAGTGCTTCAACACCTGGGGTCGCTGCCCAGGCTGCGAAATCCCCGACGAATCGGTTGTCGATCGTGAAGCCATTTTGACCGGAGATGGCCACCGGCACGGTATTCCAGCCGGCTCCGTGGTTGACCAGCGCTATATCGGTCGTGCCGTTGCCATCGAAATCCCCAGCGAGTGCTTCAACACCTGGAGTCGCTGCCCAGCCTGCGAAATCCCCGACGAACCGGTTGTCGACGGAAAAGCCATTCTGATCTGAGAAGGCCACCGGCACGGTATTCCAGCCGGCTCCGTGGTTGATCAGCGCAATATCGGTCGTGCCGTTGCCGTTGAAATCACCAGCGAGTGCTTCAACACCTGGAGTCGCTGCCCAGCCTGCGAAATCCCCGACGAACCGGTTGTCGACGGAAAAGCCATTCTGATCTGAGAAGGCCACCGGCACGGTATTCCAGCCGGCTCCGTGGTTGATCAGCGCAATATCGGTCGTGCCGTTGCCGTTGAAATCACCAGTTAAGGGCTCGACGGTATAGCTAGCCGCCCAGGCCGCGAAGTCTCCCACGAACCGGTTCTGGATGGTAAAGCCATTCGGATCCGACAGGGCCACCGGCACCGTATTCCAGCCTGCATCATGGTTGACCAGCGCCAGGTCTGTCGTCCCGTTGCGATCGAAGTTGCCAACTAACGGCTCGACGAAGGCGGACCCAAAAACGTTAGGAGCCACCCAGTTTGCAAAATCCCCAACGAACCGGTTTTGTATCGTAAATGCCATAACGTCCTCCATATAAAATTTTCTTAAACAGACCTGCTAAGATGGACACTTTGCTCGAAATGCTATTCTGCTTTTTATATAGCAGATCTGTTCGGACTACTATGCCGGCTTCAACGCCATTAGTGATTAGCAGAACAGCAGTTGAAGCCTATGCTGCCAAATCTGCGAACTGAATCTTGTTTTTATGAGGAGCGTGCTGTGGCAACTCCTCGGCCGTTAAGGCTCAACCCGAAAAAGGCGATCCGATCAGCGCGGCAGCGGCACAAATGCCTTACCGGCGCCCCTCGCCATCATATCGGGCCGATGTCTCCCGTTGACATTCCAAGCCCCGTTGACCTGCCGCCGCTGTCTGGCCTTCCCGTTTCCCGCCCCAGCCGCGGTGATGATTGGAACATCCTGGCCGACGCCGAGGGGTCGTCTTCGCCGTAGAGTGTGCGTATTGCCTCATCCGACGATGCTCCCGAGCCGGGCGGCCCTTGCGTTATCCATCCACCAGAGGATCGCGGCGGACCGACAAGGGTGGCGCTGATTGGCGATCTTCTCGCCATGCTGCAGGCCGCTGACCTTGGGGAAGCCGGGAATCAGGACGTTCACGCCACTGGCGTCCGGGCCATGATCGCCAGTTCGGTAAGGGAGGGTCCAGCGAGGATACCTCCTCCCTGGCCTTGCTGCCTGCGGCCAGCCCCGGCATGACGGCAGGGCCTGTCTGGAGGAAACGAACATGGCCCCGCGCATCCTGATGATGGAGAACCCGCTCAGCGCGATCGAGATCGCGCGCGAGCTTGCCCCTGCCGGCATGGAGCTGGTGGTGGCGCCGCTCGGCAGCCCGGAATCTCGAGGCCGCCCTGCCCGGCGCCGACTTCCTGGTCGGCTTCGGCAACCGCGCGGTGAACGCGGATTTCTTCAAGCGGGCACCGAAGCTCAAGCTGATGCAGCTGCTCTCGGCCGGCTACGACACGGTGGACATCGAGGCGGCGCGCGGCGCCGGCATCCCGGTCTGCAACAACGGAGGTGCCAACAGCACGGCGGTGTCGGAGCACGCGATCCTGCTGATGATGGCGGTTGCCCGCCGCCTGGTATGGCAGCATGAGAGCGTCGCCGCCGGCCCGCTGGCGCGGTAACGACCTGGCCGGCACCAAGCTGTACGAGCTGCGCGACAAGACGCTCGGCATTGTCGGGCTCGGCGCGATCGGCAAGAAGGTGGCGCGGCTGGCGAACGCCTTCGGGATGACCGTCCACTACTACGGATATCCGCCGGGTCTCGGAGGCGGAGGAGGACGCGCTGCAGGTCCGCTTCAAGCTGCTCGGCGAGATCCTGCGGAATGCCGACATCGTCTCGCTGCACGTGCCGCTCACCGCGGCGTCCCGCCACATGATAGGCGCTGCCGAAGCTCGCGCAGATGAAGCCCAGCGCCTACCTGATCGAACACCTGCCGCGGCCCGGTAGTGGATGAGGCGGCGCTCGCACCGCGGCGCTGACCGAGGGCAGCATCGCCGGCGCCGGGCTGGATGTGTTCGACCAGGAGCCGCCGCCGGCCGGCAACCCGCTCTTCAGGCTGAAGAACGTGGTGCTGACGCCGCATTTCGCCGGGCCGACCTGGGACAACCAGCAGGCGCGGTTCAGGAACGCCTTCGACAATTGCCAGCGGGTGGCGCGGGGCGAGAAGCCGCTCTGGGTGATCCCCGAACTGGCCGACTGACCCGCCGCGGCGGTCGGCCCGTCGAGGGCCGGCCGCCGCCAGGCCGGCGCGCCGCGCACCGCCCCTTCCCGTATTCCCGAGCACAGCGCCGGCACGGCGGGCCTGCCGAGGGTCACCCTGGCCGGGTTGCCACACTTGCCCCGATCCCGCCCAATTTCCGCCTTGCAATCCATTTGCGGCCTCACGCTTATTTGTATACTGCCTCCTATTCCAGGGCAACCGTTAGGGAGAGGGCGAAGTGATCGACCAGACGGAACGGCCGCGCAGCCCCTTGGCCAGCACCGTCCGGCTCGCCCGCGGCTGGTACGGCTCCGCCGAGCGCCGCATGGCCTGGGGCCTGACGGTGCTGGTGGTGCTGATGACCCTGGCGCAGATCGCCACCGCGCTCGGCGTGAATGCCTGGAACGGCGCCTTCTTCGCCGCGCTCGACCGGCGCGACCAGGCTGCCATGACGCACCAGGCCTGGCTCTTCGCCGGCCTCGCCCTGCTGACCATGGCGCTGGCCGTCGCCCAGCTCGGGGCCCGGCAGATGCTGGCGCTGTCCTGGCGCCGCTGGCTGGTGCAGCACCTGCAGGGCCGCTGGGCGCGCGATGCCAGCAACTACCGCATGGGCCTGCTGCCGGACGCCGCCGACAACCCCGACCAGCGGATCAGCGAGAACACCCGCTGGGCCACCGCGGTCTCGGTCGATCTCGGCTGCAGCCTGCTCTATGCCGTGATCAACCTGGTCTCCTTCGTCGGCCTGCTCCTGGACCCTCTCGGCCGCGGTGCCGCTGGCCGGGCTCGCGGTGCCGGGCGGCATGCTCGGCCTCGCCGTCCTCTATGCCGGGGCCGGCACGCTGCTGACCTGGGCGATCGGCCGGCCGCTGATCGGGATCCATGTCGACCGCAACCGGGCGGAAGTCGGAGCACCGCTTCGCGCTGATCCGCCTGCGCGAGAATGCCGAGGCGGTGGCGATGATCGGCGGCGGCGCCGACGAGGCGCGCCACCTCGACGGCAGCTTCGGCAACGTGGTCGCCGTCATGCGGCGGATGCTGCGGCAGGAGCGGCACCTCATGTGGCTCGGCTCCGGCTACGGCATGGTCGCCGCCGCCCTGCCGCTGCTGCTGGCCGGCCCCGCCTTCTTCGCCGGCGCCATCGGCCTCGGCGCCCTGGTCCAGCTCGGCCAGGCCTTTGCCGAAGTGGTCCGCGCGCTGTCCTGGCTGCAGGAGCACTGGCCGCAGATCGCCGACTGGCGCAGTCATGTGGTGCGGATCGACGCGCTGGAGGACAGCCTGGAGGCGGCGGCGGCGCTGGGCCGGGCCGGCGGGATCGCCGTGGAGCCGGGCGCCGACTCCTGGTGCTGGACCGTGTCACGCTGCGCGCCCCGGATGGCCGCGTGCTGGTGGACAGCGCCAGCGCCACCATCCGGGCTGGCGAGCGTGTGCTGCTCCAGGGCGGCAGCGGCAGCGGCAAGTCGACGCTGTTCCGCGCCGCCGCCGGGCTCTGGCCCTGGGGCGAGGGCCGCATCCGCATGCCCGACCCGGCCGGGACCATGCTGCTGCCGCAGCGCCCCTACCTCCCGCTCGGCACCCTGCGGGAAGCGGTCTGCTACCCCTGCCCTGCCCGGCCGCTTCGCCGATGCGGCGATCGCCGCGGCGCTGGTCCGCTGCGGCCTGGCCGGGCTGACGGGGCGGCTTGAGGAAGCCGGCCGCTGGGACCGCACGCTCAGCCTCGGGAGCAGCAGCGCCTCGGCTTCGCCCGGCTGCTGCCGCACGCGCCGCGCTGGGTGCTGCTGGACGAGGCCACCTCAGCGCTCGACGAGCCGGCTGAGGCGCTGGTGATGGGGCTGTTCGAGCGCGAGCTGGCCGGGGTGGCGCTGGTATCGATCGGCCATCGCCCCGGGCTCGCCCGCTGGCATGACCGGGTGCTCCGGCTGGAAGGCGGGCGGCTGCAGGCGGCCGGGCTGCCCCCGCTGCCGGCGCCGGGCCGGGTGCGGGTGGCACATGCGCATGCCCTGCCGGGAGAGCGTGCGGCGGAGCGGTCGGCGGACCGCGGCATGGTCCGGCCGGAGCGGCGGCCGCGGCCCCGGGCTCTGGCAGCCGGTGGCGTGAGGCAAGACGCATTGCTAAACGCATTAAGTGATTGGTATGCGAACACCTCAACCATTCGCTTATTAAATCACGTAAGCCCCGGAGTTCCCGATGCGCAAGATCCTGCCCGCGGCCTTCGCCGCCCTGCTGATGCTGGCCGGCCCGGCCAGTGGCGGCGGACGACAACTACAACTCCGGAGCCGCCACCACCACGAACAATGATGGCAACGCCAACTGCCATTCAGCGACCATGCTGGACGGCTGCGGCGACAGCTACACCGAGGCGCCGTTGCCCCTGGCCGGCGCCGGGCTGGCCGGGTTGCTGCTGGCCGGCGGCGCTGGCGGCATCGTCATGCTGGTGCGCCGCCGCCGGGAACACCGGCCTGGCTGAGGCACGCGCCGCTGAGGCCGCCGCCCCCGGCCTCCTCGTCTCGCTGGGGATCCTGGCCGCCGCCGGGAACCTGGCGGCGAATGGCGGCGGGGTGCCGGGTCTGTCCTCAGGCACCGGACTGCTCGCTGCGGGCGCCGCGCTGCTGGCGCTGCGCCGCATCCCCGCCGGGGCGATCGCCACCTCCCTGGATTGGGCCTGCTTCACCGCGGCACTCGCCCTGGCCGCCGCGCCGCCGCGGGCCGGCGCGGCGGCGGCGCTCCTCCCTGCTGACCCTGCCCTGCCTGCGGCACGGCGCGGCCGCGAGGGGCGCCGCGGTGCTGCTGCTGGCGGCCGGCGCGGTCGGCCTCTTCGACCTGTTCGGCAGCGGCGTCGTTGGCGGCGCCGGTGATGGCGGCCGAGGCGCGGGTGGTCGTGGCGTTGCTGCATGCCGCCGGCCTGGCGGCTGAGGCGGTCGGCAACCTCGTTGCCCTGCCGGAGTCGCGCCATGCCCTGCTGATCCTGCGCGGCTGCTCGGCGCTGGTGCTGCTGCCGGAGATGCTGGTGCTCAGTCTCGCCCTGGCGCTGCTGCTGCGGCCACAGGGCCGGGTCTCGCGGGCCGTGGCGCTCGGCATGGGGATGGCACTGCTGCTGAACCTCGCCCGGCTGGCCGCCATGGCGGTCTCCGTGCCGCTGGCCGAGGCGTTGCACAGCGAATGGGGCCTGGCCGGCCTTCAGCTGCTCTGGACGGCGCTGGCCTTGCTCGCGGCCCTGGCCGCGTGATGCGGCGCTCCCTGGCGGTGCTCGGCCTGGCGGCGAGCCTCACCCTCGGCCTCGGCCTCAAGCTCGGCCGCGCGGTGCCGGAGCCGGCGGCGGTGGACGCAATAGCCTGGTTCGCCGCCCGGGGCGAGCCGGCGGTGGCGGCGCGCGGCCTCGGCCAGACCGGCAGCTACCGCATGCTGCGGCTGGCCGGGCCCTGCGCCCGGCAGGTGGTGCCGCTCGACAAGCCGGAGGAGATCCTGCCGCTGCTGCGCCGGGCCCTGCCGGACCAGGCCTGGGACGGCGCGCAGCTTTGGCTGGGCGGGCTGGAGCCCTGGCCGGAGGACCCGGCGAGCCTGCCGCGCCGGCGGCCTCGGCACCGGCTGCGGCATGGCGTCACGCCGACCCCGGCGCTGGTGCTGTCCGGCGAGGGGCCGCTCGCGCCGCGCTGCCGATAGCCGCCGCGGCAGGTTCCGGTCTGCGGCGCGAAAAGCCGAGCCGCCGACCGACGCCCGAGGGGCAGGAAGGGGGAGCCTTCCTGCGCCGGGTATCAGAGATCGACCTTGCCGGTGTGGAGGCGCATTCGCATGTGGTCGGGCACCTCCTGCCCGGCATCGACGAAGGCCTTGCGCAGCGCATTCATGCTCGGCCCGAAGATGCCGCTGCGGTTCTCCGAGCACCACTCGCGCGACTGGGCCGGCATGGCCAGCGAGTTCTGGAAATGCGGCATGACCCAGCGGGCGAAGAGCTTCGTAGCTCCGCATGGTGTCTTCCCGGTTCGCCCATTCATGCGCGCGGAACAGCACGCCGCCGGCCCCGCCCTCGGTGTATTCCAGCAGCCGCTCGATGCCCTTGACGATGGTCTCGGGGCTGCCCACCAGGGTGGTGCCGGCCTTCAGCCCGTCGCCGAGCGGGTTCTCCGAGCGCATCGGCGGCCGGCCGAGGGTTTCCGAGAAGTAGGACAGCGTCTCGATCCGCTCGCCGCGAGCGAGCAGTCGCGCGGAAGGCGCGCTCGTCCTCCTCGGCGCAATGCATGTTGACGACCAGCCGCCAGCCGTCGCGCTTGAACTGCTTGCCGTGCTTCGCCGCCTCGGCCTCGCCCTGCCGCCAGTAATCCGCAAGCTTGGCATTGCCGCCGGGCAGGCCGGCGCCGAGCGAGGAGCAGGCCGACGCCGTACTTGCCGGCCGCCAGCACGCCGGAAGGCGTGGTGGCCGAGGCCACCGCGATCGGGAAATGCGGGTAGGTGTAAGGGGCCAGGTGCAGCCGCGCCTGGTTCAGCTCGAACCAGTCGGTCTTCATCGTCACGGGCTCCTGGCAGGCCAGCAGCCGGGTGATGGCGTCGAGCTGACTCGTCCATCATCCGCCGCTGATCCTCGGCCTTGATGCCCATCATGTAGGCGTCCGAGACCAGCGCGCCCGGGCCGCAGCCGAGCATCGCCCGGCCGCGCGTCATGTGGTCCAGTTGGACGAAGCGCTGCGCCACCAGGAAGGGATGGTGGTAGGGCAGGCTCGTCACGCCCGAGCCCAGCATGATGTGCTTGGTGCGTTCCGCCGCGGCGCCGATGAAGATCTCCGGGGAGGCGATGATCTCCCAGCCCGCCGAATGGTGCTCGCCGATCCAGGCCTCGTCGTAGCCCAGGGTATCGAGCCAGGAGATCAGCTCGAGGTCGCGGCCCAGCGCCAGCGTCGGGTTGTCCCCGACCCGGTGGAAGGGGCGAGGAAGATGCCGAAGCGCAAGCCGGCATGGGCCATGGGATGGGTGCCTTTCCTGGAGCGGTTTGGTGTTTCCGTTAGCAGGCTAAGGACGTCTTCCGGCCGCGGTCAACCGGACGACTGACCACGGCCCATGCGCCCGTGCTGCGCCCGCGCACCGCGGCGCCGGCCGCGGGCTGTCATGGTTCCGTCACGCCAGGAGCCGCCGGTCCCGGCGGGACCAGGCCCGCACCCCGCCTCGGACCCTGCCGTCGCGGCGCGGGTGCGGCTCTGGCTGGCGGCAGCGGCGCCAGGCGGTGGTGCTGCGCCAGGTCGACCAGCGGCTTTGCGAAGATGCCGGGCTGCCGGTCGACCCGTCCCTGTCGAGCCTGTCCAGGGGCCGCCCGCGGGTGCTCCGCTTCCCCGGCGCGCCGGGCCGGGCGCTACCGCGCCGCCCGCTGCCGCGTCACCCGCAGCGCCGCCGAGCCGCCCGCCACCCTGAGCCGCGGCCCGCCCTCCGACAGCTTGCCGTCCTCGGCGACCTTCAGGACCGAGATGTCGCGGTCGGTCATGTTGCCGACGAAGAGCGTCCGCCCGTCCGGCGCGAAGGCGGCGCCCTGCGCCCAGGTGCCGACCTGCGCCTCCGCGACGATCGACAGCCGCATCCCCTCCACCTTCAGCAGCTTCACCAGACCGGGCCCGAAGAACGGCGAACTGGCCGGCTTGTTGGAGCCGTTCATCACCGTGACGGCCACGTGCCGCCCGTCCGGGCTGGCGGTGATGCCCTCCGGCGTCTGACCGACGCTGATGGTGTCGACGATGCGGAAGGGCTCCTTCGTCAGGTCCACCAGGCTGACGGTATCCGCATCGCCGGTGCCGCGGCCGATATTGGCCACCACCGCCCAGCGCCCGTCCGGCCCGACCGAGAGCCTCGTAGGGGCGGACCCCGGTGGTGATCTCCCGGTCCAGCTTGGTGACCTTCTCGCCCTCGACCTGCAGCACGTTCAGCATGTGGTCGCCGTTGCGGGTCACCAGGGCGAAGCGGCCGTCCGGGGTGAATCCACATGGCTGAGCTTCGGAGCCGACGGTGCCGACATCGACCTTGCCGGTCGGGGTCACCTGGCCCTGGGCGATGCGGTAGACGCTGACCGTCCCCTCCGCCCGGTTGGCGACCAACGCCAGGGTGCCGGCGCGGTTGATCGAGACGCCGGCCGGCGCGGCGCCGGTCGGCAAGGTCGCCTGCAGCCTCGGCGGGGTGGCGCCGAGGTCGATGACCGCCATGGTGTTGCCGGGCAGCAGCTTGCCCGGCTCGGCCGGGTTGGGCCGCTGGTTGGCGGTGACCAGGGCCAGTTTCTCGTCCGGCGTGATGGCGATGGAGGTGGGCGGGCCGACCACGCTCGCGGCGACGGCGATCTCCGCCCGCAGCGTCGGCGGGCTGGTCGAGAGGTCGAAGACGGCGAGGGTATCGGGCTGCGGCTCGCGCAGGGTTTTCACCACCCCGTTCTCCAGCACCACCTTGTTGTCGTTGGCCGAGAGCAGGAGCTGGGCGCGGGCAGCTCCGGGAACGGCCAGGACCGGCAGGGCGAGGCCGAGCGCGGCGACCCCGGCGAGCAGCAGATGTTTCATGGCGTGCGGCCCATCCCCCGATTGGCCAGCGAGTGTCGGGCGTGGGGGCTGGCTGTCCAGATGGGTGGTTGCGCGGCCGGCGCAGCTTTGCCATCGCCGCGCGGCGTCGGGCGGCGCAGGGCTGCGGCGCCGCTGCCCGCACAGCTGCTGATCAGGGACGGCTCGCTCACCGTCCTGCGCTTCGGCCGGGGTGGCTGCGCGCTGGCCCTGGTGGTGCTGCCGCCCGACCCCGCCCTGCTGGCGGTGGTGCAGTCCGCCTGGGGCCTGAGGCCGGGGGCCTGGGCATCGCCTTCCTCGCGGCCGGGCAGCTGCGTTTCGCGCCGCCGCGGCAACCCGGGCGGGCCGCGCGGCTGGGGCAGGAGATCCGCCGCCGGCTGGGCGGGCCACCGCCGCCATCTCCTTCAGCATCGCGGTCGCCGCCAAGGGCGGCCAGCAGGGATGCCTGGCCGGCCTCGACCTGCGCGGGGTGCTCGACTGGTACGGGCCGCCGCGGGTTCCGGGCCGCGGCCCGTAGGGCCGGGGCGCACGGAGGCGGAACCTTCCTGAGCGCGGCACGACCCTGCAAGCCGGGTGCGCCGGGCTGCGTCCGGCGCTACCCTCGGCCGGATGATCGGCAGCGACCCATGATCGGCAGGAACCCATGATCGGCATCGATTGGGGCACCACCGCCTTCCGCGCCTACCGGCTGGACGAAGGGGCAAGGTCCTCGACAGCCTCGACCGGGCTGCCGGCATCCTGACCATCCCGCCGGGCGGCTTCCCGGCGGCACTGCGGGAGGCCGTCGGCCCCTGGCTGGCTGCGGGCGAGACCCGGATCCTGCTCTGCGGC
This sequence comes from Dankookia sp. P2, assembly GCF_050632255.1. NCBI lineage: Bacteria > Pseudomonadati > Pseudomonadota > Alphaproteobacteria > Acetobacterales > Roseomonadaceae > Dankookia > Dankookia sp. P2. Next base: position 5,119,192 of record NZ_CP192581.1, on the reverse strand, counting down.
ATGGTCGGCAGCCGGCAGGGCTGGGTGGAGGCGCCCTACCTGCCCTGCCCCGCCGGCCCGGCCGAGATCGCCGCCGCCGTGGTGGCGCTGGACTTCCCCGGCACCGATTGCCGCCTGGTGCCAGGCCTCACCGTCCGCGACGCCGGCGGGGTGCCGGACGTGATGCGGGGCGAGGAAACCAAGCTGATCGCGCTGCTGGCCGAGGCCGGGGCGAAGCCCGCGCTGGTCTGCCTCGCCCGGCACCCACAGCAAATGGGCCCGGATCGCCGGCGGCCGGATCGCCTGCTTCGCCACCCAGATGACCGGCGAGACCCGCGCCGTGCTGCTGCAGCACAGCATCCTCGGCCGGCTGGCCGAGCCCGGTCCCGAGGACGAAGCGGCCTTCCTGCGCGGCGTCCGCCGCGCCGCGGGAGTCCGGCGGGCTGCTGCACCACCTCTTCGGCACCCGCGCGCTCGGCCTGATGGGCGAACTGCCCGCCGCCGGCACCGCCAGCCTACCTCTCCGGCCTGCTGATCGGGCATGAGCTGCAGGCGGTGATGGCGGAAGGCGTGCCGGCCGGACCGATCCAGCTTGCCGGCAGCGAAACCCTGGCCCGGGCCTATGCGCTGGCCTTCACGGCACAGGGGCTGGCCTTCACCCGGCACGCCGACGACATCGTGGCGCGCGGCTTGGCCCGGATCGCGGAGACGATTGCATGGTCCTGACCCATTGGCTCGCCCGCTGCCCGCTGGTCGCCATCCTGCGCGGCCTGACGCCGGAGGAGGCGATTCCGGTCGGCGAGGCGCTGGTCGAGGCCGGCATCGTGGTGCTGGAAGTGCCGCTGAACTCGCCCGAGCCGATCGAAAGCATCCGCCGCCTGGCACGGCATTTCGGTGATCCGCGCCCTGGTCGGCGCCGGCACGGTGATGACCGCGGCGCAGGTCAGCGAGATCGCCGCGGCCGGGGCAGGCTGATGGTGACGCCGCATGCGGACCCCGGCCTGGTCCGCGTCGCGAAGACCCGTGGCCTGCTGGCGGCGCCCGGCTTCTTCACCCCGGCCGAGGCCTTCGCCCTGCTCGCGGCCGGCGCCGACGCGCTGAAGCTCTTCCCGGCCGAGGCGGCCTCCCCGGCCGTGCTGCGGGCGCTGCTGGCGGTGCTGCCGAAGGGCATCGCGGTGCTGCCGGTCGGCGGCATGTCGGCCGAGACGATCGGGCCCTGGCGCGCCGCCGGGGCGCAGGGCTTCGGGATCGGCTCCTCGCTCTACAAGCCGGGCGATTCCGCGGCGACCGTCGCGGCCAAGGCCAAGGCGCTGGTGGACGCCCTGCACGGCGGTTGAACCCGCCCGGTCCATCCGCCATATCGCGTAACGAGGCGGCCGCGCGCCCGGCCGCCCGCCCGTCCAGGAAACAATCAAGATGCACCGTCGTACCGCCCTCGGCCTGGGTACGTCCCTGGGCGCCGCCCTCGCCCTGCCCGCGCTCCGTCCCGCACGGGCGCAGGAGATGACGCTGCGGCTGCACCACTTCCTGCCCGCCGTTTCCAACGTCCACCGCTTCTTCCTGCAGCCCTGGGCGCAGAAGGTCGCGGCCGAGAGCCAGGGCAAGCTGAAGATCCAGATCTTCCCGGCGATGCAGCTCGGCGGCGCACCGCCGCAGCTCTTCGACCAGGCGCGCGACGGCGTCGCCGACATCATCTGGACCCTGCCCGGCAACACCCCGGCCGCTTCCCGAAGGTCGAGGTCTTCGAGCTGCCCTTCGTCTCGCACAAGCGGGCGATCGTGAATTGCCTGGCGATCCAGGAATACGCCGATGCGGTGCTGCAGGACGAGTTCCGCGAGGTGCATCCGCTGTGTGTCTGGGGGCATGGCGAGGGGCTGATCCACAGCCGGAAGCAGGTCACCACGATGGAGGACCTGGCGGGGATGAAGCTGCGCTTCCCCTCCCGGCTGAACGGGGAGGCACTGCGCGCGCTCGGCGCCGCGCCGGTCGGCATGCCGGTGCCGCAGATCCCGGAAGCCATGACCCAGGGCGTCATCGACGGCGCCGTGGTGCCCTGGGAGGTGGTGCCGAGCATCCGCCTGCAGGAGATGGCGAAGTTCCACACCGAGATCCCGGGCAGCCCGACGCTTCTACATCGCCACCTTCATCCTGGCGATGAACAAGGCGAAGTACGAGGGCTGGCGCCCGAGCTCCGCGCGGTGCTGGATGCGAACAGCGGCGCTGCCGCGGCCCGCATGGCCGCCGTCCCCTGGGACGATCGCGGCCCGATCGTCGAGGCCGAGGCGAAGAAGCGTGGCAACATCGTCACCATCATCTCGGAGGCCGAGAAGGCCCGCTGGGTTGAGAAGACCAACCCGGTAGTCGAGGCCTGGGTGGCCGGATCGAAGGAGAAGGGGTTCGACGGCGCGGCGCTGCTGGCCCAGCGCGCGCGCTGGTGGCGAAGCACGGCGCCGGCATCGCCTGAGTGGCGGATGATCCGGCACCGCCGCGCGGCCCTGTCGCGCGGCTGGCCTCCGTCCTGGCGCTGGCGGGCGGCGCGGCGCTGCTGGCGACCGCGTTGCTGACGACCTACAGCGTGGTGCAGCGCTGGATCACCCGCCAGCCGGTGCCCGGCGACTTCGAGCTGGTCTCGCTCGGCGCCGGCCTGTCCGTGATGGGCTTCCTCGCCTATGGCACGGTGATGCGCAGCAACATCCTGGTCGACAGCTTCTCGGGCTGGCTGCCGCGGCGGGTGAACGACTGGATCGACGCCTTCTGGATGCTGGTCTGGGCCGTGGTCGCGGCGGTGCTGGCCGAGCGGCTGACGGTTGGCGCGCGGGAGACGCTTGCGGAGCGGCACCACAACCATGGTGCTCGGCCTGCCGACCTGGTGGGCGATCGGGCTCGGCGCGCTGGCCTTCCGCCGCGACGGCGCTGGCGGCGCTTTACTGGACGCTCCGTTTCAGCCGGGGGCGCGGCTGATGGCGCCAGAATTCCTCCAGGCGGCGCTCGGCTTCGCCGCGCTGCTCGGGCTGATCGCGCTGCGCTGCCCGGTCGGGCTGGCCATGCTGCTGGTCGGCGCCGGCGGGTATCTTTACATCGTCGACCTGGCGACCCTGCTGAACTACCTGAAGACCACGCCCTGGCACCTCTTCGCCAGCTACACTCTCTCGGTCATCCCGCTCTTCATCCTGATGGGCGCGATCGCCGAGCGCGGCGGGCTGGCGCGCGATCTCTTCACCGCCGCCAATGCGCTGATCGGCCACAAGGCCGGCGGCATGGCAATGAGCGTGATCGGCGCCTGCGCCTGCTTCGGCGCGGTCTGCGGCAGCAGCGTGGCGACCACCGCCACCTTCGGCCGCGCCGCGCTGCCGGAACTCCGGCGCTACAGCTACGACCCCGGCCTCTCGACCGGCACCATCGCGGTGGGCGGGACGCTCGGCATCCTGATCCCACCCAGCGTGATCCTGGTGGTCTATGCCATCAGCACCGAGCAGAACATCGCCAAGCTCTTCATGGCGGCGCTGATCCCCGGCCTGCTGGCGACGCTCTTCTACATCCTGGCGCTGGCCGTCCTCGCCCGGCTGCGGCCGGCGCTGATGCCGGCGGCGGCCCGAGTCACCGGCGAGGCGAAGCGGCAGGCGATGCGCAACGTCATCCCCGTGCTGCTGATCGCCGTGGTGGTGGTGGGCGGCATCTATGGCGGCGTCTTCACGCCGACCGAGAGCGCCGCCATCGGCTGCATCGCGACGCTGGCGGTGGGCGGCCTGCGCGGCACCCTCAGCCCGCGCCAGGTGCTCGAGGCGCTGCAGGCCACGGCCGAGACCACGGCGATGATCTTCGTCATCCTGCTGGGCGCCGAGGTGTTCAACGCCTTCCTCGCCCTGACCTCGGCGCCCGAGGCTGCTGGCCGTGTGGATCGGCGAGCAGGGCTGGCCGCCCTATGGCGTCCTGGCGGTGCTGCTGGTCGCCTACATCATCCTCGGCGCGGTGATGGACGAGCTGGCGATGATCCTGCTGACCCTGCCGATCTTCTTCCCCGTCGTCACCGCGCTCGATTTCGGCCTGACCACCGAGGAGACGGCGATCTGGTTCGGCATCCTGGTACTGGTGGTGGTCGGCATCGGCCTGACCGCGCCGCCGATCGGGCTGAACGTCTTCGTGGTGTCCTCGCTGGCGCGGGACGTGCCGATCGCCCGGACCTACCGGGGCGTTGCCCCATTCCTGGCGACGGACCTGCTGCGACTGGCGCTCTGCGTGGCCTTTCCAGGGCTGAGCCTCTGGCTGGTGCGGCTGCTCAGTTGAGGCCGGCGGGCAGGCTCGCCCCCGGCAGGATGCGGAAGCCCGGCCGGGCGAAGAGGTAGCCCTGGAACAGCCCGACGCCCATTTCGCGCAGCGTGGCGTATTCGGCCCGCGTCTCGATCCCCTCGGCCACCACTTGGATGCCGAGTTCCGCGCAGAGCCCGCACCACGCTGGCGATGATCACCCGGCGCGGCCGGTCGATGTCGCAGCCGTGGACCAGCGCCATGTCGAGCTTCACCATGTCCACCCGCAGGTCGGCCAGCAGCGAGAGCCCGGCATTGCCGGCGCCGAAATCGTCGATCGCCAGGGTGAAGCCCATCGCGCGGTAGGTCTCGACGATGGATTGCAGGTGGCGCGGGTCGGTGACCTTCTCGCGCTCGCTCAGCTCGAAGATCAGCAGCTCGGTCGGGAAGCCGATGCGCTTCGCCGCAGCCAGCGTCGACTTCATGCAGGTCATTGGGTTGAGGATGGCATTCGGCAGGATGTTCACCGACAGCTTCGCGCCGCTGGCTGGCAGGCCGAGTCGGCTCGCCTCCTCGATCGCGGCAATGCGGCAGGCCTTGTCCAGCGCATAGACCGCCTCCGGCGCCACCTGGTCGAGCACCCAGGCGGCGCCCTGCCCGTCCGGCCCGCGCACCAGGGCCTCATGCGCCAGGGTGGCGCCGCCGCGGTCGGCATCGAGGATGGGCTGGAAGGCCGTCGCCAGGGCGAAGCCGAGCCCATGCCCGGTGCCGCAGCCCTCGCAGGCGGACACACCCGATCCGGCCGGCCGCCTGGATCCTCCAACCGCCATGGTTACGACTTTCGAACTGCAAGCGGCGGAGGTATGCCTGCGCCGGTGGGCTCTACATGGGGGCCCGGACCCTTGGCCGAAGGCCCATCGCGGCCTTGGCATGCGAAACCGGCCGGGCGTTGACCGCGGCCGGCGCCGGGGGCAAGTCTCGCCGACCTTGAGGGAGGAGAGCCGCCATGGCCGATGCCTATATCTGCGACGCCGTCCGCACCCCGATCGGGCGCTATGCCGGCGGCCTCGCCCCGGTCCGCGCCGACGACCTCGGCGCCATCCCGCTGCGCACGCTGATGGCGCGCAACCCCGGCGTGGATTGGGAGGCGGTGGAGGACGTGATTTACGGCTGCGCCAATCAGGCCGGCGAGGACAACCGCAACGTCGCCCGCATGGCCCTGCTGCTGGCCGGCCTGCCATCCAACATCCCGGGCAGCACGGTGAACCGCCTGTGTGGCTCCGGCATGGACGCCGTCGGCATCGCCGCCCGCGCCATCAAGGCGGGCGAGTGCGACCTGATGCTGGCCGGCGGGGTCGAGAGCATGACCCGCGCCCCCTATGTCCAGGGCAAGCAGGCCGAAGCCTTCGGCCGCGCGCCGGAGATCTACGACACCACGATCGGCTGGCGTTTCGTCAACCCGAAGATGAAGTCGGCCCATGGCGTCGATTCCATGCCGGAGACGGCCGAGAACGTCGCCCAGGACTTCCAGGTTTCCCGCGCCGACCAGGACGCCTTCGCCTGGCGGTCGCAGCAGCGCGCGGGCAAGGCGCAGGCCGCTGGGCGCTTCGCGCAGGAGATCGTCGCGGTCGAGATCCCGCGCCGCAAGGGCGACCCCGTCCGCGTCGAGCATGACGAGCACCCCCGCCCCGACACCACGCTCGAGGCGTTGGCCAAGCTGCCGACACCCTTCCGCAAGGACGGCGGCAGCGTCACCGCCGGCAATGCCTCGGGCGTCAACGACGGGTCCGCGGCGCTGATCGTCGCCTCCGAGGCGGCGGTGAAGAAATACGGGCTGACCCCGCGCGCCCGCGTCGTCGCCGCGGCGACGGCCGGCGTCGCGCCGCGCATCATGGGCTTCGGCCCGGCCCCGGCGACGCGGCGGGTGCTGGAGAAGGCCGGGCTCACGCTCTCCGAGATCGACGTCATCGAGCTTGAACGAGGCCTTCGCGGCGCAGGCGCTGGCCGTCACCCGCGACCTCGGCCTGGCCGACGACGCCGAGCACGTGAACCCGAACGGCGGCGCCATCGCGCTTGGCCACCCGCTCGGCATGTCCGGCGCGCGGCTGGTGATGACCGCGGTGCAGGAGTTGCAGAACCGCCAGGCGCGCTACGCCCTGACCACGATGTGCATCGGCGTCGGCCAGGGCATCGCCATGGTCGTCGAACGGGTCTGACAAAGGAAGGCTGGGGAGAAGGTATTCTCCCCAGGCCCCCTCATCTATTTCTCTGAGTTCGGCAGCCGCCGCGTGGCGCATGCCCGACTCACAAAAAGGAAGGGAGGGGCTTGGGGAGGGAATACCTTTCCCTCCCCAACCTTATCCTCGCAGGGAGCCTCGCCATGTTCTGCCAGATCGGCGACATCGCCATCCACGCCACGGTCGAGGGCCCGGCGCAGGCGCCGGCGGTGCTGCTGCTGCACTCGCTCGGCACCAACCTGCACATGTGGGACCCGCAGGCGGCGGCCCTGGCGCGGCGCTTCCGCGTCATTCGCATGGACATGCGCGGCCATGGGCTGACCGAGGCGACGCCCGGCCCCTACACCATGGCGATGCTGGCAGGCGATGCGCTCGGGCTGCTCGACAGCCTGGGTATCGCCGAGGCGCATGTCGGCGGCGTCTCGATCGGCGGGCATATCGCGCTGCAGATGGCGGCCCGCGCACCGGGCCGCGTCATCTCCCTCATCCCCTGCGACACCGCGCTGGAATTCGGCGGCGGGGCGAACTGGCAGGAGCGCATGGACCTGGTCGCCAAGGGCGGCGTCGCCGCGGTGGCGGATGCGACCATGGGCCGCTGGGTGCTGGATCATTCGCTTGCGACGTCCAAGGGGCTGAAGCGGATGCTGCTCGGCACCGACCCAACGGGCTGGCTCGGCTGTGCCGCGGCGCTGCGCGACACCAGCGCGGCCGATATCGCCGGGAAGATCGCCTGCCCGACCACCATCCTCGTCGGCGACCGCGACCAGTCGACGCCCCTTGCCGCGGCCGAGGCGATCCGCGACGCGATCCCCGGCAGCGCCCTGGTGCTGATCCCCGAGGCCGCGCATATCCCGAATTCTCGAGCAGGAGCACGCGGTGACCCGCGCCGTCCTGCACCACATGGAGCAGGTCACCGCCCTGCCCGCCGCGGCGGGCGGACGCCGGCATGGCGATGCGCAAGCGCGTGCTGGGGAGGCGCATGTCGCGCGCTCGGAGGCTGCGCTGACGGCGATGGACGCGCCCTTCCGCGACTTCATCCTGGAGGGCGTCTGGGGCCGCGTCTGGACCCGGCCAGGCCTGTCCGTGCGCGACCGCAGCCTGCTCTGCCTCGGCATCCTCTCCGCCCCTGCACCACCACGACGAGTTCCGCCTGCATGTCCGCGCCACGCAGAATACCGGCGTGACGCCGGAGGAGATCGCCGAGGTGCTGCTGCAGGTCGCCGCCTATGCCGGCGTACCCAGCGCCAACACCGCGCTGCGGATCGCCAAGGACACCTTGAAAGAGATGCAAGCCTGATGAGCGTCAACCCGGCCGACAGCCCCGTCTTAGGCGCCCTCTACGGCACCGACGCCATGCGCGCGGTGATGGGGGAGCGCGCCTTCCTCGCCCGCATGCTCGAGGTCGAGGCGGCGCTGGCCCGCGCCCAGGCGCGCCTCGGCATCGTGCCGGAGACGGCAGCCCAGGCCATCACCGCCGCCGCGGACGTGGACCGGCTGGACCTGCCGGCCCTGGCCGCAGCCACCCGCAACACCGGCTATCCCGTGGTGGGCTTGGTCAAGCAGCTTTCCGCGCTGGCGGGCGCCGAGGCCGGGCGCTGGACCCATTGGGGCGCCACCACCCAGGACATCATGGACACCGCCGTGGTGTTGCAGGTGCGCGAGGGCCTTGCGCTGGTCGGTGCCGAGCTCGACGCCGTCATCGCCGGCTTTGCCCGCATGGCGCGGGCGCATCGCGGTACGGTCATGGCCGGCCGCACCCACCTGCAGCACGCCCTGCCCGTGACCTTCGGCTACAAGGTCGCCGTCTGGCTCTCGCCGCTCATCACCATGCGGGAGCGCCTGGCGCAACTCCGCCCGCGGGTGGAGAAGCTGGAATCCGGCGGCGCCGCCGGCACCCTTGCCTCGCTCGGCGACCAGGGCTTGGCGGTGCAGGCGGAACTGGCAAGAGAGCTCGGCCTGGCCCAGCCCGACATCCCCTGGCATGTCGCCCGCGACGGGCTGGCCGAGGCGGTGTCCTTCCTCGGTCTGGTCTGCGGCTCGCTGTCCAAGATCGCCACCGACGTGATCCTGCTGATGCAGACGGAAGTGGCAGAGGTCGCCGAGCCGCACCAGGAGGGCCGCGGCGGGTCCTCGACCATGCCGCAGAAGCGCAACCCGATCTCCTGCGAATACATCATCGCCCAGGCGCGCGGCGTGCACGCGCTGGTGCCGCAGATGCTGGCCGCCATGGCGCAGGACCAGGAACGCGGCACCGGCCCCTGGCAGGCCGAGGCGCTGGCCATCGGCCAGGCCTTCACCCTGGCGCATGGCGCGCTCGCCTGCGCCCGGGTCCTTGCCGAGGGGCTGACGGTCGATGCCGCGCGGATGCGGCGGAACCTCGACAGCACCGGCGGGCTGATCGTCGCGGAGGCTGTCATGATGGGCCTCGCCCCGGTGACGGGCCGTGGAGAGGCGCACCATGTCGTCCACCACGCCTGCGACGTCGCGCTGGCCGAGGGCGTCCCGCTGGCCGAGGCGCTGCTGCGCGACACCCAGGTCTCCGGCAAGCTCTCGGCGGAGGAGGTGGCGCGCGCTGACCGACCCGGCCGGCTATCTCGGCGCGGCCGAGGCCTTCGTCGACCGGGTGCTGGCGCGCGCCTGACCTCCCGCGCGGGCGGTGCTACACGATGGACAGGCCCCGCCCCCGGAAGGACCCGCGATGAGGGAAGTTCACGTCGTCGACCACCCGCTGGTGCAGCATAAGCTGACCCTGATGCGGGAGGCCGAGCGCACAACCAAGGGCTTCCGCCAGCTGCTGAACGAGATCGGCATGCTGCTGGCCTATGAGGTCACCCGCGACCTCAAGCTGGAAGATGTCGAGATCGAGACGCCGCTGACCGCCATGAAGGCGCCGAAGCTGGCCGGCAAGAAGCTGGTCTTCGCCCCCATCCTGCGCGCCGGCGTCGGCTTCGTCGACGGCATGCTGGAACTGGTGCCGAGTGCCCGCATCGCGCATATCGGCCTCTACCGCGACCCGAAGACGCTGCAGGCGGTGGAGTACTACTTCAAGGCGCCGCCCGACGTGGCGGAGCGCCTGGTGATCGTGCTGGACCCGATGCTGGCCACCGGCAACAGCGCCGTCGCCGCGATCGACCGGCTGAAGGAACGTGGCTGCCGCGACCTGCGCCTGGTCTGCCTGCTGGCCGCGCCCGAGGGTATCGCGCATGTCCATGGCTCCCACCCCGAGGTGCCGATCTGGACTGCGGCGATCGACAGCCACCTGGACGAGCACGGCTACATCGTCCCCGGGCTCGGCGATGCCGGCGACCGGATGTTCGGTACGAAGTAGCCCGGTTGACGGCCGCCGCGGCCGGGCGCCAGGCTTCCGCCCGTCCAGGACGGGAGGAAAACATGGCCCATACCCAGATCGCGGTGGAGCGGCGCGGCGCCGTCGCCTGGCTGTTCCACGACCGGCCGGAAATGCGCAACGCCGAGAGCAGCGTGCTGCTCGACGAGCTCGACGCCGCGCTGCGCGAGGCCGCGGCGGACGACGAGGTCCGGGTCATCGTCATCGCAGGGAAGGGCGACCACTTCTCCGCCGGGCACGACCTGAAGGAGGGGCAGGAGAAGCGCCAGGGCTTCAGCGTGGAACAGCGCTACGCCTATGAGGAGCGCCGCTACCTCGAATACTCCTTGCGCATCTGGGACTGCCCGAAGCCGACCATCGCCTGCGTCCAGGGCGCCTGCATCGCTGGCGGCTTCATGGTGGCGAACATGTGCGACATGATCGTGGCATCCGAGGACGCCTTCTTCGCCGACCCGGTCTGCAAGACCCTCGCCGCCTCGGCGGTCGAGGTGCTGATGCACCCCTTCGTCATGGGGCTGCGCGCGGCGAAGGAGTTCTTGTTCACCGGCCGCCGCATGGGAGCGACGGAAGCGCTACGGCTCGGCATGGTCAATCGCGTGGTGAAGCGGGCGGAGCTGGAAGCGGCGACGCAGACGCTGGCGGAGGACATCGCCTCGGCCCCGCCCTTCGCCATCAAGCTGACCAAGCGGTCATTGAACCGCGCCGCCGACATGCAGGGCTTCCGCGACGCCATCAACGCGCATTTCGACACGCACCAGCTGTCGCATGTGACGGAGGAGTTCCGCCGGACGCGCGAAGCCGGGCTGGCCGCGGCGATCGCGCGCGGCAAGGCGCAAACCGCGGTGTAGAAGTAGGCCGAGGAGAAGGCATTCTCCCCGGCCCGCTCATTTGTTTCTGGAGGACTGGCAGCCGACCTAGGTCTTCTTCACGCCCCAGAAGACCGGGAAGCCTTTCGAGACGCCCGAGACGTTGGTGCGGTAGGCGGTTGGCTGGATGAACTGGCCGACCGGCACGCTCGGCAGCACCTGCATGGCGCGCAGCTGCAGGTCGCGGCAGATCTTCTGCTGCGCGGCGATGTCCGGCGCGTCGAACCAGGCGTTGCGCAGGTCCTCCAGCGGCTGGTCGACGCACCAGCCCGGCCATGCCGAGGGGTCGTTGCCGTTGCCGCGGGCAGCATAGTGGTTGGACGGGTCCATGTGGTCCGCGCCCTCCCAGCCCGTGTTGAAGCAGGACCAGCCGCCCTGGTCGATCGGCCCCTTGTTGCTGCGCCGCTGCAGCATGGTGCCCCAGTCGGTCGCCACGAAGTCGACATTGATCCCGATCTTCGCCATGGCATCCGCGGCGACCTCGCCGATCGCCTTGAACTGGGCGTAGTCGGTGGCGACCAGCATCGCCACCTTCTGCCCGGCATAGCCGGACTGCTTCAGCAGCTGCTTCGCCTTGTCGTAATTGCGCGGGCCCATCAGCGGCTCGAGCCCCGCCTCGCTCGCCATCGGCGTGTTCGGAGCAGAAGATGCCGTGCGGCACGTGGTACATCGCCGCGTCGTCGCCGACGATCGCCTGCATGAAGTCGGTCTGGCTGAAGGCATACAGCAGCGCCTGCCGTCCCTCCGGCTTGTCGAAGGGCGCCTGCAGATGGTTCAGCCGCATCATGTTGACGGCGCCGGTCGGGTTGATGACCTCCAGCTTGACCTTGCGGTCCTTCTTCAGCAGCGGGATCAGGTCGTGCGTCGGGTTCTCCCACCAATCCTGCTCGCCCTGCAGGATGGCGGCGACCTTGGTCGCGGCATCGGGGATGGTGGTCCATTCGACACGGTCGAAATTCACCACCTTCGGGCCAGCCAGCCAGTCCGCGCGGCCATCCCCGCGCGGGACGTACTTGTCGAACTTCACATAGACGTTGCGCGAGCCGGGGACGCGCTCGGCCGCGACGAAGCGGAACGGGCCGCTGCCGACCATCTCCGTCATCTGCTTGAAAGGGTCGGTATTGGCCAGCCGCTCCGGCATCATCGCCGGCATGGGCGAGCTGACCTTGCCCAGCGCCTCCGGCAGCAGGGGGAAGGGCTTCTTCAGGCGAAAGACGATGCGGCGGTCGTCGGGCGCCGAGAGCTCCTCGGTCGCCGCCATCAGCGCGCCGCCCAGCGCGTCGCGCTTCGACCAGCGGCGGATCGAGGCGACGCAGTCCCGCGCCGTTACACTCTCCCCATCGTGCCACGTCAGGCCGGGGCGCAGCGTCAGGGTCCAGAGCTTGCCGTCATTCTCGACGACATGGCCCTCCACCATCTGCGGCTGCGGCTTGAAGTTGCTGTCCAGGCCATAGAGCGTGTCGAAGACCATCTGGCTATGGCCGCGCGTGACATAGGCCAGGCTGCCATGCGGATCGATGGTGGACAGGTCGATCTGCGGGATGAACCGCATCACCCTGGCGCCCTGGGCGAGGGACAGACGCGGCGCGGCGAGGGCCGCCACCGTGGCCAGCAGGGCACGGCGGGTCGCTTGCGGAGTGGATTGGGTCACGACGCTCTCCTGATCGGGCGGGTGACTGGCGGCTTCCCTGTTGTGGGAAAGGCTAGACGGCCCCAGCGCCCGCGTCACTCCCCGGCCGGCAGCCGCGCCGTGAAGCGCCGCACCGCCGCCAGCACCGCCTCCGGCACTTCGGCCTGCGGCGCATGCCCAACGCCCGGCAGCAGCAGCAGCTCGACCGGGCCCGGCGCCTCCCGCGCGATGGCGTGCAGCTGCGCGGGGGTGCCGTATTCATCCGCCTCGCCCTGGATCGCCAGCACCGGCAGGCGGATGCGCCGCACCTCCGGCAGCAGGTCGAAGCTTGCGGGGAAACTAGGGTCCAGCCAGGCGCCGGCCCAGCCATGGAAGGCGATGTCGGGGTCGCGGTGGTGCCGTGCCAGCCGGGTGCGCAGATCGCCCGTCGCGTAGCGCGCCTGCATCGCGGCGACGCCGGCGAGGCCGATGGGTTCGGTGAAGACATGCGGCGCCACCACCACCACGCCTTGCAGCCGCGCATCGGCGCAGGCGCCGGCATGGAGGGCGGCGATGGAGGCGCCGTCGGAATGCCCGAACAGGATGAAGCGGCGCAGCCTGGCCGCGTCGAGCACGCGCGGCAGCAGCTCCGTCGCCTCCCGCCGGAGGTAGTCGAGCGGGCGCGGCAGGGCAACCGGGTCGGACTGGCCATAGCCGAAGCGCGACCAGGCGAAGACGCCCCGGCCGGTTGCCGCGGCGAGCCGTGCCGGGAAGTCCCGCCACAGCCCGAGGCTGCCGAGCCCTTCATGCAGCAGGACGATGCTCGGCGTCGCCTCCGGCTCCGGGCCCCACCAGCCGGTCTCGAGGCGCCCTTCCTCCAGCCGGATCTCGCCTGGCCGCATGCGGGCGGCGCCGCCGGGGGCGCCTTGGGCGCGGGTCCGGTCATGCCTGTTCTCCTCGACGCCGCGCAGGATAGGCCGGGCCGCCCGCCCGATCCACGCGCCGGGCCTTGCCGGTCCGCCGCCGGCATGGTTCGTCCCCGGGGCCCGTCTCGCGGGCACGATCGGGGGGCCATGACCGGGCAGACCGAAGCGCCGCTCTTCGCACCGGCGCGGATGGAGCGCATCGCGCTGCCAGCCGGCGGCTGGCTGCTGCGCTCGCGCGAGCCGCTCGCCGCCCATGCGCCGCGTATCGTCGACCGGCTCTGGCACTGGGAGGCTACAACGCCCGGCCGGGCCTTCCTGAGGAACGCAGCCCGGATGGTGGCTGGCGCGGCGTGACCTACAGGCAGGCCGCGGCGCAGGTGCGGGCGCTCGGCGCCGCGCTGCTGGCGCGCGGCCTGGGGCCTGGGCGTCCGGTGGCGCTGCTCTCCGGCAATCTCGGTGCGGCACGCGCTGCTGGCCTATGCGGCGCAGGCGGTCGGCGTGCCCTGCGCCGCAGTCTCCACCCCTATGCGCTGCAGAGCGGTGACCTCGGCAAGCTGCGGCACATCCTTCGCAGGCTCCGCCCCGGGCTGCTCTTCGCCGAGGATGCCGCGCCCTTCGCCCACGCCCTGGCCGTCGAGGAGGCACAGGGGATCGAGGTGCTTTCGGCCCTCGGCTGGAACGCGCTGATGGCGGAGCCGGTCACGGCAGCGGTGCATGCGGCGATCGAAGGCGTCGATCCCGATGGACTTGGAAAAATCCTGTTCACCTCGGGCTCGACCGGCGTGCCGAAGGGCGTGCCGGCGACCCACCGGATGCTGGCGGCGAACCAGCAGCAGCTGGCCCAGGCTTGGCCCTTCCTAGACCGGGAACCGCCGGTGCTGCTGGACTGGCTGCCCTGGAGCCATGTCTTCGGCGGCAGCCAGAACCTCAACCTGGTGCTTCGCTGCGGCGGCACGCTGTGGATCGACGAGGGCCGGCCGCTGCCGGGTGCCTTCGACCGGACGCTGGCCAATCTGCGGGAGGTCGCGCCGACGCTGCGCTTCGACGTGCCGCGTGGCTTGGCCCTGCTGCTGCCGGCGCTGGAGGCGGATGCCGCGCTGGCCAGGGGCTTCTTCAGCCGGCTGCGGCTGGTCTTCAGCGCCGGCGCGGCGCTGCCCGAGGCGCAGTTCCGTCGGCTGCAGGCGCTTGCGGCGCGGCATGCGCCGCGGCCGGTGCCGGTGGTCTCCGGCTGGGGGCTGACCGAGACCGCGCCGGCCGCGACCAACGCGCAGCGGGTGGACGCCGCGCCGGGCGGCATCGGCACGCCGCTGCCAGGGGTCGAGCTCAAGCTGCTGCCGGCCGAGGGCAAGACCGAGGTGCGGGTGCGCGGGCCGAATGTCTTCCACGGCTACCTGGAGGACGCGGCGGCGACCGCAGCGGCCTTCGACGCGGAGGGCTTCTTCCGCACCGGGGATGCCGTCGCCTGGATGGACGCGGCCGATCCGGATCAGGGGCTGCGCTTCGACGGCCGGCTGGCGGAGGATTTCAAGCTCTCCTCCGGCACGCGGATCAATGCGGCGGAGCTGCGGCTGCGGGCGCTGGGAGCGCTCGGCAGGCTCGCGCGGGACGTGGTGGTGGTGGGCGCCGACCGGGACGATGTCGGCCTGCTGGTCTTCCCGGCCGACCCGGCGGTGGCGGGGGAACAGGTGCGGCAGGCGATCCGGGCGATGAATGCGGCCGCGGGAGGCGGTTCCTCCCGCCGGGTGGCGCGTGCCATGCTGCTGGCCGAGCCTCCCTCGCTGGATGCGGGGAGGTCACGGACAAGGGCTCGCTGAACGCGCGGGCGATCCAGGCGCGGCGGGCTGATCTGCTCGCGCGCCTGTACGACAACGAGGATCGGGAGGTGATAACGCCATGAACGTCGCACTCAACGCCGCCGCGCCGGACTGGACCCGCTACGCCGACGCCGCGCTGGTGGAGCGCTTCGCCGATGCCACGCTGGTGGCCGGGGCGCGGACCCCCTTCGTCGACCTCAACGGCGCGCTGGCGCTGATCTCGCCGACCGATCTCGGCATTCATGCGGCGCGGGCGGCGATCGCGCGCGCGGGGATCGACCCGGCGCGGATCGGCGTGACGGTCGCCGGCAACTGCACCCAGGCGAGCTTCGACAGCCTGTTCTTCGCCCGGCATATCGGGTTGTACGCAGGAATGCCCGACGACCGGCCGGCGCATGGCGTGCAGCGGCTCTGCACCACGGGGTTCGAGGCGATCGCGCAAGGCGCACGGGCGACCAGCACCGGTCAGGTGGAGGCGGCGCTCTGCGTCGGTACCGAAAGCATGAGCCGGGCGCCGGTGGCGTCCTATACCTCGCGCGGCGGCTTCGGGCTGGGCCAGGTGGAGTTCAAGGACTTCCTCTGGGAGGCGCTCTACGACACCGGCTGCGCCACCGCTATGGGCGGCACGGCGGAGAACCTGGCGCGGCTGCACGGGGTCAGCCGGGAGGAGACCGACGCCTATGCGGCGGAGAGCTTCGTCCGCGCGCTGGCAGCCCAGGCGGCCGGGCGCTTTGCCGCGGAGATCGCCCCGGTGGTCGAGGCGGTCTTCGAGGGCAAGGGGCTGACGCCGCGTAAGCTGTCGCTGCCGCGGAAGGTCGCAGAGGTCGCGGCTGATACGCATATCCGGCCGACGCCGATCGAGGCGCTGGCGAAGCTGAAGCCGGTCTTCGGTGGGGTGCAGACCGGCGGCAACAGCAGCGCGATCGTCGATGGTGCGGCGGCGGTGGTGCTGACGACGCGGGCGCTCGCGGCCAGGCTTGGCGGCGATATGGCGCTCGGGCGCGTGGTGGCGGCGGCTGCGGCCGGCGTGCCGGCGGAGGTAATGGGGATCGGCCCGGTGCCGGCGGCCGTGGCGCTGCTGCGTGCCTGCGGCCTGGGGGTTGAGGATATCGATCTCTTTGAGATCAACGAGGCCTTCGGCGCGCAGGCCGAGGCGGTGCGGCGGGCGCTTGGCGTGCCGCGCGACCGGTTCAACGTGAATGGCGGGGCGATCGCCTTCGGGCACCCGCTGGCGGCAACCGGGGTGCGCTGCGTGCTGTCGGTGATGATGGAGTTGAAGCGGCGCGGGCTGACGCGCGGCATCGCCGGGCCTGCGCCGGCGGCGGTCAGGGGATGGCGGTGCTGGTGGAGGTCGATTGAGCGGCTTCACCCGGGCGATCCGCGTGCATTGGGGCGATTGCGACCCGGCGCGGATCGTCTTCCACCCGAACTTCATCCGCTGGATGGATGAGGGCTTCACCGAGATGGCGCTGGCGCGGGGCATCGACTTTGCCGAGTTGCAGCGGGCGGATCCGCATTTCCGCGGCGCGCCGCTGGTGGATGTGCGGTGCAGCTTCCGCGCGCCGGCACGCTATGGCGAGGTGATAACGCAGGAGGTGGCACCGCTGGTCTTCGGCGGCCGCAGCTTCAGTGTCGCGCATCGCTTCCTGTTGCCCGATGGCAACCTGGCAGCGGCGGGCGAGCAGGTGAGGATCTGGGGCCGCGAGGTGGCCGGCGTGTTGCGTGCGGTGACGATGCCGGAGGCGATCGCGGCCAGATTTGCAGGCTGACCTGGACGCAAGAAAAGGCGCTGGCCCGTGTGGGTCAGCGCCTTGCGTTTGGATGCGGGGACAGGATTTGAACCTGTGACCTTCAGGTTATGAGCCTGACGAGCTACCGGGCTGCTCCACCCCGCGTGGGTGAGTATGTTGAGAGGTGAATGGTGAGGATCCGGCTGGGTGGCCCGGCGGCGACCGACTCTCCCGTTGCTTGAGCAACAGTACCATGGGCGCTGAGGTGTTTCACGGCCGAGTTCGGGATGGGATCGGGTGTATCAACCTTGCGATGACCACTCGGGCCACCCGGCCGGATCCTTGGGGGGAATGGAAGTGCGTGTTGGGCAAGGCGCGGCTTGGTGCTGCGTGCGGTGCCGTCTTTGTGGGACGGCGTTGCGTTGCGGTGTGATGGGAGTTCTATCGGGCGATTAGGACCGCTCGGCTGCACCGGTTACCCGGCTTCCACCTGCGGCCTATCAACGTGCTGGTCTGGCACGGCCCTCGAGGGAGCACCTCGTTTAGAGGGGGTTTCCTGCTTAGATGCCTTCAGCAGTTATCCCGTCCGCACTTAGCTACCCAGCGATGCTCCTGGCGGAACAACTGGTACACCAGAGGTACGTCCATCCCGGTCCTCTCGTACTAGGGACAGATCCTCGCAAGTCTCCTACACCCACGGCAGATAGGGACCGAACTGTCTCACGACGTTCTAAACCCAGCTCACGTACCGCTTTAATCGGCGAACAGCCGAACCCTTGGGACCTGCTCCAGCCCCGGGATGCGATGAGCCGACATCGAGGTGCCAAACCTCCCCGTCGATGTGGACTCTTGGGGGAGATCAGCCTGTTATCCCTAGAGTACCTTTTATCCGTTGAGCGATGGCCCTTCCACGCGGGACCACCGGATCACTAAGGCCGACTTTCGTCTCTGTTCGCGCTGTCGCGCTCACAGTCAGGCGGGCTTATGCCTTTGCACTCAACAGCCGATGTCCGACCGGCTTGAGCCCACCATCGCGCGCCTCCGTTACCATTTGGGAGGCGACCGCCCCAGTCAAACTGCCCACCACGCAGGGTCCTGGCCCCGGCTTACGGGGCTCAGTTAGACGCCAGAAAGGCACAGGGTGGTATTTCAAGGTTGGCTCCACCAAGGCTGGCGCCCCGGCTTCGATGCCTCCCACCTATCCTACACAGTCCCTTCCTGGCGCCACTGCGAAGTTGCAGTAAAGGTTCATAGGGTCTTTCCGTCTGACCGCGGGTACCCCGCATCTTCACGGGGAGTTCAATTTCGCTGAGCCGATGCTGGAGACAGTGGGGAGGTCGTTACGCCATTCGTGCAGGTCGGAACTTACCCGACAAGGAATTTCGCTACCTTAGGACCGTTATAGTTACGGCCGCCGTTTACCGGGGCTTCGGTTCGATGCTTGCACATCTCCCCTTAACCTTCCGGCACCGGGCAGGCGTCAGACCCTATACGTCATCTCTCGATTTCGCAGAGCCCTGTGTTTTTACTAAACAGTCGCCACCCCCTGGTTTGTGTCACCCCACCCTGCTTGCGCAGAGAAGGGTCTCGCTTATCCCGAAGTTACGCGAGCAATTTGCCTAGTTCCTTCAGCATCGTTCTCTCAAGCGCCTTGGTATACTCTACCAGTCCACCTGTGTCGGTTTCGGGTACGGTCCATATGCCAGAGCTATTTCCCGAGCCGATCCAACTGCCACCCCAATCCGATAAGGGATAACAGAACTTCACGGCTGTCACTTCTGGCGGGCCCAGGAATCTTGACCTGGTTTCCATCGGCTACGGCTGTCGCCCTCGCCTTAGGGGCCGACTCACCCTGCGCGGATTAACCTTGCGCAGGAACCCTTGGACTTTCGGCGAGCGGGTTTCTCACCCGCTTTGTCGCTACTCATGTCCGCATTCGCACTTCCCATACCTCCACGGGCCCTCGCGGGTCCCGCTTCGCAGGCTTAGGGAACGCTCCGCTACCACGCACTTTCGTGCATCCACAGCTTCGGCAGATGGCTTGAGCCCCGTTACATTTTCGCCGCGGGACAGCTATTAGACCAGTGAGCTATTACGCTTTCTTTAAAGGATGGCTGCTTCTAAGCCAACCTCCTGGTTGTTATGGCCGTCCTACATGCTTTCCCACTTAGCCATCATTTGGGGGCCTTAGCTGGTGGTCTGGGCTGTTTCCCTCTCGACAACGGACCTTAGCACCCGCTGTCTGTCTGCCGCCCTGTACTCGCCGGCATTCGGAGTTCGGTAGGGTTTGGTAGGACTTTGGGTCCCCCTAGCCCTTCCGGTGCTCTACCTCCGGCGGTAATCGAGCGACGATCTACCTCAATAGATTTCGCGGAGAACCAGCTATTTCCGAGTTTGATTGGCCTTTCACCCCTAGCCACAGCTCATCCCCGACTTTTTCAACAGGCGTGGGTTCGGCCCTCCAGTGCGTGTTACCGCACCTTCAGCCTGGCCATGGCTAGATCACTCGGTTTCGGGTCTTCTACCGGCAACTCGACGCCCTGTTCGGACTCGCTTTCGCTGCGCCTACACCTCTCGGCTTAAGCTTGCTGCCAACAGAAACTCGCGGACCCATTATACAAAAGGTACGCCGTCACCCTTGCGGGCTCCGACTGCTTGTAGGCGCTCGGTTTCAGGTCTCTTTCACTCCCCTCGTCGGGGTGCTTTTCACCTTTCCCTCACGGTACTTGTGCACTATCGGTCGCCAAGGAGTATTTAGGCTTGGAGGGTGGTCCCCCCATGTTCAGACAGGGTTTCACGTGCCCCGCCCTACTCAAGGATCGCCACAAGCCATACGCCTACGGGGCTATCACCCACTCTGGCCGGCCTTTCCAGACCGTTTGGCTTAACTTGCAGCAACCACTGGCCTGCTCCGCTTTCGCTCGCCACTACTCGCGGAATCTCACTTGATGTCTTTTCCTCCAGGTACTGAGATGTTTCAGTTCCCCGGGTTCGCCTCCCACACCTATGTATTCAGTGCGGGATCTCCCTAAGGAGGGGTTTCCCCATTCGGACATCCGCGGATCAACGATCGCTCGCATCTCCCCGCGGCTTTTCGCAGCGTGCCACGTCCTTCATCGCCTCTTGGCGCCAAGGCATCCACCGAACGCCCTTGTCTCACTCACCATCCAATCACCACAACGCCCGCACGCAGTACCAAACCGCGCATCAAGCCCATGACGCATAGACAGCAAGCTCACGCTTACCAACTACACTTCCATTCCCAGATTCACCTGTCAAAGATCGCCCGCCAGGGCCAGGTCCGTAGACCCGACACCACGTGCGGCGGTTTTGGAAGCACGCACCCCCTCGAGGCCCAAGGGCCGAGGCGCAACTCCGTCGGACTGAACTGCGCCTGCCGCGGCCATGCCGCGGCTGACCACCGCAGAGCGATGGCGACCGGCTCAGGTCAGTCTCCGGCGGATTTCCCACTCTCGGCGCAGCCGAGAGCGAAAATGGAGGCAAACGGATTCGAACCGATGACCCCCTGCTTGCAAAGCAGGTGCTCTACCAGCTGAGCTATGCCCCCGCAGTACCGCACCCCGCAGATCCCACAGGACCCGACAGGCTGCATGCTGCATCATGCCTGCCGCGGCAGTGCCGCGACTTGCCTGCGCGCTTACGCGCCCCGGCAACCGGCTTACAGCACCCTCCGGGGGATTTCTCATCCGGCGCAGCCGGATGAAAAATGGGCCAGGGAGGACTTGAACCTCCGACCCCACGCTTATCAAGCGTGTGCTCTAACCAACTGAGCTACTGGCCCCCAGGCCCCAGCATGCGCCAGGGCTTGATGAGCCCAATAGCCAGCCAGGGCCGGATCACGGAATGGAAGAAGGATGCGCGGACGGCGCCGACCTCGAAAGGCCAGGCTGCCGCGCGGGATCTTCCCAATGGCCAGCAAGGCTGGCCGGGCGCGATGGTGAATGGATCAGGATGCGCCAGGTACCGAACCCTCCATCCGAAGGATCGCGGCCCAGCATCGCTCGCAGGCGATGTGGTAGTCTTGTTCAGGTAGGTCGCAACCAGGGTACATCCGCACCCAGCGTCACGCACTATCCTTGAAAGGAGGTGATCCAGCCGCAGGTTCCCCTACGGCTACCTTGTTACGACTTCACCCCAGTCACTGACCCTACCGTGGTCGCCTAGCTCCTTGCGGTTACCGCAGCGACTTAAGGTAGAGACCAACTCCCATGGTGTGACGGGCGGTGTGTACAAGGCCCGGGAACGTATTCACCGTGGCGTGCTGATCCACGATTACTAGCGATTCCACCTTCATGCACCCGAGTTGCAGAGTGCAATCCGAACTGAGACGGCTTTTGGGGATCGGCTCGGCCTTGCGACCTGGCGTCCCACTGTCACCGCCATTGTAGCACGTGTGTAGCCCAGCCCATAAGGGCCATGAGGACTTGACGTCATCCCCACCTTCCTCCGGCTTGTCACCGGCAGTTCCTCTAGAGTGCCCACCCAAACATGCTGGCAACTAAAGGCGAGGGTTGCGCTCGTTGCGGGACTTAACCCAACATCTCACGACACGAGCTGACGACAGCCATGCAGCACCTGTGCAGTCGGCCCCTTGCGGGGAAAGCGCATCTCTGCGCCGGTCCGACCCATGTCAAGGGCTGGTAAGGTTCTGCGCGTTGCTTCCGAATTAAACCACATGCTCCACCGCTTGTGCGGGCCCCCGTCAATTCCTTTGAGTTTCAACCTTGCGGCCGTACTCCCCAGGCGGTGCGCTTACCGCGTTAGCTACGACACTGAGTGGCTAGGCCACCCAACATCCAGCGCACATCGTTTACGGCGTGGACTACCAGGGTATCTAATCCTGTTTGCTCCCCACGCTGTCGCGCCTCAGCGTCAGTAATGGACCAGCTCGCCGCCTTCGCCACCGGTGTTCTTCCCAATATCTACGGATTTCACCTCTACACTGGGAATTCCGCGAGCCTCTTCCATCCTCTAGCTCTGCCGTATCAAGCGCAGTCCCCAGGTTGAGCCCAGGAATTTCACGCCTGACTAACAGTGCCGCCTACGCGCCCTTTACGCCCAGTAATTCCGAGCAACGCTAGCCCCCTTCGTATTACCGCGGCTGCTGGCACGAAGTTAGCCGGGGCTTCTTCTACGGGTACCGTCATCATCGTCCCCGTCGAAAGGGCTTTACAATCCGAAGACCTTCTTCACCCACGCGGCATTGCTGGATCAGGCTTTCGCCCATTGTCCAATATTCCCCACTGCTGCCTCCCGTAGGAGTCTGGGCCGTGTCTCAGTCCCAGTGTGGCTGATCGTCCTCTCAGACCAAGCTACCGATCGCAGGCTTGGTAGGCCTTTACCCCACCAACTACCTAATCGGACGCAGGCTGCTCCCAAGGCGCCTTGCGGCTTTCTGCCTCAGCAGATGTGCGGTATTAGCCCCAGTTTCCCAGGGTTGTCCCCCACCTCAGGATACATTCCTACGCGATACTCACCCGTCCGCCACTGACATTGCTGCCCGTGCGACTTGCATGTGTTAAGCATGCCGCCAGCGTTCGCTCTGAGCCAGGATCAAACTCTCAGGTTCATCAACGCCTCAACCCTTCCAGGTCAGGCGCCATACCCGCGAACTCACATCCAAAACCCATCCATGCCATCACCACCCAGCCATCCCCGCCAGAACCACCAGACGCAAACCCCGCCACAACAACACCCACCATAGCCAGGCCCAAACCCAACCACAGCAGCGCCGCCCGCGCATCCCACTCCCCATCCCCAACGAGACAGATCAACGCAAGACACACCCAGCAAAAGCCCGCCCCCAGCCATCCCTCAAACAGGATAACCAAACAGCAACGCATTCCACTAAACGCGCTTCCAAAACCGATGCAGTTTTCAATGAACAACTTCCTTCAGATCGCCCTGAAGCCTAAGCCCCAGTCCAACCTGCAGCAGACCCTGCCGGGTAGGAAGTTCCGCCTTTCAGCGGGGCCGAGAACCTAGTGGCGCAAGCCACTCCGGTCAAGACCTTTTTGCCTCCCGCCGCGGAACCAACCAGCCCGACGTCGGGAGGCGGGCTTCTATGCCCAGATCCCAAGCCTGTCAAACCTTTTTCCCGCTCCCGCGTTGTAACCGCTCACGTCTCTCACCTCGTGACGTAACCGGACAGTTCAACCTGTTGACTTGGCGTGATTTTGCCTGAAAGGGTTACGCCACATTTCAGCCCTGGGAGGGGTTTTTCCATGCTGCATCGCACCCGGCGCCGCGCGCGCTGGCTGTCAGTCGCGTGCCTTTCGCTCGGTGTAACCGCCGCCTCCGCCGCGTCCGACCCGAGGCCACCCGCCTATCGGCCCGTGCTCTCGACCGGCGGCATGCCCGCCAGCCAGGCCATCACGCGCGCGCGCCCCACGATCCGCACCGTCGTTGCCCGCCGCGGCCAGACCGTCGCCCAGGTCCTGGCCGCGGCCGGCGTCGAACGGCGCGAGCTGGAAGCCGGCCGTCTCCGCCCTCGCCTCGCTGCTGCCCCCGCGCGCCGCCCTGCATGACGGACACGAGCTCACGCTGCGCCAAGCCGCCGCCGATGACGCGTTGCTCGCCCTCACCTTCCAGCCTCAGCCGGGCCGGACCGTCACCGTCACCCGGACGCCGAGCGGCTGGATCGCGCACGAGGAGACCGCTGGTCAGCGCCGCCATCTGGTGCTCGCCCGCGGCACGATCCGGCAAGACCTGCTGGACGACCTGCGCGCCGCCGGCCTGCCCGATCCCCTGGCGCGGCAGCTGGTGCAAGGCCTGGCACACGATGTCGACTTCCAGCGTGAGCTCCGTCCCGGTGACACCTTCACGATATTGTTTGAACGCTTCCGCGATGCCGAAGGCGACCTGCTGCGCGAAGGCCGAATGCTGCACGCCGGATTCGCGCTATCCGGCCGCGACCTCTCGCTCTGGCGCTACGACACCGAGGATGGCCCCGACTGGTTCGACGACCAGGGCCGCAGCCTGCGCCGCGCCTTCCTCCGCACTCCGCTCGACGGTGCCCGCGTCACCTCGGGCTTCGGCATGCGGGCGCATCCGGTGCTCGGCTATACCCGCCAGCATCAGGGGATCGACTTCGCCGCGCCGAGCGGCACCCCGGTCCTCGCCGCCTCGGATGGCGAAGTCGTGCAGATCGGCTGGCTCAGCGGCTATGGCCGCGTCATCACCCTGCAGCACCCGGAGGACCGCTCGACCCGCTATGCGCATCTCTCTGCCTTCGCTCCCGGTCTCAAGCTCGGCGACCGGGTGCGGCAGAGGAGATGATCGGCAAGGTCGGCCGCACCGGCATCGCCACCGGCAACCACCTGCATTACGAGATCGCCGAGGCCGGCCAGCAGATCGACCCCAGCCGGGCCCGCACCCGTCCTGCCGCAGTGCTGGAAGGGCCGGCCTTGGCCGCCTTCCAGGCGACCCGGCAGGGCCTCACGGTGCTGGCCGGCCACCTGCAGCCGATGCAGGAGGTGGCGGCGGCCGACTGACCGCACGGCACCCGCCCCTCCCTGCTCCTCCCAAGGGCGCGCCCCGTGCGGGACGCGCCACCCGGCGTCAGGCCGCCTCGGCCAGCGGCTTCGCCGCGATCTCGAGGCCATCGAGCCCCGCGGTGACCCGCAGCCGCTCGCCGTCGTGGATGCGGCCTTCCAGCAGCAGGTTGGCCAGCTTGTCCTGCAGGTTCCGCTGGATCACCCGCTTCAGCGGCCCGGGCGCCATAGGCCGGGTCGTAGCCGGCCTCGGCCAGCCATTCCCGCGCCGCCGCGTCCAGCTCCAGATGGATCTTGCGATCCTCCAGAAGCTTCCGCAGCCCGCCCAGCTGGATGTCGACGATCGAGGCCATGTCGCCCCGGGCCAGGCGGCGGAACAGCACGATCTCGTCCAGCCGGTTGAGGAATTCCGGCCGGAACCGGTCCCTGACCGCCCGCATCACCGCCGGCCGCGCCGCCTCGATATCGGCGGTCTCCGGCAGCTCGGCGATCGCCTGGCTGCCGAGATTGCTGGTCAGCACGATAATGGTGTTGCGGAAGTCGACCGTCCGCCCCTGCCCGTCCGTCAGCCGCCCGTCGTCCAGCACCTGGAGCAGGATGTTGAAGACATCCTCATGCGCCTTCTCGACCTCGTCGAACAGGATGACCTGGTAGGGCCGCCGGCGGATGGCTTCCGTCAGCGCACCGCCCTCGTCGTAGCCGACATAGCCCGGCGGCGCGCCGACCAGGCGGGAGACGGCGTGCTTCTCCATGTACTCGGACATGTCGATGCGCGTCATCGCCCGCTCGTCGTCGAACAGGAAGCTCGCCAGGGCCTTCACCAGCTCGGTCTTGCCGACGCCGGTCGGGCCTAGGAAGAGGAAGCTGCCGATCGGCCGGTTCGGATCCTGCAGCCCGGCGCGGGCGCGTCGTACCGCCTTGCTGACCGCCTCCAGCGCCTCCTCCTGGCCGACCACCCGCTGGCGCAGCTGGTCCTCCATCTTCAGCAGCTTGGCCCGCTCGCCCTCCAGCATCTTCTCGACCGGGATGCCGGTCCAGCGGCTGACCACGGCGGCGATGCCCTCTTCCGTCACCGCCTCGTTCACCAGCCGCGCATCGCCGTCGCCGGCACCCGAGATCTGCTTCTCGAGCCCCGGGATGACGCCGTATTTCAGCTCGCCCGCGCGGCCGAAATCGCCCTTCCGCTCGGCCAGCTCCAGCTCGGTGCGGGCACGGTCCAGCTCCTCCTTCGCCTTCTTGGTGGCGACGACCTTGCCCTTCTCCTCGTCCCAGCGCTGCGTCATCTCGCGCGAGCGCTCCTCGAGGTCGGCCAGCTCCTTCTCCAGCTTGCCGAGCCGGTCGCGGGAGGCCGTGTCGTCCTCCTTCGCCAGCGCCGCCTGCTCGATCTTCAGCTGCATCAGCCGGCGGTCGAGCTCGTCGAGCTCCTCCGGCTTGCTGTCGACCTGCATGCGCAGGCGGCTGGACGCCTCGTCCACCAGGTCGATCGCCTTGTCCGGCAGGAAGCGGTCGGTGATGTAGCGGTTGGACAGCGTCGCGGCGGCGACCAGGGCGCTGTCGGTGATGCGGACGCCGTGATGCGTCTCGTACTTGTCCTTGATGCCGCGCAGAATGCTGATGGTGTCCTGCACGCTGGGTTCGCCGACGAAGACGGGCTGGAAGCGCCGCGCCAGCGCCGCGTCCTTCTCGACGTGCTTGCGGTATTCATCCAGGGTGGTCGCGCCGACGCAGTGCAGCTCGCCGCGGGCGAGCGCCGGCTTGATCAGGTTCGACGCGTCCATCGCGCCGTCCGCCTTGCCGGCGCCGACCAGCGTATGCATCTCGTCGATGAAGAGGATGATGTCGCCGGCGGCCTGCTCGACCTCCTGCAGCACGCCCTTCAGGCGCTCCTCGAACTCGCCGCGGTACTTGGCGCCGGCGACCATGGCGCCGAGGTCGAGCGCCATGACGCGCTTGTCCTTCAGCGCCTCCGGCACGTCGCCCTTGACGATGCGCAGCGCCAGCCCCTCGACGATCGCCGTCTTGCCGACGCCGGGCTCGCCGATCAGCACCGGGTTGTTCTTGGTTCGGCGGGCCAGCACCTGGATGGTGCGGCGGATCTCCTCGTCCCGGCCGATCACCGGGTCGAGCTTGCCCTCGCGCGCCGCCTCGGTGATGTCGCGGGCGTATTTCTTCAGCGCGTCGAAGGCCTGCTCGGCATTCTGGCTGTCCACCTTGCGGCCCTTGCGGAGATCGGCCACCGCCGCTTCCAGCCGCTGCGCATCGGCACCGGCCTGCTTCAGGATGCGGCCCGCGGCGCCGTCGCTGGCGGCCAGCGCCACCAGCAACCGGTCCTGCGCCACGAAGGCATCGCCAGCCTTCTGCGCCTGCTGCTGCGCGGCATCCAGCACGCGGACGATGTCCGGGGTGGATTGCAGGCTGCCCGGCGCCGCCGCCGGTCACCTTGGGCTGGCGGCCCACTTCCGCGTCCACGGCCTGCTTGGCGGCGGCGGGGTCGCCGCCGGCGGCGCGGATCAGGCCCGCGGCCGCGCCCTGCTCGTCATCCAGCAGCGCCTTGAGCAGGTGCTCGGCGGTGACGCGCTGGTGGTACTCGCGGATGGCGATGGTCTGCGCCGCCTGCAGGAAGCCCTTGGCGCGGTCGGTGAATTTCTCGATGTCCATCTTCATGTCCCTCGTCGTGAGGCGACTGGCCTCAGCCACCCCTGCATGAGGCGATGGCGAGGACCAAGTTCACCCTGGATGTGGTATTTCGCCTTGCGGCGGGTCAAGGTCCCCACGGAGGAAAATGTTCCGATGCGCGTCGAGCACATCTATCGCTATCCAGTGAAGGGGCTGACCGCCGAGGCGCTGGAGGAAGTCCTGCTCTCGCCCGGGGAATGCCTGCCGCATGATCGCCGCTTCGCCCTGGCCCAGGGTGATTCGCCGATGGATCCGGCGGCTCCGGCCTGGCTGCCCAAGCGGCATTTCGGCTGCCTCGCCTACAACGCCCGCCTTGCCGCGCTGCACTCCGCCTTCGACCCGAAGACCGGCACCCTGGCGATCCGCCCACCAGACGGCCCGACGCTGCAGGCCAGTACCCGGACCGAGGCGGGCCGGGCCGAGATCGCCGCCTTCCTGACCGGCTTCCTCGGCGAGGAGGCGCGTGGCACGCCGCGCTTCGTCGAGGCGCCAGGCCATAATTTCACCGATGTCGCGGCCAAATGCGTCTCGATCATCGGTCTGTCGAGCCTCCATGCGTTGGCAGCGAAGGTCGGCATGCCGCTCGACCCGCTGCGCTTCCGGGCGAACATCTATGTCTCGGGCGCCGGCCCCTGGGCCGAATTCGACCTGCTGGGTCAGGAGGTGCTGCTGGGCGGCGCCCGTCTGCGGGTGTTCAAGCGGATCGTTCGCTGCCCGGCCACCGAAGTGAACCCGGACACCGCCGAGCGTGACGCGGCGCCGCCAAAAATGGCTGCGCGAGCATTTCGGCCATGCCGATCTGGGTGCTCTATGCCGAGGTGCTGGAGGGCGGCCGGATCGCCGTGGGCGATGCGCTGGAAGCCGACCCAGGGCGATCTGCTGCATTGACCGGACTAACGTTCCGGTTATTAACGCTTTCTCGATTTTCTACTCGAAGGCGAGGAGGGCATTCATAATCCGGTAACGGAGCCTACTTGCGATGGCGAAAGAGCGCGGCTGTAAATTCTACGGCTATGTGAAAGTTGATCTGCAGTCCCACTCCCCGCGCCGCTGGAAATGGAGCGTACGCCGGGATGGCAGCGATGTGGTCGTCTTTTCCTCCGACGCTCCTTTCGCCCATGCGGAAGATGCCTGGGCGGCCGGGCAGCGGGTGCTGACCTCGCTCGAGACAGGCGCGGTGGTGGATCCGCACCGGCTGCTGGTCGAGGTCGACTGAGCCACCGGCTGCGGCAGGCAGGGGTGGGGAGACAGCATCCCCACACCCCCTCTTCCCTTTCCCAGGCTATTCCGCCGCGGGCTGCGGCGCGGCGTAGATCTGCCCGCCATCGTTGCGGAATCGCTCGGACATCTCCTCCATGCCCTTCTGCGCCGCGGCCCGGATATCCTGGCTGATCTTCATCGAGGCAGAATTTCGGCCCGCACATCGCTGCAGAAATGCGCCAGCTTGGCGCCCTCGGCCGGCAGGGTCTGGTCGTGGAACTTCTCCGCCGTCTCCGGGTCGAGCGACAGGTTGAACTGATCCGCGCCAGCGGAACTCGAAGCGGGCGCGGGAAAGCGCATCATCGCGCAGCTTGGCGGCCGGATGCCCCTTGGCCAGGTCGGCGGCATGGGCGGCGATCTTGTAGGTGATCACCCCGACCTTCACGTCGTCCCGGTCCGGCAGGCCGAGATGCTCCTTCGGCGTGACGTAGCAGAGCATGGCGCAGCCGAACCAGCCGATCATCGCGGCGCCGATGCCGGAGGTGATGTGGTCGTAGCCCGGCGCGATGTCGGTCGTGAGCGGGCCGAGCGTGTAGAAGGGCGCCTCGCCGCAGACCTCGAGCTGCTTGTCCATGTTCTCCTTGATCTTGTGCATCGGCACATGGCCGGGCCCCTCGATCATCACCTGGACGTCGCGCTTCCAGGCGATCTGGGTCAGCTCGCCCAGCGTCTCCAGCTCGGCGAACTGCGCCGCGTCATTGGCATCGGCGATGGAGCCCGGCCGCAGCCCGTCGCCGAGCGAGAAGCTGACGTCATAGGCCTGCATGATCTCGCAGATCTCGTCGAACCGCTCATACAGGAAGTTCTCCTTGTGGTGCGCCAGGCACCACTTGGCCACGATCGAGCCGCCGCGTGAGACGATGCCGGTGACGCGCTGCGCGGTCAGCGGGATATAGGCCAGCCGCACCCCGGCATGGATGGTGAAGTAGTCCACCCCTGCTCGGCCTGCTCGATCAGCGTGTCGCGGAACACCTCCCAGGTCAGGTCCTCGGCCTTGCCGTTCACCTTCTCCAGCGCCTGGTAGATCGGCACCGTCCCGATCGGCACCGGGGAGTTGCGGATGATCCACTCGCGGGTAGTGTGGATGTTCCGCCCGGTGCTGAGGTCCATCACCGTGTCGGCGCCCCAGCGGATCGCCCAGACCAGCTTGTCGACACCTCCTCGGCGACCGAGGAGCTCGACCGCGCTGTTGCCGATATTGGCGTTGATCTTGACCAGGAAGTTCCGGCCGATCGCCATCGGCTCGGATTCCAGGTGGTTGACGTTCACCGGGATGATGGCCCGGCCGCGCGCCACCTCGTCGCGGACGAACTCCGGCGTGACGTAGTCGGGGATGGCGGCGCCGAAGCTCTCGCCGTCGCGGAGCGCTGCCTCGCGCAGCCGCTCGCGGCCAAGGTTCTCCCGGATTGCCACGTATTCCATCTCGGGGGTGATGATCCCGGCCCGGGCATAGGCCAGCTGGGTCGGCCGCGCGCCCGGCTTCGCCGCCAGCGGCTGGCGCCCGGCGCGGTCAGATGCGGCACCCGCCGCGCCTCGCCGGGCTTCAGCCCGTCATCCTCGGGCTGCGGGTCGCGCCCGGCATAGGCCGCGACATCGCCGCGCGCCTCAATCCGAGGAGGCGGCGCAACTCGGGCAGGCCGCGGCGGATGTCGGTGCGGTGGGCGGCGTCGGAATAGGGCCGGACGGGTCATAAACGCGCAGCGGCGGCTCGCCGCCGCTGACCGCGATCTCGCGCATCGCCACGCGCAG
Source organism: Dankookia sp. P2 (assembly GCF_050632255.1). Classification (NCBI taxonomy): domain Bacteria; kingdom Pseudomonadati; phylum Pseudomonadota; class Alphaproteobacteria; order Acetobacterales; family Roseomonadaceae; genus Dankookia; species Dankookia sp. P2. The sequence goes on along the minus strand of NZ_CP192581.1, from coordinate 5,089,241 downwards.
ATCGGGGTGCAGCACGCCCGGCACATGCACCTTGCGCGAGGCCGGCAGCGGGCCGGTCGTCACCTGCGGCAGATCGGGGGTTATCCAGATCGGGCACTTGGACCTCCTCAGAATTGGAGATCCGGGGGCAATCGATGCGCGGGGCGGACGCGCTCCAGGGGCGGCGGCCGTTCGTTCCTCTCCCTACGCCGGCATGACCCGGATCAGGTTCAAAGGGTCACGGCGCCTTTGCCGTATCTCAGCCCCATGCAGGGACCCCGCTCGGAACATCACCGAGCCTGCGTCCGGCGCCACGCCCTGTCAACGCGGCGTCCGCAAGCGGTCGGACCGGCACTCCAGGCCGGTTCGCGGGTCTCGGGCTGCGGGCCGTCATAATCGGCATCGCCCTCGAGCGCATGGCCGTTCACCTGGCCGTTCATCTCGCCCGGCTCGTTGCCTCCGCCGACCTCGCCGCCCGCACTCTGCTCGCCACCCTGCTGGTAGCGGCGTTGCGAGGCCTGCTGGCCGCCCTCGCGCTGCTGCTGCGCCTGGACTCATGGCGTTGAGGATGCGGAAATAATGCTCGGCGTGCTGGAAATAGCCCTCGGCCATCACCCGGTCGCCGGAGCTGGTCGCGTCGCGGCCAAGCTGCAGGTACTTCTCGAAGAGCTGCTGGGCGGTGCCCCGCAGCCGCATGTCCGGACCACTCGAGTCGAAGACGTGGTTGCGGTTCATCGGCGACTGGCCGGTCTGGCGGAACTGCGGCGAGCCGCCGCCACCGCCGCCACCCCCGCCGCCCCCACCATGCCGATGGTTGCGGCCGCGCATGCGTTTCATGTTCATCAGTGTTGCGTCTGCCGTCTCCGCAGGTGGGCCGCCCCGGTTACCCCAGGACGTCCGGGGTGCACGGCATTGGCGGTCGATGTCATCCAAAAGCATCGCGGCCGGCGTGATATCCACGGACCTTCCGCTGCACGGACCCACGCGCCTCGGCGGCGGGCCGTGCCCGTCCGCCCGCGAGGGCCTGTCGCAAGCTAGCCCCAGCCGGCCGGGCCGCCAAACGGTTTTTTCGTCGCAGGCCGCCTCAGGCCGGCGCCATCGCCATCGCACAAGGCAGCGTGACAGTGAAGACCGCCCCCTCCGGCGCGTTCCGGGCGGTGATCGTGCCGCCCATGCTGCGAACCAGGCCATGGCTGACGGACAGCCCGAGCCCCAGCCCCTCGCCCGCCGGCTTGGTCGTGACGAAGGGTTCGAAGAGCCGCGGCAGGATCGCCGGGTCCAGCCCGGGGCCGGTATCCGCCACCTCGATCGAGACCTGGCCCGCGCCGGCCGGCCTGGCCCGCAGCCGGATCCGCCGCGGCGCCCCGGGCGGCTGGCCGCGGATCGAGTCGCGGGCATTCAGCAGCAGGTTCACCAGCACCTGCTCCAGCGACACCAGCTTGCGCCCGCACCGGCGGCAGGTCGGCCGGGATGTCCTGCTCCAGCGCGATCTCCTCCTGCCGCAGCCCGACGCCGGTCAGCACCAGCGCACCCTCCGCCGCCCGTGCCACCACGACCGGCCCGAGCGCGATCGGCTCCGCCCGGGCGAAGGCCTTGAGGTGCTGCATCAGCGCGCCCATCCGCTCGCCCTGCTCGGCGATGCGGTCGAGCCGCCTGAGCGCGTCGAGAATCGACGCCTCGCCGCGCTTGCGCAGGCCCCGGGCGGCGTTGCCCGCGGCCAGAGCACATGGTCGCCGCCGGCTGGCCCAGCTCATGCGCCAGGTTGGCGGCCATCTCGCCCAGCGTCGCCAGCTTGGCGCTGGCCTGCACCTGGGCCGCCAGGCTGCGCTCGCGGGTGATGTCGACGATGAAGCCGACCACCGAGACGCTGCCATCCTCGTGGCGAGAGGCGACGCGGGAGCCGCGCCGCACCCAGAGCAGGCTGCCGTCGGGGCCGGCGCATCGGCACCTCGACGACCACCTCGCCCCGGGTGGTCAGCTCCTGCAGCGCCTTCCGCTTCTCAGCCTCGCTCCATTCCGTCCGCGTCTCCAGCGGGTCATCGGCATCGAGCGAAGCGCGCGGCCAGCCGATGACCCTTTCGGTGTTGCTGCCGAGGAAGGTCCGGGTCCAGCGGAAATCCGGCCGGATGCGGTTCATGTAGACCACCGCCGGCAGGTTCTCGATCAGCCGCGACAGCAAGTCGCCGGGAAGCAGCGGTGTCGGCATGCGCTGCGGCGAGCCTGGCCCCGGCCTGCCGCTCCGCCCGGCGCAGCGCCTCCGGTACCAGGACGACGGTGCAGGCGAAGATGGCGGCAAGCCCGCTGAGGACCATGGCCGGGTTCAGCGCTGCCACCCCTTCCGCGCCGTGCAGGGCGGCGGCGGCCATGCGGAGGAGTTGCGCCAGCGGATGAAGGCCGCAGAGCAGCAGGATGATCGGCCGCAGGGGACGCCAGCCGGTCCAGCTGCGCGCCAGCTCCCAGGCGGCCAGCCCTGCCAGCAGGCCGGCGAGGCCGCCGCCGAGAAAGGCACGGGTCGGAAAGCTGGCCATGAAGGCGGGCACCAGGCAGGCCAGCATCCAGGTGCCGGCTGCGGCCGGCGGCAACCAGGCCCAGGGCGGCCGTCCCGCGCAGCGGCGCACCGCGACCACCTGCAATCCCCAGCCAAAAAGGCCGATGCTGTTGCCGAGGACGATGCCGAAGGCCGCATAGGGTCCGCCCCGCAGCAGCAGCATCGGCATGCCAAGCGCGAAGCAGAGATGGCCGAACCCGCAAAGGCGAAGTGGCCGGAGCGGCGTCTCCGACTGCGCCATGACGAAGCAGAGCAGACCAAGCACCAGGCAGGTGCCGGCGGCCGTGACGAGCAAGGTGGGGTAGTCGATCTGCATCGGATGCCCGGCCGGCGATGAGCGCAAGCGTTGATATACAATTTTTAAGTGCCACAACCAGAACGCGTTACGGCTATTTGCAGCCAGAGGCGAATGCGCCACCGGTGTAGCCCATCCGTTCCGGAGCCAGCTTGCGCGTACGGACGTTCCGCCCTGCCGCGACCGGACCGGTATTGCCCTGCCCCGGTCAGGGTGGCATCGGCCTAGGCACGGGTGAGCACCAATGCCCGCGCCACCCCGCCGAGATCGGCCCGGCAGCCGAGGCTGCGCAGCCCCTGCGTCGCGGCGATCGCCTCGACTGCCCTCTGCTGCCCCTGGCCGAGCTCGAGGATGGCCCGGCCGCACTGCGTCAGCAGCCCGGGCAGCGCCGCGGCGATGGCGCGATAGGCGTCCAGTCCGTCCACCCCGCCATCCAGCGCCGAGGCGGGTTCGTGCCGCGCCACCTCGGGCATCAAGCCGGGGATGGTGGCGCTTTCGATATAGGGCGGAGTTGGACAGCACCAGGTCGAAGCGGCCGGCGACCGGCGCGGACCAGTCGGCCACGACGAAGCGGGCGCGCCCGGCCAGGCCCAGCCGCGCCGCATTGTCCCGCGCCAGCGCCGCCGCCGCCGGCACGCGGTCGAGCCCGAGGCCGGTCGCCGCGGGAAACTCCGTCAAGGCCGCCAGCAGCAGGCGGCCGGTGCCGGTGCCGAGGTCGAGCACCCGGCGCACCAGGCCCCGGTCGGGGAAGGCCTCCAGCGCCGCCTCGACCAGCGCTTCCAGATCCGGGCGGGGGATCAGCGTGGCGGGTGAGACGGCGAGGCTCAGCGACCAGAACTCCTGCTCCCCCAGCAGGTGGGCGACCGGCGCATGGTCCAGCCGCCGGCGCAGCAGATCGGCGAAGCGGGACGCCGCGGCAGGCGGGACGGCGGCGCGGGGGTCGCGCAGCAGGTCCTCCTGCCGGCAGCCCATGGCATGCGCCAGCAGCAGCCGGGCCTCCATGCGGGGTGTCTCGATGGCGGCGGCGCGCAGGTGCTGGCCGGCGCGGCAGAGGAAGAAGCCGACCGTCCCTGCGGGGTCGGCGCAGGCGGTCATGGTCCGGCCGCCATCCCGGGACTCACTCGCCCTCGGCCGCCAGCCGCGCCGCCTCGTCCTCGGCGGTCAGCGCATCGACGATCTCGTCGAACTCGCCGAGCATCACCCGGTCGATCTTGTGCAGGGTCAGGCCGATGCGGTGGTCGGTGACGCGACCCTGCGGGAAGTTGTAGGTGCGGATCCGCTCCGACCGGTCGCCGGTGCCGACCTGGCCTTTCCGATCGGCGGCGCGGGCGCCAGCCAGCTTCGCCCGCTCGGCCTCGTAGATCCGGGCGCGCAGCACCTTCATCGCCTTGGCGCGGTTCTTGTGCTGGCTGCGCTCCTCCTGCATCGCCACCACGGTCCCGGTGGGAATGTGGGTGATGCGGACGGCGCTGTCGGTCTTGTTCACATGCTGGCCGCCGGCGCCGCTGGCCCGGTAGGTGTCGATGCGGAGATCGCTTTCGTTGACCTGCACGTCGACCTCCTCGGCCTCCGGCAGCACGGCGACGGTGATGGTCGAGGTGTGGATGCGTCCCTGCGTCTCGGTCGCCGGCACGCGCTGCACCCGGTGCACGCCGCTTTCGTATTTCAGCCGGGCGAAGACGCCCTTCCCCTGGATCTCGGCGACCGCGCCCTTGACCCCGCCAAGCTCGCTCTCGTCGTAGTCCATCACCTCGAACTTCCAGCGCCGCGTCTCGGCATAGCGCTGGTAGGCGCGGAACAGCTCGGCGGCGAAGAGCGAGGCCTCGTCGCCGCCGGCGGCGGGGCGGATCTCGAGGATGGCGCTGCGCTCATCCGCCGAATCCTTCGGCAGCAGCATGAGGCGGACCTCGCGCTCCAGCCGCGGCACGGCCTCCTTCTGCGCGAGGTACTCGTCCTCGGCCAGCTCGCGCAGCTCGGGGTCGGCCAGCATCGCCTCCGCCTCGTCGCGGGCCCGCTCGGCGGCGCGCAGCGCCTCGACCTTCTCGACCAGCGGCTCGAGCTCCGAGAGCTCCTTCGACAGGGCGCCGAACTGGCCGCCCTCGGCGGTCGAGAGGAGGTGGCGCACCTCCTCCGCCCGGGTCAGGACGCGGTCGAGCTTGTCGGCGATGCTCACCCGCGGGCCTCGTCGTCATCATCCGCGTCGAGCGGCGCGTCCAGGTCGTCGCCGCCGAGTTCCTCCTCGAGGAGGGTCTGCAGCACGGCTTGGGCGGCGGTCTCGACCACGCCGGTCTCGGCCAGGGTGCGCAGCAGGTCGGGCAGCGCCACCCGCTCCTGGCTGCCGGCATCGAGGTTCTTCACAATGGCCATGTTATCGGCCAGCTCGGCCTCGCCGAGGATCACCGCGGCGCCGGCATTGATCTTGTTGGCCCGCTCCATCCGGCGCTTCATGTTGCCCTTATAGGCGATCTCGGCGACGACGCCGTTGTCGCGCAGCGCCTGCAGGATCTGCAGCGCGGCCTCCTCGGCCGCCTCGCCCATCGGGATGACGGCGACCGGGCGCGCCGGCTCGGGCGTCAGCGCATTCGCCTCGACCAGCAGCGACAGGCGCTCGACGCCCGCCGCCCAGCCGACCGAGGGGTGGGCGGGCCGCCCATCTCCTCCACCAGCCCGTTGTAGCGGCCGCCGCCCATGACGGTGCCCTGGGCGCCGAGCCGGTCGGTGACGAATTCGAAGGCGGTGTGGCTGTAGTAGTCGAGGCCGCGCACGATCCGCGGGTTTTCCCGGAAGGGCACGTCGAAGGCGGTCAGGTGGCGCTTCACCGCGGCGTAGAAGGCGGCCGCTTCCGGCGTCAGGTGGTCGTGGATGGTCGGCGCGCCGGCGACCAGCGCCTTGTCCCTGGGGTCCTTGCTGTCGACGATGCGCAAGGGGTTCTTCTCCAGCCGCGCCCGGCTGTCCTCGGACAGGTCGTCCTTGTGCACGGTGAAGTAGTCGATCAGCGCGGCGCGGTAGGCATCGCGGCTGGCGGCGTCGCCGAGCGTGTTGATCTCGAGCACCGTGCCCTCGTCGATGCCGAGCTCCTGCTGGATGTGCCAGCCGCAGGCGATCACCTCCGCATCCGCCAGCGGCTCGGCGGCGCCCAGCACCTCGATGCCGATCTGGTGGAACTGCCGGTAGCGGCCCTTCTGCGGCCGCTCGTAGCGGAACATCGGCCCGGCATAGAAGACCTTGCGCGGCAGGTTCGATTGGGTCAGGCCGTTGGTGACCAGGGCGCGGCAGACGCCGGCGGTATTCTCCGGCCGCAGGGTGACGCTCTCGCCGCCGCGATCCTCGAAGACGTACATCTCCTTCGAGACGACGTCCGAGGTATCGCCGAGGCCGCGGGAGAAGACCCGAGTATCCTCGAAGATCGGGGTCGCCCATTCCTCGAAGCCATAGAGCATGGCCACGCGCCGCGCGGTCTCGATGACGAGGTGATGGCGGCGGAACTCGGCGCCGATCAGGTCATGGGTGCCGCGGGCGGGCTGGAGCGGAGCTTGGGCCATGGGCGCGGTGTGCCGCGGGATGCGGCGCGGGGCAAGGGTTCAGGGGGCGATGAGGTCGAGCGCCGGGAAATAGGTGCGGTAGCGTGCGACATCACGGGTGATCAACGGCAGGCCGGCCACCGCGGCGTGGGCGCCGATCAAGAAGTCGGGCAGGACCCCGGTGCGGCTGCCGCCCCGCCGGCGATAGGCGTGGAAGACCCGGCCGGCCAGGAAAAGCGCTGGGCGGGGCATCGGCAGCAGCCTGACCGGGAGAGCGGCCAGGAAGGCCTCGCAATCCTCGATACCGTCAAAGCCGATCGAGAGCTCCGCGAAAACGATGTCGTTGATGCAGAGCGGCCCCCGGATCGCCGCCGTGTCCAGGGCCTGCTCCGACCAGGATGCCCAGCGGGGATCCGCCGCGGCCAAGTCCACCAGGACATTGGTGTCGATCAGCGTCACCTCAGTCTTCGCCGCGGGTCAGCTTCATGATCTCGTCGGTCGTCATCCCGTTCCAGCCGGGCGCCGGACGCGGCCGAGCGAGGCGACCGGGTGCCGCGGAATCGCCCTGCCCGGCCTTCCACAGGAGGACGCGGCCATCCGCCTCGATGCCGAATTCGACCTCGCTCCCCGGGCTCAGCCCCAGCCGGTCGCGGATGGGCTTCGGAATGGTAACCTGCCCCTTCACGGTGACGGGCATGCCCATGGCGGTATTACCTCGGTCCGGGACGGTAATACTTAGGTGTACCACTCGGCCGGGGCAAGGACGTTCAGCGGATAGCGATGGTCACCGCCAGGAAGAGCGCCAGCTGGATCGCCAGCAGGACCGCCAGCCGCCGCAGCGCGGCGTCCCGCCGACCGATATCCTCGTCCAGCCCCGGCACCTTGTGGCGCCGCATCGCGCCCAGCATCAGCGCCGAGAGGCCGAAGCCGTTCATCCCCCGGGGCCTACTCGGCCGCCTGCTTCGCCGCCTCAACCTTGGCCGCGGCCTCGGCGGCCTGGATCTGCGCCACCTTGCCCTCGACCAGCGCCACCAGATGGTCGACCATCCCGGCCTCGTCCACCGTGTGGTCGGTCTTGCCCGAGGCATAGATCATGTGCCGGCCCGCGCCGCCGCCGGTCAGGCCGATATCGGTCATGAGCGCCTCGCCCGGCCCGTTCACCACGCAGCCGATGATCGAGAGCGTCACCGGCGTCTCAATATGCGCCAGCCGGTCCTCGAGCGTCGCCACGGTCTTGATCACGTCGAAGCCCTGCCGGGCGCAGGAGGGGCAGGAGATGATCTTCACGCCGCGGTGGCGGATGCCGAGCGACTTCAGGATCTCCCAGCCGACATGCACCTCCTCCTCGGGCTCCGCGCTGAGGGAGACGCGCATGGTGTCGCCGATCCCGGCCCAGAGCAGGCTGCCGAGCCCGACCGCCGATTTCACCGTGCCGGTGCGCCGCCCGCCGGCCTCGGTGATGCCGATATGCAGCGGGTGGTCGCAGACCTCGGCCAGCTGCTGGTAGGCGGCGACGGCGAGGAAGACGTCGGAAGCCTTCACGCTGATCTTGAACTCGTGGAAATCGTTGTCCTGCAGATGCGCGGCGTGCCAGAGCGCGCTCTCGACCAGCGCCTCCGGGTTGGGCTCGCCATACTTCTCCAGCAGGTGCTTCTCCAGGCTGCCGGCATTGACGCCGATGCGGATCGAGCAGCCATGGTCGCGGGCGGCCTTCACCACCTCCTTCACCCGCTCGGCGCTGCCGATATTGCCCGGGTTGATGCGGAGGCAGGCGGCCCCCGCCTTCGCCGCCTCAATGGCGCGGCGGTAGTGGAAGTGGATGTCGGCGACGATGGGGACATTCACCTCGCGCACGATCTCATGCAGCGCCGCGGTGCTCTCGGGCGTCGGGCAGGAGACGCGGACGATGTCCACCCCCGCGACCTCGGCCCGGCGGATCTGGGCGATGGTCGCCGCGGCATCCTCCGTCGGCGTGTTGGTCATGGTCTGCACGGTGATCGGCGCGTCGCCCCCGACCGGCACCTTGCCCACCATGATCTGGCGGGACTTGCGGCGGGTGATCATCTGGTAGGGACGGTAGCTCATGGGGTTTCCCGGATCGTCCTGCGGAATCCAGGCCAATATGGCAGCCCTGGCGCCGATCCCAAAGCACCGGCCATGCAGGGCCGGGATGTGCCTATTGCGGCGCCGATGCCGCGGCCGGCGCCGCGGCGGCAGGGCGTGGCTGCGGGGCCAGCGGAGCCAGCGGCTGCCCGGCCTTCAGCCGCTCGGCATCGACCTGCAGGTCGCGCCGCACCGACGGACCGGCGCCGAGGCCAGCCGTCGGCTGGCCATCCACCAGCACCTCGAGACCTCCGGCATTTCCGGTCGAGAGCAGCAACCCGTCCCTGGCCGGCACCTGCCAGGACTCGCCCGGACGCAGCACGCGGTTGACCAGCACCGAGCCGGCCTGGCGCTCGCGCACCTGGATCCAGGCCTCGGCCTTGGCGCGCAGCAGGATCCGGCCCTCGGCGGCGGAAAGTGGCGGGGTCGGCGCTGCGGCGGGCGGCGTCGGGGCGACAGCGATGAGGGGCCTGGCAGGGACGACCGGGACCGGCGCCGCATTGGCATTGGTCGGATTAGGTGACGGGGCGGCCGGCTCTGGCACCGTTTCGGGCGGGCTGCCCTCGCGCAGCGCCTGCTCAATCGCGGCCGGCGGCGGCGGTACCGCATCCACCGTCCGGCTGCCGCTGCCGGACCACTGGTACCACCCGATATAGGCGCCGACCGCCAGCACCACCCCGACCAGCATCACCGCCCCGGCCGGCACGCCGCGATCAGGCACCGGCTCGGGGAAGACCAGGTCGGTCTTGCGGTCGACGGTTGGGCCGCTGGCCTCGCGGAAGCGGCGGACCATATCGGCCTCGTCCAGGCCGAGGCTGCGTGCATAGGTGCGGACGAAGCCGACGGCATAGGCGGGCGCCGGCAGGTCGCGGACCCGGCCTTCCTCCAGCGCCGCCAAGTAGACGCGGCGGATGCGCAGCGATTGCGCGAGATCCTCGATCGACAGGCCGAGCGCGGCACGCGCGTCGCGCAACTCGGCGCCGAGCCGGGCCGGCTCGGCAGGGGCGGAGTCGAACTGGGAGAGGCGCTTCATATCGTCGGGCACGCCTCGCGATGTAACCCGGTCACGCCAGGACGGCAAATCGAATTCACGGTTCCGCGATCATTCCCCAGACGGAGTAGGCCGGGCCCTCCAGCACGGGCCCAGACATTTATGCCACGGAAAGCGATCGGGCGGCGAGCGCGGCCTCGGCCTGGGCCATCAAGCTCGGCGATGATCTCGGCCGCCGGTTGCTCCCGGGCCACCATGCCGACGCTCTGGCCGGCCATCAGGCTGCCCTGCTCGACATCACCGTCGATCACCGCGCGGCGCAGCGCGCCCGCCCAGAAATGCTCGATCTCCAGCTGGGCTTCGTCCTTGGCCAGGTCTCCCGCCTGGAAGCGCTTCAGCACCGCGGCCTGGTGCTCCATGAAGCGCTTGGTGCCCTCGTTCTGCAGCGCGCGCACCGGGATGACCGGGAAGCGCTCGTCGATCTGCACCGTCGGCAGGGCGTCGCGCGCGGCGCCACGGATGAAGGCCTGCTTGAACTTCGGATGGGCGATGCTCTCGGTGGCGCAGACGAAGCGGGTGCCGAGCTGGACGCCCGCCGCCCCCATCTCGAGATAGGAGAGGATCGCCTCGCCGCGGCCGATGCCCCCGCCACGAAGACCGGGACCTCGCGCGCCATGCTCGGCAGGATCTCCTGCGCCAGCACGTTGAGCGAGACCGGGCCGATATGCCCGCCCGCCTCGGAGCCCTCGATCACCAGGGCATCGGCCCCGCTGCGGACCAGCTTCTTCGCCAGCGCCAGGGCCGGAGCGAAGCAGACCACGCGGGCGCCGCCCTCCTTCGCCCGCCTGATGGCCGAGCCCGGCGGGATGCCGCCGGCGAAGACGATATGCGTCACGCCCGCCGCCAGGCAGGTCTCGACCAGCTGGTCCAGCCGGGGATGCATGGTGATCAGGTTTACGCCGAAGGGCTTCGTCGTCAGCGCCTGGGTGCCGGCGATCTCCTCGGCCAGCCGCGGCGGCTCCATCGCGCCGCAGGCGATGACGCCGAAGGCGCCGGCATTGGACAGCGCGGCGACCAGGTGCCGCTCGCTCACCCAGCTCATCGCCCCGCCCATGATGGCATAGCGGCTGCCGAAGAAGGCGGCGCCGCGCGCCATCAGGCGGTCCAGCGTGGCGGCGGGCGCGGCGGCGACGGGGGTGAGCGCGTCCATCGGCTCAGGCCGCCGGGCCGTCGAGGCCATAGGCGGTGTGCAGCGCCCGCACCGCGAGCTCGGTGTACTCGGCCGAGATCAGCACGCTCACCTTGATCTCCGAGGTTGAGATGACCTGGATGTTGATGCCCTTCTCGGACAGCGCCTTGAACATGGTATTCGCCACGCCGGCGTGGCTGCGCATGCCGACGCCGACGACGCTGATCTTGGCGACCTCGGGGTCGGCCAGGATCGCCTCGAAGCCGAGCTCGCCGCGCGCCTTCTCCAGCGTATCCTGCGCCCGGGCGAGGTCCGCCTTGCCGACGGTGAAGGTCATGTCCGTGGTGGCATCGGCGCCGATGTTCTGGACGATCATGTCGACATTGCAATTGGCCGTGGCCAGCGCGCCGAAGACGCCGGCGGCGATGCCGGGCCGGTCCGGCACGCGGCGCAGGGTGACCTTGGCGTCGTCCCGCGAATAGGCGATGCCGCTGACGATGGGCTGCTCCACGATCTCATCCTCATCAACCACCAGGGAGCCTGGCGCGTCGGAAAAACTGGAAAGCACCTGCACCCGGACCCGCTGCTTCATGGCGAAGCTCGACCGACCGCGTCTGCAATACCTTGGCGCCCACCGAGGCCAGTTCCAGCATCTCCTCGTAGGAGATGCGCTCCAGCTTGCGGGCGCGCGGCACGATGCGCGGGTCGGTGGTGTAGATGCCGTCGACGTCGGTGTAGATGTCGCAGCGGTCGGCCTTCACCGCCGCTGCAATGGCAACCGCCGAAAGGTCGGAGCCGCCGCGGCCGAGGGTGGTGACACGGTTGCGCGCCGGCTCGATCCCCTGGAAGCCGGCGATGACCGGCACCTGGCCCTGCTGCATCCGCTCGATCAGCAGGCCGCCCTCGATTCGCTCGACCCGGGCCTTGCCATGCGCGCCGTCGGTGACGATCGGAATCTGCCAGCCCTGCCAGGACCGCGCCTCGACCCCGATGGTCTGCAGCGCGATGGCCAGCAGGCCGATGGTCACCTGCTCCCCGGTGGCGACGACCACGTCGTATTCCCGGGCATCGTGCAGGGGCGAGAGCTCCTGGCACCATTTCACCAGCTGGTTGGTGGCGCCGGACATGGCGGAGACGACGACGGCAACCTCGTTCCCGGCCTCGACCTCGCGCTTCACGCGGTTGGCGACGTTGCGGATACGGTCGAGATCGGCGACGGAAGTGCCGCCGAACTTCATCACGATGCGGGCCATGGGGCGCTTCTTGGTGGGAAATGGGTGGTGCAGGCGGCGCGCCGCGCGGTTGCGCCCGCGCGAAGGCCGGCACAGATACCCACCCGGACCCCGCGCTGCAACATTCGCGAGCGGGACGGGCAAGAGATGATGCGCATGGCGGCAGCCGGACAGGGCACGGCGATCGGGGCGGAGATCGCCAATTCGACCGGCTGGCGGCGGAATGGTGGGACCCGCGGGGGCCGATGCGGCCGCTGCACGCCATGAACCCGGCGCGCATGGGCTGGATCACTGCCCGGCTCGCCCGCCTGCACAAGCGGCCCCCGGGGCGGAGCGCCCGCTGGAGGGGCTGCGCGTGCTCGACGTCGGCTGCGGCGCCGGGCTGGCGAGCGAAGCACTGGCCCGCGCCGGGGCGAGCGTCACCGGGCTCGACGCCGCCGGCTCGGCGCTCGAGGCGGCGCGGGCGCATGCCGCGGCCGGCGGCCTGGCGATCGACTACCGGGAGGGGCGGCCGGAGGACCTGCTGGCCGCCGGCGGCGGCGGTTTCGACGCGGTCCTGGCGCTCGAGGTGATCGAGCACGTGGCCGACCGGGAGGGCTTCTGCCGGCACCTCGCGGGGCTGGTGAAGCCGGGCGGGCCGGTGTTCCTGTCCACCCTGAACCGCACCCCGCGGTCCTGGCTGATGGCGAAGTTCGGGGCCGAGTACCTGCTGCGGCTGTTGCCGGTGGGGACGCATGACTGGCGCATGTTCGTCCGCCCGGCGGAGCTCGGGCGGAGCTACGGCAGGCGGGGCTGCGGGTGGCGGATATCGCCGGGCTGTCGATGGATCCGCTGACCGGACGCTGGAGCACCGGGCGGGATGTCGGGGTGAACTACCTGATGATGGCCGCGGCCTGAAACGATCGCCGGCGGCCGCCGCGCCGCCCGGTTCGGATCCGCGCCGTACCCGTCCGGCCGCGCTGTTCTTGCAGGGCTGGAAGCGGACGCCCCGCGGCCGCCGTCCGGCCGAGCCAGGGCCTCGCCAGACGCTCGATCGCAACAGTAGGAATTTATATTCGTAATTTTTCCGTTATTGGTTCAAATTCTGCGGGTGCCCGCGAGCTGGCAGCGCCCGGCCGCAGAGGGGAGCAGAGGCATCGGCCAGCCCGGCGCCAACGCCAGAACCAAAAGGATCTCGCATGGGGCTCAATCACCCGCATCCCCACCCGGCCCCCTCCCCGACACCCACGCCGCCGCCCGATCAGGGACACAGCCTCGGGTACTGGATCTGCGAAATCGTCATCAAAGGCGTCCTGCACTTCTTCCACCTGTTGAATCCGCTGACCTCCGAAGTCACCGATTACGCCTGCAAGAAGATCTTCGATCCCCTGGTCCTCGACCTGACCGGAACCGGGATCCACACCACCCGGCTGGAGGACAGCGACACGCATTTCAAGGTGGTGGCCGGCGCGACCGCGCAGCGCACCGCCTGGGTCGCGGCCGATACCGGGATGTTGGTCCTCGACGCCAACCACAACGGCCGGATCGACGACATCACCGAGCTCTTCGGCAATACTGGCGGCTTCGGCAACGGCTTCGCCAATCTGCGCAGTCATGACACCAACCACGACGGCCGGATCACCGCCGCCGATGCCGTCTTCGCCGAACTGCGCGTCTGGGTGGATGCCAATGGCGACGGGATCGCCTCTCCCGCCGAGCTCAGAAGCCTCGCTGAGCTCGGGATCACCGCGCTCAACCTGGCGAGCAGCGTCGACGGCACCACCGATGCCAGCGGCAACTACATCGCTCTGACCGGCAGCTATACCCTGGCCGGCGGGGCCACCCGCGCCATGGCCGATGTGTATTTCTCCTATTTCGCCTCACAGACCGAGGACCAGCGCAACATTGCCGTCCCGGCGGACGTGCTGTCCCTGCCCGACCTGCACGGCGCCGGCCAGGTCGGCACGCTGCACAATGCCATGGCACTCGATCCGGCACTGAAGCAACTGGTCGACGCCTTTACCCAACTGCCGGACGGCAGCAGCCTCGCCAGCCTGCGGCAGGCTGCCGATGCGATCATCTATCGCTGGGCCGGGGTCGACGGGGCCGCTGCCGGCAGCCGCGGACCGAACATCGATGCCCGCCTGGTGGATGCGATCGAGCGCTTCACCGGCACGCCGGTCACCAGCCCGGGCGTCGACGTCGCCCCGCGTCAGGTCGCCGCGTTGCAGGCGCATTTCACCGAGGTCGAGGCCTGGGTGACCGCGCGCCTCATGCTGGCCGGCCCGCTCAGCGCCTTGGCGGACGACTTCACCTATACCCTGGCCACCGACTCGCTCGACCTCGCCAAGCCCATGGCGGCGGTGATGGCCGACGCCACGGCCTATGCCGGCAGCTTCGGGGCGGCGAACGTCGAGCCCTGGTCGAAGGTCGCCCTGCTGCTGGCTGGCTATGGCATCACCCATGCCCTGGATCCGGCCGTGCTGGCCGCCGAGGTTGGCGCCGCGAGCAGCGGGAATATCGGCGCCTTCGCCGCCGCCACGATGCAGGGCCTCGGCATCCAGCTCGCCGCCGATGGCAGCCTGACACTGACCGGAACGCTGGCCGACGAGGTCTTTGCCCCGGTCACCGGCGACACCCAGGTCATCGGCGGCGGCGGCGGCGACACCTTCCAGTTCGAGGCCGGCAACGGGCATCTCACGATCACCGAGGTGGACTGGACCGCCGCGGCGGACAACGAGCTGTTCCTCGGCGCCGGCATCCTCGCCGCCGATGTCGCGGTCCACCGCAATGCTGCGCGCGACATCGTCCTCGACCTCGGCCATGGCGACCAGGTCACCCTGACCAAGATGTACGGCACGCAGCACGGCGTGCAGTGGGTCTTCTTTGCCGATGGCACGGGCTGGTCGGCCCGACAGGTGATCGACCTCTCGACCAAGGGCAGCGCGGCGGCCGAGACACTCTATGGCTACAGCGACGACGAGGTCTTCGACGGCCATGGCGGGCACGACCTGCTGGTCGGCGGCGGCGGCAACGACACCTATGTCTTCGAGGCCGGCTACGGCGCCCTGACCATCAACAACATGGCCTACGAGACCACCAGCGCCCGCGGCACGCTGGATATCGGCGGGCATGGGCCGGCCGATCTCTGGCTGGCCCACCGCGGCGCCGACCTGGTCATCACCGCGGTCGGCAGCGCCGACAGCGTCACGCTATTGGGCTGGTACAACAAGGCCCGCGCCCAGGTGGCGGAGATCAAGGCCGGCGGCGAGTTGCTGGATGCCGGGCTGGATGGCCTGGTCGGCGCAATGGCAAGCTATGCCGCCGCGCATCCCGGCTTCAATCCCGCATCCGCGGCCGCGATGCCGGCGGATGCGGCGCTGCAGGCCGCGATCGCCAGCGCCTGGCATCTCTGAGTCAAGGCTAGTGCCGCCGCGCCTCCCCGGTGCGGCGGCCGGACTGGTCGTAATAGCGGGTCGTGTCGCCGCGGGTCTCGGCCCGGCCGGCCGCGCGGCCGGCGCTGTCGTAGAACCGCGTCGTGCCGTCCCGGGTCTCGGCGCGGCCGGTGCTGCGGCCGGCGCTGTCGTAGAAGCGGGTGGTGCCGTCCCGGCTCTCCTGCCGGCTGGTCAGCCGCCCGGCGGCGTCATCAGGTCCGCACCGTCTCCTGCGCCGCGGCCGGCCAAGCCAGCAGCACCAGCACCAGGGCCAGGGCCAGCCGCCGCAGCGGCCTCACCCGTCTGCGCGCGGCACCCAGGGCAGCCGGGCGATCTCGATGCCCTCCTCCTGCAGCGCCTCGGTATCGGCGGCCGAGGCCTCGCCGTAGATGCCCCGCCGGTCGCTCTCGCCGCGATGCATCTTGCGCGCCTCCTCGGCGAAGCCCGAACCAACATAGTCGCAATGCTTCTCGACCTCGGCCCGCATCCGCTGCAGCAGCGCCACCACCTGGGCCGGTACGGGGCCGGCCGCGGCCTGGTTGCTGCCCGGCGGCGGCAGAGGCGGCGGAGCGGCGGGCACCGCCGCGGGCGGCGCGACCTCTTTCGCCCGGCTGCGGCCCTTCTTCGGGATGGCCGGCGCCATCAGGCGCTTCGTGACCTCGGTCCCGCCACAGACCGGGCACTCCACGAAGCCGGCCTTGGCCTGGGCCTCGAAGCCGGCACTGTCCTTGAACCAGCCGTCGAATTCATGCCCGGCGGTGCAGCGTAGATCGTAATGGATCATCCCAAGCTTTCCCCGGCCCCCCGCAAGACCGGGGTACCAACCTTGCATTATAGGCGAGCACTCGGACTTGGGGAGTGCCAACCCCTTGCCAGGACGCAAAGATCGCCGGCGCGCACGCATGTGACATACGCTGGCGCTCAGGGGTGCGGCCTCAGGCCGCCAGCAGGGTGTCCAACTTGCCCGCGCGGTCCAGCGCCATCAGCTCGTCCGACCCGCCGATCGCAGCGTCGTCGATGAAGATCTGCGGCACCGTGGTGCGGCCGCCGGACCGGGCGATCGCATCCTTGCGGGCCTGCGAGCCATGCGGCGCGTCCAGTTCCTCGAAGGCGACGCCCTTCTTGCCGAGCAGCGCCTTGGCGCGCTCGCAATAGGGGCAGAACAGCGTGGTGTAGATTTCGACCTTGGGCATGCGCGACAGTTTGGTTCGTCGGCCGCCCCGGTCAAGCACCCTGCTCGAGCCTCCGTCAGGGCACCACCAGCAGCAGGGTGATGACCGGGCTGGCCAGCAGGAAGGCGATGGCCAGCATGGTCAGCAGCCGGGCGGGCGGGTCCTCCCCGCCCGCGCCGATGCGCCGGCGCCGGGCCGGCAGAGCGAAGGGGATTGCGCACCGGATGGCGCGGTGCCTTGGGTGATCGGTGACATGCGGCCTCCTGCTGCCTGTCGGGGCGGACAGCGTCGCGCGGCAGGATGAAGCGGTGGTGAAGCGGCGCATCGTCGACAGGTTGGCGCATCGCTGGCCTCCTACCGCCGGCCTGCTGAATCGAGAGGAACACAGGTCGATATAACTAAAAAGTGAATATGGTGACGCCGGCCCGCCGGCCCTCAGCGTGGTGCCTCCAGCCGCGGGTCCGGCACCCGCGCCGCTGCCAGCACATCCACGGCTGCGGCGCCGGCCGCGAGCAGCGCCCGGGCGCAGGCCTCGGCGGTGGCGCCGGAGGTCATGACATCGTCCACCAGCAGCACCCGCCGCCCGGAGATCCGAGCCGCGCCGCGGCGCGAGACGGCGAAGGCACCCGCCAGCAGCGCCGCCCGTTCGGCCGCGCCGCGGTCGCCGAGCGCTGGCGTCGGCCGGGTCCGCCGCAGCAGGTCGGGGATGTGCGGAATGGCGGCGCGCCGCGCCAGCCGGGCGCCAAGCAGGGCCGCCTGGTTGTAGCGGCGCGCCAGCAGCCGCCGCCAATGCAGCGGCACCGGGGCGACCAGGTCCGCGCGCTCCAGCAGCACCGCCCCGGCCCGGGCCATGTGGCGGGCCAGCGGCGCGGCGAAATCCGTCCGGTCGGCATGCTTGAAGGGCAGCAGCAGCCGTTGCGCCCCGGCATCGTAGCGCAGCGCCGCCCGCGCCGAGTCATAGGGCGGCGGCCGTGCCGCGCAGCCGGGGCAGGCCGGCCCAGCGCCGGCATGCGGGAAGGGCACGCCGCAGCGCTGGCAGAGCGGCGCGGTGACGAAGGACAGCGTGCCGAAGCAGGCGCCACAGAGGCTGCCCTGGGCATCCACCGCGGCGTCGCAGGTCAGGCAATGCGGCGGCAGCACCGCGTCCAGCGCGGCAAGGCCGAGCCGCCGCAGCGCCAGCCCCGCGCCCGCCGTCACGGCGGCCAGGCTAGGCCTGGCCGAACCGGGCATCGCCGTCGCGCGCGACCTCATGCACCAGGTCGATCTCCCAGGACAGGTACTCGCGCATGGCCGCCTCCACCCCGTCGTTGCGGTCGTAGGGGCGGAGATAGACATCGATGCAGTCGGCGTCCGCGGGGTCGCGGCGGTTCGCATCGAGCGGCAGGCCGGCCGCCTTCCAGGCGGCGATGCCGCCATCCAGCAGGGCGACGGGGCCGAGGCCGAGCGCCTCGAGTTCCGGCACCGCCAGCCGGCCGATCGCCTCCTCCGCGGCGACGGCCACGATCCTCTTGCCGGCCTGCAGCCGTGGCCGCAGCGCCGCCAGCCGGGTCCGCACGCCCCAGAGCGCGCCGGGCGGATGCCCCTCGCGGAAGTCGAGCGAGCGGGTGAGCTGGACCACCTGCGCCGTGCCGGCCTCCAGCGCCGCCGCCAGTTCCGCCGGCGAGAGGGTGGCGGGCGAGAGCGCCGCGGCCTCCGGGCACTCGGGCTGCCAGGGGCCGGTCTCGAGCGGACCGGCCAGGCCGTCGGTCAGGACGTAGACCTCCCAGCCGCCGAGCTGGCGCAGCCAGCCGCCGGTCATCCGGGCACGGACGCCGGTGTCGTCGACCAGCACCACCCGGGCGCCGCGCACCGCAATCCAGTTGTCGCTGCCTTGCACCAGCTGCCCGCCAGGCGCCATGCGGCTGCCGGCCAGGTGCCCGGCCAGGTATTCCTCGGGGTCGCGGACATCCAGCACATGCGTGGTGCGCGTGGCGTCGGCCAGCAGCGCCGGCAGCGCGGCGCGGCCGATGGTCTTCACCCCCAGCGGTCGGCGAAGGCCGTGGCGCGCGCCAGCGCCGTCGCCAGGCTGGCCGGAGTGCCGCGGGGGAAGCTGGCGGACTTGCCGCGGTCGCAGGCGAAGCCGGCCAGCTCCCAGCCCATGGTGCCGTTGCGCAGTGCCACGACCTTGTTCGGCACCCCCGCGCTGCGCAGGCTCTCGGCACCCATGATGCTGCGGGTACGGCCGGCGCAGTTCACCACGATGGTGGTATCCGGCGAGGGCACCATGTCGCCGATGCGGTAGACCAACTCGCCGCCGGGCACGTCGATCGCGCCGGGGATCGACATGCGGTGGAACTCGTCCATCGGCCGGCTGTCGAGGACGACCATGTCCTGGCCGGCCTCCATCATCGCGCGGAGCTCGCCGGGATCGACCGAGGGGGTGTGGTACTGGTGCTCCACCCACTCGCCGAAGGCCTTGGACGGCACGTTCACGCCGGAGAAGAGCACGTAGCCGGCGGCCTCCCAGGCCTTGGTGCCACCGTCCAGCACCGCGAGGTCGGTGCAGCCCATAGCCTCGAGCTTCGCCGCCAGCGCCCCGGCGAGCCCGCCCTCCCCGCCATCGACGCAGCAGATCCGCACGCCGCGGCGCGGCAAGATTGTGCGGGCCCGCAACTCGGCCCGCGACAGGGCGCAGGGATTGGCCCAGAACAGGTGGGACCGGCCGAACTCGCCATCCTCGCGCGCGTCGAGGATCGCCAGCTCCCGCCCATCGCCGATCCAGGCCTTCAGCGTCGCCGCATCGATCATCCGCATGGCGGTCCTCTCCCCCGTTTCGCCCGGCAGACTACTCCCGCGGGCGGCCGGGGGACAAAGGGGCGGCGGTCACAGCAGCCCTTCCTGGCGCAGCGAGACGTGGCGGCCATTGCCGATGATGATGTGGTCGTGCAGCACGATGCCGAAGACCGTGGCGGCGGCCTTGATCTCTCCCGTCATCTCGATGTCGGCGCGCGACGGGGTCGGGTCGCCGCTCGGATGGTTGTGCACCAGGATCATCGCCGTCGCCTGCAGCTCCAGCGCCCGCTTCACCACCTCCCGCGGGTAGACGGGGGTATGGTTGACCGTGCCCCTGCCCTGCACCTCGTCGGCAATCAGCCGGTTGCGGGTGTCGAGGAAGAGCACATGCACCTCCTCCACCCGCTCCCGCGCGAGGTGGACGGTCAGGTAGTCGATCAGCCGGTCCCAGGAGTTCAGCACGAAGGTCTGCTTGATCTCCTCCCGCGCCAAGCGAAAGGCGGCGGCCTGCACGGTCTTCAGCGCCGCCACCCCGGCATCGCCAAGGCCCTCCACCCCGCGCAAGCTCGATCGGCGGGGCGGCGATGGCATTGGCGAAGCTGCCGAAGCGGGCCAGCAGGGCGCGGGCGATCGGCTTGGTGTCGCGCCGCGGCAGGGCGAGGAACAGCACCATCTCGAGCAATTCGTGGTCCAGCACCGCTTCCGGCCCGGCGGTGAGCAGGCGCTGGCGCATCCGGGCGCGGTGGCCAAGATGGCCGGGGCGCTCCTCCGCATCCTCCGTCCCTTCGGGCAGGAGGCCGGGCAGACGGGGCGCGGGAGAGGCGCGGCGGCGCGGCGTGGCGGACGTGCGGACCGGCTCCGGCAGGGACAGCAGGCGGGACAGGCCCGCATCGGACAGCCCAGACCTCGGATCCGCCTTGCCCATCATGCCCGCCCGCTGGTTGCCCGACCGGCGCGATGATAACGAATCCGGAGATTTCGTCTACGAAAAGACGATCCTCGCCATCAGCCGGCCGGGCGTCAAGGTGAAGGCGCCGGTGACGACCAGCGCGCCGAAGAACAGGGCCAGCATCAGCCGGCGATGGGCAGCGATCCGGCCACGGCGGGCATGCACCAGGGCGGCCGGCAGCAGGGCAAGGACGAAGAATGACAGGCCGTGGATCCAGGACAGGTGACCTGCCCCCCATCGCCCGGTGATCCCGAGGGAGGAGAGTGCCAAGGCCAGCATCAGCGCGAGCCAGGCCAAGCCAAGCCGCCGGTGCGTCCGCGTCCCCTTCGGCGCGGCAATCTGCCAGGTGCCGAGGGCGAAGGCGGCAAGCCCCGCGGCCGCATGCAACTGCACCAGCGGCGAGGCGGCGAGGCGGCGAGGAAGGGAGCGAGCTGCATAGCCGGACCAAAGTGAATGTCCATCTCATTCACTTACCTGAGCCGAAAAGGGACCGTCAAGCGCCGGCTGCCCCTACCGTCAGCCGCTATAGGGCGGCCTGTGCAGCCCGGCGGGGGAGTAGGTGAAGACCTCGCACCCCGTCTCGGTCACGCCGACCATGTGCTCGAACTGCGCCGAGAGGCTGCGGTCGCGGGTCACCGCGGTCCAGCCGTCGTCGAGGATCTTCACGTCCGGCCGGCCGGCATTCACCATCGGCTCGATGGTGAAGAACATCCCGGGCTTCAGCACCGGGCCTTCGCCGGGGCGGCCGAAATGCAGCACGTTCGGCGGCTCATGGAAGCGGCGGCCGATGCCGTGGCCGCAGAAGTCGCGCACCACGGAGAAACGGTGCCGCTCGACGAAGACCTGGATGGCATGGCCGATATCGCCGAGCGTCGCCCCCGGCTTCACCGCGGCGACACCCAGCATCAGCGATTCATAGGTGACGTCGAGCAGCAGCCTCGACTTGGTCGAGGCGGTGCCGGCGACGTACATCCGGCTGGTGTCGCCATGCCAGCCATCGAGGATGACGGTGACGTCGATGTTGACGATGTCGCCATCGGCCAGCACCCGCTCGCCCGGGATGCCGTGGCAGACCACGTGGTTGATCGAGGTGCAGATCGATTTCGGGTAGCCACGGTAGCCGAGCGGCGCCGGGGTCGCCCCCGCCGCCAGGATGTGCTCGTGGCAGAGCCGGTCCAGCTCTGCGGTGGTGACGCCGGGGCGGACATGCGGGGTGATCATGTCGAGGGTCTCGGCCGCGAGTTGGCCGGCCCGGCGCATGCCGGCGAAATCCTCGGGGGAATGGATGGTGATGCGGCGTGAATCGCCGCCCTGCTGATCCATGGTGCTCGGCTGTCTCTGGCGGGAGTGAATGGGTATCAACATGCGCGTGGGGGCCGCGGGAAGCAAGCGCGGGGCGGTCCCACCGGTTGCGAGCCGTACACGCTTGCGCAAGGCACGCTCAGTGGGCGGGCCCGCGCCCGGTCGCCTCCCCGCGCCGCGCTCCTCGGTGCCCAGCGCATCGGCCAGCCGTACCGTCGCGCTGCCCGGCCGGGCCGGCTTGCTCTGGCTCTCATGCGGCGACCAGCCGGTCATCACAAGCAGGCGCAGGCTGGCGGGGATGCCCTCGGCATCCTCCGGCAGCCGGCTCGCCGCCAGCGGCAGCAGCGCCCGCGGCGGGGTCCGCGGGTCGCGCGCCCGCACCGCATTGGCCTCGCCCGCCGCGCGCAGGTCCTGAAACAGCGCCAGGGGGTTGCGGTAGCGGATGGGCAGCGCCTCGCCATCCGCCACCGGCAGGGCGAAGCCGGCCCGCTGCAGCAGCCCAGCCAGGTCGCGCAGCTCCGGGAAGGGCGAGACGCGCGGCGACATCCCGCCGCGCAACTCGGCCTCCGCGCCGGCCAGCGCCTCGCGCAGCTCCTGCAGGGTGCCGAGGCCGGGCAGCGCGGCGAGGAACAGCCCGTCCGGGCTGAGTGCCCGGCGGATCTGCACCAGCGCGCCGGGCAGGTCGTTCACCCAGTGCAGCGACAGGTTCGCCACCACGAGGTCGAAGCTGCCCGGGGCGAAGGGCAGCCATTCCTCGTCGCCGGCAACGGCGAGGCCCCCTGCCCCGGCCGCCATCCGCGCCGAGAGGTCCATCGACACGACGAAGGGAATGCCGCGCGCGCGCAGCAGCGGCGCCACCACGCCACGCCCACCGATCTCGAGTGCCCGGGAGAAGCGCCGCGTGGTGTCGTCCAGCCGGTCGAGCAGCCGGTCGGCCGCCGCCTCCAGCACCGGCGTCACCTGCGCCACGGTGGCGGCGGCGCGGGTCGCGGCGAAGCCGCACCAGGCGACGGTCGAAGACCCGCATCGGGTCGTGCTCGGGGAGGGTCATGTCCTGCGGGAGTAGGGTGGCGGGGCCGCGATGTCACGGGCCCCGCAGCGCCGCCAGGATGGCGGTGGCGAAGGCGCGCGGATCGGCCGGCGCCGGCTCCCGCTGCGGCATGGCTACCCGCAGCCGCAACAGGCTGCCGTCGATGCCGCCGGCGCAGAGCAGGCCCCGCACCCGCTCCCGCCCATAGGTGCCGGTGGTCTCGGCACAGGTAAGGTCGGGATCGGCGGCGCCCGGCAGGATCAGGCGCGCGGTCTCCCGCTGCTGGCGGTGGCCGGGGGCGCGCAGGGCCTCATCGAGCAACGCGTCCAGCGCCGCAGCGGCGGCCGGGGTGCCGGCGCCAGGCGGCACCGGCCCCTCGGGCAGGCGATAGAGCTCGAGGATGGCGCCGGCGGCGATCCGGCCGCGGGTGGCGTAGGCCACCTCCCTGCCCGTCCAGCCGCTGCGGCAGCGGCAGGGTGGCGCCGCGGCGGAACCCGGCCGCCTCCTCCGGCAGCCGCGCCGCGAGGGCGAGGGGGCGGCCGCGGGCGGCGGTGGCGGCGCCGCGCAGGCGGCGAGGGCCAGCGCGCCGGCGAGGCCCGCCGCGCGCAGGGCCCCGTGCCGCATCAGCCGGTCAGGCCGGCCGGGGATCCGACCAGGGCGGCCGCCGGCGCGGCAACCAGCGCCGGGCGCTGCTGCAGCGCGGCATGTTCGCTGCCCATCAGGCCGAGCCGATGGACATCCTCGTAGATCATCTTGAGGCCGATCCAGACGATCAGCGCCACGCCGACATAGGCGATCCAGCGGTAGCGTTCGAGCAGCTTCGAGATCAGGGTCGCGGCGACACCCATCAGCAGGATCGAGATGACCAGGCCGAGGATCAGCATCGGCATGTTGCCATGCGCCGCACCGGCCACGGCCAGAACGTTGTCGAGGCTCATCGAGACATCGGCGACGACGATCTGGCGCAGCGCCGTCGCCATGGTCTTGACCTCGGCGGGCTCGTGGTGGCCGGTCTCGTCGGCCTTGTCCTCGGCCCGCAGCTCCTTGAAGAACCCGAAGGCGATCCACAGCAGCAGCAGGCCGCCGACCAGCAGCAGGCCCGGCACGGCCAGCAGCTGCACCGCCGCGAGGCTGAGGATGATGCGCAGCACCACGGCCAGCACCATGCCGAACATGATGGCCCGAGGCCGCTGCGCCGCGGGCAGGCCGGCCGCGGCGAGGGCGATGAGCACGGCATTGTCGCCGGACAGGATGATGTTCACGCCGAGGATTTCAGTGAGCGTGAACCAGTTAAAGCTCGCCATGAGCGAGGTCATGTCCATTCGGCGACGTCTCCGGCCAGAAGTAATGTTGGGCGATTTGGCCGGATTTCCGGCGGCCGGCAAGCTAGGGGAGGCGCGGCGGCCTGTGAAGCCGCCGGCCGTCCCGGGCGCGCCGCCCGCCTCGGCGGTCTGGGCCGGCTACTCGGCCGGGCTGAGCTGTGGCCGCAATGCCGCGGCGGTCGCCGCCGGCGCCCGCGGCGGCGCGGCCTGCGGCGCCTCCGCCCCTCCCAGGCGGCGGATGGCGCCGACCGTCGCCGCCGCGAGGGCGGCGATCACCACCACCTGCGCCAGCGTCGCCGCCGCCCACATCCAGGCAGGGAAGACATCCGGCAAGGCCAGGTAGCCGAGCGGCAGCATGAGGAAGGCATAGGCGCCCGGCACCGTGTCGGCGACCTGATGGGTGCCCTGCCAGACCATGTCGGCGGCGACATAGAGGATCACCAGCAGGCCGACCCAGGCGATCCAGCGATGCCTGTTCAGCAGGTTGGCGATCAGCGTCGCCGCCACGCCCATCAGCACGACCGAGATCGCCAGGCCCGCCACGAGCACCCAGGTATGGTCCTTGGCGGCGCCCGCGACGGCCAGGACATTGTCGAGGCTCATCGAGATGTCGGCGACCAGGATCTGGGTAATAGCCTGCGGCAGCGTCTTGCGCGGCGCCGCTTCCTGCGCCGCGGCGAGTTCCGCCTCGGAGGCATCGCCATGGCCGCCGTCGCGCAGCTCTCGGTACATCTTCCAGCAGACCCAGAGCAGCAGCACGCCGCCGGCCAGGGTGATGCCGACGATGGCCAGCAGTTGCGCGGTCGCCGCGGCGAAGCCGATCCGCATGATCGTGGCGGCGATGATGCCCCAGAAGATCGCCTTGCGGCGCTGGTCCACCGGCAGGCCGGCTGCGGCCATGCCAACCACGATGGCGTTGTCGCCAGCGAGGACGATGTCGATGAACAGCACCTGGGTAAGCGGGACGAGCCAATCGGGCATGTCGGGGGTATCCTGCGGCCTTGGATGGTCGGGGGCGAGCCCGGGTGGTCATCCGGCCGCACATAAATATTCGGCAATCTTTTTGCAACCCCGCGGACGGAATCCGGCGTGCCCTTGCCAAGCCACCGGCCGCCGGTTCAAACCCCCGCCATCGATTGCCGCACCGCTGCCGCGCCCGCCGCGCGGCCGCCCGAACGCCCGAGGCCCGGATGGTCCCCCGCTACACCCGCCCGCAGATGGCCGCGATCTGGTCCCCCGAGGAGCGCTTCCGGATCTGGTTCGAGATCGAGGCCCTGGCCGCCGAGGCGATGGCCGAACTCGGCTCCATCCCGGCCGAGGCCGCCCGGGTGATCCGGGAGAAGGGCACGCCCCGCGCGGCGTCGATCGGGCCGGCCGAGGTCGAGGCGATCGACGCGATCGAGCGGGTGACGCGGCACGACGTGATCGCCTTCCTGACCTGGATGCAGGAAGGCATCGGCCCAGAGGCCCGCTTCATGCACCAGGGCCTGACCAGCTCCGACGTGCTGGACACCGCGCTCGCGGTGCAGATGACCCGCGCCGCCGACCTGCTGATCGCCGATGTGGACGCCCTGCTGGCGGCGCTGAAGGCCCGGGCGGAGGAGCACAAGTACACCCCGACCATCGGCCGCAGCCACGGCATCCACGCCGAGCCGACAACCTTCGGGCTGAAGCTGGCCGGCCACTATGCCGAATTCGCCCGCAACCGCGCCCGGCTCGTCGCCGCCCGGGCCGAGATCGCCACCTGCGCCATCAGCGGCCCGGTCGGCACCTTTGCGAGTGTCGATCCGCGGGTCGAGGCCTTCGTGGCGGAACGGCTTGGCCTCGCCGTGGAGCCGGTCTCGACTCAGGTGATCCCGCGCGACCGGCATGCCGCCTTCTTCGCCGCGCTCGCCGTGGTCGCCTCGGGCATCGAGCGGCTGGCGACCGAGGTGCGGCACCTGCAGCGGAGCGAGGTGCGGGAGGCTGAGGAGTTCTTCCACGCCGGCCAGAAGGGCTCCTCCGCCATGCCGCACAAGCGCAACCCTGTGCTGTCGGAGAACCTGACCGGCCTCGCCCGGCTGGTGCGCAGCCATGTCGTCCCGGCGCTGGAGAACGTGACCCTTGGCACGAGCGCGACATCAGCCATTCCAGCGTCGAGCGGGTGATCGGCCCGGATGCCTGCATCGGCCTCGACTTCGCCCTCTCCCCGCGCCACCGGCATGATGGAGAAGCTTACCGTCTACCCCGAGCGCATGCAGGAGAACCTCGAGAGCCTCGGCGGCGTGGTGCACAGCCAGAAGGTGCTGCTGGCGCTGACCCAGGCCGGGCTGAGCCGGGAGGACAGCTACGCCGCGGTCCAGCAGGCGGCGATGGCGACCTGGACCCGGCTCGGCAAGGCCGATGCGCGGCGCTTCGCCGAGAACCTGCTGGCCAACCCGGCGGTCGCCGGCAAGCTGGATGCCGCGGCCCTGGCGACGGCGATGGACCCGCAGCGGGACTTCCGCCATGTCGACACGGTCTTCGCCAGGGTCTTCGCGGCGGCGTGATGCCGCTGCCCAGGGCGGGCCGTCCCGCCGCCGCGTTTCCGCCTCACCGCGCGCCTATATGGGATGTCGATGAGGAGGGTTGCCGTGATACGCCGCCTGAGGGTTTTGTTCCTTGCCGTCGCGGCCGGGCTCGGCGCCCTGGCGCTGGCATCGCCGGCCGAGGCGCATGGCTACTGGTACGGGCCGGGGCCGGGCTTCTACCGCCCGCCGCCGCCGCGCTACTGGCGGCCGCCCCCGCCGCCGGTCTATTACCGGCCGCCGCCGCCGGCCTATTACGGCCCGCCGCCGGCCTATTTCCCGCCGCCGCCCCCGCCGCGCTACTACGCGCCGCCGCCCCCGCCGCCTCCCTACGGCTACTACCGCCGCTGGTGCGGCGCAGCGGCCCCGGCCTCCGGGGGCTGCGCGCATGTGCACGGTGATCCTGCTGCACCGGCCCGGCCATGCCTGGCCGGTGCTGGCCGCCGCCAACCGCGACGAAATGCTGGACCGCGCCTGGGACCCGCCGGGCGCCTGGTGGCCGGATGCCCCCACGGTCACCGGCGGGCGGGACCGGCTGAGCGGCGGCACCTGGATGGCCGCCAACCGCGCCGGCGTCATGGCTGCGGTGCTGAACCGGCCGGGCAGCCTGGGCCCGGCGCCGAACAAGCGCAGCCGTGGCGAGTTGCCGCTACTGGCGCTGCGCGAAGCCACCGCCGCGGCGGCGGCCGCCGCCATCGGCGCCCTGCCCGCCGCCGAATGGCGGCCCTTCAACATGGTCGTCGCCGACCGCCGGGGCGGCATCTTCCTACGCGGTGAGGGGCGCGGCCGGCCCGAGGCGCTGCCGCTGCCGCCCGGCCTGTCGATGGTCACCGCGCATGACCCGAACGACCTGGCCAGCCCGCGCACTGCCCGGTACCTGCCGCGCTTCCGCGCCGCGCCGGTGCCGGACCCGGCGACGGGGGACTGGGCGGGGTGGGAGGCGCTGCTGGCCGATGACAGCATTGCCGAGAGCCGCGCCGACACGCTGCGGGTGCCGCCGGAAGGCGGGTTCGGCACGGTCTGCGCCAGCCTGCTGGCGATCGCGGCGGACGGCACGCTGGGCTGGCGCTTCGCCGCCGGTCCGGCAGGGACAGCCGCCTTCCGGCCGGTGGCCGGCGGAGCGCCGCCCGCATGAAAGCAGGCAGGCGGGCCCTGCTGAGCCTGGCGGGGCTGGTGGTCGCCGCGGCAGCCCGGGCCCAGCCGCTGCCTAAGCCGCCGGCGCCGCCGAAGCCGCCCTCCGGGAAGCCCGCCAGCCGGACCGCGCCGCCGCCGGCCAAGGGCGCCGCGCCTGGCCGGACCGGCAAACGGGAGATGGCGAAGCGGGCCACGGAGAAGCCGGCCCCGGCTGCCGAAGCCGCCCCGCGCGGCCCCCTCCCGGTACGGGAGGACGGGCCGACGCTCCGGCCGATCGACCGGGAAGCTGGTGCGGCACTGGCTCCTGGCCAACCCGGACTGGCGCCCCGCCGGCCGGCCGCTGCCGGTCGGCGAGGGCCGGGCGCTGCCGCCCGGGCTGCCCCGCCCGCCGCTGCCGCCCGGGCTGGCGGTGCTGCTGCCTTACTTTCCCGGCTACCGCTATGCCGCGATGGGGCCCGACCTCGTGCTCTATGCCAGCGGAACGGAGGTTGTGGCCAGCCTGCTGCCCGGGGCGCTCGCCCGCTAGGCGCGGCACGCGGGTCTGCCCGTCCCACCCCCACCCGTGGCGGTTGGGCGCCCCCCTTGCTATAGGGGCGCTGCCGGTGCGCCCGGCCCGCCGGGGCGCCAGGCGCCGGGCCCGGGGCGCGCGGCAGCAGGAAGGACCGATCAGACCATGGCGCGACGCCGGCAGCTCTACGAGGGCAAGGCCAAGATCCTGTTCGAGGGACCGGAGCCGGGCACCCTCGTGCAGTACTTCAAGGACGACGCCACGGCGTTCAATTCCGAGAAGAAGGGCACCATCACCGGCAAGGGCGTGCTGAACAACCGCATCAGCGAATACCTCATGATGCGGCTGATGGATATCGGCGTGCCGACCCATTTCATCCGCCGGCTGAACATGCGGGAGACAGCTGATCCGCGAGGTGGAGATCATCCCGCTCGAGGTCGTGGTGCGGAACGTCGCCGCCGGCAGCCTCTCGACCCGCCTCCGGGATCGCCGAGGGCACCCGCCTGCCGCGCTCGATCATCGAGTACTACTACAAGAACGCGACGCTGAAGAACCCGATGGTGTGCGAGGAGCACATCACCGCCTTCGGCTGGGCCGCCACTCAGGACCTCGACGACATCGTCGCGCTGACGCTCCGGATCAACGACTTTCTCACCGGCCTCTTCCTCGGGGTCGGCATCTCGCTGGTCGACTTCAAGATCGAATTCGGGCGCCTGTACGAGAACGAGGAGATGCGGATCGTCCTGGCCGATGAGGTCAGTCCGGACAATTGCCGGCTTTGGGACAGCAAGACCGGCGAGAAGATGGACAAGGACCGCTTCCGCCGGGACCTCGGCAAGGTCGAGGAAGGCTACCAGGAAGTCGCCCGCCGCCTCGGCATCCTGCCCGAGGCCGGGGTCAGGGACCTCAAGGGTCCCGAGATGATGCAGTAGGGGTGCGGCCGATGCTGACGCGTTTCCTCGAGGCGGTCGTGGTGCTCTGCGCCGTCATCGGCTTCTACGCCCTGCTCTCCCTGCTGGGGCTCTTCCCGGCGACGACCTGGCCGCTGATCTTCGCGGTGATCGGCAGCTATGGCTGCTACCTCTATGGCCGCTACGGGCGGCGTCTGCTGGGCGGTGACGTGACATGAAGGTACTGGTGACGGTGATGCCGAAGGCGGGCGTGCTCGATCCGCAGGGCAAGGCGATCGGGCATGCGCTGGCGGGGCTCGGCTTCGAGGGCGTCGGCGAGGTCCGCGCGGGCAAGGTGATCAAGCTCGAGATCGCCGGGACCGACGCGGCGGCGGCGAAGCAGGTGGCCGAGGCCATGGCCCGCAAGCTGCTGGCGAATACGGTGATCGAGAGCTTCCGCGTCGAGATCGCCTGACGGCATGGTCAAGCTTTCCCTCCTGATCCTGCTCGTGCTGACGGTGCTGATCGCCTTCGGCCTGCGCTGGCGGGAGGAACGGCTGCCCGCGGTCCGGGCGGCGCGGCGGCCCGGCTGGCTGGAGCAGCAGAAGCTCAAGCTGAACCGCTGGATGACGGCGGCGACTTTGGCGACCTTGGTGACGATACTGGTGCTCGGTGGCCTGCACTGGCTGCGGGTATTGCAGGGGTAACATGACGGGGATGATGTGGTGATGCGCGCTGGAATCGTCCTTTTCCCCGGCACAAACCGCGAGCGGGACATGGCGCTCGCGCTGCAGCAGGTGACCGGCCGCAAGCCGGAGATGCTCTGGCACCGCGACACCGCGCTGCCGGCGGGCATCGACCTGGTGAGTACTGCCGGGCGGCTTCTCCTATGGCGACTATCTCCGCTGCGGCGCCATGGCGGCGCAGAGCCCGATCATGCAGGCGGTCAAGGCCTTCGCGCAGAAGGGCGGCCACGTGCTCGGCGTCTGCAACGGCTTCCAGATGCTGACGGAAGCGGGGCTGCTGCCCGGCGCGCTGCTGCGGAACGCGACGCTGCGTTTCCTGTCGATGGACTGCCACATGCGGGTGGAGCGCACCGACACGCCCTATACCAACCGCTTCCGGCAGGGCCAGCTCTTCCGCTCGACCATGGCGCATGGCGACGGCAATTACTTCGCCGACAATGCGACGCTCGACCGGCTGGAGGCCGAGGGGCTGGTGGCGCTGCGCTACGCGACCCCGGCCGGCGCGGTGACGGAAGCCGCCAACCGCAACGGCAGCGCGCGGAACATCGCCGGCATCCTCTCGCCCAACCTGCGGGTGCTCGGCCTGATGCCGCATCCGGAGAACCAGGTGGACCCGGAGATCGACGGCACCGACGGCCTGCCGCTGTTTGAGAGCCTGGCGGCGACGCTGGCCACGGCGTGATCCGGCGGCACCCCGCCGTGCCGCCTTCCCCTTGCCATTCGCCCGGCTTTCGGGCGCGCTTTCCGAGCCCCTCGCATGACCCAGACCCCAGCCCTTCTCACCCCCGACCGGGCCCGCCAGCTCGCCGCCGAATACGGGCTGAAGCCGGACGAGTACGACCGCGTCCTCGCCATCCTCGGCCGCGAACCCTCGCTAACCGAGCTCGGCATCTTCTCGGTCATGTGGTCGGAGCACTGCTCCTACAAGTCGAGCCGGGTCTGGCTGAAGGAGCTGCCGACCAAGGCTCCCTGGGTGATCCAGGGTCCGGGCGAGAATGCGGGCGTGATCGACATCGGCGAGGGGCTGGCCGCGGTCTTCAAGATGGAGAGCCACAACCACCCCTCCTTCATCGAGCCCTACCAGGGCGCGGCGACCGGGGTCGGCGGCATCCTGCGCGACGTCTTCACCATGGGCGCCCGCCCCATCGCCAACCTCAATGCCCTCCGCTTCGGCATGCCCGACGCGCCGCGGATGAAGCAGGTGATCGACGGCGTGGTGCGCGGCATCGGCGGCTACGGCAATTGCGTCGGCGTCCCGACCGTGGGCGGCGAGGTCAACTTCCACCCCCGCTACAACGGCAACCCGCTGGTCAATGCCATGACCGTCGGCATCGCCCGCGCCGACCGCATCTTCACCGCGGCCGCCAGCGGCGTCGGCAACCCGGTGGTCTATGTCGGTAGGCAAGACCGGGCGCGACGGCATCCATGGCGCCACCATGGCCAGCACCGGATCCACCGCGGATCTCGGAGGAGAAGCGCCCGACCGTCCAGATCGGCGATCCCTTTACCGAGAAGCTGCTGATCGAGGCCTGCCTCGAGCTGATGGCGACCGACGCCATCGTCGCCATCCAGGACATGGGCGCCGCCGGCCTGACCAGCAGCAGCGTGGAGATGGCCGGCAAGGGCGGCATGGGGATCGAGCTGGTGCTCGACAACGTGCCCCAGCGCGAGACCGGCATGACCGCCTACGAGATGATGCTCTCCGAGAGCCAGGAGCGCATGCTGATGATCCTGAAGCCCGGGCGCGAGCACGTGGCGGAGGCGATCTTCACCAAGTGGGAGCTGGACTTCGCCGTCATCGGCCACCTGACCGATACCGGCCGCATCGTGCTGAAGCACAAGGGCCAGCTCGAGGCCGATATCGAGCTGGCACCGCTGGAATCCGAGGCCCCGCTCTACCGCCGGCCGACCGCCGAGACGCCGAAGCAGCCGGTGCTGGATGCCACCGCCATCGCCGACCCGGTCGGGCCTGGGGCGGCGCTGCTGACCCTCCTCGGCAGCCTCGATGTTCTGCTCCCGCCGCTGGATCTGGGACCAGTATGACAGCATGGTGGGCGGCCAGACCGCGCGGCGGCCGGGCGCGGCGGATGCCGCCATCGTCCGGATCGAGGACAGCCGGCGGGCGCTTGCGATGACCACCGACTGCACCCCACGCTACTGCCTGGCCGACCCCGAGGAGGGCGGCAAGCAGGCGGTGGCCGAGGCCTGGCGGAACATCACCGCGACCGGCGGACTGCCGCTGGCGATCACCGACAACATGAATTCCGGCAATCCCGAGAAGCCCGAGATCATGGGGCAGTTCGCCTCGGCCGTCCGCGGCATGGCGGCGGCCTGCACCGCGCTCGACTTCCCTGTCGTGAGCGGCAACGTCTCACTCTACAATGAAACGGAAGGGCCGCGGCATCCTGCCGACCCCGCCATCGGCGGCGTCGGCGTGCTGGAGGACGTGGCCCAGGCCACCGGCCTCGGCCTGCAGCCCGGCCTCGACCTGGTGCTGGTGGGCGAGACCCGCGGCTGGCTCGGCCAGTCGCTCTGGCTGCGCGAGATCGCCGGGCGGGAGGAAGGCGCCCCGCCCCCGGTCGACCTGGTGGCCGAGCGACGCAACGGCGACGCGGTGCGCGGCTGGATCCGCCAGGGGCTGGTCGCCGCCTGCCACGACCTCTCGGATGGCGGGCTGCTGGTGGCGGCGGCGGAGATGGCGATGGCCGGCGGCACCGGCGCGACCCTCGCGGCAGGTCCGGCATACATCCCGGCGCATGGCTGGTGGTTCGGCGAGGACCAGGGGCGCTATTTGCTGGCGGTGCGGGACGGCGACGCGGTGCTGGCCGCGGCCCAGGCCGCCGGGGTCCCGGCCATCCGGATCGGCCGGAGCGGCGGGGAGGCCTTGGTTCTGCCCGGCGGACAGTCCATATCCGTCGCGAAGCTTGCAGAGGCGCGCATGAGCGCACCCTGCCGGCGCTGATGGCGGAAGCTGGGGGGCTTAGGCGGATGGCGATGCAGCCGGCGGAGATCGAGGCCTTGATCAAGGCGGCCCTGCCCGATGCCCAGGTCACGATCGAGGACTTGGCCGGCGACGGCGACCACTATGCCGCGACCGTCGTCTCCGAGGCGTTCAAGGGCAAGAGCCGGGTGCAGCAGCACCAGATCGTCTATGCCGCGCTGCGCGGCCGCATGGGGGCGAGCTGCACGCCCTCGCCTTGCAAACCTCGGTGCCGGGCTGAACCCGGCACCGTTCCAGGACAACCGGCGCGCCACCGCGCCGCCAGCGATCGCAGGAAGGATGAGAGCGATGACCAATCCGGTGTTCGAGCGCATCGAGGCCGACCTCAAGGCGAACCCCGTCGTGCTGTTCATGAAGGGCACGCCGGTCTTCCCGCAATGCGGCTTCTCCGCCCGCGTGGTGCAGATCCTTTCGCACCTGGGCGTGCCCTTCATGGGCGTGAATGTCCTGGAGGACATGGAGATCCGCGAGGGGATCAAGGCCTACACCAACTGGCCGACCATCCCGCAGCTCTATGTCGGCGGCGAGTTCGTCGGTGGCTGCGATATCATTATGGAGATGTTCCAGGCCGGCGAGCTTTCGACCTTGATGAAGGACAAGGGCATCCCGGTCTCGGCCGAGGCCTGAGCCAGACGCCACCCGCCCGGGCCCTGGCCCGGGCGGGCCGCACTCGACGCGGCCCGCGACCCTGCTAGGCTTCCCCGGCGAAGCACGAACGGGGAAACGCATGGCCGATTTGCCGCACCGCAGCCTGGGCCGGACCGGCCTTTGCGTCGCCGCCCTCGGCCTCGGCTGCATGTCGCTCTCCGGGCGTCTACGGGGAGGCGGACGACGCCGCCTCTGTCGATCTCGTCCGCGCCGCCATCGACCGCGGCATCGACCACTTCGACAGCTTCGACATGTATGGCTGGGGCCATAATGAGGAAGTCCTCGGCCGCGCGCTGCGGGCGTGCGCGACCGCGTGGTGCTGGCGACCAAGTTCGGCCAGACCCAGAACCCCGGCGGCCCGAACGGCGTCAACGGCAGCCCCGACTATGTCCAGCAGGCCTGCGAGGCCTCGCTCCGGCGGCTCAGGGTCGAGGTGATCGACCTCTACTACCAGCACCGCGTCGACCCGAACGTGCCGATCGAGGAGACGGTCGGGGCGATGAAGCGGTTGGTGGAACAAGGCAAGGTCCGCTTCCTCGGCCTGTCCGAGGCCCGGCCGGAGACCATCCGCCGGGCGCACGCCGTCCACCCCATCGCCTGCGTGCAGACCGAATACTCGCTGCTGTACCGGGAGGAGGCGGAGGAGACCCGGGCGACGACCACGGCGCTCGGCATCGGCTTCGTCGCCTACAGCCCGCTCGGCCGCGGCTTCCTGACCGGGGCGATCCAGAATTCCGCCCAGGTGGACGGCAGGCGGGCGGCGCATCCGCGCTTCCAGGAGGCGAATTCGCCGCCAACCGCGCCCTGGTGGCGAAGATGGAGGCGATCGCCGCGGAGAAGGGCTGCACGCCGGCGCAGCTGGACGCTGGCCCTGGCTGCTGGCGCAGGGCGAGGACGTGGTCGCCATCCCCGGCACGCGCTACCTGCCGCGGATCGAGGAGAACCTCGGCGCGCTCGGCGTGGTGCTGTCCCCGGAGGATGTGGCCCGCATCTCGGCCGCCGTGCCCACCGGCGCTGCCGCCGGCACCCGCTACCCGCCCGGCGCGATGAAGGCGGTCTATGTCTGACCCGGGAAGACGCTGTCCCGCGCGCTTTTGTTTGTACTTCGCCCGCGTGTGAGGCCGGGAATGGGGCTGGGCGTGCGACCCCTGCCCCATGCCCCGCGATTCTGCCACTCCCGCCCCTGCCGTCTCCATCCTGACTCCCGCCTATGACGTCGCACGCCTCGTCGGCGCGGCGGTGGACAGCGTGCTGGCCCAGGACTTCCCGGATTGGGAGATGATCGTCGTCGATGACGGCTCCCGCGACGGCACGGCCGAGGCCGTGGCGGCACGGCGCGACCCGCGGATCCGGCTGATCGTGCAGGAGAATGCCGGCGTCTCCGCCGCCCGCAGCCGGGCTATGGCGGAGGCACGGGGCGAGGCGATCCTGTTCCTCGACGCCGATGACTGGCTGGCGCCCGATGCGCTGTCGCGCCTGCTGGCGGCGCTGGCCGCGGCGCCGGAGGCGGTCGGCGCCTCGCGGCGGCTACTGCGGTGATGGCGGAGGATGCCGGGCCGGGCGATGCGCCGCTGCGCCGGAAGGCCGGCCCCTTCCCCGCCGGCGACCTGCTGGAGACGCTGCTGGTCGAGAACCTCTTCGCCAATGGCGGCCACCTGCTGCTGCGCCGCGACGCAGTGCGCCAGACCGGGCCCTTCCCGCCCATGCTGCGCTACGGGGAGGACTGGGAGTACTGGATCCGCCTCTCGCTGCAGGGGCCCTGGGCGGTGGCGCCGGGCGCGGCGCCCATCCTTTTCCTGCGGCAGCGGGCCGGCAGCGCCTATCATCGCATGGCGCGCGACCCGGCGGCCTTTGCCCCGGCGATGCTGGCGATCTGGGGCAACCCGGCGCTGGAGGCGAGGCTCGGACGGTCGCGCTTCCTGCAGATCCAGCGGCGGGCGGAAGCGGAGAATGCCTGGATCGTCGGGCGGAGAGCTGATCCGGCACGGCCAGCGGGCGCAGGGGCTCGAGCGGCTGCGCGCCTCGGTCGCCCAGGCGCCGACGCCGAAGCGGGCGCTGCTGCTGGCGGCGGCGCATGCCATGCCCATGCTGCCGCGGGCGCTGCACGGGCCCTTCGTCGCCTATCCGGGGTAGCCTGCGATCGTCCTGGGAAAGACCGCCCGGCACGCGAATCGCCGGCTCGACGCCAGCCAGCCCAACGCAAAACGCCGGGCCCTTGCGGGCCCGGCGTTCCGGGAAGGCTCGGTCAGGCAGCCTGGGTCAGCGCGAGTAGAACTCGACCACCAGGTTCGGCTCCATCTGCACCGGATAGGGCACGTCCGACAGCTTCGGGGCGCGCAGGAAGCGGCCGCGCATCGCGCGGTGATCCACCTCGATGTATTCCGGCACGTCGCGCTCGCCGTTCTGCGCCGCGTCGAGCACGCAGGTCAAGCTGCTTCGAGCGCTCCTTGACCTCGATCGTGTCGGTGTCGCGGACCTGGTAGGAGGGGATGTTCAGCCGCTTGCCGTTGACCAGCACATGGCCGTGGTTGACGAACTGACGCGCCGCGAAGGGGGTCAGCGCCAGCTTCATCCGGTAGATGACGGCGTCGAGGCGGCGCTCCAGCAGCTCGATCAGATTCTCGGAGGTATCGCCCTTGCGACGCACCGCCTCCTCGTAATACTTGCGGAACTGCTTCTCGCCGATGTTGCCGTAGTAACCCTTCAGCTTCTGCTTCGCCATCAGCTGCACGCCGAAGTCGGTCGGCTTCTGCTTGCGGCGGGCACCGTGTTGGCCGGGGATCGTCTCACGCTTGTTGATCGGAGACTTGGCGCGGCCCCAGAGGTTGACGCCGAGGCGGCGGTTGATCTTGTACTTGGATTCGAGACGCTTGGTCATACTGGTCTGCGTCCGCTCCCGGTTCCGGGTTGCGGCCTTCCTTACGGTGTTGTCCCGGTAGGCCCCGGCCCCGAATGGACCAAGGCGGGCGCAAGCCGGGCCAAGTTGCCTTGGGGCTTGTCCACGTTCCCAGGAAGAGGCCGGGGTTTAGTCGGCGGGACGCGGCCTTGTCAAACCTGGAAGACAGGGCCTAATCCGGTCGCATGAGCGTGACGCGCGAAGAGATCCTGGTGCTCGGCCTGACGGCCGGCGTGGTGGGCAGCCTGGTCGGCGGGCTGATGCTCGGCATCGGGTTGGGGCTGGCGGTGAATGGCGCGCATATCGGCTGGCTGCTGGTCTTGCCGGCGGCGCCGGTGGCCGGGCTGCTCGGCTATGCGCTGGCGCGGAAGCTGGCGAAGCGCGTGCTCAGGGTCAGTTCACGTTGACCACCACCAGGTCCCGCAGCTCGTCCTTGTCCAGGCAATACACGTCGCGGTTGCGGGTACGGAAGGTCGGGGTCATCAGCCGCAGCGAGACCTGCATCTCCACCAGGTAGCGGGCCCAGGAGGCGGCGATGCGCGCCGCGGTGCCCTGCATGACCTCGATCACCTCCCGCGTCGCGTCCGGCCCGCCTTCCTTGATGATGTTGGTCAGGCGGTTGAACAGCTCTGGGTCGCTGGCGGCGAACATGTGGACGCAATACTCTGGCGTTGCCGTCGATCCGCCGCAGCACGCCGCCCAGGAAGGCCATGGTGCAGATGCTGTCGCATTCGGCGCCGTTCGGCACCCTGGTGGCGAGCCTGCGGGCGCGGATCAGCCGGCCGGATCGCCAGCCCGTCCTCCACCGCGCCACCGGGCGAGTTGAACAGCACCTCCCGGATGCCCGGATTGGCGTCGAGCACCTGCTCGAAGCGGTCGGCATCGCCTGGTGCGAAGGGGCCCTGCACGGTCAGCGCCGGGCGGTCGCCGGCCATCCGCACCACCTGCAGGTCGAGCCGGCGGGCGGCGGCCGGCCGTGCCGGCGGCGCTGGCGGCGCGCGCTGCGGCGCGCGGGGCGCGGCTTCCTCGGGCGACGGGGCGGGGCCGCTGCCGCGGGGCGGAGGGGGCTCCTCCGGCTCCTCCGATTGCGGCGGGGGCGGGCCCTTCAGCCCCTGGGCCGGGACCGGCCCCGGCAGCAGCAGCGCCGCTGCCAGGGCGAGGCCGGCGATCAGGTGGCCGGCTGCCACTGGCCGTTCCCGCCTTCGCAATACCGGCTGTTCTGGCACGACCTCCTTGCCGCCGATATAGGCGACTCCTCTCGCACCGTGCGGCATTCGCCGCCGCCGGCCGCGGGCCGGTCCACCGAGACCAGCGCGGCGCTGCCCTGGGTGGGGTTCTTCTCGGACCGCCAGGTGACCTGGGGCGCGCGGGTCTTGGGCGGGGCATAGCTGCGGCCCGGCTGCACCGGCGGCGCCTGCACCGGCTGGGCCAGCACCTGCATGGTGGCCTGCTGCGCCCGCTGGCGGTCGCGCTCATCCAGGTTCTGGCCGATCGCGCTGCCAGCGAAGCCGCCGGCCAGCGCCCCGACCAACGCCCCGACGGCGGCGCCGGTGTTGTTGCCGCCGATCAGCCGACCGCTGAGGCCGCCGAGCAGGGCGCCGCCGCCAGCGCCGAGCAGGGCACCCGATTGCTGGTTGTTCATGTCCTGGCAGCCACCGAGCGGCAGGCCGAAGGCAATCAGCAGGAGCAGAATGGCGCCGGGGCGACGCATGCGGCGGAGTCTCCGTGAGGCGAAGCGGGAACCGCGGCATCATCGGCCGAGACCGATCATCCATTCGTACACGTTCTGGTGCAACGCAGAACCGTATTGGTTAGCTCACTCCTCCGGCCGGCCCCGCCGCATCCGGCCGCGCGACAACTCCGTCACCACGCCGTGCAAGGTGCGCAGCTTTCTGCTCGGTCACCTCGCCGCGCTCCGAACCAGTGGCGCAGGTTGCGCACCATACCCGGCCGCTTCGGCAGGTTGTCGAGGAAGCCGGCGGCATCCAGCTCCGCCACCAGACGGCCGAGGAAGCCTTCCAGTTCGCCCTTGGTGGCGACATGGGTCTCGTTGGTCTGCAACTGGCGCGGCGGCGTCGGCTCGGCCGCCGTCCACCACTCATAGGCCAGGATCATCACCGCCTGGGCCAGGTTGAGCGACATGTGCTCGGGGTTCAGCGGGTAGCGCACCAGGGTGTCGGCGCAGGCGACGTCGTCGTTCTCCGAGCCCCGCGCGCTCCGGCCCGAAGAGCACGGCGGGTGCGGAGGCCCCGGCCATTGATCTCGCGCAGGTCCTCGGCCGCGGCGCGGGCGGTGCGGATCGGGATGACGATGTGATCGGGGCCGCGGGCAGGTGGCGAAGACCCGGTGGCAATCGGCGACCGCGCTCGGCACGTCGGGGAAGACCTGTGCGGCGTCGAGGATCGGGTCGGCGCCCGAAGCGGTGCGCCAGGCGCGGTCCTGCGGCCAGCCGTCGCGCGGCGCCACCAGCCGCAGGTGGAACAGCCCGCCATTGGCCATGGCGCGGGCGACCGAGCCGATATTCTCCGCCAGCTGCGGCCGGACCAGCACGACGATGGGGCTCTCGCCCGGCGCCGGGTGCAGGTCGGCGGCGGGCTTGCCGCCGCGGGTCCAGGGCCTCCGGCATCAGCCGGTGAGCGCCGAGGCCGAAGGCGAGCGCCGGGCGCAGCCGCCATGTCCCCTCCCCTACCGGCTCGGCCAGCAGCAACAGCGGCTCGGCGGGCGGCGTCGACCTCCATCGCCACCGCGAGCTCGACGGCGAGCGCCCGGTAGGCCTCGATCGGCTGCTTCGCCGCCGCGGCCAGCGCTGCCTCCGCCGCCGTGCAGTCCGGCGGCGTCGAGATGCGCCCGCAGCCAGGCCCGCGTCGGGTCGGTCAGCGCGATGCGCTTGATGGCGTCCAGCCAATCCTCGGGCGAGGCAGTCAAACCGGTACTTCCTAAGACTCAGAAAAAGCGGTGAGTGGGGGCCCGGGGGAGAAAGGTGCCCTCTCTCCCCCGGTTCTTGGTCACAGGCGCCGCCAGGTCGTCCCCCTGCGGCCCATCCTCCAGCAGGATTCCTTGCCCTTCAGCTCGTCACGGATCCGGTCCGCCGCGGCGAAGTCGCGCGCCTTTCGCGCCGCCAACCGGTCGGCGATCGCCTGGTCCACCCAGCCAGTGTCCTCGCCACCCTGCAGCCAGGCCTGCGCCTCGCCCTGGCAGATCCCGAGCACCGCCGCCGCCTCGCGGAAGGCGAGCGCCGCGACGCCGGGCACCACGGGCCATTGCTTGCCGGCGCGGTGCAGCACGGTGGCGGCCGAGCCGCCGACGCTGGCGACGTTCTCCAGCGTCCGCAGGTCGCGCAGCCGGGCGAGGGCCAGCGGCGTGTTCAGGTCGTCGCGCAGCGGCTCCAGCGCCCATTCCGCCATCTCGGCTTGGCTCGCCTGTGCCCTGCCGGCGGCTCGATGGCGCGGGCCAGCATGGCGTAGTGGTCGTCGAAGCTCGGCCTTGGCCTCCTCGAGCCCAGCAAAGGTGAAGTCGAGGTCCGAGCGGTAGTGGGTGCGCAGCAGCAGCAGCCGGAAGGCCTCCCCGGCCCAGGCGCCACGCGCCAGGATGTCCCGCACGGTCAGGAAATTGCCGAGCGACTTCGACATCTTCTCCCCGTCGACCCGGAGCATGCCGTTATGCATCCAGTAGCGGGCCATGGCCGGGTGCCGAAGGCGCAGCGCGGACTGCGCCACCTCGTTCTCATGGTGCGGGAAGAGCAGGTCCTGGCCGCCGCCATGGATGTCGAAGACCTCGCCGAGGGCCTTCCAGGACATGGCGGAGCATTCGATGTGCCATCCCGGCCGGCCGCGGCCCCAGGGGCTGTCCCAGCCGGGCTGCTCCGGGGTGCTCGGCTTCCACAGCACGAAGTCGCCGGCATCGCGCTTGTAGGGGGCGACCTCGATCCGGGCGCCGGCCAGCATCTCCTCCTGGTTGCGGCCCGACAGGGCGCCATAGTCGGGGAAGGAAGCGACGCTGAACAGCACGTGGCCCTCGGCGGCATAGGCATGGCCATTGGCGACCAGCCGCTCGATCAGCGCGATCATCGGCGCGATGCTGTCGGTCGCGCGCGGCTCCTGGTCCGGCGGCAGGGCGCCGAGGGCGGCCATGTCGCGGTGGAAATCGGCCGTGGTGCGGGCGGTGATGGCGCCGATCGGCTCTCCGCTTTCCAGGCTGCGGGCGGTGATCTTGTCCTCGACATCGGTGATGTTGCGGACATAGGTCACGCGGGGAAACAGCCGCCGCAGCAGCCGCGCCAGCACGTCGAAGACCACCACCGGCCTTGCGGTTGCCCAGATGCGCCAGGTCGTAGACCGTCGGGCCGCAGACATAGAGCCGGACATGGGAGGGGTCGATCGGCGCGAAGGGCTCGCGCGTGCGGGTCAGGCTGTTGTGCAGCGTCAGGTCGAGGGTCATCACGGCGCATCCATAGTCCGGTCGGCGGCAGAACGCATCATCGGCCGCGCATGCGGCGGCGGTTCAGCGGCGACAGGGCAGGACGGCGACCATGCCGCATCCTGGCCGCTGCGGCGCCGGGCCGCCACCGGAATGCGAAGGCGCGGCGGGGGAACCTCCGGGGGCGGGACGCCTTTTGGCTGTCCATCACACGGAGAAAAACCATGATCCGCAACATCGCCATGGGTCTTGTCGCCGCCACTCTCGTCGCCGCCCCGGCCCTCGCCCAGCGCGACGGCACCCCCGGCAACCCGCCCAGCACCGCCACGCAGCGCACCCTCGACCGCGCCACCGGCAGTGCCCCGACCCCGGCCGACGGCACCCGCGGCAACCCGCCCGGCACTGCCGTGGCCGCGCTGTGGACCGCGCCACCGGGTCCAACACCACCGGCGCCAACCCTAGCCACGGCACCGGCGTCACCCGCACCCCGATGAACGACACGACGCATCGCGGCACCACCACCGCGCCAGCCCGGTAAGCAAGGAAGGCCCGGCCGGGTGGCAGCACCCGGCCGGCATCCGGCTCAGCGGCGGGGCGGGAGCGTCCCGGTCGGCGCCCAAGGCGTGACCAGCCCGCCGCCGTCATAGGCGCGGAGCGACGGGTCGGCATCGCCGGCCCTGGCATAATCCTCACCCCGCATGCCGCCGCCGGCATAGGCGCCGAGATCGGCGGCTTCCACCACCTGCGCCGCCGGCAGGCGGGCCATCGCCCCGGCCGGCAGGCCAAGCTGCGGCGCGACGCTGGCGAGGTAGTTCTCCGTCTCCTCCGGCAGGATCATGCTGCCGGAAAGCCAGGCCGCTGTCCGCTCCGGCCCCGCATTGTAGGCGGCCAGGAAGGCCGGGGCGCCGAAGCGGTCATGCATGGCCCGGATATAGGCCGCGCCCGCCAGGATGTTGTCGCGCGGCGCGTAGGGGTCCGGGCCCAGCCCGTGCTGCGCCGCCAGCGTGTCGTAGGTCCGCGGCATCACCTGCATCAGCCCCATGGCACCGACCGGCGAGGT
The DNA here is from genome assembly GCF_050632255.1 of Dankookia sp. P2. NCBI lineage: Bacteria > Pseudomonadati > Pseudomonadota > Alphaproteobacteria > Acetobacterales > Roseomonadaceae > Dankookia > Dankookia sp. P2. Next base: position 5,047,578 of record NZ_CP192581.1, on the reverse strand, counting down.
GATTGGCCGGCCGCCGGCATCGAATCGCCGCCCGCCGCTCTCCTGCCGCATCACGGCACGGATCCAGCGCTCCGGCACCTGGAAGCGTGCGGCGGCCTCCTTGATATGCGGGCCCCAGGGATCGCCGGGCGGGCCGGGCACGACATAAGCGCCCGGCGCCCGGGCCCGGTACACGCGCGCCTCGGCGCGGGAGCCGTCGAGGTCGTAGCCATAGTCGCCGTTGCCGTCATAGCCGCGCCGGCCATCCCAGACGGCGGCGGGCCGGGTACAGCCGGCGAGCAGGGCAAGGACGGCGAGCGGCAGCAGGCGGTCGAGGCGCATGGGCGGGCACCGGGGCGACGGGGATCGTCATCCTGCCACGCCGGAGATGACCGGATCGTGGCGCGTGCATGGTCAGCCGGCCGCGGCGACCCGCAGCCGCTGGGTCACCTTCTCCGGCCCGATCAGCGGCAGCAGGGTCTTCATCTCCGGCCCATGCTCCTCCCCGGTCAGGGCCAGGCGCAGCGGCAGGAACAGCGCCTTGCCCCTTGCGTCCTGTCGCCTCCTTCAACGTGGCGGTCCAGGCGGCCCAGGTCGCCTCGTCCCAGGGCGCGGGCGGCAGGGCGGCGAGCGCGGCGCGGAGGAATTCCTCCTCCCCCTCCTGCGGCGGCGGCACGACGGTGCCGCGCACCACCTCGAACCACTCCCTGGCTTCCGACAGCAGGTCGAGGTTGCCGCGGATGGCCTCCCACCAGGCCGCGTCGGCGCCCTCCGGCAAAAGGGCCCGGACGCTCTCGAAGCTGGCTTCGTGCAGGTGCCGGCGGTTCAGCGCCAGCAGCTGCTGGACGTCGAAGCGGGCGGCGGATTTGGAGATGGCGACGAGGCGGAAGCCCGCCACTAGGTCGCGCGGCAGGCCGGGCACCGGGTCTTGCGCGGTGCCGAGCGCGGCGAGGTAGCCGGCCAGCGCCGCCGGCTCGATCCCCGTCCTTGCGCAGCTGCCTCAGCGAGAGCGAGCCGAGGCGCTTCGAGAGCGGCCCGCCATCGGCATCGGTTAGCAGCGGCAGGTGGATGAAGCGCAGCTTCTCCGGATTGCCGCCGAGCGCCTGCCAGAGGTCGATCTGCACGCCGGTATTGGTGACGTGGTCCTCGCCGCGGACGATATGCGTCACCCCGCTCTCGAGGTCGTCCACCACGCTGGTGAAGGTATAGAGCGGCGTGCCGTCGGCGCGCAGCAGCACCGGATCCGAGAGGCTCGGCAGCTTGACCCGGCGCTCGCCGAGCACGCCGTCGAGCCAGGTGACCTCCCGCATGTTCAGCTTGAAGCGCCAATAGGGCGTCTTGCCGTTGGCCAGCGCCCGCTCGTACTGCTCCTTCGTCATCTTCAGCGCGCCGCGATCGTAGATCGGCGGGCGCTTCTGGCGGAGCTGCTGCTCGCGCTTGTAGCGCAGCTCCTCCTCCGACTCGAAGCAGGGATAGAGCCGGCCGGAGGCCTTCAGCCGCTCGGCGGCCGCGGCATAGAGCGGCATGCGGTCGGACTGGCGGAAATGCTCGTCCCAGTCGAGGCCGAGCCAGGCGAGATCCTCCTCCAGCGCCTCGGCATATTCGGACTTGCTGCGATCGGTGTCGGTGTCGTCGAGCCGCAGCAGCACCTGACCGCCGAGCTGGCGGGCGAGCAGCCAGTTCACCAGCGCGACGCGGGCATTGCCGACATGGAGGTAGCCCGTCGGCGACGGGGCGAAGCGAAGTTTCACGATCAGGGCTCCAGCGCGGCGTAGTCGGTGTCCTTGCTTCCGCGCGGCAGGGTGGGCGATGCAATGGGTGACCCAGGTGGCCAGGTCGAAGCCGGGCGTCTCGGCGTATTCGCCCCAGCGGTCGTACATCTCGGCCAGCTCGGCGGGCGATGCGGCCTCGCGGCGCAGGTCCTCGACCTGGGCGCGGACGAAGCGGCGGGCATATTCCTGGGCGGCCTCGGCCGAGGCGAAGCCGCCGACCTGCCATTCCTCGTCCGGGTCGCCCTCGTCGGCGAAGTCGCCGCAGCGGACGCTGTGGCGGCCCGTCGTCCTGGCCGGCCGATTCAGACCTCCACGCCCTGCGGCGCTGCGGTCGTCGGGGCGGCTCACTCCTCCTCCTCCTCGGCGTCGTCCGCGTCGCGGCGGGGGTCGAGGGCACGCCAATTGCGATCCTCGGCATCCTGCGGCGGGCGGGCGGCGAAGTCGGTCAAGCTCGGCGGCGCTGCGCCAGGCCTGCTCGGCGCCGCCGACCACCTCGGCATCCTCGCCGAAGGCGAACCAGGCGGCGATGACAGCATCCGGCTGCATGCCGCGGGTGCGGCAGCGCTCCATGCTGTCGCGCACGTAGCGACGGGCGAAGGCATTGGCGTGCTCCAGCGTCTGGAAGCCGCCGATGGTCTCGACCGGGTCGGCGCCATTGCCGCCCGAGAGATCCAGGATGCGGACGGCGAAGCCGCCCGGCGGGCTGAACAGGCCGGTGTCGAAGGCGCTCATCGGAAGGGTCCGCGGGTCATTGGGGCAGGCATAACGCCGCGCGCGGCCGAACGCACGCACCCGGATCGGCTCAGCCCGTCCGGTCCGGCCGCAGCACCGCGAGCGCCAGCCCGGCGCAGACCACGCCGACCGCCAACAGGGCCAGCGGCGACAGCGCCTCTCCCAGCAGCGGCCAAGCGAGCAGCGCGGCGAGGCCCGGCACCGCGGCGCCGATCATGGTGGTCGGCCCCGGCCCCAGCAGGGCAACGCAGCGGGTATAGAAGAAGCCAGCCAGGATGACCGAGCCGATGCCATGGAAGGCTGCCTGGGTGGCGACCACCCGCCAGGGGATCTCGGCCATGTTGGACGGCAGGAACAGCCACCAGACCGGCAGGTAGAACGGCCCGGTCAGCAAAGCGACGGTCAGCGTCGCCTCGATCGCGCGCAGCCGCCAGCGCTGCACCAGCAGGGTATAGACCGCCCAGCCGGCGACGGCGGTCAGGAACAGCAGCGTGCCGGTCCAGGCGCCCTGGAAACGGCCGGCGGTCGCGGTCCCGAGCAGCAGGCAGCCGGCGGCGACGATGCCGAGGCTCGCCGCCCGCCAGGGGCCGATCCGCCCCTGCCCCATGGCAACGCTCAGCAGCGCCGCCGCCACCGGCAGCCCGGCCGCCATCACGGTCGAGCCCTGCGCCGCCGGCGCCAGCTGGTAGCCGGCATAGGCACACAGGGGAAAGCAGAGCCCGGCGAAGAGGATGATGGCGGGCCAGCGCCGCGGCGGGATGCGCGGCAGGCCGAACCAGGCCAGCAGCGGCAGGGCGGCGAGGAAGGCGCCGCCGAAGCGCAGCGCCGCCACGTCCCAGGGCGTCAGCGCCTGCCGCACGGTCAGCCGCGACATGAGGTGGAAGCTGACCCAGATGCAGAGCAGCCCGGCCGCGCAGGCCCAGCCCGCCAGCCAGTCGCGCCGCCCCGCGGTCTGCGGCGCCGGCAGGCTCAGCCGGGCTGGTTCCCGTGCTTCTTCCGGTCGCCGTTCCGCCGTAGCAGGAATTCGCGGCCGACCTTCACCCGCGCCTCGCCGTCATAGGCGACGATATCGGCGGTGGCATAGGTCTCCGACCAGACATCGGGCAGGTAGCTGCCGGTGCCGACCACGTCGATCGGCGCCTTGGCATCCGCCATGACCCGGCATTTCTGCACGTTAAAGCCAGAGGAGGCGACGATCCGCACCTTGGGGAAGCCGGCTTCGTCCAGCGCCTCCCGCATCCTCCAGAGGGCGGCTGCGGAGACGCCGGTGCCGACCAGCTGGCGCAGCTCCGTCTCCGACCGGTAGCGGCGGATGGCGCCGGGGGCGTGGCGTTCCAGCACGGCATAGCTCTCGGCCGGATCGAGGCCTTCGAGGAAGCGGCCGCCATGGGTGTCGAGCCGGACCGCGAGCCGGCCGGCCGCGGCGAGCTCGGGGAAGCGGCGGCAGACCGCCAGGCCATCGGTCACCTCCCGGCCGAAGTAATCGACCAGGACGGTGAGGTTCTCCTCCGGGAAGGTCTCCTGGAACATCTCGGCGGCGCGCAGCGTACTGCCGGCATAGCCGATCAGGGCATGCGGCATGGTGCCGTAGCCGCGCGGCGCGCCGAACCAGTGAGCGGTGGCGTCGGTCGCGTTGCCAATGAAGCCCTTGGCGCCTTCCTTGATGGCGGCGGCGCCGCCGACGCTGGCGGCGTAGGCCATCATGTTGGCCATCTCGGCGCCGGCGCAGTGCCGCGCATCCATCGCCAGGAAGGCGACCTCCGGCAGCTCGACGCACATCTGGTAGGCGTTGTGCGCGGCGACGCAGGGCGGGCCGAGCTTCTGCAGGTAGAGCGTCTCGAGGTCGGCGAAGCTCGACCAGCGATCCCGTGAGGTAGAGGATCGGGTCGCCGGCGCCGACCCAGGTGCCTTCCGGGTGCATCAGCTCGATCTCGAAGCGGGTGCCGCGGTCGCGCGCCACGCCTTCGAGGAACTCCACCGCCAGCCGCGGTGCGCTGACCACGGGGCGGCGGAGGAAGACCGCATAGGTGACGCGGACATCGCCGAAGCGCTGCACGATCGCCCGGGTTCGGTTGAAATAGGCGTCGGTGCGGGCGGAGATCGCCGCATCGCTGGGTCCTGCCGGCGGCGATCCGTCCATCTTGCCTGTCCCCCCGCCTATTCGGCTGCGCGCGCTGGCAGGACCGGCGCGGCGCTGCGGCGCGCCTTCAGCTCCTCCGCGATCAGGAAGGCCAGCTCCAGCGACTGCTCGGCATTCAGCCGCGGGTCGCAGAAGGTCTGGTAGCGCAGCGCCAGGTCGGCCTCCGACAGCCGGTGCGCGCCGCCGAGGCATTCGGTGACCTCCTGGCCCGTCATCTCCACATGCACGCCGCCGGGCTGGGTGCCCTCCGCGGCATGGGCGTCGAAGAAGCGGCGGACCTCGGTCAGGATCGCATCGAAGGGCCGGGTCTTGTAGACGCCGACGCTGGTGGTGTTGCCGTGCATCGGGTCGGACAGCCAGACCACGTTGCGGCCGGCCCGCCTGACCGCGCGCAGCAGCGGCGGCAGCTTGGCCTCCAGCTTGTCCGCCCCCATGCGGGAGATGAGCGTCAGCCGGCCCATCTCGTTCTCGGGGTTCAGGATCTCGGTCAGCCGCACCAATTCGTCGGGGTCGGAGGTCGGGCCGACCTTGAGGCCGATCGGGTTCTTCACCCCGCGCAGGAGTTCGACATGCGCGCCGTCCAGCTGCCGCGTGCGGTCGCCGATCCAGAGGAAATGCGCCGAGCAGGCATAGTGGTCGCCGGTGGTGCTATCCACCCGGGTCAGCGCCTGCTCGTAGCCGAGCAGCAGGCTCTCATGCGAGGTGTAGAAGTCGGTCTCCCGCACCTGCGGCAGGTCCGACATGCCGCAGGCCTGCATGAAGCCCAGCGTCTCGTCGATCCGCGCCGCCAGGTCCTGGTAGCGGGAGGCGAGCGGGCTGCGCTCGACGAAGCCGAGATTCCAGCGGTGCACCTGGTGCAGGTCGGCATACCCACCCGTGGCGAAGGCGCGCAGCAGGTTCAGCGTGCCGGCCGACTGCATGTAGGCAAATTCCATCCGCGCCGGGTCCGGCACGCGGGCGGCGGCGGTGAAGTCCGGCCCGTTGACGATGTCGCCGCGGTAGGAGGGCAGCGTGACGCCGTCCTTGGTCTCGACGTCGGAGGAGCGCGGCTTGGCGAATTGCCCGGCCATGCGGCCGAGCTTCACCACCGGGGTGCCGCCGCCGAAGGTCAGCACCACCGCCATCTGCAGCAGCACCCGGAAGGTGTCGCGGATGACGTTGGCGGTGAAGTCGGAGAAGCTCTCGGCGCAGTCGCCGCCCTGCAGGACGAAGGCCTGGCCCTGGCCGGCCTTGGCCAGCGCGGCCTTCAGCCGCCGCGCCTCGCCGGCGAAGACCAGGGGGGCCATTGGGCGAGGCGTGCCTCGGCCTCGGCCAGCTTCGCCTGATCGGGGTATTCGGGAACCTGCCGGATCGGCATGTCCCGCCAGCTTCCGGGGTGCCACCCGCGCGCGGTCATTGTGAGCGTTTCCTGGTCAAAGAGGGGGCGAGCCTAGCCCAGCCGCGCCCCGGGGTGAACCCGGCAGGTGCCAGGCGGGTTTGCGGGGCAGCTATTCCGCCGCCGCACGGATGCCGGCCTCGCGCGTCCGGGTCCGCATCGTCACGAACTCCTCCGCCGCGGTCGGGTGGATGCCGATGGTGCGGTCGAAATCCTGCTTGGTGAGGCCGGCCGCCACCGCAATGCCGATCCCCTGCATGATCTCGGCGCTGTCCTCGCCCAGCATATGGGCGCCGAGCACTCGCTGGGTCTCCTGGCAGACCACCAGCTTCATCAGCGACTTGCGGCCCGGCCGCCGGCTGATGGTGTGGCGCATCGGGGTGAAGGAGGCGACATAGACATCGACCGGGCCGAGCAGCGCCGCATCCGCTTCCGTCATCCCCACCGTGCCGATGGGCGGCGAGGTGAAGACCGCGGTCGGGACGTTCAGGTAGCTGGCCTTCCGCGGGTTCTTGCCGAACAGCGTGTCGGCCAGGGCATGGCCGACCGCGGTCGCCATCGGCGTCAGGTTCAGCTTGTCCGTGACGTCGCCGATCGCCCAGATGTTCGGCGCCGTGGTGCGGTGCTCCTCGTCCACCTCGATCGCGCCCTTCGCGGTGCACATCACCCCGGCGGCGTCGAGATGCAGCCCCTGGGTATGCGGCACCCGGCCGGTGGCGAACAGCACCGCATCGGCCTCGATCGCCTCCCCGCCCAGGATGCTGAGGCGGAGGTGGTCGCCCTGGCGGTCGAGCCGGGCCGGGTGGTGGCCGCAATGCTGGCGGATCCCCTGTGCGTCCAGCGCCTCCTTCAAGGCGACCCGGATGTCGTGATCGAAGCCGCGCAGCGGCAGGTCGGCGCGGTAGACCAGGTCGACCTCGGCGCCGAGGCCGCGGAAGACGCAGGCAGATTCCAGCGCGATGTAGCCGCTGCCGATCACCGTCAGCCGGCGCGGCACCTGCTTCAGGTCGAAGACGTCGTCCGACAGCATGCCGAGCTCGTCGCCCGGGATGCCCGGCCGCACCGCCCGGCCGCCGACCGCGACGACGATCTTCTCGGCGGTCACCCGACGACCGCCGACATCGAGCGTATGCGCGTCGATGAAGGTCGCCCTGGCGTCGAAGACGGTGCAGCCGGCGCCGGCCAGCAGCCTGCCGTAGATGCCGTTCAGCCGTGCCACCTCGGCGTCGCGCGCCGCCTTGAGGACCGAAAGGTCGAAGCCCCGCTTCTCGATGCTCCAGCCGAAGGCCGCGGCATCCTCGGCCCATTGGCCGTATTCGGCGGCATTCACCATGATCTTCTTCGGCACGCAGCCGACATTGACGCAGGTGCCGCCCCAGAAGCGCTCCTCGGCGATGCCCACCCTGGCGCCATGGGTCGCGGCGATGCGGCCGCAGCGCACGCCGGCGGAGCCGCCGCCGATGACAAACAGGTCGAAGTCGTAGGCCATGGTCCGCCCTTTCCGCCGCCGGCCAGCGGCCGGTCCTTTCGCCCTATATGCGCTGGCCGGGGGCGGAAGGTAACCCTGGGGCCAGGGTCAGGGCACCGGATCGAAGCCATGCGCCGCCAGGAAGCGGTGGGCCCGCAGGTTCGCCTCCGCATCCGCCGTGCGCAGCAGGTCGAGGAAGGCCGCCTCGGCCTCGGATGGCTGGTGCCTGCGCAGCCGCAGGATGCCGAGCCGCACCTCCATCCAGGGCGCCCGCCAGGGCAGCGGCACCACCAGCCCGGCGGCGATCGCCGCCTCGGCCAGCGCGATGGTGGTGCCCGCCACTGCATTCGATTCCTGCGCCGCGGTGATCGCCGCGGTCGGGCTTTCCAGCATCAGCGCCGGGAAGGCGGGATGCAGCCGCCCCGCCTGCCGCGCCTGCTCGCGCGCCAGGACCAGCGGTTCCTGCACCCGGCGCGGCACCCGGCCGAGGAAGATCAGGGGCGAGGCCATGATACGCGGCAAATCCAGCGGCGCGCCCGGCGCGGCCAGCGGGTGACCCGGCCGTACCAGGAAGACGCCGGGCATCGGCTGCAGGGGCTCGACCTGCAGGTCCGGCGCGTCGCCGAGATCGCTGATATCGGCAATGCCGATCACCGCCTCCCGCTCCCGCACCAGACGGGGCACATCCGCCCAGTTCATCGTGGTGAGCCGGATCTGGGTGCTCGGATAGAGGTCCAGCATGCGGGCGGCGGCGAGCACCGCGATGGATTCGGCGGAATAGCCGCCGGCGCCGATCGGAAGCGTCTCGAACCCGCGGCCCGCGCACCTCGGCCAAGTGCCGGTCCAGGCGTTCCAGCCGGTCGAGGATCTCCCCCGCCTCCCCCAGCAGGACGCGGCAGAGATCGGTCGGCACCACCCCGCGGCGGCTGCGCTCGAACAGCGGGCCGCGCAGCCGGGCTTCCAGCCCCGCAAGGCTGCGGGTCAGCGCCGGCTGGCCGACCGCCAGCACCCGGGCGGCGCGGGCCAGGCTGCCATGCTCGGCGATGGCGCGGACCAGGATCAGGTCGCGGACTTCCAGCATATGCTTTTGCGCAAAGGATAAGTTTCCCGAACGGCATTGGTAACACCGCCGACCTTGCGGCCATAGTCCCGCCACCCCGCCATTCCGGCGCCGGGCGAAGGCAGGTATGGGTTCCGATGCAGTCAATGGCGGCAAGCATGCCGGCCGGAAGCGCGCCCGCCGGCATGCGGGTGATCCCCGGCGGCCGGTTCACCATGGGCTCCGACCGACATTATCCCGAGGAGCGACCGGCGCATCCGGTGCAGGTGGACGGCTTCTGGATGGACGCGGCCACCGTCACCAATGCGGAGTATGCCCGCTTCGTCGCCGCTACCGGCTACCGCACCGTGGCCGAGCGGCCGCTGGACGCGGCGCAGTATCCCGGCGCCGATCCGGCGATGCTGGTGCCCGGCGCCCTGGTCTTCCGCCCGACCGACGGGCCGGTCAACACGCGCGACGTCACCAACTGGTGGCACTGGACCCCGGGCGCCTGCTGGCACCGGCCCGAAGGCCCCGGCAGCGGCATCGATGGCCGTGAGAGCCATCCGGTGGTGCAGGTGGCCTACGAGGATGCCGAGGCCTATGCGCGCTGGGCCGGCAAGTCGCTGCCGACCGAGGCGGAATGGGAGTTCGCCGCCCGCGGTGGGCTGGAGGGCAAGGAGTTCGTCTGGGGCGACAAGCTGGCACCGGACGGGCTGCACCGGGCGAATACCTGGCAGGGCCCCTTCCCTGGCGGAACTTCGCCGCGGACGGCTTCGAGCGGACCGCCCCGGTCGGCTCCTACGCCCCGAACGGCTACGGGCTCTTCGACATGGCCGGCAATGTCTGGCAGTGGACTGCCGACTGGTATGCCGCGGGCCATCTGCCGCCGGACACCAATTCGCCGGACGCCGCCCCGGCGCCGTCCTGCTGCGGGTCGCCCGGCCGGCGCAGCCCCAGCATGGAAGGGAGCTACGACCGCGGCCAGCCCACGGTGCGCATCCCCCGGAAAGTGGTGAAAGGCGGCAGCTTCCTTTGCGCGCCGAGCTATTGCCGGCGCTACCGGCCGGCCGCGCGCCACGCCCAGATGGTGGACACCGGCATGAGCCATATCGGCTTCCGCTGCGTGCTCCGCCACGCCCCGGACCCCTGACAGGAGAAGAACGCCCATGAGGAGCGGAGCTTCACGCCGCGAGATGCTGCTCGGCGGCGCGGCCCTGGCCGCCGCCGGCGGCACGCCATCCGTCCAGGCCCAGACGGCCCCCCAGGCGGCGGCGCCCGCGCCCGCCGGCGGGAAGCGGCCGAACATCGTGGTCATCTGGGGCGACGACGTCGGGTACTGGAACCTCAGCCACAACAACCGCGGCATGATGGGCTTCCGCACGCCCAATATCGACCGGATCTTCCAGGAAGGCATGACCTTCACCGACTACTACGCCGAGCAGTCCTGCACCGCCGGGCGGTCCGCCTTCATCACCGGCCAGGCGACGGTGCGCACCGGCCTGTCCAAGGTCGGCCTGCCCGGCGCCGAGGCAGGGATGAAGCCCGAGGACCCGACCATCGCCCGCATCCTGAAGGGCCTGGGCTATGCGACCGGCCAGTTCGGCAAGAACCATCTCGGCGACCGCAACGAGCACCTGCCGACCATGCATGGCTTCGATGAGTATTTCGGCAGCCTCTACCACCTCAACGCGTCCGAGGAGCCGGAGAATGTCGACTATCCGAGGAACCCGGAATTCCTGAAGCGCTTCGGCCCGCGCGGCGTGCTCAACACCCGCGCCAACCCGGACGGCACGCAGACCATCGAGGATACCGGTCCCCTCACGCGCAAGCGGATGGAGACGATCGACGACGAGATCCTGGCCAGGACCACCGACTTCATCAGGCGGAAGGCAGGCGGCCCCGAGCCCTTCTTCGTCTGGCACAACTCGACCCGGATGCATTTCCGCACCCATGTGCCGGACGCCTACAAGGGCAAGTCGGGCCTCAGCTTCTATGCCGACGGCATGCTGCAGCACGACGACCATGTCGGCGCCATCCTTAGGCAGCTTGACGAGCTCGGCTTGGCGCAGGACACCATCGTCATCTACGGCACCGACAACGGGCCGCACTACAATGCCTGGCCGGATGCCGGCATCACCCCCTTCCGGTCGGAGAAGAACTCCAACTGGGAAGGCGCCTTCCGCGTGCCCTTCGCGATCCGCTGGCCCGGCCGCGTCGCGCCGAACAGCGTGAGCAACCAGATCGTCTCCAACCTGGACTGGTTCCCGACCCTGGTCGCCGCCGCCGGCGAGCCCGAGATCAAGGCCAGGCTGCTGGCCGGCTTCACCACCCAGGGGCGGACCTACAAGGTCCACCTGGACGGCTACAACATCCTGCCGATGCTGACCGGCCAGACCGCCGAGAGCCCGCGGAAGGAGTTCTTCTACTTCAACGACGACGGCCAGATGGTGGCGATGCGCTACGAGCGCTGGAAGGTCGTCTTCCTCGAGCAGCGGGCGCATGGCTTCGGCGTCTGGCAGGACCCCTTCGTGCCGCTCCGCGCGCCGAAGCTGCTCGACCTGCGCATGGACCCGTTCGAGCGCGCCGATACCGACAGCAACACCTACAACGACTGGTACATGGACCGGATCTTCCTGCTGGTCCCGGCCCAGGCCATGGCGCGGACCTTCTACGAGAGCTTCAGGGAATTCCCGCCCCGCCAGCGGCCGGACGCCTTCAACCTGGATGCCGTGCTGCGCAGCATGGAACAGGTCGGCAGCCGCTGAGGACCGCTCGCCCGCCGCCGGTCCTGGCGGCGGGCGAACCATCGCCTCCTGTCCCGAAGGTCAGCAGCCGGTCTGCCGCGGCGTCCGCTCCACCTCCAGGCCGAAGAGCGGACGGAGGCGCGTGCCGAGGACGCTGCCGGCGAAGGCGGCCGCCATCCAGGCCCAGCCATGCAGGCTGCCGGAGGCGATGCCAGAGAAATAGGCGCCGATGTTGCAGCCATAGGCCAGCCGCGCGCCGTAGCCGAGCATGAGCCCGCCGATGACCGCGGCCAGCGCCGAGCGCAGCGGGACGCGCAGGCTGGGCGAGAACCGACCGGCCAAGGCCGAGGCCAGCAGCGCGCCCAGGACGATGCCGAAATCCATCACCGAGGTGACGTCGTTCAGCACGCTGCCCTGGAGCGCCGCCTGCCCGTGCGCCGTCGACCAGTAGGGCCAGCTTGCGGCATCCACGCCCAGCGCCATGGCCGCCTTGGAACCCCAGAGGGCAAAGGCGGAGGTGATGCCCCAGGGCTTCCCGGCCAGCGCCAGGGTGGCGGAAGTTCAGCAGCGCCAGCGCGACCGCGCCGGCCAGCACCGGCCAGGGGCCTCGCAGGAAGCGGGCGAGGCCCTGCCGCGGCGAAGGCCGCGCCGCGACCAGCGCACCATGCCGCCGCCGCTCCAGCCAGGCGGTGCCGGCGGCGATCAGCCCGAACAGGGCAAGGTTCAGCGCCAGCGCCGGCCCGACTCCCCAGTCCTTCACCAGCGAGACCGGCGCCAAGTGCCACTGCGCCTGCCACCAGTGGAAATGCGCCGCGCCGAGCGCCGATCCGGCGACGAAGGCCGCGAGCGTGAGCACCATCCGCACCGAGCCGCCGCCCACGGTGTAGAGCGTGCCGGACGCGCAGCCGCCGCCGATCTGCATGCCGATGCCGAACAGGAAGGCGCCGACGAGCAGCGAGGACGCCTATGGGCGAGACATTGCCGGTGACCGGCTGGCCCCAGAGCGAGCCGGCCGCGAGCGTGGGGAAGAAGAGCAGCACGGCGAGGGCGAGCATCGCCATCTGCGCCCGCAGCCCCTCTCCCCGCCGGTCGGCGATGAAGACCCGCCAGGCCGAGGTGAAGCCGAAGGCGGCGTGGTAGAGGACGAGGCCGAGCGATGCCCCGAGCAGGTAGAGCGCCGCTTGGCGCGGGCTGACCGCCTGGCCGATGGCGAGGGCGCCGAGCAGCAGCAGCAGGCCGGCGCCGAGCGCCGCCGGGGAATGGATGCCGGACCACCGCGCCGGGACGGGCGCGACAGCCGTGACGGAGGCGGACATGAGGTATGGTTCTCCGGATAGGGCCAATGCTGCCCGCCATATGGCACGGCACGGCCGCCGGTTTCACGCCCGGGGCCGCGCCGATCCGGAAAACCCGCCACCCGCTGCGGGCATGGCTCAAAAACCACGCCCGCAGCGCGGGATTTAGGTGCCGATGCCGCCGAGAGCCAAGTACTTCACCTCGAGGTACTCCTCGATGCCGTAATGGCTGCCCTCGCGCCCCAGGCCGCTTTCCTTGACGCCGCCGAAGGGCGCGACTTCCGTGCTGATCAGCCCCTCGTTGATGCCGATCATGCCGCTCTCGATCGCCTCCGCCACGCGGAAGATCCGGCCGATGTCGCGGGCGTAGAAATAAGCCGCCAGGCCGAAGGGCGTGTCGTTGGCAAGCTGGATCGCCTCCTCCTCGGTCTTGAAGCGGAACAGCGGCGCGACCGGGCCGAAGGTCTCCTCGGTGAAGATCATCGCGTCGTGCGGGACATTCGCCAGGATGGTCGGTTGGAAGAAATTGCCGCCGCGGGCGTCCCGCCTGCCGCCGGTGACGATGCTCGCGCCTTTCGCCGTGGCATCGGCGATGTGCTCTTCGACCTTCTTCACCGCATCGGCGTTGATCAGCGGGCCCTGCGTCACGCCGGGCTCCATCCCGTCGCCGACCTTCAGCGCCTCCACGGCGGCCTTCAGCTTGGCGGCGAAGGCGTCGTAGACGCCGTCCTGCACCAGCAGGCGGTTGGCGCAGACGCAGGTCTGCCCGGTGTTGCGGTACTTGCTGGCCATGGCGCCCTGCACCGCGGCGTCGAGGTCGGCATCGTCGAAGACGATGAAGGGCGCGTTGCCGCCGAGCTTCCATGCTGGTCTTCTTGATGGTCGGCGCGCATTGCGCCAGCAGCAGCCGGCCGACATCGGTGGAGCCGGTGAAGGTCAGCTTGCGCACCAGCGGGTTCGAGGTCAGCTCCTTGCCCGTCTCGCCGGAGGGGCCGGTGATGACGTTGCAGACGCCGGGCGGCATGCCGGCGCGCTCGGCCAGCACGGCGATCGCCAGCGCGCTGAACGGGGTCTGGCTGGCCGGGCGGATCACCCCGGTGCAGCCCGCGGCCCAGCCGGGGCCGGTCTTGCGGGTGATCATCGCGGCCGGGAAGTTCCAGGGCGTGATCGCGGCGAAGACGCCGATCGGCTCCTTCGTCACCAGGACGCGGCGGCCCTTGGCGTTCTGCGGGATGGTGTCGCCATAGACCCGCTTCCCTTCCTCGGCGAACCATTCGATGAAGCTCGCGGCATAGGCGATCTCGCCCTTGCTCTCGGCCAGCGGCTTGCCCTGCTCGGCGGTCATGATCGCCGCGAGGTCGTCGGTATTGGCGATCATCAGGTCGAAGAGCTTGCGGAGGATCGCGGCGCGGTCCTTCGCCAGCATGGCGCGCCAGCCCTTCTGCGCGGCATGCGCCGCCTCGATGGCGCGGCGGGTCTCGGCGGCGCCCATGGCGGGGACGCGGCCGACGACGGCGCCGGTCGAGGGGTTGCGGACCTCGATCGTCTTGCCGCTATCGGCCTGGACCCACTGGCCGTTGATGCAATTGGCCTGGCGGAAGAGCTCGGGGTCCTTCAGCGGCAGGCTCGTGATGGCGTCCAGCATGGCCGGTCTCCTTCCCTTGGTCCGCCGGAAGATAGGACGGGCGGGGGCGGCTGTCAGGGGCGCCCACTTCCGCGGGCCAGGACCTTGGCCTAGCCTGCCCGCAACGAAGCAGGAGGAACGCCATGCGTCGCGCCCGGATGCGCGTCGCCGCGCTGATGCTGGCGCTGGCGCCGGTCGCCGCGGCCGCCTACTCCGACCGTCCCGTCACCGTCATCAACCCCTACGCCACCGGCAGGCCAGGCGGACGCCACCGCCCGCGCCCTGTCGGACGGGCTCGCGGCGCAGCTCGGCCAGCCCGTGGTGGTGACGAACCGGGAGGGCGGGTCGGGCGTGGTCGGCCTGCGCGTGCTGGCGGCCAGCCCGCCGGATGGCCATACCCTCGCCTTCTCCGCCCTGGTGCCGCTGACCATCCAGCCGCACCTGGTGCGGAACACCGGCCTCGGCCCGGATGCCGTGGCACCCATCTGCAACGTCACCGAGAACATCCTCGGCGTCATGGTCCGCGCCGACAGCCCCTGGCGCGGCCTGCCCGACATGGCCGCCGCGGCGCGGCAGCGGCCGGTGACCTATGGCTCGCCGGGGCCGAACTCGGCCCCCTCGATCGGCGTCGAGCGCATCCGCGCCGCCACCGGCGGCGAGTATGTCCACGCCCCCTTCCGCGGCGACGCCGCCTCGCTGCTCGAGGTGAAGGCGGGCCGGCTGGACGCAGCGGCGATCGTCGTCGCCCTCAGGCGTGCCCATGGCGCGGGCCGGGGAGATGCGGCTGATCGGCGCCTTCTCGCTCCGCCGGCACCCGGGATTCCCCGAGGTCCCGACGGCGAAGGAACAAGGGATCGAGGCGGTGGAGCTCTCGGCCGCCGGCCTCTTCGCCCCGCGCGGCACGCCGGAGCCGGTGCTGGCCCGGCTGGAATCCGCCTGCCAGGCCGCCATGGCGACCGAGGGCTTCCGCGCCCTGACCCAGCGCTGGGCGGTGCTGCCGGACTATCTCGGCCGCGCCGATTTCGCCCGGCGCCTGGCCGAGCACTACGCCGACCATGCCGAGGTGCTGCGCGCCCTGGCGTGCAGCCCGAGTAGCAAGGAAACGCCCATGCCCCGCCGCATCGTCGACATCTCGGTGGCCCTGAAGCAGGGGATCAAGTCCGACCCGCCCTGGGCGCTGCCGCAGATCGACTACCACGACCACCGGATGACCGCGCCGCCGATCGCCGAGTATTTCGGCATCCGCCAGGACCAGCTGCCGGAGGGCAATTACGCCGCGCGCGAGCAGGCCCGGCTCTCGACCCATGCCGGCACCCATCTCGACAGCCCCTACCATTTCTTCCCGCGGCAGGACGAGGCGCTGGTCCCGGGCGGCCGCCCCTCGATGCGGATCGACGAGGTGCCGCTCGACTGGTGCTTCCAGCCCGGGGTGAAGCTCGATTTCCGCGCGTTGCCGGACGGCTACACGGTGCAGCCCGAGGACGTGGCGAAGGAGCTCGACCGCATCGGCCACGTGCTGAAGCCGCTTGAGATCGTCATGGTCAACACCCGCGCCGGCAGCCGCTACGGGGAGGACGACTACATCGATGTCGGCTGCGGCATGGGAAAGGCGGCGACGCTCTACCTGCTGGAGCGCGGCATCCGCGTCTGCGGCACCGATGCCTGGTCCTGGGACGTGCCCTTCAGCGTGACCAAGCAGCGGCTGGCCGAGGGCGCCTCCCCCGACATCATCTGGGAGGGCCACCGGGCCGGGCGCGAGATCGGCTACTGCCACATGGAGAAGCTGCACAACCTGGAAGCCCTGCCGGCGGACGGCTTCATGGTCGCCTGCTTCCCGGTGAAGGTGCATCGCGGCTCGGCCGGATGGACACGGGCGGTGGCGATCTTCGAGGAATAGCCCCACGGCTTGCCGGGCGCGGCGGCAATCGTTCTACTCATGGGCAAGAACACCGGAGGAAAGCCATGCCCACGCGCCGCGCCCTGCTCGGGGCGCTCGCCGCCCCAGCTTGCCCGAGTATGGCCCTGCTGCCGCGCGCCGCGCACGCCGCCTGGCCGGAGCGGCCGGTCCGGGTGATCGTGCCCTTCGCCGCCGGCGGCAACACCGACGTCATGGCCCGCACCGTGCTCGCCGCCATGGGGGAGACGCTCGGCCGCATTTCGTCGTCGAGAACCGTGCCGGCGGGGCCGGCAGCCTCGGGGCCGAGCTCGCGGCGCGGGCCGCACCGGACGGCTATATCTCTGCTGGCCGGCTCCGGCGGATCGCTGACCGCCAACCCGGTGCTGCAGGCCAACCTGCCCTACGACCCGCTGCGCGACTTCGCCCCGATAGGCCTGCTGGCCAGGGTGCCGAACGTGCTGATCCTGGCGCCGCGGATGACGCAGCGGAGCTGGCCGGAATTGCTGGCCGCCGCCAAGGCGGCGCCGGGCAGCCTGAACATCGCCAGCCCGGCCATCGGCACCACCGGGCATTTCGCGCTGGAACTGCTGAACCACGCCACCGGCGCCGGGCTGGTGCACGTGCCCTATCGCGGCGGCGGTTCCCTGGTGGCGGATCTGCTGGCGGGCAATTTCGACGGTGCGATCCTCGAGCTCTCCACCGCCCTGCCGCTGCACCAGGAGGGCAAGGCGCGCATCCTGGCAGTGGCTGCGGCGCAACGGGTGCCGCAGATGCCGGAGGTCCCGACCTTCATCGAGGGCGGCGTGCCCGGCTTCACCAGCACCAGCTTCACCGCCCTGCTCGGCCCCGCCCGCATGCCGGCCGAGATCGTGGCGGCGTTGCGCGAGGCGGCGGTGCAGGCGCTGGCGACGCCGGCTGTCGCCCAGCGGCTGGTCTCGCTCGGCGCCACGCCGGCAACGCCGGAGGAGGCGACGCCGGCCGGGCTCACCGCCTATCTGGTGGCCGAGCTGGCGCGCTACCGGCAGGCGGCGCAGCTGGCCGGGTTGCGGCCGCAATAGCGGCCGCGCCGTTCGCAGGCTGAGCGCGCCCGGATCGCCGCGGCGCTAGGCGGCGCTGCCCTTGGGGAGCATGCGCCGCCCCTCCGCCTACTCGACCGTCACGCTCTTCGCCAGGTTGCGCGGCTGGTCCACATCGGTGCCCTTCAGCACCGCCACGTGGTAGGCCAGCAGCTGCACCGCGATGGCATAGAGGATGGGGGTCGAGAAGGCACCGACCCGCGGCAGCTCGATCACCCGCTCGGCGAAGCGGCTCAGCGGCGCGACGCCATCGGCATCGGTGAAAGCCATGATCCGCCCGCCGCGCGCCGCGGCCTCCTGCAGGTTCGACGCCGTCTTCTCGAACAGCGGCCCGGTCGGGCAGAGCGCGATCACCGGCACGAGGTTGTCGATCAGCGCGATCGGGCCGTGCTTCATTTCGCCGGCGGCATGGCCCTCGGCATGGATGTAGCTGATCTCCTTCAGCTTCAGCGCGCCCTCGAGCGCGATGGGGTAGAGGCTGCCGCGGCCGAGGAAGAGCACGTCGCGCGCCTTGGCCACCTCGGCCGCAAGCTCGCGGATCTGCGCGTCCTGCTCCAGCACCTGCGCCGCATTGCCCGGCACCTCCAGCAGCGCCTGGGCCAGCCGGCCCTCATCCAGCGTCGAGAGCTCCCGCCGCGCCCGGCCGAAGCCGATGGCGAGGCAGGCCATGACCGCGAGCTGCGCGGTGAAGGCCTTGGTCGAGGCGACGCCGATCTCCGGCCCCGCCACGGTCAGCACCGCCCCGTCGCTCTCCCGCGCCATCGAGGATTCCGGCACGTTGACGACCGACAGCACCTTCTGCCCGCCCTGCCGCAGCAGCTTCAGCGCCGCCATGTTGTCCGCCGTCTCGCCGGACTGGCTGATCAGGATGGCGGCGCCGCCCTCGGCCAGCGGCGGGTTGCGGTAGCGGAATCCGGAGGCGACGTCGGCATCGACCGGCAGCCGCGCCAGCTGCTCGATCCAGTAGCGGCCGACCGCGCCCGCCAGGAAGGCGCTGCCGCAGGCGGTAATGGTCAGCCGGGGGATCTTCGCCGGGTCGAAGGGCAGCCGCGGCAGCCGCACCTCCAGCGTCTTCGGGTCGAGGTACTGCCGCAGCGTGTCGCCCAGCACCGCCGGGTGCTCGTGCAGCTCCTTCTCCATGAAGTGCCGGTAGTTGCCCTTGCCGACAGCGGCGCCGGAGACCGCGGTGACCACCACCTTGCGGTCCACATGATTGTCCTGCGCGTCGAAGAAGGCGGCCCCTCGGTGTCGAGCACCGCCCAGTCGCCCTCGTCGAGATAGGCGATGCGGCGGGTCAGCGGCGCCAGCGCGAGCGCATCCGAGCCGATGAACATCTCGCCCTCGCCGAAGCCGACCGCCAGCGGCGCGCCCTGGCGGGCGGCCATCAGCAGCTTCGGATGGCCGGCGAAGACGGCGGCCAGCGCGAAGGCGCCATGCACCCGCTTCAGCGCCGCGGCGAAGGCGGCCTTCGGCTCCAGCCCATGCGCCAGGATGTCGTCCAGCAGGCGGACGAAGGTCTCGGTATCGGTTTCGGTCTCGAAGACCGCCCCTTGGCCTCCAGCTCGGCGCGCAGCTCGGCATGGTTCTCGATGATGCCGTTGTGCACCACGCTGACACGCCGGGTGCTGTGCGGGTGGGCGTTGCGCTCGGTCGGCGCGCCATGCGTCGCCCAGCGGGTATGGCCGATGCCGGTGGTGCCGCTCAGCGGCTCGCGCTCCAGCACCGCGGCCAGGTTGCCGAGCTTGCCCTCGGCCCGGCGCCGCTCGACCTGGCCATCGACCAGCGTGGCGATGCCCGCGCTGTCATAGCCGCGGTATTCCAGGCGCCGCAGCGCCTCCAGCAGCAGCGGCGCCGCATCCGCCTTGCCGACAACGCCGACGATGCCGCACATCAGTTCGATCCCTTCGTGTCTGCAGGGCGCTTGCCCTTGAAGCCCTTGCCAGGCTTGGTCGCCTGCCGGCCGCGCGCGATCGCGAGCGCGTCGTCCGGCACGTCCTCGGTGATCACGCTGCCGGCCGCGACCAGCGCGCGCGCACCGACCCGGACCGGCGCCACCAGCGCGGTGTCGCTGCCGATGAAGGCGCCGGCGCCGATCTCGGTCCGGTGCTTGTTCACGCCATCATAGTTGCAGGTGATGGTGCCGGCGCCGATATTTGCCCGCGCACCCACCGCGACATCGCCCAGGTAGCTCAGGTGGTTGGCCTTGGCGCCCTCGGCCAGCGTCGCCGCCTTCAGCTCGACGAAGTTGCCGACATGCGCCTCCCGGCCCACCTCGGTCCCCGGCCGCAGCCGGGCGAAGGGGCCGATGATCGCGCCGCTGCGCACAACGCAGCCTTCCAGATGGCTGAAGGCGCGGATCTCGACCCCGTCCTCGACCGTGACGCCGGGCCCGAAGACCACGTTGGGGGCGACGCTGACATCCTGGCCGAGCCTGGTGTCCCAGGAGAAGAACACCGTCTCCGGCGCCGTCAGGGTCGCGCCGCCGGCCATCGCCGCGGCGCGCAGCCGCGCCTGCATGCCGGCCTCCAGCAGGGCGAGCTCGGCCCGGCTGTTCGCCCCGGCCAGCTCGGCCTCGGAGGCTTCCTCGGCCACCACGCGCCTCCCATCGGCGACCGCCAGGCCGACGATGTCGGTCAGGTAGTACTCGCCCTTGGCATTGTCGTTGCCGACCGCATCCAGCCAGCGGAACAGGTCGGCCGCCGGGGCGCAGACCACGCCGGCGTTGCACAGCCCGATCGCCCGCTCCGCCTCGGAGGCATCGGCCCATTCGACGATCCGCGCGACGTCGCCCGAGGGCTCGGTCACCAGGCGGCCGTAGCGGCCCGGATCCTCGGGGCGCATCGCCAGCAGCGCCAGCCCGGCCTCGGCCCGCCTGGCGACCAGCCTGCGGATGGTCGGCACGGTGATCAGCGGGTTGTCGGCGTAGAGCACCGCGACGTCGCCGGCGAAGCCGCGCAGCAGGGGCGCGGCCATCCGTGCGGCATGGCCGGTGCCCAGCCGGTCCGCCTGCACCACCGTCGCATGCGGCGCCACCGCGCGTTCCATCACCGGCATGTCCGGCCCCACCACCACCACGATCCGGTCGAAAACCTGCTCGCAAGCGCTGACCAGATGATTGATCATCGGCCGCCCGGCGACCGGATGCATCGCCTTGGGCAGCGCGCTCCGCATGCGCGTGCCGAGACCGGCGGCGAGGATGATGGCTGCGGCGGGCATGGCATCTCCGGGAAACGGACGCGGCATGGGGGTTTAGGCCCGCCGCTGCACTATCGCATGCCGGTTGTGACCGGCCTGCCCGGGTAAAGGCAAGCGTCACGCCATCGCGGGCCGCGCCTCGCATTGCAGATTGCGGCGGCACGCGGTAGGCCGGGCCATGCCCCGCCTCGCCGTCTTCGACCTTGATGGCACGCTGGTCGACAGCGCGCCCGACATCCACGCCGCCCTCGACCGCTTGATGCGGGGCCAGGGCCGGCCCGGCTTCACCCGGCCGGAGGTCACCGCGATGATCGGCGACGGCGTCCGCGTGCTGGTCGAGCGCGCCGCGGCGGCCCGCGGCATCGCCTTCTCCGAGGCCCTGCTGGCCGGCTTCACCGCCGACTACACCGCCCGGGCGGCCGAGGCGACCGCGCTGTTCCCCGGCATCGCCGCGGCGCTGGACGGGCTGGCGGCGCAGGGCTGGGCACTGGCGGTCTGCACCAACAAGCCGGCGGCGGCGACCGCGGCGCTGCTCCGCGCGCTCGGCCTCGATGGCCGCTTCGCCGCGGTCGGCGGCGGCGACAGCTTCCCCGTGCGCAAGCCGGATCCCGGCCACCTGCTCGGCACCATCGCCAGGGCGGAGGGCGATCCGGCGCGGGCGGTGATGATCGGCGACCATCGCAACGACGTCGCGGCGGCGCAGGGGGCCGGGCTGCCCTGCCTCTTCGCCGGCTGGGGCTACGGCGCGCCGGCCATGGCCGAGGGGCCGCCGCCACCGCGGCCAGGCCGGCCGACCTGCTACCGCTTCTCCGCGACCTCCTGCCCTGAGGGCAGCGGCTCGACCGATTGGAGCACGACGCGGATGCTGCCCAGCCAGCGGCTCGGCAGCTCGATCCTGACCGGGATGGCCTGGAGCCCCGGCAGCGGCCGGCCGAGCCAGGCGGTGGCGGGCTGCGGCTTCTGTGCCCATTCCGCCTCCCGGTCGCTGCGCCAGCCGGCCAGCAGCCGGCTCTCGAAGCTGCAGCGCAGCGCCTGCCCGCCGAAGCCGCCTTCCTGGGGCAGGATCTGCATGCCTTCGGTCTGCACGGTGTAGTCGGCGCGGCGCCGGCCGTCATAGACCGCGGCGGCGGCATCGCAGCGGCCGGTCTGCGCCACGATGCGGGTCAGCTTCGCCAGCGCCGAAAGCCCATCCATGGTGCCGAGGCGGAGCGCCGCCGGAACCGGCTGGCGGTCCGGCTCGATCGGCGGCTCGAGCACGCTGAGCACCGGCTGGCCGGGGCTGGGCCAGTCCAGCGCCACCTCGCGCTTCGTGCCGCGCCAGGTGCCCTCGACCCGGTAGCGGGCCGGGACCGGGTCGGTGCCGCGCCAGGCGCCCTCGGTGCTGGTTACCTGGTCACCGCGGCCGAGGACGTTGAGCAGGCCGGTGGTGCGGATGCGGGCGCGCAGCCGGTAGCGCGGGCCTTCGAGCTCGAACTGCGCCTCGATCTGCATCACCTGCATGCCAGCGGCACGGACCTCGTAACGGGCAAGCAGGGTCTCCGCCCGGCTCGCCATTGGGGCAAGGATGGCGGCGGCGCAGGCGGCAGTCGGGAGCAGCCGGGACATAGCCATGGCCGACGATATGGGCTGCTTCCGCGGCGCAGCAAGCGCGGCGATCCCCGGCTTGACACCCCTGCCGCTTTCCGTATTTCCCCGCCTCCCGCAGGTCGGGCGCGTAGCTCAGCGGTAGAGCATTCGCTTCACACGCGAAGGGTCACAGGTTCAATCCCTGTCGCGCCCACCACTTCTTCCCATTCCGCCCTATCCTGGCGCCTCCGGGCGAGGGATCCGCCATGCCGGTCAACGGGACGGAAGGCTATGCCGCCGAGGCTGCTGCGCTGCTGCGGCAATACGAAGGCATCCCCTTCGAGGCGGTGCACCGCGCGGTCCGGCACCTGTTCCCGGCGCCGCCCGCCCGGGTGCTGGATGTCGGTGCCGGCACCGGGCGGGACCCGGCGGCCTTCGCCGCCCTGGGCCATGCGGTCGTGGCGGTGGAGCCGACCGCGGCGCTGCGCGAGGCGGCGCGGGCGCTGCACCCTCCCCCGCATCGCCTGGGTCGATGATGCCCTGCCGCGCCTGGCCCGGCTGGGACAGGCTCGCTTCGACCTGGCGATGCTGACCGCGGTCTGGATGCATCTCGACCTGGCGGAGCGGCAGGCGGCGATGCCGCGCATGGCGGGCCTGCTGCGGCCGGGCGGGCGGCTGGTCCTCTCGCTGCGGCACGGGCCGGTGCCGCCGGGGCGGCGGATGTTCGAGGTCACGGCCGAGGAGACCATCGCGCTGGCCGTGGCGGCGGGGCTGCGCCTGCTCCTGCGGCTCGACCGCCGGCCGGGCGCCCAAGCCCGGCCGGGCGTGTGCTGGACTCGGCTGGGCTTCGAGGCCGGGGCCTGAAAGGGAAGATCGGGGAGGGAAAAGTATTCCCTCCCCGAACCCCACCCTTCCTTTTTCTGAGTCTCGGCACTCGCCGCGCGGCGAGTGCCAGACTCACAGAAATAGATGAGGGGGCCCGGGGAGAATACCTTCTCCCCCGGCCTTTTCTTTCCTGCCGCTGCTCAGGCCTTCGCCATCGCACAGGCGCCCTCGGCGATCGGCCGGAATGACTTCTCCGCCGAGGTCTCCGCCAGCACCTTGTAGACATCGCCCGGGCCGCGGCTCTCGGCCGGGGTCTTCACCAGGAAGAGGTAGGTCGGGTGCAGCTTCCGCCCGTCCTTGCGGATGGTGCCGGCGCCGAAGGCGTCGTCGTCGGTCGGCATGGCCTGCATCGCCGCCACCGTCTCCCGGCCCGAGGCCTTCGCCCTGGCGACGCCGATTTGCGCCGCGGCCTTCAGGTAGTGCAGCAGCCCGGCATAGTCGCCGGCGTGGTTGTGGCAGGGAAAGGTGTTCGGCGGCAGCTGGCCCCTCACCCGGTCCATGAAGGCGCGGGTGCGCGGGTTGAGGTCCCAGTAGAAGGTCTCGGTCTGGGTCAGGCCCTGCGCGGTGGGCAGGCCGAGCGCCATGACGCTGTTGATGTAGCCGGTCAGCCCGACGAAGCGCTTGCCGGACTTCATGATGCCGAATTCCTGCGCCTGCTTTACCGCGTTGACGAAATCCGTCCCGGCGCCGAGGAAGGCGATGACCTTGGCACCGCTCGCCTGCGCCTTCAGCAGGAAGGCGGAGAAGTCGGTCGTCTCCGGGAAGGGGTAGGCGACGCTGCCCAGAACCTTGCTCCCCGGCGCCCTCCACCGAATGCGTGGTGTCGGCCTGCAGCATCTGGCCGAAGGCGTAGTTCGGCGTGATGAAGAACCAGCTGTCGGCGCCGAGCTTCACCAGCGGCTCCCCCGTCGCATG
Organism: Dankookia sp. P2; assembly: GCF_050632255.1. Taxonomy (NCBI): domain Bacteria; kingdom Pseudomonadati; phylum Pseudomonadota; class Alphaproteobacteria; order Acetobacterales; family Roseomonadaceae; genus Dankookia; species Dankookia sp. P2. The sequence goes on along the minus strand of NZ_CP192581.1, from coordinate 5,023,873 downwards.
CGACAGGCACCAGGTGTCGTAGCTCCAGTGGATGGCATTGGCGCTGCAGTATTCCGAGGTCAGCGCCGAGGTCGCGGCCGAAGTGTTGACATGCGCCTTGTCCTTGGCCTCGACCACCGGCTTCAGCGCGATGGCGAGCGCCGAATTGCTGACGCCGAGCACCATGTCGACATTGTCCCGGTCGAACCACTGCCGGGCGATGCCGAGGCCCACGTCGGACTTGTTCTGGTGGTCGGCGACCAGCAGCTTGACCCCGATCTCCGGGTGCTGCGCGGTGAATTCCCGCACCGCCTGGCGGGCGCAGACCACGCTGGTCGGGCCGGCGATGTCGCGGTATGGGCCCGACATGTCGTGCAGCAGGCCGATCCGCAGCGTCTCCTCCGGCTTCCGGGTCTGGGCATGGAGGATGCGGGTGATGCCCGCGGTGGCGAGCAGGCTGGCGCCGAGCACGGCGCGGCGATGGAGGCTCATGGCGGTTTCCTTCCCTCGATCCCGGCGGGCCGATTGCTTCGGTCCTTCGCCCGGGCACCGCGCCACTTCACCGCATTCCGGCGCGGCGGGACAGGCCGAAGGCGGCTACTTGATCCCGACCACCATCGAATCCGGCCCGGCCAGCGGGTGCGCCGCGGCTTCGCGGAAGCCGGCCTCGCGCATCCAGCCGATGCAGTCGGCGGCGGTGAAGTCGAAGCCGCCCGGCGTCTCGATCAGCATGTTCAGGCTCATCAGCAGGCCGAAGGCATTGGCCCGGCGGTCGTCGTCGATCAGCGCCTCGTAGACGATCAGCGCGCCGCCGGGCGGCAGGGCGGCATGCGCCTTGCCGATCAGCATCCGCTTCCGCTCGAGGTCCCAGTCGTGCAGGACATGGCCCATGACCAGCACGTCGGCGCGGGGCAGCGGGTCGGCGAAGAAGTCGCCGGCATGGAAGGCCAGCCGCCCGGCCAGGCCCTGCGCCGCGGCATGCGCCTCGAACAGCGGGCGCAGCGCCGGCAGGTCGAAGCCGCCGCCGGCCAGGTGCGGATGGGCCAGGGCGATCTGCGCGGGCAGCCCGCCCTCGGCGCAGCCGATATCGACGAAGCTGCGGTGCCGGTCCCAGGGAAAGGCGGCGGCCATGGCCCGGGCCGGCGCCAGACTCAGCGCGGTCATCGCCGCGGCGAAACCCCGCAGCCGCTCCGGGTCGGCATAGAGCTCGCCGAACAGGTCGCGGCCGTGCTTCACCTCGTTCTGCGGCGCGCCGGTGCGCAGCGCCTCGGTCAGCGAGCCCCAGAACGGATACAGCCGGGCATTGGCCATCTCCAGCATGCCGCCGAGATAGCCGGGGCTGCGGCGGTCGAGGTAGAGGGCAGTGGCAGGGGTATTGGCGTAGCGCCCGGCGTCGCGCTCCAGCATCCCGAGCGCGACCAGCGCGTCGAGGAAGTCCCGCGCGCCGCGCACATGCAGGCCGAGCCGGCCGGCCAGCGCCGCGGCGTTGCGCGGGCCGCCCCGGGCCAGCTCGGTGAAGAGGCCGAGCTCGACCGCGCTCAGCAGCGCCTTCGATCCCCAGAAGCCGAAGCCGAGCTGCATGATGGCGTCAGGCGTCGCCTGAGCGTCCTTGGCCGCTGCCGTCATTACCGCCTCCTCCTCCGGCCCGGCCACGGACCGGAGGCGCAGCTTGCCGGGCGGCAACGCGCCCCGCCAATGACGAAGCGGCGCGTCCTCAGGTCGGCGCGGGGCCGGCCGGGTGGCGGTGCTGGTGGCGCGGCGGCGGGGTCGGCAACTCGTCCCGCGTCACCGCGCCGTCGCCATTGACGTCGAAGGCACGGAAGCGGGCCTCGGCCATCGGCCGGATCTCCTCCAGCGTCACTACGCCGTCGCGGTTGGCGTCGAGGCCGCGGAACATCATGCCGACCATCTGGCCATGCCGCGGGCCCATCTGGCCGCCATCGGGCCGGGCGGGACCGGGGCGCAGGCGCGCGGCCTCCATCTCCTTCTGGGTCAGGCTGCCGTCCTTGTCCGGGTCGGCCGCGGCGAAGCGCTGCTGGATGAACGCCCAGGCCTCGTCCCAGGTCACCTTGCCGTCCTTGTTGGCATCGACCTGGTTGAACATCGCGCCCGGGCCGCGCTCGGCGCGCGGGCCGGCGGCGGGTCCGCCCGGCGGCGGGGCGGGCGGTGCGGCCGGCTGCGCCAGGGCCGGCGCGGCGGCCAGCAGGGCGGTGCCGAGCAGCGCCATGCGGAAAGTCTTCATCGGCAAGTCCTCCTGTGCGGGCCCAACGGGCCTTGCGGGAAAGAGATGCGCCCTGCGTGTAACCGCCGCATGACAGCGGCGACGCAATGGAGTGAGGTTTCGTAACGGCGCCCATTCATTCTTCGAGCCGCCGCCAGGGGTGAGCCGCCCGCCGCCGGCGCGGTCGAAGCCGAAGACATGGCCGCCGCCGCCGGCCGGCTGGTCCTCCGCCCGGGTGATCGCCAACCCCGCGAGGTGGCAGCGCAGCAGGGCGCCGACGCCGCCATGGGCGATGATCGCCACATCGCCCGGCGGCGCCTCGGCCAGGGCGGCGGCCACCGCGGCGACGATGCGCGCCTGCGCGTCCGCCGCCCTCTCCCAGCCGCGGATGCTGACCCCGGGCTCGGCGAAGAAGCGGTCGGCGATGGCTTCGAACTCGGCCTTGGGAAGGTAGCCGGTGGCGCTGCGGTCGTTCTCCCCGAGCGCCGGCCGAACCCGGACCGGATGGCCGAGCGGCGCCGCGGTCTCCCGCGCCTTGCGCTCGGCGCTGCTGAAGACCGCGGCCAGGCCGCGCGTCCAGGGCCGCGCCGCCAGCAGCGCGGCGCGACGATGGCCCTCGGCCGAGAGGCTCCAATCCGGCACCGGCACCGCGGGGTCGATGGCGACCTCCGGATGGGTGACGAACCAAGCCGTCGCCATCAGCGCTTCGGGGTCCCACCTTCGCCGAGATCCCACCACAGGCCGGCGAAGGCGAGCATCCCCTGCCGTGCCGGGCCCATCAGCAGGTGCTCGTCCGGCCCGTGCTGCTTGCAGCCGTTGTAGCTGTGCGGCACCCAGACCATCGGCAGGCCGAGCTGGTCGGCGAAGACGTCGCCGGGCAGGCCGCCCGAGCTGTTCGGGATGACCTGCACCCGCGCATCCAGCGTCCGCTGCATGCTGTCCTGCGCCCAGAGCACCCATGGGTGGTTCGGCGCGGTGCGCGCCGCGGCCATCCGCACCCCGGCATTCTCGATGGCGATGTCGGCGAAGCCCTGCTCGTCCAGGTGCTTCCGCAGGGAGGCCTCGAAGGTCAGCGGATCGGTATCGGCGGTGTAGCGGATGTGGCAGGTGGCGCGGGCCGAGGGCGCCACGGCGTTCATCGGGTTCTCCGGCTGGCCGCTGATCATGGCCAGCACGATGAAGCCGTTCCAGCCATAGATCTTCTCGGCCGGGGTCAGGCCGGGCTCGCCCCAGTCGGCATCGATGGTCGCCGAGGCCTCGCCCTCCCCGGCGCCGACCGGGCAGCCGGCCAGCGCCGCGCGCACCTCGGCCGGGACGCCGTTGCGGGGCAGCCAGTCCCGCACCAGGATCCTGCCGCGCGGGTCCATGATGGCGGACAGGCCATGCGTCAGGCGGATCGCCGGGTCGGTGGTCAGCCCGCCCCAATGGCCGGAATGCACGCCGCCCTCGCGCAGCTTCAGCACCAGGTCGAACTGGAAGATGCCGCGATTGCCGGTGGCGATGGTCGGCAGGCCCGGCTCCACCCGCGGCCCGTCCGAGGCGATCAGCACGTCGGCCGCCAGCGTTTCCTTGTGCAGGTCGGCGAATTCCTGCAGGCCGCGCGAACCCCGCTCCTCCGCCATCTCCAGCAGCAGCTTGACGTTGAAGCCGAGCTTCCCGCCGCGCTCCGCCAGCACCGCCTCCAGCGCCGCGAGGTTGATGGCGTGCTGGCCCTTGTTGTCGGCGGTGCCGCGGCCGTACCAGCGGTCGCCCTCCTCGGTCACCGTCCAGGGCAGCAGGCCGGGGCGCCACTGGTCATCGAGGCCCCGCACGGTATCGCCATGGCCGTAGAGCAGGACGGTCGGCAGGGCCGGGTCCTCGATTCGCGCCGCGGTCATGATCGGGCCGAAGCCCTCCAGCGGGTTGGGGTGGATGGTGACCGCGAAGCCCATCGACTCGACCCAGGGGCGGATGGCCTGGTCGAGGTAGCGGTGCGCTCCGGCGCGAATTCCGGCTCCTGCGCGGTGGAGGGGATCTCGACCAGCCGCGTGAGCAGGGCCTTGTAGGAACCGTCGTCGAAGAAGGCGGCGGCGCGGGCGATGGCGCCTTGGCGTGTGGGCATGATGGGTCCCGGATGGGTGAGGATGGGGCCGGGAGCATGGCGAAGGCCGGGGCGGCGGTCCATGCCGGGGCGGTCCCGCGGTTTTCGGACAAACTCCCCGGGCGGGGCGAAATGCGGTTTTCGGACAAAGCGGCGGGGGCGGCAGTCCGGGCGCGGCGCGGGACCGGGTGGCGGCCGTGGCGCGGTGCCGAGGGTTCGCGGGCAAAGCGGCGAGGCGGGATGCGGCGGGCGCAGCGTGGGGCTGACAGGCCAGCCGGCGGGCGGCCGCATGTGGCAGGGCGGGGCGGGCTGGGCGCATCGGCTGGCCTCCCTACGAACCCCTGGCTATATGATATTTTTCCTATGAAATCAAGACCGCAAGCGGCGCTGCGGCCGCCTTGGCGAGCGTGCCGGTCGGCCGGAGACCCGGAGCGGTCCCTTGCTGCCGCGACCTGACTAGCCCGGCCTTGGCCGGGAGCGGCAGGCCGCTCTCCCCCGAGGACCGCGCGCCGGCCCATGGCTGCCATGACCGGCGCCGGTGAGCCAGCGGACATCGCCGGAAGGCGGCCGAGATCGAAGGCTCTGAGCCCGTCCCGGTCGTCGGCCGGGCGCGCCCGCATTCCTGCAAGCCGATCAGTCGTACCCACCCTTGCTGACCGGGAAGGGCGGGAAGCGGCGCTTCGACCCGGGCGCCCGGACGATGCCGCGCCACCGCGCGATCCGTCGCATGGCTGCCCGGCGATCCGGCGGAAAGCGCGCGCGACGCCCCGCGCCGCATGGCCCAAGCGGCATGCCGATCTCCGTCACCGGCGGAGGGGTCGCTGCACCCGCCCGGCTTGCGGCAACGCATCCGCGCCGCGCTCGCGTGTGACGCGATGGCCGCCGAGGTGATCGCGATGCCGCAAATCTGCGTCGCGCAGGGCATGCGGGCCTGTAACATGCGCGGGTCGATCCTCGCCGGGGAGCCGGCGTGGGCCGGCCAGGCAGAGGGAACCGGCGCATGCGCGAGCGGGGCATGAATGCAGGCGATGGCGCGACGGCCGGCCGCACGCGGCTGGAGAAGGCGAAGCGCGTCGTCATGGACGAGGTCAGCCGCTACCTCGTCTCCTTCATCTATATCTGGGTGCTTCTCGGCATGTTCACCCTGCACGAGGAGATCGCGCTGCGCACCCATGGCGGCGTCAGCAAGGCCATTCCCTTCGCGCCGCACGGCTTCGCCCTGGTGAACGCGCTGGTGCTCGGCAAGGTGGCGCTGGTCGTCGAGGACCTCAGGCTCGGCGCCCGCGTCAAGGCCCAGCCATTGATCTATCCGATCCTCATCCAGGCCTTCATCCTCGCGGTGCTCTTCATCGCCATGCACGTGCTGGAGGGCGTCATCGGCGGCTGGCTGCACGGCGAGGCACTGGCGGCCAGCGTGCCGGCGATCGGCGGCGGTGGCCCGGCGGGCGTGCTTTTCTCCGCCTTGAGCTTCTTCGTGGCGATGATCCCCTTCTGCGCCTTCGGCCAGATCACGCTGGCGATCGGCTGGGACCGGATGCGGAACATCCTGTTCGGACCGCCCCAGGACCCCGGGCCCCTGCCGTGAGCTTGGCGGCCACCCAGGGGCGTGCGCCGCAGCCATGTGGCGCGCGCCCGTCGCCGGCGTCTCGGCGCATGGCCGTCCGAGGCGATCGCATGCGCGGCGCGTCGGACGCCGGCGAGGCACCACCAAGGGATGCCGTTCCCCGCCGGGGCTCGATGGTGATGGGAGTCGGGCGATGACGAGACGCATGGCGCCGCGCGGCCGCGCCGCCCGCGCCTGGCTCCGCGCCGCATTCCTCGCGCTCGTGCTCGCGCCCGGCCCCGAGGTGGCGGCGCAGCCGGCGCCTGCGGCGCCGGCGCCCATGCTCCGGGTCGCCACGGGGAGGCGCCGCCCTTCGTCATGCGGCGCGACGACGCCCTGACGGGCTTCAGCGTGGACCTCTGGAACGCCCTGGCCGAGAAGCTGAAGGTGTCGTCGCGCTTCGTCGACCTCGGCCGGCGCAGCGACGATGCGCAGCTCGAGGCGCTGCGCCGCGGCGAGGCGGATGTGGCGATCTCCGCGATCGCCATGACGCCGCTACGCGAGCAGCGCGTGGACTTCACCATAGCCTACTTCGATTCCGGCCTGCAGATCGGGGTGCATCCCGACGGCGGCGGCGGCGTGCCCGGCCTCGGCTTCCTGCGCGCGCTGCCCTGGAGCGCCATCGGCGACCTCGTCCTGGCTGGGGCGGTCATCCTCGTGCTGCTTGCCCATGTGCTCTGGTTGGTGGAGCGCCGGGGAAACCCCGGTTCCGGCGCGGCTACCTGCGCGGGGTTGCCGAGGGGCTCTGGGGCGTCGTCATGATCATCGCCACCGGCGAGCACGGCGACCGCGACGAATCGCTGCTCGGCAAGCGCCTGACGGTTGCCCTCATGTGGCTGTTCGGCGTGGTGCTGATCGCGCAGTTCACCGCGACGGTGACATCCTCGCTCACGGTCCAGCAAATGCAGTCGACCATCCGCGGTCCCGACGACCTGCCGGGCAAGGCGATCATCACGACGCCCGGCAGCATCGCCGAGGCCTGGCTGCGGGAACGCGGCCTGCCCTACCGCACGATCACGAGCGCCGACGAGGGACTGCGCCTGCTGCGGAGCGGGGAGGCGCAGGCGGCGGTCTACGAGGCACCCTCGCTGCGCTACTGGTCGCGGGTCTTCGGGCCTGACGAAGTCACCGTGGTCGGTCCGGTCTTTCGGCCGGAGAAGTACGGGCTGGCGGTGGCGCCCGGCGGCCCGCTGCGCAAGCAGATCAACGGCGCGCTGCTCGAGCTGTTCGCGGAAGGGCGGTACGAGGAGATCTCCCGGCGCTGGTTCTCGGACGTCCAATAGGATGGCCGGGGGCAAGCGGCCCATGGCGCGCGTGCAGCGGACAGGCGACATGCGGCCGGACGCTGCCATCGAGAGCGCTCCCGCGTGGCCCGGCTCCCTTGTCCGCCTGCAGGGGCGGCGCGGACACCGGCTTCGCTCGCCTCCACGCTCCGCTCCCCGCCCCGACGAGCGGCAGCCATGGTCGCGTCGGCGACCACTGCCCGAAGCCCCGAACGGACCCACGAAGCGGGTCGGATGGCGGCCTGGTGCCCGCCCTCGTCACGGCCAGACAGGGGCGCCCTCCAGCCCCGCGCTCTCCGGCAGGCCGCAGATCAGGTTCGCATTCTGCACCGCCTGGCCGGCCGCTCCCTTGCCGAGATTGTCGACCACCCCCATCGCGATCACCAGGTCGCGCTCCGGATCGGCCGCGTAGCTGACGAAGGCGAGGTTCGAGCCGGTCGCCCATTTGGTCTGCGGCGGCGTGTCGGTCACGCGGACGAAGGCCCGCCCGGCGTAGAAGCGCCGCGCCGCCTCCAGGCACTGGCCCGTGGTGGCGCGGCCGCGGCAGTAGATGGTGGCGAGGATGCCGCGGGTCATCGGCACCAAATGCGGCGTGAAGACCAGCCCGGCTGCGCTGCCGCCGCTCAGCCGCTCGATCGTGCTGGCCATCTCGGGCATGTGGACATGCCGGAGCAGGCCGTAGGGCACCAGGTTCTCGTTGCTCTCGGCATAGCCGAACCGGCTGTCGCCGCCGCCCCGGCCGGCGCCGGAGATGCCGGTCTTGGCGTCGATGACGATGTTGCCGGGCTCGATCAGCCCATCGGCCAGCAGCGGGGCCAGCGCGGTCAGCGTCGCCGCCGGGAAGCAGCCGGGGTTGGCGACGCGGGTCCGGCCCGCGATCCGGTCCGGCCAGATATCGGCAAGGCCATAGGCCCAGCCCTCGGCATAGCGGTGGTCGCCGCCGATATCGACGACCTTCACCTCCGCCGGCACGCGCGCCAGCGCCTCGGCCGAGCTGCCCGTGGGCAGCGACGCGAACAGCACATCGAGCTTCGGCAGGGAAGCGGGGTCCCACTTCTCGATCACCAGCCCGGCCAGCCTGGCCGGCAGGCCGGGGAAGCGGTCCGCCAGGCGGCTGCCGGCACTGCCCTCGCCCGCGGCGTAGACCAGCTCGAAGGAGGGGTGGCCGGCGACCAGGCGCATCGCCTCGCCGCCGCCGAAGCCGCTGATGCCGACGATGCCGACGCGAATGCTCATGGTGGTGTCCTTCTGGAGTTCGGGCAAAAGAAAACCCCCGTAGCCGAGGGCTGCGGGGGTTCGGGAAGACGGGCCGGGGCTGCTCCGGCGGATGGGGCCTAGATGAAGGCCGCCGCCACGCGGAAGGACGCCGATCGACGCGCAGCCCAAGGAGCCGCCGCAGGGGTGCAGCAGCGTCGGCGTCGGTCACAAGGCGTCCGGATCCTGGTCATGTCCCGCGACACTGTCGCTGCCCATGGCCGTCGTCAAGCGGAATGTCCGCTGGCCGCCGCGTGCGGAATCCGGCGCCCAGGCCGGTCGCGGCCAGCCCTACCGCTCCGCCCGCCAGCGCAGGAAGGCCGCCAGCTCCGGCAGCCGCCGCGGTGCCCCCACCGGCCCGGTCAGCCGCAGCCCCACCTCGGCCGAGTCCGCCACGGGCTGCGCCGCCACCCGCAGGTCCAGCGCCGCGCGGCCGAGATCGATCGCGCCGCTCGCCACCGCCTCCCCGCCCCCTCGGCGGTCAGCCGCATCCCCTCCAGCACCGCGCGGCCGGCCTCCAGCCTCGCCCCGCCCTCCAGCCGCTCGAAGGCCGTCGCGCCGCCGGCCAGGGCCTGGCGCAGCGCCGCTTCGGCCGCGCGCAGCTCGGGCAGCGCGCCGGCCGCCTGCAGCGCCGCCAGGTCGAAGCCCACCAGCACGCCGTCGCGCGCCGCGAGGCTCGCCTCCCCGCCAGGGTCGCCAGGATCGCCGCCATGCTGTGGCCCTCCGCCGTCAGCCGCGCCGTGCCCTCCACCCGTCCGGCGCCGAGGTCCAGCGGCAGGTCGAAGAGCGGGCCGGAGATGATGGCATCGGCCAGCGCGGCATCGAGCGAGAGGCGCGGCGGCGCCGCGGCGCCGTCGACCGCCAGCGTTCCCTTCAGCGTGCCGCCGCCGAGCCTGGCCTGCAGCCCGTCCAGCCGCAGCGTGCCGCCGGCCAGCTTCAGCGCCGTCGTGACGGCCTCGAGCACCGGCTCGCCGGCCGCCTCCACCCGGGCCACCTCCAGCGCCAGCTCGGCCTCCAGCGCCGCCAGCCGGTCGAGCCCGAGCGGCTGGCGCCCGCGCAGCGGCAGCGCCGGCAGGGGCAGCACCTCGGCGGCGAAGCGGCCGGTCAGCCGGGGCCGGGCGCCGTCCAGCGCCAGCGTCATCTGGCCGCGGCCGCGGACTGCGCCGGCGACCAGGTCCAGGTGCTCGGCGGTCACCGTCCGGCCCTGGCCGGACAACGCGGCGATGACGGAGAAGGAGCCGGGGCCGAGCCAGATCCCCCCTCGGGCCCGAGCAGCGGCGCCAGCAGCCGCGTCGCGCCGGGGTGCCGGAGGGTCAGCGTGCCGCTGCCGCGCCCCTGCAGCAGGTCGAGCGTCGCCCCGGCCTCGGCGCGCAGCGATCCGAGGTCGCCCTCCCCGCGCAGCGCCAGGGCCTCGGGCACGCCGCTGCCGGACAGCCGCAGCGCCAGTGGCTGGGCCAGCATCGGCGCCAGGCCCGCCCGGTCGGGCGGCAGCAGCGGCAGCAGCGCGGCACCGGCGCCGGCGAGCTCGAGGCTGGCATCCGAGAGGCGCAGCGGGGTGCCGAGCTGCAGGGCGCCGGAGGCGGCGGCATCCAGCTCCCCGGTCCGCAGCGCCAGCCGGCGCAGCGTGACGCGGCCGTTCTCGAGCGCGGCGTCGAGCGTGGCGCGCTCGGCGCTCAGCTCGCCCCATGCCACCTTCTCGGCGGCGAGGCGGAGGTTGAGGTCGAAGCCGGCGAGGCGGGCATTCAGCGTGGCGCCGTCCGGCAGCGGCGGCAGCAGGCCGTTGAGGTCGAGCCGGTCGATGGCGAGGCCGAGCCCGAAGGCGGGCCGTGTCGGCCCGACGGCACCCGCCGGTCCAGCCCCTGGCGCCAGACGCCGTTGCCGGTGAGGCGCGCGCCGTCGAGCGTGGCGACGAGGTCGGAGAAGGCGATCTCGTTGCCCTCCAGCGCCAGCTTGAAGCGGGCCTCGGCGCCCTGCAGCCGGGCGGGGTCGGTGCCGGCCAGGTTCAGCCCGAGCGCCGCCAGCGTCTCCCGCAGGGTCTTCGCCGCGACATGCACGGCGAGCTCCATCCGCGGCCCGGCGGTGGCGCCGGCGACCTCGATGCCGGTCTCGCCCGGCAGCAGGGCGGAGACGTCCGACAGCGAGAGCCGGTCGCCCTCGAGGAAGAAGGCGCCACGCAGCCGGCGCAGCGGCAGGCCGGCGAAGCCGGTCGACTCGGCCGAGAGGTCGATGCTGAGCGGCACCGCCTGGGGCAGCGCGTAGCCGCGCGACTGCCGCAGCGCCGCGACCCAGGCGTCGAGGTCGAGCCGCCCGGCCGCGAGCGCGATGTCGAGCCGCGCATCGGGCGCCAGGCGGAAGGTGGCGGCGCCGCGGGCGGGCTGGCCGTTGAGGTCGAAATTCAGGTCGTCGGCGGCGATCAGGTCGGCCGCCGCGGTCAGCCGCCCGGTGGCGCGCCAGGGACCGGAGGGCGCCGGCAGCAGGGCCGCGAGGTCGTTGCCGCCGGCTTCCATGCGCCCCTCGAAGCCACCCTCGGCGGCCAGCGCGCCGCGGGCCGAGAGGCTGGAGCCGCCGCCGGCGAGGCTGAGGTCGAGCGGGGCGACGCCGTCGAAGCCGGCGCGGCCGAGCTGCAGCGCGAAGCGGGCGGCATAGCCGCGCCAGGCGAGGCTGCCCTCGGCCACCACCGCCTCGGTCGCGCCGCCGGTCTGCAGCCGGGCATTCACCGCCTCGGCCTGCAGCCCGCCGATGCGCAGCCGGCTGTCCTCCAGCCTCGCGTCGAGCGGGCCGAGCCAGGGCGGCGCGCGGAAGCCCGGCAGCGCCACCGGCGGCCAGGGCAGCGCGATGTCGCCGCCGACCAGGGCCAGCTCGCGCGGCTCGAGCCGCCCGGCCAGCAGGGCGCCGAGGTCGAGCCGCAGCCGCAGCCGGCGGGCGGTGATGCTGATGCCGTCGGCGGCGGCGCCGACCGAGACCTGCTCCGCCTCGATCCGCGGCTGGGGCAGCAGGACCAGGGTGATGGGCCCGTCGAGATGCACCTCGCGGCCGAGCCGGGCGGTGGCGAGCTCGGCGAGCTGCGGCCGCCAGGATTCCCAGTCCAGCAGCCGCGGCACGAGCCAGAGCCCGCCGGCAAGGAGGAGGAGGAGGCCGGCGGCGGCCAGCCCGGCGCGGCGGATCACGCGGGGGCCGCGGCCGGCCGCGGCCGGAGGCGATGCGTCAGCCAGGGGAACCCCAGCCGCCGCCGCCGGGCGTCTCGAGCACCAGGGCATCGCCGGCGGCGAGCTCGGCGCTGCCGGTATTGCCGGGGATGGGGGTGATGCCGCCATCGGCGCGCTCGACCCATTGCCGGCCGGGCGCGCCATCGGCGCCGCCCTGCAGGCCATGCGGCGCGACGTTGCGGCGGGAGGCGACGACCACCGCCTGCATCGGCCGCAGGAAGCGGATGCGGCGGCGGGCGCCGTCGCCGCCGCGCCACCGGCCGGCGCCGCCCGAGCCACGGCGGATGGAGAATTCCTCGAGGCGGACGGGGTAGCGCAGCTCCAGGATCTCCGGGTCCGTCATGCGGGTATTGGTCATGTGGGTCTGCACCGGGCCCCAGCCGTCGAAGCCAGGCCCTGCGCCGACGCCGCCGCAGACCGTTTCGTAATACTGGTAGATCGAGTCGCCGAACAAAAGGTTGTTCATCGTGGCCTGGGCCGAGGCGCAGGCGCCGAGCGCGGCGAGCAGCGCGTTGCAGGTGACCTGGCTGACCTCGGTGTTGCCGGCGACCACCGCGGCCTCCGGCAGGGGCGAGAGGAAGGTGCCGGCGGGCACCACGATCTCGAGCGGCTTCAGGCAGCCGTCGTTCAGCGGGATCTCCTCCCCCACCAGGGCGCGGAAGCAATAGAGCACGACGGCGCGGCAGACCGCGGCGGGGGCGTTGAAATTGGTCGGGCGCTGGGGGCCGGTGCCGGTGAAGTCGATGGTGGCGCGGCGGGCGGCGCGGTCGACCCGGACGGCGACCTTCAGCGGGGTGCCGTCGTCGAGCCTCGTCTCGAAGGCGCCGTCCTGCAGCCGGTCGAGGACGCGGCGGACGCTCTCCTCGGCATTGTCCATGACGTGGCGCATATAGGCGCGGACGGTGTCGAGCCCGTAGTCGCGGACCGCGCGCTGCAGCTCCTGCACGCCCTTCTCGTTGGCGGCGACCTGCGCCTTGATGTCGGCGAGGTTCACGTCCGGGCTGCGCGCCGGGTACTTCGCGCTGGCCAGCAGGGCGCGGAACTCGGCCTCGCGCAGGTGGCCCTGCTCCACCAGCAGGAAGTTGTCGATGACGACGCCCTCCTCCTCCAGCGTGCGGGAGACGGGGGGCGTCGAGCCTGGGGTGAGGCCGCCGATATCGGCATGGTGGCCGCGGCTGCCGAGGAAGAACAGGATCTCCTTGCCGGCGGCGTCGAAGACCGGGGTGATGACGGTCACGTCCGGCAGGTGGGTGCCGCCGTTGTAGGGATTGTTGAGGGCGACCACGTCGCCGGGCCGCAGGGTCGCGCCGCGCTCGCGGATCACGGTGCGGACGCTCTCGCCCATGGCGCCGAGATGCACCGGGACATGCGGGGCGTTGGCCACCAGGGCGCCGGTCGCATCGAAGATGGCGCAGGAGAAGTCCAGCCGCTCCTTGATGTTGACGGAGAGGCTGGTGTTCTGCAGCACCGCGCCGGTCTGCTCGGCGATGCTCATGAAGAGGTTGTTGAACAGCTCCAGCATCACCGGGTCGGGGCGCCCGGTGGCCTCGACCCGCGTCGCGGCACGCGGCGTGGTGCGGCGGAGGACGAGGTGATTCAGCGTCGTCACCTCGGCAGTCCAGCCGGGCTCGACCACCGTCGTCGCATTGGCCTCGCGGATCAGCGCCGGGCCGGCCAGGCGGTCGCCGGCCAGCAGGGCGTCGCGGTCGAAGACCGGGGCGTCCTGCGCGCTGCCCTCGGCGAAGAGCGCGACGGTGTCGATCGGCGTCGGCGCCTCGCCCGCGGGGCGCGCGGCGAGGGCCGCCTCCGCCACCGCCTCGCCGGCCGCCGTCACCTCGGCGATGCAGGCCTCGACCACCACCTCGCGCTCCGGCGTGGCAAAGCCGAAGCGCTGACGATGCGCGGCGGTGAAGGCCTCCAGCACCGCGGCGTGCTCGCCGAAGGCGACGGGCAGGAAGCTGTCGGTGCCGGCATAGCGCAGGTGCAGCCGGCGGGCGGCGGCGATGCGGCCGGCCGGCGCGCCCTGGCGCAGCAGCTCGGCGCGGCCATCCTCGGCCAGGGCGTCGAGCCGGGCGGCGAGGCCCTCGATCGACTCCGCGGTGAAGGGCGCCTCGACCGCGCCCTCGCGGATCACGGTCTGGTCCGCGAGGCCCATGCCATAGGCGCTCAGCACCCCAGCGAAGGGATGGATGAAGACCGTCTCCATGCCGAGCTCGTCCGCCACCAGGCAGGCATGCTGGCCGCCGGCACCGCCGAAGCATTGCAGGGCGTGGCGGGTGACGTCGTGGCCCTTCTGGATGGAGACCTGCTTGATGGCATTGGCCATGTTGGCGACGGCGACGCGCAGGAAGCCCTCCGCGACGGCGCGCGGGTCCTGCGGCGTGCCGGTGGCGGCCTCGATCTCGCGGGCGAGCGCGGCGAGACCTCTCCCGCACCACCTCGGCGTCGAGCGGCGCGTCGCCATCCGGGCCGAACAGGCTCGGGAAATGCCGCGGCTGGATCTTGCCGACCATGACATTCGCATCGGTCACGGTCAGCGGCCCGCCGCGGCGGTAGCAGGCCGGGCCCGGCACCGCGCCGGCGCTGTCCGAGGCCGACCCGGTAGCGCGCCCCGTCGAAATGCAGGATCGACCCGCCGCCGGCGGCGGCGCCGTGTTGATCGCCATCATCGGCGCCCGCATCCGCACCCCGGCGACCAGCGTCTCGAAGGCCCGCTCGAAGGTGCCGGCATAGAGCGCGACATCGGTGCTGGTGCCGCCCATGTCGAAGCCGATGATCCTCTCGAACCCCGCCATGCCGGCGGTGCGGGCGGCGCCGACGATGCCGCCGGCCGGGCCGGAGAGGATGGCGTCCTTGCCCTGGAAGGAGCCGGCCTCGGCCAGGCCGCCATTGGATTGCATGAAATAGAGCCGCACGGGTTGTTCCCCGGCCGCGGCGGGCGCGGGATCCAGCTCGCCCGCCACCTGCTCCACGTAGCGGCGCAGGATGGGCGACAGGTAGGCATCCACCACCGTGGTGTCGCCGCGCGGCACGATGCGCGGCAGCGGGCTGGCCTGGTGGAGAGCGAGACCTGGGGGAAGCCGACCTCCCGGGCGATCGCGCCGAGCCGCAGCTCGTGGCCGGGATGCGCCCAGGCATGCATCAGGGCGATGGCGACGGCGCGGATGCCCTCGGCGAAGGCGGCCTCGAGCGCGGCGCGGGCGGCGGCCTCGTCGAGCGGCTCGATCTCCGCGCCGTCCACCGCGACGCGGCCGCCGATCTCGGCGACGCGCTCATGCAGCAGGTCGGGCAGGCGGACGTTCAGGTCGAACAGGCGCGGCCGGGCCTGGTTGCCGATACCGCAGCAGGTCGGCGAAGCCGCGGTTGACCAGCAGCAGCACGCGCTCGCCCTTGCGCTCGAGCAGGGCGTTGGTGGCCACCGTGGTGCCCATCTTCACCGCCTCTCGATCGTGCCGGGCGGGATCGGCGCGCCGGGCGGCACGCCCAGGATCTGGCGGATGCCGGCGACGGCGGCGTCGCGGTAGCGCTCGGGGTTCTCGCTCAGCAGCTTGGCGGTGGTCAGCCGCCCCTCGGGGGTCGCGCGCGACGATGTCGGTGAAGGTGCCGCCACGGTCGATCCAGAACTGCCAGGAACCGCTCATCGCATCCTCCGCCTGCCCGCGTCATCGCAATGCCGGGCCGCGGGCGCAAGGCCAGGGCCGCATCGCCAGTAATTCGTTGACGATTTATTGGTATCTTGTCAACGTCAGCGGGCAGGAGATCGCCCGCATGCCGAAGAATGCCAATGCCCCTGGCCCCATCGTCTCGTCCGCCCATCTCGCCGCCGGCGCCTCCCCCGGCCTGTCGGAGGTCGAATACGGCCTGATCCTGGCCGAGCCATGCCTTCCAGCGCTGGATGGTGCTCTGCGCGGCGGCGGCCGGGCAGCCCGGATTGTCGCCGGCCGAGGTGCTGATCCTGCACCCGTGCAGCACCGCGACCGGCCGAAGCGCCAGGCGGAGATCCTGCTGGCCCTGGCGATCGAGGACACGCACATCGCCACCTATGCGATCCGCAAGCTGGCCGCTTCCGGGCTGGTGAAGACCAGCCGGGCGGAGCAAGGAGAAGCTGGTGGCCATCACCCCGGACGGCGCGGCGCTCTGCGCCCTGCTATGCCGAGATTGCGGGAGCGGCTGGTCGCGGCGCCGGTCGGCCAGGGCGGGCCGGGGGCGGCGGAGGTTGTCGGCGGTGGCGGCGCTGCTCAGGACCCTGTCGGGGTTCTATGCACGCGGCGTCGCGGGCGGCGGCGACGCTCTAGAAGGAAGGAAGAGGACGGGAGCAAGGATTGCCCGAGCCCCTGCCAGCTTCCCGTGAGTCCGCAGGCTGCACCGCAAACCCGCAGGGATGGATGACGGGTTGGACGCATGCGTCCGGAGGGAGGGGAAATACCGTCTGCCCCAGCTCGCCGTCCTAGGCCGTCCGGGCCACCTCGTCATTCGTCGTCCGCCGCAGCTCCCGCGGCTCGTCCAGGTCATAGGCCCGGCCGCGATGCAGGGTGCAACGATTGTCCCAGATCAGCAGGTCGCCGACCCGCCATTCGTGCCGCCAGCGCCAGGCCTTGTCGGTCGCGTGCTCCAGCAGGTCCATCAGCAGCATCTTCCCCTCGGCCAGCCCCATCCCGAGGATTCGCCTGGCATGGATCCCGACGAACAGCGCCTTCCGGCCGCTGCCCGGATGGGTCCGCACCAGCGGCCAGGTCACGGCGGGCAGGGCGGCCTGCTGCTCCGGCGTGTAGTCGGTGTCGCCCAGCAGGGTCATCCGGGAATGCAGGGCGAAATGCTCGGCCTCCAGCCCCTCGACCCGCGCCTTCAACCGGTCCGGCAGGGCGTCCCACGCCGCCCGCAGGTCGGCGAACTCCGTCTCCCCGCCCCAGCTCGGCAGCCGCACCAGCCGACAGCATGGAATAGGAGACGGCGGGCGCCTGGAAGCTGCTGTCCGAGTGCCAGAGCTGGTTGGCCAGGCCGCTGACGATCTTCTTCGCGTCGCGCGCCAGCGGCTTGCCGTCGGAGCCGAGGTTCGAGATGTCGATCAGCGCATGCTGCGACATTCTTTCATGCTGCCGGCCGATCTGCTTGAGGCCGGGGTTGAACAGGCCGGAATGGGTGGCGAAGGCGACCTGCTCGGCCTCGGTCATCGGCTGGCCGCGGAACAGCAGGACGGCGTAGCGGTCCATCGCCTCGACCACCGCATCCACCTCCGCCGGGACGAGCGGCCCGGCGCAGGTCGAGACCGGAGGCCTCGGCGGCGAAGACCGGGTGCAATGGGCGCAAGGACAGCCGGCATGGCGGTTCCCCCAGGCGTTCCTGGCGGGGGATGTTAGCGCGCGGGCAGCGGGGGAACAGGGGGCGGGGCCAGCGGCTTCGCGCGGCGCACCTCCCCCGCCCCGCCCGCCGCATGGTAAGGGGCGTGGTGAGCCGGCTCTCGGCGAGGGGGATTCGGGCTTGAGCCTCTGGGGCAAGATCATCGGCGGGGTGGCGGGGTTCGTGACCGGCGGGCCGCTCGGCGCCGTCATGGGCGCGGCGCTCGGCCACGCGGCGGATGCGGGCGGCGGGCGCGGCCCGGGCGGGATGTTCGGCCGCCCCTCGGTGCGGGAAGCCGCCGACATCGCCGCGATGCTGGGCTCGAAGGAGCAGCTCTTCGCCATCTCGGTCGTGGTGCTGGCGGCCAAGCTGGCGAAATGCGACGGGCCGGTGAAGCGGCCGGAGATCGACAGCTTCAAGCGGCTGTTCCGCATCCCGCCGGAAAGCCTGCGGGAAGTCGGCCAGCTCTTCGACCAGGCGCGCGATTCGGCGGACGACTACCGACCCTTCGCGAAGCGGCTGGGCGAGGCCTTCCAGGACAACAAGGGAATGCTGGAGGACGTGCTGGCGGCGCTGTTCCAGATCGCCCCGCTCGGACGGCCCGCTGACCAAGTCCGAGGTCGCCTTCCTGCAGCAGGTGCAGCTCGGCTTCGGGCTGGACGCGCCGGCCTGCGGGAAAGGGCGCGGGATGGCCGGACGCAGCAGCAATCCTCCTCGGCGGCGGCGATGCCGACCGGGCCGGACCCCTATGCGGTGCTCGGCGTCAAGCGTGACGCCAGCGACGACGCGGTGCGCCAGGCCTGGCGGCAGCTGATGCGGGAGAACCACCCGGACAGCCTGGCGGCGCGCGGGGTGCCGCCGGGATTCGTCAAGCGCGCGACCGACAAGGTGGCCGAGATCAACGCCGCCTGGGACCGGGTGAAACGCGAGCGCAGGCTGTGAGGCGCGTCGCCGCGATCCCAGGCCGGAAAGCCGGGACCGTCCGCCGAGGCGGGCGACGGGGACCGCGCGAAGCGCGAGCGCGAGGTTGTGACCCTCCGCCTTCGGGACACCCCGAGCCCGAACCAGGACGACCGCCCCGCCGGCCTGCCGGTGGACATGCTGGTGCTGCACTACACAGGCATGCGCCAGCGGGGCGGAGGCGATCGCCCGGCTGCGCGACCCGGCGGCGCGGGTCTCCTCCCACTATGTGGTCGAGGAGGACGGCGCGGTCTTTCGCCTGGTGCCGGAGGAGCGCCGCGCCTGGCATGCCGGCGTCTCCGCACTGGCGCGGCGCCGAGGCGCTGAACGGCCGCAGCATCGGCATCGAGATCGTCAACCCGGGCCATGAATGGGGCTACCGTCCCTTCCCCGCGCTGCAGATGGCCGCGGTCTGCGACCTCTGCCTCCGAGATCCTCGGCCGCCACCGATTCCCGCCATCAACGTCGTCGCCCACAGCGACATCGCGCCGGACCGCAAGCAGGATCCGGGCGAGTTCTTCGACTGGGCGGGGCTGGCGGCCAATGGCGTCGGGCTCTGGCCGGAGGAGGGCGCCGCGCCGGCCGGCAGATCGGCGGGGCTGCTGGCGGCGATCGGCTATCGGATGGACCTGCCGCTCGACCTGTTGCTCACCGCCTTCCAGCGGCACTGGCGGCCGGAGCGGGTGGATGGCGTGGCGGATGCCGGCACGCTCGCCCGACTCGCCGCCGTCGCGGCGCTGATCGGGGCGTAACGGCGCGACCGGCGGCCACTACGCCGTTGACGCGGCGCCCCTGCCCTGCGCATGACACCGCCGCGTCAGGTGGCCAGACGACCGCTGGTCCCCGCCTCACGGCGGGGCTGGAGAAAGTCCGGGCTCCACGGGAAAACGGTGCCGGCTAACGGCCGGCGAGGGCGACCTCAGGGACAGTGCCACAGAGAGCAAGACCGCCCGCACGTCACGCGGTTCGCCGCGCGGCCTGCGGGTAAGGGTGAAAGGGTGCGGCAAGAGCGCACCGCGCCCCCGGCAACAGGGGCGGCATGGTAAACCCCACCGGGAGCAAGGCCGAATAGGGGTGGTCGGCGGCGTTCCTCCGGGAGCGTGACGCAAGGGCCTTCCCGCCCCCACCACCCGGGTTGGCCGCGTGAGGCACGCCGCGAGGCGCCGCAGAGGAATGGTCGTCACATCCCCGGCTTGCCGAGGTGGACAGAACCCGGCTTACCGGCCACCTGGCGCACTTTTTCCACAGGACTGTCCACATAGTTGCCGCGGCATGTTCAAGCCGCTCAAAGAACAATGTGGCGAACGGTTGGACTCTATACCATTGACAATCTCCCGTTTCCTAATGCGATCCCGAGTCTTCAAGCTAAACCTCTAGAATCCGCGGATTCGCCAAGAAAGCTTAGTGGCCCGCAACGGCATTCTCCCTTGTCGTCCCAGGTTGTGGCGTGCTATCCCATGGCATCCCGCCGAAGGACCCAGACGCTCGGGGGGCGAGGCTGGTCCGGAGGGGGGATGGTCGGGCGAGCCGGCGGGGTCGGGGGGCCTCGCCGGCCGCTCGATCCGGCCGGGGGCGCCGTTGGCCCGGGGGGCGGTCACTGGGCGATGTCCGGATTTGCGGGGACAGTTGGCGGTACGTTTGACGCGAAGAAGGGCCGCATCTCGGTGCCGTCCAGCTTCCGCGCCAACCCTGGCCCGCCTAGGCGCGGAGGAGATCATCCTGCGCCCGTCCGCCACGCGCCCTGCATCGAGGTCTGGCCGGAACCCGCCTACATGGCCGAGGTGCAGCGCCGCGTCGAAGGCCTCAGCCAGCTCTCTCCGCCGAATACCAGACGATCATGCGCAAGCTGGTCTCGCGCATCCACACGCTGCGCCCGGATGCCGAGGAGCCGCATCGTCATGCCGAAGGAGCTCGCCGAGAAGGCCGGGCTCGACGGCGAGATCCAGTTCTCCGGCCTCGGCGCCTTCTTCCAGATCTGGTCCGCCGCCCGCCTCGCCGAGGAGGAGGCCCGGCTCGAGGCCGAGGACGAGGGGGCGACGTATGAGCAGATCGCTGCCCGCGCCGCGAGGGCCCTCCCCGTCCCAGGGACACGTCCCGGTGCTGCTGGCCGAGGTGCTGGCGACCCTCGCGCCGCGCGACGGCGCGACCTATTGCGACGGCACCTTCGGCGGCGGCGGCTATGCCGGCGCGATCCTCGGCGCCGCCGCCTGCACGCTCTACGCCATCGACCGCGACCCGGACGCGATCGCCCGCGGCGCCGCGCAGGCCGCCCGTTTTCCCGGCCGGCTTCACTTACTGGAAGGGCGTTTCGGCGAGATGCTCGACCTGCTCGCGGCGCAGGGCGTCGCGGCGCTCGACTGGCGTCGTGCTCGATCTCGGCGTCTCCTCCTTCCAGATCGACGAGGGCCGCGCGCGGCTTCTCTTTCCACAGCGACGGGCCGCTTGACATGCGCATGGAGAAGGCCGGCAAGTCCGCCGCGGACCTCGTGAATACATTGGGCGATTCAGGGATCGGCCGACATCCTCTTCACGCTTGGCGAGGAGCGCCACTCGCGCCGCATCGCGCGCGCCATCGTCGCCGCGCGCGCGAGGCGCCCATCACCACCACCGGCCGGCTCGCCTCCATCATCCGCAGCGTCACCCCGCGCGATCCCTCCGGCATGGACCGCGCGACGCGCAGCTTCCAGGCGCTGCGCCTCGCTGGTGAACGACCAAGCTCGGGCCGAGGTCGAGCGCGGCCTCGACGCCGCGGCGAAGCTGCTCGCGCCGGGCGGCCGGCTGGTCGTCGTCGCCTTCCACTCGCTCGAGGACCGGATCGTGAAGCGCTTCATGGCCGGCCGCGCCGGACGCGCCGGCGGCGCCTCCCGCCACGATCCCGGCGCCCTGCTGTCGAAGGGCCCGCCGCCGACTTCCGTCTGCTCCGCCGCGGGCGCTGCGCCCGGCGAGGGCGAGACCGACGCCAATCCGCGCGCCCAGCAGCAGGCTGCGCGCCATCGAACGCCTCGACACCCGGGACGCCGCATGATCTTCCGTCCGCTCAGCCTCTGCACCTTCCTGGCCGCCGCCTTGGCGAGGCCTGCACCTGTACCAGAGCAAGCACGAAGTCGCCCTGCTGGACCGCGAGCTGCGCGGAATAGCCCGGCAAATCGACGAGGCGAACGACCGCAGCCAAGCGCTGCAGGCCGAATGGGCCTGGCTGAATGAGCCGGAGCGGCTGCGCGGCGTGGCCCAGCGGCACCTGCAGCTCGAGCCCATGCAGCCGACCCAGTTCCTGCGGCTGAACGAGGCCGAGCGGCGGCTGCCGCAGGTCGCCGCCTATGAGGGCCCGAAGGCGCTGTTCGCCGAGCGCCTGCCGGTGGCGCCGGAAGGCGCGGTCGTCCTCGCCCTGCTGCCGCGGGTTTCGGACCCGGTGCAGGTGGCGCATGGCGTGAAGCCGCCGCCGGCACCGCTCGCCCCGGTGGCCGCCCCGCTCGTCGCGCCGATCGCGCCGCCGGTCGCCGAGGCGCCGCCGCTGCCCCGATCGCGGTGCCGCTGCCGCTGCCCGAGGCGCCGCCGAAGCCGCCCGCGCCGCCCGCCGCGGAAGCCCGTCCCAGCCCGCCGCCGCAGCTCGCCACCCGGGCGCCCGAGCCGGTGCGCGAGCACGTGCGCGAGCCGGCGCCGCGCGCCGCCGAGCCGAAGCCAGCCCCGGCCGAGCCGGCCCGCATCGCCCGCCGGCCCGCCTGGTCGCCACCCGCCCGGTGCCACGCCCGGCGCCCGAGGTCGCCGCGCTGCCGCCGATCGCCGCGCCCACGCGCCCGGCCATGCCGCCGCAGGTCGCGCGTATGGCGCCGCCGCAGCCGACGTTGCGTCCCGCCATCACCCAGGTCGCCTCCCAGGTCGCCGCCGCGCCGCGCCGCGCATGGCGGAAGCGCCGGTCATCGCGCTCGGCTCCGCGCTCGGCGGCGGCCGGCCGCTGCTGGCCCCGCCGGTGCCCTTCGGCTCGGCCAATGCCGCGACCCTCGGGGGCGCTGCGGTGAACCGCGACTTCGAGTTCGAGGAGCTCCGGCCACCGCCCTCCCGCATGCGACGCCGGCCGGCCGGCCGCTGCCCTCCGGCGGCCTGCCCCATGGCGGCTCGGCCTCGCGCGCCCTGGTGCGGGTCAGCGGCCCCGAACTCGCCCGCCGCAACCAGCTGGAGACGACGCGCGGCCGGCTGCTGATCGCCGCCGGCGGCTTCGCCCTGCTGTTCGGCGCGGTCGGCCTGAAGCTCGCGGTCGCCACCGTGATCGACCCGATGCAGCCGAAGCTGCGCGCCGCGGCGCGGGTGCCGGATGGCACGCCGAATATCGGCCGCGCCCCGATCACCGACCGCAACGGGGAGGTCCTGGCGGTTTCCCTGCAGGTGACCGAGCTCTATGCCAACCCGCAGGAGATCAACGACCCGGTCGCCGCCGCGGACCGGCTGCGCACCGTGCTGCCCGGGCTCGACCGAGAAAGGCTGATCGGCCGGATCAGCCAGCGCACCGTGGGCGACAGCGACCGGCCCGTCCGACTCGCCTACATCGCCCGCAACCTGCCGCCGCGGCAGCAGCAGGCGATCAACGACCTCGGCATCCCCGGCTTCCATTTCCGCGCCGCCGAGCGGCGCTTCTATCCGCAGGGCCGGGCCGCCGCGCATGTGCTCGGCTCGGTCGATGTCGACGGCCACGGCATCGCCGGCGTCGAGAAGTCGTTCAACGAGCGGCTGCGCACCGATCATTCGCCGCTGCGCCTCTCGGTCGATGTCCGCGTCCAGGTCGCGCTGCGCGAGGCGGTGGAGAAGGCGATCGCCGACTTCAACGGCATCGGCGGCGCCGGCGTGGTGCTCGACATCAACACCGCCGAAGTCATGGCGATGGTCAGCCTGCCGGATTACGACGCCTCCGACCCCGGCGGGCTGCAGCAGCGCGCGAGGCCGAGTCGCCGATCCGCACCGTCGCCGCGCGGGCGCCGCTGCCGGTCGCGCCGCGCCAGGACCAGGACCCGCACTTCAACCGCGCGACCGTCGGGCTCTACAAGCCGGGCTCGACCTTCAAGCTGCTGACCGCCTCCATGGCGCTCGACAGCGGCGCGGCGAATATCTGGAGCAGCTTCGACGCCTTCACCCGATCCGCTACGGCCGCTTCACCATCACCGACTACAAGGGCAAGAACCGCGCCCTGGTCTTCCCCGAGGTGCTGGCCTACTCCTCCAACCTCGGCGCGGCGCACATGGCGCTGCTGCTGGGCCCCGGCCAAGCACCGCAGGTCATGGCCCGCATGGGCATGCTGAACCGGCTCGGCCTCGAGGTGCCGGAGACGACGCGCCCGCTCGCGCCCTCGGCCAATGGCTGGCGCGACATCAACACCATGACCATCGCCTTCGGCCACGGCATCTCGGTCACCCCGCTGCATGTCATCACCGCCATCTCGGCGGTCGCCAATGGCGGCATCCTGCGCCAGCCCACCATCCTGGCCCAGCCGGATGGCGTGGCGCGCGAGGGTACCCAGGTGCTGGCGGAGAAGACCTCGGAGACCATGCGCAAGCTGATGCGCCTGGTGGTCACCGACGGCTCCGGCAAGGGGCCGACGTCGCCGGCTACTTCGTCGGCGGCAAGACCGGCACGGCGGAGAAGTCGACCGCCCATGGCGGCTACCAGAAGGACAAGCGGATCGCCGCCTTCGTCGGCGCCTTCCCGATGAACCAGCCGCGCTACGCCATCTATGTCATGGTCGACGAGCCGAAGCCGAATGCGCAGAGCCACGGCTATGCGACCGCCGGCTGGGTCGCGGCGCCGGCCGCCGGCGCGGTGATCCGCCGGGTCGCGCCGATCCTCGGCATGGTGCCGGAGACCGACCGCATCCCGCAGATCCAGCAGACCATCAGCATCCCGCTGCAGCCCGGCCGCCCGGCCGGGGCCGCGCCGAAGCCGCCGGCCGCGGCCGCCGCCGCCCACCACCGCCGCGGGCCGCGGCAATGCGCCGGTCGGCAGATGCCGCCGGCGGAACCGCGCCGGCGGGCCGTCCGCTCGGCGCGCCGCTGCAGCAGGCGCCGGTGACGCCGGCTGTGCCGCAGCCCCCGCGCTGCGCCGCACCGAGCTGCCGGCCGCCTTCCGCCTCGCCGCCTTCCCGACCCCGTCGGACGAGGCCGGCCTTGCGCCTCGATGACCTCCTCGGCCGCGCCGGGCTGGCTGTGCCGGCCGCCGCCGCCGGCATCGACATCCTCGGCCTGACGGCCGACAGCCGGGCGGTGCGGCCCGGCTTTCTCTTTGCCGCCCTGCCCGGGGCGAAGGCCGACGGACGTTCCTTCATCGGCCAGGCCGTGGCGCAGGGTGCCGCCGCCGTGCTGGCGCCGGCCGGCACCGCCTGGCCCGCGGGCGTCGCGGCCCGGCCGCTGCTGGCCGAGCCCGATCCGCGCCGGGCGCTCGCACTGCTGGCCGCGGCGCGGGAGGGTCTGCAGCCGGCGGTGCTGGTCGCCGTGACCGGCACCAACGGCAAGACCAGCACGGTGGATTTCCTTCGCCAGCTCTGGGTGCTGGACGGCATGCGCGCCGCCTCGCTCGGCACGCTCGGCCTGGTGGCGGCAGGCCTGCCGCATGGCCCCTCGCTGACCACGCCCGACCCTGTGGCGCTGCATGCCCAGCTCGGCGTGCTGGCCCGGGCCGGCTTTGGCCATGCGGCGATGGAGGCCTCCTCGCACGGGATCGAGCAGCGCAGGCTGGACGGGGTGCGGCTGGCGGCGGCCGGCTTCACCAATCTCACGCGCGACCATCTCGACTACCACGGCACGATGGAGGCCTATCGCGCCGCCAAGCTGCGCCTGTTCGGGACGCTGCTGCCGGCCGGCGCCACCGCGGTCGCCAATGCCGACATGGATGCGGCGACGCTCGACGCGCTCCGCGGCATCGCCGCGCGGCGCCGGCCTGCCGCCTGGTCACGGTGGGCGAGGCCGGGGCGGACATCCGCCTGCTGGCGCAGCAGCCGCTGCCGGATGGCCAGGTGCTGGAGATCGAGGCCGACGGCGCGCGCACCGCCTGCACCTCGCCCTGCCCGGCCGCTTCCAAGCCGACAACGCGCTGATGGCCCTGGCGCTCGCGGTCGCTGCCGGGATGCCGACGGCGACCGCTTTGTCCCACCTGCCCCGGCTGGCCGGGGTGCGCGAGCGGATGGAGCTCGCCGCGCGGCTGCCGAACGGCGCCGCCGCCTATGTGGACTACGCCCATACACCTGATGGCCTCTCGACCCTGCTGCGCTCGCTCCGCCCGCATGTCGCCCCGGGCGCCGCGCTGCACGTGGTCTTCGGCGCCGGCGGCGACCGCGACCCGGGCAAGCGGCCGCTGATGGCGCCGCCTGCGCCGGCCTTGCCGACCGCTGCTGGGTCACCGACGACAATCCGCGCTCCGAGGACCCGGCGGCGATCCGCGCCGCGGTGCTGGCCGGCTGCCCGGGCGGCGTCGATGCCGGCGATCGCCGCGCCGCGATCGCCGCCGCGCTCGCCGCGCTCCGCCCCGGCGACCCGCTGGCGGTGGCCGGCAAGGGGCATGAGAGCGGCCGAGACCATCCAGGGCGTGACCACGCCCTTCGACGGCGTGGTGGTGGTCCGCGACCTGACCGGCGGTGCGGCATGAGCCTCTGGACCGCCGAGGCGCTGCGCGCCGCGACCGGGGAGCCTCGCCGGCAATGCCCCCGTGACCGGCATCCTCGATCGACACCCGTACGCTGGCGCCCGGCGACCTCTTCGTCGCGCTGCGCGACGCGCGGGACGGCACGACTTCGTGGCGGACGCACTGGCCGCCGGCGCCGCCGCCGCCATGGTGGACCGCGACATCCTCGGCCTGCCGGCCGACGCCCCGCTGTTGCGGGTGGCGGACACGCTGGCCGGGCTCACCGCGCTGAGCGCCGCCGGCCGCGCCCGCTGCGCCGGCGCGTCGCCGCCGTCACCGGCAGCGTCGGCAAGACCGGCACCAAGGAGATGCTGCGGCTGCTGCTGGGCTCCATCGGTGCGACCCATGCCGCCCATCGCTTCCTACAACAACCACTGGGGCGTGCCGCTCACCCTCGCCCGCATGCCGGCCGGCACCGCCTTCGCCGTCATCGAGATCGGCATGAACAACCCGGAGCGAGATCCTGCCGCTGGCCCGCCTCGCCGCGCCGCATGCCGCCGCCGTCACCATGATCGGCGAAGCGCCGCATGGTCATCGGCTCATATGGGCAGCATCGAGGCGGTGGCCGACGAGAAGGGCGACATCGCCGCCGGGCTGGTCCCTGGCGGCACCGCGGTGCTGCCGCGCGATTCGGCCTTCTTCGACCGGCTCCTCGGCCATCGCCCGCGCCGCGGCGCGGCCCGCATCATCAGCTTCGTGCCGCGCCGAGCCCGGGATCCGCCTCGGTGAGGCCAGCATCCTGCGCGACGGCCGGACCCGGGCGATGGTCGCCATCCGCGGCAGGCTGGTCGAGAGTGACGATGCCGGCCATGGGCCTGCACCATGCCGAGAATGCCTGCTGCGCGCTGGCCCTGGGTGGAGCGCTGGGCCATGACGCCGCCCGCGCCGCGCCAGCGCTGCTGGCCTATGCGCCGGGCGCCGGGCGCGGCGCCGCCGCGCAGATCGCGGTCGATGGCGGCACCGCCCTGCTGATCGACGAGAGCTACAACGCCGCCCCGCCTGCGATGCGGGCGGCGTTGCCAGGCCCTGGCGCTGCGGCCCGGCGCCCGCCGCATCGCGGTGCTGGGCACGACATGCGCGAGCTCGGCACCTTCTCCGCCGCGCTGCATGCCGGGCTCGCTCCAGAAGCTGGCAGGGCGGATCTGGTCTTCTGCTGCGGGCCGGAGATGGCGCGGCTGTTCGCGCTGTTGCCGGCGGCGAAGCGCGGGGCGCATGCGGCGGACAGCGCCGCGCTCGCGCCGATGGTGCGTGAGGCGCTGCGTCCCGGCGACGTGGTGCTGGTGAAGGGTGCGCTGGGGAGCCGGATGGCGCTCGTGGTGCGGGCGCCGACGGAGTCCTCGACGTGATCTTCAACCTGCTGGCGCCCTTGGCCGAGGAGTTCGGCGCTCTTCAACCTGGTGCGGTACACGACCTTCCGCGCCGGCGCGGCTCGCTCGACGGCGCTGGTCTTCTCGCTCGTGCTCGGCCCGGCGGTGATCCGCTGGCTGGCGCGGCTTCCAGCGCGGCGTGCGCAGCCGATCCGGGTGGACGGGCCGCAGAGCCACCTGGTGACCAAGAAGGGCACGCCGACCATGGGCGGCGTGCTGATCCTGCTTGCCCTGGTCCTGTCCACGCTGCTCTGGGCCGATCTCCGCAGCGGGCTGGTCTGGGCGGTGATGCTGGTGACCGTGACCTACGGGCTGCTCGGCTTCGCCGATGACTGGCTGAAGGTGACCAAGCGCAACACCAAGGGCGTTTCCGGCCGGATGAAGCTGCTGGTGCAGGCCGGCGCAGGCCTGGTCTGCGCCACCTGGATCTGGTGGCTGCATCCGCCGGCCATTGCCGGCGGCCTGGCGGTGCCGGTCTTCAAGGAGGTGCTGATTCCCTTCGGCCTCGCCTTCCCGCTCGTCGGGACGCTGGTGCTGATGGGCTCGTCCAATGCGGTGAACCTGACCGACGGGCTGGACGGGCTGGCGATCGTGCCGGCGATGATCGCCGCCGGCGTCTTCGCCCTGATCGCCTATCTCGTCGGCAACCGCGTGCTGGCGGACTACCTGCAGCTGCACTCCGTGCCCGGCGCCAACGAGCTTGCGGTCTTCCTCGCCGCGCTGATCGGCGCCGGCCTCGGATCCTCTGGTTCAACGCGCCGCCGGCCGCGGTCTTCATGGGTGATACCGGCTCGCTGGCCCTCGGCGGCGCGCTCGGCGGCGTGGCTGTGGCGACGAAGCATGAGATCGTGCTGGCGATCGTCGGCGGGTTGTTCGTAGTCGAAACTGTCAGCGTCATCATCCAAGTCTTCTGGTACAAGCGCACCGGACGGCGCGTCTTCCTGATGGCGCCGCTGCACCACCATTTCGAGAAGAAGGGTTGGGCGGAGCCGACCATCGTGATCCGGTTCTGGATCATCGCGATGGTGCTGGCGCTCGTCGGGCTCTCGACATTGAAGATCCGATGAACGCATTCACCCCCTTCTCCGGCGAGCGCATCGCCCTTGTCGGCCTGGGCCGCGCCGGCCTGCTCGCCGCGCGGCGGCTGGCCGACTGGGGCGCGGAGGTCACCTGCTGGGACGACCGGCCGGAAGGCCGCGCCGCAGCGGAAGCCGCCGGCCTCGCACTGGCGAACCCGGCCGAGGGCGCATTCCGCTGGGACGCGTTGCTGCTCTCTCCCGGGATCCCGCATTGGCTGCCGCGGGCCCATCCGGCGGCGGAGGCGGCACGTGCGGCAGGCCGGCCGATCCTTTGCGACGTCGAATACCTGTACCGCGCGGTGCGGGCGGCGGGCTCGGCGGCGCGCTTCGTCGGGATCACCGGGACCAACGGCAAGTCGACCACCACGGCGCTGCTGCATCACATGCTCGGGCATGGGAACATTCCGTCCGAGGCTGGCGGGAAATCCGGGCCCTGCCGCGCTTTCGCTCAACATGTTGTGTGATCAGGGTCTCTACGCCCTCGAAATGTCGTCTTACATGTTGGAGAGACTCGTAACGGTTCGCTTCAATGCGGCCGTCATGCTACAATTTATCGCCGGACCACCTGGACCGGCATGGCGACATGGCCGGCTATGCCGCGGCGAAGGCCCAGGTCTTTGTGCGGCAGCAGCCGGGCGATCTCGCCGTGCTCGGCATGGACGACGCGGGCAGCCGCGCGATGCGCGCCGCCGTCTGCGCCCGCCTGCTGCCGATCTCCGGCGAGGCGCCCCAGCCGGGCGGCCTCTGGGCCGAGGGATCGCTGCTGCGCGACGAGGCCGGCCCGCTGTTCGACCTGCGCGAGGCCCCTGCCCTGCCGGGCAGCCACAATGCCCAGAACGCCGCGGCGGCGACCGCCTGCGCGCGCTCGACCTCGGCCTGCCGCGCGGGGCGGTGGCCGCGGCGCTGCGGAGCTATCCCGGCCTGCCGCACCGGCAGGAGCGGGTCGGCGAGATCAGCGGCGTCCGCTTCGTCAACGACAGCAAGGCGACCAATGCCGACAGCGCCGCAAGAGCGCTGGCCAGCTACGACCGCGTCGTCTGGATCGCCGGCGGCGAGGCGAAGGAAGGCGGCATCGAGGGCCTCGCGCCCTGGTTTCCCGCATCGCCCGCGCCGTGCTGATCGGCCGCGACGCGCCGGCGCTCGCCGCGACGCTGGCCGCGCATGGCGTGCCGCACGAGATCGCCGGGACGCTCGACGCGGCGGTGCCGCTGGCCGCCGCGGCCGCCTTCGGCGGGGCGGCGCCGGTGGTGCTGCTCTCGCCGGCCTGCGCCAGCTGGGACCAGTTCACCGGCTATGACGCGCGCGGCGACCGCTTCCGCGCCCTCGTCGCCGGCCTGCAGCAGGAAAGGGCCGCCTGATGGCGATCAGCCGCGCCGACAATTCCACCCTCGGCCGCTGGTGGTGGACCATCGACCGCTGGACGCTGGCGGCGCTGCTGGCGCTGATCGGCTTCGGCTACATCATGATGCTGGCGGCCTCGCCCGCCGTCGCCGAACGCGTCATCGGCACCTCCGCGCGCTCCCTGCTGCTGGCCAAGCAGGTGGTCTTCCTCGGCCTCGCGGCCTCGCTCATGGGTGATCGTCTCGCTGCTCTCGCCGCGGGGCGTCAGGCGCTTCGCCCTGCTCGGCTGCCTCGGCGCGATCCTGCTGACGGCGGCGACCCTGGTGATCGGCTTCGAGACCAAGGGCGCCCGGCGCTGGCTGAACTTCCCGCTGCTCGGCACCATGCAGCCTTCCGAGTTCCTCAAGCCCTGCTTCGCGGTGGTGACCGCCTGGCTGATGGCGATGGGCAAGGACGCCGCCGCGGCGCGGCTGGCGGAGGGACGGCCGCAGGGCCTCGGCCTGCTGCATGGCCGCGTGCTCTGGCCGGGCCTCGCCCTGCTGCTGCTGGCGGTGATCGCGGTCATCCTGAAGTCGCAGCCGGATTTCGGCATGCTGATGGTGGTCGTCTCGGTCTTCCTGGCGCAGTTCTTCGTCGCCGGAGCTGAACCTGCTGCTGGTCGGCGTCTGCGCCACGGGCGGCGTCGGGTTGGCGATCGGCGCCTATTTCATCCTGCCCCACGTGCGCAGCCGGGTGGACCGCTTCCTCGACCCCGCCGCCGGCGACACCTTCCAGATCACCAAGTCGATGGAGGCCTTCGGCTATGGCGGGCTGTTCGGCCGCGGCCCGGGCGAGGGCCGGGTCAAGAACGCCCTGCCCGACGCCCATGCCGACTTCGTCTTCGCCGTGGCGGGGAGGGATTCGGCTTCGTCATCTGCACCGTGATCCTGCTGCTCTTCGGCTTCATCGTGGTGCGCGGCCTGTGGCGGCTGATGGCCGAGAGCGACATGTGTTCGTGGTGCTGGCCGCAACCGGGCTGCTGGCGCAGTTCGGGCTGCAGGCCTTCGTCAACATGGCCTCCACCCTGCACCTGATACCGACCAAGGGCACGACGCTGCCCTTCGTGTCCTATGGCGGCTCCTCGGTGCTGGCGATCGCGCTGGGGATGGGGATGCTGCTGGCGTTGACGCCGGCGCGGCCCGCGCCTGGAGGACGTGAATGACCCCCGCCGATCCATGCCGCCGGGCTGTGCCCTCCGGCGACCGGAGGGGAGGATGAGGGGCCCGGCCGTGCACCCCATCGTCATCGCCGCCGGCGGCACCGGCGGGCACCTGTTCCCGGCCGAGGCGCTGGCGGCCGAGCTGCTGGCGCGCGGCGAGCGCGTGGCGCTGATGACCGATGCGCGCTCCACCGCCTTCGACAGCCCGGCCTTCGCCAATGCCGAGCGCTTCGTGCTCAGGGGCTCGGGCCTCTCGGGCCGCGGCGTGCTGCGCGCGGCCAAGGGCGCCGCCGCGCTGGCCGCGGGCACGCTGCAGGCGCGCGGCCTGCTGCGCGACCTGCAGGCCGCCGCCGTGGTCGGCTTCGGCGGCTATCCCAGCGTGCCGCCGCTGCTCGCCGCGCTGACCATGCTCGGCCAGCGGCCGGTGACGGTGCTGCACGAACAGAACGCCGTGCTCGGCCGCGCCAACCGGCTGCTGGCGCCGCGCGCCGACCTGCTGGCGCTGTCCCACGCCGCGACCGCCCAGGTGCCCGCGCGCGCGCGGTCCGAGCTGGTGGGCAACCCGGTCCGCCCGGCGCTCGCGGCACTGGCCGGCACCGATTATCCGGGAACCGAGGCGGCGCTGCGGCTGCTGGTGCTGGGCGGCTCGCTCGGCGCCCGGGTCTTCGCCGACATCGTCCCCGCCGCCGTCGCCGCCCTGCCGGAGCCGCTGCGCAAGCGCCTGGTCGTCGCCCAGCAATGCCGGCCGGAGGACCTGGCCCGGGTCCGCGCCGCCTATGACGCCGCCGGCGTGCCGGCCGAGCTCTCCGCCTTCTTCCCCGATGTGGCTGGGCGGCTCGCCACCGCGCATCTGGTGGTGGCCCGCGCCGGCGCCGGCACCATCGCCGAGCTCGCCTGCGCCGGCCGTCCCGCCATCCTGGTGCCGCTGCCGCACGCCATCGACGACCACCAGCAGGCCAATGCCCGGGCGCTGGCCGAGGCCGGCGCCGCCATCGTCATGCCGCAGGCGACGCTGACCCCGGCGGCGCTCGCCGGCCAGCTCGCGGCGCTGCTCTCCGACCCGCGCGGCCTCGCCCGCGCCGCCGCCTCCGCGGCGAAGCTCGCCCGGCCCGAGGCCGCCCGGCGGCTCGCCGACCTCGTCCTTTCCCTCGTGCGGGCGAAAGCCTCGCAGGATTCCCCCTGAATGCGCGCCCTGCCCCTCACCATCGGTCCCATCCACTTCGTCGGCATCGGCGGCATCGGCATGTCCGGCATCGCCGAGGTGCTGCACAACCTCGGCTACCAGGTGCAGGGCAGCGACATCGCCGAGGGTTACAATGTCGCGCGCCTGCGCGCCGCCGGCATCGCCGTCTCGGTCGGGCATGACGCCGAGAATCTCGGCGCGGCGCAGGTCGTCGTCGTCTCGACCGCCGTCAAGAAGGACAACCCCGAGGTTCAGGCCGCCCGTGCCAAGCTGATCCCGGTGGTGCGGCGGGCCGAGATGCTGGCCGAGCTGATGCGGCTGAAATGGTCGATCGCGGTCGGCGGCACGCATGGCAAGACCACCACCACCA
Source organism: Dankookia sp. P2 (assembly GCF_050632255.1). Lineage (NCBI taxonomy): Bacteria > Pseudomonadati > Pseudomonadota > Alphaproteobacteria > Acetobacterales > Roseomonadaceae > Dankookia > Dankookia sp. P2. Next base: position 4,991,753 of record NZ_CP192581.1, on the reverse strand, counting down.
GCCTGATCGCCTGCGTGCTGGAAGCCGCCAAGATCGACCCGACGGTGATCAACGGCGGCATCATCAACGCCTATGGCACCAATACCCGCCTCGGCGCCGGCGAATGGATGGTGGTGGAGGCCGACGAGAGCGACGGCTCCTTCCTCCGGCTGCCGAGCGTCGTGACCATTGTTACGAACATGGATGCCGAGCACCTCGACCATTGGGGCACGGCCGAGGCGATGAAGGACGGCTACGCCCAGTTCGTCAGCAATATTCCATTCTATGGTTTCGCGGTTCTCTGCCTGGATCACCCCGAGGTGCAGGCGATGATCCCGAAGCTCGACCGGCGGATCGTGACCTATGGCTTCTCGCCACAGGCCGATGTCCGGGCGGAGAAGCTGCTGACCGACCGCCGCGGCGCGACCTTCACCGTCTCGGTGCAGGACCGCGCCACCGGCCGCTCGCGCACCATGAAGCCGATGCGGCTGCCGATGCTCGGCCAGCACAACGTGCAGAACGCGCTGGCCGCGATCGCCGTCGGCGTCGAGATGGAGATCGACGAGGACACGATCCGCAGCGCGCTGGCCGGCTTCAAGGGCGTCAAGCGCCGCTTCACCCATGTCGGCGAAGCCGGCGGGATCACCGTGATCGACGACTACGGCCACCATCCGGTGGAGATCGCCGCCGTGCTGAAGGCGGCGCGGCAGGCCGGCGCCCGCGACGTGATCGCGGTGGTCCAGCCGCACCGCTATTCCCGCCTCTCCCAACTCTTCGAGGATTTCTGCACCTGCATGAACGATGCGGGGACGGTGATCGTGGCGGATGTCTACGCCGCCGGCGAAGCGCCCATCGAGGGCATCGACAAGGACGCGCTGGTCGAAGGCCTGCGCGCCCGCGGGCATCGCAGCGTGGTACCGCTGCCTGGCCCCGACAGCCTGGCCGAGATGATCAACGCCATCGCCAAGCCGGGCGACTTCGTCGTCTGCCTCGGCGCCGGCAGCATCACCAGATGGGCGCATGCCCTGCCCGACCAGCTGACCGCATTGCAGCCGGGCGGCCGCGTCACGCCGATGCGGCGCGCATGAGCACGCGCGCCATGGACCGGGCGGTCCCCGCCATCCGCGGCCGCGTCCAGGCGGGGGCGCCGCTGGCGCCCTTCACCTGGTTCCGCGTCGGGGGCCCGGCGGAATGGCTGGTGCGGCCGGCCGATGCCGAGGACCTGGTGGCGCTGCTGGCCGGCCTGCCCGCCGGGCTGCCGCTGACCGTGCTCGGCGCGGCCTCCAACCTCATCATCCGCGATGGCGGCCTGCCCGGGGTGGCGCTGCGGCTCGGCGGCGCCTTCGGCGGCGTGCAGGCCGAGCCGGACGGCATCCTCGCCGGCGCCGCGGCGCTCGACGTGACCGTCGCGCAGCATGCCGCGGCGGCCGGGCTCGCGGGCCTCGAATTCCTCTCCGGGATCCCGGGCAGCATCGGCGGCGCGGTGGCGATGAATGCCGGCGCCTACGAGGCCGAGGTGAAGGACGTGCTGGACTGGGCCGAGCTGGCGACCGCGGAGGGCATCCGCCGGCTGGATGCCGCCGAACTCGCCTTCGCCTACCGGCACGCGGCGCTGCCGGCCGGCGCCGTCGTCACCCGCGCCCGCTTCCATGCCCGGCCCGGCGACGCGGCGGCGATCGCCGCGCGCATGGAGGCGATCCGCGCGGCGCGCGAGGCGACGCAGCCGACCCGCGCCCGCACCGGCGGCTCCACCTTCAAGAAGCCCGCCGGGGGCCAAGGCCTGGGCGCTGATCGATGCCGCCGGCTGCCGCGGCCTCCGCCTCGGCGCGGCGCAGGTCAGCGAGAAGCACTGCAACTTCCTGCTCAACACCGGCGGGGCGACGGCGGCAGAGCTGGAGGCGCTGGGCGAGCAGGTCCGCGCCCGCGTGCTGGCGCAGTCCGGCATCACGCTGGAATGGGAGATCAAGCGTATCGGGGCGGCGTCGTCGGCCGCGCCGATTGAGGCCTCCGGGCCATCCGGCCCTCCGGTCATCGGAGCGAAGGCATGACCCGCGTCGCGGTCCTCTACGGCGGCATCTCGGCGGAGCGCGAGGTCAGCCTCGCCTCCGGCACGCAATGCATCGCGGCGCTGCGCGAGGCCGGCTTCGAGGTCACGCCGGTCGATGTTTCGGCCGACCTGGCCGGCGTCATCGCGGCGCTCGCAGCGGCCAAGCCCGACGTTGTCTTCAACACCCTGCATGGCCGCTTCGGCGAGGATGGCTGCATCCAGGGCGTGCTCGACTGGCTGCAGCTGCCCTACACGGGCTCGGGCGTCCGCGCCTCCGCGATCGCCATGGACAAGCCGGCCGCCAAGGCGCTGCTCGCGGCGGCGAAGCTGCCGGTCTGCGCGCATGCCGTGGTGACGCCGGAACAGCTGGAAGCCGCCGACCCGATGCCGCGGCCCTTCGTGGTGAAGCCGCCGAACGAGGGATCCTCGGTCGGCGTCACCATCCTGCGCGAAGGCGACAACCGCCGCGCCGCGATCGCCCGCGAATGGCGCTTCGGCCCCGAGATCATGGTCGAGCCCTATATCCCCGGCCGCGAGCTGACCGTCGCCGTCATGGGCGACCGCGCGCTCGCCGTCACCGAGATCGCCACCCACCTGCGATCCTACGACTACGAGGCGAAATACGCCGATGGCGGCAGCCGCCACGCCATCCCCGCGCCGATCCACCCGGAGGCCGCCGCCCAGGCGATGGAGGCCGCCGTCGCGGCGCATCGCGCGCTCGGCTGTCGTGGCGTGTCGCGGGCCGATTTCCGCTACGACGACACTCAGGGCGAGCCTGGCCGGCTCTTCCTGCTCGAGGTCAACACCCAGCCCGGCATGACCCGCACCTCGCTGGTGCCGGAACAGGCCGCGCATGTCGGCATCGCCTTCCCCGCGCTCTGCGCCTGGATGGTCGGGCAGGCGCGCCATGGCAACTAGCCCCGCCGCGCGCCCGCGGCGCGACGCCGCCAGCCCGGCCCGCACGCGCGCCTCGCTCAGCAGCGCGCCGAGCCGGCCGACCTCGCTGCGGCTCTGGCTGCGCCGCCGCCGCGGCCTGCTGCGCCCGGCCGGGCTCGGCCTGCTCGGCGCCGGCGCGCTGGTCGCGGCCGCGCTCGCCGTCATGGCCGTCGATCCCTACGGCAAGCTCGCCGCGATCTGGGACGGTGCGGCGGAGATCGCCGCCGGCGGCGGGCTGCAGGTGACCGAAGTGCAGGTCGAGGGCATGCACCACACCGCGCCCGACCTGGTGCGCGAGGCGCTCGGCGTCCGCCGCGGCGACCCGATCCTCGGCTTCGACCCGCATTGGGCGCGGGAACAGCTGGAACAGATCGCCTGGGTCGGCCACGCCCATGTCGAGCGCCTGCTGCCCGGCACCATCAGGGTGCGGCTGGAGGAACGCCAGCCCTTCGCGATCTGGCAGCGCGACGGCAGGTTCTCGGTCATCGACCGCGAGGGCCGCGTGGTGGCGACCGAGAATGTCGGCGCCTTCGGCCGGCTGCCGCTGATCGTAGGCCTCGGCGCCGACCGCGCCGCGGCGCCGATGGTCGATGCGCTGCGCGGCGCGGCCGAGGTGCAGGAGCGCGTGCATGCGCTGGTCCGCGTCTCCGAGCGACGCTGGAACCTGCGCCTGCGCAACGGCACCGACGTGCTGCTGCCGGAAGGCCAGGAGGTCGCGGCGATCAACCGATTGGCGGAGCTGCAGGCGAAGCAGGGGCTGATGGACCGGCCGCTGCTGGCGATCGACCTGCGGCTGCCGGACAAGCTGGTGCTGCGGCTGCCGCCCGCCCCGCCCGGAACGCCGCCCGCCGAGACGCAGAAGGCCAGGAGCAGCCGCGGATGAACCAGCTCTCGCGCCTGCCCCCCGCGATCGACCCGCCGGCGCCGACCCGTCGCCGCCGCGGCGCCAAGCCCGGCGTGTTCGCGGTGCTCGACATCGGCACCACCAAGATCGTCTGCATCATCGCCCGCATCGAGAACGACGGGGAGGCCCGGGCGCTCGGCTTCGGCTGGCAGCGGGCGCGCGGCGTCAAGGGCGGCAGCATCATCGACCTCGAGGAGGCCGAGGGCGCGATCCGCGCCGCGGTCGGCCAGGCCGAGGAGATGGCCGACACGCGGCTGCGCAGCGTCATCGTCAACTCTCTCGGGCGGCCAGCCCGAATCGCGCCACCACAACATCCAATGGCAGATCGGCGGCCGCGCGGTGACCGAGGCCGACCTGCGCGCCATCATGAACGAAGGCCGCCGCCGCGGCGCCGAGGACGGGCGGGAGACGGTGCACGCCTTCCCGCTCGGCTTCACGGTGGATGCGACGCCGGGCGCCAACGACCCGCGCGGGATGATCTGCGACACGCTGACCGCGCGACTCCATCTGGTGGACGCGGCGCAGGCGTCGCTGCGCAACCTCGGCGCCTGCCTGATGCGCTGCGACCTCGAGGTGGAGGAGCTGGTCTCCGCTCCCTTCGCTGCCGGCCTCGCCACGCTGGTCGAGGACGAGAAGCATCTCGGCGCCACGGTCATCGACATGGGCGGCGGCACCACCAGCTTCGCGGTCTTCGCCGAGGGCCACCTGCTGCACACCGCGCAGCTGCCGGTCGGCGGCTGGCACGTCACCAACGACCTGGCGCGGCTGCTCTCGACGCCGGTCGCGCATGCCGAACGCCTGAAGACGCTGCATGGCGGCGTGCTCGGGTCGCCGGAGGACGAGCGCGAATGGCTGCCGGTGCCGCTGGTGGGGAGGAAGACGACCAGATCGCCCGCATTCCGCGCGCCATGGTGGTCGGGATCATCCGCCCGCGGCTCGAGGAAACCTTCGAGCTGATCCGCGACCGGCTCGACGCCGCCGGGCTGAGCCAGGAGATGGGCCGCCGCGTGGTGCTGACCGGCGGCGCCAGCCAGCTGGTCGGCGCGCGCGAGCTCGCGGCAAGGGTGCTCGATCGCCAGGTGCGGCTCGGCCGGCCGCATCCGGTGCGCGGCCTGCCCGAGACCGCGCAGGGCCCGGCCTTCGCCGCGCCGCTCGGCCTGCTCACCTGGTGCGCCGGCGAGGGCAGGCCGCTGCTCGACCTGCTGCCCGGCCTCGAACGCCCGCCGGGCGTGTTCCGGCGAATCGTCAACTGGCTGCGGGATCGCGCGTGATGCAGCAGACCAGTCACATCGTTGCGAAAAAACCTGTGGATGAAGTGCGATTACCCGCGTCACCCGCAGGACACGGATCGATTGATGTCTCTAGGATTGCCTGAGGAGATGCCCGCATGACGCTCAACCTCACCTTGCCTGTCGCCCAGCACACCGACTTCAGCCCGCGCATCACCGTCATCGGGGTCGGCGGCGGTGGCACCAACGCGGTCAACAACATGATCGCCATGGGGCTGGAAGGTGTGGAGTTCGTCGTCGCCAACACCGACGCGCAGTCGCTGGTGCACAGCAAGGCCGAGCGCCGCGTGCAGCTCGGCCCGCACCTGACGCAGGGCCTTGGCGCCGGCGCGAAGCCGGAGATCGGCCGCGCCGCCGCGGAGGAGGCGACCGAGGAGCTCGCCCGGCATCTCGACGGCGCGCACATGGTCTTCGTCACCGCCGGCATGGGCGGCGGCACCGGCACCGGCGCAGCGCCGGTCATCGCCCGCATGGCGCGCGAGCGCGGCGTGCTGACCGTCGGCGTCGTCACCAAGCCCTTCGACTTCGAGGGACCGAAGCGCAAGCGCTCGGCCGAGACCGGCATCGAGGAGCTGCAGTCGGTCGTCGACACGCTGATCATCATCCCGAACCAGAATCTCTTCAGGATGGCGAACGAGCGGACGACCTTCGCCGAGGCCTTCAAGATGGCCGACGCGGTGCTGTACGACGGCGTCCGCGGCGTCACCGACCTGATGATCAAGCCCGGCCTGGTGAACCTCGATTTCGCCGACATCCGCACCGTCATGGCGGAGATGGGCAAGGCGATGATGGGCACCGGTGAGGCCGAGGGCGAGGACCGCGCGGTGAAGGCGGCCGAGAAGGCGATCAGCAACCCGCTGCTCGATGACGCCTCGCTGCGTGGCGCCCGCGGCGTGCTGATCAACATCACCGGCGGCTACGACATGACCCTGTACGAGGTCGAGGAAGCCGCCAGCCGCATCCGCAAGGAAGTGGACGAGGACGCCAACATCATCTTCGGCACCTCGGTCGAGGACGACCTGAACGGCCGCCTGCGCGTCTCCGTCGTCGCCACCGGCATCGATGCGGTGCAGGCCCAGCCGGTCGCCGCCCCGGTGGCGAAGCCGGAAGGCCCTGACCCTGGTGCCGGGCGGCCGTCCCGCCGTCGCCACGGCGCCCGCGCCCCGCGCCGCCTCCCCTGTCGCCGGCGTGCACCCGGCCGGCCCGGCGCCGCGCCGCGCCGCGGGCGTGCCCGGCTCCTTCCTCGGCCGGGCGGTGAATGCCGCGCCGGTGGCGGCGCACGAGCCGATGCCGGTGCCGCAGCAGCTCGGCCCGCAGCCAGTGCTGGTCGAGGAGCACGAGGCCGCTGCCCCGGTGATGATGACCCCGGCCCCGGCGCCGAACTCCTTCCCCGGCGGCCGCCCGGCCCCGGTCGTCGGCCCGGCCGAGGTCCGCCCGGCGGCGCCCGCCGCGCCGGCCTCGGGCGGCGGCGGCTTCCGCAACCTGTTCCGCAACGTGACCGGCGGCGGGCTGATGCGCCGCACCGTATCGGAGCCGGCGCCGGTGGCGGACCGCCTGGTGCCCGACCAGCAGGCGCCGCGAGCGCCCGCGCGCGTGCCGCAGCAGGACGACATGGGGCTCGACATCCCGACCTTCCTGCGCCGCCAGTCGAACTGAACCACTCGCCGAGCGATATGGCAGGCCGCCGCGGGAGACCGCGGCGGCCTCTTCCATGCCGGTCGCAGCGTTAAGCAAGCGAAAGATTTTGCACCGCAAAAAACCAGAATTTTCAAAGATTTACAGCGTAATATGACGAAACAAGGCTTTATTCGCCGCGACGCACCAGGGATGGCACCTATGCGATGGGGCTGCCGCCAAAGGGCGCGCGCCCAGGGGTCGCAGGAACGGGAATGGACGGTTACATCGCGCTCGAGACAGGCCGCCGCCGGACGCTGAAAGCCGCCATCGGCTGCGTCGGGATCGGCCTGCACAGCGGCCGGCGTGCCCAGCTTCAGCCTGCGGCCGGCCGCCCCGGGGGCGGGCATCGTGTTCCACCGGACCGATATCGGCCTCGAGATCCCGGCGCTGTTCGACCAGGTCGTGGATACCCGGCTCTGCACCGCCCTCGGCGCCACCGAAGCCCCGCAGCACCGCATCGGCACGGTCGAGCACGTGATGGCGGCGCTGGCCGGCTGCGGCGTCGACGACGCCGTCATCGAGCTCGACGGGCCGGAAGTGCCGATCCTCGATGGCTCCGCCGCGCCCTTCGTCTTCCTGATCGACTGCGTCGGCCTGGCTGCGCATGGCGGCCTCGGCGCCGGCATGGCCGGATCGATCGAGGTGCTGCGCCCGGTGCGGGTGCAGGAGGGCGATGGCCCGAACGCCGCCTGGGCCGAGCTCGCCCCCGGCAGCGGCGACCGTTTCGACGCCTCGCTCAGCATCGACTTCTCGAACACCGCCATCGGCCGGCAGTCGGTCTCCATGCGGGTCACGCCGCAGAGCTTCCGCACCGGCCTGGCCGATGCCCGCACCTTCACCCTGGCCGAGGACGTGGCCCGGCTGCGCGCCGCCGGCCTGGCGCTGGGCGGCAGCCTGGCGAATGCGGTGGTGGTGGATGGCCCGGCCGTCCTGAACCCCGGCGGGCTGCGCCGGCCGGACGAGTTCGTCCGCCACAAGATGCTGGACGTGGTGGGCGACCTGGCCCTGGCCGGGGCGCCGATCGCGGCCGCTTCACCGGCCATCGCTCCGGCCACGCGCTGAACAACCGGCTGCTGCGGGCGCTCTTCGCCGACCGCGCCAATTGGCGTGCGCTGCCGACCGGTGCCAGCATCGACGGCGGGGCGCGCATGCCGCTCGCCCGCTGCCGCGGCCGCCGCCGTCGCCTGACAACGGGACGGCCGGGTCGCCTCCTGTCGACCGGCGCGGCAGCGTGCTATAGAGCCGGGCATCGCCGGGCAGGCTTGCCGGGCGATGGCATTCCGTCCCCGATTCCAGGCCTCGGGCGCCCGCATGCCTGCCTCCTCAGCGTGACGCCGCCCCAGCGCCACGGCACTCCAGCGACCGGGCCATGATGACAAGACGCCTTTCCACCCTGCTCATCCTCGGCCTCGGCCTGACGACCCTGCCGGGCTGTTCCTGGTTCGACAATTGGGACGGCAAGCAGGCCAGCCTGGATGGCGAGCGCCGGATCGCCAACGCCACGGTCGATCCTTCCCCGGAAGGCCTCTACGGCGCCGGCGTGGAGGCGCTGCAGGCCAGGCGCTATGCCGCGGCGGCCGACTATTTCGACCAGATCGAGCGCGACCACCCCTATTCGACCTGGGCGACCAACGCCAAGCTGATGTCGGCCTATGCCGAGTACCAGCGCAACCGCTACACCGAGGCCATCGGCGCGCTCGACCGCTTCATCCAGCTGCACCCGGCGCATCGCGACATCGCCTATGCGTTCTATCTTCGGGCGCTTTGCTACTACGAGCAGATCGCCGACGCGCAGCGCGACCAGCGCACCACCGAACAGGCCATGGCGGCGCTGCAGGACGTGGTGAACCGCTTCCCCGACACCGCCTATGCCCGCGACGCCCGGCTGAAGCTCGACCTCGGCCGCGACCACCTGGCGGGCAAGGAGATGAATATCGGCCGCTACTACCAGCGGCAGCGGCTCTATGCCGCGGCGATCGGCCGCTTTAAGCGGGTGGTCGAGGAATACCAGACCACCAACCACGTGCCCGAGGCGCTGCACCGGCTGACCGAGATCTACCTGACCCTCGGCCTGACGGAGGAAGCGCGGAAGACCGCTTCGGTGCTTGGCCACAATGTTTCCCGGCAGCCCCTGGTACCAGGACAGCTACGCCCTGCTGGTGGAGGGTGCCGAGGCCTCGGCCCCCGACCGGCCGGGCTTCGCGCGCCGCGCCTGGAACTGGGTCTTCTGAGGCCGGGGCGGACCGCACGCCAAGCATGCTGGCATCCCTCGCTATCCGCGACGTCGTCCTGATCGAGCGGCTGGACCTCACCTTCGGCATGGGGCTGACGGTGCTGACCGGCGAGACGGGCGCGGGCAAGTCGATCCTGCTGGACAGCCTGGGCCTTGCCTGCGGCGCCCGGGCCGAGGCCGGCATGGTCCGCGCCGGCCAGGCGCAATGCTCGGTCACCGCCGCCTTCGCGCCGCCCGAGGGCCACCCGGCCTTCGGCGTGCTCGAGGAGCAGGGGATCGAGCGGGACGACACGCTGGTGCTGCGCCGCGTGGTGCAGGCCGATGGCCGCAGCCGCGCCTTCGTCAACGAACAGCCGGTGGGCGTCGCCCTGCTGCGGCGGCTTGCGGCGACGCTCGTCGAGGTGCAGGGCCAGCACGACCAGGTCGGGCTGGCCGACCCGGCGACCCATGCCGGGCTGCTGGATGCCTTCGGCGGGCTGGAGCCGAAGCGCAATGCGGCGGCCGCGGCGCATCGCGGCTGGCGCGAGGCGACGCGGGCCCTGGCCACGGCGCGGGAGGCGATCGCCGCCGCCCAGCGCGACGAGGAATTTCTCCGCCACGCCGTGCAGGAACTCTCCGACCTCGCCCCGGTGGAGGGCGAGGAGGAGGAGCTGAGCAAGGAGCGCCAGCGCCTGCAGCAGGGCGAGCGGCGCAGCGAGAGCATCGCCGCCGCGCTGTCGGAACTGCAGCCGCGCGACCGCCGCCGCGGCGGCCCCGGCGATGCGCTGCGCGGCGCCGCCCGGGCGCTGGAGCGGCTGCCAGCGCCGAACGAGGAGGCGCAGCCCATCCTCGGCTTCCTGGCCCAGGCGCAGGACGCCCTGGCCGAGGCGGAGACGCTGCTGCAGCGGCTGATGCATGAGGGCGGGCCGGACCCGCGCCGGCTGGAGACGCTGGAGGACCGGCTGTTCAGCCTGCGCGCCGCCGCCCGCAAGCATGCCGTGCCGGTGGTGGAGTTGCCGGCGCACCTGGGCCAGCTGAAGGACCGGCTCGGCGCGTTGGATGCGGGGACCGAGCGGGTGGCCGGGCTGGAGGCCGCCGCCGCCACCGCCCGCGCCGACTACCTCGCCGCAGGCCGGGCGCTGACCGAGGCGCGCCAGGCGGCGTCGAAGCGGCTGGAGGCAGCGCTGGCGAAGGAGCTGCCGCCGCTGAAGCTCGACCGCGCCCGCTTCGTGGTGGAGGTGGCGCCGCGCGAGGAGAGCGGCTGGGCGGCGGACGGCATGGACCGGGTCACCTTCCTGGTCTCCACCAATCCGGGCCAGACGCCGGGGCACCTGCAGAAGATCGCCTCGGGCGGCGAGCTGTCGCGGCTGATGCTGGCGCTGAAGGTGGTTCTCGCCCGGGGATCGCCCGTGCCGACCCTGGTCTTCGATGAGGTGGATGCCGGCATCGGCGGCGCCACGGCGGCGGCCGTCGGCGACCGGCTGGCCCGCGTCGCGGAACGGCTGCAGGTGCTGGTGGTCACCCACAGCCCGCAGGTCGCGGCGCGCGGCGCGCAGCAGCTGCGGGTCGCCAAGTCGGTGAAGGGCCAGCGCGCGGCGACCACGGTCGAGCCGCTGGACAAGCGCGAGCGGCGCGAGGAGATCGCCCGGATGCTGGCCGGGGAACGCGTCACGGATGCGGCCCGCGCGGCGGCCGACAGCCTGCTGACGGGAGGGCTTCTATGACTCAGTCGACACTGCGTTCTCGTCTGCCTACGTCTTTAACCGAAGCTGAAGCTGCCGCCGAACTGGAACTACTAGCGCAAGAAATCCCAGCGCACCGGGCCGCGTACGACGCATCAAACCCGCTGATTACCGATGCCGAATTTGATCACCTCGTGAGAAGAAACGACCAAATTGAGGCTATTTTTCCGAATTTAATCCGCTCCGATAGTCCGTCTCAGAAAGTTGGGTCGGAGATAGAACTTGATCTTTTCAAAGTTCGCCATGGCGTTCCAATGCTAAGCCTAAATAATGTCTTTAATAGTTCAGAATTTCAGAAATTTTGCCAGAGAATTCGGAAACTATCTCAATGTACGCGATGAGCCTCTATGCTTTGTCGGCGAACCAAAAATCGACGGCGTTTCGGTGAATTTGTTATACGAGAATGGAAATTTAGTTCGCGGCTCAACTCGAGGGGATGGCATAGAAGGGGAAGATATCACTGCAAACGTTAAGACTCTTCAAGATATACCAAAGAGACTACGCACAAATTCGTCCCCAAATAGGATCGAAATCCGGGGCGAAATCTTCTGTACGAAAGCTGATTTTTTGGCTTTCAACGCAGAGGAAGCTAGTCACGGCAGAAAAATCTACGCAAATCCGCGCAAACTTTGCCGCCGGCGCAATAAGACAACTCGATGAGCGAGTTACTTCCCTAAGACCACTTAGCATGTTCGCCTATGCAATGGGAGAATGTTCTAACATTTCATGGAAAACTCATTTTGAGTACCTTGAGAATCTGAGCAACTGGGGATTCAGAGTTTATTCTGAAAACAAAATTTTGTGCAGCGAAGAAGAAGCCGAGGCCTTCCAGGCGCGGATGGCGGAGGAGCGCGCCGGCCTCGCCTACGACATCGACGGCGTGGTCTACAAGCTTGACCGGCTGGACTGGCAGACCCGGCTCGGCTTCGTCGGCCGGGCGCCGCGCTGGGCCATCGCCTGGAAATTCCCCGCCGAGCAGGCCATCACGAAGCTTCTTCGCATCGAGATCCAGGTCGGCCGCACCGGCGCGCTGACCCCGCGCGCGGTGATGGAGCCGGTCAATGTCGGCGGCGTCATGGTGCAGCACGCCACCCTCCACAACGAGGACGAGATCGCCCGGAAGGACATCCGCGTCGGCGACACGGTGGTGCTGCAGCGCGCCGGCGACGTCATCCCGCAGGTCGTCTCGGTCGTGCTGGACAAGCGCCCGGCGGACAGCACCCCCTTCGCCTTCCCCGATACCTGCCCCTTCTGCGGCAGCCATGCCGTGCGGCCGCCGGGCGAGGTGGTGAAGCGCTGCACCGGCGGGCTGATCTGCCCGGCCCAGACGATCGAGCGCCTCAAGCATTTCGTCGCCCGCAATACCCTGGATATCGACGGCTTCGGCGAGGAGCGGATCGTCCAGTTGCGCGAGGCAGGGCTGCTCGCCTCCCCGGCCGACATCTACCGTCTGCCGGCGCATGAGGCGCGGATCGCCGCGCTGGAGGGCTGGGGCGCGCTCTCGGCCCGCAATCTCGTCCGCGCCATCGAGGCGCGACGGCGGCCGCCCTTCGACCGCTTCATCTTCGCCCTCGGCATCCGCCGCATCGGCGAGGCGAATGCGAAGCTGCTGGCCCGCCACTACCATTCCCTGCCCGAATGGCGGGAGCGCATGCTGGCGGCCCGCATCATCGGCTCCGAGGCGCGGGAGGAGCTGGGCTCGATCCAGGGCATCGGCCCGGCGATCGCGCAGGAGCTAGTCGATTTCTTCGAGGAGCCGCACAACCTGGCGGCGCTGGACGACCTGGCGGCCTATGTCACGCCGGAACCGGTGGCTTTCACCGCGGCGGCCGATCCGCCTTTCGCCGGCAAGGTGCTGGTCTTCACCGGAACGCTCGAGACGATGACGCGGCCGGAGGCCGAGGCGCGCGCCGAGGGGCTCGGCGCCAAGGTGACCAAGAGCGTGTCGAAGAAGACGGATTTCGTCGTGGTCGGCGCCGATGCCGGCAGCAAGGCCGCCAAGGCTGCCGAGCTCGGCGTCCGGGTGCTGACCGAGGCGGAGTGGCGCGAGCTGGCGGGGCTCGGCTGAGCCCCGCCCGGCGGCTCAGCCGCCCTTGTTGCCTTCGCGGCGGCCGCCTGTCGGCAGCGGGACCGGCGTGGGGCTGCCCGCACCGCCGGCGGGCGCGGTCCCGGTATAGTCGATGGTCGGCTTGGCGCCGGTGTCGCCGGCGCTGCGGGTGCCGGTGAAGGTGGCGGTCCCGCCCGAGGCATTCGCGCTATTCGCGCCCATGGTGTCGCGCGCTTCCTGCTTCAGCGGCGCGGAGCCCGGCCCGGTCGAGGTCCCGGCGATCGGCGGGCCGCTGGTGGTCTTCACGTCGGCGCAGGCGGTCATCGCCAAGCCGGCGGCGAGGGCAAGCGTGAGAGTATGGATTCTGCATGCGGTGTCATCCCCCAAAAGGTTCCGTCGCCACCCTCGCCGCATTGTCGGTGCAATGCCGATCACAACATCTTGCCAGCCGCGCAATGTCGCAGCCATCCGCTTCACGATTTTGAGCGCGTTGCTCTACCACCCCAGCGTGCCGGGCCCGCCCTTGAAGGGGCCGACCAGTTCGGCGGTGATCCAGCCGCCGTAAAAGCCGCCGGGCTGCGGCACCACCCGTTCGCCATCCACGAAGCAGGCGTCCATCCGGCCGGCATAGACCGCGACATGGTCCTGGATGTCGGCGAAGGCCGGGGTCGGGTCCGGGTAGGACCAGCCCGCTGCGTCTGCAACCACCCCGCCGGCGGCCAGGCTCCAGTAGCGCGCCCGGCCCTTCCATTCGCAGAGGCTGCCGCCCGGCGCAGGGCGCAGCACGCCGGGGCGGAAGGCCTCGGGCGGCAGGTACCAGCTCGGCGGGTGGAAGGTCTCCAGCACCCGGAAGGCATCCCGCGTCTCGGCGATGGTCTCGCCGCCGAGGCGGATCGTGACCAGGCGGCCGCTGCGTTCCAGCCGCGGCGGGCGGGGATAGTCGGCGACGCGTTCGGTGGGGCGCTGGGTCATGCGCTGCAGGTGGCCCCCTTCCCCCGGGCTGCAACCGGGGCAATGTTGCGGCCATCCGAACGGAGGACCGCCATGACCAACGCCAACCTGCAGGTGCTGCTGCGTCGCCGCCCCAAGGGCGCCCCGGTGCCCGAGGATTTCGAGATCGTCGAGACGCCGGTGCCGGAGCCGCAGGAAGGCGAGGTGCTGATCCGCCACCACTATCTCTCCCTCGACCCCTATATGCGCGGCCGCATGGCGGAGGCGAAGAGCTACGCCAAGCCGGTCGAGCTCGGCGCCGTCATGGGAAGGCCGCGCGGCGGGCGAGGTCGTCGCCTCAAAGGCGCCGGGCTTCGCGCCGGGCGACATGGTGGCGGGCGGCTATGGCTGGCAGCGCTATTCCTGCGTGAAGGCCGCCGGCTTGATCAAGGTGGACCCGAAGGAGGCGCCGCTTTCGGCCAATCTCGGCGTGCTCGGCATGCCGGGCCTGACCGCCTGGGTCGGGCTCGAGGATATCGGCATGCCGAAGGCCGGGGAGACCATGGTGGTCTCGGCCGCCTCGGGCGCCGTCGGCCAGGTGGTCGGGCAGATCGGCAAGATCCGCGGCTGCAAGGTCATCGGCATCGCCGGCGGGGCGAAGAAGTGCCAGTACGTGACGGAGGAGCTGGGCTTCGACGCCTGCATCGACCATCGTGGCGACCTGAACGCGCAGCTGGACGCGGCCTGCCCGGAGGGGATCGACGTCTACTGGGAGAATGTCGGCGGCCCGGTGCAGGCGGCGATATTCCCGCGCCTGCGCGACTTCGCCCGCATGGTGATGTGCGGCGTGATCAGCCAGTACAACACGGTCGAGGGCGCCGACAGCTTCGGCGGTGCGCCGGGGCCGATCTCGGCGCCGTGGTGCGCAAGCGGCTGCGGATCGAGGGCTTCATCGTCAGCGACAAGGGCTGGCCGCGCTACGCCCAGTTCCGCAAGGAAATGCTGGGCTGGATGGCGGATGGCCGGATGACCTGGCGCGAGGACGTGGCCGAGGGGCTGAAGCGCGCGCCGCAGGCCTTCATCGGGCTGCTGGAGGGTAAGAACTTCGGCAAGCTGGTCGTGAAGGTCGACTGAAGAAAAGGTCGGGGAGGAAAACAGGTATTCCCTCCCCGAACCCCACCCTTCCCTTTTGCGGGTCGGCCCCCGCCGCGCGGCGACTGCCGACCCCTCTACCCCGCCTTCCGCGGCAGCGCGGCGATCGCGCCGGCGAAGGCCTGCAGCGTCTGCTCCAGGTCCTCGGCGGTATGGGCCAGCGACATGTAGTACTTGCTGTCGCCCTTCAGGATCCCGGCCGCTCGCAAGCGGGTGTTGAAGTGCTTCTGCAGCCCGGCATCGGCGCGCAGCGTGCTGCGGTAGTCGCGCACCGCCTCGGCGCTGAAGACCACGTCGAAGAGCGGCGGCTCGCCGACCACCTGCGCCGGCAGCCCGGCCTTCTTCAGCATCGCCTCGATGCCCTGCATCAGCGTCCGGCCGCTGGCGAAGACCTGCTCGTAGGCGCCGGGGCGGCGCAGCACCTCCAGCGTCGCCAGGCCCGCCACCGCGGCGACCGGATTGCCAGAGAGCGTCCCGACCTGCATCAGGAAGCCGTCCTCGCCGACGATCCCCTTGTCGAAATGCGCCATGATGTCGGCCCGCCCGGCGATCGCCGCCAACGGAAAGCCGCCGCCGATGATCTTGCCCAGCGTGCAAAGGTCGGGCGTCACCCCGTAGTAAGATTGCGCGCCGCCATAGGCGAAGCGGAAGCCGGTGACGACCTCGTCGAAGATCAGCGGGATGCCGTAGTGCGCGGTGATGTCGCGGATGCCCTGCAGGAAGCCCGGCGCCGGCGGGATCAGGCGCTGGAATGGCTCGAGGATCACCCCGCCCAGCTCGGCGTGATGCGCCTCGATCAGCGCGCGGGCGGCATCCAGGTCGTTGAAGGGGGCGACCAGCACCTCCTCCCGCGCGCTCCTCGGGATGCCGGCCGAATCCGGCACGGCGGTCGGAGATCCGCCAGGCGCTTCGGCGCCAGGCTCATCAGCCCCCAATCGGACATGCCGTGGTAGCCGCCCTCGGATTTCAGGATGCGGTCGCGGCCGCGGAAGGCGCGGGCGACGCGCATGGCGTACATGTCCGCCTCGGACCCGCTGCTGACGAAGCGGACCTGCTCGGCGCAGGGCATCGCCTCGACGATCGCCTCGGCCAGGCGGATGCCGTGCTCGTTGTTGGCGAAGAAGGTGGTGCCGCGCGGCACCTGGGCCAGCACGGCCTCCGTCACCTCCGGATGCGCATGGCCGATGAACATCGGGCCTGAGCCGAGGAGGTAGTCCACATACTCGTTGCCCGATACGTCCCAGACCCGCCCGCCACGGCCCTCCCGGATGATGATGTCCGAGGCGAAGTTGCCGAAGCCGCCGGCCGGCAGCACGCGATGCGCCGTCCGCACCAGCGCCTGCTCGTCCAGGCTGCGCGTGATCCCGTCCATCGGCCCGTCCCTATTGCTGCGACCGGGGAAGGCTAGAACAGGATCGGCCGCGCGTCATACCCGATGCGGGTCGTCCCGCGGCAGGATGTCGCGGATGTAGTCGCGGCCCTTCCATTCCGGCGGGATCTGGCTGCCATCCGACTGCGGCAGGTAGACGGAGGGCGCACCGCCGGCGAGGTCCGGGATGTAGCGCGGGCAGTTCGGGAAGATATCGGTGACTGCGACGCTGACCAGCCGCCGCGCCCCAGGGCTGGCGGCGATCCGCGCCGGATCCTCCACCAGCGATGCCTGGCCGCGCAGGCGGAGCCGCAGGGATTTCCCGTCGAAGGCGATGAAGAGCATGCCGATGGATGGGCTCTTCAGGATGTTCCCCAGACTGAGATACATCGAATTGCCGTCGTAGTCCGGCCATTCCAGCGTGGCCGGGCCGGTGACCCGGACGAAGCCGGGCGGACCGCCCTTGAAGCTGCAATCGACCGCGCCCTCGGCCGCGGTGGCCAGGAAGAAGAAGGGTGCCGTCTCGATCAGCGCGACATGCTGCGGCTCGAAGGCCGCGGCGCGGCGGCGCGCCTCCAGCGTATCGGCGACGCGGCGGCCGTCGTAGCGGTCCTGCAGCGCGCGGTTGCCGTCGTGGAACAGGGCGCTTTCCGGCGCGGCCGATCCATGCGCCGCGCCCGCGGCGCCCTGGGATCGGGCCGGGCCGGGGCGACCGGTTCACGCTCCGCGCCTGCGGCGCTCCGCGACCGGATGCGCTCACCAGATGGCATGGCCACCATCCACCACCAGCGTCGCGCCGAGCATGAACGAGCTGTCGTCCGAGGCGAGGAAGACGATCGCCCGGGCGATCTCCTCCGGCTGCGCCACGCGGTTGAGCGGGGAGCGTGCCGCCAGCGCCGCGGTGAAGGCCCCCGGGTCGTTGGCGCGCGCCAGCATGCCCTCGAAATAGGAGGTCGCGGTCGGCCCCGGCGCCACGGCGTTCACCCGGATGCCCTGCCCCGCATGGTCGATCGCCATGGCCCGGGTCAGCGCATCCACCGCCCCCTTGGTCGCCACGTAGGCCGCGCGGTCCTTGATCCCGACGATGGCGATGTTGGAGGCGGTATTCACGATCACCCCGCCTCCCTTCGCCGCCATAATCGGAATGGCGTGCTTGGCGCAAAGGAACACGCCCTTCACGTTCACCCGGAAGATCGCATCCCAATCCGCCTCGGTGGTCTCGGTCACCGCGCCCTGGATGCCGAAGCCCGCATTGCTCAGCAGGACGTCGATCCGGCCGAAGCGGTCGGCGACCGCCCGCATGGCGGCGGCGACCTCGGCCTCCGCCCCGACATCCGCCGCGATCGCCATGCCCGGCCGGGCCAGCGCCGCGGCGACCGCCTCGGCCGCGGCCGGATCGCGGTCGAGGCAGGCGACCGTCGCACCCTCCTCGGCGCAGAGCAGCGCCGTGGCGCGGCCGATGCCGGCCCCCGCGCCGGTGATGACGACGACCTTGTCCTTGAGCCGCATGGCGCTTCCCCCGTCCCTGGCGCGCAGTATGCCCAGGCGCCGGTCAGGCCAGCAATCCGCCCCGCAGGAAGGCCGCCGCCTCGGGCGAGGCGGCCCCGGCGAAGAAATCCGCCGCCGGCGCGCGATCCAGCAGCCGGCCGCGGTGCAGGAAGGCGACCTCCCCGGCGAGGCGCCGCGCCTGGGCCAGGTCGTGCGTGGTCATGACGATCTTGGTCCCGCGCCCGGCGATGCCGGCGATCGCCGCCTCCACCGCCTTGGTCGCCGCCGGGTCCAGGCTGGCGCAGGGCTCGTCGAGGAACAGCACCTCCGGCGCCAGGGCGGCGGCGCGGGCCAGGGCCAGGCGCTGCTGCTCGCCGCCCGAGAGCCGCCGGGCCGGCCGCCCGGCCAGCGCCGCCAGCCCCGCCTCGGCCAGCCCCGCCTCCGCCCGCGCCCGCCGCGCCGCGTGCGGCAGCCCGGCCAGGGCGAGCGGGTATTCCAGGTTGGCGAGTGCGCTCCGCCGCAGCATCACCGGGCGCTGGAAGACCATGGCATCGCGCTTCGGCCCGGTGCCCGCCCAGCGGATGCGCCCGGCGCCCGGGGCCAGCAGTCCGTGCAGCAGACGCAGCAGCACCGACTTGCCGGCACCGTTCGGACCGATGACCAGCAGCGGCGGCCCGGCCTCGACCGCCAGGGTGACCTCCTGCAGGATGGCGACGCCGCCGGCCGCATAGCCCAATCCCTCAGCCAGCAGCGGCAACGCGGTCTCCGTCGCCCGCATCAGCCGCCCGCCTGCACCGCGACGCCGCGCAGCAACTGCGCCGCGACGTTCACCGCCAGCACGATCGCCATCAGGATGCCGCCCAGCGCCAGGGCCAGCGGCAGGTCGCCCTTGCTGGTCTCGAGCGCGATGGCGGTGGTCATCACCCGGGTGAAGCCTTCGATATTGCCGCCGACCACCATGACAGCGCCGACCTCGGCGCTGGCCCGGCCGAAGCCGGCCAGCAGCACGGTCAGCAGCGCGAAGCGGCCGTCCCAGAGCAGCGTCGGCACCGCGCGCCAGGGCCCGGCGCCGAAGGAGCGCAGTTGCTCGGCATATTCCTCCCAGAGCTGCTCCATGGCCTGGCGCGACAGCGCGGCGAGGATCGGCGCGATCAGCAGGGTCTGGGCGATCACCATGGCGCCCGGGGTGAACAGCAGGCCGAGACCGCCGAGCGGCCGCGCTGCGCGACAGGGCCAGGTAGATCAGCAGCCCGGCGACCACCGGCGGCAGACCCATCAGCGCGTTCAGCCCGACGATGATCGCCTGCCGGCCGGGGAAGCGCGCCACCGCCAGCAGGGCGCCGAGCGGCAGCCCGAGCAGCGCGGCGCAGGCGGTCGCCAACAGGCTGACGCGCAGCGACAGTCCGACGATTCGCAGCACCGCCGGGTCGGCCCCGGCGACCAGCTGCAGCGCGGTGGCGAAGGCGACGCCCAGATCGGTCAAGGGATTCCTCGTTCCAGGCGAAGCTGCGGGCCCGCCCGGCCGGGGTCAACCGGCCCGCGGCGCCATCGCCTGCCGCGTTTTGCCGCAGCTTGCCGCCTCGCCGTGCCGATCGGGGCGTATCGGGGGCGAAATTTCATCGCCGCGTGCAGATTTCCAGGATGGGCTGGCGCGCGGTGCAGGAAGCCCTATGCTAGATGCTTGGCGAATGCCATTCGCTGTCCAAGGGGGCAGATGAAGGCAGGCCGGGTTCCGGGAACGGGGCGTGGCCAGTGGAGCACCGAAGAGTTCGAGAGATGGCCAAAAACGAAAGCTGGCGCCCCCGCAAGCCCCGCAAGCGCGGGTTTGACGACGATACCCCCGAGTTTGGCGGCGGTGGTGGTGGCTGGGGAGCCCCACCTCCTTTCCCGATCCCGAGCGGCTCCCCGGCCTCCCGCGGTCCCTCGGTCTTTGCCACGGGTCCCGAGGTCGAGGCCACGGTTAAGTGGTTCAACCCCGAGAAAGGCTTCGGCTTCGTGGAGCTCGGCAACGGCTCCGGCGACGCCTTCCTGCATGTCTCGGTGCTGCAGCGCTCGGGCAGCGACGCGGTCAACCCGGGCGCCGGGCTGCGCGTCCGCGTCGGGCCCGGCCAGAAGGGCCAGCAGGTGACCGAGGTAGTCGAGATCACCAGCCCCGGCGAGCCCGGCGGCGGTGGTCCCGGCGGCGCGCCGCGTGGCGGCTTCGGCGACCGGCCGCCCCGCTCTGGCGGTTTCGGCGACCGGCCGCCGCGGGCCGGCGGCTTCGGCGGCGGTGGCGGCTTCGCCCCCTCCGGCCCGGCCGAGGAGATGCGCGGCACCGTGAAGTGGTACAGCGCGGAGAAGGGCTTCGGCTTCGTCTCCCCGGAAGGCGGCGGACGCGACGTCTTCGTGCATGCCACGGCGCTCGAGCGCAGCGGCATCCCGCCGCTGACCGAAGGCCAGTCGGTGACCATGCAGGTCGTGCAGGGCAAGAAGGGCCCGGAGGCCTCGACCCTCTCCCGCAGCTGAGCGGCAGCGGACGAGGTCTGCAGGACAGGGCGGCGCCCCGGCGCCGCCCCGAGGGGTCGTCGCCCCTGGGAGGAAACACGCATGCTGCTGCGCCGGGAACGGGCGATGACCGCGGTGGCGATCATGCTGGACGTGGCCTTCCATGCCGGCCGTACCGAGGCAGTCAGCGCCGCCGACATCGCCGAGCGGCTGGGCCAGGCGCGCCGGGGCATCGAGCCGGTGCTGCAGGCCCTGTCGCGTGCTGGCCTGCTCGACAGCATCCGCGGCCCGAAGGGCGGCTACCGGCTGGGCCGGCCGCCGCGCGACCTGCGGCTGGCGGAGATCGTCTCGACCGCGTTGGACGAGGATGGCGGGGCCGAGGCACCCGCCGGGCGACTGCAGGCCGCCGTGGTGCAGCCGCTCTGGACCGAGCTGGAGACGCTCTGCCGTGACCATCTCTCCGGCCTGACCATCGCCGACCTGATCAAGCGGGCGGCCGCGGCCGGCGTGAAGCGGCCGACGGTGGAGCCGCTGAATTTCGTCATCTGACGTGACCGGGTAGGCTGCCCCCTGCACCCAGGGGAGAGCGCCATGGCCCGCGTCCGCAACATCGACAGTGCCGAGCTGCCGCCGGAGTTGGCGGAGGTCTACGAGCGCTTCGCCGGTAGTTACGGCCCGTTCCGCAACCAGGTCGCGGTCTTCGCCCATGTCCCCGCGGCGCTGCGCCACCTGTTCCCGATGCTGATGGAGCTGCGGGAGGCGAGGACGCTGCCGAAGCGGGCGCTGGAGATCGCCATCGTCGTCGTCTCCAATCTCAATGCCTGCCACTACTGCGTCGCGCACCACAAGCCTTTCCTGCAGGTCGAGGGCATCTCCTCGGCCGGCATCGACCGCATCATGGACTGGCAGGACCATCCCGAGCTGGATGCGACCGACAAGCTGGTGGTGCAGTATGCCATCGCCGCCTGGGAGACACCGAACCGCATCCCGGCGGCGCTGTTCCGCGCCATCCGCGAGGTCTTCACCGAGGCGCAGGTGGTGGAGCTGACCTTGCGGATCACGCTCTGCGGCTTCTTCAACCGCTTCAACGACGCGCTGCAGATCGAGGAAGAGCCGGAGGTTCACGCCGCCGGCTGAGCGCCCCGGATCGCCCGCCAGACCGTCTCGGCGGTCGCCGGCATCTGCAGCCCTGTGACGCCGAGCGGCCGCAGCGCATCCAGCACGGCATGCATGACGGTCTGCGGCGCGCCGATCGCGCCGGCCTGCCCCACCCCCTTCACGCCGAGCGGGTTGGAATGGGTCGGCGCCTCGCCAAAGGTCACCGCCAGCTCCGGCAGGTCGGCCGCACGCGGCAGGGCGTAGTCCATGAAGGAGGCGCTCAGCAGCTGGCCCAGAATCCGGGTCGTAGGCGATGCGTTCCTGCAGCGCCTGGCCAATGCCCTGGGTGAGGCCGCCCTGGACCTGCCCGCGGGTCAGCATCGGGTTCACCAGCGACCCGTAATCGTCCACCGCCTGGTAGCGCGCGAGCGTCACGGCGCCGGTCTCCGGGTCGATCTCCACCTCGGCGCAATGCGCGCCCGAGGGAAAGGTGACGAGCTCCGAGAGGTTCATCGCCTCGGCATCCAGGCCGAGCTCCATCCCTTCCGGCACGTCCTGCGGGTCGCGCGAGGCCTCGATCAGCGCATCCAGGGTGAAGGCCTGGCCAGTGGCGGTGCAGGTGAAGCAGCCCTCGGCGAACTCCACCGATTCCGGCGCGACCTGCAGCAGGTGGCCGGCCAGGCGGCGGGCCTTCTCGATCACCTTGTCCATCGCCAGGACCAAGGCGGTGCCGCCCACATGCAGCGAACGCGCGCCGCCATGGCCGTTGCCGAAGGCGACGAGGTCGGTATCGGCCTGCACCAGGCGGAAACGCGATTCCTCGAGGCCCAGCCAGGCGGCGGCGATCTGCGCGAAGCTGGTCTCGAGCCCCTGGCCGTTGTTCTGCGTGCCGACGCAGAGGTCGACCATGCCGTCCGCCGCGAAGCGCACCGCCGCCCATTCCTGGGGCGCGCCGCGCGAGGTCTCGAGGAAGCAGGCGATGCCGAGGCCGCGCAGCATGCCACGCGCCTCGCTCTCGGCCCGCCGCGCCGCGAAGCCGTCGCGGTCCAGCAGCGCCGCGAGGTCGCCGATATTGTCGCCGAAGCGGCCGGTATCCATCAGCATCCCCGTGGCGCTTCGGTAGGGGAAGGCGCTGATGGCATTGCGCCGGCGGATCTCGATCGCGTCGATCCCAGTCGCGTGCGCCGCGGCCTCGACCAGGCGCTCGGTCAGGTAGTTCGCCTCCGGCTTGCCGGCGCCGCGATAGGCATCGACGGGGAGGGATCGGTGAAGGCGCCCTCCACCTCCAGCAGGATGGCGGGGATGGCATAGATGCCACCGATCGCGGTGGAGACCGAGTTGGTCGGCACCGCCGGGCCGAAGGCCGAGCAATAGGCGCCTAGGTCGCCCGCCATCCGGGCATGCAGCGCGAGGAAGCGCCCCGCCGCATCGAGCGCGCCAGCCGCGCCCTGCCCTGGAAGTCGCGGGCATGCACGGCGCCCTGGGATTCCTCCGTATGGTCGGCGATCCAGGCGACGGGGCGGCCGAGCCGGCGGGCGGCGGCGAGCAGGGCGACATGCTCGGGGAAGAGGAAATTCTTCATCCCGAAGCCGCCGCCGACATCGGGGCAATGCAGGTGGAAGGCGGCCTCCTCCAGGCCGAAGACGGTGGCCGATTGCTTGCGGATGCCGTGCACGCCCATGCCGGAGAACAGCAGGTCGAAGCGGCGGCCGTCCCAGGCGGCGACGGCGCCGCGCGGCTCGATCGGCGCGGCATGGACCCGTTGGTTGACGAGGTCAGAGCTCGACGATGCGGGCGGCGGCGGCAAAGCCGGCCTGCATCGCCGCGCGGTCGCCGCGCTCGAAGCGGAAGGCGCGATTGCCCGGCGCCTCGGGCCAGATCTGCGGCGCGCCCGGGGCCAGCGCCGCGCGGCTGTCCACCACCGCAGGCAGCGGGTCGTACTCGACCAGGATCGCCTCGGCCGCGTCACGCGCTGCGGCCCGGGTCGCCGCCACCACCAGCGCCACCGGCTCGCCGACATGCTTCACCGCCTGATGCGCCAGCGCCGGGCGGTGCGGCACGACCAGCGGGCCGATCGTGGCGACCACCGCGGGACAGGGCAGCGAGCCGATGCCCTCGGCGGCGAGGTCGGTGCCGGTCAGCACCAGTGCGACCCCCGGCATGGCGCGGGCGGCGGCGGCATCGACCGCGACGATGCGCGCATGCGCATGCGGCGAGCGCAGCACCACGCCATGCAGCGCGCCGGCGGGGACGAGGTCCGCGAGGTAGCGGCCCTCGCCGGTCAGGAAGCGCAGCATCCTCGGTGCGGCGGCGGTTCTCGCCGATCATGCCGGGCCGCCGGGGCTCTGGTGCCGCATCGCTCGCTCCTGGGCTGTCGGGCGCGAGTGTAGCGAGCCTCCCCTACCCCTTGGCCAGCCGCTTCGCGACGAATCCAGCCGGTCCTGGCCCCAGAAGATGTCCTCGCCGATGACGTAGCTCGGCGCGCCGAGGACGCCGCGGGCCAGGGCGGCGGCGGTATCCGCCTCCCGCATCGCCGCCCAGCGCGGGTCGTCGCCCAGCGCCAGCACGGCCTTGGCATCCAGCCCGCACTCGCCGATCAGCCCGGCCAGCACGTCGCGGTCGGCCGGGTTCAGCTCGTCCTCCCAGACCGCCTTCAGCACCCGGTGCGCCAGCCGGATCGCCGGCGCGTCGCCCTCCGTCTCGCGCAGGCCGATGACGCAGGCGCTGCTCAGCGCCTCGGAGCTCGGGAAGTATTTCGGGTGGGTCTTGATCGGGATGCCCGTCGCCTCCCGCCAGCGGGCCAGTTCCTGCAGCCGGTAGGCTTGGCGCTGCGGGCTGCGCTTGGGAAGCGGCAGGCCGCCGGAGCCGGCGAAGATGGTGCCGAAATCGACTGGGTAGATGCGGATCGAGGCGCCATGCTGCCTTGCCAACGCCTCGATCCGCGCCGCGCCCAGATGCGTCCAGGGCGAGTTGAGGGAAGCGTAGTAGTCGATGTGCAGGGCCATCTCAGCGTCCTTCCGTCAGCGGTGCGCCCGTTGCCGCCTGGGCGGCCTCGAAGGTGATCCCCGGCGCCAGCTCGCGCACCGCGAAGCCCTCGCCGGCCGGCGCGAACAGACCGTAATCTGTCGCCACCAGCGTCACCACGCCACGCGCCGTCACCGGCAGCGAGCATCGCGGCACCAGCCGCGGCTCGCCCTTGCGGGTGGTGTGCTCGAGGATGATGAAGACCCGCTTCGCGCAGGCCGCCAGGTCCATGGCGCCGCCGATGCCGCCGCCCTTCGCCTTCCCGACCTTCCAATTGGCGAAGTCGCCGCCGGCCGAGACCTCGTAGGCGCCCATCACCGTCACGTCGATGCGGCCGCTGCGGATGATGCCGAAGCTGTCGGCATGGTGGACGATGGCCGCCCCCGGCCGCAGCGAGACATTCTGCCCACCGGCATTGACCAGGTGCAGGTCCTCCTCGCCCGCCGGCAGCACCGGGCCGTAGCCGATGACGCCGTTCTCCGCGTGATAGAGGATGTCGCGGTCGCCTATGTCGGTGTTGCTGCAGAGCGTCGGGATGCCGACGCCGAGGTTGACGATCCAGCCATCCTGGGATTCCTGCGCCAGGCGATCCGCCATCTGCTGGCGATCCCAGCCCGTTGGGCGTCCGGTGGCCGGAGCGCCCTCCGGCGCGAAGGCCTGAATCGGCCGGCTCAAACCGCTGCCGCTCATTTCGCGCGCTCCTGCCGCCGGACGGTCCACAACCCCTCGGGCGCCGGCGGCACCTTCACCAGGCGCTGGACGAAGATGCCGGAGAGATGCACCTGGTCGGGGTCGAGCGCGCCCGCGGGCAGGATGTCCTCTTCCACCTCGACGATGGTGAGCTTCGCCGCCATCGCCATCAGCGGGCAGAAATCCGCTGCGCCAGGCGGAATTGCAGGTTGCCCGCCATATCCGCCCGCCAGGCGCGGATGAAGGCGATATCGCAGGGCAGCGCGTATTCCAGCAGGTATTCGCGGCCATTGATGACCCGCGTCTCGCGCCCTCGGCCAGCTCGGTGCCGACTGCGGTCGGGGTGTAGAAGGCGGGGATGCCGGCGCCGGCGGCGCGCAGCCGCTCGGCCAGCGTGCCCTGCGGCACCAGCTCGGCCTCGACCTCGCCGGCCTCGTAGTACCTGGTGAAGGGCAGCACGTCGGTCGGGCGCGTCGCGGCGGTGAAGCTGCAGATGACCTTCGCCACCTGCCCGGCCTCGACCAGCATGCCGATATCCGGCAGCCGCGGCTGGTGCGCTCCGCCGGTGGTGTTGCCGATGCAGGTCAGCCGCTTCGCGCCCTGGTCCAGCAGCGCGCGGGTCAGGTTGTAGGGGGTGCCGGGCCCGGCGAAGCCGCCGAACGCGATCACCGCACCATCCGGGATGTCCGCCACCGCGGCGGCGAAACTCCCCACCTGCTTGCTTCGCTGCGCCATGCGCCATTCCCCCCGAACCGCTTGGCCGGAAGCTTAGGACGCGATCGGCGCGGCTGGAAACAGCGGTAGCGCCCACGGCTGCGCGGCTTGCACAGCCTGGGAGGCATCTGCCCGTAATTTAGGCGCCCGCCGGTCGCTGAGCGCAACCCTCCGCCCCGGGATCGTCATGCCGCGCGTGGCGTCGGTTTTGCTGTAAACCGGGCCGACTCTTCGCAGGCTGACCGATCATGCCGCTTCACGTAGCCCTGAACCACGCGACCCATTACCGCTACGACCGGGCCATCCAGCTCGGGCCGCAGACCATCCGCCTGCGGCCGGCGCCGCATGCCCGCACGCCGATCGTCAGCTACGCCCTGAAGATCGAGCCGAAGCCGCACTTCCTGAACTGGATGCAGGACCCCCAGGGCAACCACCTCGCCCGCGTCGTCTTCCCCGACCGCGTCACGCATTTCAGCGTCGAGGTCGACCTCGTCGCCGACATGGCGACGATCAACCCCTTCGACTTCTTCCTCGAGCCCGAGGCGGAGACCTTCCCTTCGCCTATGACGCGGTGCTGGACCAGGAGCTGGCGCCCTTCCGCAAGCTGGAGGCACCGGGTCCGCTGCTGCGGGAGTTCCTCGCCGAGATCCCGCGCGGGGAGCGGCGCACCGTCGACATGCTGGTCGACCTGAACCGCCGGGTGCAGGAGCGCACCGCCTATGTCGTGCGCATGGAACCCGGCGTCTGGACGCCGGAGGAGACGCTCGGCAACCGGAAAGGCTCCTGCCGTGACAGCGCCTGGCTGCTGGTACAGACCCTCAGGCATCTCGGTCTCGCCGCCCGCTTCGTCTCCGGCTACCTGATCCAGCTCGTCGCCGACCAGAAGCCGCTCACCGGCCCGGAAGGCCCGGCCGAGGACTTCACCGACCTGCATGCCTGGGCCGAGGTCTACCTGCCCGGCGCCGGCTGGGTCGGGCTCGACGCCACCTCCGGCCTGATGACCGGGGAGGGCCACATCCCGCTGGCGGCGACGCCGGAGCCGGCCTCCGCTGCGGCGATCAGCGGCATGGCGGAGAAGGCGGAGACCGCGTTCGACTTCGCCATGAGCGTCACCCGGGTGCGGGAGACGCCGCGGGTCACCAAGCCCTACAGCGACGCGCAGTGGCAGGGCATCCTGGCGCAGGGCCAGGCGGTGGATGCGGCGCTCGCGGCCGGCGAGGTGCGGCTGACCATGGGCGGCGAGCCGACCTTCATCGCCACCGACGACATGGACGCGCCGGAATGGAACACGGCTGCGCTCGGCCCGACCAAGCGCCGCTATGCCGGGCGGCTGCTGCGCCGGCTGGTGCCGCTCTGGTCGCCCGGGGCTGCGCTGCAATACGCCATGGGCAAGCACTACCCGGGCGAGCAGCTGCCGCGCTGGGCGCTGTACTCCCACTGGCGGAAGGACGGCGAGCCGGTCTGGCAGGACCCGGCGCTGCTGGCCTCGGATGACGACACCGACGACGCGACGGCGGCCGACGCCGACCGCTTCGCCCGCATCCTGGCCGAGCGGCTGCAACTCGACCCCGGCCTGGTCAACCCGGCCTATGAAGACATCCACTACTTCCTCTGGCGCGAGAAGCGCCTGCCGGCCAACGTGGTGGTCGAGGACGCGAAACTGAAGGACCCGCTGGAGCGCGCCCGGCTCGCCAAGGTCTTCGGCCAGGGGCTGGCGAGCCCGGTCGGCTCGGTGCTGCCGATCCGCCGGGTCATGCAGGACGGCACGCGGCGCTGGCACTCCGGCCGCTGGTTCTTTCGCGGCGACCACATGTTCCTCGTGCCCGGCGACAGCCCGATCGGCTTCCGCCTGCCGCTGGAAAGCCTGCCCTGGATGTCCGAGGAGGATGCCGCGAGGGTCTTCGAGCCCGCGGCCGATCCCTTCGCCCCGGTCGGCCCGCTGCCGCCGCGCCAGGCCTTCGAGCACCCGCGCGGGGATGTCCCCGCCGGCACCACGCCCGGTGCCTGGCGGCTGGTCCCGCAGCACGACCCGCGCGGTGCCGGACAAGGCGCCGGCCATGGCGAAGGCTTCGTCCCCGGCCTGGGCGCCGAGGGCTTCCGCCCGGTGGCGCAGGACCTGCCGGTGGTTGGCCGCCCTGACCCCGGCGTGGTCCGCACCGCCATGGCGGTCGAGGCCCGCGGCGGCCTGATCCATGTCTTCTTCCCACCGCTGCAGGCGGCCGAGGACTGGCTCGACCTTGCCGCCGCGGCTTGAGGCGACGGCAGCCGAGACGGGCCGCAAGGTCATCCTGGAAGGCTACCTGCCGCCGCGCGACGAGCGGCTGCTGAGCTTCTCCGTCACCCCCGACCCCGGCGTGATCGAGGTGAACATCCACCCCGCCGCCTCCTGGCCGGAGATGGTGGAGCGCACCGGACAGCTCTACGAGGAAGCCCGGCAGACCGGGCTCTCGGCCGAGAAGTTCATGCTGGACGGCCGGCATGTCGGCACCGGCGGCGGCAACCACGTGGTGATGGGGGCGGCCAGCCCGAAGGACAGCCCCTTCCTGCGCCGGCCCGACCTGCTGAAGAGCATGCTCGGCTTCTGGCACAACCACCCCAGCCTGTCCTACCTGTTCAGCGGGCTGTTCATCGGCCCGACCAGCCAGCACCCGCGCGTCGACGAGGCGCGGCAGGACAGCCTGGCCGAAGCTCGAGATCGCCTTCGGCAAGATCAGCGCCGGGGAGGAGACGCCGCCCTGGATGGTCGACCGGCTCTTCCGCAACATCCTGGCCGACATGACCGGCAACACCCACCGGACCGAGTTCTGCATCGACAAGATGTATGCGCCGGAGAGCAGCAGCGGGCGGCTCGGGCTGGTGGAGTACCGCGCGCTGGAGATGCCCCCCATCCGCAGATGGCTGCGGCGCAGATGCTGCTGATGCGGAGCGCCATCGCCGCCTTCTGGAAGACCCCCTACGACCGCCGCCTGGTCCGCTGGGGTACGCGGCTGCACGACGAGTTCATGCTGCCGCACTATGTCGCGCAGGATTTCGGCGACGTGCTGCGGGAGATGGCCGATCTCGGCTTCCCGCTGGCCGAGGACTGGTTCCGCGCCGCACCTCGAATTCCGCTTCCCGCTGATCGGCGAGGTGACGCTGCGCGGCGCCAAGCTCGAACTGCGCCACGCGCTCGAGCCCTGGCACGTGCTGGGCGAGGAGCCGGGCGGCGGCGGCGCACGGTGCGCTACGTCGACAGCAGCACCGAGCGCCTCCAGGCCAAGCTCCGCGGCTGGGTGGAGGAGCGCTATGCGCTGGCCTGCAACGGCTACGAGGTGCCGCTGACCCGGACCGAGACCGAGGGCGAGTACGTCGCCGGCATCCGCTTCAAGGCCTGGGACCCGCTCCTCCGCCCTGCACCCGACGATCCGGGCGCCAGACGCCGCTGGTCTTCGATATCTACGACCGCTGGACCGGGCGGAGCCTCGGCGGGCTGACCCACCATGTCTCCCACCCCGGCGGGCGGAGCTACGAGACGCTGCCGGTCAATGCCAACGAGGCCGAGGCGCGGCGCCGCACCCGGTTCCAGCCCTTCGGCCATACCCCGGGGCCGATGCCGCCGCCGCGGCCTTTGCCGGCGCGGGAATCGACCCGCTCGCTCGACCTGCGGCGCGCCGGCTGACGCGGCGGGAGGGCCGCAGTCCCGCTTCCCTTACGGGCCGCGGAACGACCCCGATGGTTGCGCCCGCGGCGCGCGCGGCCCCCTCGCCGCCGGACGCCGATCGCGGCATCACGGCCGGGACATGATCGATTCCGCCCCGCTCGATGAGATGGTCGACGGCGCCGGAGGCTTCCGCCCGCATTGGGGCGGGCTGCTCGGCGCCCTCTCCTCGCTCGGCAGGGGCGAGCTGGCGGAGCGCGCCCGGCTGCTCGACCGCCACTTCATCGAGGAAGGCGCCACCAGCCTGCTGCCGGGCGGCTCCAGCATCCCGGCCTGGCGCTGCGATCCGGTGCCGCTGATCATGCCGCCGGGCGAATTCGATGCGCTCGCCGCCGGCCTCGCGCAGCGCGCGACCCTGCTCGAGGCGATCCTGCAGGATGTCTACGGGCCGCAGGCGCTGCTGGCGGAAGGCCTGTTGCCGCCCGCCCTGGTCTATGCCAATCCCGCCTTCCTGCGCTCCTGCCGCGACGCCGCCGGGCATCGCCAGGGACCGCTGCTGCACCTCTACGCCGCCGACCTGCTGCGGGCGCCGGATGGAAGCTGGCGCGTGCTGTCGGACCGCACCGCGGGCGCCACCGGCCTCGCGCATGTGCTGGAGAACCGGCGCGCCCTGTCGCGCTACGTGCCGGAGCTGGTGCGGGCGCGCGAGCTCAGGCGGCACGGCCCTTCTTCGACATCTGGCAGGATGCCCTGCAACGGCTGGCGCCGCCCGCCGCCGATGGCCGCAACCCCGGCGTCGCCATGCTCACCGCCGGGCATTCCAGTCCGCATTGGTACGAGCACGTCATCCTCTCCCGCCGGCTGTCCTGCGCCCTGGTCGAGGGCGGCGACCTGACGCGGTGCGGGACGGCGCACTCTACCTGAAGACCCTGCGCGGGCTGCAGCTTCGGTGGACGTGCTGCTGCGCCGGGGTCGACGGCAGGCAGATGGACCCGCTGGAGGGCGACCAGAGCCCGGCGCGCATGGCGTCGCCGGCCTGCTGGACGCAGTTCGCAGCGGCACCGTCCGCATCGTCAACGACCCCGGCGCCGGCTTCGCCGAGGCCCCGGCGCTGGCCGCCTTTCTGCCCGCGCTGGCCGAGCGGCTGCTGGACGAGGAATTGCGCCTCGCCGGCGCGCGCACCCTTTGGCTCGGCGACCCGGCGGCCCGGGCCCTGGTCGGCGCCGATCTCGGCCGCTGGATGGTGCGCCGCGCGGTGGACGGCACCGTGCGCTCCATCACCGCCGCCGCCCTGCCGGAGACCGCGCGGGCCGAGCTGGCCCAGCGGATCCTGGCGGCGCCCGAGGACTATGCCGTCTCCGAGCGGATGCCGGCCTCGGTCGCGCCCTGTGTGCGGGGCCGGAGGGGCTGGAGCCGCGGCCAGTGATCCTGCGGCTCTTCCTGGTGCATGACGGCCGTGGCTGGCAGGCGCTGCAGGGCGGGCTCGCCCGCGCCTTCCCGGCGCCCGACCCGGGCACCGGCGCGCGTCCCGCCATGGGTTTCAGCAAGGATGTCTGGGTCCCCTTCGAGGACATGGCCGAGCTCCAGGGCCCGCGCCAGCTCAGCATCCCTCCTGCCGATCCGACGCGGCACCGGCGACATCCCGAGCCGGGTCGCCGACAATTTCTTCTGGCTGGGGGCGCTACCTCGAGCGGCTGGAAAGCGCGGCGCGGCTGCTGCGCGCCAGCGCCGCCCGCCTCGCCACCACCAGCCCCAGCCCGCGCGAGCTGGCCGAGCTGAAGAGCCTGGCCGCCTGCCTGGTGCGGGCCGACCTGCTGGACCCGGAGACCGCGCAGGAGATCGGTACCGTCCCGGTGACCCGCGCCCTCCTGCGCGCGGTGCGGGAGCGGGGCCGGGTGCAGTCGCTGCTGAACCAGGTCGGCCGCCTCGCCGGCCTGCTGCGCGACCGGCTGACCGGGGAGATGCACCTGGCGCTGAACCGCGGCCTGCGGCAGCTGGCCGAGGAGTTCAACGCGGTGCCGGCGGGGCGCGACGAGGCGCATGGGCTGGAGGCGCTCGGCAATGCCAGCGCCGGCGTCCTCGCCTTCGCCGCCACGGTTGCCGGCCTTGCCGCCGAGAACATGGTGCGCGGCGGCGGCCGGCTGTTCCTCGACCTCGGTCGCCGGGTGGAGCGCGCCCAGGCGATCGTCGCCGAGCTGACCCGGGCGCTGGACCAGCCCGGCGCCGCCAGCCAGCCGGCGCGGCTCGAGCCCGGCCTGCGGCTCGCGCTCGAGCTGCGCGATTCGGTCATCACCTATCGCAGCCGGTATCTCACCGTGCTGCAGGCCGGGCCGGTGCTGGACCTGGTGCTGGCCGACGAGGGCAATCCGCGCGGCCTCGCCTTCCAGCTGGTCGCGGCGCGCGACATGCTGGCGGACCTGGAGGGCAAGGCGGGATCGCCCCTGGCGCTGATGGCGGAATCGCTGATCGAGGAAGCCCAGGCGATGGTGCGGCAGGTGGCGGGGCGCCGGCCCAGGCCGAGGCGGCGGTCGGGTTGCGGCCGCGGCTGGTGGCGATGGAACGGTCGGTCGCCACGCTGTCGGACGGCATCACCCGGCGCTGGTT
This sequence comes from Dankookia sp. P2, assembly GCF_050632255.1. Taxonomy (NCBI): domain Bacteria; kingdom Pseudomonadati; phylum Pseudomonadota; class Alphaproteobacteria; order Acetobacterales; family Roseomonadaceae; genus Dankookia; species Dankookia sp. P2. The sequence continues at coordinate 4,959,730 of NZ_CP192581.1, read as the reverse complement.
CGCGCTGCTGCCGGCCCCCACAGCCTGGGCCCCGCCCCGGCGATCCGGCTGCGGGGCGCCGCGTGATCTACCGGGTCCGGCACACCACCCGCTATGCCTATGGCAGCACGGTGGACCTGGCGGCGCATATGCTGCACCTGCGGCCGCGCGACCTGCCCTGGCAGCGGGTGGTCTCGGCGGCGATCTCGACGCTGCCGGAGGCGGCGCGCCGGCAGGACCGGCTGGACCATTTCGGCAATGCGGTCACCTGGCTGTTCATCGACGCGCCGCACGCGGCCTTCGAGGTGACGGCCGAGGCCGAGGTCGAGGTCTGCTACCCCGACCCGCCGGCGGCGGAGGCGACGCTGCCCTGGGAGGAGGTCGCGGCGCTGGCCCGGGCCGGCGGGCCGGGTGCCTGGCAGGCCGCCGAATTCCGCTTCGACAGCCCGATGTGCGCGGCGGTGCCGGCGGCCGGCGCCTATGCCGCCGAGAGCTTCCCCGCCGGCCGGCCGGTGCTGGCCGGGCTGGTCGAGCTCAACCGCCGCATCCGCGCCGATTTCCGCTTCCGCGCCGGCGTCACCGACCTGCACACCCCGGTCGCCGAGATCCTGCGGCGGCGGGAGGGGGTCTGCCAGGACTTCACCAACCTGATGATCAGCGGGCTGCGCGCGATCGGCCTGCCGGCCCGCTACATGTCCGGCTATATCCGCACCCGGCCGCCACCGGGCCAGCCGCGCCGGCGCGGCGCCGACCAGAGCCATGCCTGGGTCGGCGCCTGGCTGGGCCTGGAGGATGGTTGGGTCGAACTCGACCCAACCAACAACGTGGTGGTGAAGGACGAGCACGTGGTGCTCGGCTGGGGCCGCGACTACGGCGACATCAGCCCGGTGCGCGGGGTGATGCTGGGCGGTGGCGACCACGGGCTGGAGATCGGCGTGGACCTGGAGCCGGTGGGCGAGGACGCCGCCCCCGGCTGACCCGGCGCGGACCGCCTCTTCAGCGCGGCTGCGGCCTGTCGTGCGACGGCGTGGGCAGCGGCGGCGGAGCGGGCGCGCCCGGGGGCCTTCCAGCACCGCACCACCGCCGCGATGCGCCTGGTTGACCTCCGGGCTCGAGGGACCGCGGTCGAGCGGCGGCCCGGGCGAGCGGGCCTCGGCGTCGGCGCGCGACGCGCCGGCGGCGCCGCTCTCCCTGCCGGCCGACGGCGCCGGCCGCTCCGTCTCGCGGGTAGTCTGGGCGAGGGCGGGGCAGGCCAGCATGGAGGCGCCGAGGGCGAGGAGCGTCCTTTTTGCATGGCGATCTCCGGGGAGAGGATGATCCGGCCTCCAAACGTCGCTGTCGCGGGCCGGTTGCAGCCCGGCCCACGCGGCGGTCGTCCCCGCCCCGATCGGCTCAGCCCGTCGCCCGCTTCTTCCCCTTGGCCAGCAGCACGAAGAGGATGGCGATCGCCGAGGCCGCCATGTAGAGGCCGAAGGCGTTGAGATAGCCGATCATCGCCGCCTGCCGGTCGATCTCCTTCGCCAGCCGCGCCAGGCCCTGCAGCGTCTCCGTGCTCCAGCCGCCCATCAGGTTCGGCACCGAGAGCGCGCGGTTGTAGGGCGAGACCAGCTCGGTCATCCGGCTGTAGTTCATGGTGGTGGACCGCACGATCTCGGTCACGCTGAGCGAGATGAAGAGGCTCGACCCCAGGTTCCGCAGCAGGTGGAACAGCGACATCGCCTCGGCGGTGTAGCGGCTGTCCAGCGTCCGGAAGGTCAGCACCGTCAGCGGCACCCAGATGATCCCGACCGCCACACCCTGCAGCACCGCGTTCAGCAGCAGCGTGTCCACATCGACGTTGAGGTCGAGGCTCATCAGCCAGAGCCCCGAGACCACCAGCAGGCCGAAGCCGATCGTCATGCCGAGCCGCGGGTCCCAGCGGCCGATCAACAGCGTACTTCCAAAGCCGATGACGCCGCCGATGCCGCGGTAGCCGACGATCTGGCCGATGATGCTGTCGGGATAGCCGGCATAGGATTGCAGCAGGGTCGGCAGCAGCACGATGGGGGTGAAGTTCACCATCCCGTAGATCAGCACCAGCACCAGTCCGAGGGCGTAGTTGCGGTCCAGCAGCAGCCGCAGGTTCAGGAAGGGGCGCTCGGTGGTCAGCGAATGCGCCAGGAAGACATAGAAGGCGAGCGCGGCGATGCCGATCTCGACGATGATCTCGCTGCTCTCCAGCCAGTCCAGCCGCTGCCCGCGGGAGAAGACCAGCTGCAGGCCGGCGATGGCGGTGGCCAGCGCCAGGAAGCCGGTCCAGTCCATCGGCACCCGCTGGCCGGGCCGGTCCGCCGGCAGGATGACCGCGACCGCGGCGGCGGCCAGGGCGCCGGCCGGGACGATCATGTAGAAGGCCCAGCGCCAGTTGTAGGTCTCGGCCAGCATGCCGCCGAAGACCGGGCCGATCACCGGGCCGAGCACGACAGTCATCCCGAAGATCGAGCTGACCAGCCCGGCCTGCCGGCGGGGGAAGCTGTCCAGCACGATCGCATTGGCCAGCGGCACCACCGGGGCGCCGATGCCGCCCTGCAGGATGCGCCAGAGCACCAGCGTCTCCAGGCTCTCGGCCTGGCCGCAGAGCCAGGTCGCCAGGGTCGAGCCGATGACGGCGGTGAGCAGGATACGCTTCCGGCCGAAGCGGGCGGCTAGGAAGCCGCTGGTCGGGGTGGCGATGGCGGTGGCCAGGATGTTGAAGGTGGTGGTCCAGGCGATCTCGTCCGGCGTTGCCGCCATGCTGCCCTGCATCTGCGGCAGCAGGGTCGACGCCACCAGCAGGGTGGTGGCGTAGAGGGTCGAGCACAGCACCACTGCGGCCAGGATCAGGACCCGGCGGGCGACCGGCAATTCCTGGCCTTCGGCTGAATCGGACATTTCCCGGTGTGGACACCTCGTAACCTTGACGAAAGTGTGCCGGGCGATGATGACTTAGGCAACAAACGAGGGCGAGCCCCCGATGCCGCGTCCATCACCCGCCCAGGCGACGCATGCCCCGCCGGAGGACCGCCGCCATATCGGCTTCCTGATCGCCGACGTGGCAAGGCTGATGCGCTCCTCCTTCGACCGCCGGGTGAAGCGGATGGGGCTGACCCGGGCGCAATGGCTGGTGCTCAGCCGGCTGCACCGGCACCCCGGGATCAGCCAGTCCGAACTGGCCGAGATGCTGGAGGTGGAGCGCGCCACCGCCGGGCGGATGATCGACCGGATGGAGCGGCGCAACTGGCTGACCCGCCGCCCCGACCCCGGCGACCGCCGCATCAACCGGCTCTTCCTGACCGCCGAGGCAGAGGCGGTGCAGGTCGAGATGGGGCTGATCGCCGAGGGGCTGCTCGACGACGCCATGGCCTCGCTCGACGAGGGCGAGCGCGAGGCGCTGACCGACATGATGGAGCGGGTGAAGGCCCAGCTGATCGGCATGGGCGCGAGGCGCCCGGGCGTGGCGGCCGAGGACCGGCCGGGAGCCGCGGCATGAGCGCCAGCCCGGCCCGAAGACGCCTGCTGCGCGCCGTGCTCCTGCTCGGCGTCCCCGTGCTGGCCCTGGCCGGGGCGGCGCTGATCTGGGAGCGCGGCGGGCGCTACGTCACCACCGAGAATGCCTATGTGAAGGCCGACATCGTCCAGGTGGCGCCCGAGATCGCCGGCCGGATCCTCGAGGTCGCGGTGCGCGACCACAGCCATGTCGCCGCCGGCGACGTGCTGCTGCGGCTGGACCCGGAGCCCTTCCGCCTGGCGGTCGAGAAGGCGGAGGCCGAGCTCGACGCCGCCCGCACCCTGGTCGAGACCGCCCGCGCCACCTACCGCGAGACCCAGAGCGAGCTGGGCGAGTTGCAGGCCCGCTTCGACTACCTGCAGCGCCAGGCGCGGCGGCAGCAGGATCTCGCCGCCCGCGGCGTGGCGCCGGCCACCAAGCTGGAGGAGACCCAGAACGACGCGGACGTGGCGCGCGAGCGCATCAACGTGGTGCGCCAGCGCCTGGTGCGGCTGCTGGCGACGCTGAAGGGCGACCCCGACCTGCCGCTCGACGAGCACCCGACGGTGAAGCAGCGGCTGGCGGAGCGCGACCAGGCGCTGCTCGACCTGCGGCGCACCACCCTCACCGCGCCGGTCGGCGGCACCATTGTCAATATGCGGCTGCAGCGGGGCGAACAGGTGAAGGCGGCGACGCCGGTCTTCGCCCTGGTCTCGGAACGCCGGCCCTGGGTGGAGGCGAACCTGAAGGAGACCACCCTCACCCATATCGTCCCGGGCCAGACGGTGGACGTGGTGCTCGACCTCTACCCCGAGGTGACCTGGGTCGGCGTGGTCGAGAGCATCAGCCCGGCGACGGGCGCCGAGTTCGCCATCCTGCCGCCGCAGAACGCCTCGGGAAACTGGGTCAAGGTGGTGCAGCGGCTGCCGGTGAAGATCCAGCTTCGGCCCTTCGCCGGGGAGCCGCCGCTGCGCGCCGGCATCACCGCCACGGTCGCCATCGACACCGGCCGGCAGCGGCACCTGGAGGATCTCGCCACCGCCGTCGCCGGCTGGTTCCGCGGCAGTGCCAGCGCCGCCGACCGGCCGGCGGTGGCCAGCAAGTAGCGCCGGTCCGGCAACAACCCTTCGCACCTGCGAAACCAAGCAGGTCCTCGCGCGTCCTGCCGATGCCCGCGACCTGCCGCCGGGCACGTCCCGGAGGCTTCGCATGAGACTCTTCCGCTGCCAGCACTGCGACCAGGTGCTGTATTTCGAGAACACCAAGTGCGAGCGCTGCGGCCATCGGCTCGGCTTCCTGCCGGAGGTGACGCGGTTGTCGGCGCTTGAGCCTGGCGACAACAACGAATGGCAGCCTCTGGCCAAGCCCGAGCAGCGCCGGCTCTTCTGCACCAATGCGCAATACGATGCCTGCAACTGGCTGGTGCCCGAGGGCACCACGGATGCCTATTGCGTCGCCTGCCGGCACAACCGCACCGTGCCCGACCTGGGCGACCCGGCGAACCTGATCCCCTGGCGAAAGATCCAGGATGCCGAGCGGCGGCTGGTCTATGCCCTGCTCCGCCTTGGCCTGCCGCTGCAGGACCGGGTGCAGGACCCGCAGCACGGCCTCGCCTTCGACGTGCTGGCCGACCCGCCGGAGGGCGGCACCTCCCGCGTCATGACCGGGCATGACGAGGGGCTGATCACCATCGCCCTCGTCGAGGCCGACGATGCCGAGCGGGAGAAGCGCCGCACCGCCATGGGCGAGCCCTACCGCACTTTGCTGGGGCATTTCCGGCACGAGAGCGGGCATCACTACTGGGACCTGCTGGTGCGCGACGGCGGTCGGCTGGACGCCTGCCGCGCGGTCTTCGGGGACGACAGCCAGGACTACAACGCCGCCCTGCAACGCCACTACAAGGAAGGCCCGCCGGCCGACTGGCAGGCCTCCTTCGTCAGCGCCTATGCGACGACCCACCCTTGGGAGGATTTCGCCGAGACCTGGGCGCACTACCTGCACATCATCGACACGCTGGAGATGGCGGACGCTTTCGGGCTGCAGGTCTCGCCCAAGGTGGCGAAGACCGACGACCTGGATGCGGCGATCGACTTCGACCCCTATGCGCAGGAGTCGATCCAGCCGCTGGTGGAGGCCTGGCTGCCGCTGACCTTCGCGGTGAACAGCCTGAACCGCTGCATGGGCGCGCCGGACCTGTATCCCTTCGTGCTGTCGCCGCCGGCGATCGAGGAAGCTGGACTTCGTGCACCGGATGGTGCGCGAGTTCAGCCGGGACCGGGCCAAGCCGTAAGAAAGAAAGGCTGGGGAGAAAGTATTCTCCCCAGACCCCTCATCCATTTCTGTGGGTTGGCAGCCGCGCGCGCGGCGGCACCCGGACTCACAAAAAGGAAGGGTGGGGCTTGGGGAGGGAATACTTTTCCCTCCCCAACCTTTTCTTACTCCGGCATCGCCACGCCACCCGCCGCGGCCAGCTCGCCGAGCTTCTTCCAGGTCGCCGCCTCGATCTCGATGCCCTGGCTGCCGCGCGCCTGCTCGGCCCGGTGCTCCACCTCGCCCGGATAGAGCACGCCGCTGCTGCCCTTGGCCGGCGGCGTGTCCTTCAGGTAGTGGGCAAAATCGGCGACCTCCTTGCGGAAGGTCAGCAGCGGCCGGAAGGCCTCCACCTTGATGGCGATCAGGAAGCAGCCGTCATTGTGGCGCCCGCTCGGCTCCACGCCGAAGCCCAAGCCCGTGAGGATGCCGCAGAAGATCTCCCCCATCGCCGCCAGGGCGGTGCCCTTGTAGCCCTCGGTCCCGCCGAGCGGCATCAGCGCGCCGCCCTTGATCCCGGCAGGGTCGGTGGTCAGCTCGCCATCCTTGTCCACCACCCAGCCGAGCGGGATCTCCTGCCCGCGCGCCTCGGCCAGCTTGATCTTGCCCATGGCGACGGCGGAGGTGGCGAAGTCCATGCAGAAGGGCCCGTCCAGGTCGGAGGGAACCGCGATCGCCCAAGGATTGGTGCCGAGCCGCGCCTCCCGCCCGCCGAAGGGGGCGACGCCCTTGGGCGAGCGGCCGCTGTCGGCCCAGGCCATGCCGATCATCCCGCCTTCGCCGCCATCAGCGGGTAGCTCGCCAGGCGGCCGACATGGCCCTGGCGGAAGACGGTGGTGGCCGCGATGTTGTTCTTCTCGGCCTTCTCGATGGTCAGTGCCATCGCCTGCTCATTGATGACGTAGCCGAAGCCCCGATTGCCGTCGACCACGGTGGTGGTCGGGCTTTCCTGCACGATGGTGAAGGGCGCGCCGGGAACGATATGCCCGGCCTTCACCCGCTCGATGTAGTTGGGCAGCATGATCATGCCGTGGCTGTCATGGCCGGCCAGGTTGGCATTGACCACATGCCGCGCGACGGTCGCCGCCTCGCTCTCCGGCACGCCATTGGCGACCAGCAGCGCGCGGCCGAGCTCGCGCAGCGCCTCGGCCTGGATCTTCGGCATGGTGTCCTCCCGCATCTTGGTGGAGGCAGCGTCGCGCCAAAGCGGCGCGCAAGGAAGGGGGCGCCAAAGCGGACGCGACGAAAGAGGGCGGTCGCCCGCCCCTCCCCGCTACTCCTTGGCGACCTCGACCAGCACCAGCTTCGGCATCCTCCGAGGCGGTGATCTCGATCACCGGCTCGTCGACGATGCCGGCGCCGTCGCGGGCGCCCAGCGCCTGGCCGTTCACCGTCACCGCGCCCTTGGCCGGCACCAGGTAGGCGGCGCGGCCCTCGGCCAGCGGCTGGCGCAGGGTCTGGCCGGCCTTCAGCGTGGCGGCGAGCACCGCGCCGTTGACGTTCAGCGGCAGCGCGCCGGTCCCGGCATCCTGCTCGCGGCCGCTGGCCAGCACCTCGAACCCTGCCTCGCGGGTCGCCTTGGGAATTCCCTTGGCGCCCCAGTTCGGCTGCACGCCGCGGCGGTCGGGGATGATCCAGATCTGGAAGATCTTGGTCGTCTCCGGCTCCAGGTTGTACTCGCTGTGCACCACGCCGGTGCCGGCGGACATGATCTGCACGTCGCCGGCCTCGGTCCGGCCGGTATTGCCCAGGCTGTCCTTGTGGGTGATCGCACCCTCCCGGACATAGGTGATGATCTCCATGTCGCGGTGCGGATGCGGGTCGAAGCCGGTGCCGGCGGCGATCTCGTCGTCGTTCCAGACGCGCAGGCGGCCCCAGTTCATCCGGGCGTCGTCATGGTAGCTGGCGAAGGAGAAGTGGTGCTTCGCCTTCAACCAGCCATGGTTGGCGCCACCGAGGCTCTTGAAGGGGCGGACATCGATCATTGGATCCTCATGCCGGACGGGCTTGTCGTCCGTTGAGGCGGAAGATGGTCCAGCCGGCCCGCCGTCGCCATGGGGCGGCGGTGATCGCCATCATCAGGGACGGCTATGGCGGCCTGGCCGGGGCCAGACCGCCGGCAGCCTCACCGGCACATCAGCACGGGCATGTCGCTGTTCTCCAGGATGTGGCGGGTCACGCCGCCCAGGATCAGCTGCCGCAGCCGGGAATGGCTGTAGGCCCCCATGCAGAGCAGGTCGGCGCGGAAGTCGCGCGCCGCCCCCAGCAGCCCGGCGCCGACATCCTTGGTCAGCGGCTTGAACAGCTTCGGCTCGGCCTCGATCTCGTGCCAGCGCAGGTAGCTCCGAATGCCGTCCACGGTCGGGCCGCGCCGCTGGTACTCGTCGGCATAGAGGAGCTGGACCGCGTTCGCCCGGTGCAGCCAGGGCAGCGCCGCGGCGACCGCGGCGGCGCTCTCGGCCGAGCCGTTCCAGGCGCAGCAGACCCGGGTGCCGATGGTCGAGGGCGCCTCGCGCGGGGCGATCAGCACCGGCCGGCCGCTGTCGAACAGCACGGCATGCAGCGCGTCGCTCGAGGAGACGTCCTCATCCGCCTCCGGATGCGGCACCACCGCCATGTCGTAGAGGCGCGACTGCTGCGCGACCACGTCCTCCTCGCGCCCTGCGATGCTCTCGAAGGACAGGGTCGGGCCGTCGGTCTTCAGCGCGGTCTCGGCGCTGTTGGCGAGCGCCACGCCGCCGGCATGGCCGGTGAAGCGCTCGAACAGGGCGCGGACGCGGTTGGCCCGCTCGCCGCTCTCGCGCTCGGTCGCCGCCATCATCTCCTCGATCATCGCGCCCGACAGCCCCTCGCCGGCCAGCGGCGCCACGTCACGCGCATCCACCCGGACATGCAGGCAGTGGACATGGGCGTTCCAGATCTGCGCCACGCTGAGCGCGGTGGCGAGCGCGGCCTCCCCGGCGGCGGTGCCGGTCAGCGGCAGAAGCAGGCGACGGTAGGCCATGGCGCATCTCCCCAAAGGCGCATCGGAGACATGTCTATCACGGATCGTCCGGGTTCAAGCCCAGGGCGCGACGCGCTGCCGGAATGGGGTCGGCTGCGGCATCCAGCCGCTGCCAGCCGACCGGGCCGGGGTCGCGCGCCGCGGCCGCCGCCAGCACCGCGGCATCGGCGTCCGAGGCATCGCCGCGCCGGGCCTCGACCCGGGCGCGCAGCACCGCGATCGGCGCCTCCAGCCAGAAGCCCTGGAAGGGCGCGTTGCCGCGCGCCGCCTCGATCGCCGCGCGTTCCTCCGGCCGCAGGAAGGCGGCATCGGCGATCACGGCATGGCCGCCGCGCAGCGCCTCAGCGGCCAGGGCGGCGAGCTCGGCGAAGACCGCGGCGCTGGCCTCCCGCGCATAGGCAGCGGAGGGCAATCTTTCCTCGGGCGCCAGCCCGGCCAGGCGCTTCCTGATCTCGTCGCTGCGCAGCACCAGCGCGCCGGGCGCGGCGCCGAGCGAGGGCGCCAGGGCGCGGGCCAGGCGCGACTTGCCGGTGCCCTGCAGCCCGCCGACTGCGACGAGGCGGGGCGGCGGCGGCGCCAGCATCGCCTCGGCCAGGCCGAGATAGGGCAGGCCCTGCGCCACGCCTTTCGCCTTGGCCAGGGCATGCGCCCGGATCATCGCCCGCAGCGAGAGCCAGAGCGGCAGGGCGGCGACCAGCCCGGCATCGCCGGAACGCGCGACATAGCGGTTCAGCACCCGGTTGGCGGCCGGCCGGCCGACGCGGTGGTCGAGGTCCATCAGCAGGAAGGCGAGGTCGTAGCCGGTGTCGATGGTCGCCAGCGCCTCATCGAGATTCCAGCGCGTCGAAGGGCGTGACGCGCCCGTCCAGCAGGCAGAGATTGCCGAGGTGCAGGTCGCCATGGCAGCGCCGCACCCGGCCAGATGCCGCGCGGGCCGCCAGGATGGGCGCGAGGCGGGCGATCCAGCCACGGGTCGCCGTGGCCAGGGCCTCGACCCGCGCGGCCGGCAGGCCGGCGGCGAGCGCCGCGGCCGCATTGCCCTCCAGCACACGGCGCAGCGCCGCCGGCGCGTCGGGGCCGGGCAGCGGCGGCAGGGCGGCGTGCAGGGCGAAGGCGGCATCGGCAATGGCGTCCAGCAGCCGCTCGTCCAGCCCGCCGCGGGACGCGACGGCGTCGAGGAAGTCGCCGGCCGGGACCGGCGCCATGCGCAGCACCCAGTCGACCGGCTCGCCCGGCCCTTCCAGCGCCAGGCCGCCGTCCGGCGCCCGGGTCACCGGCACCACGTCGCGGTAGAGGGCCGGTGCCACGGGCTGGTTGAGCGCCAGCTCCCGCCGCAGGAAGTGCTCCCGTGCCGCCAGGCCGGAAAAATCGAGGAAGCCGAGCGCCACCGCCTTCTTCAGCTTCCACACCGTGTCCGGCCCGACGAAGACGGCGGAGATGTGGGTCTCCACCGGATCGGTGCCGGCCAGGCGGCGGAGCAGCGCCGCGACCTCGGCCTGCCCCGGCGGTATCATGCGGCCGCGCCCCTTCGGCAAAGCATCCCCGAGCGCCCCCGGCTGTGCATCCACGCGCGCCTCCGGCAGTGCGTCTCCGCGCGCCTCCGGCAGTGCGTCTCCCGCGCCTCCGGCAGTGCGTCTCCGCGCGCCTCCGGCGCGACATCACGGGTACAGCGCTTCGATCCGCCAGCCGGCGCCGTCGCGGTGGAAGACCTGCCGGTCGTGCAGGCGGAAGGGCATGTCGCGCCAGAACTCGATCCGCTCCGGCAGCACGCGGAAGCCGGACCAGGATTCCGGCCGGGGGATCTCGCCGATGCCGAACTTCATCGTGTATTCCGCCACCGCCTTCTCCAGCGCGAAGCGGCCTTCCAAAGGGCGCGACTGCCGGCTGGCCCAGGCGCCGATGCGTGAGCCCCGGGCGCGGGAGGCGTAGTAGGCATCCGCCTCGGCATCGGAGACGCGCTCGACCGCGCCCTCCACCCGCACGCTGCGCTGCAGGGTCTTCCAGTGGAAGCAGAGCGCGGCGAAGGGGTTGCCCAGCAACTCGCCACCCTTGCGGCTCTCGAGATTGGTGTAGAAGACGAACCCTTTTGGATCGACGCCCTTCAGCAGCACCATGCGGGCGGAGGGACGGCCCTCCTTCGTGCAGGTCGCCAGGCAGACGGCGTTCGGATCGTTCGGCTCGGATTTCGCGGCTTCCGCCATCCAGGCCTCGAAACGGGCGATCGGCTCGGCGGCGGTGCTGTCCATGGCGGTAATCCCGGGTCACGAAGCGTGCGGCCGGAATCCCTTGCCCGGCGTCCGGGGTGTGCCACCACGCCTGCCCATCCGCAACAAGCCGGTACTCCCTCCGTATGTCAGATGCGCCCCTCGCCGAAGCTCCCACCGGCACTCTGATGGCCGGCAAGCGGGGCCTCATCATGGGCGTCGCCAATGACCGTTCGATCGCCTGGGGCATCGCCCGGGCGCTGGCGGCGCAGGGCGCGGAGGTCGCCTTCACCTATCAGGGGAAGCGCTGGAGAAGCGCGTCCGCCCGCTGGCCGAAAGCCTCGGCTCCTCCCTGGTGCTGCCCTGCGACGTGACCGACGATGCCAGCGTCGACGCCGCCTTCGCCGCCATCAAGGACGCCTGGGGCGGGATGGACTTCCTGGTCCACGCCATCGGCTTCGCCAACAAGGACTACCTGCGCGGCCGCTACCTCGATACGCCGCGCGACGCTGTTCCCTGCAGGCGCTCGACATCTCTGCCTATTCCTTCGTCTCGGTGAGCCAGCGTGCGGTACCGCTCATGAAGCCGGGCGGATCGCTGCTGACGATGAGCTACCTGGGCGCGGAGCGCGTCACGCCTCATTACAACGTGATGGGCGTGGCCAAGGCGGCGCTCGAGGCCAGCGTGCGCTACCTCGCGGTCGATCTCGGCGGCGTAGGCATCCGGGTGAATGCCATTTCGGCCGGTCCGATCCGCACCCTGGCGGCCAGCGGCATCGGCGACTTCCGCTACATCCTCAAGTGGAACCAGTACAACGCGCCGCTGAAGCGGAACGTGACCATCGAGGAGGTCGGCGGCGCCGGGCTCTATCTGCTGAGCGACCTGTCCGCCGGCGTGACCGGGGAGGTGCACCATGTGGATAGCGGCTTCCACGTGGTCGGCATGAAGGCGGTCGACGCGCCCGACATCAGCACGGTCTGAGGCAGGGAGGCTTGGACCGGCCAGCGGCAGAGCCCGGCCGGCCTCGCGCTGGGCGCGGTGTCGCTCGCCGTCATCGCCGCCCATGGCCTGCTGCTGCCGCTCGGCGGCTGGCGGCCGGACGAGTTCCTGCAGTCTGCGCAGCACGGCCAGCTGGGCTGGGCTCAGGTTGCCGAACGCATCCTCGGCTGGAGCCCCCGGCCGGTATCGGAGGTGCTGCTCTTCGCCTATTGGCGCCTCGTCGCCTGGCAGGACGCGCCGGGCATCGTACCCGGGCTGGCCGCCGCCTGGGGCGCGCACGCTGCTGCTGCTGCTGACCGCGGCGCGACACGCGCGGCTGGGGCTGGCCATCCCGCTGGCCCTCTTCGCCGCCGCCCTGCTGCTCGCCCGGCCCGGGGAGATGTGGTTCTGGCCGGCGGCCAGCCTGGCCTACCTGCCCGCCTTCGCCGGCATCGGCGCGGCCGCCTTGCTGTCGATCGGCCGCGGCCATCCCGCCGCGCTCTGCGCCGTGCTGCTGCTGGCCGCCGGCAGCGTCGAGACGGGGGCGGTCTTCGTGCTGCTGTTCGGCACCCGCGCAGCTCGGCCGGCTGGGCGCGGCGCGGCTTTGGCCCGCATCGGCCGACTGGCTCGCGCCGGAGATGCCCGCCTGGGCCTGGCTCCTGCCGGCGCTGCTGGCCGGTGGCCTGCTGCTCGTCCTGGCGCTGAATCGCGCGGCGGCGACGCATGAGGTCCTGCTGCCCGGCCCGGCCGCCGGCAGCACCGCGGCGAGCTTGCTGGCGGGCCTGCCGGACTGGGCCCGGTCGGCGCTCGGCCTGCAGCGGCAGAATGGCAGGGTCGGCAACCTGCCGCTCGGTCTCACGCTCAAGCTCGTCCTGCTGGTCGGCTTCTGGGCATCGCTGCCGGTGCCGGCCTCGCGCTCCGCGCGGCTCTCGGCCTTGCTCGCCGCGCTGGCACTGCTCGGCACCAGCCTGCTGTCGGTCGCCATGGCGTATCGGCAATCCGGCATGCTCTGCTGCGACCGGCACGAGGCGCTGCGCCAGGGCATGTTCGCCGTCGCGCTGCTCTGCCTCGCGGCAGCCCTGCCGCCGCCCGCGCGCACCGCCGGCCCGGCCCGGCGGCTCGGCCCGCTGCTCGCCGCCATCGGGCTCGGCACGGCGCTCTGGCTGCGCCCGCCTGCGCTGCGCGCCGACCTCGCCCTGATCGATCCGGCGGTGCGGACCCGCGCCGCCAACTGGCATGCCGGCCGTGCCGCGGGCGATGCCATGGACTACCTGAACGAGCCGGTCGCCCGCCTCGCCGGCGGCTGGACCCTTGCCCCCGGCCTGCATGTCCGGCCCGGCCATGGTGGCGCGCTGCCGGCCGGCCTGCACTGGCACGCCTTCGCCATCCTGCTGTTCTTCGATAAACTCGAGTTGCGCAGCCCGTGAGGGTTCCGCCCCTCCGGCATCAGGCTTCCATGTCCCACAACAGCTTCGGCCACCTCTTCCGTGTCACCACCTGGGGCGAGGTCGCACGGCCCGGCCATCGGCTGCGTCGTCGACGGCTGCCCGCCCCGCCTGGCGCTGACCGAGGCCGACATCCAGCCCTTCCTCGACCGCCGCCGCCCCGGCCAGTCGAAATTCGTGACGCAACGGCAGGAGGCCGACGAGGTCCGCATTCTCTCCGGCACCTTCGAGGGGGTGACCACCGGCACGCCGATCGCCCTGCTGATCGAGAACACCGACCAGCGCAGCAAGGATTACGGCGAGATCAAGGACCGCTACCGGCCCGGCCATGCCGACCTGACCTACGACCTGAAATACGGCATCCGCGACTACCGCGGCGGCGGCCGCAGCAGCGCGCGGGGAGACCGCGATGCGGGTCGCCGCCGGCGCCGTCGCCCGCAAGGTGCTGGGGCCGGAGGTGACCGTCCGCGGCGCCCTGGTGCAGATGGGCCCCGACCGCATCGACCGCGCCGCCTGGGACTGGGCGGCGGCGGCGGGAGAACGCCTTCTTCTGCCCCGACCGCGCCGCCGCCGCCCGCTGGGAGGCGATGCTGACCGAGGCGCGGAAGTCCGGCTCCTCGCTCGGCGCCGTCATCGAGGTGGTGGCGGAGGGCATCCCGCCCGGCCTCGGCGCGCCGATCTACGGCAAGCTCGATGCCGATATCGCCGCGGCGCTGATGGGCATCAATGCGGTGAAGGGCGTCGAGATCGGCGAGGGCTTCGCCGCCGCCGCCCTGACCGGCGAGGGCAATGCCGACGAGATGCGGATGGGCCCCGACGGCCGGGTGGCCTTCGGCGACAACCATGCGGGCGGCGTGCTCGGCGGCATCTCCACCGGCCAGCCGGTCGTCGCCCGCTTCGCGGTGAAGCCGACTTCCTCGATCCTGACGCCACGCCGCTCGGTGGACCGCTTCGGGCAGGAGGTGGAGGTGCTCACCAAGGGCCGGCACGACCCCTGCGTCGGCATCCGCGCCGTCCCGGTGGGGGAGGCGATGGTGGCGCTGGTGCTGGCCGACCACCTGCTGCGGCACCGGGCGCAGAACCCGGATGCGCCGGCCGAGGCAAGGCTGCCGCGCAACTGAGGCCCGGCGCCGTCAGGCCATCCAGTCCGGCGGCGCGATCGGCACCGCGCCGTCGTCGAACAGCACCGCCTCGACCTTGACCAGAAGATCGCCCCCGCCCGGCCCGAAGGCGCACCAGCTCCCATTCGCCTGAGGCAGCAGCAGCGTCTCCGCCCGGGTTCCCGGCAGCGTGACGGTGTCCCAGCCGCCGCCGCCGAAAAGGATGTCGTTGCCCGGCCCGCCGGTCAGGCCGTTGTCGGCGGCATTGCCGATCAGCGTGTCGTCGCCGGCGCCGCCGACGGCGCCTTCGATCCCCACCCCCCAGGCGATCCAGAGATTGTCCCGCCCGTCATAGCTCGGCGTCGGCGCTGCCACCGCCCAGTCGGGCAGCTCCGCCCGCCGCTCCGCCTCCGTCGCGCGGATGCCGATGCTGCTGGAATGGCCCTCGTTCAGGTCGATGACGCAGGCCAGCCCCTGATTGCCCGCATCGATGACATCGCTGCCGCCGGCATCCCAGATGGTCTGCAGGAAGCGCTCCCCCGCCCCCAGGCGTAATGGGTGTCCCCGGAATTGGTCGTCAGGTTCGGGCCGTACAGGTACTGCGCCGCGGCGATGTCCACCTGCATCGGGCCGGCGGGATACAGGCTGGTCCCGATCCAGCGATAGGCCTCGGGCGTCCCTTCCACCGTCACCACCCCGAAATTGGCCGGGACGGCATAGGCCATGACGCTCAGCGCCGATGTGGCCTCGGCCGGTGGCAGGGTGTCGACGCCCTCGAAGGGATGCTTCAGCCCGATCGCATGGCCGATCTCGTGCACCATGGCGTAGCGGCCATAGGCGCCCGGCGCCTGCGCATCCAGCGACGGATCGGTCGAGAGCCGGACATCGCCGCCGCGGGCATAGGGCTCGGCCGCGGCGATCCGCCCCGCGGCATCGACCGAATAGGCGTAGTCGGGGAGCCAGGTGAAGCCGCCATAGGACATGTCGCTGCGGCCGAAGCGGATCGCGCCCCCTCCCCGGCATCCGGCACCAAGGCGAAGCCGATGCCGCAGACCGCGGACCAAGCCGCCAGCGCCGCCTGCGCCGCCGTCTGCAGCGCCGGGTCGAAGGGCTGGAAGCCGGGATGCTCGGTCGCGGTCTCATAGGCCGGCAGCGCCTGCATGAAGCTGTAGGTGACCACCACCGGGTCGCCGATGCCGCCCGGCGCCGCGGCCGGGCTGCCGATCGCATCTGGGAAATTCCAGCGCGCCGCCGCCCCGCCCGGCTCCGCGACGCGCAACAACGCGGTCATTCCTGCCATGCAACGCCCCACAGCTCTACGGCGAAACCGCCACGCCTGCACAACCTAGGCCAGCAGAGCGCGTTGCGCCGGTATCTGTGCCCTTGACGCCTGGTAAGAAGGTCGGGAAAGGTGCCAGCAACGAGGAGTGTGAGACGCGGCCATGCCCTTCGCCGACCCACCGACATCCGGCCGGCCCGGCGAGAGCCCGGCGCTCGACGCCTTCATCGCGCTGTGTGGCGAAGGCCCGTGGCAATCCCGCGTCGCCGAGCTCGGCCTGCGCATGCAGCCCGGCTCGCTCAGCGGCCGCGCCGCGCAGCAGCGGCACGCGCTGGAGCTCGCGCTTTCCCGCCTGTCGGACCCGCGCGCGCTGGCCAAGGCCGGCCCGGCCGAACGCCGCTTCTGCGCCCTGGCGCAGGATGCCGTGGCACTGGCCGCCAGCCTGCCCCCGCCGGCCGCGCCCGGCTGCAGGACCGGGTGCTGGCCGGGCTGACCGGCCCGGCGACGCTGATCCCCTTCTTCCACCTGCTGCGCACCGCGGCGCTGCTGCGTGAGCGTGGCTTCAGCGTGGCCTTTGACGGACTGGCCGAGGATGCCCCCTACGACCTGCTGGTCGAACGCGGCGGCGCCCGCGCCGAGGTGGTCTGCGAGAGCGTCTCGGCCGAGGAGGGCCGGCCGGTGAATCGCGGCGACTGGTGGGCGCTGGTCGATGCCATCAACCCGGGATTGCAGACCTGGCTGGCCGCCCATCCCGGCCGCTACCTGCTGAAGATGACCCTGCCGGAAGGCATCTCCGGCCCCGACCAGCTGGCCGAGCTGCAGCAGCGGATCAGCGCCATGCTGGTTGCCGAGAAGCGGCAGGACAGCGGCGCCCAGGCGGTGCTGAAGCTCGATCCGCTGATGCTGGCCGGCGCCCAGGCGCAGGACCACGTCGGCAGCGGCCTGCCCGCCCGGCTGCGGGCGCATTCGGCCCGGAAGCGCACCTGGCCGTCACTACCCAGCCCGGCAGCGGCAGTGTCTTCGCCATGGCGGCGCGGGCGGGGCGGGAGAACGAGATCGCCGCCGCGGTCTGCCGCCGCGCCAAGCTGGCCGCCGAGACCCGGCTTTCCGGCCGGCATCCGGGATCCTGGCGATCTTCCTCGACGATCTCGACCGGCTGGACTGGCGCGCCCTGCGCGGCGAGCAGCTGGAGCTCGAAGGGGCCATCCGCCGCTTCCTCACCACGCCGCCGGCGCGGCGAGGTCGTCGCGGTCGCCTGCACCTCCCGATCTCGAGATGTTCGGCGGACCCGATGCGGTGCCGGAAGGCGAGCTGCGCTTCCGCAACCCGGGCCATGCCGCGGCCAAGCATTCCGGGCTGGCGCCGGCGATCCTCTCCTCCGTTTGATCGAGGTTTCGGCGGATTGCGCAACGCAACCCGCGTGTTTCAGCCACGTTCCTCCGCAGCTTCGATGGATGCTGCTGCCGCAGCCGAACCGGGAGGACGGGGTTGCATGACCGAGCGTGAGTTCCAGGCCAAGCTTGCCGAGCTGGACCGGCTGCTGAACGACCCGGAGATCCGCATGGACCCGGACCGGGTCTGGGCCCTGCTGGCCGAGTTGAGCGCCCAGGAACTGCAGGGCGCCGCACGCGCCTGAACCGGCCCGCCCACCGCTGCGCCAGCAGGCGCGAAGGCCTGATGCGGGGCGCCGGGATGGCGCCCCACCCGATGGTCAGGCGACCTCGAACAACCCGGCGGCGCCCTGGCCGCCGCCGATGCACATCGTGATCACCACATACTTCGCGCCGCGCCGCTTGCCCTCGATCAGGGCATGGCCGGTCATCCGCGCGCCGCTCATCCCGTAGGGGTGGCCGACCGAGATGGCGCCGCCATCGACGTTCAGCAGCTCGCCGGGAATGCCGAGCTTGTCGCGGCAATAGATCACTTGACAGGCGAAGGCCTCGTTCAACTCCCAGAGCCCGATATCGCCGACCTTGAGCCCGTGCTGCTTCAGCAGCTTCGGAATGGCGAAGACCGGGCCGATGCCCATCTCGTCCGGGTCGGTGCCGGCCACCGCCATGCCACGATAGATGCCCAAGGGGTGCAGCCCGCGGCGGGAGGCCTCCCCCTCCTCCATCACCACGCAGGCGCTGGCGCCGTCCGAGAGCTGCGAGGCATTGCCGGCGGTGATGAAGCGGCCTTCCTTGACCCGCTGGCCGTCCTTGAAGACCGGCTTCAGCGACTTCAGCCCGTCCAGCGTGGTGTCGGCGCGGTTGCCCTCGTCCTTGGTGAGGGTGACCTCCTTCCGGGTGATCTCGCCGGTGGTCTTGTCCTGCACCGCCATGGTGCTGGGCAGCGGGACGATCTCGGCCTCGAACCGCCCGGCGGCCTGGGCGGCGGCGGTGCGCTGCTGCGACTGCAGGGCGTACTCGTCCTGCGCGTCGCGGCTGATGCCGTAGCGGTCGGCGACGATCTCCGCCGTCTCCAGCATGGTCATGTAGAGCTGCGGGACATGCTGCTCGAGCCAGGGGTCGCGGGTGCGGAAGCGGTTCACCTTGTCGTTCTGCACCAGCGAGATGGATTCCAGCCCGCCGCCGACCGCCACCTGCATGCCGTCCGCGATCACCTGCTTCGCCGCGGTGGCGATCGCCATCAGGCCCGAGGAGCATTGCCGGTCCAGCGACATGCCGGGGACGCTGTGCGGCAGCCCGGCCCGCAACGCGCATTGCCGGGCGAAATTGCTGCCCTGGCTGCCCTGCTGCAGGGCGGCGCCCATGACCACGTCCTCGACCTCGGCCGGGTCGAGCTTCGCCCGCTGCACTGCGGCCGCGATCACGTGCCCGCCCAGCGCCTGGGCCTGGGTGTCGTTGAAGGCGCCGCGATAGGCCCGCCCGATCGGCGTGCGCGCGGTGGAGACGATGACGGCGGTGCGCATGTCTGGTGTTCTCCCTTTTGTTCTTCCGAAGGCAGGCTGGGGGAGAAAGTATTCTCCCCCAGGCCCCCTCATCTATTTCTGTGAGGCGGCACCCTCCCTCGGCGGCACCGGACCCACAAAAAGGAAGGGTGGGGTTCGGGGAGGGAATACTTTTCCCTCCCCAATCTTGCCTTCCCTTCTCCCCGGACGGACCCCAACGCCTCAGGCGCTGCCGAGAATCTTCCACACCCCGTCGGCATGCGTCAGGACCTTGTCGCCCTGGGTCAGCATGCCACGGATGAAGACCACGCTGCGCGTCGCCCGCAGCACCTCGCCCCGGCCGATGATCAGCTCGCCAAGCTTACCGGGGGCGATGAAGTGGTTGTTGAGCTGCACGGTAGTCACCGGCTTGCGGCCGGCGGCTTCCCAGACCGTCATCCCCAGCACGTCGTCGACGAAGCTCATCAGCATGCCGCCATGCACGACGCCGCCGATATTGAGGTGCCGCTGCTCCGGCTGGAAGGCGTATTCCCAGCCCTCCCCGGCGCGGCGGGCCAGGAAGGGGCCGATCATGGCCGGGTAGTCGCGGGCCGGCACGGGCTTCCAGCCGGCCGCCTTCAGGTCGGGCGGGATGGCGTGGTCGGCCTTCAGGTCGGGGAAGCGGCGTTCGGGCGGGGCGATGTCGTTCATGCCGCCGGTATAGCGGCAGCGACGGGATGCGTCAGGCGGGCTTGCGGGCGGCGATCAGGAACTCGCGGTTGCCCTCCGGACCCAGCAGCGGGCTGGGCTCGACCCCAGCACCTGCCAGCCCGGCAGCCCGGCCCACCACTCCGATACCCGGTTGCAGACCTGGTGATGGACATTGGCATCCCGCACCACGCCGCCCTTGGCGATGGCCGGCCCGACCTCGAACTGCGTGCTTGATCAGCGCCACCGCCCAGCCGCCCGGCACGACCAGCCCGAGCGGCGCCGGCAGCACGGTGCCGAGGCCGATGAAGCTGGCATCGCAGACCAGCACCGCGGGCGGCTCGGCCAGGCTGTCGAGGTAGCGGGCGTTCACCCGTTCCATCACCACCACCCGGGGGTCATTCCGCAGCTTCCAAGCCACGCTGGCCATGGCCGACATCGACGGCGAAGACCTTGGCCGCGCCATGGTGCAGCAGCACGTCGGTGAAGCCGCCGGTCGAGGCGCCAACATCGATGCAGACGCGGCCCTCGGGCGAGAGCCCGAAATGATGGATGGCATGCGCCAGCTTCACCCCGCCGCGGGACACCCAGGGTGGTCCTGGCCGCGCACCTCGAGCGGCGCGCCGGCATCCAGCACCTGGCCCGCCTTGTCGATCCGCCGCGTGTCGGAGAAGACCTTGCCGGCCATGATCAGCGCCTGGGCGCGAGTCCGGCTTTCGACGAGGCCGCGATCGACCAGCAACTGGTCGGCACGGGCCCTGCCCACGGCACGCGGTTCCTTTTGATCCGGCATGGCCGCGCTTCTAGACCGCGATGGTCTCGAGTGGAAACACGAAGGAGGTGAATCGCCGGCTCAGCGACATGATCAGGGCAGGGTCGGTCAGGTGCAGGCATGGCACGCGGCGACTCGCGCCCTTGGCAGAGATCGTCGGGCGGGGGGCGGCCGGTGTCGCGGCAGCGTGACCCAACGGCGATTGCCAGTTACATCACATGCACATATCTTTATGTCATGTCGGTCCCGCGCGAGCGGGTGAAGAGGAACACCGTGCGGCGCACTCCGCCCAGTCGGTGGCTGCCCCAGCAACTGTCGGCGGTGAGCCGCCGGTCCCACGCCCTTCGGGGGCAGGCCACTGCGCGGGCGACCGCGCGGGAAGGCCGGGCCGGCGGCGGCGACCCGCGAGCCAGGAGACCTGCCGGCATCGGCGACCCCGGAGGGGCGCCGCAACCCTACCGCGGCTGGGTGCACCGGGGGCGGAGTGCATGACGCATGACCATCGCCGCCAATCTCGGCTTCCCCGGATCGGGCCCCGCCGCGAGCTCAAGACCGCCCTCGAGGCCTTCTGGGCCGGGCGCGGCACGGAGGACGACCTCCTGCGCAGCGCGGCCGGGCTGCGCGCCGCCAGCCGCCGGCTGCAGCAGGGCGCCGGCATCTCGCACATCCCGTCGGGCGACTTCGCGCTCTATGACCATGTGCTGGACACCGCCTGCGCCTTCGGCGCCATCCGCCGGGCTATGGCTGGTCCGGCGAGGGCCCGGCCTCGCTCGCCACCCGCTTCGCCCTGGCGCGCGGCGCCCGCGGCAGCGCGGCCGAGCAGGCCGCCGGGATCGCACCCGACGCGCCGGCGCTCGAGATGACCAAGTGGTTCGACACCAACTACCACTATCTCGTCCCGCCCATCGCGCCCGGCACGCGCTTCCACCTGGCCGAGAACCCCTGGGCCGAGGCGGTGCGGGAA
The DNA here is from genome assembly GCF_050632255.1 of Dankookia sp. P2. Lineage (NCBI taxonomy): Bacteria > Pseudomonadati > Pseudomonadota > Alphaproteobacteria > Acetobacterales > Roseomonadaceae > Dankookia > Dankookia sp. P2. The sequence continues at coordinate 4,938,610 of NZ_CP192581.1, read as the reverse complement.
GGCCTGGCGACGGGCTGCCGCACCCGGCCGGTGCTGCTCGGGCCGGTCTCCTTCCTGTTGCTGGCCAAGCCGGTGGATGGCAGCGACCCGCTGCGCCAGCTGCCGGCCTTGCTGCCGGCCTATGCCGAGCGCGCTGCGCGGCATCGCCGAGGCCGGCGCCTGCTGGGTGCAGCTCGACGAGCCCTGCCTTGCCACCGACCTGCCCGCCGGCGGCGCCGCCGCCTACCGGCTCGCCTATCGCCACCTCGCCGACGCCACGCCGGGGCTTCACCTGCTGATCGCCACCTATTTCGGCGGGCTCGGCGACAATCTCGGCCTGGCCTGCGGGCTGCCGGTGGATGGCCTGCACCTCGACATGGTCCGCGCGCCGGAGCAGCTAACGCCGGCGCTGGCGGCGCTGCGGCCGGAGCAGTGGCTCTCGCTCGGCCTGATCGACGGCCGCAATGTCTGGCGCCGCGACCTGCGCGCCGCCTTCGCCCTGGCGCAGCAGGCGGCGGGGCGGCCGGGTGGCGCAAGGCGGCTGATGATCGCCCCCTCCTGCTCCCTGCTGCACGTACCGCACGGCCTGCGCGGCGAGACCGCGCTGCCGCCGGTGCTGCGCAAGGCGCTCGCCTTCGCCGAGGAGAAGCTGGCCGAGGTGGCGCTGCTGGCCCGGGCGCTGGACGAGGGCGAGGCCGTGGCGCAGGCGGCCTTCGCCGAGAGCGCCGCGGCGTTGGAAGCGCTGCGGGCGGGCGGCGCCGACCCGGTGGTCGCCGCGCGCCTCGCCGCGGCGACACCGGCGATGGAGCGGCGCGCCAGCCCCTATCCCGCGCGGGCGGCGCGGCAGCAGGCGCGGCTCGGCCTACCGCCGCTGCCGGTGACCACCATCGGCTCCCTGCCGCAGACTGCCGAGGTGCGGCAGGCGCGCGCCCGCCTCGCCCGTGGCGAGACCGCCGTCGCCGATTACGAGGCGACGATGCGCCGGCTGATCGCCGAGGCGGTGCGCTGGCAGGAGGAAGCCGGGGTGGACGTGCCGGTGCATGGCGAGTTCGAGCGAAACGACATGGTCAAGTACTTCGCCGAGCAGCTGGCCGGCTATGCCTTCACCCGGCATGGCTGGGTGCAGTCCTATGGCAGTCGCTGCGTCGCACCGCCCATCCTCTGGGGCGACGTCTCCCGCCCCGCGCCGATGACGCTGGACTGGACCAGCTATGCGCAGTCGCTCACCGCGCGCCCGGTGAAGGGCATGCTGACCGGGCCGGTCACCATGCTGCAATGGTCCTTCGTGCGGGAGGACATCCCGCGCGAGACGGCCTGCCGGCAGATCGCCCTGGCGATCCGCGACGAGGTTCTGGCGCTGGAGGCGGCGGGGATCGCCATCATCCAGATCGACGAGCCCGCCTTCCGCGAGGGCCTACCGCTGCGCCGGGCGGCGCATGCGGACTACCTGCGCTGGGCGGTCGGCTGCTTCCGCCTGGCCGCCGCCGGGGTGCGGGACGAGACGCAGATCCATACCCACATGTGCTACGCGGGATTCGGCGACATCATCGCGGCGATCGCCGCGATGGATGCCGATGTCATCTCGATCGAGACGACGCGGAGCCGGATGGAGCTGCTGGCGAGCTTCGAGGGCTTCGCCTATCCGAACGGGATCGGCCCGGGGGTCTGGGACATCCACAGCCCGCGCGTGCCGCCGGCCGAGGAGATGGCGGGGCTGTTCCGCCGCGCGATGCGGCACCTGCCGACGGAGCGGCTCTGGCTGAACCCGGATTGCGGCTGCAAGACGCGGGCCTGGGCGGAAGTGAAGCCGGCCATCGCCAACCTGGTGCAGGCCGCGCGCAGGCTGCGGGCGAAGCTGGTGCAGCCGTAAGAAAGATTGGGGAGGGAAACAGGTATTCCCTCCCCCAGACCCCACCCTTCCCTTTTGTGAGTCTGGCGCTCGCCGCGCGGCGAGCGCCGGACTCGGAGAAATAGAGGAGGGTCCAGGGAGGATACTTCCTCCCTGGCCTTGCTACTGCCCGGGCCGGCGCCGCCGCGGAGGAGGGAGCCCAGCGCCCCGACCGCCATGGCGACGATCTGCGCCGCGTTCAGCCCGGCCTCGTCGTACTGCTTCTTCGGGTTGTCGTGGTCGAGGAAGCGGTCCGGCAGGCACATCGGCCGCACCTTCAGCCCGTGGTCCAGCATCCCGCGCAGCGCCAAGTGCTGCAGCACGAAGCTGCCGAAGCCGCCGACCGAGCCTTCCTCGATGGTGATCAGCACCTCGTGCTCGCGCGCCAGACGCTCGACCAGCTCGGTGTCCAGCGGCTTGGCGAAGCGGGCATCGGCGACGGTGGTGGACAGGCCGCGGGCGCCGAGTCTCCTCGGCCGCCTTCAGGCATTCCTGCAGGCGCGTGCCATAGGACAGGATGGCAACCGAGGTGCGCTTCCTTGATGATCCGCCCGCGGCCGATCTCGAGCGGCATGCCGCGCTTCGGCAGCTCGAGCCCGAGCCTCGCCGCGGGGTGGCGGAAGGCGGAGGGCCGGTCGTCGATGGCGGCCGAGGTCGCCACCATGTGCATCAGCTCGAGCTCGTCGCTGGCCGCCATCAGGACGATGTCCGGCAGGCAGCCGAGATAGGCGATGTCGAAGCTGCCGGCATGGGTCGCGCCATCGGCGCCGACCAGGCCGGCCCGGTCGATGGCGAAGCGCACCGGCAGCTTCTGCAGCACCACGTCATGCACGACCTGGTCGTAGCCGCGCTGCAGGAAGGTCGAGTAGATCGCGCAGAAGGGCTTCATCCCCTCGGTCGCCATGCCGGCGGCGAAGGTCACCGCATGCTGCTCGGCGATGCCGACATCGAAGCTGCGGCGCGGGAATTTCTTGGCGAAGGCATCGAGGCCCGTGCCGGAGGGCATCGCCGCGTTGATCGCCACGATCCGCTCATCGGCCTCGGCCTCGGCGATCAGGGCGTTGGAGAAGACCTTGGTGTAACTCGGCGGGCCGGGCGGGGCCTTCTGCTGCTCGCCGGTGATGACGTTGAACTTGACCACGCCGTGATACTTGTCGGCGCTCGCCTCGGCCGGGGCATAGCCCTTGCCCTTCTGCGTCACGACATGCAGCAGCATGGGGCCCGGCATCTCCGCGTCGCGCAGGTTGCGCAGCACGGGCAGCAGGTGCTCCAGGTCGTGGCCGTCGATCGGCCCGACATAGTAGAAGCCCAGCTCCTCGAACAGCGTCCCGCCGGTCAGCAGGCCGCGGGCATATTCGTCTGCCCGCTTGGCGGCGCGCTCGATCGGCCCGGGGAAGTGCCGCGCCAGCTTCGCCATCATCTCGCGCACCGAGATGAAGGGACGGGAGGAGACGACCTTCGACAGGTAGGCGCTCATCGCCCCGACCGGCGGCGCGATCGACATGTCGTTGTCGTTCAGCACCACGATCAGGCGCGACTTGTTGGCGCCGGCATTGTTCATGGCCTCGATAGGCCATGCCCGCGCTCATCGCGCCGTCGCCGATAACGGCGACGACGTTGCGCGGGTCGCCCTGCAGGTCGCTGGCCACCGCCATGCCGAGCCCGGAGGAGATCGAGGTGCTGGAATGCGCCGCGCCGAAGGGGTCGTATTCGCTCTCGGACCGCCGGGTGAAGCCGGACAGCCCGCCGCCGGTCCGCAGCGTGCGGATGCGGTCGCGCCGCCCGGTCAGGATCTTGTGCGGGTAGGCCTGGTGGCCGACATCCCAGATCAGCCGGTCGCGCGGCGTCTCGAAGACCGCATGGATGGCGACCGTGAGCTCGACCACGCCGAGCGAGGCGCCGAGATGCCCGCCGGTCTGGCTGACCGCATGGATGGTCTCGGCCCGCAGCTCATCCGCCAGCTGCTTGAGCTGGTCGGTCGAGAAATTGCGCATGTCGGCCGGGACGCGAACCCGGTCGAGGAGCGGAGTGGAGGGGGTACGGACATTCAGCTCCTCCGCTCGATCGTGAAATCTGCCAGCATCCGCAAGAGGTCGCCCCTCTCGCCGAAGCCGTCAAGGTGATCCTTGGCCTGGGCGACCAGGCGCTCCGCCTGCAGCCGGGCCCGTTCCAGGCCGAGCAGGCTGACCAGCGTGGCCTTGCCGGCTGCGGCGTCCTTGCCGGTCGCCTTGCCGGTCTCCTCGGCGCTGGCGGTGGCGTCCAGCAGGTCGTCGGCGATCTGGAAGGCGGCGCCGAGGTCGCGGCCATAGGCCAGCAGCGCGTGCCGCTGCGCCGTCGGCGCCTTGCCGAGCACCGCGCCGGCCTCGGCGGAGGATCTCGATCAGCTTGCCGGTCTTCAGCGTCTGCAGCCGGCCGACCGCCATCTCGTCCATCTGGCCGCCGGACTGCTCGGCCAGCATGTCGATCATCTGGCCGCCGCACATGCCGCGGGGACCCGCTGCCTTCGACAGGCAGCGCACAAGCTCGACCCGCACGGCGGGGTCGGGATGCGTCGCCTCCTCGGCCAGCACGGTGAAGGCGTGGGACTGGAGGGCATCGCCGGCGAGGATCGCGGTCGCCCTCGTCCCAGGCCTTGTGCACGGTGGGCTTGCCGCGGCGCAGGTCGTCGTCGTCCATCGCCGGCAGGTCGTCATGCACCAGGGAATAGGCGTGCACCATCTCGATCGCCGCCGCGACCCTGAGCGCCGCCTGGCGGGAGACGCTGAACTGCCGCGCCCCTTCCAGCACCAGGAAGCCGCGCAGCCGCTTGCCGCCACCGATCGCGGCATAGCGCATGGCAGCAAACAGCGGCGCCTCCGGCCCCTCGGCGGCCGGCAGCAGGATGTCGAGGGCCTGGTCGATCTCGGCGGCAGCCTCCGCCATGGCACGCGCCAGGCTGGGCGCGTCGGTCATCGTCGTCATCGCTCAGGAAACCTCATTCGACATCGCGCAAGGCCGGTCCGCCGGGCCCCTCGACGATGGCCTGCACCTTCGCCTCGGCCTCCGCCAGCTTGCGCTCGCAATGCTGCCGAAGGGCGGCGCCACGCTCGTAGTCCGCGATGGCCTGGGCGAGGCTGCCCTTGCCCCCTCCAGCGACCGCACGATCTCCTCCAGCTCCTGCAGCGCGTCCTCGAAGGACATGCCGGCCAGCTCGCGCTGCGCCGTCATCTCTCCCCTGCGGCACCGGGCTGGGCCCGCCCCTCTCCCATACGGGTCTCCTGGCTCGAACGCCCATCATACATCCGGCGGCGCCGGGGCCAAATCCCGGCCGGCACCGCCCCGAGCGGCCGCCGCGCAATCCTCCCCCGCGTGGCCCCAGCGTGACAGTCCAGCGGGGTGAAAAATCGATCCCCCGCAGAGACTTGCGGCGGATTCCGGGGAACCGTTCCGCATCGTGCCGGGGCCACCACCCGGCCCGGCGGCGGCGAGTCGCCAGCGCCCTCCCCAAAGGGGGGTAGGCCGGTTTCGGGACAGCGGGACCGCAGTGCCGCGTTCACCTCGGGGCAGGATCCGCTGTAGCCTCCGCGCAACGAAGCGGAGACCGTCCATGCCAGCCCTACCACGCCGCGCCCTGCTGGGTGCCGCTGCCGCCCTGCCGGCCGCCCGGGGCGCCCATGGCCAGGGCGAGCCCGGCCGGCCGATCCGCATGGTGGTGCCCTTTGCCCCTGGCGGCTCGGCCGATGTCGTCGCCCGGATCACCGCGCTCGGGCTGCAGGAGGCGCTGGGGCAGCCGGTCGTGGTGGAGAGCCGCGGCGGCTCCGGCGGGGTCATCGGCTCCGAGGCCGTGCTGGCCGCGCCGCCGGACGGCAATACCATCGCCTTCCACACCCTGTCCTCGGCGGTGCTGAATGCCGGGCTCTACCGCAACCTGTCCTTCGACGTGCGGCGCGCCTTCGCCCCGGTCGCGCTGGTCGGCACCCTGCCGAACGTGGTCATGGTGAACCCCAGGGTGCCGGCGCGGACGCTGGCGGAGCTTTCTGGCGCTGATGCGGCAGCGGCCGGGGCGGATTACCTACGCCTCCTCCGGCGCCGGGACGATCACTCATCTCTCGGCGCATCTGCTGGCCGGCATGGCAGGGGCGGAGGCGACGCATGTGCCCTATCGCGGCTCCGGCCCCGCCTTCGCCGACCTGCTGGCCGGCACGGTGGACATGATGGTGGACACCATGGCCAGCGTGATACCGCCCATCCGTGCCGGCCAGGTCCGCGCGCTCGCGGTCACCACCGGCACGCGTAGCGCCGCCCTGCCGGAGATTCCGACCGCCGCCGAGGCCGGGCTGCCGGGCTACGAGACGTACAACTGGCACGCCGTCTTTGCCCATGCGGCGACGCCCGCCCCGGCGCTGGCCCGGCTGGAGGCGGCGAGCCTCGCCGCGGTGAAGGCCCAGGCGGCGCGGCTGGAGGCCGCCGGGGTGGAGCCGCGGCCGGAGGCCGGCGCGGCGCTCGGCGCCTTCTGGGACCGGCAACTGGCACTGTGGATCCCCATCATCCGCGCCTCGGGCGCGACGGCGGACTGAATACTGCATTCTTGCGGCCGGCTTCCCTCCCGGCGCAGCATGGACCCAGGGCGGCGGCAGACCGCCCTGAACGACTGGAACCGATCCGCACGGCACGCCGTGCGGCCAAGCGTGAACACGCAAGCCGGGACCAAGGAGGGAACAGGTTCATCGAGCTCGACCGCAATCGGCGGCCGTCCGGCCAAACCGTTAGCCGGCGAATTATTTGCTGGCGATCCACCGCCGCTGACCGCTGGCGGCCCGCTGGAGGCCAGGCACCTCCGCTCCGCCGCCTACCGCAACGCCGCGCAGCAGGAGAAGCTGACCAGCACCCACTGGCACATCGCCTGGGCAAATGGCCTGGGCTGGGGGTTCGATGGCATGGATGGGGCGATCTTCTCGCTCGTCGCGCCGATGGTGATGCAGGAATTCACGGTGTCGCTGCCCGAGTACCGCACCGGCGTGCAGGTCGCCATGCTGGTCGGCATCGTCGGCCTCTATCTCTGGCCCTGGCTGGCCGACAAGTACGGCCGGCGGACGCTGCTGGCGCTCAACATCGCCATGTTCTCGCTGATGATGCCGCTGGTGGCGCTGGCCCCGACCTGGGGCTTCTTCGTCGCCGCCTACGCCAGTGGTGCGCTTCGCGCTGAACGGCGAATGGGCGATCGGCTCGATGCTGGTGGCGGAGACCTGGCCGGCCCGGCTGCGCGCCCGCATCGTCTGCTCGGATCGCGCCGCCTGGGGCGTCGGCGCCGCGCTGGCCGGGACCATCACCGCCATCGTGGTGCAGAACTGGGGATGGCGCGCCGCCTTCGTGCTGCCGGCGGTCGTGGCGCTGCTGGCGGTCTATGTGCGGTTCCTCTGCCCCGAATCACCCTATTGGGTGCGCACCACCGACCGCAGGCGCCGCATCCGGTGCGGACCTCGCCGCCGGCCGGGTGCTGAGCACGGAGGACCGCGCCTGGTTCGACAAGGCCGACAAGGTCGGCGTGCGGCAGCTCTTCCTGCCGGATATGCGGCGCAACACCATCCTCGCCACCTTCGTCGCGGTGACCAACCTGATCGCCTTCTCCACCGTCGGTCTCTGGATGCCGCTCTTCCTGAAGGAGGCGCATGGCTGGTCGGCGGCGGAATACGGCAGCTTCTACGTCGCATGGGGGCTGATCGGCGTGGTCGGCATCGCCGGCGCGGGCTGGATCGCCGATCTGCTCGGGCGGCGGCTCGGCTTCGTGCTGATGCTGGCGCAGGGCGCGCTGTTCCTGACGCTGTGGATCTACGCCGAGGGCCGCACTGAACTGTGGGTCTATGGCCTGCTCTGGAGCATCGGCTTCCTCGGCGTCTGGGGCCGGCGACGACCTACACGGCCGAGATGTACCCGACCCGCATCCGCGGCACCGGCAACGGCTTCTCCTGGGCAATCGGCTTCTTCATCGGCTACGTGCTCTGGCCCTTCGTCTCGGTCTGGATCCGCGAGGCGACCGGCAGCTTCCACCTGGCCTTCCTGCTGATCCCGGTGGTGATGCTGTTCCAGGCGGCGGTGGTGTGGTTCTGGAGCCCGGAGAATGCCGGCAAGGATCTCGACGGCATCCATGTGTGAGGCAGGAAGGCTGGGGAGGAAAAGCATTTCCCTCCCCGAACCCCACCTTTGCATTCCCGTGAGTCCGGCACTCGCCGCGCGGCGAATGCCAGACTCACAGAAATAGATGAGAGGTCCGGGGAGAATACCTTCTCCCCGGTCTTTCCTACTTTGTCTCCAGCCCGGCCATCCGCGCCAGCACGGCATGGATCGCCGCGGTATCCTCCCCGCCAAGCCCGGCGGCGAGCGTCGCCGCATGCAGCGGCAGCACGGCGCTGAACAAGGGTGTCGGGCATTCCAGCGCGGCGGCGAATTCACCGATCACCGCCAGGTCCTTCGACCACATGGCGTTGCGCATGGTCGGCGGCGCGTAGTGCTTCGCCGCCATCATCGGCGCCCGCAACTCGAAGACGCGGGAGGTGCCGACGCCGCTGGCCACAAGCCCGACCACCTGCGCCGGGTCGAGCCCCGCCTTCTCCGCCAGCACCATCGCCTCGGCCGCCGCCAGGTTGTGGATGGCGACCAGCAGGTTGGCGACGAACTTCATCCGCGTGCCGTTGCCGAAGGCGCCGAGGTTAGCGCGCGGCGCGGGCGAAGCCGGCGAAGAAGGGCCCGAGCGCCTCGATCGCCGCGGCCTCGCCGCTGGCATAGACGACGAGGTCGCGCGTGACCGCCTGCGACCCGGTGCCCGACAGCGGGCAGTCCAGCAGGGTGTGGCCGGCGGCGCGCAGCACGCGCCTCCGCCGCCTGCTTGTCCTCCAGCGTGAAGGTGCTGGTCTCGACCACGGTGCGCGGCGCCAGGCCGGCGCCGGCGATCGCCGCGGCGGTGGCGGCCAGCGCCGCCGGCTTCGGCAGGCTGCAGAGCAGCAGCGGCGCCGCCCGCGCCACCGCGGCGGCGTCCTCCGCGATGCCGATCCCCGCCTGGCCAGCGCGGCGCAGCGCGCCGCATCCGTATCGAAGCCGACCACCCGCCAGCCCGCATCCCGCAGGTTCCGCGCCATGGCCCCGCCCATGATGCCGAGACCGATGATGCCCACCACCTGGTCCATGCCGAGATCCCCTCCCCGCTGCGGTCCGACTGTGCCCCGGCCGCGCCGGCTTGGCGATCCCGCCGCCAGGCGCCACCCCTGGCCGGCCATGCGGGAGAAAGTGCATGATGCGGCTCTACGGGAATCGGCGGTCCCTGGCGGCGATGCGGGTGCGGATCGCGCTCGCGCTCAAGGGACTGGCCTATGAGGAAGTGGGCGTCGACATCTTCGGCGGCGAGCAGTTCTCGCCGGAATCCCTGGCGGTCAATCCGCAGGCCGCGGTGCCGGCGCTGGAGGACGGCAGCGGCCCGCCGCTGTTCCAGTCCATGGCGATCCTCGAATGGCTGGAGGAGACGCACCCGGCCCCTGCCCTGCTGCCCGGCGATCTGCGCGGCCGGGCCCGGGTGCGCGCCCTGGCGCTGATCGCCGCGGCGGACAGCCACCCGCTGCTGGTCCCCCGTGTCAGGGCGCGGCTCGGCGCTCAATTCGGCGCCGGGGAGCCGCAGCTCGTCGACTGGTCGCGGCATTTCATGCAGCTTGGCCTGCTGGCCGCGGAGGCGCACCTGGCGCGCGACGCGGTGCCCGGCGCCTGGTGCCACGGCGACGCACCGGGCCTGGCCGATATCGTGCTGTACAGCCTGCGCGCCGGGCACGAGCAGCGCGGCGGCACGCTGGACGGGATGCCGAACCTGGCGCGGGTCTTCGCGCTGTGCGAGGCCGATCCGCGCTTCGCCGCGGCACACCCGCTGCGCCAGCCCCGCGCGCCGAAACCCTGACCGGGGACGCCGAGATGCGCGCTGCGATCCGCGACACCGAGCTCTATTTCGACATCGACGGCCCGGGACTGGTGCCCGACGGCCCGGTGATGCGCGAGCGGCCCGTCGGCTTCGCCATCCATGGCGGGCCGGGCGGCGACCACAGCGGCTTCAAGCCGGGCTACGCGGCGCTGACCCAGGCGATGCAGGTGGTCTATTTCGACCATCGCGGCCAGGGCCGGTCGGCGCGCGGCGACCCGGACCGCTGGACGCTCGACGAGAACGTCGAGGACATGGAGGCGCTGCGCCGGCATCTTGGCTGCGGGCCCATCGTCTCCATCGGCACCAGCTATGGCGGCATGGTCGCCATGGCGCATGCGGCGCGCTACCCGGACGCCGTCTCGCACCTCGTGCTGGTGGTCACCGCCGCGCATGGCGGCTTCATCCCGCGCGCGCAGCAGATCCTGGCGGAGCGCGGCACGCCGGAACAGCAGGCGATCTGCGCCAAGGTCTGGTCGGGCGGCTTCGAGGACGAGGCGGAGCTCAAGCGCTACTACCGCATCATGGGCCCGCTCTACGCAGCCAGGCACGATCCGGCAAAGGCGGAGGACGGGCTGGCGCGGGCGATCCACAGCCCGGAAGCGCTGAACCGCGCTCTTCAAGCCGGACGGCTTCCTCCGCCGCTTCGACCTGCGGCCGGAACTGGCGCGGATCGCAGCGCCGACGCTGATCCTGGCCGGCGCCAGGGACTGGATCTGCCCGCCGGGATTCTCCGCGGAGATCCATGCGCTGATCCCCGGCTCGCGTCTCGTGGTCGTCGAGGAATCGAGCCATTCGATGCGCGTCGATGCGCCGGAGCGGCTGTTCGGCGAGATCATCGCCTTCGTGGCCGGGGGCTGAGCGCCATGGCCACCGAGATCGAGCGGAAATCCCTGGTCGCCGGCGAGGGCTGGCGCAGCGCGGCGCTCGGCCCCGGCCTGCGGCTGCGCCAGGGCTACCTGCCGAATGGCGGGGACGCGGCGACGCCGGTGGTGCGGGTGCGGCTGGCCGGGGCGGACGGCTTCCTCACCATCAAGGGCCCCGGCCTGCTGAGCCGGGCCGAGTTCGAATACCCGATCCCGGCAGCCGAAGCCGAGGCGATGCTGGCGACGCTCTGCGCCCAGCCGGTGCTGGAGAAGACCCGCACCCGCGTGGCGCATGGCGGGCTGGTCTGGGAGGTGGACGTCTTCGCCGGCCACCTCGCCGGGCTGGTGCTGGCCGAGGTCGAGCTGGCCTCGGCCGACCAGCCCTTCGCCCGGCCGGACTGGGCAGGGGCGGAGGTGACGGGCGACAAGCGCTACCAGAACAATGCCCTGGCCCGCGCCTCGGCTATGCCTGGACCAGGCCCAGCTCCGTCGCCTTGACCTGCATCGCCAGGTATTTCCGAGTACATCCGGCACTGCGCGAAGGACCCGCCGGTGAACCAGAGCCCGGGCTGCGGCGTGCGCATCCACATGTTGCGCAGTTCCTGCGCCTCGTCAAAGCCCCAGACCTTGCCGACCCGCGCCGCGACCTCCCCGCCGAACAGCGTGCCGACCAGGTGGTCCTGGCCCTTGTAGCCGGTGGCGAGCACGACCAGCCCGGCCTCCAGCACCCGGCCGTCCTTCATGCGCGGGCCGGCCGGGGTGGATTCCTCGATGTCCTGGTACTGCGCCAGGCCGATGGCGCCGGCGGCGACCAGGTCGGAGCAGCCGACGTTGAAGTAGTAGCCGCCGCCGCGCGTGCGGTACTTCAGCGGCCAACCCGTGCCGTCCTCGCCGAAGTCGAGCCGGAAGCCGACGCGCTCCAGCGCCGACAGCAGCGGCGCGTCGTATTCCCGCGCCTTGTCGGTCAGCAGCCGGTGCGCCCGCTTCATCACCGGCACGGGGAAGGAGGTATTGATCAGGTCGCGGTCGTCGAGCGTCGGGCCGCGGCCGTAATAGACCCCGTCATAGAGCTGCGCGCTCGGCTCGACATTGACGATCAGGGTCGGGCTGCGCTGCACCATGGTGACCTGGGCGCCGTTGCCGTGCAGGTCCTGGGCGATGTCGTGCGCGCTGGTGCCGGTGCCGAAGACCAGCACCGGCTTGCCGCGCGCCAGGCCGCGCCGTCCCTGAAGCCGCTGGAATGCACCACCTGCCCGGCGAAGCGGTCGAGGGTCGGGATCTCCGGGATGTTCGGCGTGCCGCTGACGCTGGTCGCCATGACGATGTGGCGCGGCCGCAGCACGCGTTCGCTGCCGTCGGCCAGCCGCAGCCGCGCGTTCCAGCAGCCCGCGGCCTCGTCCCGGGTCGCGCCCTCGAAGGAGGTCCGCGTCCAGAAGTCGATCTCCATGGCCTCGACGTAGAACTCGATCCAGTTGGCGATCTTGTCCTTCGGGATGTAGTGCGGCCAGGTCTTCGGGAAGGGCAGGTAGGGGAAGTGGTTGCTGTGCACCTGGTTGTGCAGCTTCAGCCCGCGGTAGCGCAGCCGCCAATTGTCGCCGATGCGGGCCATGCGGTCGACGACCAGCGCCTCCACCCCCAGCGCGCCGAGCGCGGCGGCGGCGGTGACGCCGGCATGGCCGCCGCCGACGATCAGCACCGCCGGGTCGCGGTCGGCATAGCGGGCGGAGTCGCGCCGGCGGTCGAGCCAATTAGGGCCCTCGAAGTCGCGCTCGAAGGCCGGCTCCTCCCGGGCGTCGCGGATCGTGGCCTCGTCGTGCCCGGCGATCGACTGCAGCGCGGTCAGCAGCGTCCAGGCCTGCGGCGGGCCAGCGGCGGCATCGGCGCACTGGATGCGCAGCAGCCCGGCGCCCTGCCCCACCGCGGTGCGGAACATCAGGATCGCCTCGATGCAGCGCTCGCCGGCGCGCTCCACCAGCCGCGGCGGGCAGCGGTCGGGGTCGATGGCGAAGTCGGCCGCGCCGGCGGCGACCGCGGCCTGCAGCAGGGCCGGCGCGACCGCGTCCCGCCCGCTGGTGGTGGCGATGGTCCAGCGCAGGCCGATGATGTCGCGCCAGTGCCCGTCCGGGCGGAACAGCGCGCCGAGCCGCGCCGTATCGCGCGCCTCGAGCGCCGCGGCGAAGCGGCCAAGCCAGTCGGCGGTGATCCGGCCGGGGTCTGGTTCCTGCATGGCAAGCGTGTCTGCGGTCATGGGCCTGTTGCTTGTCCTGGACTTGCCGCAGCCTAACGGAGGCGCCGGCGGCCCGGCAAATCAGGCCTCGATGCCGACATTGCAGCGCGGCCAGCCGGCCGTAGAGCCCGCCCTCCCGCACCAGCGCCTCGTGCCGCCCGCTGGCGACGATCCGCCCGGCCTCCATCACCACGATGCGATCCGCCCGCCGCACCGTCGCCAGCCGATGCGCCACCACCAGCGTGGTCCGGCCACGGGAGGCCACCGCCAGCGCCTGCTGCACCGCCTGCTCGCTCTCGGCATCGAGCGCGCTGGTCGCCTCGTCCAGCAGCAGCACCGCGGGGTCGCGCAGGATGGCCCGGGCGATCGCCAGCCGCTGCCTTTGCCCGCCCGACAGCATCACCCCCTTGCTGCCGAGGAAGGTCGAGAAGCCCTGCGGCAGGACGTCGAGGAAGCGGTCGGCCGCCGCGGCGGCCGCCGCCGCGCGCACCTCCGCCTCGCTCGCCCCGGGCCGGCCGAAGCGGATGTTCTCGAAGGCATCGGCGCTGAAGACGATCGGGTCCTGCGGCACCAGGCCGAGCCGCGCCCGCAGGTCGGCCGGGTCGACGCGCCGGATGTCGACGCCGTCCAGCGTCACCCGCCCCGATTGCGGGTCGTAGAAGCGCAGCAGCACATTGCAGCACCGTGGTCTTGCCGGCGCCGGAGGGCCCGACCAGCGCCACCGTCTCCCCCGGCTCCACCACGAGGGAAAAGCCGTCGAGCGCCGCATGTCCGGGCCGCGTCGGGTACTCGAAGCGGACATCCTCGAAGGCGATCCGCCCGCGCGCCGGGCTCGGCAGCAGGGCGGGCGCGGCCGGCGCGGCGATGGCCGGCGGCACCTCCAGCAGGTCGAAGATCCGCTCGGCGGCGCCGGCGGCGCGCTGGATCTCGCCCCAGACCTCGCTCAGCGAGGCGCCGGAGGAGGCCAGCATCACCGCATAGAGCACGAAGGCGGCGAGCTCCCCGCCGGTCATCCGCCCCGCGACCACGTCCCGCCCGCCGACCCAGAGGCTGAAGGTGATGGCGCCGAAGCCGAGCAGGATCACCATCAGGATCAGCAGGGAGCGGCTGTTGATCCGCCGCACCGCGGCGGCGACCGAGCCCTCGACCCGCGCGGCGAAGCGGGCGCGGTCGACCGGCTCATGCGTGAAGGCCTGCACGGTGCGCAGCCCGGCCAGCGTCTCCTCCGCCAGGTCGCCGAGATCGGCGATGCGCTCCTGCGCCGCGCGCAGAGGCGCTTCTCCCGCCGGCCGAACAGCACCAGCGGGGCGACCACGAAGGGCACCACCAGCGCGACGATGCCGGCCAGCTTCGGGCTGGTCACCAGCAGCATGCCGAAGGCGCCGATGCCGGTCAGCACGTTGCGGAGGCCCATCGAGAGGGCGGAGCCGATCAGCGACTGCAGCAGGGTCACGTCGGCGGTCAGGCGGGACAGGATGTCGCCGGTCCGCGCCGTCTCGAACCAGGCCTGCGACAGGCCGAGCACATGGTCGAAGACCTGCCGCCGCAGGTCACCCCGCCACCCGCTCCCCGAGCCAGGAGACCAGCCAGAACCGCGCGCAGGTGGCGCCGGCCAGGGCCGCCACCACGCCGAACAGGACCAGCGCGGTGCGGTCGAGCGCCGCGGCGCTGCCGGCGGCGAAGCCCTCGTCCACCAGGTGCCGCACCCCCTGGCCGAGGCCGAGCACCAGCCCGGCGGCCAGCAGCAGCGCGACGGCCGCCAGCAGAACCCGGCCGCGATAGGGCGCGAGATAGGGCAGCAGCCGGCGGAGCGCGGTGATCCTGGGCGGCGTGTCGTGTCGTTCCGTTGCCGCTGCCACCCCGATGCCCCTGCCCGCTTCGCTGCCACACTGGACCGCAGCCGGGCGGCGCGGCAACCGCCGCCGCAACGGGGTGGTTGGCCGAGGCGCGATCCCCGCCTAGGCTTCGCGCACCGCGCCGTCAGGGAACCCGACCATGGCCGACGAGATCCCCGTCCTCGACCTCGCCCTGCTGCTGCGCGGCACCCCGGGCGCGCTCGACGCGCTGGGCGCCCAGCTGCGCCGGGCCTTCACCGAGGTAGGCTTCTACTTCGTCCGCAACACCGGGGTGCCCGAGGCGCTGGTGCAGGCGGCCTTCGACGCCGCCGCGCGCTTCCATGCCCAGCCGCTCGAGGCCAAGCTGGCGCTGCCCTTCAATGGCAACAACCAGGGCTACCTGCCCTTCCGCGGCAACACCACGCGGATGAATGCGGTGGACGGCATCAAGCCGCCCAACGCCAACGAGGCGGTCTTCTTCAAGCGCGAGCTGCCGCCGGACCACCCGGACGTGCTGGCCGGCAAGCGCTTCCGCGGCCTCAACCGCTGGCCCGCTGGCCTGCCCGGTTTCCGCGACGTGGCGCTCGACTATGCCGCGGCGATGGAGGGGCTGGGCCGCCGGCTGGTGCCGATCTACGCCGCCGCGCTCGGCCTGCCGGCCGACTGGTTCGACGACAAGTTCCAGGAGCCGATGTTCACCCTGCGGATGACGCACTACCCGCAGCAGGAGCCGACCGCGCCGGCCGACGAGTGGGGGCTGGCGCCGCATGCGGATACCTCCTTCATGACCATCCTGGCGCAGAACAAGGTGCCCGGCCTGTCGATCCGCCTGCCGGACGGGCGCTGGATCGACGCCCCGGCGCTGGACGGGCATTTCCTGGTGAATGGCGGCATGATGCTGCGGCGCTGGACCAACCACGCCTTCCTGGCGACGCCGCACCGGGTCACCAACCGGTCCGGCCAGGAACGCTATGCGATCCCCTTCTTCATGGACTGCTCCTATGACGCGGTGATGGCGCCGGTTCCCACCTGCGTGGCCCCGGACAACCCGCCGCGCTACCCGCCCTTCACCTATCCGGAGTTCATGAGCCAGTATTCCGGCGCGAGATACGGGCAGCGGGGCCAGGCGGCGGCGGGGGTGGCGCTGCAGGGGGCCTGAGGCAGGCTGCCCCCATCGGCGCAACGGACATAGTGTGGAAACCCCTTTTTGTAACCAATCGCCCGTGTCCTGGCGATTTGTTTCTATATCTCCTCATCAATATAACCCTAAGTTTATCTTCGGCTCGAAGCTCATGGTGGATGGACGCGGCCCCCCAGCGCGTCCGGCCAGAACGGATGACAGGCATGCTCGCTCACCTCCTGCACCGGCGCGGCCGTCGCGCCCCGGGCGTCCGCGGCCTTCTCTGGGCGGCCTGCCTGCTCGCCGGCCTTCCCGGCGCCCGCCCCGCCGCAGCCGAGGGCCCGCCGCCGATCCAGATCAAGGTGGTCGGCGGCCTCGCCTCCATCAGCCAGTATGTCCGCTACGAGGCCCCCTTCTGGACCGACAAGGTCGCCGGCCTGACCCAGGGCCGCATCCGCGCCGAGATCGCCCCCTTCGACCGCAGCGGCATCCGCGGCCAGGAGATGCTGCAGCTGATGCGGCTCGGCGTGGTGCCCTTCGGCACCGTGCTGCTGGCGCTCGCCGCGGCCGACGAGCCGAAGCTGAACGCCATCGACCTGCCGATGCTGAACCCCGATATCGACAGCCTGCGGCAGACCGTGTCGCTCTGGCGCCCGCGGCTCGAGACGCTGCTGCGCGAGCGCTACGGCGTCAGGATGCTGGCGGTCTATACCTATCCGTCGCAGGTGATGTTCTGCCAGCGGGCCTTCACCGGCCTCGGCGACCTGGCAGGCCGCCGGGTGCGGGTCTCCTCGGTCGGCCAGGGGAGTTGATCGAGGCGCTGGGCGCGACGCCGGTGGTCACCCCCTTCGCCGAGATCGTCCCCGCGGTGCGCGACAATGTCGTGCAGTGCGCCGTCACCGGCACGCTGTCCGGCAACGCGATCGGGCTGCACGAGGTGACGACGCATGTCTCCCGCGTGGCGATCAGCTGGGGCGTGTCGATCTTCGGCGCCAACGAGCGCGCCTGGGCGGCGCTGCCGGCGGAGGCGCGCACCGCCATCACCGACGGCCTCGCCACCCTGCAGGAGGACATCTGGCGCGCCGCCCAGCAGGAGACCGAGGACGGGCTGAACTGCAATGCCGGCCGGCCGAACTGCATCGCCGGCACGCGCGGGCGGATGACGGTGGTCGAGGACCGGCCGCAGGACCGCACCCGCCGCCAGCAATTGCTCACCGACGTCGTGCTGCCGGCCTGGGTCCAGCGCTGCGGCGGCGACTGCGCCGAAACCTGGAACGCGATCATGGCGCAGCCCCGGGGCATCCAGGCCAAGGCGGACTGAGGCATGCAGGTCCGCCGGCTCCGCCTGGCCGTCACCCTCGCCTGCGGGCTGGTCCTGCTGACGATCGCCGGCGGCACCACCCTGCTACTGGACCGGCTGCGCGATACCGCGCGCACCAGCGCGGTGCAGCTGGTCCAGCGCGCCGCGCGGGTGGCCGAAGGCACGGTGAACCGGCATTTCCTCTCGGTCGACGGGACGCTGGCCGGGCTGGGCCAGGTGGTCGGCCAGATCGCCCGCGACGGAACGGTCGACCGCGGCGCCGCCAGCCGGATGCTGCGCGACCTGAATTTCCAGAACCTCAACTTCCGCGACCTCATCATCCTGCGCGCGGATGGCCGGCCCTGGGCCAGCGCCCTGGCCGGATCGCGCAGCCGGCCGCCGCCGATCGACCCGGCCCGGCTGGCCGAAGCGCGCGGCAACGGCGCGGCGGTGATCAGCGGGCCGGTCCGCAACAGCCAGACAGGCGAGTGGACGCTGTTCTTCCTGCGCAGCATCGACCTGCCGGGCACGGAGCCCCTGGTGGTGGCGGCGGAGGTCCCGGTCGCCCTGCTCGCCACCATGCTCTCGCCGCTCGGCGAGGTGCCCGGCCTGCGGCTTTCGGTCGAGCGCGCCGACGCCCAGCTGCTGGCCAGCCTGCCGCACGACGAGACGCGGATCGGCCGGCCCCTGGCGCGCAGCGCGGCGACCCTGCCGCAGGACGGCAGCGCGACCCAGATCCCCGGCCGGATCGCCCCGGTACCGGTCTTCGCCGCGGCGCGGCCGATGCTCTACCGCGACATCCTGGTGGTCGCCAGCCTCGAGACCGCGGCCGCCTATGCGGCCTATGAGCAGGACCAAGGCCGGCTGCTGGCGGTGGCGCTCGGCTCCGCCCTGCTGATCGGCGCGCTCGGCATGGCGCTGAACGCCGCGCTGCGCCAGCGCGAGCGGATCGAGGCCGAGCGCTCCGCCGCCCGCGGCGTGCTGGAGAGCGCGATCGAGAGCCTGCCGGACGGCTTCGTCATGTTCGACGCCGAGGACCGGCTGGTGATCTGCAACCAGCGCTACCGCGACTTCTACGGGGTCAGCGCGCCCTTCATCGTGCCCGGCGCGCTGTTCGAGGACATCATCCGCGAGGGCGCCTTGCGCGGCCAGTATCCGCAGGCCGGCGCGGACATCGAGGCCTTCGTCGCCGCGACCAAGGCCTGGCACCGCGGCGACCACCCGAGCATGGAGCGGCTGCTGCCGGATGGCCGCTGGGTGCTGGTGACCGAGCGCCGCACGCCGGATGGCGGCACCGTCGGCATCCGCACCGACATCACCGCGCTGAAGCGCGCCATGGCCGACCTGGCCCAGGCGCGCGACGCCGCGGCGGCGGCGACCGAGGCGAAGTCGCGCTTCCTGGCACGAATGAGCCACGAGCTGCGCACGCCGCTGAACGGCGTGCTCGGCCTGGCCCAGGTCCTGGCGCGCGACCCGGCGCTCTCGGGCCAGCAGCGGAGCCAGGCGGAGACGCTGGAATCCGCCGGCCGCCACCTTGTCGCCGTCGCCAATGACGTGCTCGACCTGGCCAAGGTCGAGGCCGGGCGGCTCGAGCTGCGCCTCACCCCGGTGGACCTCGCCGCCCTGCTCGGCGACTGCGCGACGCTGGTGCGCCCGGCCGCCGAGGACAAGTCGGTGGCGGTGGCGCTCGACCTCGCCGCCGGCTTGCCGAAGCTGCTGGAGACCGACCAGACCCGGATGCGCCAGCTGGTGCTCAACCTGCTTTCCAACGCGGTGAAGTTCACCCCGCATGGCGGCCAGGTCGCGCTCGCGGCACGGCCGCTCGGCCCGCCCGATGCCGGCGGCCTGGTGCCGTTGCGGATCGAGGTGCGGGATACCGGCCCCGGCGTGCCGGAGGCGCAGCGCCAGGCCATCTTCGGCGACTTCGTGCAGCTCGACCGCGGCCAGGCGGGGGCACCGGCCTTGGCCTGGCGATCGCCGCCGGCATCGCCGAGCAGATGGGCGGCCGGATCGGCTGCGAGGCCAATGCGCGGTCGCGCGACAGCCAGGGCGCCACCTTCTGGGTCGAGCTGGCGCTGCGCCCGGCGGCGGCGGCCACGCCGGCGCAGCCGGCCGCGGCCGATGCGCCGCGCCGGTCGCTGCACGTGCTGGTGGCGGACGACGTGCCGGCCAACCTGGCGGTGGCGCGGGCGCTGCTGGAAGCGGCCGGCCACCGGGTGCACTGCGTCGCCGACGGCGCGCTGGCGGTCCGCGCCGTGCAGGAGGCACAGGAGGCGTTGCCCTTCGACGTGGTGCTGATGGACGTGATGATGCCGAACCTCGACGGGATGGAGGCGACGCGCCAGATCCGCGCCCTGCCCGGCCCCGGCGCCCGCGTGCCGATCCTGGCGGTGACCGCCAGCGCCTTCGTCGAGGACATCGCCGCCTGCAGCGAGGCGGGGATGGACGCGCACCTTGCCAAGCCGATCGAGCGCGAGGCGCTGATCGCGGCGCTCGGCCGGCTGACCGGCGCGCCGCCGCCTGGCGCCGTGGCCCCGTCGCCCGGGCACGAGAGCTTCGCCCGCCTGCCCCTGCTGAGCCGCCGCGCCGGCGAGGCGCCGGCGGTGCCGGGCCTCGACCCCGAGGCGGCGCGCAGCCTGGCGGGCGAGTTCGTCCGCGAGATGCGCGACGCGGCGGAGCAGCTGCGGGGGATCGACCAGGCCATGCCGGACCGCATGGTGCCGGCGGCGCACCGGCTGGCCGGCGCCGCGGCGACCCTCGGCGCGACGCGGCTGGCCGCGGCGGCGCGGCAGTTCCAGGCCGATGCGCGCCGCCTGCCGCCGGAGGCGATGCTGCGGCAGCGCGAGGGTGCTGCTGGAGATCGCGGCCGACTCGATCGCGGCGCTGGAGGTCCCGGCCGGCGATGCGCCGGATGGCGGGGCCGAGGTGGCGATGGCCGGCTGAGCCCTGCCCGCCGCCCGCGCAGCCTGGGCAGGGATGCGCCAGGGCGGGCGACCTGGCCGGGTGCGGCGCCGCGCACCGGTGGTCCTCACCCGCTGGCATGACGATTGCTGCCTCCGGGACAAGCAACCGGCCAGCGGAGACGCCACGTGACCCCATTGCCCGGCGGGATGCCGCCGCAGGACCGTGACCTTGCGGGCTATGGCCGCAACCCGCCCGATCCGCGCTGGCCGGAGGGCGCGCGGCTCGCGCTGTCCTTCGTCGTCAATGTCGAGGAGGGCGCGGAGCTGTCGATCGCCAGCGGCGACGAACGCAACGAGGCGGTGCCGGAGACGAAGCAGCTGGTCGAGCATGCGCCCGACCCCTGCATGGAGACGCATTTCGCCTATGGCTCGCGCGTCGCGCTCTGGCGGGTGCTCGACCTGCTCGACCGCTTCGGGGTGAAGGCGACCTTTTCCTGCTGCGGCCGGGCCGTGGCGGCGACGCCGGCCCTGGCCGCGGCGCCGGCGGCCTCCGGGCATGAGGTCAGCGCGCATGGCTGGCGCTGGGAGATGCATGCCAACATGCCGGAAGCGACCGAGCGCGCGGTGATCGCCCGGACCGTCGCGGTGCTGGGCGAGGCCGCCGGCACCCGGCCGGTCGGCTGGCACACCAAGTCGGCGCCCTCGGTCAACACGCGGCGGCTGCTGCGGGAGGAAGGCGGGTTCCTGTACGATTCGGATGCCTATGACGACGACCTGCCGCGGCTGGTGCAGGTGGCGGGGCGGCCGCACGTCATCCTGCCCTATGCCTTCGACACCAACGACATGCGCTTCGCCCCGGGCCAGGGCTTCGTGCAGGCCGAGGATTTCTCCACCTACTGCATCGGCGCCTTCGACCAGCTGATGCGCGAAGGGCGGACGACGCCGAAGATGATGTCGGTCGGGCTGCACCTGCGGACCATCGGCCGGCCCGGCCGCATCCGCGGGCTGGAGCTGCTGCTGCAGCACGTCACGCGGCATCCCGGCGTCTGGATCGCCCGCAGGATGGACATCGCGCGGCACTGGCGGGCGATCTCGGGCCTGCCGGCATGAGCCAGGACAACCCGGTGGCGCGCTGGCTCGCGCGGCTAACCCACGGGTAGCGCCGCGCGGGCATGCGCGGCGATATCCTTCCGGCGCGCCACCCAGACCTTGCCGCCGCGCGCCGCCAGCACGCGCAGGATGCCCTCCACAGCGCGGAACCGCGCCGGGCGGCCGCAGATCCGCAGGTGCAGGCCGATGTTCAGCAGCTTCGGCACGCCCCTCTCGCCCTCCTCGATCAACTGGTCGATCGCCGCCTCGGCATAGTCGACGAAGTGCTGCGGCACGACGAATCCGTTGGGGTGGAAGAACTTCATGTCGTTGCAGTCGAGCGCGTAGGGCATCACCAGCAGCGGCCCGCCCGGGACGTCCCTGTCCCAATAGGGCAGATCGTCGTCGAAGGCGTTGCTATCGTAGAGGTACCCGTGCGCGGCGAGCAATCCGCGGGTCCAGGGGCTCTGGCTGCCGCGGCAGAAGAAGCCGACCGGACGCTCGCCGGTCGCCGCCTCGATCGCCGCGGCGCTGCGCAGCAGGCTCGCCTCCTCCTCCGCCCGGCTGGTGAAGTCGGCATGCGGCCGCCAGACCCAGCCATGGTTCGCCGCCTCATGCCCCGCGGCGATGCAGGCGCGCGCGCAAGCTCAGGCGAGCGTTCCGCCGCCCGGCCGCACATGAACCAGGTGACCTGCACGCGGTGGCGGTCGAAGGCCTCGAGGAACCGGCCGACTCCGGCGCGTGTGCCGTAGGAGAAGATGCCCTCCTGCCCGAAATCGCGGCGGCCAGGGGGTACGACGCTGATCACCTCGCCGATCCGCTCGTTCTCCGCATCGCCGGCTTCCAGCGCCATCTCGGCACCTTCCTCGTAGTTCACCACGATGGAGACGGCGAGCTTCGCGCCGCCGGGCCAGGCGATGCGGGGCGGGTTCAGGCCATAGCCCATCAGGTCGCGACGCATGGCAAGGCTCCTCCCGGTTCGGCACCGATCCTGCGCCGCAGTCTGGAACCGCACCATGGGCGCGGCGCGCGGCCACGCGATGTCCTGACCGCAATGGCCCGCCGATCCAGGCCTGCGCGCCGGTCGGCGCGCCGGCCGTCGGCGGGCGCCGTCAGGCGGCGATCTCCCCGATCGCCGCCGTCAGCACGTCCAGCGCCGCGGCGAAGTCGGCCAGCTCCATCGCCTCCTCCGGGTTGTGGCTGCCGTGCTCGTTCCGGATGAACAGCATTGCCGTCGGCACGCCAAGCCCGGCGAAGGTCAGCGCGTCATGCCCGGCGCCGGAGGCCATCTCCAGCACCGGCACGCCGGCCGCCTCGGCCCCCTGCCGCAGCGCGGCGCGCAGCCGCGCATCCATCGACGCGGGCGGCACCGGCAGCGGCGTGCCGTAGTCGATCGCGACGCCCCGCTCCGCCTCGATGCGCGCGGCCTGGTCGCGCAGCAGCGCCTCGGCCGCCTGCAGCACCGCCGGGTCCTCGCTGCGGATATCGAGGCTGAAGCCGACGGCGCCGGGGATCTTGGTCGGGCCGTGCATCACCGGGTCGGTCGAGAACTCGCCCATGGTCAGCACCAGGTCGCGCCCGCCCGATTCCGCGACCTTCCAGAACTCCTCCAGCGCATGCGCGAGGGCTGCGACCGCCAGCACGGCATCCTTGCGGCCCTGCCGCGGCACCGCCCCGGCATGCGCCCAGGCGCCCGTGGCGGTGCAGGCGCGGTAGCGCAGGCTGCCGCGGATGCCGGTGACCACGGCGGCCGGCAGCCCGGCCTCGACCAGCACCGGCCCCTGCTCGATATGCGGCTCGATGAAGGCGTGGATATAGGCGGGGTCGAGCAAGCTGCGGCCCTGGCGGATGAAGTCCGGATCGAACCCCTCCTCCGCCATGTGCTCGGCCAGCGTGCGGCCGCTGTCGGTCCGCCGCAGCGTGTCCGGCGCATCCGGCGCCAGCAGGCCGAAGGCGGCGCGGCTGCCGAGATAGAGCATCGGGAACCAGCACATCTCCTCTGCCCGGATGCCGAGGATGACCAGGTCGCGCCGCAGCACCTGCCCCGCCGCCTTCAGCCGCGCCGCGAGCGCCAGGCCCATCACCACGCCCGCCGCGCCGTCGTAATTGCCACCATGCGGCACGGCGTCGAGATGCGAGCCGATGACCACCGGCGAGGCGCCGCGATCGACGCCGGGCAGCGTCATCGACAGGGTGCCGACCGGATCGGTCTCGACCTCGAGCCCCACCTCCTCGGCCGCCGCGCGCAGGATGGCATGCGCCGCCCGCTCGCCGGGGCCGTAGCTGGCGCGGCTGACGCCCGGCGGGTCCAGCGAGGCCTCGCGCAGCGCCGCGAAGACCAGCCCCGCCATCCGCACCGCCGCATCCTCGCCCATGCCCCGCCCCCTCGCTGCCCGTCCCTTCTGGCGCGGCGGCGGGCGCCGGGCAATCGGCCGCGGCGGTCACGTTTGTGCCGCGGCGTGCGGGGCCTAGACCGAGGTTGCCCTGACCCTGTCAGGACAACCTCGGTCTGGCTTTCGTTGAGCCAGCGATTCACGCCCTGAGTGTTTCCACTCAGGACGATCGCAGGCTACCGCCCCTTGAAGACCGGCGGCCGCTTCTCGCGGAAGGCCGCGCCGCCCTCCCGGAAATCCTCGGACTCGCGGATCGCCGCCAGCCGCTGGCCCTGCAGCGCCCATTGCTCGGACGGGCCGCGCGGCAGGATGTCGTCCAGCACCATGCGCTTGATGCCGCCGAGCACCATCGGCGCGTAGCCCGCCATCTCCTTGCCCCACTCGATCGCCCTCGCCAGCGCCTCGCCTTCCGGCACCACCTCGTTCACCAGGCCGACGCGCTCCGACCGCTCGGCGTCGAAGACGCGGCAGAGCAGCATCAGCTCCATGGCGATCTTGTGCGGGATGCGCGACGGAAGTGCTGCGATCATCCCGCCGGTCAGGCCGATCTTGGCCTCGGGGTAGTAGAGCCGCGCCTTGGCGCCGCAGACCGCGAGGTCGGCCATCATCGCCAGCACCAGCGCGCCGCCGATGCACCAGCCCTCGAGCGCCGCGATCAGCGGCTTGTCGCACTGCCAGCCGACATTGGGCACGGCGCGCCAGAGCTCCGGCGGCTCGGTGACATCGGCGCCGAAGGAGAAGGCCTTGGTGCCCATCGCGGTCAGCACGGCGCATTTCTGCTCCGACGCGGCGAAGGCGGTCATCGCCGCCTGGATCTCCTCCGCCATCCGCTTCGAGATGGCATTGCCCTTGTCCGGCCGGTTCAGCGCGACGATCGTGACCGGGCCGTCCTCCCAGACCTTGATGTGCTCGTAGCTCATTCGACTCTTGCTCCCGTCCTGCGCACGGCCTCGGCGAAGATGGCGCGGTCCTGCGTGATTCGCCGGGCGAAGGCCGCGCCGGTCTCGAATTGCGGGCGGAGGCCCACCGGCGCCATGGCGCGCGCGACCTCCGGCAGCGCCAGCACCTGGCGGAGGGCCTCGGCCAGCCGCGCGACGATCTCGGGCGGCAGGCCGGCGGGACCGGCCAGGCCGAAGAAGGACAGGCCGCCCGGCCCGTACATGCCGAGCTCGCGCAGGGTCGGCAGGTCCGGCAATCCCGGGCTGCGCGTTTCGCCGGTGGTCGCCAGGCCGATCAGCCTGCCGTCCTTGATCGCGGGGATGGCGATGGGGTCGGATCGCAGCTCCACGTCGCCGGCCATGACGGCGGTCAGCGCCGGCGCCGAGCCGCGATAGGGCACGTGCTCCAGCCGGATGCCGACGCTGCTCGCAAAGATCTCCCCGGTCATCTGGGTGATGGTGCCGTTGCCGGCGCTGCTGAAGCGCAGCTTGCCGGGATCCGCCTTGGCATAGGCGACCAGCTCCTGGATCGTCCGCACCGGCACGGAGGGGTGCATCGCCACCGCGCCGTCCGAGATGCCGAGCAGCGCGACGGGGGTGAAATCCTGCGCCGGGTCGTAGGGCAGCCGCATCATGTGCGGGCTGATGGTCATGATCGCGGTCGGGAAGACCAGCAGCGTGTAGCCGTCGGGCCTCGCCTGGGCGACCGCGGCGGCGCCGATCGACCCGCCGGCGCCGCCGCGGTTCTCGATCAGCACGTTCTGCCCGAGCAGCGCCGAGAGCGGCTGCTGGATGGGGCGGGAGACGTTGTCGGTGCTGCCACCCGGCGGATAGGGCACGATCAGCGTGACCGGCCGCTGCGGCCATGCCCCGGATGCTCCCCCTGGGCCCGCACCACCGCCGGCAAGGCCAGCGCGCCCAGCACCGCGCGCCGCGGGATCATCGCAGCACCGCCCGCGCATCGACGGCGATGCAGCCCTCGCCGACGGCGCGCAGCAGGATCGGATTGAGGTCCATCTCCACCAGCCCTTCCCCGAGCTCGGCCGCCAGCCAGGACAGCCGCACCAGCGCATCCACCGCCGCGGCCACGTCCAGCGCCGGCCGCCCGCGCACGCCCTCCAGCACCGGCCACAAGGCCAGGCGTTGCAGCATCATCAGCGCATCCTCCGGCCGCAGCGGCGCGGGCGCGAGCTGCACGTCCCGCAGTACCTCCACCAGCACGCCGCCGAGGCCTGCCAGGACGAAGGGGCCGAGGCCCGGCTCGAAGCGGGCGCCGAGGATCAGCTCCGCCTCGCCCCGCGCCATCTCCTGTACCAGCACGCCGTCCAGCGGCACCGGCCCGGCCAGCAGCGCGGCCTGCGCGGCGCGGACCGCCTCGGCGTCGCGCAAGCCGAGCTTCACCAGGCCGAGGTCGCTCTTGTGCACAACCGCGCGGCTGACGCCCTTCAGCACCACCGGGAAGCCGATCGCCTCGGCGGCGGCCACCGCCTCCGCCGCGGTCGCGGCGAAGGCCTCCCGCGTCACCGGGATGCCGTAGCCGGCGGCGAGGCGCTTCGCCTCGGCCTCCAGCAGCGCGCCCGCGGGCAGGCCCTCGGCCAGCGTGAGGCCGGCGGGGCGCGCGGGCGGCGGCAGCGCCGCGCGGTCGCGGCCGGCGGCTTCCGCCTCCAGCGCCCGCAGCACCGCCAGCGCCTGGGCGACATGGTCGAAATAGGGGAAATCGGCCGCGCGCATCGCCTCCCGCGCCGGGTCGCCCACCTCCCCCGCCATCATGACATACAGCAGCGGCCGGGTACCCTCCCGCGCCAGCGGCGGCAGCATCGCGGCGCGCCGCGCCATCGCCGGCTGCGTCGTCATCGGCACCAGGATGGCGCCGATATCCGGGTCGCCCATGAAGGCGCGTAGGCAGCCGCGCAGCGCATCCTCGCTGGTATTGTCGTGGAAGCTGCCGGTATCGAGCGGTAGGTGGACATGGCTCTCGGGCATCCAGCGCGCCATCTCGGCCCGCGTGGCAGCCGACATCGCCGCGGTGCGCAGGCCGTAATCGGCCAGCATGTCGGTGGTGGTGACGGTGCTGCCGCCGGAGGAGGCGACGACCGCCACCCCCATCCCGGACCGCGGCAGCCCGCCCAGCCGCGCCAGCACATCGGCCGCCAGCACCATCACCGCCGGATCGTCCAGCAGCACCGCGCCTGCATCGCGGCAGAGCGCGGCGAAGGCGGCATGGCTGCCGGCGAGGCTGGCGGTGTGCGACCGTGCCGCCTGCGCCCCTGCCTCGCTCCGCCCCGCCTTGACGCACAGCACCGGCTTGCCCGCGGCGCGGGCCCGGCGCAGCAGCGGGGCGAAGCGGGCGGCATCCTTCAGCCCCTCGACATAGAGGGTGATGACCCGCGTCGCCGGGTCATCGATCAGGAATTCCAGGAAGTCGCAAAGCTCGAGGTCCGCCTGGTTGCCGACCGAGACGCAGCGGCTGAACCCCGCCCCGTGCTGGTGGCCGAGCGAGACCAGCGCCCCCATCAGCGCGCCGGACTGGCTGACCATGCCGATCCCGCCCGGCTTCACCCGCGCGACCTCGAGCGCGAGGGAGGAGGAGAGCATCGCGGCATCGGTGACGTTGAACAGGCCGAGGCAGTTGGGCCCGACCAGCCGCATCCCCGCCGCCCGCGCCACCGCCGTCACCTGGGTTTCCAGCGCCGCCCCGGCCTCTCCCGCATCGGCCAGCTTGCCGGTGATGACGACGCAGGCGCCGACCCCGGCCGCGGCGCAGGCCTCGATCTCCCGCAGCAGGGCCGCGGCGGGCACCGCCAGCACGGCCACGTCGATCGGCCCGGGCGCCGCCGCGACGCCTCGGATAGGCCGGCAGGCCGCGGATGGTCGCCCGCACCGGGTTGATCGGCAGCAGCACCCCGGGGAAGCCATGCCGGATCAGGTAGTGGATCACCCGCCCGCCGAGATTTCCCGGCGTCGTCCGAGGCGCCGATGACGGCGATCGAGCGCGGGTTCACGATCTGCGCAAGCGGAATCCGGTCCGGCGGCGTCTCTGGCATGGCTTTGGCGTTCCCTCGGGCGGAAGCTTGGCACGCGGAAAGACCCGCCGCCCAGCCCCGCCGGATTTTCCGCCGCAACGCTTCATTTTCCCGCGCCTTGCCCCTGAACTACGGCGGGGAACGGTGATATTGCAGTCGCATGCCGGATATTAACCAGCTGCCCCGCCGCGCCCCCGCCCGGAACCCGACCCGCACGGGGCCGAGCCCCTGCCGGCGCATGGCCGCATCTACGACAGCGTGCTCGACATCGTCGGCTCGACGCCGCTGGTCCGCCTGCAGCGGCTGCGGGCGGCGGAGAACCTCACGGCCGACCTCGCCATCAAGCTCGAATTCTTCAACCCGCTCGGCTCGGTGAAGGACCGCATTGGCCTGGCGATGGTCGAGGCCGCGGAGCGCGAGGGGCTGATCGCCCCCGGCCGCTCGACGCTGGTCGAGCCGACCTCGGGCAATACCGGCATCGCGCTGGCCTTCGTCGCCGCCGCCAAGGGCTACCGCCTGATCGTCGTGATGCCCGACGGCGCCAGCATCGAGCGCCGCAAGATGATCCGGCTGATGGGCGGGGAGGTCGAGCTCACCCCCGCCCGCCGCGGCATGGCCGGCGCCATCGGCCGGGCCGAGGCGATCGTCGCCGCCACCCCCGGGGCCTGGATGCCGAAGCAGTTCGACAACCCCGCCAACCCCGACATCCACGCCGCCACCACGGCCGAGGAGATCTGGGCCGATACCGCCGGCGCGGTCGATGTGGTCATCGGCGGCGTCGGCACCGGCGGCACCCTCACCGGCATCGCCCGCGCCCTGAAGCCCTCGCAAGCCGGGACTCCGGGTCATCGGGGTGGAGCCGGCGGAATCCGCGGTGCTGTCCGGCGACGAGCCCGGCCCGCACGGCATCCAGGGCATCGGCGCCGGGTTCAAGCCCGCGGTGCTCGACCTCGAGCTGATCGACGACGTGGTCCGGGTGGGCGAGCGCGAGGCGATCGCCGCCGCCCGCCGCTGCGCCCAGACGGAGGGGCTGCCGGTCGGCATCTCCTCCGGCGCCATGCTGCATGCGGCGCTGCAGGTGGCCCGCGACATGCCGGGGGGCTGGTGGTCGGGATCGCGCCGTCCTTTGCGGAACGCTACCTGTCCACCGAGCTTTTGCCGGGCTGTAGGGAAGCAAGGGCCGGGGGCAGGTATCCCCCAGGCCCGTTTCATTTCAATGAGTCTGGAGGATCGCAGCCATGCCGCATGATGGGCACCATAGCCACGACGTCCCGCCCGATGGCTGGAAGGCCACCGGCGTCCGCGTCATCCCGGGCGACAGCCTGGACACCAACACCGCGCAGACGCCGGGCATGAACCGCGCCGCCGCGATCAACGCCGCCCGCGTCGGCGCGCAGAAGATCTGGGCCGGCACCGTCCACATCCACCCGGATGCCAAGACCGGCGCCCACCATCACGGCGCGCTGGAAAGCGTGATCTACATCGTCTCCGGCCGTGCCCGCATGCGCTGGGGCGAGCGGCTGGGATTCGTCGCCGAGGCCGGGCCGGGCGACTTCATCTTCGTCCCGCCCTATGTCCCGCACCAGGAGATCAACGCCAGCACGGATGAGACGCTGTCCTGCGTCCTGGTCCGCTCGGACAACGAGGCCGTCGTGGTGAACCTCGACATCGAGCCGGTGGAGAAGCCGGAGCAGGTCCTCTGGATCGACCCGATCCATAAGAATGGCGGCGTCTGAACCAGGGTTCTTGAGGGGCATAAACCCTGAATTCCGCTCAATCCGCCTCAGGAAAAATCTGAGGCCGAAGCGGGCCGGTTCCGCGCCGGGCCGCACCCGGCCTGGCGTCGCGCCGGGCAGGGTTTTGGATTTTCGGATTTGAGGATTTGAGGCGCCGCCGCCGGCATCGGGCATGGACCGGCCGCGGCGGCACCATCGCGATGCAATCCCGCAAGGTGGGGTGACGCGTCCGGGACATGACCGGGCCTTGACTATATTCCTATCGCACGCCGCCTGCCGGAAGGCAAGCGTGGCGGATCAGTCCAGCCGCGCCCCGGCCAGCCGCACCACTCCCGGCCAGCGCGGCACGTCCTCGGCCAGCCGCGCCGCCAGCACCTCGGCGCGCCGCCGACCGGCTCGAACCCCTGCGCGCCGAGCTGCGCCGCCACCTCGGGCAGCGCCAGGATGCGCGCCACCTCGGCATTCACCCGCCGCAGGATCGCCGCCTCGGTCCCCGCCGGCGCCAGCAGCCCTGCCAGGAGGTCACCTCGAAGCCGGGAAAGCCGCTCTCGGCCAGGGTCGGCACCGCCGGCGGCGCCGGCGACCGGGCCGCGGTGGTCACCGCGAGCGCCCGCAGCCGCCCGGCCCGGACATGCTCCGTCGCGGCCGGCAGGGTCAGGCTGACCGCGTCGATATGCCCGGCGATCAGGTCGGCCATGGCTGGCCCGCCGCCGCGATAGGGCACGTGCGTCCATTCGGCTCCGGCCCGCGCCTGCAGCAGCGCCGCCGCCAGATGGCCGATGCTGCCATTGCCCGGCGAGCCGAGCGTCAGCCGCCGCCGCCGCGCCAGGTCGAGGAACCCCGCCAGGTCGGCCGCGCCGAGCGCCGGCCGCACCACCAGCAATTGCGCCGTCCGCACCGTCTGGATGATCGGCGCGAAGTCGCGCAGCGGGTCGTAGTCCACCCGCGGGAAGATTGCCGGGTTGATCGCCAGGCTGTCCCAGCCGACCAGCAGCGTGGTCCCGTCCGGACGGGCGCGGGCCACCATCTCGAAGGCGATGTTGCCGCCCGCCCCGGCATGGTTCTCCACCACCACCGGCTGGCCCAGCGCCTCCCCAAATGCCGGCCGATCAGCCGGGCCAGCGGGTCGACGCTGCCGCCGGGCGAGACCGGGACGACGAAGCGGATCGGCCGGTCGGGCCAGGGCTGGGCGCGGGCGGGGCTCGCCAAAGCGGCGAGGGGGAGCGCGCGGCGGGGGAAGGCAAGGCCAGGGGAAGGCATTCGCCCGGTCCCCCATCCATTTCTCTGGGGCGGCCCCCTCCGCGCGGCGGCTGCCGATCCGCGGAACGAAGGGGTCCGGCCGTCCTCAGACATGCCCGTGCAGCGCGAAGATCGCCGCGGTGGTGACCTCCTCCGACGGCGGCGGCTCGGCCGGGCCGAGCCTCCCCAGGACGGCCAGGAGCACGGCCGGCGCCAGCGGCAGCAGCGCCTCGGCCGGCAGCGCGCCGAGCCAGTGCGGCAGGGACAGGGATGCGGTGAGCGCAAGCACGTCGCGGGGCCTCCGTTGGCGGGTCCTGCCCGCCGACGGATGTTCCACGCTCCAGATACGCAAGTCAATGAATTGGACGATGATCCAAAGCGGTTATGCCCGGGCCTCGGCCCCCATCGCCGCCAGGATGGCATTGACCATCGGCTTCATGTGGAAGCTGTCCTCCGGCATGACGGAAACCTGGCCGCCCGCAGCCTCCAGCGCCTGGCCGACCAGCGGCCCGACGGCGGCGATCCGGGTGCGGCCGAGCGCCGCCCGCAGCCGCTCCGCCCCCGCCAATTGGGCCAGGCGCTTGACCTGCGGGGTCGAGGTGAAGACCGCCAGGTCGATCCGCCCCGCCTCCATCTCGCCGAGCATGGCCTCCACCCGCGCGTCGTCCTCCCGCGTCGCATAGGCGTAAGGCAGGACGGGATCCGGCTCCGCCCCGGCGCCGCGGAGGAAGTCGAGCAGCGCGTCGTTCGGGTTGTCCGGGTAGAGCTGCACCCCGACCCGGCGCCCCTGCAGCTCCTGCGCCGAGAGGGTGGCGATCACCCCCGCCGTGGTCGGCGCCTCCGCTGCGATATCGGCCGAGAGCCCGATCGCGCGCAGCCGCGCCTGCGGCTTCGGGCCGCGGACGATCCGCCGGACGCCGGCCAGCGCGGCGCGGAATCTCGCCTCGATCCCCGCGCGCTCCGCGACGCCCTGCAGGCGCGACAGCCCCTCCCCGGTCAGCAGGATCAGGTCGTCGGGCGGGGTGGCGATGAAGCGGCGCAGCCGAGCCTCGATCGGGGCGGGGTCGGCGGCATCGACGATGGCGACCAGCGGGCAGCGCAGCGCCGCGGCGCCGTGGCGTTCCAGCATCTTCGCCAGGACCTCCAGCTCGCGCGTCTCGGGCACCATGACCCGCCGGCCGGCCAATGCGTCGCTCATGCCGCCTTCCTTCTCGCCATTGAAGCCACCCGCCGCTTCGGCAGGGGCACCGGGTTGCCCTGACGGAACACCACGCAGCTGCCGGGTTCCATCACCGTCCAGGCCTCGTCGCGGGTCAGCGGCCGGGTGGCCACCACGGTGACGACGTCGTCCCGCGTCGTCTCCTTCTCGAAATCCGCGGTGAGGTCGGCATCGATCAGCGTTGCCGGGCCGAAGGGCGCGCGCCGGGTCAGCCAGGCGAGCTTGGTGGAGCAATGGCAGAACAGGCTCCGCCCGTCCGAGAGCAGCATGTTGAAGACGCCGAGGCCCGAGAGCCGCCGCGCCAGCTCCTCGACCGCCGCCGCGAGGTCGCGGTCGGCGGGGGCGGTGGGGAAGCGGGCGCGCAGCGCCTCCAGCAGCCAGCAGAAGGCATGCTCGGAATCCGTGCTGCCGATCGGGGCGAAGGCGCCGAGCCGCCAGCGCTTCACCCCGCGGAGCTGGCCGTTATGGGCGAAGGACCAGGGCCGGCCCCAGAGCTCGCGCTGGAAGGGATGGGTGTTCTCGAGCGCGATGCGGCCGCGATTGGCGCGGCGGATGTGGCAGATGACGATGCGCGACTTGATCGGGGTGTCGCGGACGAAGCGGGCGACCTCGGACCGGGCGGAGGGGCGCGGGTCGTGGAAGGCGCGGCAGCCCTTGTCCTCGTAGAAGGCGATGCCCCAGCCATCGGCATGCGGCCCGGTCTCCCCGCCGCGGCGCATCAGCCCGGAGAAGCTGAAGACGATGTCGGTCGGGACATTGGCGCTCATGCCGAGGAGTTCGCACATCGGGCGAGGGTAGACCGGGGGCCGGCGGGCCGGAAGCCGGGCGGGTGCGATCGAGGCCCTGGCGCGGGCGAGGGCCGCGCCAGGGCCCGCCGGCCGGGCCTGCCGCGCCCGCCGGGGCTCAACCCCGTGCGGGCGCGGGCCGGAGGCGGCGCCTTCCGCCGCCCCGTCAGACCGGGTAGCGCAGGATCGCCGCCAGCGGGCCGCCGCCCGGGATCTCGCCCGGCCGGGCCGCCAGCACGCGCCCGCCCGCGGCCAGCGCCCGGCGGGCGATCTCGTCGGTCAGGCTGCCCGCGCCGGCGAAGTCCACCGCGCCGTCCTCCTCCCCCAGCGTGCCGGGCAGCGCCGCATCCAGGTCCACCAGCAGCGTATCCACCGCGCCGAAGCTCGCCGCCCGCGCCGCCCGCGCGACGTCGGTCGTCGCGCGGTCCTGCGCCTCCCGCTGCGCGAAGAGCCCACCCAGCGCCGCCAGCTCGGCCGCGCGCAGCCCCTCGAGCACCTGCCGCGCCGCCGTGCCCAGCGCCTGGTCGGCGACGTCGTCGGGGCTGCCGGCGATGCCCTCGGCCGCGAGGCGGGGATAGGTGCAGACGCTGCGGAAGACCGAGGCCATGGGCTCCGCCGCGGCGAGCACGAGCGGCACCTCCAGCCCCGCGAGCACCGGGCGCAGCGCGCGGTCCACCGCCCGGGCGTAGTGCGACAGCAGCGCATTCTCGCTGGTGGCCAGGCCGCTCGCCATGTCGCCCTTGCGCGCGACATGGCTGCCGCGGCCGGCCGCGTCGGCGGCGCCGCGCGGCAGGTCCGGCACGCGGACCGCCTCGGCCGGCATGCCGGCCGTCACCTCCAGCAGCCGCACCGCGCCCATGCCGATCGCCAGCACCATCGCTTCCTGCGGCGTGGCGAGCGCCTGGAGCAGCGGCTTCAGGCCGAACCGGTCGGCGACCTGGACGCGGGCCTCGACGCGGCCGGGCAGCCGGTAGGCCCGCACGCCCTCCGGCGTCGCGTAGATGGCCAGGCCGTTCGCCTGGTGCGCCCAGAAGGCGTCATCCTCGGCCAGCGGGGCGAGCAGCGCCTCGACGGCGCGCCCGACGCGGACATTCGCCCCGGTGGCATCGATCTCCGCGACGGCCGCGCGGATCAGGTTGCGCAGCACGGTGCGGTCGGCCTGCGCCTCCTGCGTCAGCGGCGTCGTGGGCAGCGCGATGGAAACCGCGGGCCAGCCGCGGTGCTCGCCGAGGGCCTGGATCTCCGCACGGCTGGGAAGGTCCACATGCAGCATGATGTCTCTCCTTTTTGGTGTAGCGCGGGACGCGGCGGGGCACCGCGTCAGCCGTCGAGCACATCGTCCTCGGGCTTCTGCTGGGCGCGGTGGCGGTCGATCCAGGCGGCGACGGGCCGCAGCAGCAGGTTCACGGCGAGCACGAGCGCGGTGACGAGAAAGGCGGGCGCGGATTCCCGCGTGCCGACGAGCAGGCCGATGATGGCGACGCACCAGATCGTCCCCGCCTCGCCCAGCCCGCGTGCGGCGCGGCGGCCCTGGCCCTTGATGATGGCGCCCGCGCCGAGGAAGCCGACGCCGGTCGCCACGGCGCCGAAGGCATTGCCCCATTGCACATCCGGCACCCGGCGCACCACGAGGTCGGCGAAGGCCGCGCTGGCCAGCGCCACGAGGGTGCAGGTGCGGATCCCGACGGAACTGGTGCTGAAGCCCCGCTCCACCCCGACGGCGGCGCCGATGGCGAAGGCGACGACGAGCACCGCCGTCGTCCCGCCCTGGCCGAGCGTGGCCAGCCACGCGATGACGGAGGTTTCCATGCTGGCTCCACGGCACGCACAGGGAAGCGCGCCCGCATCCCCGGGCCGCGACGCGGACATCCGCAGGGCGATCGCCGTCACGCCGCCGCTGCCCGGCCCGACCGGGCAAGCTGGCCCTAGCGCGGGACGGCGCCACTCGCCACGCCGCCGCCCGGTCGGGTGGACGCGGGGAACAGCCCTGGCATGCGGCGCATATCCCTGCCGAGCCATGGGCGTGGCCGCGCGCCCCATCCCGATGTTGCACCGCGCCGGTTTCCCCCGGCGCGATCCCGGCCTAGTCTGCCGGCATGAGACGCCAGCCGCGCATCTGCGGGCTCCTGGGACGCCGCGGGCTGCTCGCCCTGCCGGCCCTGCTCGCGCGTCCGGCCGGCGCCGCGCCCCTGCTGCGCATCGGCTCGAAGAACTTCACCGAGCAGCTCGTCGTCGCCGAGCTCTTCGCCCAGGGGCTGGAGCAAGCCGGCGCGAAGGTCGAGCGCCGGGTCAATCTCGGCGGCACCGCCATTGCCCAGGCCGCGCTGCTCAGCGGCGAGATCGACCTCTATCCCGAATACACCGGCACCGGCCTCGGCGTGGTGCTGAAGCAGGCGCCGGAGGGCACCGCCGAGGAGGTCCTCGCCAAGGTCCGCGCCGGCTACCGGGCGCAGTTCAACCTGACCTGGTTGGACCCGAGCGGCATCGACAACGGCAATGCCCTGCTGGTCCTGCCGCGGACGGCGCAGCGGCTCGGCCTCGTGACCCTCTCCGACCTCGCCCGCGCCGCGCCGCAGCTCACCCTGGCGGCGGGCAACGAATCTCGCCGACCGCGCGGACGGGCTTCCCGGGCTGAAGCGCGTCTATGGGATGGGATTCCGCCGCTTCCGGCAATTCGCCGCGCTCGGCCTGCGCTACGCCGCCCTGCAGCACGGCCAGGCCGATGTGGTGAACGCCTATGCGACGGACTGGCAGATCGCCGTTGGCGGCTACACCGTGATGCGGGACGACAAGCATCTCTGGCCGCCCTACCAGCTCGCCGCCGTGGTGCGGAACCAGGCGCTGGAGGCCTGGCCGGGGCTGGCGCCGCCTCTGCTCGCCATCGGCGCCAAGCTCGACAACCCCGTGATGCAGGAGCTGAACCGCCAGGTGGACCAGGATGGCGAGGAGCCGCGCGAGGTCGCCGCCCGCTTCCTCAAGCGGCACGGCTTGGCCTGATGCGCTGGACCGCGCGGAACCTCGACACCATCGGTGCCGCGGCGCTGACCCATCTGGAACTGGTCGCCGCCGCCCTGGCCCTGGCGCTGGTCGTGGCCCTGCCGCTCGGCCTGCTGGTGGCGCGGCGGCCCGCGCGCGCGCGGCGCCGTGCTGGGCACCGCCTCGGTGCTCTACAGCCTGCCGACGCTGGCGGTCTTCGCCCTGCTGGTGCCGGTCCTGGGCCTGGGCTTCTGGCCGGCCCTGCTGGCGCTGGTCAGCTACGCCGTGCCGATCCTGCTCCGGGCGCTGGTCGCCGGCCTCGCCGCCCTGCCGCCCGCGGTGGTCGAGGCCGCCACGGGCATGGGGCTGACGCCGCTGCAGCGGCTGTGGCGGGTGGAGCTGCCGCTCGCCCTTCCCGCCCTGCTCGGCGGGCTGCGCGTCGCCTCGGTCACGCTGGTCTCGGCGGCCACCGTCGCGGCCTATATCAGCGCCGGCGGGCTCGGGACGCTGATCCTCACCGGGCTGGACCAGGGCCATACGGAGAAGATCCTGGTCGGCGCCGGGCTGGTCACCGCCATGGCGCTGCTGCTGGATGCCGGGATCGGCGCGGTGCAGCGCCGCCTGCCGGCGGTCGCCTGATGGAGGCGCTCACCGGCGCCGCCGCCTGGCTCGGCGCCCATCCCGCGGCCTTCCTGGCCACGGTCGGCGAGCACCTGCTGCTGTCGCTGACGGGGCTTGCCATCGGGATCGCCATCGCCCTGCCGCTCGGCATCGCTGTCGCCCAGCGGCCGCGCCTGGCGGAGGCCGCGATCGCCGTCGCCGGTGCGCTGCGCACCATCCCGAGCCTGGCGGTCCTGGCGGCGCTGCTGCCGCTGCTCGGCGTCGGCTTCACGCCTTCCGTCATCGCCCTCGCCTTGCTGGCGCTGCCGCCGGTGCTGGTGAACACCGTCACCGGCCTGCGCGGCGCCGACCCGGCGGCGCTGGAGGCGGCACGCGGCCTGGGCATGACGCCGCTGCAGCGGGCCTTGCGGGTGGAGCTGCCGCTGGCCGCCCCGCTGGTCTTCGCCGGGCTGCGGATCGCGGCCGTGCAGGTGGTCTCGGCCGCGGCGCTGGCGACCTTCATCGGCGGCGGCGGCCTCGGCGACCTGGTGACCCAGGGGCTGGCGCTGCTGGATACCGGGCGGATGCTGGTCGGCGCGGTCGCCATCGCCCTGCTGGCGCTGGCCACGGAGGCGGGGTTCGGCGTGCTGGAACGGCGGCTCGCGGCGAAGGTGCAGGGCGCATGATCGAGCTGGAGGGGCTGACCAAGCGCTGGCCCGGCGCCACCACCGATGCGGTGCACGACCTGACCCTTGTGGTGCCGGAGGGGACGAGCTGCGCCCTGATCGGCCCCTCCGGCTCCGGCAAGACCACCACGCTGCGGATGGTCAACCGGTTGATCGAGCCGAGCGGCGGGGGCCTGCGGATCGCCGGGCAGGACGCGCTGCGGATGGACGCCGTCACGCTGCGCCGGAGCATCGGCTACGTCATCCAGGAGGTCGGGCTCTTCCCGCATTGGAGCATCGCCGAGAACGTCGCCACCGTGCCGAGGCTGCTGGGCTGGCCGGCGACGCGGATCGCCGCGCGGGTCGAGGAGGTGCTGGCGTTGACCGGGCTTGACCCCGCCGTCTTCGCCAGGCGCCGCCCGCACCAGCTCTCGGGCGGCGAGCGCCAGCGGGTCGGCGTCGCCCGGGCGCTGGCCGGAGACCCGCCGGTGCTGCTGATGGACGAGCCCTTCGGCGCGGTGGACCCGGTGGTGCGGGGACGGCTGCAGGAGGAGGTGCTGCGGCTGCTGAAGACGCTGCGCAAGACCGTGCTGATCGTGACGCATGACCTGGATGAGGCGGTGCGGCTGGGCGATGCGGTCGCCGTGCTGCGCGACGGGCGGCTGGCGCAGCACGCCCCGGCGGCGGCGCTGCTGGCGCGGCCGGCGGACGGCTTCGTCGCCGAATTCCTCGGCCACGACCGGGCCCTGCAGCGGCTGGCGCTGATCCCGGCGGAGACGGCACGGCAGGAAGGCGAGGCCGGGGGAGGCGCTGCCCGCCGGGTCCACCCTGCGCGACGCGCTCGCGGCGATGCTGGCCCGCGGCGCGCAGGCGGTGCCGCTCGCGGGCGGCGGCAGCGTGACGCTGGAGGCGCTGCTGCGTGCCGGCGCGCCCGGCCCGGGCTGACGGCAAGCCGCCTGAGGCCGCGTGGCGCGCCCGGAGAGGTTCGAACTCCCAACCCCCAGATCCGAAGTCTGGTGCTCTATCCGGTTGAGCTACGGGCGCCTGCCAAGCAGGCTAGGGCGAAGGGCGGGGAAGGAAACAGGTCCGGCTGGCGCGCCCGAAGAGATTCGAACTCCTGACCCCCAGATTCGTAGTCTGGTGCTCTATCCAGCTGAGCTACGGGCGCCTGGACCAGTATCGTGCAAGAAGCGGAGTGGCGCGCCCGAAGAGATTCGAACTCCTGACCCCCAGATTCGTAGTCTGGTGCTCTATCCAGCTGAGCTACGGGCGCGCATTCCGCCTTGCGGCAAGGCGGGCGAGATAGCGGAGGCGGCCCGGCGGCGCAACCCCTTTCCCGCGCCCGCGGCGGTTTGGCCCAGCCTGCGGCGGGCCGGCGGGCGGGTCAGGCCGCGAGCTTCTCCAGCTCGCGCACCACGGCCTCACCCATCACGCTGGTGCCGACGCGGGCGCGGCCCGCCTGCATGATGTCGGCGGTGCGGAGGCCACCGGCCAGCACCTTCTCCACCGCCGTCTCCAGCAGCTTCGCGTCTACCTCGAGCCCGAAGGACCAGCGCAGCAGCATGGCGAAGGAGAGCATCTGGGCGCAGGGATTGGCCACGCCCTTGCCTGCGATGTCGGGCGCCGAGCCGTGGATCGGCTCGTATAGCGCGTAGCGCTTGCCCGTCGTGGCATCGACCGCGCCGAGCGTGGCGGAAGGCAGCATGCCGAGCGAGCCGGTCAGCGCCGCCGCCAGGTCGGACAGCACGTCGCCGAACAGGTTGTCGCCGAGGATGACGTCGAACTGCTTGGGACGGCTGCAGAGTTGCATGGCGCAGTTGTCGGCATACATGTTCTCGAGCTCGACATCGGCGAACTCGGCCTTGTGCACCTCGCCCACCACGGCCCGCCAGAGCCGGCCGGACTGCATGACATTGGCCTTCTCGACCGAGGTCACCTTGTTGCGGCGCTTGCGCGCCAAGTCGAAGGCGACGCGGGCGACGCGGGCGATCTCGTCCTCGAAGTAGACCTGGGTGTCGAAGCCGCGGCGACGGCCGTCGGCGCTCGTCTCGACACCGCGCGGCTCGCCGAAATAGACGCCGCCCACCGTCTCCCGCACCACCATGATGTCGACGCCGCGGACGATGTCGGGCTTGAGCGAGGAGGCGTCCACCAGCGGGTCGAGCACCACCGCGGGGCGGAGGTTGGCGAAGAGGCCGAGATCCTTCCGCAGCCGCAGGATGCCGAGCTCCGGCCGCTGGTCGAAGGGCAGGCTGTCCCATTTCGGGCCGCCGACGCTGCCGAACAGCACCGCATCCGCGGCGCGGGCCTTGGCCACCGTCTCGTCCGGACAGGGCGAACCCACGGCGTCGATCGCGGCGCCGCCGACCAGGCCCTCCTCGATCTCGAAGGAGAGGCTGCGGCGGTGCTGCATCCAGTCGATGACGCGGCGGACCTCGTGCATCACCTCGGGCCCGATGCCGTCACCCGGCAGGACCAGAAGCTTCTTGTTCGCGGGCATGGACGGTTTCCTCGGTGGGCGGGTCAGCCGGCGTGGAGCCAGGGCTGCGCGGTCTTCTGCTTCGCCTCATAGGCGTCGATGGCGGGGGCGTGCTGCAGGGTCTGGCCGATGTCGTCGAGACCGTTCAGCAGCAGGTGCCGGCGCAGCGGGTCGATCTTGAAGGGGATCTCCTCGCCGTTCGGCCGCACCACCACCTCGCGCTCGAGGTCGACGGTGATGCGGGCATTTTCGCCCATGCGCGCATCCTCGATCAGCTGCTCGCAGACCGCGCGCGGCAGCTTCACCGGCAGGACGCCGTTCTTGAAGCTGTTGTTGTGGAAGATGTCGGCGAAGTCCGGCGCGATGACGCAGCGGATGCCGAAATCCAGCAGCGCCCAGGGCGCGTGCTCGCGGGAGGAGCCGCAGCCGAAATCCTCGTAGGCGACCAGCACCTCGGCACGCCGATACGGCTCCTGGTTCAGGACGAAGTCGGGGTTCTCCGTCCCGTCCGGGTTGTAGCGGAAATTGGCGAAGAGGTTCTTGCCGAAGCCGGTCCGCTCGATCGACTTCAGGAAGCGCGCCGGGATGATCTGGTCGGTGTCGACGTTGGCCTTCGGCAGCGGCGCCGCGATCCCCGTCAGGGTGGTGAAGGCCTGCATCACACACCCTCCTCTTTCGGCTGCCCCATGGGCTGATATTCGCGGACGTCGACGAGATGGCCGGCGATCGCCGCCGCCGCCGCCATGGCGGGGGACAGCAGGTGGGTGCGGCCGCCGGGGCCCTGGCGGCCCTCAAGATTGCGGTTGCTGGTGGAAGCGCTGCGCTGGCCCGGGGTCAGCTTGTCCGGGTTCATGCCGAGGCACATCGAGCACCCCGCCTCGCGCCACTCGAAGCCAGCCTCGGTCAGGACGCGGTCGAGCCCCTCGGCCTCCGCCTGCTTCTTCACCAGGCCGCTGCCCGGCACCACCAGGGCGCGGACATGGTCGGCGACCTTGCGGCCGCGGGCGATCGCCGCGGCGGCGCGGATGTCCTCGATCCGGCTGTTGGTGCAGCTGCCGATGAAGGCGACGTCGATCTTCAGGTCCTGCAGCTTCTGGCCGGGCGTCAGGCCCATGTACTCGACCATGCGCTGCAACTGGGCGCGGCGCGCCTCGTCCGCCGCCTCGGCCGGGTTCGGCACCACGCCGGTGATCGGCAGCACGTCCTCGGGGCTCGTCCCCCAGGTGACCTGCGGGACGATATCCTCGGCCCGCAAGGTGACCACCGTATCGAAATGCGCGCCGGGATCGGAGGGCAGCGTCCTCCAGTAGGCGATCGCGCGCTCCAGCGCCTCGCCCTTCGGGCCGTTCGGGGTCTGGCGGATGTAGTCGAAGGTGGTTTCGTCGGGGGCCACCATGCCGGCCCGGGCGCCGCCCTCGATCGCCATGTTGCAGAGCGTCATGCGGCCGGCCATGCCAAGCGCGCGGATCGCCTCGCCGGCATACTCGATCACATGGCCGGTGCCGCCGGCGGTGCCGATCTTGCCGATGACGGCCAGGGTGATGTCCTTGGCGGAACACCCGACCGGCAGCGTGCCGTCGACCACGACCTGCATGTTCTTCGCCGGCTTCTGCAGCAGCGTCTGGGTGGCGAGCACGTGCTCGACCTCCGACGTCCCGATGCCGAAGGCCAGCGCGCCCATGGCGCCATGCGTCGAGGTGTGGCTGTCGCCGCAGACGATGGTCATGCCGGGCAGCGAACGGCCGAGCTCCGGCCCGATGACATGGACGATACCCTGCCGGTCATCCAGCAGCGGGATCAGCGGCATGCCGAATTCGGCGGCGTTGCGCTCCAGCGTCTCGACCTGCAGCCGGCTCTCGGGGTCGACGATGCCGGTGTAGCGGGAGCTGTCGGTGGCGATG
Source organism: Dankookia sp. P2 (assembly GCF_050632255.1). NCBI lineage: Bacteria > Pseudomonadati > Pseudomonadota > Alphaproteobacteria > Acetobacterales > Roseomonadaceae > Dankookia > Dankookia sp. P2. The sequence goes on along the minus strand of NZ_CP192581.1, from coordinate 4,897,516 downwards.
TTGTGGTCGATGACGCCGAGCGTGGCATCGGGGCGGCGCAGCTTGCGGCCCGCGGCGCGCAGGCCGGCAAAGGCCTGCGGCGTCGTCACCTCATGGGTGAGGTGGAGGTCGATGTAGAGAAGCGCCGTGCCGTCCGGGAGGGTGTCCACCACATGGGCGTCCCAGATCTTGTCGAATAGCGTGCGAGGCTTCTGCCCTGACATCGTTCATCCCCACCCATACTGGCACCCCGCGCCCTGCGGCGCGGGGTGGTCTCTCATCAGGCCTGCGCGGCGTCCGCGGCCGGCGCGGCGGCGGCCGGCGCGTCGCGGTTCACCTTCAGCTCGGCGATGCGGGCCGACTTGCCGGTGCGGCCACGCAGGTAATACAGCTTCGCACGGCGCACCTTGCCGCGGCGGACCACGGCGATCTCGGCGATCGACGGGCTGTAGAGCGGGAAGACGCGCTCCACGCCCTCGCCATAGGACAGCTTGCGGACGGTGAAGTTGCTGTTCACACCCTTGTTGCTGCGGGCGATGCAGACGCCCTCATAGGCCTGGGTGCGGGTGCGCTCGCCTTCCACCACCTTCACCATCACGCGGACGGTGTCGCCCGGCGCGAAGGCCGGCACGGCGCGGGCGGCGAGGAGGCGGGCCATCTGCTCCGCCTCGAACTGCTGCAGCAGGTTCATCGTCTCAGTCCTTTCCTTGATATCTAGGCGGCGGCCGGGCGGCCGTCCATGGCCCCCGGCGCCGCGGCGTTTTCGGTGTATCGCGCCCACAGATCGGGGCGCCGTTCGCGCGTGATTCGCTCCGCCTCGGCCCGGCGCCAGCGCGCCACCTCGGCATGGTGGCCGGAGAGCAGCACCGGCGGCACCGCGCGGCCCTGCCAGTCCGCCGGCCGCGTGTAATGGGGGTATTCCAGCAGGCCGTCGGAAAAACTCTCTTCCACCCCGCTCTCGGCCGCGCCCATGACGCCGGGCAGCAGCCGCACGCAGGCATCGAGCAGCACCATCGCCGCCGGCTCCCCACCCGAGAGGACGTAGTCGCCGATGGAGACCTCCTGCAGGCCGCGCGCCTCGATCACCCGCTCGTCCACGCCCTCGTAGCGTCCGCAGAGCAGGACGAGGCCGGGACCGGCGACGAAGTCGCGCACCATGGCCTGGTCCAGCCGGCGCCCGCGCGGCGTCAGGTAGACGGCCGGGCGGTCGCCACCGGTCGCCAGCGCGGCGCCGAGCGCCGCGTCCAGCACGTCGGGCCGCATCACCATCCCCGCGCCGCCGCCGAAGGGCGTGTCGTCCACCGTGCGGTGGCGGTCGGTGGCGAAGCTGCGGATGTCGAGGCTGTCGATCGACCAGCGCCCGTCGCGCAGCGCGCGGCCGGCGAGGGACTGGCCGAGCGGGCCGGGGAACATCTCGGGGAAGAGGGTGAGGACGGAGGCGTGCCAGCTCATGCCGCATCCTCCGCGTCACCCGGTTGGGGCTGCACCACGACCTCGTCCGGCAGCGCCACCACCAGCCGCCCGCCGGCGATGTCCACCACCGGCACCACCGCGCGGGTGAAGGGCAGCATCCGCTCGGGCGGGCCGTCCAGCACCAGGAAGGCGCCGGCGCCGTGGTCCTCCACCGCACGCACCGTGCCGAGCGGCTGCCCGGCCTCCGTCGCGGCGGCGAGGCCGACCAGGTCGGCGAGGTAGTACTCCTCCTCCTCCGGCGGCGGCAGGCGGTCGCGCTCCACGTAGAGGCGGGTGCCGGTCAGCCGCGCCGCGGCGTCGCGGTCGGCGACGCCCTCGATGCGGCCTAGGCCGTCCGCCAGCACGGTCAGCGCGATGCGCCGCGTGCCGGCCTCGTCCGTCAACGGGCCATAGGACGCGATGGCCTCCGGGTCGGCGGTGAAGCTGCGCAGCTTCACCAAGCCGCGCACCCCGTGCGGCCTGCCGATCTCCCCCACCAATATCCGCTTGCCCGTCATCGGCTATGGCCCGCCGCGCGTCCCGTCTCAGCCGGCCGCGGCGGCGGCGCGTTCCTGCGCCTTCTTCTTCGGCGCGGACTGCTTCGGCTGCTCCGGGAAGACGGGCATCGGCGCCAGGCCGGCATGGCCGAGGAACTTCGCCACGCGGTCGGTGGCCAGCGCGCCGTTGCTCAGCCAATGCGCGATGCGCTCGCCTTCCAGGCGCACGCGGTCGGCGTGGTCGGAGGGCAGCATCGGGTTGTAGCTGCCCACCTTCTCGATGAAGCGGCCGTCGCGCGGGCTGCGGCTGTCGGCCACCACGATGTGGTAGTAGGGGCGCTTCTTGGCGCCGGCGCGCGCGAGGCGGATCTTCAGGGCCATGGTCTCAGGTCGCTCCGTGTGAAAGGTCTTAGAAGGGTTTCCGGCCACCGGGGAGCTGCATCCCCTTGGGCATCAGCGCGCCTAAGCCGCCGCGCATGAGCCCCTTCTGGCCGAGCTTGTTCATCCGCTTCATCATCGCGGACATGTCGTCGAAATTCTTCAGCAGCTTGTTGACCTCCTGCACCGAGGTCCCGCTGCCGGCGGCGATGCGCTTCTTGCGGCTGGCCTTGATCAGGTCCGGCGTGCGCCGTTCCTTCGGCGTCATCGAGCCGATGATCGCCGCCTGCCGCTTCAGCATGGTGTTGTCGAGGTTGGCGCCCTCGATCTGCTGCTTCATCTTCCCCATCCCCGGCAGCATGCCGAGGATGCCGGAGAGCGAGCCCATCTTGCCGATCTGCTTCAGCTGTGAGGCATAGTCCTCCAGGCTGAACTGGCCCTTCTGCATGCGGGCCGCCATCTTCTCGGCTTCCGCCTGGTCGATGGTCTCGGCCGCGCGCTCGACGAGCGAGACGATGTCGCCCATGCCGAGGATGCGGCCGGCGATGCGGTCGGGGTGGAAGTCCTCGAGCGCATCGAGCTTCTCGCCGGCGCCGAGCAGCTTGATCGGCGCGCCGGTCACCGCGCGCATCGACAGCGCCGCGCCGCCGCGCGCATCGCCGTCGATCCGGGTCATGACGATGCCGGTGACGCCGACCGTCTCCTGGAAGGAGCGCGCGGTGTTCACCGCGTCCTGGCCGGTCATGGCGTCGACCACCAGCAGCGTCTCGTGCGGCCTGGTCGCGGCCTTCACCGCGGCGACCTCGGCCATCAGGATCATGTCGATCGCCAGGCGCCCGGCGGTATCCAGGATGACCACGTCGAACAGCTCGCGCCGGCCGAGATCCATCGCCCGCTCGGCGATCTGCAGCGGGGTCTGGCCGGCGACGATCGGCAGGCTGGTCACGCCCACCTGCTTCGCCAGCGTCTCCAGCTGCAGCTGCGCCGCCGGGCGGTGCACGTCGAGCGACGCCAGCAGCACCTTCTTCTTGTCGCGGTTCTTCAGCCGCAGCGCGAGCTTGCCCGAGGTGGTGGTCTTGCCCGAGCCCTGCAGGCCGACCATCAGGATCGGCACCGGCGCCGCGGCGTTCAGGTCGATGCCGCGCGCCCCGGTATCGCCCTCGCCGCCGCCCAGCGCCTCGACCAGCGCGTCGTTGACGATCTTGATGACCTGCTGGGCGGGGAGACGCTCTTCAGCACCTCGACGCCCACGGCCCGCTCACGGACCTTCGTGGTCAGGTCCTTGACCACCGGCAGGGCGACGTCGGCCTCCAGCAGCGCCACGCGGACCTCGCGCAGCGCCTCCTGGACATCGGCCTCGGACAAGGCGCCGCGCCGCCGCAGACGGTCGAAGACGCCGTTCAGCTTGCCGGAGAGGGCCTCGAACATGCGGCCTGGGTCACCCTTCGCGCGGTGGAGGCAGCGATGCCCCCAAGACAAAACGCGCCGCTGCGCGAGCCTTCGCGGAGCGACGGAGCCCCCTGCCCGGCAGGGGACCGCAACCGGGGAAACCCGGGAGGCAGGCTGCTACGCCCGCGGGGCGCCCAGTCAAGGGAAAGCAGGCGGCAGGCAGGTCCGGGGCGGCGCCCCGGGCCCGCGTGACGCGGCGGGCGCCTTACTTCGGCGCCAGCACCATGATCATCTGCCGGTTCTCGAGCCGCGGCATCTGCTCGACCTTGATGGTCTCGCCCAGTTCCACGCGGATCCGCTCCAGCACCTTGATGCCCAGGTCCTGGTGCGCCATCTCGCGCCCGCGGAACCGCAGGGTGACCTTGACCTTGTCGCCCTCGCCGATGAAGGACTTCATCTGGCGCATCTTCACGTCGTAGTCGTGGTCGTCGATGTTCGGGCGAACCTTGACTTCCTTGATCTCGACGACCTTCTGCTTCTTGCGGGCCTCGTTGGCCTTCTTCTGCTGCTCGTACTTGAACTTGCCGTAGTCGGTGATCTTGCAGACCGGCGGCACGGCATTCGGGCTGATCTCGAGCAGGTCCAGCCCGACGTCATAGGCGCGCTGCATCGCCTCGCGCGCGGACATGACGCCGATCATCTCGCCATCCTGGTCGATCAGCCGCACCTGCGGGACGCGGATGTCCTCGTTGACCCTTGGGCCATCGCGCGTCGGCGGCTGATTGGAAATGGGTCCTCTTGCTATGGTCGGCTCCTGTCGCTGTGGGAACGGCTTGGTCGTCTCTTATGGGGCTTGACTTATCCGACTGCAACCATGCGGTCAGGTAGCAGATCGGGCGGCGTCGCCTCGGTGGCCAGGCTGGCCACCGCCTCGGCCAGCGGCAGGGTCGCCTGCTCGCGGCCCGGCAGCCGGCGCAGCACCAGGGACCGCTCCTCCGCCTCCCGCCGGCCGACCACGGCCAGCACCGGCACGCGCTGGTCGATGTGGTCCACCACCTTGCGATTGATTTTCTCGTTCCGCAGATCGAGTTCCACGCGCAGCCCGGCCCGCTGCAGCGCCGCCGCCGCCTCCCGCGCGAAGTCGTCGGCGTCGGAGACGATGGTCGTCACCACCACCTGGACCGGGGCGAGCCAAAGCGGGAAGCGCCCGGCATGCTGCTCGATCAGGATGCCGATGAAGCGCTCGAAGGAGCCGAGGATGGCGCGGTGCAGCATCACCGGGCGCTTCCGGCTGCCGTCCTCCGCAACGTATTCCGCGTCGAGCCGCTCGGGCAGCACGAAATCGACCTGCAGCGTGCCGCACTGCCAGTCCCGGCCGATCGCGTCGCGCAGCACGGATTCCAGCTTCGGGCCGTAGAAGGCGCCCTCCCCCGGGTTCAGCGTGTACTCGACCCCGGCGACCTTGCAGGCCTCCTTCAGCGCGCCCTCGGCCTGGTCCCAGACCGCGTCCGTGCCGGCCCGCGTCGCCGGCCGGTCGGAGAACTTCACCCGGAATTCGGTGAAGCCGAGGTCGCGGTAGATCGAGGAGAGCAGCGCCACGAACTCCACCGTCTCGGCGGCGATCTGCTCTTCCGTGCAGAAGATGTGCGCGTCGTCCTGGGTGAAGGCGCGCACCCGCATGATGCCGTGCAGCGCGCCCGAGGGCTCGAAGCGGTGGCAGGAGCCGAATTCGGCCATGCGCAGCGGCAGCTCGCGGTAGCTGCGCAGCCCCTGGTTGAAGATCTGCACGTGGCAGGGGCAGTTCATCGGCTTCAGCGCCAGCACGCGGTCCTTCTCGGCCTCGTCCTCGACGCGGGCGATGAACATGGCGTGGCGGAACTTCTCCCAATGGCCCGACTGCTCCCAGAACTTGCGGTCCAGCAGCTGCGGCGTCTTCACCTCGCGGTAGTCGGTCGCGTCCAGCCGGCGGCGCATGTAGTCCTCCAGCACCCGGTAGAGCTTCCAGCCCTTGGGGTGCCAGAAGATGCTGCCCGCCGCCTCCTCCTGCAGGTGGAAGAGATGCATCTCGCGGCCAATCTTGCGGTGGTCGCGCTTCTCCGCCTCCTCGACCTGGTGCAGGTAGGCGTCGAGCTCCTTCTGGTCGCGCCAGGCGGTGCCGTAGATGCGGCTCAGCATCGCGTTGCGGTGGTCGCCGCGCCAGTAGGCGCCGGCCACCTTGGTCAGCTTGAAGGCGGTGCCGACATCGCCGGTGCCGCGCATGTGCGGGCCGCGGCAGAGGTCGATCCAGTCGCCCTGCGAATAGAGCGAGATCTCCTCGCTCACCGGCAGGTCCTGGATCAGCTCGGCCTTGTACTTCTCGCCGCGGTCCTTGAAGAACTCGATCGCCTCGTCGCGCGGCACGACCGACCGGACGAAGGGGGCATTCCGCGCGACGATCTCCCGCATCTTCGCCTCGATCGCCGGGAAATCCTCGGGCGTGAAGGCCTCGTTGCGGGCGAAGTCGTAGTAGAAGCCGTTCTCGATCGACGGGCCGATCGTCACCTGGGTGCCGGGGTAGAGCGCCTGCACAGCTTCCGCCAGCACATGGGCGGCGTCGTGCCGGATCATCTCCAGCGCCTCCGGGTCGCGCCGGGTGATGAAGCGCACCGCGGCGTCGGCGGCGACCGGCATCGCCAGGTCGCGCGTGACGCCGTCCACCTGCATGGCCAGCGCCGCCTTGGCGAGTCCTGGCCCGATCGCCGCCGCGATCTCGGTGCCCGTCACCGGCGCATCGAACTGGCGCACGGATCCGTCGGGCAGGGTGATCGCAGGCATGGGCGGGCTCATTCGGTCCAGGGGTCGCGGGGCGCGGACCATGGGCAGGCCGCCCCCGCGTCAAGGACGCCGCGCTGCAACCAAGCCTGGACAAGCCCCGCGGGCGGCATAGACAGGACCCGACACGCCAGGAGACAACATGGCCCCCGATACGGCTCCCATCGGCACCCCGTTGCGCGCCGCCCTCTATATCGACTTCGACAATGTCTATTCCAGCCTGGCGGCGATCGACGAATGGGCGGCCTGGAGCTTCGGCGCCGAGCCGGGCCGCTGGCTCTCCTGGCTCGAGGCCGGGGCCGGCGGCGGCCCGCGCCGGCTGCTGGTGCGGCGCTGCTACCTGAACCCCGCCGGCTGGACGGAACCCGAGCGCGGCGGCGGCCTGGCCGCCTGGCTGCAGCAGCCGCGGGTCTATTTCAGCCGCTTCCGCCCGGCCCTGGTCCGCGCCGGCATCCAGGTGGTGGACTGCCCCCGCCTGTCGCGCCTGAAGAACGGCGCCGACATGGAGATGGCGCTGGACATCCTGGATGCGGTCCAGCACCCGACCCGGTTCGAGGAATTCCTCATCCTCTCGGGCGACAGCGACTTCACCCCGCTGCTGCACCGGCTGCGGGCGCATGACCGGCGCAGCGTGGTCGTGACCCACCCGCTCTCGGCCCAGGCCTTCCGTGCCTCGGCCGATGCGGTGATCCCCTTCGACGACTTCGCCGAGGCGGCGCTGGCCGGCGAGGCCCCGGCGGACCCGCCGGGCGAGGCGCGTGGGGAGGGCCGCCAGGCCGGTCCGCCCGCCCGCCCGGCCATGGCCCATCCCGCCGCGGCCGCGCCGCCGGCCGACGTCCCGCCCGATGCGACGCTCGATCCGGGCGACCCGGCGGCCCAGCGCGCCGCCATCCTGGTCATGCTGCGGCAACTGGTCGCCGGCTCGGCGGGCCCGCTGCACCTGCCCGCGCTCGGCAAGCGCATCCACCTGCTGGGCGGCAGCTGGGTCCGGCAGTCCCGCTTCGGCGGCGCCGGGACGCTCGCCAAGCTGATCGAGGGCGCCGAGGGGCTGGCGCTGGAAGCCGGGCCCGGCGGCGGCTGGCTCTACGACCCGGCGCGGCACGCGCGCCCTCGCTCGAGCAGCCGGGCCTGCCCGCCGGGCTCGCGGACGACCCGCTCGGCCGCCTGCTGGCGGAGATTGCACGCCGCCATCGGCCCCGGGCCGGAGGTGCCACCGCTGGCGCCCGAGGCGCTGGACTTCGCCCTGCGCGGCCTTGCCGGGATGCTGCCGCTGGAGGCCGCGCCGGGGCCGGAGCAGCGCGGGGCCCTCGCCGCCGAGGCGGGCGCCGCCGGGCTCGACCTGCCGGCCCGCGCGGTCGAGGCGCTGGTCGCCTGGCTGCAGCGCGCCCGCATCGACTGGCGCGCGGCGCCGGATGCCGAGACCCCCGCCCGCCTGGCCCGGGCGCTGTTCGCCGAGCTGACCCGGGCCGCCGCGGCGGCCGGCGCGCGGCTGCCGCCCGACATGCTGACGGCGTTGCGCGACTGGGTCGGCCTCGCCTCCCGTTCCGGCGCCGAGCCGCCGGCCGAGGATGCGGCGGCCCCGCCGGAGCGGCCGCCCGGCGAGGAGAGCGGCCAGCAGCCGGCCTGGCCGCTACGCCGCGCCTGACCTTTTGTCAGCGCGGCGGGGCCCGGCCTATGCTTCCGCCCATGACCGGGCCGCAGGGGCGGCCGGGCGGAACCGCATGGCCATGGCTGCACGCCTCCTCCTTCGCCGTGGCGCAGCCGCGGCATGACCGACCGGGCCCCCGGCGCGGCTGACGCACTCGCCGCCTGCACCGCCGCGCTGCGCGCGGCGGAGGCGGCGAATGCGGCGCTACGCGCGGAGAATGCCGCGCTGCGGGCCCACCAGGCCGCGCTGGCGGCCAGCGAGGCCCGGCTCCGGCTGGCGCTCGACGCCGCCCGGATGGCGCATTGGGACTGGGACGTGGTGGGCGCCCGGACCACCGGCTCGGCCGGGCGGGAGGCGCTCTATGGCCGCCCCGAGGGCTCGCTCGAGACCACCCAGGCGGTGCTCGACGCGGTGCATCCGGCCGACCGCGAGCGCTGCGCCGCCACCATCCTGAACGCCCTGCAGCGCCCGCCCGGGGAGCAGCCCTTCGACCTGGTCGAGTTCCGCGTCATCGACCCGGACGGCACGGTGCGCTGGCTCTGCTCCCAGGGCCGGGTGACGCAGCGCGACCCGCAGACCGGCCGGGCGCTGCGCGCCGCCGGCGTCACCTACGACATCACCCAGCGGCGGGAGGCCGAGACGCGCTACCGCGCGCTGTTCGACAACGCGCCCTTCGCCATCATCGTCATCGACCCGGCCAGCCACCGCATCCTCGACGTCAACGCCCAGGCCTGCGCCGACTATGGCTACGACCGGGCGGAGTTCCTGGCGCTGACGATCGGCGACATCGACGCGCTGGGCGACCGGGAGGCGATCCGCGCGCGCGGCCGGGCGCACCAGGCCGCCGCGGGCACCCAGGAATTCGAGGCGCTGCACCGCACCCGCAGCGGCGAGCTGCGCGACGTGCTGGTCCGGGTGCAGGGCGTCGATCTCGGCAGCGGCCGGGTCACCTATGGCGCGCATGTCGACATCACCGCGCGGAAATCGGCCGAAGCCGCCCTGCGCCGGAGCGAGGAGCGGCTGCGGGTGGCGATGGAGGCCGGCGGCCTCGGCGCCTGGGAGATCGCGCCGGACAGCGGCCAGGCGAGCTGGGATGCGAGGATGGCGGCGATCCTCGGCGACCCGCCGGCGCCGGGCCGCGCCGCGCTGGCCGAGCTGGAGGCGCGCATCCACCCCGAGGACCGGCCGCGGGCGCGGGCCGCCTTCCGCGCCGCGGCGGCGGGCGAGGCGGAGTATGCCGAGGAGTTCCGCATCCGCCGCCCGGATGGCGAGGAGCGCTGGCTCCGCAGCTGGGGGCGCCTGCTGCCGCCCGGCCGGCCCCAGGCCAGGCCGGGGGACGTGGCCGAGGCGCGGATGGCCGGGGTGATCGCCGACGTCACCGAGCGCCGCCGCGCCCAGGAACGCCAGTCCCTGCTGGCGCGGGAGGTCGACCACCGCGCCAAGAATGTCCTGGCGGTGGTCCAGGCGGCGCTGCGGCTGACCCCGCGGCACGACCCGGCGGCCTATGCGCGGATGGTGGAGGGTCGCATCGCGGCGCTGGCCCGGGCACATGCGCTGCTGGCGGACAACCAGTGGTCGGGGGCCGACCTGGCCGCCCTGCTGCGGGCCGAGCTGCAGGCCTTCCTGCCGGAGGACCTGGCCAGGCCGGGCCCGCACCGCATCGCCATCGATGGCCCCGCGCTGCTCGTCGCGCCGCAGCCCGCCCAGGCGATCGGCATGGCGATGCACGAGCTGGCGACGAATGCGATGAAATACGGCGCCTTCTCCTGCGCCGGCGGCCGGGTGCGGCTGGGCTGGCAGCTGGAGGAGGCGGCCGGGCGGCTGCTGCTGTGCTGGGCGGAGACGGGCGGGCCGCCGGTCGCGGGCCCGCCGGCGACCAGCGGCTTCGGCACGCGGGTGGTGGATGTGACGATGGAGCGTCAGCTCGGTGGCCGGATCCGGCGGAGCTGGCGGCCGGAGGGGCTGCTGGTCGAGGTCGAGCTGCCCCTGGCGGCGGTCCGCGCCGGCTGAAGTGCCGGGCGAGACCCCGGGGTCATGCCCAGCTCAGGACGGGCCCGCCCTCCTGCCCCCGGGACGCCGGGCGCCGCATCGGCGCATCGGCCCTTCCGGCCGCGGGTCGGAACCCGGTGCGCGGGTTTCAGGCGGCGACCAGCGCCGCGAGCGCGGTACGCGCCTCGGCCACCGTCAGTCCTGCCAGGCTGTCCCGCTGCAGCACCGCCACCGCCCGGCCGCGCGGGGCGCAGAGCGCCGGGTCGCTCTCCGGCCCGAACAGCGCCAGGGTCGGGCAGCCGGTGGCGGCGATCAGGTGGGTCGGGCCGGTGTCGTTGCCGAGCGCGAATTCGGCCCGCCGGGCAACGGCGCCGAGCGCGGCGTAGCCGGTGCGGCCGGTCAGGTCCACGCCGCCCGGCGCGGCGGCCAGGATCTCGGCCGCCAGCGGCGCCTCGGCCGGGCCGCCGACCACCGCCACCGGCAGGTCGAGGCCGGCGGCGAAGGTGGCGAAATGCCTGGCCGGCCAGCGCTTTCCCGGCCGCGCCGGGGAGGCGCCGGGGACCAGCAGGGCGAAGCGCGGCGGCAGCCCGAGGCCGGAGACGTCCCCATCCAGCCAGCCCAGCTCCGGCATGGGGAAATCGGCGATGCCGGCCATCGCCAGCTGCTCCCGCTGGCGCTCGACCGTGTGCATCAGGTCGCGCCGCGGATTGGCGTGCGGGTGGCTGGCGCCGCGGCCGATGCCGGACCATTCCACGCCGCGCCCCAGCACCCAGCGATAGCGGGAGGAGCGGGTGGAGGTCTGCAGGTCGTAGACCCGGGCGAAGCCGGCGCCGCGCAGCCGGCGGGCCAGCCGCCAGATCGCCGCAGGGTCCGACCAGGACGGCCGGCCATCGGTCCAGACCCGGTCGAACCAGGGGAGAGCCGCGCCAGCCCGGCATAGGGCGGCGTGGTCAGCAGGGTGACCTCGGCGCCCGGGTGGTGCGCGCGGATGGCGGCGAAGGGCCCGAAGGCCTGCACGAAGTCGCCGAGCGCGGCGAGCTTGATGACCAGGATCCGCTGCATCATGCGAGGTCTCGGTAGAGGTCGAGCGTCGCCGCCTGCATGGCTGCGGTGGTATAGGCCTGCAGCACATGCGCTCGGGCCCGGGCGCCGATCGCCGCCCGCGCCGATGCTGGCAGGTCGAGCACCTGGCGCAGCAGCGCGGCCAGCGCCACCGGGTCGCCCGGCGTCACCCGCCAGCCGGTGACGCCCTGCTGCACCGTCTCCCGCGGCGCGCCGAGATCGGCGGCGATCACCGGCCGGGCCATGGCCTGGGCCTCGATCACCGTGCGGCCGAAGGCCTCCGGGTCGGTCGAGGCATGCACCACCACATCGGCGAGCAGCAGGGCCGCCGGCATGTCCTCGGCATGGCCGACCAGGCGCACCCGGTCCTGCAGGCCGAGCGCGGCGATGCGGGATCCGAGCTCCCGCGCATGGGCCGCGCCGCCGCCGACCAGCACGGCGACCGCGTCCGGCACCTGCGCCATGGCCTCGACCAGCACGCCCTGGCCCTTCCAGCGGGTGAGGCGGCCGGGCAGCATGATCGCCGGGCGGCCGGCGGGAAGGCCCCAGGCGGCGCGCAAGGCCTCCAGCCGCGCCGGCGCCACCAGGGCCGGGTCGAACAGCGCGGTGTCGACGCCGCGCGGGATGACGCGGATGCGGCAGGGCTCGGTCCGATGGCGCTCGCGGATATGGCCGGCGATGAAATTGCTGATGGCGATCACCCGCTCGCCGCGCGCCATGACCGAGTTGTACCAGCGCTTGCCGGGGAAGTTCTCGTTGTAGGTGCCGTGATAGGTGGTGACGAAATGCGCCGCGGTGCGCCGCGCCGCGAGCAGCGCCGACCAGGCCGGGGCGCGGGAGCGGGCATGGATGATCCCCACCCCCTCCGCCCGGATCAGCGCCGCCAGCCGCCCGGCATTGCGCAGGATGCCGAACGGGTTCTTGGTCCCCAGCGGCAGGGTCACGTGCCGGGCGCCGAGCGCCTCCAGCGGGGCGACCAGCGGCCCGCCAGCGGAGGCGACCAGGGCGCGGCCGCCTGCGCGGATCACCGCATCGGCGATCTCCAGCGTGCCGCGCTCCACCCCGCCGGAGACGAGGGCGGGCAGGACCTGCAGGACGGTCGGCATGGCGGGCGCGGCGGGCATGGCAGCGTGGTAGCCGCCGCACCCGGCCGCGTCACCCCTGGCCTATTGGCCGTGGCGCGGCGATGCCGGCCGCGGCCGCCCGCGCCGCCAGCATCGGCGGGATCGAGGGATGCAGCACCACGCCCTCCGCCAGCGCCTGGGCGCGGCGCTGCCAGGCGCGCTCGCCGGGCAGGCGTGGCGGCGGGCCGCCGGCGACCGGCGGATTGCCGTGCACGGCCTCCGTCATCCAGCCGGTCTCGCGCAGGAAGGCCTCCGTCCCGCCGAAGCGCGCGGGGTCGATCACCAGCACCAGGACCGAGGCGCCCCAGCCGGCCGGCGGGTCGGCCCGGCCATGCCCACCCAGCGCCGAGGTCAACGCCTCCACCATCAGGCCGAGGCCGAAGCCCTTGTGCCCCGCCGCCATGCCGCCGAGCGGCAGCAGCGTGCCGGCAGGCTCGGCGAAGAAGACCTCGGGATCGCCGGTCGGCCGGCCCTCGGCGTCGAGCAGCGCATCGAAGGGGAAGCGCGTCCCCTCCGCCCGGCGGCGGCCGGTCATGCCGTTCGTCGTGATGGACATCGAGACGTCGATCATCACCGGCCCGACGGGGCTCGGCCAGCCGGCCGCCAGCGGGTTCGGGGTGATGATCCGCCGCGTGCCGCCCCAGGGCGCGACCGAGGCGGTGCCGGGATCGGAGGAGAGCAGCTGCACCACCTGCCCGCGCTCCACCACGCGCGGCAGGTAGGCGGCGAGGCAGCCGATATGGTGCGCCCGGCGGATCGCGACCGCGGCGAGGCCGAAGATCGCCGCGCGCTCGGAAGCCAGGTCGGCGGCGGTGCGGACCAGCCAGGGACCGGGCAGCTTGTCGCCCTCCCAGGTCTCGGCCACCGGGGTCGAGGACAGCACGGCGGGCCTTCCATCGCCCTTCATGTCGCCCGAGGCGAGGCCATCGAGGTAGGGCGCCAGCAAGGCGAGGCCATGGGTGTCGTGGCCCATCAGGTCGCCCTCGACGAGGATGTCGGCGACCGTCGCCGCCTTCGCCGCCTCCATCCCGCCGGCCTCGAACAGGGCGGCGGCGAAGCCGCGCAGCGCGCCAGGGTCGAACCGCAGATTCGCGGTCGTGTCGTCACGCAGGCTCACGCGCGGGCCAGCCTGGTGGTGCGCACCGGCTCCAGCGTGTCGATTGCCTCGGGCGCGGCGTGCCGCCAGGTGAAGTATCGCAGGGTCATGTCCTCCGGCGTCACGTCGACGATGGTGAAGCCGTTCTCCTCACGGGCGGGGAAGGTTTCGTCAACCACCAGCCCGCCCGGCGTCTTCGGCACCATGCCGCGGAAGGCCGAGGCCCAGCCGGCCCCGGCGGTGCCGAGCGTGCCCGACAGCACCGAGACCACCGGGTTGGCCGAGAGGTCGTGCGTCCCGGTGCGGGCGATGCGGGTCTCGCCGCTGGCATGCAGGTCGCCGCTGATGAAAAGCGGGATGCGGTCGCGCCGCGCGCTCGCGGCGGCCAGCAGGCGGTCGTGCTGGGCGCGCCAGCCGGGCTGCCAATAGGGCTTGGGCTTCGCCGTGCTCAGCCGGCCTCCGGCCTCGATATCGCCGTACCATTCGCCCCATTTGCCGGCTGACCAGCCGGGCGGGGTGGAGGGGGCGTTGATCAGGTGCGCGGTCTCGCCTTCCCGCATCCGGCGGAGCAGCCAATCCTCGGTGGTCTGCGGGACGAAGGCGCCGGTGGGCCCATGCAGGGCCATCCAGCGGCGGCAGTCGTAGAGCAGCACCTCGAGCAGGCGGCCGTAGCGCAGCGTGCCGAGAATTCTGCGACACGCCATCGACCCGCGTGCCGCCGAGGCCGAGCGGGCGCGCCGCATCGGGCAGGAATTCGGGGTAGTAGAGCCGCTGCGTCGCCCGCGAGGCCGCCCGCATGAAGGGGTCGGGCGGGAAGGTGATGAGGGTGTCGTCGGCCTCGTCATTATCGAAGTAGTCGTGGTCGTCCTGCAGGAAGAAGGTGGGGATGGAGCGGCAGCGGGTGCCGTAGAGCGGGACGATCTGCGGCGCCACGGCGCGCTTCAGCACCGCCTCGTTGTGGCCGCCGTCGAGCACCGGCGCTTCCCGGGCGAATTGCCCGACCTCGGCGATGGCGCGGGGATGCTCGCCATAGGCGCCCTTCGCCCGGCTGCGCAGGTCCCAGTAGACATGGTCGCCATTGGCGACGAGGACGTCCGGCGCGAAGGACAGCGCGCGGTCGAGCAGCCGGGTGCGGATCGCCATGGGCAGCTGCCGGCCGAGCAAATCCGTTGCCGCCGGCACAGGTGTAGAAGAGCACCCGCAGCCTGCGTGGCTGATCGCCCGGCGATGGGAAGGTCACCAGTGGCCAGGGGTCGCAAAGCGGCTTGTCGTCGGCATCCACCAGGGTCAGGCGATAGTCCCAGGCCGGCTGCAGCCCCTCGGCATCGAAGGTCCAGCAGGTGCCGACCAGGTCCTGCCGGTCCCCCGGCACCCGGATGCCGTCCAGGTGCAGCACCGGCGGCCGGTGCAGCGGGTCGCGCAGCGAGATCTTCAGCAGCGCGCGGTCATGGCTGACGGTGGGCAGGATGTGCAGCACGCCGCCGGCGTTCCAGGGCTCGGCCGGGACGGTGCCGGTCTGCGCCGAAGCCGGGCGGCCGGCCGCCAGCGCGGCGGCGCCCGCGAGAAGATCCCTGCGTCGCATTCCGTGTCCCCCGTGATGGCGCCAGGGTGCGATTCCGGCCGGCCGGTTGCAACCCGGCCGTGGCGTGCCGGGCCGGCGATTCACGCCTTGCGTGTTGCCCCGGCCGGGCGGGTCGCGGCCCTACCCGCCCTTGACCCCGCCGGCGGTGAGCCCGGCGACGATCTGCTTCTGCGCGACCAGGGTCAGCACCAGCACCGGCAGGGTGACCAGCAGCGCCGCGGCCGAGAGCGGGCCCCAGCTGATCTGCTCGAAGGTCAGCATGTTGTTGACCGCGACCGGCAGGGTCCGCGTCTCCCGCCCCGCCAGCACCATGGCGAAGACGAAGTTGTTCCAGGAGAAGATGAAGGCGAGGATCGTCGCCACGGTGATCCCCGGCCGCGCCAGCGCAGCGCGACATGGCGGAAGGCCTGCCAGAGCGTCGCGCCGTCGACCAGCGCCGCCTCCTCCAGCTCCCCCGGCAGCCCCTCGAAGAAGGAGATCATCACCCAGACCACGATCGGCACGGTGATCACCAGATGGGCGATGACGATCGGCAGCAGGGAGCCGGTCAGCTCCAGCCACTGGAACAGCAGGAAGAGCGGGATGAGGTAGGAGAGGCCGGGCGTGATGCGGGCGATCAGGATCAGCGCCGCGGCGCGCATGGCCCGCATCCGGGCGATGCCGTAGCCCGCGGGGACGCCGACCAGCAGGGCGAAGCCGGTGGCGGAGAAGGACACCACCACGCTGTTCCAGGCGTACAACAGGAAGTCGTTGCGGGCGAAGACGTCGCGGTAGTTGTCGAGGGTCGGCGGGTCGGGGAGGAAGACCGGCGGCCAGGCGGTGTTGTCCAGCTCGTTCTTCAGGGACAGCGACAGCATCCAGAGGAAGACGAGCACCGCCGGGGAGACCAGGGCGATGACCGCGAGGCCGAAGCCGGCGCGTTCCAGCAGCCGCATGGCCTTCCTCATGTCACGCGCACCCGCTGCCGGGTCCAGAGCAAGAGCGCGGCGAGCAGCATGATGATGGCGAAGAAGACCACCACGACGGCGCTGGCATAGCCCACATTGTAGAAGGCGAAGGCCTGCAGGTAGAGGAAGATGTTGATCGTCTCGCTGGCCTGGCCCGGCCCGCCCTGGGTGATGACGTAGATCGTGTCGAAGGCCTTCAGCGCGTCGATGGTGCGGATGATCAGCGCCACAACGATGAAGGGCGCCAGCAGCGGCAGGGTGATGTGGCGGAAGGCCTGCCAGGGCGAGGCGCCGTCGATCTTCGCCGCCTCGTAGGGGTCGACCGGCAGGGAGGCGAGGCCGCCGAGGATCAGCAGCATCACCAGCGGCGTCCAGTGCCAGACCTCCACCAGTACCAGGGTCGGGATGACGGTGTCGGCGGAATAGACCCAGAGGCTGGGCGGCAGCCCGACCTGGGCCAGCAGCCAGTTCAGCACGCCGAGCTGCGGGTGGAACATCATGGTCCAGACCAGGGCGACCGCCACCGGCGTCGCCATCATCGGCAGGATGAAGACGGTGCGCGCCAGGCCGCGCAGCGGGAAGCGGCGGTGGAAGCAGAGCGCGGCGGCGAGGCCGAGCAGCATCGGCGCGACCACCGCCAGCGCGGTATAGGCCAGGGTGCGGACCACCGCCCAGCCGAAGCGGGCATCGGTGAAGAGCGCCGCGTAATTGCCGAGGCCCACCCAGCGCCGGTCGCCCCCCAGCCGCCAGTCGAACGCGGAGACATAGAGGGTGAAGGCCCAGGGGAAGACGATGACGGCGATGACGACGACCGCCGCCGGCACGACGAACCAGGCATAGCGCCGGGCATAGTTGCGCCGCCGCGGCAGGGCGGCGGCGCCGGCGCCGTCCAGCACGGCGGCGTCGCGCGGCATCAGCCCTTCTCCTCCAGCACGCAATCCGCGGGCAGCGCCACCCAGTCCCGCCTCGACCGGGTCCAGATATGCCGGTCCACCCTGAACCAGCCGGGATCGTCGAAGCAGCCGCCGGCGAGGATGCGGCCCTGCGGCGCGCGCTCGACCCGAAGGCCGGTATTGGTGCCGCAGCGCGGGCAGAACTCGATCTCAAGCCAGCGGCCGCTCTCGTCCGAGACGTGCCGGTAGGTGGCGGGCGCCTCCCCGGTCATCTCCACCGCCTCTGCCTTGAAGAAGGGCAGCACGGCGAAGGCGCTGCCGCTGCGCCGCTGGCAGAAGGCGCAATGGCAGACCGAGGTGCGGACGGGGTCGCCGGTGACGCGGAAACGGATGCGGCCGCAGAGGCAGCCGCCCTCGTGCATCCCGGACATCAGCTCTCCCGCTCGGATTGCTCGAGCACCGGGCGGAACTCGGCAGTCGCCCGCTTCAGCTCGGCGGCCACGTCGGCGCCGCCCAGCGTATTGGTCAACGCGGTGCCGATCACGTCGCGGAACTGGGTGACCGGGACGATCTCCGGCAGCCCGGCGCGGGCGATCTTCGCGCTGGCCTCCAGCGTCTGGAAGAACTCGCGCGGGAAGTGGCTGCCGGCGATCGCTTCCTCGTTGCGGAAGGGGCTGCTGCGGGCCGGCACGCCGGCGCCGGAGGTCAGCCATTTCAGCTGGTTCGCCTTGCCCAGCGCCCACTGGATGTAGAACCAGGCCGGGCCCTTCTTCTTCGACGCCTCGGGGATGCCGTAGCCGGCGCCGAACAGCGCGCAGTGGTGGTTCGGCCCCGGCCCCCGCGGCACCACGGCATAGCCGACCTTGCCGGCGATGCGCGACCGCGCCTTGTCCTCCAGCGGGGCGGCGAAGCCGATGCCGTCCACCCACATGGCGGCGCGGCCCTGCATGAAGGTGGTCTGGCACTCGTTCCAGTTGAAGCCGATCGAGCCGGGCGGCGAGAGGTCGCGGATGAATTTGCGGTAGGTCTCGCCGGCCCAGATGGCGTCCGGCGTGTCGGTGATCAGCTGGCGGTTGGCGTCGATCATGTCGCGCTGCGCGGTGCCGAGCAGGTAGCTCGACCACAGCACCACATTGGCGTTCTTCACCCCGCGGCCGACATGGCCGTGGATCTGCTTCGACGGGTCGGCCAGGCGCTTCGCGGCCTCCGCCATCTCGTCCCAGGTCTTCGGGATCCCGATGTTCTTCGCCGCGAAGAGTTCCTTGTTGTAATAGAGGATGAAGTAGTCGGCGCCCGCCGGGCAGCTGTCGAGCCTTCCATCCGCCTGGGTCGCGTAGGTGACCATGCCCTGGCCGTAATCGGCGAAATCGAAATCCGGCGAGGTCAGCGAGGCGTCCGCGATCAGCGCCTTGATGTCGGTGTTCCAGCGGGCCTTGCCGACCTGCCGCTTGTTCACGTGCAAGCTGATCTCGGTGACGTCGAAGGAGGGCCGGCCGGAGGCATATTCGACGATGATCTTCTGCCGGTGCTGCTGTTCCGGCACCACCTCGAGCCCGACCTTGATGCCGGTCAGCTCCTCGAGATTCCGCGTTGTTCTTCTGCAGGAACTGGCCGCGCGGCGAAAGCTGCACAGTCGCCTCGATCCGCTCGCCGCGGAAGCGGCGCCAGTCGAAGCCGCTCTGGGCATTCGCCCGCTCGACCAAGGCGGGGGCGGCCAGTGCCGCCGCGCCCGCCTGCAGCGCCCGACGGCGCGTCATGGCCACCATGGACCTCTCCCCCAATCCGGGGCGGATGCGTGCCCGCCCCTGTGCGCGGCGATCGTCGGCCGAAACCCGCCCCCGCGGCAAGCCCGTTCCGATCCCGCCCCGGGGGGTGCCCGCCCGCCCCGGCTCGGCTAGGCTACGCCGCAGAAACCTTGGGGAGGATGGGACGCATGCCGCGGCTCGATGGGATGGCGCTGCCGGAGGATTGGCGGGACGGCTGCTTCGCCGCGCGGGTGATGACGCGGGAAGGCCCTTCGGCCGTCGCGGTGCTGCGCGGCGCCGCCTTCGACATGACCCCGGCCTTCGGCACGGTCAGCGCCTGGCTCAACGAGCCCGACCCGATCGCCGCGATCCGGGCCCGCGGCGTGCCGATGCCGATCGATCTG
Organism: Dankookia sp. P2; assembly: GCF_050632255.1. Lineage (NCBI taxonomy): Bacteria > Pseudomonadati > Pseudomonadota > Alphaproteobacteria > Acetobacterales > Roseomonadaceae > Dankookia > Dankookia sp. P2. Next base: position 4,878,520 of record NZ_CP192581.1, on the reverse strand, counting down.
CCCGCGGCGCTGGCCAACAGCGCGCACAACAAGCGCGATGCAAACAAGTCCTGGCTCCTGGCGCCGGTCGACCTGCAGGCGGTGAAGGCCTGCGGCGTGACCTATGTGCGGTCGATGCTGGAGCGGGTGATCGAGGAGCGCTGCCGCGGCGATGCCAGCCAGGCCGAGGCGGTGCGGGCCGAGGTCCGCGGCATCATCGGCGACGACCTCTCGGCGGTGAAGCCCGGCAGCGCCGAGGCGATGCGGCTGAAATCGGCGCTGGTGCAGAAGGGCTGGTGGAGCCAGTACCTGGAAGTCGGCATCGGCCCGGATGCCGAGATCTTCTCCAAGTGCCAGCCCATGGCCGCGGTCGGGCCGGGCGCGCTGATCGGCGTGCACCCGATCAGCCAGTGGAGCAACCCGGAGCCCGAGGCGGTGCTGGCGGTGAATGCCAAGGGCGCCATCCTCGGCGCCATGCTCGGCAACGACGTCAACCTGCGCGACGTCGAGGGCCGCTCCGCCCTGCTGCTGGGGCGCGCCAAGGACAACAACGCCTCCTGCGCGCTCGGCCCGGTGCTGCGGCTCTTCGATCCCGGCTTCGGGCTGGAGGATGTGCGCGGCGCCGACATCACCCTCTCGATCGAGGGCACCGACGGCTTCCGGCTGGAGGAGACCGGCGCGGTCGGGCTGCTCAGCCGCGAGATGAAGGACATCGTCGGCCAGCTGATCGGCCCGCACCACCAGTACCCGGACGGCGCGGCGCTGTTCCTCGGCACGCCCTTCTCGCCGTCCAAGGACCGCGGCGCGCCGGGCCAGGGCTTCACCCACAAGCCCGGCGACATCGTCCGCATCGCCACGCCCCGGCTGGGCGCGCTGGTGAACGAGGTGGCGCGGACCGATGCCTGCCCGCCCTGGAGCTTCGGCACCGGCGCGCTCTTCGCCAACCTGGCGCAGCGCGGGCTGCCGCGGCGGTGAGCGCGTCCGATGACCGCAGCGCCGACCGGCGCGAAGGGGTGAATCGGCCGCGCCAGACGATGACCGAGGAGGTCGGGCGCCTCGATCGCGGCGACGGCGTCGAGCTCGCCTGGCGCCGCCAGGCCGGGCGGGGACCGGGCGTCATCTTCCTCGGCGGCTTCAACAGCGACATGACCGGCAGCAAGGCCGAGGACCTCTCGGCCTTCTGCGCCGCGCGGGGCCAGGCCTTCCTGCGCTTCGACTACAGCGGCCACGGCGCCAGCGGCGGCCGCTTCGTCGACGGCACCATCGGCCGCTGGGCCGCGGATGCCGAGGCGGTGCTGGACGCGCTGACCGAGGGGCCGCAGATCCTCATCGGCTCCTCCATGGGCGGCTGGATCTCCCTGCTGCTGGCGCTGCGGCGCGGCCTGCGATCGCGGAGCGCCGACGGCGCGGAGCGTGAATCGCAGGCTCAGGGATGGCGGCTGGCCGGCCTCATCGGCATCGCCGCGGCGCCCGACTTCACCGCGCGGATCGAGGAAGCCCTGCCGCCCGGGCCCCGCGCCGCCATCGAACGCGACGGCGTCTGGCACCGGCCGAGCGCCTATGGCGACCCCTACCCGATCACCCGGGCGCTGCTGGAGGACGGCCGGCGCCACCTGCTGCTGCACGCGCCGGTGCCGGTCGCCGCCCCGGTCCGGCTGCTGCAGGGCCAGCAGGACCCAGACGTGCCCTGGGACACCGCGCTGCGCATCGCCGCCGCCATCGCCGGCCCGGACGTGCAGGTGACGCTGGTGAAGGATGGCGACCACCGGCTGTCGCGGCCGCAGGACCTGGCGCTGCTACGCCGGACCCTGGCCGCGCTCCTCGGCGAGGATGGCGGCTAACCCCTCCCGGTAGGTCGGGTAGCGCCAGGCGATGTCGAGCGCCGCCTTGGTCACGGCATTGGCGACGCGGCGGTTCTCCGACCAGAAGCTGCGCGCCATGGCGGACAGGCCGGGCAGCGCCTGCTCGAAGGACACCGCGGGTGGCGGGGCGATGCCGAGCAGCCGCGCCGCTTCCTCCACCACCACGGCGCTCTCGGCCGGTTCGTCATCCACCAGGTGCAGCACCCGTGCGCCCGGCGGCCGGTCCTGTTCCATGGCAGCGATCACGGCCAGGGCGATGTCGTCGCGGTGGATGCGGCCGAACAGATGCCCGGGCTTCAGCGTGCGCCGGGCGGTGCCCGCCCGCAAATCGTCGAAGGCGCTGCGGCCCGGCCCGTAGATGCCGCCGGTGCGGAAGATGTCGAGCGCGCGACCAGCCGCCAGGGCAGCCCATTGCCGTTCGGCGTCCAGCCGCCGCTGGCTGCGCGGCTGGCCGGGGGCGGGCGGCGTCGCCTCGTCCACCTCGGCCCCGCCGCGGTCGCCATAGACGCCGGTGGTGGACAGGTAGCCGATCCAGCGCAGGGCCGGCGCGGCACGGATCGCCGCGGCATGGGCGGCGATCACCGGGTCCCCGCCTCCCCCGGCGCCGCGGTCACCAGCAGGTGGGTGGCGGCGGCGATCGCCGGGCCGGCCGCATCGAACGGCACCACGGCCGCGCCGGCCGGCGCCGCCGCCCGGGCCGGGTCGCGCGCCGTGCCCTGCACGGCCCAGCCGGCCGCCGCGGCCTGCCGCGCCACGGCGCTGCCGCAGTAGCCGAGGCCGGCGACGACGAGCCTGCTCATGTGCTGATCCCTCATCCCGTCGATCTGGCGCCGATTCGCGCATCCGGCTAGAGTACAGCCGTGACGCGCATCCGCCCCGTCCTGCTCGGTGCCGCTGCCGGCGCCTTCCTCGCCGTCGCAGCCGGTGCGGGCCTGTTCCTGCTGAACGGCCCGGAAGCCGAGGCCGCCGGCGAGCCGCTGCCCCTGCCGCCCGACATCCCGCGCATCGCCGCCGGCCCGCAATACGAGGAATGCCTCGGCCTGCTGCGGCAGGACCCGGATGGCGCCCTGACTTTCGCCGAGACCTGGGAAGCCGCGCAGGGCGGCGAAGGCGCCCGGCATTGCGGCGCGCTGGCCCTGCTCGGCCTCGGGGAGCCGGAAAAGGCCGCCGAGCGGCTGGAAGCGCTGGGCCGCAGCAGCCAGGGCAGCGCCGCGGCGCGGGCCGCCATCTTCTCCCAGGCCGTGCAGGCCTGGATGCTGGCCAACCAGTCCGGCCGGGCCTTCGGCGCGGCGACCATGGGCCTGACCATCGCGCCCGGCGACCTCGACCTCATGCTGGACCGGGCGGTGGCGCTCGGCACGCTCGGCCGCTACGCCGATGCGCTCGAGGACCTGGGCCGGGTGCTGGACGCCGACCCGGACCGCGCCGAGGCCTGGGTGTTCCGCGCCGCCTCCCTGCGCCACCTGGAACGGGTGGACCAGGCCGCCGCCGCGGTGGACCGGGCGCTGCGCCTGGCGCCGGAGAATGCCGAGGCGCTGCTGGAGCGCGGCATCATCCGCCAGCTGCGCGGCGATGCCCGCGGCGCCCGGGCGGATTGGGAACGGACGATCGAGGTGGCGCCGGACAGTGCCGCGGCCGACCTGGCGCAGCAGAACCTGGCGCTGAACGAGGCTGGGCCGAAGCGGCGGTAGCCTGCGATCGTCCTGAGTGGAAACACGCAGGGCGTGAATCGCCGCCTCGACAAAAGCCGGACCGGGCCGTCAGAAATCCAGGTCGGCGTAATGCGTCGGCGGGGTGACCCCGCTCACCCGTTCCGCCAGCAGCGCCCGGAAGCAGGGCCGCGACTTGCAGCGCGCATACCACTCCTTCGCCGCCTCGTTCATCGACCAGTCGATGTCGCCGATATAGTCCAGCGCCGAAAGCTGCGCCGCGGCGGCAAAATCGGCCAGGCTGACCTGCGGCCCGGCCAGCCAGGCCCGCGTCTCCGCCAGCCAGCCGATGTATTCGAGATGCGGCTTGAGGTTCTGGTAGCCGGCGCGGATCGCCGAGGCATCCGGGTTGCCGCGGCCGAGCAGCCGCTTCATCTGCTTCTCGAACAGCAGGTTGCGGGTGACCTCGGTGGCGAACTTGCCGTCGAACCAGGCGACCAGCCGGCGGGTCTCGGCGCGTTCGGCCAGGGTCCGGCCGAACAGTCCGGTATCCGGATAGGCCTCGTCCAGGTATTCGCAGATGGCGTAGCTGTCGGCGATCGACAGCCCGTTCGGCTCCTGCAGCACCGGGACGGTGCAGGCGGCGTTCATCTCGAGGAATTCGGGCCGCCTTTCCCAGACCCGCTCGACGCGGAGCTCGAAGGGGATGCGCTTCTCCGCGAGCGCAAGGCGGACCTTGCGGGCGAAGGGCGAGAGCGGGAGGTGATACAGGATTCGCACGGGACGGCTTATGCCATCGGCGCCGGGCCTGGGAAAGCGCCGCAGGCACGGCGCCTTCCCTTATCCCCGTCTTATTCCGCCGCGACCGCCGCCGCGTCGGCCATCGGCTGGGCCAGGTAGCGGGCATATTCCTTCGGCACGACGTGCCAGAAATGCCCTCTCTCCTGCGCCCAGTTGTTCAGCAGCCGGGCGGCGAGGCGCGAGCCCGTCTCCTGCACATGGCGCTCCACCAGCCCCTTCAGCACGCCGTCCCAATGCGCCGAGGCGAGCCGCGACCAGAGCAGCGTGTCGGGATTGACCCGGCGCTCGAAGGTCGCCTCCGGGTCGTAGACGAAGGCCACGCCGCCGGTGAAGCCGGCACCGAAATTGTCGCCCACCGCCCCGAGTATCACGACCGTGCCGCCGGTCATGTACTCGCAGCCACTGGCGCCGCAGCCCTCGATCACCGTCGTCGCGCCACTGTTGCGGACCGCGAAGCGCTCGCCGGCCAGGCCGCCGGCGAACAGCTCGCCGGCCGTCGCGCCGTATAGGCAGGTATTGCCGATGATGCTGTTCTCGTTCCAGACGAGGGACGAGGAGGGCGCCGGGCGAACCACGATGGTGGCGCCCGACAAGCCCTTGCCGACATAGTCGTTGGCATCGCCGAAGACCTCGAGCTTGAGGCCCTGCACGGCGAAGGCGCCGAGCGACTGGCCGGCGGTGCCGCGCAGGCGGACCGTCCAGGTGGCCCGGCTGCAGCCCGGTCATGCCGAATTTCCGGGTGATCTTGCTGCTGATCTTGGTGCCGATGGCGCGGTGGGTGTTCCGGATGTTGTACTGCAGCTGCATCTTCTCGCCGCGCTCGAACAGCGCCGCGGCGTCGCGGATCATGTCGGCATCCAGGGTCTCCGGCACCTCGGTGCGGCCTTCCTGGGTGCAGTAGCGGGCATGCGGCCCGGCATCGGCCTGGACCAGCAGCGGATTGAGGTCGAGGTCGTCGAGATCCTCCGACCCGCGGCTGACCTGCTTCAGCAGGTCGGTGCGGCCGATCACGTCGGTCAGCTTGCGGTAGCCGAGCGAGGCGAGGATCTCCTCACCTCCTCCGCCACGAAGCTGAAGAGGTTGATCACCTTCTCCGGGGTGCCGGTGAATTTCTGCCGTAGCGTCTCGTCCTGGCTGCAGACGCCGACCGGGCAGGTGTTGCTGTGGCACTGCCGCACCATGATGCAGCCCATGGCCACGAGCGAGGCGGTGCCGATGCCGAATTCCTCGGCACCGAGCATCGCCGCGATCACCACGTCGCGGCCGGTCTTGAGCCCGCCATCGGTGCGCAGCTTCACCCGGTGGCGCAGGCGGTTGAGCTGCAGCACCTGGTGGGTCTCGGACAGCCCCATCTCCCAGGGCAGGCCGGCATACTTGATGGAGGATTGCGGCGAGGCGCCGGTGCCGCCCGAATGGCCGGAGACCAGGATGGCATCCGCCTTCGCCTTGGCGACGCCGGCGGCGATGGTGCCGATGCCGGACCGGCTGACCAGCTTCACGCAGACCGTCGCATCCGGGTTGATCTGCTTCAGGTCGTAGATGAGCTGCGCCAGGTCCTCGATCGAGTAGATGTCGTGGTGCGGCGGCGGCGAGATCAGCGTCACGCCCGGCGTCGAGTGCCGCAGCCTGGCGATCAGCCCGGTCACCTTGAAGCCCGGCAGCTGCCCGCCCTCGCCGGGCTTCGCGCCCTGCGCCACCTTGATCTCGATCTCCTTGCAGGCGTTGAGGTACTCGGCGGTGACGCCGAAGCGGCCCGAGGCGATCTGCTTGATGGCGCTGTTGGCGTTGTCGCCGTTCGCGCGCGGCTTCGCCCGCGCCGGGTCCTCGCCGCCCTCGCCGCTATCGGACTTGGCGCCGATGCGGTTCATGGCGATGGAGAGTGTCTCGTGCGCCTCGGGGCTGAGGGCACCGAGCGAGATGCCGGGCGCGACGAGGCGCTTGCGGATCTCGGTGATACTCTCGACCTCCTCGAGCGCGATCGAAGTCCGGCCCTCGGTGCGGAAGTCGAGCAGGTCGCGCAGCGCCACAGGCGGCAGCTTCCGCACCGCGTCGGAATAGCGCTTGAAGGTGGTGTAGCTGTCGGTCTCCACCGCCTTCTGCAGGGCGTGGATCAGCCCGCCATCGAAGGCGTGGCTCTCGCCGCGCTTCCGCAGCTTGTAGAGGCCGCCGACCGGCAGGGTGACAGCATCGGCATCCCAGGCGGTGCGGTGCAGCGCCAGCACGCGCCGCGCGATGCCGGAGAGGCCGATGCCGGAGATGCGGGACGGGATGCCGGGCAGGAATTCGGCGACGAGCGCGCGCGACAGGCCGATCGCCTCGAAATTCATCCCCCGCGGTAGCTGCTGATGACCGAGATGCCGATCTTGGACATCACCTTCAGCAGGCCCTTGTCCACCGCCTTCTTGTAATGGGCGACGCAGTCCTGCAGCGAGGTCTCGCCGAACAGCCCGCGGCGGTGCCGGTCGGCGATGCTCTCCTGCGCCAGGTAGGCGTTCACCGTGGTGGCGCCGGCGCCGATCAGCACGGCGAAGTAGTGCACATCCACGCATTCCGCGCTGCGCACGTTCAGGCTGGTGAAGGTCCGCAGCGAGGTCTTGACAAGGTGCGCATGCACGCCGGCGACGGCCAGGATCATCGGGATCGGCGCGCGCTCGGGCCCCTGCTGCTCATCGGTCAGGATGATGTGGGCGCAGCCGCTGCGGACGCCCTCCTCCGCCTCGCGGCGGATGCGCTCCATGGCGCGGCGCAGGCCGGGCTCGCCCTCGGCGACCGCGAAGGTGCAGTCGACCTCGCAGGCCGTGGCGCCCATGTAGTCGCGCATCGCGGCGAATTCGGCGTTGGACAGCACCGGGCTGTCCAGCATCAGCATGTCGCACTGGGTCGGGTCCTCGTCGAGGATGTTCCCGAGATTGCCGAGCCGGGTCTTCAGCGTCATCACCCGCGTCTCGCGCAGGCTGTCGATCGGCGGGTTCGTCACCTGGCTGAAGGTCTGGCGGAAATAGTGGTGCAGGCCGCGATACTGGCCGGACAGCACCGCGATCGGCGTGTCGTCGCCCATCGAGCCGATGGCCTCGGCGCTGTCCTCCACCATCGGGTGCAGGATGGTCTCCAGCTCCTCCAGCGTGTAGCCGACCGCAAGCTGGCGGCGGCGCAGGCGCCTCCCCGGTATAGGTCACCGGCTCGCCCTGCTCGGCCTTGACGATACCGTCGATGCGGATGGTGCGCTCGGTCCACTGGCCATAGGGCCGGCGCGCCGCCATCATGTCCTTGAGCGCGGCGTCGGAATAGGATTTGCCCTCGGCGAGGTCGACGCCGATGCACTGGCCGGGTCCGACCCTGCCCTTGGCCACGATCGCCTCCTCGGCGATCTTCACCATGCCGGTCTCGGAGCCGACGATCAGCAGCCCGTCCGCGGTCTGGGTGTAGCGCAGCGGCCGCAACCCGTTGCGGTCGAGCCCGGCGATCATCCAGCGGCCATCGGTGCCGCAGATCGCCGCCGGCCCGTCCCAGGGCTCCATCACGGCGTTGCAGTAGAGGAAGAACTCGCGATGCGCGTCCGGCATCGTGGCGTTGTTGCCGATGCTCTCGGGGATCAGCATGGCCTTGGCCATCGGCGCGTCGCGGCCGCCGCGCACCAGCAGCTCGAAGACGTTGTCGAGCGTCGCGGTGTCGGACCCGCCGGCCTGCACCACCGGCTTGATGTCGTCGAGATAGGGGTCGAGCAGCGGGTGGCTCAGCCGCGTCTCGTGGCTCTTCATCCAGTTGGCGTTGCCATGGACGGTGTTGATCTCGCCGTTATGCGCGATCATGCGGAAGGGCTGCGCCAGGCGCCAGGTCGGGAAGGTGTTGGTGCTGTAGCGCTGGTGGTAGACGGCGAAGCGCGAGACGAAGCGCGCGTCGAGCAGGTCCGGGTAGGATCCCGTCAGGCTCTCCGCCAGGAACATGCCCTTGTAGATGATCGAGCGGCTGGAGAGCGAGCAGAGGTAGAGCTCGGGGATCTGCGAGGCGATGGCCTGCTTCTCGATCCGCCGGCGGATGACGTACATGTCCCGCTCGACGATCGCCTCCTCGCGCTGCTCCGGATCGTAGATCAGGATCTGCTCGATCTCCGGCCGCGTCGCATTGGCTTTCTCGCCGATGCAGGCGGTGTCGATCGGCACCTGGCGCCAGGAATAGATCCCGTAGCCGGCGGTCAGGATCTCGGTCTCGACGATCTGCCGGCAGCGCTCCTGCGCGCCGAGATCGGTCTTCGGCAGGAAGACCATGCCGACCGCGATTCGGCCCGGGCGCAGCCGGTCACCGCCGCGCTGCACTACCTCGGCGAAGAAGTCCTGCGGCACCTCGATATGGATGCCGGCGCCGTCGCCGGTCTTGCCGTCGGCGTCGACGGCGCCGCGGTGCCACACCGCCTTCAGCGCATCGATGCCGGCCTGCACGACGCGGCGATGCGCGCGCCCGTCGAGCGAGGCGACCAGGCCGACGCCGCAGGCATCGTGCTCCACCGTGTCCACGCCGGCGGATTCGAGGCGGGCCTGGTTGGCCAGGAAGCTTTCGACGAAAGCCGCGCCGGTCTCGCTGCTGCTGTCCATCGCCATCACTCCGCCGCCACGGCCAGCTTGTCGCCGACCTTCGCCCTCACATAAGCATCGATCTGGTCGGCCGCGTCGCGGCCGTCGCGGATCGCCCAGACCACCAGGGAGGCGCCGCGGACGATGTCGCCGCCGGCGAAGACGCCGGGCAGGTCGGTCATCATGGTGCGGTGGTGCACCTTCAGCGTGCCCCATCTCGTCACCGGCAGGGCCGGCTCGTCGAAGGCGCGCGGCAGGTCCTCCGGGTCGAAGCCCAGCGCCTTGATCGCCAGGTCGCAGGGGATGGTGAAGGCGCTGCCGGGGATCGGCGCCACCTGCTGCCGGCCGGTGGCGTCGGGCAGGCCGAGATGCATGCGGACGGCGCGCACGCCGGTCACCTGGCCATCGCCCACGAAGGCTTCCGGCGCCGCGAGCCAGGCCGGATCCCACGCCCTCCTCCTCGGCGTTCTTCACCTCGCGCATCGAGCCCGGCATGTTCGCCTTGTCTCGCCGGTAGAGGCAGGTGACGGCCGCCGCGCCCTGGCGCACCGCGGTGCGGACGCAGTCCATGGCGGTGTCGCCGCCGCCGACCACGACCACCCGCTTGCCCTGCGCGTTCAGCGCGCCGGAGGCGAAGTCGGGCACCGGGTCGCCCAGGTTGTCGCGGTTGGAGGCGGTCAGGTAGTCGAGCGCCGCGACGATGCCGCCGAGGCCGCTGCCGATGCCCTCGATGTCGCGCGCCTTGTAGACGCCTGTGGCGATGAAGACGGCGTCATGCCGCTCCCGCAGCTCGGCGAGCGTTAGGTCGCGCCCCACGGCGCAGTTCAGGTGGAAGTGGATGCCGCCGGCCTCGTACTGCTGCCAGCGGCGGAGGACGACATCCTTCTCCAGCTTGAAGTTCGGGATGCCGTAGATCATCAGCCCGCCGACGCGGTCGTAGCGGTCGTAGACATGCACCTGGTAGCCGCGCAGCCGCAGCTTCTCGGCCGCGGCCAGGCCGCCCGGACCGGCGCCGATGATGCCGACGCTCCAGGGCAGCTCCGCCCGCGGGGTCGGCGGCTTGACCCAGCCCTTCTCCCAGGCGGTGTCGGTGATGTAGCGCTCGACCGCGCCGATGGTGACGCTCTCGAAGCCTTTCTCGATGACGCAATTGCCCTCGCAGAGCCGGTCCTGGGGGCAGATGCGGCCGCAGATCTCGGGGAAGGTGTTGGTGGCGGCGGAGACCTCGTAGGCCTCCTCCAGCCGGCCCTCGGCAGTCAGCTTCAGCCAGTCCGGGATGTTGTTGTTCAGCGGGCAGTGGACGGAGCAGAAGGGCACGCCGCACTGGCTGCAGCGGCTGGCCTGCTGGGCGGCCGCGCCGGTGTCGAATTCCTCGTACTGGTAGATCTCGCCGAAATCGGACCGGCGGGCGGCGACGTCGCGTTTCTCCGGCTGGGCCTGGGAGAGACGCACGGATTGCAGCATCCGTTCGGCCATGGCGCGGTCCTTGCTTGCACAAAAGGCGAGATCGGCGAGCCGCGCAGCGCCGGGATTGCCCCGGCGCGCGCATCCGGCCGCCCACCGGGGCGTTGTGCGCAGCAATAAGACCGCTGCCCGCTGCAGGCGAAGTCTTTTTGGCGTTAGGGCAGCTTCAATGCCCTATCTGGACCCAGTAGGCTTGCCTCCCTACGCACCGACGTGGCCAGCTGGTCAGAGATAGGACCAGATCGGACCAATCATCCCGCGACCACGGGCCGGCGGCCGCCGCCCGGCCGGAACCGTGCCAGGTAGCCCGGCACCACCGCCTCGACCGATTTCGCCGCGATCCCGAGATCGGCCAACCCCTTCGCGCCGGGCGAGACGACATTGTCCCGCTGCAGCATCACCAACTGGTCCCGCGTCAGCGGCGGGTTGGGCAGGAATTCCGACAGCCGCGCCTGCAGCCGCACCAGCCCGTCCGGCATGTCCAGCATCGGTCGGCGATGCCCGGTGGTGTCGAGGATGAAGCGCAGCAAATCGCGGAAGCTGATCGCCCGCGGCCCGCCTAGCTCGTAGGTCTGCTCCCGGCGCGTCGTCGCGCGTCGCCGCCGCCACCACCGCATCGGCCACGTCGCCGACATAGACCGGCTGGAAGCGCGTCGCCCCCGCCACCACCGGCATGAAGGGCAGCAGCCGTGCCATACCGGCGAAGCGGTTGAAGAACTGGTCCTCCGCCCCGAAGACGATGGAAGGCCGCAGGATCACCGCGCCGGGGAAGGCCGCGCGCACCGCCGCCTCGCCCGCGGCCTTGGTCCGGCCATACTGGCTCGGGCTGTCCGCGGCGGCGCCGATCGCCGAGACCTGCACCAGCCGCTCCACCCCCGCCTCGGCCGCGAGCCGTGCGACCGTGCCGGCGCCCTCGGCCTGCAGCCGCTGGAAGTCGCCGGGGCGCCGCTCGTGCAGGATGCCGACCAGGTTGACCACGAGGTCGGCGCCGGCGACCGCGCGGGCCACCGCGCCCGGATCGGCGACGCTGGCCGCCAGCGGCACGATCTGCCCGACGCGGCCCTGGGTCTGCAGGAAGTGCCCGGCATTCGGATGGCTGGTGGCGACGCGGACGACATAGTCCATGGTCGCCAGCCGCTGGACCACGTAGCGGCCGATGAAGCCGGTACCCCCGAAGACCGTGGCGACCTTGCGTACCGTGGTTCCGCGCATGCTGTCAGCTCCCATCCAGGCAGCCGGACGATATGGCGCGCCGGCCGGGAGCGCCAACCGGCCGCCGATGCAGCCGCCGCGGATCGCCGCAAAAACCCGCCCCGGGGGCGCTTGACGCCCCCGGCCATCGCTCTATTTCCGCGCTCCCGGCGGACAACACCCCGCCGGCTCCGCACCCTGTGCCCAGGTGGTGGAATTGGTAGACGCGCTGGCTTCAGGTGCCAGTGACCGCAAGGTCGTGAAGGTTCGAGTCCTTTCCTGGGCACCATTCTCCCGCAGCGAGTATCACCCCTCCGGGGTACCGGCTTCGCTGAGCATCATTCGGGCCCCGTGCGAACCTTTCTTTTCCCGCGCGGCACCCGGTCGAGGAGCCGCCCCGTGATCACCCTGCACCGGCACGACCTGCCCGACGGCCTCTCGCTCGGCCCCATGGTGGCGATCGATACCGAGACGATGGGGCTGAAGCCGCAGCGCGACCGGCTCTGCCTGGTGCAGCTCTCCTCCGGCGACGGCAACGCGCACCTGGTGCAGATCATCCCGCCCGGGCTCGGCGGCCGCGGCGCGGACTGCCCGAACCTGAAGGCCATGCTGGCCGACCCGGCGGTCACCAAGCTGTTCCACTTCGCCCGCTTCGACTGCGCCGCCCTGCAGCACAACCTGGGCGTCACGGTGGCGCCGGTGATCTGCACCAAGGTCGCCGCCAAGCTGGTGCGCACCTTCACCGACCGGCACGGGCTGAAGGATCTCTGCAGGGATCTGCTGGGGGTCGACCTGTCGAAGCAGCAGCAGAGCTCCGACTGGGGGGCGCCCGAGCTGACCGCCGAGCAGATGGCCTATGCGGCCTCCGACGTGCTGCACCTGCATGCGCTCTGGGCCCGGCTCGAGGGCCTGCTGCAACGGGAGGGGCGGCTGGACCTGGCGCAGGCCTGCTTCGGCTTCCTGCCCACCCGCGGCGCGCTCGATCTGCTCGGCTATGCCGAGCCGGACATCTTCGCCCACTAGCGCCGCCGCCCCGGGGCGGGACGCCTTCTTCCGAGCCGGCGGTCACATCCTGGCACGATTCTTGTCCGATACGGGAACGGCTCATTGACCCCCGGCACGCCCCAGCCCATACATCCGGCCGTGGACCTGACCCATCGCGCCCTTTCGCCGATCCGTGACCGCAACACCGGGCGCCCCGCCCGGGCCGCCGCGGTATGCCGCCGGTGATGCCGGACCACACCCCGCCCTCGCGCCCCGCTTCCCGCAGCCAGGCTCCCGCCTCCCTGACCGCCGGGACCGCGCCGCGGCACATGCTGCCGCCTTCCCGCGCCCGTGCAGCGCCGACCGTCGGCCAGATGGCCAGGCGCCGCTTCGTGGTCGCCTGGACCAAGCGGCTGCTGCCGGCGCTCGCCCTGGTCCTGCTCGGCGCCGTCGTCTTCTGGCCGGAGATCGAGGGGAACGAGGAACGCTCCCGCGTCTCCTTCCGCCGCACCGTCCAGCCGCGCGCCGAGGCGCTGCGCGTGGTCAACCCGCGCTACCAGGGGGTGGACGAGCTGAACCGCCCCTTCACCGTCACCGCCCGCGCCGGCCAGCAGGAGGGCGCCGCCGAGATCCTGAACCTCGAGGAGCCGCGCGGCGACATCACCATGAGCGACGGCGCCTGGATCTACGTGCAGTCCCATACCGGCCGCTACGACAAGCCGGCCGGCAAGCTCGATCTCGCGGGGGATGTCACGATCTACCATGACAACGGCACCATGCTGCTGACCCAGGAAGCCAAGGTGGAGATGGAGGCCGGCACCGCCGAGGGCGACGCTCCCGTCGCCGCCCAGGGCGGCTTCGGCACCCTGACGGCTGAGGGCTTTCGCATCCGCGACCGCGGCGCGGTGGTGGTCTTCACCGGCCGCGCCCATGCGGTGCTGGAAGGCGGCCGCTGATGCGCCGCGCGCTGCTCCTCGGCGCGGCCGTGCTGGCCCTGCCGCTCTGCGCCGCGGCGCAGAACATCGACCTGTCGCAGGGCGGCCCGGTGGACGTCACCGCGACCGATGGCATCGAATGGCGGCAGGCCGAGCAGGTCGTGATCGCCCGCGGCAATGCCCGCGCCGTCCGCGCCGGGGTGACGGTCGATGCCGACAGGCTGCTGGCCCGCTACCGCCCGGCCGGCCAGCAACCCGGCCAGCCGGCCGCGACCCGGCCCGCCTCGCAGCAGGCCGCCGCGCCGATGGATGCCGCGCCCGGCGGCAACAACGAGATCTGGCGGCTGGAGGCCGAGGGGCGGGTGAAGATCACCACCGCCACCGACACCGCCCGCGGCGACCGCGCCGTCTACGACATCGACCAGGCGGTGCTGGTGCTGACCGGCCGCGACCTGTCGCTGACGACGCCGAGCCAGGTCATCACCGCAAAGGACAGCCTGGAATACTGGTCGCAGAAGCGCATGGCGGTCGCCCGCGGCGGCGCCGTGGTGACGGAGCCGGCGGAAAACCGCCGCGTCGCCGGCGACACGCTCGTGGCCTATTTCCTGGAAGGTGCCGGCGGCCCCGGCGCGCCGCCGCCCGCGCCGCGCCCGGCCCTCGCCCCGGGGGAGAAGGAGCCGCCCGGCGCCGGCCGGATGGACCGGGTCGAGGCCTACGGGAATGTCGAGATCCGCACCGCGACCGAAGTGGTCCGCGGCGATCGCGGCGTCTACAACGCGCAGACCGGCATGGCCCGCCTGCTCGGCGATGTCCGCATCACCCGCGGCGACAACCAGATCAACGGGCGGGAAGCCATCGTGAACATGCGGACCGGCGTCGCCCGGCTGGTTTCCTCGCCCGGCGCCCGGGTGCAGGGGCTGATCGTGCCGAACCAGCAGGAGGGCGCGGCCGAGAAGGGCCAGCCCGACAAGTCCCAGCCCGCCCCCGGCGCCGGCTCGGTGAGGATCGGCCGATGAGCGAGACGCTGAGCCAGGCGCTGGCCACGCCGATGCTGAAGTCCCTGCCCGGCGAGGGCGGCCTGGCCGCCTTCGGCCTCGGCAAGCGCTACCGCAAGCGGCCGGTGGTGCGGAACGTCTCGATCAACCTGAAGCGCGGCGAGGCCGTGGGCCTGCTCGGCCCGAACGGCGCCGGCAAGACCACCACCTTCTACATGATCACCGGCCTGGTGCAGCCGGACGAGGGCCGCGTGGTGATGGACGGCCACGACGTCACCACCCTGCCGATGTACCGCCGCGCCCGGCTCGGCCTCGGCTACCTGCCGCAGGAAGCCTCGATCTTCCGCGGCCTGTCCGTCGAGGACAACATCCGCGCCGCGCTCGAGGTGGTGGAGCCGGTGCGCGACCGGCGCGAGCAGATGCTGGACGCGCTGCTGGCCGAGTTCGGCATCGCCCATCTGCGCCGGGCCCCCGCCCTGGCCCTGTCGGGCGGCGAGCGGCGGCGCTGCGAGATCGCCCGGGCGCTCGCCACTCACCCTTCCTACATCCTTTTGGACGAGCCTCTGGCCGGGATCGACCCGATCGCGGTCGGCGAGATCCGCGACCTGGTCAAGCACCTGAAGGACCGCGGGATCGGCGTGCTGATCACCGACCACAACGTGCGCGAGACGCTGGAGATCATCGACCGCGCCTATATCCTGCATGACGGGCAGGTGCTGATGGAAGGCGCGCCGCGCGATATCGTCGCGCATGAGGGCGTGCGGCGGGTCTATCTCGGCGAAAGGTTCAGTCTGTGAGCTTGCCACCGCGCGCAGCGCGCCACCGCCCGGTACGCGGGGTTGGCGTGGCGGCTGCGTACCGGGCGGCATAAAGATGAGCATGGCGCCGCGCCTCGACCTGCGGCAGTCGCAGTCGCTGGTGATGACGCCGCAGCTGCGGCAGGCGATCAAGCTGCTGCAGTCGAGCAACCTCGAGGTCGCCGCCTTCGTCGAGGAGGAGCTGGAGCGCAACCCGCTGCTGGAGCGCGACGAGCGCATCCTGGCCGGGCCGGATGACGGCCACCGGGTCGATCCGCTGCCGGCCGTCGCCGCGGCGACCGACAGCCACAGCGCGGCGGTGTCGGATCTGCTGCCGCAGGACGGCGCCGCGCCGCTCGATGCGGATTGGAGCAACGTCTACGACGCCGGCAGCGGCTACGAATCGCCCTATGGCCGCGGCGGCCGGGCCGATTTCGCCGACGATCTCTCGGGGGTCGAGGACCTGGCCGCTTCGGGGCAGACGCTGCGCGAGCACCTGGGCGAGCAGGTCCGGCTGACCTTCCAGGATGCGCGCGACCGGCTGATCGCGGCGCAGCTGCTGGCCATGGTGGATGCCGCCGGCCGCCTGCCTGTCGAGGATGCGGCGATCGCGGAGGCCATGGGCTGCGCGGTGGAGAAGGTCAGGGCGGTGCGCGCCCGCATGCAGCGCTTCGACCCGCCCGGCATGTTCGCGCGCAACCTGGCGGAGTGCCTGGCGATCCAGCTGGCCGAGCAGAACAGGCTGGATCCTGCGATGCAGGCGCTGCTCGACAACCTCGACATGCTGGCACGGCGCGACCGGGCGGGGCTGATGGCGGTCTGCGGCGTCGATGCCGAGGACATGGCGGAGATGATCGCCGAGCTGAAGCGGCTGGACCCGAAGCCGGGCGCCAGCTTCGACCAGCTGCCGGCCCCGGTGGTGGTGCCCGATGTCCTGATGCGCCGGGCCGAGGATGGCGGCTGGCTGCTGGAGCTGAACCCCGAGACCCTGCCCCGCGTGCTGGTCAACCGCGGCTTCTATGCCCGCTGCCAGGTCGGCAGCCGCAGCCGGGACGACAAGGTCTTCCTGGCGGAGAAGCTGCAGAGCGCCAACTGGCTGCTGAAGAGCCTCGAGCAGCGCGCCAACACCATCATCCGGGTGGCGCAGGAGATCGTCCGCCGGCAGGACGGCTTCTTCCGCCACGGCGTCGAGTACCTGCGGCCCCTGATCCTCCGCGACATCGCCGAGGAGGTGCAGATGCACGAGAGCACGGTCAGCCGCGTCACCGCCAACAAGTACATCGCGACGCCCCGCGGCACCTTCGAGCTGAAATACTTCTTCACCACGGCCATCGCCGGCACCCGTGGCGGGGAGCAGCACAGCGCCGAAGCCGTGCGCTGGCGGATCCGCGGCATGATCGCCGCCGAGGAGGCCGAGTCCGTCCTGTCCGACGATGCGATTGTCGAGCGATTACGCCAGGAAGGCGTAGACATCGCCCGGAGAACGGTGGCCAAATACCGCGAGGCGTTGCGGATCCCATCATCCGTGCAACGTAAACGGGAGAAGGCCGTCCCGGCCTGATCCTGCCGGACGGCCCAGGTCTTCCGCAGCCGGACGGCACGCACATGGTGCGCAACCCCTTGCGTCACCCTGGGCCCAGCCGGGCGCCCCTCCCCATCTTGGGACAGGAGGGATTGCCCCCATGCATGTCACCGTCGCCGGCAAGCAGGTCGAGACCGGGGAAGCGCTGCAGACCCATGTCCGCGAGGGCCTGGCCACCATCACGCAGAAGTACTTCGACCATGCGCTGGAGGCCAACGTCACCTTCCGGCGCGACGTGAAGGGGAAAGCCGGCGCCTTCGCCTGCGACATCAACCTGAAGGCGGGGCGCAACCTGTTCATGCGGGGCGAGGGCGAAGGGGCGGACGCGCATCGCGCCTTTGAGGTGGCGGCGGAGCACGTGGCCAAGCGCCTGCGCCGCTACCGGCGGCGGGTCAACGAGCATGCGCGCAGCCTGGCCGATACCCGGGCGCCCGAGCCGGAGGCCGAGACCGCCACGCAATACGTGCTGCAGCCCGAGGACGAGGCCGAGGCGGCCGGGACCGCGCCGGTGGACGGCGCGCGGATCGACCACAGCGTGATCGTTGCGGAGCAGCCGACCGCGATCGCCCGGCTGAGCGTGAGCGAGGCGGTGATGCGTCTCGACCTCACGCACCAGCCGGTGCTGATGTTCCGCAACAGCGGCTCCGGGGTGCTGAACGTGGTCTATCGCCGCGCCGATGGCTGCGTCGGCTGGATCGACGCCCCGGCCGGTTAACGCACCTCAGATAGGCGGCCCCGGCGCGGCGGCCCGCCGCCGCGCCGCAGGGCGGTTCAGTGCACCAGGGCGGGCGCCATCTCGTGCTGCAGGATGGCGGCGATCGCCATGTCGGCATTCGGCGCGGCGCCGATCGGGGTGCCGTCCGCGGCGTGGATCGCCATGGCATGCACGCCGTTCACCAGGACCGGCCGGATATAGGCGATCTCCTGCGCGCCGAAGCGCTGCCAGTCGGCGACGGACAACTGCCGCAGGGACAGCGCCACGGTGCCGGTGTCCATCTGACCATTGTCGGAATTGCTGCTCTTCATCTCACATTCTCCTGCCGGCATGGCCGAAGCCCATGCGGTGGGGAGCGTTCAAGGAACCTAGCGCCGTGCAGCGCGCCGGGTTCGCTTGTCAGCCCCGGATGTCAGTCTAATCCTTGGCCTGCTTTCCGCGGCGTCAACCCCGGGTCACCCGGCCCTCCACGATCGGCCGGGCGCTGCCGTTCAGCTTGGGACCAGGGGCGATCCCCTCGCCACCGGCGGCGGCGTTGCCGCCACCGATCGGGATGGTCTTCACCCGCACCTCCGGCTGCGGCCGGCGCAGATCCACGTGCAGCAGGCCGTTGTCGAGCCAGGCGCCTTCCACGTCGATCCCCTCCGCCAGCACGAAGGCGCGCTGGAACTGCCGCGCGGCGATGCCGCGATGCAGGAAGATCCGGCCGTCCGAATCGTCCTTCTGCCGGCCACGGATCACCAGCTGGTTGTCCTCCTGCGTGATCTGCAGGTCGTCCATCGCGAAGCCGGCGACGGCCAGCGTGATGCGCAGCCGGTTGTCGCCGGTCTGCTCGATGTTGTAGGGCGGGTATCCGTCGGCGTTCTTGGCGACCCGGTCGAGCATCTGCTCGAGGTGGTCGAAGCCGAGGAACAGGGGCGATCCGAAGACCGATGGGCGGGACATGGGGGCCTCCTCATGTGGAGCGAAGCGGTGGGCCGGGCCCGAAGCACCCGGTCTCGGCTGGGAATGTCGTCAGGCGGGGCGGCCGTTGCAGGGGGTCGCCCGGCGGCTACTTCCGCCGCATCATGCCCGACGACGATCCGAACGCTGATCCCCTGGCCATCCTCCTGGTGCCCGACCCGCGGCTGCGCGCCAAGGCGCGCCCGGTCGGCCCCGCCGATGCCGATGCCGTCCGGGCGCTCGCGCCGCGGATGCTGGACGCGATGTACAAGGCGCCGGGGATCGGGCTGGCGGCGCCGCAGGTCGGCAGCCTGCTGCGGCTATTCGTGGTCGACATCCAGAAGGGCGACAAGCCGGATCCCATGGTCCTGGTCAACCCCGAGATCGTCGCAGTCAGCGACGAGCTGGCGGAGCGGGAGGAAGGCTGCCTCTCCCTGCCCGGCCAGTATGCCGACGTGACGCGGCCGGCGCGGGTCAAGATGCGCTACCACGACCTCGGCGGCGCGAAGCGGAGATCGAGGCGGACGGGCTGCTGGCGACCTGCCTGCAGCATGAATACGACCACCTGAACGGCGTGCTCTTCGTCGACCACATCAGCACGCTGAAGCGCAACATGCTGCTGCGGAAGTTGGCCAAGGACCTGAAGAACAAGGCGCGCGAGGGCGCGTGATGCGCCTCGCCTTCATGGGCAGCCCGGACTTCGCCGTGCCGGCCCTGCGGGCGCTGCATGCGGCGGGGCACGAGATCGTCGCGGTCTATTGCCAGCCGCCCCGCCCGGCCGGCCGCGGCCAGCGGGAGACGCCCTGCCCGGTCCACCAGGCGGCGCTGGCGCTGGGGCTGGCGGTGCGGACCCCGGCACGGGTGCGGAAGGACGTCGCCGCGCATGCCGCCTTCGCCGCGCTCGATCTCGATGTGGCGGTGGTCGCCGCCTATGGGCTGATCCTGCCGAAGGCCATGCTGGACGCGCCCCGGCGCGGCTGCCTCAACATCCATGCCTCCCTGCTGCCGCGCTGGCGCGGCGCGGCGCCGATCCAGGCGGCGATCCTGGCCGGGGATGCCGAGAGCGGCGTCACCATCATGCAGATGGAGGAAGGGCTGGATACCGGCCCGATGCTGCTGAAGGGCGCCACCCCGATCGGCCCGCGCACCACGACGCCCGAGTTGCACGACGCCTTGGCCGGGATCGGCGCGGGGCTGATCCTGCGCGCCCTGGCCGAGCCGCCCGCGCCGGTGCCGCAGCCGGAGGCGGGGGTGACCTATGCTGCCAAGCTCGCCAAGGCGGATGGCGTGCTCGACTGGGCGCAGGAGGCCGCGGCGCTCGACCGCCGGGTGCGGGCGCTCAATCCCTGGCCGGGCACCTTCTTCACCCATGCCGGGGAGCAGATCCGCGTGCTGGCGGCCGAGCCGGCGCCGGGGAAGGCACCGCCCGGCACGGTGCTGGACGATGCCGCGACCATCGCCTGCGGCGCCGGTGCGCTGCGCCTGCTGCGGCTGCAGCGCCCGGGCCGCGGCCCGCTGCCGGCGGCGAATTTCCTGCGGGGGTTCCCCTTGCCCTCCGGCACCATCCTGGGCTGATGCCGGCCCGCCGATTCACGCCTCCGCGCCAGGCGGCGCTTCGACGATCGGGGGCTGATGTCGGCCCGCCGATTCACGCCTCCGCGCCAGGCGGCGCTCCGACGATCGGGGGCTGATGTCGGCCCGCCGATTCACGCCTCCGCGCCGGGCGGCGCTCCGACGATCGGGGGGCCGATGCCGCTCTACGCCCTGACCCTGGAATATGACGGCGGGCCCTTCGTCGGCTGGCAGCGGCAGGCGAACGGGCTCTCGGTCCAGCAGGTGCTGGAGGAGGCGGCGGCGCGGCTGAATGGCGGGGTGGTGCCGGCCACCATCGCCGCCGGACGGACGGATGCCGGGGTCCACGCCGAAGGCCAGGTGGCGCAGCTCGACCTCGACCGCGACCTCCCGCCGGACCGGCTGCGCGAGGCGCTGAATTTCCACACCAAGCCGCATCCCGTGGCGGTTGTCTCGGCGGCGCGGGCGCCTGAGGGCTGGAACGCGCGCTTCTCGGCGGTCCACCGCGGCTACCGCTACCGCATCCTCAACCGGCGGGCGCGGCCGGCGCTGGAGCTCGGCCGGGTCTGGCACGTGGCGCAGCGCCTGGACGTGCCGGCGATGCATGCGGCAGCGCAGCGGTTGCTGGGGCGGCACGATTTCTCCGCCTTCCGCGCGGCGGCCTGCCAAGCCAAGAGCGCGATCCGGACGCTGGACCGGCTGGAGGTGCGCCGGCAGGGGGATGAGGTGGTGATGGTCGCCGAGGCGCGCAGCTTCCTGCACCACCAAATCCGCAACCTCGCCGGCACGTTGCTCGAGGTCGGCCAGGGGAAGCGCGGCGTCGACTGGCCCCGGCGGGTGCTGGAGAGCGCGGACCGGACCCAGGCGGGGCAGACGGCACCGGCCGAAGGGCTCTGCTTCAGTTTCGTGCGGTATGCGCAGGAGCCGGACTGGGGGTAGGGCCGACGGCCGCAGGGCGTGAACGCCCGAACGCCTGGCTCTGCCCGAGAAACAACGCGTTCTGGCGGCGCCGCGTTCACCTTTGAACGCAGGCCGCTGTCGCCGTGATCGAGGTCAGGCCGGCAGCATCGCCAGGGCCTCCGCCAGCGCTGGCCGGGCTGCCACCTCCGGCTGCACGCAGGCGCGTTCCACCGCCCGGGCAAGGTCCGGCACCGCGTCGTCGCAGCGATCCAGCAACTCGCCCAGCAGCAGGCCCCAGGCCCGCACCTCCAGGCGCCTGAGCGCCACCCCCGTCGCACCGGGCGGCAGGAAGGCTGCGGCGCCGAGGTCGCTGAGCACCGCCGCCCCCACCGTGCCGTCCCACAGCACGTTGTGGGCGTAGAGGTCGCCATGCAGCAGCCCCTGGCCGTGCAGATGCGCCGCCGCCGCGCCGATGCCCCGGGCAAGGCGAAGCGCCACCGCCGGCGTCAGCCGCAGGCCGGGGTCGTAGATGTCGCGGCTGCAGCTCTCAAGGCTTGGCGGGCCGGCAAGGACCCGCCAGCCCGGCGGCAGCAGCGGCATCACCAATCCCTGCGATCCATCCGGATGCCCTGCCAGCCGCCCCAGCGCGCCGACCAGATGGGGGTGCGCGCCGGCGGCGAGGCAGGCGGCCATCTCGCGCTCCGGCAAGCCATCGCTGGTCATGGCGCCCTTGAAAAGCTTGAGCGCGACGGGGCGGCCCGCCCAGAGCGCAGCATGGACGCGGCCCGAGGCCCCCTCCCCCAGCAGCGTGCCGGGGCGGAGGGTGGACCAGTCCACCGCCGGGGCGGCCGGGGCCATGCCCGCGCCCTCGCAGGGATTGCCGGCCATGGCCAGCCAGGCAAGCCGGGGCAGGCCGTCCAGCCAGGGCGGCAATGCCTCGAAGCGGTTGGCGGCGATGCGCAGCAGCTCGAGCCTGCCGGCGCCGGCCAGCCCCGCCGGCAGGCGCTCCAGGCGGTTGCCGGAGAGCATCAGCTTCTGCAGTGCCGGACGCTCCCCGAGGGCCGGCGGCAGCGTGGCGAGGTGGTTGTCGGTCAGGGTCAGCCAGCGCAGCCCAGGCGGCAGGGCCTCGGCCGGGACCTCCGCCAGGGCGCTACCGCGGCAACCGACCTGGCTGAGCGCCGGGCATTCGCCCAGCACCGGCGGCAGCCGGCCGAAGCGGTTGCCCGAGCCGAAGAAGACCGCCAGGCGGCGGCAGCGGGCGAGGCCTGGCGGCAGCGCCTCCAGCGCATTGCCGCTGAGGTCGAGCAGTTCGAGGGTCTCGGCGAGGCCGAGGATCTCGGCCGGGAATCCACGCAGGCCGAGGCCGGCAAGGCGCAGCACCCGGGTGCCGGCAAGGTCGCCGCGGCGGAGCGCGGCCAGGGTGTCCGCCGCGGCAGTCACCCGCCCGCCAGCCGGCCGACCAGCCCGCCGATGAAGATCCCCAGCATCAAGTCGAGCCCGACGAAGAGCACCGCCGTGCCGCCCGGCAGCCGCAGCGCCGTCTTCGCCACGAACCATTCGAGCCATAGCGCGTAGCCCAGCGCCGCCAGCCCCAGGCCCTGGGCGACGGCTTCGGGCAGGCCGAAGGCGGCGGGCACGGTGAGCGCGATCAGCACCAGGTACTGCACCGCGTTGGCCCAGTTCCAGGCCGCGATGAAGCGCGGCCACTCCGCGCGGCGCCCCTGCGCCTCGGCCAGCGGCAGGGAGGCGAGCGCGAAGCCGGCCCAGGCCGCGGCATAGCCGATCAGCTCGGCCGTCATGGCACGCGCGAAGCCCGCCGCAGGCACGCCGTCGCCGGCCCAGGACAGCAGCTTGAGCGCGAGAAAGCCGGGCAGGCAAAGCGCCGCCGCCCAGAAGCTGCGGGCCAGGCCCTCGGGCGAGGCCTCGACCAGCAGCAGCCCGTCCGGCTTGCCCTGGGCCAGGCGGAAGGCGCCGCGCAGCCCGGCGGCGACGATGCCGCGGGTCGTCGGCGGCGCGCCGCTCAGGCGAAGGCCTCCTCGAGCACCATGCGGTACAGCGCGGCGCAGGTCGCGCAGCTCGGCCACCGGCGCCGCCTCGTTCACCTTGTGCATGGTGGAGCCGACGGCACCGAGCTCCGCCACCGGGCAGAACCGCGCGATGAAGCGGGCATCCGAGGTGCCGCCGCCGGTATCGAGCGCCGGCTCGGCGCCCGTGGCGCGCAGCACGGCGCGGCGCAGTGCGTCGACGAAGGGGCCGGGCCGGGTGAGGAAGCTCTCGCCGGAGCAATCGACGCGCATCTCGTAGCGGGCGTCCTCGGCCCGCAGCGCGGCGTGCAGGTGCTCGGTCAGGGACGCGCTGGTGTGGAGGTCGTTGAAGCGGATGTTCAGCATCGCCCGGGCCTCGCCGGGGATGACGTTGTTCGCCACGTTGCCGACATCGAAGCCGGTGACCTGCAGGGTCGTCGCCTCGAAGAACTGGCTGCCCTGGTCGATCGGTTCAGCGGTCAGCCGGTGCAGCACGCGGATCAGGCGGTGGATCGGGTTGTCGGCCCTCTGCGGATAGGCGCTGTGGCCCTGCGTGCCAAAGAGCGTGATATAGGCCGTCATGCTGCCGCGGCGGCCGACCTTGATCAGGTCGCCGAGGGCGACGCGGGAGGTCGGCTCGCCGACCAGGGCCATGTCGGGGATCTCGCCCCGCGCCGCCATCCAGTCGAGCACCTTGGTGGTGCCGTCCTTGGCCGGGCCTTCCTCGTCGCCGGTGATCAGCAGGCTGATGCTGCCAGGGGCGTTCGGGTTGGCGGCGAGGTAGTCGGTCAGCCCGGCGACGAAGGCGGCGATGCCGCCCTTCATGTCGCAGGCGCCGCGGCCGTAGAGCACCCCGTCCTTCACGACGGCGTCGAAGGGCCCGTCCGCCCAGGCCTCGGCCGGGCCGGTCGGCACCACGTCGGTATGGCCGGCATAGCAGAAATGCGGCCCCTCGGTGCCGCGGCGGGCGTAGAGGTTGGGCGTCTCGCCGAAGGTCAGCCGGTGGCAGGTGAAGCCGAGGGCGGTCAGCGCATCCTCCATCACGCCGAGCGCCCCGGCATCGGCCGGGGTGACGCTCGGGCAGCGGATCAGCGCCCGCGCCAGCGGCACCGGGTCGGTCGGCGTATTCCTCATGGCCAGGCGGTGCGATTCACGCTTCGCTCCTCACGTCGTTCCGGGGCTCCGCGATTGCGCGGCGTCAGTCCCGCAGCAGCTTGTTGATGCTGGTCTTGGCCCGGGTCTGCTCGTCCACCCGCTTGACGATCACCGCGCAATAGAGCGACGGCCCCGGCGTGCCATCCGGCAGCGGCTTGCCCGGCAGGCTGCCCGGCACCACGACGGAGTAGGACGGCACCCGGCCCATGTAGACCTGCCCCGTGGCGCGGTCGATGATCTTGGTGCTGGCGCCAAGGAAGACGCCCATGGACAGCACCGCGCCGCGCTCGACCACGACGCCCTCGGCCACCTCGGACCGCGCGCCGACGAAGCAGTCGTCCTCGATGATCACCGGGTTGGCCTGCAGCGGTTCGAGCACGCCGCCGATGCCGACGCCGCCCGAGATGTGCACGTTCTTGCCGATCTGCGCGCAGGACCCGACCGTCGCCCAGGTATCGACCATCGTGTTGCGGTCGACATGGGCGCCGAGGTTCACGAAGGACGGCATCAGCACCACGCCCGGCGCGATATAGGCGGACCGCCGCACCACGGCGCCCGGCACCGCGCGGAAGCCGGCCTCCTTGAAGCGGTTCGGGCCCCAGTCGGCGAATTTCAGCGCCACCTTGTCATAGGCGCCGGTGCCGACCTCCATCGGCGCCGAATCGGCCAGCCGGAAGGAGAGCAGCACCGCCTGCTTCAGCCATTGATTCACCCGCCACTCGCCAGGGCTCCCAAGCGGCTCGGCGACCCGGGCGCGGCCGGAATCGAGCGCCTCCAGCGCCGCGTCGACCACCGCCCGGTCGTCGCCCCCGGTGGCCGGGGTGAGCGTGTCGCGGCGCTCCCACAGGGCTTCGATGCGCGTCTGAAGGGTGCTGGCGTCCATGCTCGTTGTCCCGCGGCGATATCCGGCGCGCCGGAGGCCCGGCGCGGAAGCGGCGGACCATGCCGATGCCGACACGCGCCTGTCAACGCGCCCCGGCCCTTCCGATAACGCGTCCTTCATCCGATCCGGCGATCCTGCCCGCATGGCCCCCATGGATCCCACGGCAGAGCAGGCCCGCGCCCATGGCGCTCCCACCGGCGGCGTCGCGGCGGCGCCGGCGCCCGATCCTGGGCTTTGCGGTGCACTGCTCGATTCCGCCAGCGCTGGCGGGACTTCACGACCCTCGCCGCCGACCTAGTCTTCGAAACCGATGCCGAAGGCCGCTTCAGCTTCGTCGCCCCGGAGGCCCCGCTCGGCTGGTCGGCGGAAGCCCTGCTCGGCCGCCCGGGCCGCGACCTGCTGGCAATGCCCAAACCCGACCCCTTCCTGCTGCACGGCGCCGCCCGCGGCCTGCGCGCCTGGCTGCGCCGGCCGGATGGCGGCACTGCCTGCCTCAGCCTCTCGCTCGCCCCGCTGCATGACTCCGCCGGCCGCTTCGTCGGCCTGCGCGGCAGCGGCCGGGACATCACCGCGGAGGTGGCGGAGGCCGAGGCCCAGGCCGCGGCGCTGCGCCGGGCGGAGGCCCTGCAGAGCCTGGTCGGCCGGGTGCGGCGGGAAGTGCTGGCGCCCCGCATGCTGACCGCGACGCTGGAGGCGATGCAGGGTGCGCTCGGCTGCGCCGGC
This sequence comes from Dankookia sp. P2, assembly GCF_050632255.1. Classification (NCBI taxonomy): domain Bacteria; kingdom Pseudomonadati; phylum Pseudomonadota; class Alphaproteobacteria; order Acetobacterales; family Roseomonadaceae; genus Dankookia; species Dankookia sp. P2. Next base: position 4,852,799 of record NZ_CP192581.1, on the reverse strand, counting down.
GCCGCGGTACTGGAATGGCCGGAGGGCGGCGGTCCGGTCGCCATCCACCGACATGGTGCGGAGCCGAGGCCGCTGCTCGCCGGCCTCGCGCCGCGTCCGTCGCTCGATGCCCCGGCCTTCCTCGACGGTCCGGGCGGGGAATGCCTGGCCCTGGTGCCGCAGCAGCCGCAGGGCGTGCCGCAGGGAGGCCGGCCGCAGGCGCTCCTGGCCTGGCGCGACGCCGGCCAGCGCGACTTCGATGCGGATGACCGCCACATGCTGGCGGCGCTGTCCGACTTCCTCTTCGTGGTGCTCGGCAACCAGGCGCTGCAGCAGAGGCTGGAATGCCAGGCGCGGACCGATGCGCTGACCGGCCTGCTGAACCGCCGCGCCTTCCTCGAGGATCTCGGCCGCCGGCTGCGGCGCCAGGCGCAGGACCCGTTGCGGGCCGGCCGGGCGGAAGGCGCGCTGCTCTTCCTCGACCTCGACAATTTCAAGCCGATCAACGACCGACTGGGGCACGAGGCCGGGGATGCCGCCCTGGTCTCGGTCGCCGGCCTGCTGCGCGAGCTGGTCCGGCCGACCGACATGGCGGCGCGGCTCGGCGGCGACGAATTCGCCCTCTGGCTCGAGGACGCGGATGCCGCAGGCGCCGCCGGCCGTGCCGCCGCGGTCTGCGCCGCCGCCGCCCGGCTCGACCACCGGCTGGGCAAGGGCGTGCCGCCGATCACTTTCAGCATCGGCGGCGCCATCCGCCAGCCCGGCACCGCCGAGACGCCCGAGGCGTTGCTGGCCCGCGCCGATGCCGCCATGTACGACGCCAAGCGCGGCGGGCGGGATGCCTGGGTTCTGGCGGCGCCAGACGAGCCGCCGCGGCGCCTCGCCTCGTGAAGCCGGCCCCGTCCTACGAGGCGGCGAAGCGCATCGTCGCCGAGGGCACCGAGGCGGAGCGCATCGCCCTCGCCTCCCGTCCCGACGCGGCGCCGGAAATCCTCTATTTCCTCGCCGCCGACGGCAAGCTGACGGTGCGCGCCGCGGTCGCCGCCAATGCGGCGACGCCGGCCCAGGCGGACAGCCTGCTGGCGGGCGACGGCGACCCGCGGGTGCGCGCCGTGGTCGGCCGCAAGCTGGCGCCGCGCGCGCCTGTGCTGGCCGGGGCGAAGGACCGGCTGCACACCCTGGCCTGGAGCACGCTCTGCGCGCTGGCGGCGGATGCCGCGGTGATGGTCCGCGCGGTCATCGCCGAGGAATTGCAGGCGATGCCGGATGCGCCGCGCGACCTGATCCTGCGCCTGGCGCGGGACGCGGCGATGGAGGTGGCGGCCCCGGTCATCCGCTTCTCCCCCTGCTGACCGAGGACGACCTGCTGGCGCTGATCGAGGCGCCGCCGGTACCGGAGACGGTGACGGCCGTCGCCCGCCGCCCGCATCTCAGCGAGCGGCTGTCGGATGCGGTGGTCGCGCGGTCCGACAACGGCGCGGTGGCGGCGCTGCTGGCCAATGACAGCGCCTCGATCCGGGAGAAGACGCTCGACACGCTGATCGCCGTCGCCGCGACGCATCAGCAATGGCAGGAGACGCTGGTCCGCCGGACCGGCTTGCCGCCGCAGGCGACGCTGGCCCTTGCGGCGGTGGTCGCCGACCACCTGCTGGAGCCGCTGGCCGCCCGCACCGACCTCGACCCCACCCTGGCCCGGGTTCTGCGGGCGCGCGTCGACCTGCGGCTGGAACGGCGCGGCGGCGGCGCGCTGCCGCCGGAGCTGGCCTTCGAGGAAGCCGGGCTGCGCGGCGACAGGATCACCATGCTGCGGCTGCTGGCCGAGCAGACCGGCGTGCCGGCGCGGGCGGTGGAGCATGCCGCGCAATGCGCAGCGGCAAGGCGCTTGTCAGCCTCTGCTGGAAGGCCGGCTTCCCGCCGCGCTGCAGCCTGCCGGCGCAAGGCGTGCTCGGCCAGATCGCCCCCGGCGCCTGCATACCCCTGCCGCCGACCGGCGACTGGCCGCTGACGGAGGCCGAGATGCGCTGGCAGATCGAGCTGCTGGCCGAGCCGGTCTAGCCGCGCATGCCGTGCCCTACGGCTTGATCAGCGTCCCCGCCCCGCCATCGGTGAAGAGCTCGCGCAGCACCGCATGCGGCACCCGGCCATCGAGGATGACCGCGCCCTTCACGCCGCGCTCGATCGCATAGATGCAGGTCTCGACTTTCGGGATCATGCCGGCATTGATCCAACCCTCGGCGATGCCCTGCTTCACCCGGGCCACCGTCATCTCCGGGATGAAGGCGCCGTCCGGGCCCTTCACGCCGGCGACGTCGGTCAGCACCAGCAGGCGCTCCGCCCCCAGCGCGCCGGCGATCGCGCCGGCCACCGTATCGGCGTTGATGTTGTAGGTCTGGCCGTCATGGCCGACGCCGACCGGCGCCACCACCGGCACGATGTCGGCGCCGATCATCAGCTTCAGCACCTTGGTGTCGATCGAGTCCGGCTCGCCGACGAAGCCGAGGTCGAGCACCTGCTCGAGGTTCGAGCCGGGGTCGCGCACGGTGCGGGTGACCTTGCGGGCGCGCACCAGCCCGCCATCCTTGCCGGAGATGCCGACCGCCATGGCGCCGGCGCGGGTGATCGCCTCGGCCACCTGCTTGTTGACCGGGCCGGCGAGGACCATCTCGACCACGTCGAGCATCGCCTCGTCCGTCACGCGCAGGCCCTGCACGAAGGTGGACTGGACGTTCAGCCGCTTCAGCATGGCGTTGATCTGCGGCCCGCCGCCATGCACCACGACGGGGTTGACGCCGACCTGCTCCAGCAGCGCGATGTCGCGGCCGAAGCGCAGCGCGGTCTCCTCCTCGCCCATGGCGTGGCCGCCATACTTCACCACCACGATCTGGTCGTCGTAGCGCTTCAGGAAGGGCAGCGCGCCGGCGAGGAGCTTCATCGGGTCGGGCGGGGCGTCGGTCATCGGCCGGTGTTCCGGATTGCTGGCGCCCCGCTGTAGAGCAGTTTGCCGCGGGGGCAAACCTCCCGGCGTGAAGGCAGGGCGGGGACCGCTCGATTTCGTCGCCCGGGCCATCGCCCGCGCCGCGCGGCGCACCGCCGCGCTCAGTCGGCCAGCGCCGCCAGCTCCGCCCGCAGCTCCGGGATGCCGAGGCCGGTCTCGGCACTGGTGACGATGACCAGCGGATGGCCGGCGGTGTGGCTGCGGGCCAGCTGCTCGGCCTCCCGCGTCCGCTGCTCCAGCCACCAGGGCTTGGCATCGTCGGCCTTGGTCAGGACGATCTGGAAGGACACCGCCGCATCGTTCAGCAGCTTCATCGCCATGCGGTCGGCCGGCTTGGTCTCGATCCGTGCATCCAGCAGCAGGATCACCCGGCGCAGCGTCGGGCGGCCGCGCAGGAAGTCGAACATGAGCCCCTGCCAGTCCTGCTTCACCGACTTCGAGGCCTGGGCGTAGCCATAGCCCGGCATGTCCACCAGGGTCAGCCGGTCGCCAAGATTGAAGAAGTTGAGCTGCTTGGTCCGGCCCGGCGTGTTGGACACCCGGGCCAGCGCCTTCTGCCCGGTCAATGCATTGACCAGGCTGGACTTGCCGACATTGGACCGGCCGCAGAAGGCGATCTCGGGCCCGCCCACCGGCGGCAGCTGGTCGATCCTCTGCGACGCGTAGAAGAAGGTGCAGGACTGCGCGAACAGCACCCGCCCCGCCTCGATCAGCGCCGCCCGGTCCTCGGGCGTCCTGGCTTCCGACAGGCCGCCCGCGGGCAGGTGCGGCGGCAGCTTGGGAAGGGTGATCACCCCTTTTCGGCAGCGCCGCGGCGACCGGAACCGCCGCCGGCTTGCCGACCTTCGCGCTGCGCTGGATGTACCACTGCTGCGCGATGGAAAGGAGGTTGTTCCAGGACCAGTAGATCACCAGCCCGGCCGGGAAGCTGGCCAGCATGAAGGTGAAGATGATCGGCATGTACTGGAACAGCTTGGCCTGGATTGGGTCGGGCGGCGCCGGGTTCAGCTTCTGCTGCAGGAACATGGTCACGCCCATGATCAGCGCCCAGACCGGCATGTGCAGGTAGTGCGAAAGCTGGGTCGGATCGTAGGGAATCAGCCCGAACAGGTTGAACAGGTTGGTCGGGTCGGGCGCCGAGAGATCGCGGATCCAGCCGAAGAAGGGCGCGTGCCGCATCTCGATGGTGACGAACAGCACCTTGTAGAGCGAGAAGAAGACCGGGATCTGGATCAGGATAGGCAGGCAGCCGGAGGCCGGGTTGATCTTCTCGGTCCGGTACAGCGCCATCATCTCGGCCTGCGCCTTGGCCGGGTCGTCCTTGTAGCGCTCCTTGATCTCGGTCATCTTCGGACCGAGCACCTTCATCTTCCCCATCGACTTGTAGGCCTTGCTGGCCAGCGGGAAGAAGGCCGCCTTCAGCAGCAGCGTGAAGATCAGGATGGCGACGCCGAAGTTGCCGACGATCGTGAAGATCCAGTCGATCGCGTAGAAGAACGGCTTGGTCAGGAAGTAGAACCAGCCGAAGTCGATCGCCTTGTCGAAATCCGGGATGCCGAGCCGGTCGCGGTAGCTGTCGAGCAGCCGCACCTCCTTGGCCCCGGCGAACAGCCGCAGCGCCTGGCTCGCGCCGGTGGTGTTGGGCGCGATGGTGGCGGGCTGGGGCTGGGCGAAGTCCACCTGCCAGCGGTCCTGGCCGCCTTCCGGGATCGCCCGGTAGGTCGCCCGGAAGCGCGCCGCCTGGTCGACCGGGGCAAGCGAGGCCAGCCAGTACTTGTCGGTGAAGCCGGCCCAGCCGCCGGCCGCCTCCTGCTCGAACACCACGCCGCCGCGCTTGGCGCCCTCCTCCCGCGCGCTCTTGTAGGTGTCCTCGCGCAGGCGGCCGTCGAGCACGCCGACGAAGCCCTCGTGCAGGATGTAGAAGCCCTGTGTCGGCGGGGTGTATTCGCGGCGGATGCGGGCCCAGGGCAGCAGCTGCACCGCCTCCGGCCCGGTGTTCTTCACCCGCTGCTCAGCGGTGACCATGTAGTTCTCGTCGAGCGCGAGGCCGATCTCGAAGACCTGGCCCTGGCCGTTGTCCCAGCGCAGGGTCACCGGCTTGCCGGGGGCGAGCTCGGCGCCGTCGGCGGTCCAGTCGGTGTCGTTGCCGGGGACCGGGGTGCGGCCATCCGCCGCGGTCCAGCCCCATTGCCCGTAATAGGGCGCGGCGCCCTCGCGCGGCGCCAGCACGCGCACCAGCGGGGAGGTCCGGTCCACCGTCTCGTGGTAGTCCTTCAGCACCACGTCATCCAGCCGCGCACCGCGCAGGCTAAGCGTGCCGTGCAGGCGCGGGCCCTCGACCGGCAGCCGGGCGCCTGGAGCGCGCGGCGCACCGGCGGCAGGGGCCGCATCGGTCGGCGCGCCGAGCGGGCCGACGGGTCCCGGGTTGGGGCCCGGCTGCGGCGCGGCCTGCTGCACCTGGGCCGCCTGCTGCTGCGCCGCTTGCTGCGCCGCGAGCTCGGCCCGCTGCGCCTCGCGCGCCGGACGGTTCAGCAGGTCGAAGGTGAGCAGGATGCCGATCGAGATGGCGATCGCCGCAAGAAGGCGCTTCTGGTCCATGGAACGAGGTCAGCCTTTCGGGACGGGCTGGAATTGGCCGGCCCCGCGCGCGGGGACCGGGTCCACGCCGCCGGGATGCCAGGGGTTGCAGCGCAGGATGCGGCGGCCGGCGAGCCATGTGCCGCGCAGGGCGCCATGGGCCTCGAGCGCCTCCAGCGCGTAATGGCTGCAGCTGGGGTGGAAACGGCAATGCGCCCCGATGAAGGGGCGCAGCGTCCATTGGTAAGCGATGACGGCACCGCGCAGCGCCTGGGCCGGCAGGGTCATGGCACGGGCTCCGGGCGTACCGGCGCCGGGGCTTGGCCCACTTCCGGCACCCCGGCCTGGCGCAGGGCGCCGCGCAGGTCACCGAGCAGCGTCTGCCAGTCCCGCGCGCCGGTGGCGTCGCGGGCGACCAGCACCAGGTCCCAGCCGGTCGGTGGCGCCTCGCTCAGCGTCAGGCGCGCCGCTTCCCGCAGCCGGCGCTTGGCACGGTTGCGGGCAACGGCGTTGCCGATCTTCTTGGTCGCTGTGAAGCCGAGCCGAAGCCCGCCTTGCGGTTGCGGCAGGGCCTGGAGAACCAGGCCCGGACGCGCGGCCTTCCGGCCCCGGCTGGCGACCTTGAGGATTCGCCGCGCCGGGTCAGCCGAGTCAGGCGTCCCGGCATGGCAAGCCCCGTCCCGCCCGGTTCAGGCGCTGAGCTTGGCGCGGCCCTTGGCGCGGCGGTTGGCCAGGACCTTGCGGCCGCCCACCGTCGACATCCGGTGCCGGAACCCGTGCCGGCGCTTCCGGACGAGCTTGGAGGGCTGGTAGGTACGCTTCACGGGTGTGGTCTCCGTCAGGATAGGCGTCGGCGCGGCGCCCAGGGTGCATCCCGAGGCGCGCTGCAGCGACGGCCGGCGGCCCTTCCGTGCGGGCCCCGGCGAAGGGGCGCACCTATAGGGAGGCTGCGGGGTCTTCGTCAATCATGGTGTGCCCCCCGCTGGCGCGATCGCCGCCGCTGGCGTAGGCCGGGCGGACGCCGCGACGAGGCCCCGCATTGCATGCCCGATGACAGGATGACACGGCCCGGCTGGACCAGGCTCTGGCCCCTGGCGCTGATCCTCGGCGCGCTGGGGCTGGCCTATGCGCTCGGCCTGCAGCGCAGCCTGTCCTTCGATGCGCTGGCGGCGCACCGGGCGGCGCTGGCCGGCTTCGTCGCCGCGCATCCGGTCGCGGCGCCGCTGCTCTATGTCCTGGCCTATGTCGCCGTGGTCGCCTTCTCGCTGCCCGGCGGTGCCGTGATGACGCTGGCCGGCGGCTTCCTGTTCGGCCCCTGGCTCGGCACCGCGGCGGCGGTCGTCGCGGCGACGCTCGGCGCCTGCGCGCTGTTCCTGGCGGCCCGGTACGCGCTGGCCGAGACGCTGGCGCGCCGGGCCGGGCCGCTGATGGGCAAGCTGCGGGCGGGGCTGGAACGCGACGGGTTCTGGTACCTGCTCTCGCTGCGGCTGCTGCCGGTGGTGCCCTTCTGGCTGCTCAACCTGGCGCCGGCCCTGGCCGGGATGCGGCTGGCGCCCTATGCGGCGGCGACCGTCCTCGGGATCATCCCGGGCACCGCGGTCTTCGCCGGGATCGGCGCCGGGCTCGGCGAGGTCTTCGAGGCCGGGCGGCGGCCCGACCTTTCCATCATCTTCTCGCCGGGCATCCTGCTGCCGCTGCTCGGCCTGGCGGCGCTTTCGCTGGCCGGGGCGTGGTGGCGCGGCCGGTCGCGGCGCATGAACGGGGATACGCGGGATGCCTGACTTCGACGTGGTGGTGATCGGCGCCGGGGCCGCCGGCCTCTCGGTCGCCGCCATCAGTGCCGGCCTGGGCCTGAATGTCGCGCTGATCGAGCGCGGGAAGATGGGCGGCGACTGCCTGAATTACGGCTGCGTGCCATCCAAGGCTATGCTCGCCGCGGCGCATGCGGCGGCCGAGGCGCGCGCCGCCGGCCGCTTCGGCATCCGCCTGCCCCCGCCCGAGATCGACTGGGCCGGGGTCCGCGCCCATGTTCAGGGCGCCATCGCCCGGATCGCGCCGAATGACAGCGCGGCGCGCTACCGCGGCATGGGGGTCGAGGTGATCGAGGCCTCCGCCCATTTCACAGCGCCCGACGAGATCGAGGCCGGCGGCCGGCGCCTGACCTTCCGCCGCGCCGTCATCGCCGCCGGCAGCAGCGCCGTGATCCCCGACCTGCCGGGGCTCGACGGCGTGCCCTGGCTGACCAACGAGACGCTGTTCGACCTCGATGAGCCGCCCGGCCACCTGCTGATCCTCGGCGGCGGGCCGATCGGGATCGAGATGGCGCAGGCGCATGCGAGGCTCGGCTGCCTGGTGACGGTGATCGAGATCGGCGCCCCGCATCCTGGCGCGGGAGGATGAGGAACTCTCCGAGGGCGTGCGCGCCGCCCTGCTGGCCGATGGCGTCACCTTGGCAGAGGGCCAGGCCCTGGCGCGGCTGGAGCAGCTCGAGCCCGACAGCCCCTCGGCCAGCGCCGGCGTCGTCGCCATCCTCGAGGACGGCACCCGGATCGCCGGCACCCACCTGCTCCTGGCGGTCGGCCGGGCGCCGCGGCTGGCCGGGCTCGACTTGGTGGCCGGCCAGGTCGAGGCAGGGCCCAAGGGCGTGCGGACGCGGGCCGACCTGCGCTCGGTCTCCAACCGGCGGGTCTGGGCGGTGGGCGACATCGCGGACCCGACAGGCATCGGGCCGCGCGCCTTCACCCATGTCGCCGGCCAGCATGCCGGCATCCTGGTGCGGTCGATGCTGTTCCGCCTGCCGGGGACCAGGGTGGACTACGCCGCCCTGCCCCGCGTCACCTACACCGACCCGGAGATCGCTCAGGTCGGCCTGACCGAGGCCGAGGCGCGCGCGGCGGGCCATGACGACCTCCGCATCCACCGCTGGCCCCTGTCGGAGAACGACCGCGCCATCGCCGAAGGCCGCCCGGAGGGCCTCGTCAAGCTGGTGGTGACCGCCAAGGGAAGGCCTGCTCGGCGCAGGCATCCTGGCGCCGCGGGCGGGCGAGATGGCGGGGCTCTATGGGCTGATGATCGGCCGCAAGCTGCCGCTCTCGGCGCTGGCCGGCCTCGTCCTGCCCTATCCGACATTGTCCGAGGGCGGCAAGCGCGCAGCAGGCGAGTTCTACAGCCCGAAATTATTGTCGCCCTTCACGAAGCGGCTTATCGGCTTGCTCAAACGGCTGCCCTGAGCGTTCATGCCGCACCTGCGAAGGACCCGACCACCGATGGAAAAAACCCTTACCGGCCGCACCGCCCTGGTCACCGGCAGCACCAGCGGCATCGGTCTCGGCATCGCCCGGCTCTACGCCGAGGCGGGTGCGAAGGTGATGCTGAACGGCTTCGGCAAGCCTCGAGGAGATCGCCAGCGCCCGGGCCGGGGTCGGCGCCGCCATGGGCGTGGCCGAGGCGCCCTATACCGCGGCCGACCTTTCGAAGGCCGAGGGCGTGCGGCAGATGATCGCCGAGGCCGAAGTCGGCGCTCGGGTCCGTCGACATCCTGGTGAACAATGCCGGAATCCAATCTCGTCGCACCGATCGACGCACTCTCGACGCCAAGTTCGAGGCGATCATGGCGATCAACTTCGCCTCCAACTGGTATGCCATCACAGCCGCGGCGCTGCCGGGATGAAGCAGCGCGGCTGGGGCCGGATCATCAACATCGCCTCGGCGCACGGGCTGGTCGCCTCCCCGAAAAGTCCGCCTATGTCGCCGCCAAGCACGCGGTGGTCGGGCTGACCAAGACGGTGGCGCTCGAGATCGCCCGCAGCCACATCACCTGCAACGCCATCTGCCCCGGCTTCGTCCGCACCCCGCTGGCCGAGGCGCAGATCGCCCCGCTGGCCAAGGCGCACAACGTCCTCGGAGGAGGCGGCGCTGACCGACCTGCTGCTGGTCCACCAGCCCTCCAAGCGTTGGGTCGAGGTCGAGGATATCGCCCGCATGGCGCTGCACCTCTGCGGCCCGGGCAGCGACGGCTTCAACGGCGCGGCGATCTCCATCGACGGGGGCTGGCTGGCCAATTGATGGCGAAGGAGACGGGCGAGGGGCCGGGCGAGTCCCCCGCCGGAAAGCCTGGCTCGGCCCCGACCGGTGACCTGCGGGCCGAGGGTCCGCTGCCGGAGGCGCTGATCCCCCTCCCTCCACGGCGCCTGGGCCGCTGCCGCAGCCTCGCGGTGGCGAAGCCGGTGGCGACCAAGCGGCTGAACCTCGCCTTGCAGGGCGGCGGCACGCATGGCGCCTTCACCTGGGGTGCGCTGGACCGGCTGCTGGAGGATGAGCGGATCGTCTTCGACGGCGTCTCCGGCACCTCCGCCGGCGGCATCAACGCGGCGATCTTCGTCCAGGGCCTGGCCGAGGGCGGCCGCGAGGGGGCGAAGAAGGCGCTCGACCGGATGTGGCGCGACGTGGCCGGGCGGCTGGCGATGAGCCCGCTGCAGAACACGCCGCTCGAGAAGGCGCTTTGGGGCTACGATCTGACCTGATTCGGTCGCCTACCAGACCTTCGAGACGCTGACCCGCGTCGTCTCGCCCTACCAGGTCAATCCCTTCATGGCGGAGTTCAACCCGCTGCGCGCAGGTGATCGCCGACAACCTGGACGAGGCGCGGCTGAAGCGCGACCCGAAGGCGATCAGGCTGTTCATCAGCGCGACCAACGTCCGGACCGGCAAGCCGCGGGTGTTCTCCCGCACCGAGGTGACGACCGACGTCATCCTCGCCTCCGCCTGCCTGCCGAACGTGTTTCGCGCCGTCGAGATCGACGGCGAGGCCTATTGGGACGCGCGGCTATCTCGGCAACCCGGCGATCTGGCCGCTGTATTACGAGCGCGGCGCGCCCGACATCCTGCTCGCTGGTGCAGATCAACGCCATCATGCGGAACGAGCTGCCGACCACGCCCTCCGACATCATGAACCGGCTGAACGAGATCAGCTTCAACGCCTGCGCTCGCGGCGGAGATGCGGGCGATCGACTTCGTCCAGCGGCTGCTCGATCTGGGCCGGCTCGAACAACCGAGGTATCGCCGCATCTTCCTCCATTGCGTCGAGGACGAGGAGCGGATGCGGAAGTTCAAGCTCTCCACCAAGCTGAACGGCGACTGGGAATTCCTGCAGACCATCCGCCACTACGGCTGGGAGGCGGCGGACCGGTTCCTGCGCAGAGCATTTCGACAACGATCGGGCGGGAGAGCACGCTGGACATCCAGCGGTATCTCTGAAGACGTCAGGAAGATTGGGGAGGAAAAATATTCCCTCCCCAAACCCCGCCTTTCCTGCTTGTGGGTTGGTACTGCCGCGCGGCGGCCAACCTCGCAGCGCCCCGCCGCGTTGCCTCCCAAAGCGACGGAGGGGGGCGATGCTGGTCTATGGCGACAGGCAGCACAGCGCCGATCCACGTGCGCGGCATGCCGCGATCGCGGCGCGGCTGGCACGGGCCGCAACCATGCCACCGGGCCTCGAACGCCACGCCGCCCTGGCCGCCGCGCTGATCGAGGCCGGCGAACTGGCCCAGGGCATCGCCGACGCCGACTTCGCCGCGCGCGGGATGGACGAGCTCTCCCCGGGAGCAGGATTGGGCCATGGTCCTGCTGCTGACCTGTGCCACGGCCTTGCGCCGGTCCTGGCATGACGGCTGCGCTGCCGTTCCGGATGCCGGTGAATGCCTGCACGGCCTGCCGGCGCGCATCGACACGCGGCTCGCCGAGGGGTTCGCCTTCTACGCCCTTTACCCCGAAACCTATGCGCTGGCCGCCGAGGCCTCCGGCCTCCCGACGACCACGCGGGTGATCGGGCCGCGGAGCATCGGCGCGCCGCTGGCGGCGATGGTCGCGGCCGGCCTCGGCAGCGGGCGGCCGGCGACACTGCGCCCGACCGGGCATCCCTTCCGGCGGGAGGTGGCGGTGGGCCCCGGCCTCGCCGCGCGGCTCGGCCGCGGCGATCCCGTGGCGGTCGTGGATGAGGGCCGGGCCTGTCGGGCAGTTCCTTCGGCGCGGTGGCCGGTTGGCTGGAGGCGCAGGCACCCCGTCCGCAGATATCGCCTTCTTCCCCAGCCATGCCGGCGCGCCGGGGCAGATGGCCAGCCCAGCCCACCGCGCTCGCTGGGACGCCGCCGCCCGCCACCTCCGCAGCTTCGAGGTGGCGGTGCTGCCGCGCCTCGCCCGGCTGGGTCGCCGACCTCACCGGCCCTGCCGAGGCGCCGCCCGAGGACATCGCCGGCGGCGCCTGGCGCGCCCGGCTCTGCGGCGATACCGCCGGCTGGCCGCCCGCGCATGCGATGCAGGAACGGCGGAAGTATCTGGTTCCCGCCGGCGGCCGGACGTGGCTGCTGGAATCTCATCGGCCTTGGCGCCGAGGGCGAACGGAAAGCCGAGCGCGACGGCGGCTGGCCGCGGCCGGCCTCGCCCCGCCGGTCGCCGGGCTGCGGCACGGCTTCCTGGTGCAGCCCTGGCTGGCGGAGGCGCAGCGCCGCTCGGCCCGGTCGGCGATCCCGCGCGACCGGCTGGCCGCGCGGGCTGCCGGCTATCTCGAATCATCGCGCCCGCGCCTTCCCTGCCGAACCCGGCCGCGGCGCCGGGCCGGCGGCACTGCACGCCATGGCCTCCGCCACAACACCGCGACCGCGCTGGGCGAGGCCGCGGCCGCGCGGCTCGACCGCTGGACCGCCGCCGACCTTGCCCGCCTCGGCGCCGGGATGCGGCCGGTCGAGACCGACAACCGGATGCAGGCCTGGGAATGGCTGGCGCTGCCGGACGGAGCGGCTGCTGAAGGCGGATGCGGTGGACCACCATGCCGCGCATGACCTGATCGGTTGCCAGGACATCGCCTGGGATGTCGCCGGGGCCATGGTGGAGCTGGGCCTCGACCCGGTGCTGCCGGTGGACCGCGGCCTGCTCGGCTTCCTGCTGCCCTGCTACTGCGCCTTCCAGCTCGGCGCCTGGACCATGGCGCTCGACGCCGCGCCGGATGCGGCGGAGGGCTGCGCGGCTGCGCCGGGCGGTGGACCGCTATGCCGCGCGGCTGCAGCAGGCGCTCGGCGCGTGATCCTGCTGCGCCATGGCCAGAGCGCCTTCAACCTGCATTTCGGCGCGACCGGGCAGGACCCGGGCATACCGGACGCGCCCCTGACGCCGCTCGGCCAGGCCCAGGCCGAAGGCCGCCGCGGCGGCGCTGGACGGCGAGCCGATCGGTCGCATCCTCTGTTCGCCCTATACCCGCGCCCTGCAGGACCGCCGCGCCGATCGCCCGCCGGCGCGGCCTGGCGGTGACCGTCACCTCCGGATCCGCGAACGCTATTCCGCCAGCTGCGACATCGGCACGCCGCGGCTGCAGCTGGCGCTGGCCTGGCCTGCGCTGGACTTCTCGGCCATCGAGGAGGTGTGGTGGCCCGCCATCGAGGAGCCGCACACGCAGCTTGAGGCGCGGGTGGCGCTGTTCCGCGCCGAGACCGCGGCTTGGCCGGACCGCGACCGGACGCTGGTGGTCAGCCATTGGGGTTCATCCGCGCCCTGACCGGCCGCGACGTCGGCAATGGCGACTGGATCCGGCTGCAGCCCGCCCCGATGCAATGATGCCGGTTGCCTCCCGGGAGCAATGGCGGCTTAAATCGTTGAAGTTTCGGTCCGCCCTCGGGTGAAGGAAAGATCCGGCATGTCCCTGAAGACCCTTCTGGCTGCCAGCGCGCTGGCCATCGCCCTGCCCGCCGCGGCTCTCGCCCAGGGCGCCGGGCCCTCCCAGCCGAGCACCGCCCAGGCGGCGCAGCAGGAACGCATGAAGACCTGCAATGCCGAGGCCGGCACCCGCCAACTCGCCGGCGACCCGCGGAAGGAATCCACGAGCGCCTGCCTGTCCGGCAACATGCCGGTCGCGGCCAACCGGCCGAGCGCGGCCCAGGCGGCGCAGCAGGAACGCATGAAGACCTGCAATGCCGAGGCCGGCAGCCGCCAGCTTCGCCGGCGACCCGCGGAAGGAGTTCATGAGCGCCTGCCTGTCCGGCAACATGCCGGCCGCGGCGCGGCGCTGAAACGCCGCGGGGTCACTCCTGGGCCGGGCCGAATTCCGCATCGCGGTGCACATGCACCGACATCAGCAGCCCGAAGCCCAGCATGGTCGTCAGCATCGCCGAGCCGCCATGCGAGATCAGCGGCAGCGGCACCCCGCCCACCGGGATGCTGCCGGTCACCATGGCGATGTTGACGAAGACGTAGAGGAAGATGTTGGTGCCGAGCCCGACCGCCAGCAGCCGCCCGAACTGGTGGCGGCAGCGGAAGGCGACCAGGTAGCAGAACACCACCACCAGGCTCAGCAGGCCGAGCGTGCCGAGCGCGCCGACCAGGCCGAATTCCTCGGCGATCATGGTGAAGATGAAGTCGGTCTGCTTCTCCGGCAGGAAGTTCAGGTGGCCCTGGGTCCCCTGCAGGAAGCCCTTGCCCCACATCCCGCCCGAGCCCAGCGCGATCTTCGACTGGATGATGTTGTAGCCGGCGCCGAGCGGGTCGCTCTCGGGGTCGAGGAAGGTGGTGATCCGCGCCTTCTGGTAGTCGCGCAGGTGGTCGTAGGCGATCGGCGCCGCGGTGCCGACGGCCGCCAGGATGAGGGCGGATTTCCACAGGCGCACGCCGGCGGCGAAGAAGATCGCCCCGCCGATCATCGCGGTGATCAGCCCGGTGCCGAGGTTCGGCTGCTTCAGGATCAGCCCGACCGGCACCAGCACCATGACCGCGGGCGGGACCAGGAAGAAAAGGTTGCCGACGCGCTCCCAGCTCGCCCGCCGGAACCAGGCGGCGAGGCCGAGCGCCAGCATGATCTTCATCAGCTTCGAGGGCTGCAGCTGCAGCGGGCCGATATCGATCCAGCGCTGCGCGCCCTTGCCGACATTGCCGTGCAGCAGCACCAGCACCAGCAGCCCGACGCCGAGCGCGTAGCCGACCCAGGCGATCCTGGCGATCAGCCGGATGTCCACCACGGCGATCGACAGCATCAGCACCAGGCCGAAGCCGAAGCGCAGCGCATGCTTCGCCGCATAGGCCTCCGGCCCGTTGCCCGCGGAATAGAGCGCGACGTAGCCAATCGCCGCCACCGCGCTGAGCAGCAGGACGAAGAGCCAAGGGATGCGCCAGAATTTCTCAAGCAGCCCGTCGCCGCGGTCGCGGGTCAGCAGCCGTCGCTCGAAGGGGGCTGTCCCGCTCATCGGCCCGCCTCCGGCCGGCCGGCCTCAGCCACCCGCGGGCCGGGCGCCGCGGGCGGCGCGGGCGGGGTGCGGAAGCGGTTGAAGACCTCGACCAGCACGTCGCGCGCCAACGGCGCCGCGGCGCCCGAGCCGCTCACGCCATGCTCCACCACCACGCTCACGGCATAGATCGGGTTGTCATAGGGGGCGAAGGCGACGAAGAGCGCATGCGGCCGCCACTCGCGCGGCTGGTTCTCCGCCTTGTAGCCGCGCTCGCGCTGCTCCCGGCTGACCCGCCGCACCTGGACCGAGCCCGTCTTGCCGGCCATGACGCCGAGATTGCCGGGCAGCCGGGCCGCCAGCGCGGTGCCGCCCGGCTCGTTCACCACTGCCCACATGCCTTCCCGCACCAGCTTCAGGTCGCGCTCCGGGATGCCGAGGCTCGGCCAGTCCTCCGCCCGCCCACCCCGCGCCGGCCTGCCGCCGATGCTGCGCGTGAGATGCGGCTGCACCGCGCGCCCGGTTGCCATCCGCGCCGCCATGGTGGCGAGCGCCAGCGGGGTGAGCTGGTAGAAGCCCTGGCCGATGCCGTGCACGATGGTGTCGCCGAGGTTCCAGGGCTTGCCCTGCGCCTGCCGCCAGGCCCGGGTCGGGACCAGCCCCTTCTTGGTCCCCGGCAGCTCGATCTCGAGATCGACGCCGAGCCCGAAGCGGTTGGCCATGGCGGCGATGCGGTCGATACCCGTCCGCTTGGCGATCTCGTAGAAATAGACGTCGCAGGAATGCTTGATGGCGTTCCGCATGTCGAGGCTGCCGTGGCCCTGCTTCCGCCAGCAATGGAAGCGGGTGTCGCCGAGGTCGAGATGGCCGGGGCAGAAGACCCGGTCGCCCGGCGTCACCACCTTCGCCTCCAGGCCCGCCAGCGCCACGATCATCTTGAAGGTCGAGCCCGGCGCATACGAGCCCGGTTGGTCGCCTTGTTGATCAGCGGCGTCGCCCGGTTGCGGGTCCATTCCCGCCACTGCGCATTGGACACGCCGGCATTGAACACATCCGGGTCGAAGGAGGGCTGCGAGGCCATCGCCAGCACCTCCCCGGTCCGCGCATCCAGCACGACGACGCTGGTCCCCTCCTCGATCTTGCCGCGCACCGCCTTCTGCAGCTCGGCATCGACCGAGATCTGCACGTCCTGGCCCGGCACGCCCTCGCGCCGGTCGACCTCGCGGATCACCCGGCCGACCGCATTGACCTCGAGCTGCACCGCGCCGGCGCGGCCGCGCAGCGGCAGCTCGTGGAACCGCTCGATCCCGGCGCGGCCGACCCGGATACCGGGCAGCTCCAGCAAGGGGTCGCCGTCCATGTCGCGCTCGGCCGGCGGGGCGACGTAGCCGACCATGTGCGAGAGGTGCTCGCCCTCCGGGTACAGCCGGGTGGTGCCGACATCGATCAGGATCCCGGGCAGGTCGGGGGCGTTCACCTCGATCCGCGCCATCTCCTCCCAGGCCAGGAATTCGCGGACGATCACCGGCACGAAGCGGCGGCGGCGGCGCACCTCGCGCTCGATCCGCGCCTTCTCGTGGTCCAGCAGCGGGACAATGCGGGAGAAGGTCTCGATGGTCGCGCCGACATCCTGGGTCTGCTCGGCGACCAGCAGGGCGCGCCAGTTCAGCCGGTTACCGGCGACGACCCGGCCCTGGCGGTCCAGCACCTGGCCGCGCGGCGGCGGCAGCAGCCGGGCCGAGAGCCGGTTCTCCTCCGCCAGCGTCCGGTAGCGCTCGCCTTCCTCGGATTGCAGCCGCCAAAGCCGGCTGCCAAGGAAGCCGAACAGCGCCAGCTGGCCGGTGCCGAGCGCCAGCGCCCGGCGGGTGAAGACGCCGCGGCGCTCCTCCTCCTCCCTGCGGACGCCCCTGCCCAGGCCGCTCATGGCGCCGCCTCCGCCCGCGTCATCGCCTCATGCACCCGGGTCAGCAGCCAGGCCAGCGCGGGATAGAGGCCGGCGGTCAGCAGCGCCTGCCAGACGCCGCGCGGGACCGGCAGGACCTGCCAGGTCAACAGCGCCTGCAAGGCGCCGCCCAGCGCTGCCGCGCCGGCGGTGAAGGCGCAGAAGGCCAGCCAGACCAGCAGGAAGGACTGCTTCACCAGCAGGCGGCGCCAGCGCGCGGCCAGCCCATGCACCACCAGCAGCACCAGCCCCCCGGTGCCGAGCGGCGCCGCGGTCAGCAGGTCCTGCAGCAGCCCAAGGGCGAAGACCGCCGGCGGCGGCAGCGCGGCCGGGCGGAAGACCGACCAGAAGAAGACGCAGGGCAGCGCCACCGCCGGCACCAGGCCGGGCACGCCGACCGGGACGACAGCCAGCATGAGCAGGAGCGCGGTCAGGCCGCCGGGCAGGACGGCGCGCGCCAGCGCGTCGATCTGCCGCAACAGCCCGGAGGCCGGGGCGGGCCGACCCTTCATGGCCGGCTACCGCCTGGCCCGCGGCTCGGGCCGCGCCACCGCCTCGGGCGGCAGGATCCCGCCCAGGCCGTAGTCGAACAGCCGCAGTACGTCCAACCGGTCCAGCCGGGCGAAGAGCTCGATCTCCGCGGCACCAGAGCCGGTCCAGCGCACCACGCCGACCGGCAGGCCGGCGGGGAAGGCATTGGCCTCGGCACTGGTGACGACGCGGTCGCCCTCCTGTGGCCGGCTGCCGGCGGGCCAGTATTGCAGCCGCGGCCGGGCGCCGTTGGTGCCGACCATCATGGCGCGCGCCCGGCTGCCCTCCAGCACCACCGGGATGCGGCTGTTGATGTCGGTCGCCAGCACCACACGGGCGGAGCGCGTGCCAACCTCGGTCACCCGCCCGGCCAGGCCGCGCTCGTCCAGCGCGACCTGGCCCTTGCGCACGGCGTGGTTGGGCCCGGCGGCGAGCAGCACGGCGCGGGCATAGGTGCCGCCGCCATCGGCGACCACGCGGGCGGTGGTGAAGGCCGGCGCCGCATCGGGCACGAAGGCGAAGCTGGCGGCGCAGCATGGCGTTCTCGGCCTCGAGCGCCAGCGCCGCCGCCTGCCAGCGGTGCAGCCGGGCATTCTCCTCGCGCAGCCGGGCATTCTCGCCGCGCATCGCCAGCAGAGTCTCGGCCTCCCGCACCGCGTCGCGCATGGCCGTCACCGGCTCCTGCAGCACCGCCCAGATCGGCGTCAGCGCATCCGCCAGGACCATCCGTGCCCGCTCGGCCAGCAGCGCATCCGCCTTGCCGAGCAGCATCGTGCCGAACGCCAG
This sequence comes from Dankookia sp. P2, assembly GCF_050632255.1. Classification (NCBI taxonomy): domain Bacteria; kingdom Pseudomonadati; phylum Pseudomonadota; class Alphaproteobacteria; order Acetobacterales; family Roseomonadaceae; genus Dankookia; species Dankookia sp. P2. The sequence continues at coordinate 4,834,786 of NZ_CP192581.1, read as the reverse complement.
GGCGATCAGCAGCGGCAGGGACAGGCGCGACAGGGCCTGTCGCAGCGGCACGCTCAGTCGGATCACGCGGGCTCCAGGGGCCTCAACTGACAGCTGATCAATACATGGAAGTCAGCACCTGACGAAGCCGCTTCATCTCTTCGAGAGCGCGTCCGGTCCCGAGCGCGACGCAGGACAGCGCCTCCTCGGCGACCACCACGGGCAGGCCGGTGGCCGCCCGCAGCACCTCGTCCAGCCGGTGCAGCAGGGCGCCGCCGCCGGTCAGCACGATGCCCTTGTCGACGATGTCGGCGGCGAGCTTCGGCGGGGTGTTCTCGAGCGCAACCTTCACCGCCTCGACGATGGCGCTGACCGGCTCGGCCAGGCTCTCGGCGATCTGCCGTTGGCTGACCACCACCTCGCGCGGCACGCCATGCATCAGGTCGCGGCCCTTCACCTCGATGGCCGGGCCCTCGTCGCCATCGTCCGGGACGGCGGCAGCGCCGACCGCCATCTTGATCCGCTCGGCGCTGCTTTCGCCGATCAGCCAATCGAACTGCCGGCGGATGTAGGAGATGATCGCCTCGTCCATCTTGTCGCCGCCGACGCGGACGCTGCGGGCATAGACGATGCCGCCGAGCGAGATCACCGCCACCTCGGTGGTCCCGCCGCCGATATCGACCACCATCGAGCCCGAGGGCTCGGTCACCGGCAGGCCCCGCGCCGATGGCGGCGGCCATCGGCTCCTCGATCAGCAGCACCTTCCGCGCGCCGGCGCTCTCAGCGCTCTCCTGGATCGCCCGACGCTCGACCGCGGTGGATCCCGAGGGGACGCAGACGATGATCATCGGCGAGGCGAAGCTGCGGCGGTTGTGCACCTTGCGGATGAAGTGCTTGATCATTTCCTCGGCCACCTCGAAATCGGCGATCACGCCGTCCCGCAGCGGCCTGATGGCGGCGATGTTGCCGGGGGTGCGGCCGAGCATCTGCTTGGCCTCCTCCCCCACCGCCAGCACCTGCTTGCGGCCGCGGTGGTCGGCGATCGCGACGACGCTCGGCTCGTTCAGCACGATGCCCCGACCCTTCACATAGACCAGCGTGTTCGCGGTCCCGAGGTCGATGGCCATGTCGGCCGAGAGAAAGCCGAACAGGCGAGAGAACATGCGAAGGAAACCTTCTACTCAGAGGTCTTGACCCGGGGCGTCGGTCGTCGTGGTCCCGCGGCGGCGCCGGTGGCCCGCCCCGGGGCCCACGTTCACGAATGCGGGGGTTCGGGTTGTGGCCGTGCCTTACCCGCCTGCCGCGCGGGGCTCAAGCCTTCTGTCCGAGTCTTCACCGAATCCCCCGTGGCGCACGCCGGCGTGGCCGACGGGCGGCGCAACCGAAGCGTAACGGCCGGCGTTTCCTGAGCCCCACGGCAAATGCAACAAAGGAGACGAAGGATGCGGAAGATCGCGCTCGGCCTGCTGACCCTCGGCGCGCTCGGACTTGGCGCCTGCGGCTATTCCACCGGCGACCGGGCGGTCTCGGGCGGGCTGCTCGGCGCCGGTGCCGGCGCCGGCATCGGCGCGCTGACCGGCGGCAGCGCCGGGACCGGCGCCCTGATCGGCGGCGCCGCGGGCGCGGCCGGCGGCGCGCTGACCAGCGGCCGGGACGTCAACCTGGGCCGGCCGGCTTGGCGCTGACCGACCGGTGCGGAGCGAGCGCGCCCGCTCCGCTCAGTCCAGCAGAGAGGCCACCGTGCTCAGCGCCAGGCTGCCGACCAGCAGCAGCAGGCCGCAGCCGAAGCAGCGGATGGTGACGGCATAGGCGGCGCGCCGGTCGTCGGCGAGTTGCAGCGAGCGCCACGGCTGAAGCCCTGGATGAGGATCGAGGCCGCGGCGGCCAGGGCGCTCGCCACCCACCAGCCGGTCCAGTGCCCTTCGTCGAGCTCGAAGACCATGAAGCGAAAATAGACCAGGGAGAAGGTCAGCGGCACGGTGATGCCGGTGACCACCGCCTGGCGGTAGCCGACCGGCAGCGGCGCGTCTGGCGGCTCGGCACTCATGCGCGGGACGTTCCGGACCCAGAGATCCAATACGGTAGGGGTGGCGCCCGCGCGGGGTCAATTCGGCCCCGCTAGCCCCGCGCCCCGCGCAGCAGCCGGCGCCAGCCACCTTCCGCCACCATGGCCTCCACCTCCCGCGGCTTCGCCGCCTTGCGGCGGCGCCGCGCCGTCAGCTTCGCGCCCTCCGCCCCGCGCACCAGGCTCAGCGTCCGGTCGTGATAGACGTCGAGACCCGGCCGGTGACCGATCGAGATCAGGGCGGTGCCCTCCAGCTCCTCGGGGAAGAGGCGCATCATGGTGTCCTGGTTGGCCTCGTCGAGCGCCGCGGTCGCCTCGTCCAGGAAAACCCAGCGCGGCCGGTGCAGCAGCAGCCGGGCGAAGGCCAGCCGCTGCTGCTCACCGAGCGAAAGGATCCGGTCCCAGCGCTCGGTCTCCCCGAGCCGGGGCACCAGGTGTTCCAGCCCGCAGCGGGTGAGCGCCGCCGCCTGGCGCTCGGCCGGGAAGCGGTCGGGCGGCTGCGGATAGGCCAGCGCGCCGGCCAGGGTCCCGAGCGGCAGGTAGGGCCGCTGCGGCATGAAGGCCATCGCCTCGCGCGGCGGGATGCGGATCTCGCCGCCGCCCCAGGGCCAGAGCCCGGCGATGGCGCGGAACAGGGTGGATTTCCCGGTCCCGCTCTCGCCGACGATCAGCACGCGCTCGCCGGCGGCGATCTCGGCATTGGCTTCGGCGATCAGCGTGCTGCCGTCGGCCTGGGCGATCTGCAGATCGCGGAAGGCCAGCACCTCCCGCCCATCGGGCTCGGGACCCTCTTCAATGCGGATGCCCTCGCCGGCCTCGGTCAGCAGCTCGGCCTCCAGCGTGTCCTCCAGCTCCGCGACCCGCTCCACATGGCTGCGCCAGTCGGCGATGCGCGGGAAGTTGTCGACGAACCAGTTGAGGCTGGTGGTCACCTGGCCGAAGGCCGAGGAGATCTGCATCAGCACGCCGAGGGTGATGGCGCCGGAGAAGTAGCGCGGACTGGCGACCAGGACCGGGAAGACGGTCAGCAGCATGCCGTAGGCGCTGGTCAGCCACATCAGCCGCCGCTCGCTCAGCATCAGGTCGCGCATGACGTCGGCGACATGCAGGAAGGCCTGGCGCAGGCCGCGCTCCTCGTCGGCCTCGCCGCGGATCAGCGCCACGCCCTCGCCGCTCTCGCGGATCCGCACCAGGGCGAGATCGGTGGTCGCTCTCGGCCTCGTTGCGGCGGACATTGGCCTCGACCATCGGCCGGCCGATGCGCCAGGTCAGGAAGCTGCCGATGCCGGCATACAGCAATGCGGCGAAGACCATGTAGCCGGGGATGTCGAACTCGGTGCCGCCGAGCGCGACATGCAGCGGCCCCGACAGGGTCCAGAGGATCCCGACGAAGGAGACGAGCATGAGGGCGGAGGTGACCAGCCCGATCGCCAGCTCCACAGCCATGGCCGTCGCCCAGCGGGTGTTCTCGCTGATCCGCTGGTCCGGGTTGTCGGCCGCGCCGTCGAGGAATCCCAGCTGGTAATGCCGGCCGCCTTCCAGCCAGCGGTGCTGCAGCCGGAAGACCAGCCATTCGCGCCAGTGCAGCTGCAGCAGCTTGCCGGACATAGAGCTGGAACACGGCAGTCGCCATGCTGGCCAGCGTCAGCCCGACGAAGAGCCCCATCTGGCCGAAGAAGGCGGGGCGGTCGCGCTGCTCGAGCGCGTTGAAGAAATCCCGGTTCCAGATGTTGAAGCGCACCTGGATGCCGATCTGCAGCAGGGTCAGGGCCAGGACGCCGAAGGCCAGCAGCCGGGCCTTCCGCTTCTCCTCGCCGTTGAAGTACTGGCCGGCCAGGCGGCGCACGCGGCGGCCGAAGCTGTCGGGCGGGTGCGGGAACTCGCTCTCGGCCATCAGCCGGGCTCAGCGCGCCAGCGGCTTGAGCGCGTCCGGCGCCTCGCCGACCGCGCTGGCCAGCAGGGCGCGTCCGGCCGCGCCTTCGCTGCCGATGCCCTCGGCCGCCAGCTTCGCCCCCGGCTTCAGCAGGTCGCGGGCAGCCTCGACCGCGCCTTGCGGCAGCAGGATGACCGTGCCGTCCTCCAGCACCGCCCCGGCAACCTCGCCCTGCGGGGTGTAGTAGGGCTGCTTGACGATGCCGGCGAAGGCGAGATGGGCCGCCTGCTCCAGCGGCCTGCGGCCGCCGAGCCGCCAGTAGAACCGGTCGAGCACCGTCGGTGCCGCGTCGGCGCTGGGCGCGAAGGCCAACATGGTGATGACCGGCGCACTGCGCGCGCGGATGCCCCACGCCACCAGCGGCTTGCCGGGCGGCGCCGCCTGCCTCACCGCCTCGGCGATGTCAGGCGGGAAGACGATCTGCGGTCCCTCGCGAAAGATCAGGGCATCGGTCTCCCCGCGCGGGTTCAGCAGGTAGCGCTCCACCGTGCCGGTGAAGGAAGGCAATCTGAGTTGGGTCGAACCAGAACTCGCCCTTGGTGGGCGAGGCGACGACCTGCGCCAGGGCGGCAGCCGGTGCGAGCGCCGCGGCGGCGAGAAGGGCTGCGCGGCGCCGCATGGCGGCTGCCTCAGGCGCCGCGCACGACGCCGAAGATCAGCGAGACCAGGAACAGCACGATGAAGATGGCGAAGAGGATCTTGGCAATGCCCGCGGAGGCGGAGGCGATGCCGCCGAAGCCGAACAGGCCGGCGACCAGTGCGACGACGAGGAAAATGAGGGTCCAGTAGAGCATGCGCGTCCTCCGTTACGTGAGTGGGCGGAGAACGCTGCCCTGCCGCCGCGGTTGCCGATGCTCAACGAACCGGGAGAAACAAGGATGTCCGGCGGCGGCGCGGCGACGCGGGCGGCGTCAGACCGGCCGAACGCCGCGCGTCACCGCCTGGAAGGTCGCCACCGCCAAAGTCGTGGGATCGAAGGGCTTGGTGATGACGAAAGCCGGCTCCACCGCCTCCCCGGTCAGCAGCCGTTCGGGATAGGCGGTGACGAAGATCACCGGCGCGGTCAGGTGCTTCAGGATGCGCGCGACCGCGCTGGCGCCGTCGCCGCCGGCGCCGAGATTGATGTCGGCCAGCACCAGCCCGGGCCGCTCCGCCTCGGCGATCGCCACCGCTTCCGCCTCGGTCGCAGCGATGCCGACCACGCTGTGGCCGCAGCGCTCCACCAGCTCCTGGATGTCGAGAGCGATGATCGGCTCGTCCTCGATGATCAGGACGCGGGTGGCGACGCCGGTGCGCAGGCTGTCGCGCGCCAGCCGCAGCTCCAGCTCGGCCGTCGCCGGCAGGATGCGGCAGGCGGCGGCGGCGGCGGTCAGCGGCTGTTCCTCGAGTGCCGTCAGCAGCAGCAGCATGCGTTGCAGCATCGACATCTCGGAGAGGTCGATCGCCGGCGTGGCCTCGGCCTCGCGCACCCGGTCGCCGATCGCGCCGTACAGCGCGACACGGGCGCCGGGATCGACGGCCAGGCTTTCGGGCGGCGAGGCGAGCACCTGCTTCAGCGCCTCCGCCACCACCTCGTCGCCACGTGACTGGCTGCCGGTCAGCGCGCGCGCATAGCGGCGTGCATAAGGAAGCGCTCGGATCAGCGCACCGCGGTCCATTGCACTCATTGCAGTCAGGCCTCGACCGCTCTTCGGGTTGTCATCGCTGGCACAAGCCCGACGTCCTCGCTGGGATAAGATGAGGTTGATATTGATCGTCCGGTGACCGAACAAGCCACGGATACGGGACTGCGGACCGCGCTCGCGGGATTGTTGCCCGAACTGCGCGCATTCGCCCGATTCCTCTGCGGATCGCGGACGGAAGCGGACGATTTGGTTCAGGAGGCTCTGGCGCGCAGCCTGCGCAGCCTCGACGCGCGCGAGGAGCCGGTCGAGGACCTGCGCGCCTGGTGCCTGGCGACCGTGCGCAACATCTTCCACGAGCAACTGCGGGCCCGAAAGCGGGAAGCGGCGCGGCTACGCGCCGCGGTGCCCGAGGAGTCCGCCCCGCCCTTGCAGGAAACGCCGGGGCAGGTGCGCGACCTGGCGCGGGCGATCGCCGCCCTGCCGCCGCTGCTGCGCGAAGCGGTGATCCTGGTCGGACCCCAGGGGCTGTCGCATGCCGAGGCCGCGGCGATCTGCGGCGTGCCGGTCGGCACCATGAAGGCGCGGGTGTCGCGGGCACGGACGCAGCTCGCTGCCGCTCTCGGTCGTGTGATGGCGTAACGGAACCGCGATGCAACCCCGCTCCCCGGCGATCACTGGTCATCAGAGATCGCAAGGGGACGCAGCATGGACGGCATCACCAATACCGCACCGGACGCTCAGGCGACGCAGCCGGTTGCCACCAAGCCGCAGCGCGGCGGCCGCGCCAGCGCCGATCCCACAAGCAGCTGGTCGCCCTGCTGCCGAAGCTGCGGGTCCAGGCGCTGGCCCTGACCCGCAACCGCGCCGCCGCCGAGGATCTGGTGCAGGATGCCGTGGCGAATGCGCTCGCGGCGCAGGAGAGCTTCACCCCCGGCACCAACTTCGCCGCCTGGATGCACCGCATCCTGCGCAACCGCTTCATTTCAACTCTGCGCAAGCAGCGCGAGACCACGGACATCGAGGATCTGCCGATGTCGGCCTTTGCGGTCAGTGGCGCGCATGACGACCGGATGGTGCTGAAGGAGCTCAGCCGGGCGCTCGGGCGGCTGCCGAGCGACCAGCGCGAAGCCCTCTTCATGGTTGTTTTGCAAGGACTTTCCTACGAGGAAGTGGCGCAGGCGACGGGCTGCGCTGTGGGCACCGCGAAGAGCCGCGTCTTCCGCGCCCGTCGCCAGTTGCAGACCTGGCTGGCCGGCGAGGAGCGGTCCGAGCGCCAGTTGCCGCGGTCGGAGCGTTCCGATGTCATAGGCATTGGCGAATATCGCGCCGGAGTTCAGGGTGCGATGACGCGGAGTGGGGTGGCGGTCCTGGAACGGCCTGCCACCAGCCCGTCCTTCCTGGCAGCGGCGATGGGCAAGACGGACCAGAAGAAACCAGGCGATCCGGCCAAGGCCGACGCGGAACAGGAGGACGGGGCGGTGGACAACGCCTTCGACCTGTGGCTGCGCCGCGGGTTGCACCAGCTTTATGACACGGTCGCGAATGAACCGATTCCCGAAGCTCTGCTCCGGATGATCGAGGAAGACCGCAAGGAAAAGGAAGACTGAGGCAGCGGCACCGGGTGGACCGGTGCCGCGCCCCTGGCGTTAGGCCGTAAGCGCGGCCTGGAATTCCGGCGGCTTGGTCCGCTCGCGCTTCGCCAGAAGCTTGTTCAGCGCATGCACATAGGCCCGTGCCGCGGCGACGATGGTGTCGGTATCCGACCCCTGGCCGTCCACGAGTTTGCCCGCTTCCTCCAGCCGCACGGTGACGCGCGCCTGCGCGTCGGTGCCGCCGGTCACGCTCTGTACCGCGAACAGTTTCAGCGACACGTCGTGTGGGAAGGCCTGGCGGATGGCGATGAAGGTCGCGTCCACCGCGCCGTCGCCGGTCGCCATGCCGTCGCGCCGCTCGCCGTCCACTTCCAGCGCCAGCGTCGCCATCGGCCGGACGCCGAGGCCGGTGGCCACGGTCAGCCCGACCAGCCGGACCCGGTCGTTGCCGCGCACGACCTCGTCGTCCACCAGCGCCGCCACGTCCTCGTCGTAGACCACCTTCTTGCGGTCGGCGATGTCCTTGAAGCGCCGGAAGGCATCGTTCAGGGCATTGTCGCCGATCTCGCCATAGCCCAGGGCCTTCAGCTTGTCGCGGAAGGCGGCCCGGCCAGAGTGCTTGCCGAGCACCAGGCTGTTGGTGGTCCAGCCGACACTCTCGGGCGTCATGATCTCGTAGGTCGAGGCGTCCTTCAGCACGCCGTCCTGGTGGATGCCGGATTCATGCGCGAAGGCGTTGCGGCCGACCACCGCCTTGTTCGGCTGCACGTCGAAGCCCGTGATGGTCGCCAGCAGCTTCGAGGTGCGCAGGATGCGCGGGGTCTGGATGTTGTTGCGGAAGGGCAGCGCGTCGCGCCGGGTGCGCAGCGCCATCGCCACTTCTTCCAGGCTGGCATTGCCGGCCCGCTCGCCGATCCCGTTGATCGTGCTCTCGATTTGCCGCACGCCGGCCTGGATGGCGGCCAGGGTATTGGCCACCGCCATGCCGAGGTCGTTGTGGTTGTGCGCCGAGAGCACGACCTTCTCGATCCCCGGCACCCGGTTGCGCAGGTCGCGGAAGATCCGCGCCATGTCCTCCGGCATCGAGTAGCCGACGGTGTCGGGGATGTTGATGGTGGTCGCGCCGGCCTTGATGGCGGCCTCGACGCAGCGGCAGAGGAAGTCGGGGTCGGAGCGGCTGCCATCCTCGGCCGACCACTCGACGTCGTCCGAGTGCTGCCGGCCCAGGGTGACGCTGCTGGTGGTCAGCTCCAGCACCTCCTCCGGCGTCAGCCGCAGCTTGACCCGCATGTGCAGCTCGGAGGTCGCCAGGACGATGTGGATGCGCTTGCGCGCGGCGGGCTTCAAGGCCTCGGCGCTGCGCAGGATGTCGGCCGGGTTGGCGCGGCCGAGGCTGGCGATGACCGGGCCGTCCTTCGAGAATTTCTGCGCGATCGATTGCACGCTCTCGAAGTCGCCGGGGAGGCGATGGCGAAGCCGGCCTCGATCACGTCGACGCCCAGCTCGGCCAGTTCCTCGGCCATGCGCAGCTTCTCCTCGAGGTTCATCGAGAAGCCGGGGGATTGCTCGCCGTCCCGCAGGGTGGTGTCGAAGAAAATGATGCGGTCGTCGTCCAGCTTGCCGAAGCTGGGATGGGTGATGGCCATTGGGGCGTTCCTTGGTCTTCGTCTCGTTCAGCCAGGCGGGACGCATGGCGGCGCCCCAGAATCCCCTGAGCGATAACCGGCGGTCAGCCGGTCGTCACGCCCAGGGGCGGCTAAGTCGAAGGAGAAGGAGGCTGGCAAGCGCGCGCGCGAAGCCACCGGCGGGGAAGCCGCGGGTCCGGTCGGCGGGGGATGCGCTGCGCTGCATGTCCCGGGCACCCTAGGCGGGCGGGCAGGCGGCGTCCAGCCGGGAAGTGGGCGGCCGGCCCGCGACGGGCCACGCGGGCAGCAATGGGCCGCCGGGGGCCCCGCCTGTTGCGCCACCTCTCCCCTTCCCCTATAGCCGTCCGCTTCCCGCGGCCGGTCGGTATCGGCTGCGCCCCAGTTCATGAGCGCGCCATGAAGCCCGACATCCATCCCGAGTACCACGAGATCAACGTCATCATGACCGACGGGACCGCCTACAAGACGCGGTCCTGCATGGGCAAGGAAGGCGACACGCTGCGGCTCGACATCGACCCGAAGTCGCACCCGGCCTGGACCGGCATCCAGCGCGTGATGGACACCGGCGGTCAGGTCGCCAATTCAACAAGCGCTTCGCCAGCATCGGCACGCGCACCAAGTAAGCCCCCCGGCCGCGGCCGGGATGAGCAGAACCGGCAGCGCCGCCCCCTTGACCGGGGGGCGGCGCTTGCCATTCAGCGCTGTCACGGGGCGCCCTGATGGGGCCCCGGGCGTGGTTCCTTCCCTTCGCGGTGCCCGGTCGGGGCCGTTCGGGTCAGGGGCCGCAGGCATCAACAGACCTTGCTTTCAGGAGGTTTGGCTGTGAACACCCTCGATTTCTCCCCCTGTTCCGTACCGCCATCGGCTTCGACCGGCTGGCCCGTCAGCTCGAGAGCGCCCGTTCCGTGGGCGAGGCGCAGAGCTATCCCCCTACAACATCGAGAAGACCGGGGACGACAGCTACGTCCTCACCATGGCCGTGGCCGGCTTCGGCCCTGGCGACATCGATGTGGTGGCGCGGGAGAACGTGCTGACCGTCGCCGGCCGTGCGCCGCAGGCGCCGGAAGGCCGCAGCTACCTGCATCGCGGCATCGCCGGCCGCGCCTTTGAGCGCCGCTTCGTCCTTGCCGACCACATCGTGGTCGAGGGCGCCAACCTGGAGAACGGGTTGCTGGAGCTGGCCCTGAAGCGCGTGGTGCCGGAGGCGCTGAAGCCGCGGCAGATCCCGGTGCAGGCCGGCCGGCCGCAGCCGCAGATCACCGCGAACGAGCAGACGGATCAGGCCCAGGCTGCGTAAGCGGCCCGGACGGGGTTTCGACGAGGGCCGGCGGGGCAACCCGCCGGCCTTTTTCATGCGCGCCTTACCCGCGAGGTCATGGAATCCGCGCGCCCGACCGGGCAGGCTCCGGGGCATGGACGGATATCAGAACGGCCAGAATGCCGGCGCCCTGCTGGCCCGCGCCCGCCGCGCCCGGCGTCTGAGCCAGCTTGACCTGGCGCTGGAGACCGGCATCTCCACCCGGCATCTCAGCTTCGTCGAAACCGGGCGGTCCCGTCCAAGCCCCGGCCTGGTGCTGCGGCTCTGCGAGGTGCTGGGGGTGCCGCCACGCGAGGCGGACGGGGTGCTGTTGGCCGCCGGCCATGCCCCGGCGCATCGCGACACGCCGCTGGAGGCGCCGGCGATGGCCGAGGTCCTGGCGGCGCTGCGGCTGATCCTGGCACGGCATGACCCGCTGCCGGCGGTGGCCTTCGACGCGGCCTGGGACGTGGTGATGTTCAACGGCGCCTATGGCGGGGCGCTCGATGCCTGCCTGGCCGCCGGAGTGGACGCGGCGGTCGGCCGCCTCCCCCTGCCGCGCTTGGCCTTGCTCCCGCCGCCGCGGCCGAACCTGCTGCGGCTGCTCTGCCACCCCGATGGCGCCCGCCGCTTCGTCGGCAATTGGCCGGAGGTGGCGCGCGCCCTGCTGGACCGCGTGCAGCGGGAGGCGCGGCTGCCGAGCGCCGACCCGGCCAGGCGCCCGCCGATCGAGGAGGCCCTGGCGCAGCCTGGCGTCGCCGCCCTGATGCGGAACCGCCCGCCGGGCGGCGCGGCACCCTGGTCGTGCCGGTCGAGATGCCCGGCCCGACCCGCTACCTGACCACGATCGCCACCCTCGGCACCGCCCAGGACCTGACGCTCCGGGACCTGCGGATCGAGACCTACCATCCGGCCTGAACCCGGCAGCAGCGATGCGGCGCGCGTGGCGGATGCCGTCCTGCCGGCCCTACTCCGGCCTGGTGCGGAAGAACGCATCCGCCGCCCCGCGATGCGCCTGCTTCTTCGCAATGGCCGCCTCGGCCCGGCCGATCTCGGCCCGGAGCCGTTCGATGTAATTCTTCAGTTCTTCAACATCCCAACCATCGAGAACCGGCGGCGTGAGGCCTGCGGCGCGGCGGGGCGCGTCTTCCTCCATCATTCATTCTCCTTTGGCGTCCGGGCTTTGACCCTGCGGGGGGCCGCCTCTATATGCCAGCCATTGCCGTGTCGGGGATGCCCGGCCCTCCCCGGCGCCGCCCAGAAGGTTCCGCTTCCATGACCCAGCCCCTGATGCCGAAGGCCACTGCCGTGTGGCTGATCGAGAAGACCTCGCTGACCTTCGAACAGGTCGCGGATTTCGTCGGCATGCACCCGCTCGAGGTCCAGGCGATCGCCGATGGCGAGGTGGCGCAGGGCATCATCGGCTACGACCCGGTGCTGAATGGCCAGCTGAGCCGGGAGGAGATCGCCCGCTGCGAGGCCGACTCCTCCGCCCGGCTGCAGATCTCGGCCAACTCCTTGCCGATCCCGAAGCCGCGCGGCAAGGGCGCCAAGTACACCCCCGTCTCCAAGCGCAACGACCGGCCGGACGCCATCGCCTGGGTGCTGCGGCACTACCCGCACCTGACCGATGTCGCCGTGGGCAAGCTGCTCGGCACCACCAAGGAGACGATCGCCAAGGTGCGCGACAAGACCCATTGGAACAGCCCGAACATCAAGCCGCGCGACCCGGTGATCCTCGGCCTCTGCAGCCAGGGCGACCTCAACGCCGCCGTCGCCGCCGCCGGGGAACGCCCGCCCGGCGCGCCGCTGCCGCCGATGGACGCCGAAGAGAGCCTGGCCTGACCCGGAAGCGGGCCGCCGCCCCGCCAGGGCGCGACGGCCCTTTCACGCCGCGCTAGGCCTGGCGGCGCAGCTTCTCGATCTCCTCCTTCAGCCGCAGCTTTTCCCGTTTGAGCCGGTTCAGTTCCGTCTCGTCGGGCCTGGGCCGCCCATCCTCCTCGCCGATCTGCCGGTCAAGCACCGCATGCCGCTCCTCTAGGGACCGGATCCTCGGCGAAGTGTTCATTCGGCATCTCCCTGCGTCTGTGAGACGCGGTCGCCCAACCCGGACACGGCCGTGCTGTTGCGCCCGCGCCTGGCATGGTAAGGGCGGCGGGGAGGCGAATGCATCCCTCCTTTCACTTCCCGACCTTTCACTGGCCGAGCGCATGCCCCGATGCTGGATGACCGCAGATCCCTGCTGCGCCGCCTGCACGAGATGCGAAGCGAGCACCGCGACCTGGACACGGTCATCGCCAGGCTCTCGGACAGCCTCACCGACCAGCTCCAGGTCCAGCGGCTGAAGAAGCGCAAGCTGAAGCTGAAGGACGAGATCACCTGGCTGGAAGGCCGCCTGCTGCCCGACATCATCGCCTGAGTATCGCCATGACCGCCGAGCCTCCGATGCCGCTGGTCGGCATCATCATGGGCAGCCGTTCCGACTGGGAGACGATGCGCCATGCCGCCGAAACGCTCCAGGCGCTCGGCGTCCCGTACGAGACGCGGGTGGTCTCCGCCCATCGTACCCCCGGTCGGCTGGTCGCATACGCCGAGGGCGCGCGGGGGCGCGGGCTGAAGGTCATCGTCGCCGGGGCCGGCGGCGCGGCCCACCTGCCGGGCATGGCCGCGGCGATGACGCCGCTGCCGGTGCTCGGCGTGCCGGTCGAGAGCCACGCGCTGAAGGGCATGGACAGCCTGCTGTCGATCGCCCAGATGCCCGGCGGCATCCCCGTGGGCACCCTGGCGATCGGCAAGGCGGGGGCGATCAACGCGGCGCTGCTGGCGGCCGCCATCCTGGCGCTCTCGGACCCGGCGCTGGCCGGGCGGCTGGACGCCTGGCGCGCGGCGCAGACCGCGGGCGTGCCCGAGGCCCCCTTCGAGCCTGCGCCGTGACCGACGCCTTCGCGGGCCGCTTCCCGCTGCCGCCCGGCGCCACCATCGGCATCCTCGGCGGCGGCCAGCTCGGCCGCATGTCGGCGCTGGCCGCGGCGCGGCTCGGCTATCGCTGCCATGTCTTCTCCCCGGAGCAGGACGGGCCGGGCATGCAGGTGGCAGCGGCGGCGACCGTCGCGCCCTACGAGGACACCGAGGCGCTGGCCGAATTCGCCGATGCGGTCGATGTCGTCACCTTCGAATTCGAGAATGTCCCGGCCGAGACCCTGGCGGCGATCGAGCCGCTGGTGCCCTGCCGGCCGGGGGTCGGGGTCCTGCGGATCTGCCAGGACCGGCTGCGGGAGAAGGACTTCCTGACCCGGGCCGGCGTCCCGGTGGCACCCTGGCGGGCGGTGCGGACCGAGGCGGAGCTGACCGAGGCGATCGCCGCGATCGGCCTGCCGGCGGTGCTGAAGACCACCCGCATGGGCTATGACGGCCGCGGCCAGGCGGTGCTGCGGCATCCGGCGGAGGCGGCGCCGGCCTTCGCCCGGCTCGCGCCGAAGCCGCTGATCCTGGAAGCCTTCGTGCCCTTCGTTGCCGAGCTCTCGGCGATCGCGGCGCGCGGCGCGGATGGCGCCACGGCGGTCTACGACGCGGTGGAGAACCGGCACCGAGACCACATCCTCGACCTGAGCTTCGCCCCGGCGCGGCTGCCCGCCGCGGTTGCCGCGGCGGCCCGGACGCATGCCGCGGCGGTGGCGGACGCGCTGGACCTCGTTGGCGTCCTGGCGCTCGAGATGTTTCTGCTGCCGGACGGGTCGCTGCTGGGCAACGAGATCGCCCCGCGGCCGCATAATCCCGGCCACTGGACCATGGATGGCTGCGCCGCCAGCCAGTTCGAGCAGCATGTCCGCGCCGTCGCCGGGCTGCCCCTGGCCGCGCCGGACCGGCACCACGACGTGGTCATGCTGAACCTGGTGGGGCCGGAGGGCATGGCGCGCTGGCCGTCGCTGCTGCAGCGGCCCGGCGTGGTTCCTCACCTCTACGGCAAAGCGGAAGCCCGGCCGGGGCGGAAGTTGGGGCATGCCAACCGCCTGCTGCCGCTCGGCAGCTTGGCGGGAATGGAGGATTCGGCGGCCCTGGAAGGGTTGTGACGAATTTGCCATGCGGCACTGTGTCCGCAAGGCAACATCATCGCTTTTCTGGTTCATAACGCCTGCCAATGCGCGCAGCGCGATGGTAGGGTTTCTCCACGCTCCGATGGAGTCGTGCCCCGGGCACGTCTGGCGGCGCGAAAGATTTGCCTTACCGAGATCGAGGAGAGACGAGGATGACCCTCAAGAAGGCCCTTCTGGCCGCGACGGTCCTGGCGCTGCCGCTGGCCGCCCAGGCGCAGCCCGTGTCGGGCCTCTATGTCGGCGCCGGCGCCGGCGTGAACTTCATGCAGGAGAGCAAGTTCAACGCTCTCGGCTACGGCGCGAAGATCGAGACCAAGCCGGGCTACGCCGTCGTCGGCGCCCTCGGCTGGGGCTTCGGCAACGGACTCCGCGCCGAGCTCGAGGGCAACTACCGCACCAACGACGTCGACAAGAGCAAGGTCAGCGGCGGCGGCACCGTCGGCGGCCGCGGCGCCCTCGCCAACTTCGGCGTGATGGTCAACGCGCTCTATGACATCCAGACCGGCACGGCCTTCACGCCGTATGTCGGCGTCGGCGCCGGCTATGGCTGGCTCGAGACCAACAAGTACCGCGCCAGCTCGGCCGCCCTCGGCCTCTCGGCGACCTCGGACGAGACCGCGGGCGCCTTCGCCTACCAGGCGATCGCCGGCATCGGCTACAACCTCGGTGCGGGCCTGACCCTGACCACCGAATATCGCTTCTATGGCACGGTCGATCCGAAGATCGACGGCGAGGTCCGCGCCGGCACCGGCCCGGCCGGCACCGTGCTGCGCTCTGGCGAGGTCAAGCCGGGCAACTACAACCACTCCATCCTGCTCGGCCTGCGCTATGCCTTCAACGCGCCGTCCGCCGCGGCCGCCGCGGTGGTTGCGCCGGTTGCCGCCCCGGCCCTGGCCCGCACCTACCTGGTCTTCTTCGACTGGGACAAGTACAACCTGACCGAGCGCGCCCGGCAGATCATCGCCGAGGCCGCCGGCGCGTCCCGCAAGGTGCAGACGACGCGGATCGAGGTGGCCGGCCACGCCGACCGCTCCGGCTCGGCCGAGTACAACCAGCGCCTCTCGCAGCGCCGCGCCGATGCGGTCGCCGCCGAGCTGGTCCGCCAGGGCATCGCCCGCAACGAGATCGCGGTCAGCGCTTACGGCGAGAGCCGCCCGCTGGTCCCGACCGCGGATGGCGTGCGCGAGCCGCAGAACCGCCGCGTCGAGATCGTCCTGAAGTAATCGGGCCGGCCGCATTAGGCTTTGTTGGGAAGGGGCGCCGCAAGGCGCCGCTTCCTGCATTCTGGGCTTTGCGAGTCGGGATCGGCGCCGCGCTTGAAGGCAGCCCTTTCCCGTTCAGCCTTAATCGGCGCCGTGAAAATCAACCCCAAGCCTTGATCGCGGCACGTCTATCCAGGCTGTGATGATTTTGCCATGCCGCGTCGTGGCTTTTCCGCCACATTGATGCGGAAATGGTCCATACCGTCTGCCATTGCCGGGCGGGCGATGATAGGTCTCTCCGCACACCGTCGTGTTGGCATTCAATATACATTCGACGGCGTGACGGTTGGTCGATGAACGATCGAGGAGAGACGAGGATGACCCTCAGGAAGGCCGCCCTGGCCGCGACGATCCTGTCGCTGCCCCTGGCCGCACAGGCACAGCCCGTTTCGGGCCTTTACGTCGGCGCCGGCGTCGGCGCCAATTTCCGCCTGGATGCGGATGGCGACTATTCCCGGTCGCTCGTCAGGACGCCGGGCGTGGTGACCAACACCGCCACCGGCAAGGCCCAGGTGAGCACCGATCCCAACATCATGGGAGTCGTCTCTGTAGGCTGGGGCTTCGGCAACGGCCTGCGTGCCGAGCTTCGAAGGCAACTACCGCACCAACCAGGTGGACAGCGCCACCATCCCGGGCCGCCCGCGCAGCGAGCAGCAGCCCCTGGCTGAACACCTACGGCGCGATGGTCAACGTGCTGTACGACTTCCGCATCGGCCTGCCGGTGGTGCCCTATATCGGCGCCGGCGTCGGCTATGGCTGGAACGAGATCGAGAAGGGCACCAGCTTCGGCTTCCCCTCGACCCAGACCAAGGGCGAGTTCGCCTACCAGGGCATTCTCGGCGTCGCCTATGAGCTGGGCTCGATGGTCCCCGGCCTCGCGATCACCCTCGAGGGCCGCTACTACGCCACGCTCGACCCGAGCTTCAAGGACCAGAGCCGCGTCTCGCCGACCGTCTCCCAGCAGGTCAACTGGAAGCCGAAGAACGAGAATGTCTCGGCCCTGATCGGCCTTCGCTACGCGCTTTACACCCCGGCGCCGCCGCCGGCCCCGGTGGTTGCGCCGGTTGCCGCCCCGGCCCTGGCCCGCACCTACCTGGTCTTCTTCGACTGGGACAAGTACAACCTGACCGAGCGCGCCCGGCAGATCATCGCCGAGGCCGCCGGCGCGTCCCGCAAGGTGCAGACGACGCGGATCGAGGTGGCCGGCCACGCCGACCGCTCCGGCTCGGCCGAGTACAACCAGCGCCTCTCGCAGCGCCGCGCCGATGCGGTCGCCGCCGAGCTGGTCCGCCAGGGCATCGCCCGCAACGAGATCGCGGTCAGCGCTTATGGCGAGAGCCGCCCGCTGGTCCCGACCGCAGATGGCGTGCGCGAGCCGCAGAACCGCCGCGTCGAGATCGTCCTGAAGTAATCGGGCCGGCCGCATCGGGCTTTGTTGGGAAGGGGCGCCGCAAGGCGCCCCTTCTCGCATTTTAGGGGAGTGTCCGCCGCGCCATACACAGCTGTGCCCTCGCCGCCACACCCCACCGCGATGCATTGGCCGGCGCGAACCCAGGACAGTGCGCGGTCATTCTTCCTCCTGCTTGCGGCCCGCTGGGGAACCGTTCGTCGGATGCGGCGCCGCGGCATGTCAGTGGGACGGAGTAGGCATGAACAGTTTCCGACGGGCGCTGCTGGCAGCGACCCTTCTTTCGGCATCGGCGGCGCCCTGGGGGACGCCATGGCCCAGCCGGTCACCGGGCCCTACATCGCCGGCGGCGGCGGCTGGAACCAAGTGCAGGATGCCGACATCGCGCTGCGGCGCGGCGGCTACCAGCTGAACGCCAACATCGATAATGCCGGGACAGCCCGGTTCGATGCAGGCTTTGCCGGCCTCGCCTCACTCGGCTGGGGCTTCGGCAACGGCATCCGGGCGGAGGTCGAGGGCAACTACCGGGAGAACGACGTCAACGCGATCGGTGGCTTCGATCTCTCGCCCTTCATCGGCATCCAGGGCAAGCAGCGCAGCTACGGCGCCATGGGCAACGTCTTCTACGACATCGACCTGGCCCGCTACGGCGTCGCCGGCAGCCCGGTGACGCCCTATCTCGGCCTCGGCGCAGGCTATGTCTGGACCGAGTGGCAGGGCGTCCGCGCCGCCAGCGTGCCGAGCTTCAGCCGCCTCAGCCTGACGGCCAATGACAGCGACGGGCAGTTCGCCTACCAGGCCATCGCCGGCATGGCCTTCCCGCTCGGGCAATTCGGGCTGCGCGGGCTCTCGCTCACGGCGGAGTACCGCTTCCTCGGCACCCTGACGCCGAAGATCCAGACCGAGCTGCGCCGGCCCGACAACAGCGTTGCCGACCGCGGCAAGGTGGAGCCGGACAACTACAACCACGCCGTCCTCGTGGGGCTGCGTTACGCGCTGTTCCAGCCTCCCCGCCGCCGGCCCCGGTGGTGGAGCCGGCGGTGCAGGCGCCCGCCCCGGCGCGGACCTACCTGGTCTTCTTCGACTGGGACCGTGCCGACCTGACCGGCCGCGCCCGGGAGATCATCGGCGAGGCGGCGCAGAACGCTCGCCGTGCCGCGGTGACGCGGATCGAGGTGGCGGGCCATGCCGACCGCTCCGGCACCCCCGCCTACAACCAGCGCCTGTCGCAGCGCCGCGCCGACGCGGTGGCGGGGGAAGCTCGTCGCCCGCGGCATCGCCCGCAGCGAGATCGCGGTCAGCGCCTATGGCGAGAGCCGTCCGCTGGTGCCGACCGCCGACGGCGTGCGCGAGCCGCAGAACCGCCGGGTCGAGATCGTCCTGCGCTGAACCGTCGCCCCACCGGGGCTTGGCGGTCACGCGAGGGGCGCCGCGAGGCGCCCCTTCTGCGTTCCGCTCCAAGTGTCGCACGGGTGGCATTCCGGCCTGGATCATACAGTCACCCATCGCTTCATCACGCGAGTGGGAGCAACTCCGCCAATATTCACTTGGTGAATACCGCCAGCCGCGCAAAAACTCGTCGCAGCGGGATTTTTTGCGATACTTGGTTACATGTCCCTTACATGACGAGATCGGGCGTGGCCATTTGGCCACAGCAGCCCGCTGCTGCTGTCGTCAGAGGGCTGCTCGCGCAGCCGTGGGGCCACCTTGTGCCGCGAATCTGCTCTACATCGGCCGCGTTCCGACGCGCCGAGCATCGCCGGCCAGGTCCTCACGGGGGTTGTGGCCAGAATGCAACAGCCCTCGGACTTGCAGCGGGACCGACGAACCTCAGGCCCCGGATTTCTTTAGGCGCATGAGCGCATGTCGCCAGCGAACCGACCACCCGGTTCCCGCGGCAGGCGCCACGAACACGGAGACGCGGACCATGACTCTGAAAAGGGCGCTGCTGGCAGCGACCATCCTGGCGGCCCCGCTGGTGGCCCCGCTCGCGGCCAGCGCGCAGCCGGTCACCGGCCTGTATATCGGCGCCGGCGCCGGCGTGAACTGGGTCCAGAGCCCCTCGAAGTTCGACCTGTCGGGCGAGACGCAGAACCTCAGCAGCGGCAATTTCGGGCTGCCCGGCAACGTCACGATCAACAATGTCGGCAAGGCCAACTTCCACACCGGCTGGGGCGGCGTGGCCAGCATCGGCTGGGGCTTCGGCAACGGCTTCCGGGCTGAAATCGAAGGCAACTACCGCACCAATGAAGTCGACAGCATCCGCGGCTTCAACCTGGCGCCGATCGGCCGCACCGGCGGCTGGCAGAGCACCTACGGCGTGATGGTGAACGCCTTCTACGACTTCGACTTCGCCAATTTCGGCCTCGGCCAGTCCATCTTCCAGCCCTATGTCGGCGTCGGCGTCGGCTATGCCTGGACCGATTGGCGCAACGTCCGTGGCCAGAGCAACGCCCCCGGCCGTGGCGGCGCCGTGCTCTACGCCGACGACACCGACGCGCAGTTCGCCTATCAGGGCATCCTCGGCGTTGCCACGCCGCTCACCTGGCTGGGCGTCACCGGCGTGACCCTGACGGCGGAATACCGCTTCATGGGCACGCTGCAGCCGGAGATGTTCACCACCCTCCGCAGCCCGACCAACAACCAGATCGGCGCGGCGGGCACGATCAAGGCGGACAACTACAACCACTCGGTCATGCTCGGCCTGCGCTACGCGCTGTTCCAGCCGCCGCCGCCGCCGCCGCCGGTCGCCGTTGCGGCCCCGGCCGTGGCTCCGGCCCCGGCGCGCACCTACCTGGTCTTCTTCGACTGGGATCGCGCCGACCTGACTTCCCGCGCGCGGGAGATCATCGCCGAGGCGGCGTCCAACGCCGGCCGGGTGCAGGCGACGCGGATCGAGGTGGCCGGCCACGCCGACCGCTCCGGCACGCCCGCCTACAACCAGCGCCTGTCGCAGCGCCGCGCCGACGCGGTCGCGGCCGAGCTGGTCGCCCGCGGCATCAGCCGGAACGAGATCAGCGTCAGCGCCTATGGCGAGAGCCGCCCGCTGGTGCCGACCGCCGACGGTGTGCGCGAGCCGCAGAACCGCCGGGTCGAGATCGTCCTGCGCTGAACCGAAGCGTCCCGGGTGGCGACACCCGGGACACCAGCGGCACGGCCGGGACAGCCGGGCCCATTTTCGGGGGGCGGGATTGGGAAGGGGCGCCGCGAGGCGCCCCTTTCTTCATGTCCGGGTTTTGGATCCCCCGGCCAGGGGCCCGGCTCAGATCACATGGAACAGGTAGAGCAGGATCAGGATCGGGATGGGGATGCCGAGGAGCCAGAGGAGGATGCCGCGCATGATGACCTTCCGTTGCGTTCCGATCCCGTCGCAACGCGGCCTCGGCCCCGTCGCTCCCGAAGCGCGGCATCTCGGCTTGCCGGCTCCATGCTTCGTGAATATGCCTGCTTCCGGAACAGGAGGCGCGGATGCGGACGAGACGT
This sequence comes from Dankookia sp. P2, assembly GCF_050632255.1. Lineage (NCBI taxonomy): Bacteria > Pseudomonadati > Pseudomonadota > Alphaproteobacteria > Acetobacterales > Roseomonadaceae > Dankookia > Dankookia sp. P2. Next base: position 4,814,402 of record NZ_CP192581.1, on the reverse strand, counting down.
GAGGCCCTGGCCCTCCTTGGCGGGTCGGCTTCGACCCTGGCCCTGGCGGGCTGCGAGACCGATCCCAACGCCCCCTATCTCTGGGGCATCGGCGACCCGGTGCGCGGCGCCGCGCTGCGGGCGCCGCGCAATTTCGGTGAGCCGAGCCGCTGGGTCGGCTCACCCGCCAATGCGACAGTCGCGGTGGAGCAGCAGGAATTCCTCGCCAGCGAGCTGGCGACCGATCCGCGCTATGCCCCGGTCCTGAACCCGGCGGTGCTGCAGACCCTGCAGCAGGGCCGCGCCGAGATGCGCGACTATCTCGGCATCCCCGCCAGCGCCGACCCGCAGGCGGTGATCGAGGCGATGCGCCGGGCCGGCGCCGCGCTGCGCGCCGGCAACCCGGCCGGGGCGGAGGCGGCGCTGAGCGGCCCGGCCTTCCCCGCGGGGCCGCAGGCGGTGCTGGCCAAGCTCGGCGCCATGCCGCGGCTGCCGCGCACGGTGGCGGCCGCAGGGATGGTAGCCTCAGAGTTCGACCGGTTCGACCGGCAGCGGTAGAGGCGGGCCGCTGCGCCTTCAGAAGGCGATCAGCTGCCGCACCACATGGCCGCCCTTCAGCCGCGTGAAGCCATCGTTGATCTCCTGAAGCTTCAGCGTGCTGCTGATCAGGTGGTCGAGCTTCAGCCGGCCCTGCTGCCACATGGTCAGCAGCCGCGGCATGTCGGTGCGGAAGTGGTTGGAGCCCATCGACGACCCCTGGATCTTCCGCTCGCGCAGGAAGTCGAAGCCGTGCAGCTCGATCTTCTGGCCGAAGGGTACCATGCCGACGATGGTCGCGGTGCCGCCCGGCCGCAGCATGGCGAAGGCCTGCTCGGCCGTCTTCTTCAGGCCGAGCGCCTCGAAGCTGTACTCGACGCCGCCATTGGTCAGGTCCTTCACCGCCTGCACCGGATCGTCGTTGCCGACGAGGACGGTGTCGGTTGCACCCATCACCTTGGCCAGTTCCAGCTTCTCCGGCAGGGTGTCGAGCGCGATGATGCGCGACGCTCCGGCCAGCGCCGCGCCGTTCACCGCCGACAGCCCGACGCCGCCGCAGCCGATGACGGCGACGGTCGAGCCGGCCGGCACCCGGGCGGTGTTGATCACCGCGCCGACCCCGGTGATGACGCCGCAGCCGACCAGCGTCGCGCGGTCGAGCGGGATGTCGCGGTCGATCTTCACCAGCGCATTCTCGTGCACCACCATCTGCTCGGCGAAGGCCGAGAGGTTGAGGAACTGGTGCATCACCTCCCCGCCCTTCCACGATAGCCGGCGGGACTGTCCCGGCACCATCTTCACCTCGGTATTCTCGCAGAGCACGGTGCGGCCGCCGGTGCATTGCTGGCACGCGCCGCAGAACACCGAGAGGCAGCCGATCACATGGTCGCCCGGCTGCAGGTAGGTGACGTCGGAGCCGACGGCCTCCACCACGCCGGCGACCTCGTGCCCCGGCACGGTCGGCAGCGGGTGGGGGTAGAGTCCCCTCGATGAAGTGCAGGTCGCTGTGGCAGAGCCCGGCGAAGGCGGTGCGCACCAGCACCTCCCGCGCCTTCGGCTTCTGCAGGGTGACCTCCTCGATCGTCAGCGGCTCGTTCGCCGCGTGCAGGACCGCTGCCTTCATGGGATGCCCTCTCCTCCTCCCGGCCGCGTCGTTGCTTCTGCGCGACGGGTAGCGCGCTATTCTGCGCCGGCGGTATAGGCTGCGCCAGAAGCAGATGCAGGAGGAAACCCCATGCCCGATCTTCTCGTGACCGAGGCGGATGGCGTCGCCACCCTCACCATGAACCGGCCGGACAGCCTGAACGCGCTCGGCGGCGACATGCTGACCGAGATGCTGGCGGCGCTGACCCGCATCGCCGGCGACATGTCGGTCGGCTGCGTGGTGCTGACCGGCGCCGGCCGCGGCTTCTCGGCGGGGGCGACATGAAGGCGCGCGCGACCGGCGAGAAGCCGATCCTCGACGGCACGCGGGAGCAGGCGCAGATGTCGCTCCGTGCCCGGATGGAGGCCTCGCGCATCCTGCACGAGATGCCCAAACCCACCATCGCCATGGTCAACGGCGTCGCCGCCGGCGCGGGCATGTCGCTGATGCTGGCCTGCGACATGCGCATCGGCGGCACCAGCGCCCGGATGGGCACCGCCTTCGGCAAGATGGGCTTCTCCGGCGATTTCGGCGGCCACTGGTTCCTCAACCGCCTGGTCGGCCCCGCCAAGGCGCGCGAACTCTACTTCACCGCCGAGGTGATCGATTCTGCGGAAATGTATCGGCTCGGCCTGCTGAACAAGCTGGTGGCCGATGCGGAGCTGACGGCGACGACCATGGCGCTGGCGAAGCAGCTGGCTGCCGGGCCGCGGGTCGCCTGGCACCACATGAAGCGCAACATGCAGGTCGCCGAGCAGGGCACGCTGGCCGAGGCGCTGGATGTCGAGGCCTTCGGCATGACCCGCTGCCGCGACACCGAGGACCATCGGGAGGCGCTGAAGGCCTTCACCGAGAAGCGGCCGCCGGTCTTCACCGGGCGCTGACCCCGCCAGCCGCCGCGCAGTGCGTGCCGACTTCCAGGAATCGATGAGGCGTCCGGGGAGAATACCTTCTCCCCGACCTTGCTTTTCTAGGCGTCGAGGTTCCAGCAGTCGACGTCCCACTTCCAGGCGCCGCCTTCCTGCTTCCACAGCACCACGTATTTGACGGTGACGGGAGGCGCCCCTGGCTTGGTGAAGATCTCGCCGCGGCCGAGTTCGGTCGCACGGTCGCCGGTGACGGTCAGCTCCAGGCTGTGCAGCCTGGCGCCGGTAACCCCAAGCGCGCCGGCGGCACCCTTCCAGTAATCGATGATGCCGGCGACGCCGGTGATGGCGGGCACGCCCGGGGAGAGGAGCCGAGCTCCCTCGGTATAGACCCGCGCGAGGGCGGCGAAGTCGCCCTTGCCCATCGCATCCTCCTCGAAGATGCGATTGGTCGCGCGGAACGCCTCATGGGCCATGTTTGCCTCCCCTGCCTGGCAGCGCAGCTTGCACTGACAGCGGGGGCTCCCGTTCAAGCCTCCGCGACGGAATGCCCGGTGGCGGTCAGGACTTGTGCTTGGTGTCGTGCACGTGGTGCCGGTCCCGCTCGCCGCCGCCGCCGGAGACCCGGCTATGGTCGGGGTTGGTCGCCTCACCCGGCGCCGGCCCGTGGTCGTCCCGGTCGCGATGCGCCCTGCCGTGCCCGCCGCCCTGATGGCTGCTGCCGGGACCGCCCTCGTCCCGCTTCACCTCGTGCTCGCCGCGTTGCTGCTTCATGTCAGCGGTCCTGCTGGTGGCCCTGGTGGGTAGTGTTCTGCTTGATGTTGCCCTGCCGGCCCTGCTCCCCGAGGTTGCGGTCGCGGCCGGACTGGTTGGCCTCGGCGGCCTGGGCGGACATGTCGCCGGCATGGTCCTGGTGCGGGCCGGGACCCTTTGGACTGACGCCGGCCGGCGGAACCGGCGGCAGATGCGACTTGCTGGTCATGGAACCTCCCTGCGGGACCGTGTGACCCGTCGCGAACGCGCCCCCGCCACGCGCTGTTCCCAATATTTGTCCCCTGGTCTTCCACCGTTCCGCACCCCATACCGGCGGCATGTCCGCCACCCCCACCCGGGCCGCCGCCATGCCCGGCAGCCGTGCCTGGCTGAACAGCCTCTTCGTCGACCACGCGTTGCTGCGCGTCTCCTGGCGCAATTGGGGGTGGTCGAGAGCGGCCGGCTCTATCGGTCCAACCACCCGCTGCCCTGGCAGCTGCGCGACGCGCAGCACCGGCTCGGCCTGCGGACGGTGATCAACCTGCGCGGCGAGCGGGTCGATTGCGGGTCCGACCGGCTCGGCCGCGCCGCCGCCGCCGCCGTCGGCCTGGTGCATGTGGACGCCCCCTTCGAGAGCCGCGGCGCGCCGCACAAGGACCGCATCCTCCGGCTGGCGGAGATATTCCGCAGCGCGCCGGAGCCGATCCTGATCCACTGCAAGTCGGGTGCCGACCGCACCGGGCTGGCCGCCGGGCTGTGGCTGCTGCTGCAGGGCAGGCCGGTGGAGCAGGCGATGGCGCAGCTCACACTCCGCCACGGCCATATCCGCCAGGGCAAGACCGGCATCCTCGACGCCTTCTTCGCCCGCTATGCCGCGGCGACGCGGGTGCGCCAAAGCCCTTCCTCGACTGGCTGCGGGAGGATTACGACGAGGCGGATCTGCGGCGCGACTTCACCTCGCAGCCTTGGGCCGACCGGCTGCTGGACGGCATCCTGCGGCGGGAATAGCGACGCCGCCTGCCGCAGGCGCCCGCAGCCTACAGCAGCCCGAGCTTCAGCCCCATCCGGTGCAACGGCCCGACCAGCAGGTTGCACAGCACCGTCCGGGTCAGGTGAAAGCCGAGCACCAGCGGCACCGCCAGCTCCAGCGCCTTGGCGGTCAGCGCCATCTCCGGCATCCCGCCCGGCGCCATGCCCAGGATCAGCGCCGGCACCGGCAGCCCGACCGCCACGGCCATGCCCCAGGCGATCAAGGTCAGCAGCAACGACAGGACAACCGAGGAGATGATCGCGGCGATCGCCAGCCGGCGCGAGGACAGCAGGAAGCTCTTCGTCAGCCGCGTCCCGAGCGAGGCGCCCATCGCCACCTGCGCCGCGTTGATCAGCACCACCGGCACGCCCGAGAGCAGGTGCCCGGTCGCCGCCAGCCCGATCGCCACGCCGCAGGGGCCGAGCATCCAGGGATTGGCCAGCCCAGCCATCCGCAGCGGCCAGGCCATGGCCAGCCCGCCCCCGCCATGGCCAGCAGCCCTGGCCACCAGACCGGCTGCCGCGCCGCCATGAACTCGCCGAAGGCGCCATGCGGCGACAGCCAGCCGAGCAGCGGCGGAAAGGTCAGCACCACCACCAGCACCCGCATGGTCTGCGCCAGGGTCACCGTGGCGACCGAGGCCTTCGCATCCTGCGCCAGCATCGCCATGACGATTACGCCGCCGGGCACGGCGCAGAAGAAGCCGGTCTGCGAGATCAGTCCCCGCCAGCCGGGTGAACAGCCGCGCCACGACGAAGCCGGTGGCGATGGCGATGGCGCCGCCGGCCAGCAGCACCGGCAGGGCGCCGCTGACCGCGGCCAGCACCGGGCCGGAGAAGGTGGCGCCAAGGCCCAGCCCCAGGAAGACGAGGCCGGTCGGCCGTGCCCAGCCGATCACCGCCACCGGCCGGTGCCAGGCGAGCGCCGCGGTCGCCACCATCGCGCCGATCATCCAGGCGAGCGGCACGTGCAGCAGCGCCAGCAGCCCGCCGCCGAGGGCGGCGGTCGCGGTCGTGAGGAGCTGGGTCGGGAGGGTCCGCAAGGCGCATGACCTTCGCGCCGGCAGCCTGATCCGTCAAACGCGCTGGGCGCGATTCAGCCTTCCTTCACCCGATGTCTCGAAAATCGAGACGGTACGGTCATGAACAGCCTCAGCCCCCTCCCCCGCCGCGCGGGGCGGATCCCCCAGCGAAGCGGCCCCGCCGCGGGGTGCCGCGCCTGCGCCGTCCGGCGTGGCGGCGGCAGCCTCCCCCGGGCTGCCGAACCCGTCGCTGCGGCTGGATCCGGCACTAGGCCTGGTCGTGCTGGAATTCCGCGACCAGGCCGGGCGGACCGCGACCCTGCCGACCGAGCGGGAACTGGCCGCCTATCGCAGCGCCCGTGGCCGACCGGACCCGACTCCGCCGCCGGCCAAGGCCGGGGCGGCGGCAGGACCCGCACCAGGCGAAGCCTGACGCGCCGGCCCATGCCGCGGGCCGGGCCCTCAGCCCTCCGCCCGCGGTGCCGCCAGTGGCGGCAGGCCGAGCACTTCCTCCTCATGCCGCATCACCCGCCGCGCCAGCTTCAGCGCCTGGTAGCAGTCGTCGACCTCGGCGAAGGCCAGCGCCTGGCCCAGCATCTCCCGCACGGTGACCGAGGTCGTCGCTTCCTGGAACTGGGTGATCAGGCCGCGCGCCGCCGCCAGGCCGCCGGGGCGTTCCTCGTCGTTGCCGATATAGGCGGTCTGAAGGGCGAAATAGATCCGGCGCGCCGGGGTGGTCGCCGTCTCCGGCGCCATGATCTGCTTGCCGAACAGGAAACGGGCCTTGGCCGCGAGTTCGATGCGCGTGCGATTGCGGAAGCGGATCGGCGCCCCGTTCACCACCATCAGATCGCCCTGGCGTAATCTCGAGCACCAGCGTGGACATAGATCTTCCTTTTGTCGCCGAGCGCGCAATCCACGGACCCTCGCAGCTTGCGTTTAACGGTCCCTGAACCGCGGCGCGGTCAGCGGAGATATGCGGTCAAGGTCAGCCGGCCGAGACTGCCCAGCGCCGTGTAGCTTGCTTCCAGCGCGGTTCGCGTCGCCTGCAGACGGGTCAGGGTGGCGGCAAGATCGACCTCCTCGATACTGGAAAGTTGCGCCTTCAACGCATCCGTGACGCTGGCATGACGGTCCTGCGCCGCCTGCAGCCGCTGCTGCGCCAGGCCGAGCGCGCCTTGCTCGTCGGCCAGGCCGTTCGCCGCGCTCTTCAGCCCCTGCCGGATGGTGTCCGACAGGGCGCGGAAATCGGCCGGCGCGGCGGCCTGGGCCGGGCCGAGCGCGGCGAGGCTGGCCAGGCCGCGCAGCAGGTCGCGGGCCCAGGACCCGGTGGTCTCCCCGGTCGAGGCCACGGCGCCGTTGCGGTTGGCGGGGATGCCGTAGGCCATCGCCTGGCCGTCCCCCACCGGCACGCTCCGCCGCGGCTCCGCCAGACCCGTGGCCGGGTCGGAGAGGAAGGCGGAGAAGGGCGTCACCCCGGCGCTGTCGTCCAGCGCCGCAGCCTTGGTCGCCGCCGCGACCGCGGCCGCGTTGCCGGCGCCGAGCGTCGCCACTGCGCCGGCGATCTGCCGTGCCATGCCGGAGTCCGGCAGGCCGTCCGGATCCGGCACGGGCGGGTTGGCGAAGTCGGACCCGCCGAACAGGTATTCGCCGTTGCTCTGGCTGTTCAGCAACTGCCCGACCTCGACCATCGCCGCCCTGGCGCGGGCGGCCACAAGGGTGAGCGAGCCGGGATCGTTCGGGTCGAGCTTCATCGCCGCGCCATCGGCGAATCTGCTGGCGATCGAGGCCAGCCGCTGCAGCGCCGCGCCGGTGGTCGTGGCACGGCCCAGCGCCTCGCCGATCGCGCCGCCATAGGCGTCGCGCCGGCCGATCTCGCCGTGCAGCGTCAGCGCCCTGGGCAGCTCCGGCGCCAGGTCGCCGACCGCATCAGTCTTCCGCCCGGTCGAGGCCTGGCGGGTCAGTGTCTCCAGCCGCAGCCGCAGCGCGGCGCCGTCGGTCGTCAGCTGGCCGAGCAGGCTGACCGAGGTCATCGCACCGCCCCGAGCAGCGTGTCGAACAACGCCTGCACGGTGCCGAGCACCTTGGCATTGGCGGCATAGGCATTCTGCAGCGCGACGATGCCGGCCATCTCGACATCCGTGTCGACGCCGGATTGCTGGCCGAAGCGCGTCTCCAGCGCCGCGCCCAGCGCCGTCGCCTGGTCCTTCGCGGCCGTCGCCGCGGCGCGGTCGCCGGTCTGCGCCGTGGTGATGCGCCCGGCATAGGCCTCGAGCGTCGCCGGCGCCGTGAAGGGCGAGGCCAGGGTGCCGTCCGGCCCAAGCCCGGCGGTCGCGATCCCCGGCCAGGCCTGGCCGGTAGCGGCCTCCGCCCCGAAGGCGAAATCCAGCACGCGGTCGAGCAGGGTGGTGAAGCCGGCCGGCCCGCCGGCCGGATCTCGGGGTGAAGGCGGTGGCACCGCCAGCGCCGCCGGCGATGGCATGGGTCCCGTCCCGCAGCAGGGCCGGATCGGCGGCGATGGCCGGGTTCACCCAGATCCGCCCGGCGAACCCGACCTGCTCGCCGCCGGCATAGGGCTGGGCGGGATCCGGCACGCTGGTACCGTCCGCATCGGTGAAGAGCCGCAGCCCCTCGCCGTCCAGCCGTGCCGCGAGATTGGTCGCCAGCACGTCGGCTTCCGCCTGGTAGCGCGGCAGGGTGCGGTCGCGCAGCGCGATCGCCTCCCCCAGCCGGCCACCGGCGAGCTGGCCGGTGATGTCGAGCCCGTTCAGCGTGACGCCCGGCAGGGTTCCACCGGCGCCCGAGAGGCTGGCCGGCTGCACCGCCGCCTCGGCGGTCGAGAGCTGGTCGCGGCCGGGGTCGAGCGGCAGCACGATACCGCCCTTGGCCACCAGCAGCAGGTCGCCGCCGGCCCGCTTCACCGCCTGCACGCCGAGGCTCTCCGCCAGCGTGGCGATCGCCGCGTCGCGCCGGTCCTCAAGCGCCGCGGCATCGCCATCGGCGCCGTTCCGCAGCCTGAGGGTCAGCGCCGCGACCTCGCGCAGCGCCGCGTTGGCGGTCTTCACCTCGGCGACGATGGCGTCCTGCGCCTGCTGCCGCGCCGTGCCGATCGCCTGGGAGACGCCGTTCAGCCGCCCCGCCAGGGTCTCCGCCGCGGCGGCCGCGGCCTGCTGCTTGCCGGCATCGGCCGGGGCGGCAAGCAGCGCGACGAAGCGCGTGCGAAGGTCGGCCAGCCCGTCCGCCAGGGTCTGGCCGCTGTCACCATGCGCCTGCTCGATGCCGGTCAGCAGCGTCTCCCGCAACCCGGCGGCGGCGCCGCCGGCGCGACTGGCATCGAGCCGCGCCAGCAACGCGGCATCGACCGCGCGCGCCGCATCGGCCGCGCGGATCCCGGCGGGGCTGTCGCCGACCGTGACCGCCTGCTGCGGCGCGGTCTTCCGGGTGTAGCCCGGGGTGTCGGCATTGGCGACGTTCTGCGAGGCCTGGGCCAGGCCGCGCTGCACCGCGGCGAGGCCGCTGCGGGCGATCAACAGGGCGGAGTCGAGGCTCATGGCGGGCTATCTCCCGGCCCGGCTCAGCGGCGCATGTTGATCGTGTCCTGCAACAGCTCATCCGTCGCCGACACCACCTTGGTGTTGGCGGAATAGGCGCGCTGGGCGACGATCAGCTTGGTGAATTCGGTGGCGATGTCGACGTTCGAGCGCTCGATCGAGCCGGTGACCAGCTTGCCGACGCCGTTCGAGGCGGCATCGGTGACCCGCGCCTCGCCGCTCTCGGGCGTCCGCATGAAGGCCTGGCCGTCCAGCCGCTGCAGCTTCTCCGGATCGTTGAAGGCGACCAGCGGGACGCGGGCGATGACTCGGCTCTGGCCGTTGTCGTAATTCACCGCGACGTCGCCGTTGGCGCGGATCGACAGGTCGGAATAGGCGCCGAGCGGCACGCCGTCCTGGGCATTGTTGCGGACCGAGAAGTCGGTGCCGGAATACTGCGTCAGCCCCTGCGCCTTGCCGAACTGGCCGAGCGCCAGCTTCACCGTCTGCGCGCCCTGGCCGAAATCCGCGGTGAAGCTGATGCTGGCTGGGTCGCCAGTGGCGCTGCTGGCCGGCAGAGTGACGGAGCCGGTGGCAGCGGTGAAGGCGCCGATCGTGCCGTCGGTGACAGTGGGCGAGGCGGCAGTGCCGAAGCGCAGCCCGACCGTGCCGCGCGCCGCCGCATTGACGTCGTCCGGCACCGAGAGGTCCAGGGTCCAGGCATTGGTGCCGGCATTGGTGAAGGTCAGGTTGACCGTGTGCAACCGGCCGAGGCTGTCATAGACCTGCGCCTGCGTGGTGACCGGCGTGGTCGTCGCATCAGCCGGCAGGTTGGCGGCCAGGTCGATCTTGGTGGTGGCAACCGGATTGAACACCTGCTGGTTCAGCCGAATGGGATTGAGGATGGTGCGGTCCGGATTGCCGGCCGCGTCCGCCGGCCAGCCCTGCAGATAGTAGCCGGCGCCATTGACCAGATAGCCGTCCTTGTCGAGCGAGACGTCACCGGCGCGGGTGAAGAACTGCCGCTCGTCGAAGACCGGCTGGCCGTTGGTGGTGCCCTTCGCGAGCGCCACGCTGAAGAAGCCCTGGCCGCCGATCGCCAGGGCCAGCGGCTGCTCGGCCTGCTCGATCGTGCCCTGGACGGCGTTGGTATAGTCGGGCCGGGCGATGACCGCGCCGGGCTCGTTCACCGTGGCATTCGACTGGGTGATGTAGGAGACGAAATTCGTGTCCACCCGCTTGTAGCCGATGGTCTGGCTGTTCGCGACGTTGTCCGAGATGTCGCCGAGCGCCTTGCTCTGCGCGGTGAGGCCGCTGATGGCAGCGGTGAGCGAGCCGAAGAGGGACATGCGGGAATGCTCCGGCAGGAAAAGGGGAGCCGGGCCGCGGGGACCTGGCCGGGTTGATTGCGGCGGGGTGGTGCAGCGTCCGTGCCAGGCTCCGGCACGATGCGGCCGGCGCCGCTTGCCGGTGCGGCGGCAGGGCTTGCCGGGTGGCCGGCCGGGCTTGCCGGGCCGGGCCTGGCATGCGGTGGAACGCCGCTCGCAGCAGGGGCGGCATGGATGTCCAGCCACAAGCCGCCCAGCCCCTGCCCGCCGCGTCGCCGCCCGCCGCCCCGCGGGGTGCCGCCGCGCCGCGTGATCCGGCCCCGCCTCCAGGGAGCTTCGCCGGCACCCTGGCGCGGCTGGGGGCGGGCAGGCCGGGGGCAGCGCCGGAGGATGCGGCCACGCCGGGCGCCGATGCGCCGCCCGCGCCGGCAGCGCCGGGCCTGCTCTCCGTCGCGCCGCCGGCCGCCGTCCCCGACGCCGCGATCGCCGAGCCCGGAGCCGCGGCACCCACCGCCGACTCGCCTTCCCTGGCCGAGGCGGCCCTCGGCGCCCCGCCCGATCCGGCCTTGCCGGCCGTTGCGCCGCAATCCGGGCCGGATACGCTGGCAGCGCAACCGGCGCTCCCCTCGCCCGCGCCGCGGCAGGTGGTCCCAACGGCGGCCTCCGTCACCGCGGACCCGGCATCCCCGGTGGCGAAGCCCGCGACGGGCGGCCGGATGCGGTCCGCCCCAATGACGGCGCCGGAGAGGCTCGCCGCCACCGCGTCGGATGCCACCCCGCTGCCGACCGGGACGATCCCGGCGACCGAGACGCCCGCTGCAACGGCGCCGCCGCCCCCGTGCCCGCCGTCACGGCCCCCGCCCCGGCCCGCGCGGGAAAGCCCCGGCCACCGCGCCGGGCCGTGGGACGGAGCCCGAAACCCCGGCCCAGCCCGCCGGCCTCGCGCCGTCCATCCCGCCCGGTCCCGTGCCGGAGGGGCGCCCGGCCCAGGACAAGCCGACCGCCACGCCGACACATCCCGCTGTGATCCCGGCCGGCGCCCAGCCGGTCCCGGCAGCCGCCCCGGCCGCCGAGGCCCAAGCCCAGGCGCCTAGTCGGCACGCCGGCCGCTGCCCCCGCGGCTCCGGCCGAGGCCGCCGCACCGTCACCGCCATCGCGCCCGCTCGCCCTGCCCATCCAGCAGGTCGCGCCGGTCGTCATCGCCCTGGCCCAGGGACCCGGCCAGGCGCCGCGACTGAGCGTTGCACTGGCGCCCGAGCAACTCGGCCGGGTCGAGATTTGCATCCAACGCGATGCCGCCGGCGACACCGCCGCCATCCAGGTCCTCGCCGAGCGGCCCGAGACGCTGGCCCTGCTGCAGCGCGACGCGCGCGAACTCGACCGCGCCCTCGGCCAGGCCGGCGTCGCGGTGGCGGAAGGCGGGATGCGCTTCGACCTGGCCGGCAACGACCAGGCCGGTGGCGGCGAGCCCGGCGCCGGACGCCAGGGCGGCAGCCGGCATCGCGCCCCGCCGCCCGAGCCCCTGCTGCAGGCCGCGCCCCTCGCGGCCCGCCCCGGCCTCGCCCTCTCGCTGCTCGACATCGCCGTCTGACCGGAGGACACCGATGACCACCGTCACCAGCGCCACCGCCACCGCCACCGCCACCGCCACCGCCGGCTCCACCGGGAAGACCGGCACCGGGATCGGCGCCGACTTCAACACCTTCCTCGGCCTGCTGACGACGCAACTGAAGAACCAGGACCCGACCAAGGCCATGGACACGCAGGAGATGACCAACCAGCTCGTGCAATTCGCCTCGGTCGAGCAGCAGATCAGCATGAACGGCAACCTCGACAAGCTGATCGGGCTGCAGCAGGCGGCGCAGCTCACCGCCGCGGCGCCGCTGATGGGCAAGGTGGTCGAGGTGGCGAGCGACCGGATCTCGCTGCAGGGCGGCACCGGCACGCTGCGCCTGCCCGCCGCCGGCGCCGCCAGCCTGGCCCGCGTCACGGTGCTGGACGCCGCCGGGCGCACCCTGAAGCAGCAGGACGTGACCCTCGGCACCACCGCGACCGACTGGGTCTGGGATGGCCGCAACGCCGCGGGGCAGCGGCAGCCGGATGGCGGCTACCGCATCGTCGTCGCCGGCCGCGACAAGGACGGCAACCCGCAGGAGATCACCGCGAACGTGGTGGCCCGCGCCACCGCGGCGGAACGCGCCTCGGGCGGTGACCTCAAGCTGGTGCTGGGCGGCGTCGCGGTCGGCTTCGACGCGGTCCGCAGCCTCGGCCAGTAGCCCGGCTCAGCGCAGCGGCGGCAGGTCCGGCGGCGCGGCGGGGTTGGCGGCGGGTTGCGGCGGCGGCACCGCACCCACTGCCGGCCCCGTCGGCTTCGGCGCGTCGGCAACCGTGGCCGGCGACTGCACGGCATTGGCGACCACGGTCTTCACCCCGGCCGCCGCCTCGTTCGCCGCGACATAGGCGATGTCGCCCCAGAGCCGGTTCAGCCGGCCGGTCGGGATCTCGTTCATCTGCACGACGCGGCCCAGTTCCTCGCCATCACGCCGGCTGACGATCCAGATGATCTCGACGCGCTCCACCGCGCGGGTCGAGCCGGGGACCACGGATACCCCGGCCTGCAGGCCGTAGGCGGCGCCCTCGGCGCTGTCCTGCACGACGAAGCCCTGGCTGCCGAGCTGCTCCTTCATCCTCGCCGCGAGCGAGGTGTTGCCGTCGCCCGGAGCGCCCTGCACGCCGACCATGTACATCCGCGGCGGACCGGCCGTGAGCGAGGCCGGGTCGGTCGACTTCCGCGCCGCCTCCACCTGCAGCAGCAACTGGGTCAGCTTCGGCCCGTTCTCCCGCGCCACCTCGTCGAACAGCTTGCGGTCGGCATTGGCCCAGGCCTCGAGCGGAACCGGCTTGCCCTCGGTCGTCGCCTGCGCCTTGCGGTCGGCATCCAGCAGGCGGAAGCGCGGCCGGACGGTCTCGCGGCGACCCCGCCCCTCCCCTGCGCCCTGGCGCTCCGCGGTGATCTCGACCAGCCAGTCGAGCGGCAGCGGCGCCGCGCTGGCGATGACCGGCACATCCTCCGACTGCAGGGCGGCGACCAGCGCCGCGGCGAACTCGCCGGCCTGGGCATTGTCGAGCAGCGCCTGCTCCGGCGGCGGTACCGCCAGGCGGATGGCGAGCGGGATGGCCAGCACCGGGGCCTGGCCACCGGGCCGGCCGCGATAGGGCTGCGGCAGGTCGCCGCAGGCGGCGAGCAGCGCCAGCAGGGCGAGCGGCGCGGCGCTCAGCCGCGGCATGCGGCCCCCGCGGCCGGCGACGATCAAAGCAGGACACAGGCGACCAGCATCGTGATCAGGGTCAGCACCATGAATTGGACCATGTAGGGCATCGGCTCAGGGCCCGATCGCGATGGCGGAGATCTGGTGGCCGATCGGCCCGCCGCCGGCCAGCGTCCGCCGACGGTGGCTGAAGAAGCGGTCCTCCTCCGCCAGTGTATCCGTGCCGGCCGTCTCCACGGCGGCGAGGCCGGCGGCGGCGAGGCGGGCGGCGCAATAGCCGGCCAGGTCGAGATTGCCAGCGATCCGGGCGGCGGCCGGCGGCGAAGTGGCGCGCATCGGCGGCATCGCGGGCCAGCACGGCGTCGCGCAGGTCGGGGCCGACCTCGTAGCTCGGCTGGGCGATGCACGGGCCGACCGCGGCGGTGATGCGGGCGCGGTCGGCGCCGATCGCCTCCATGGCAGAGAGCGTCGCCTCCAGCACCCCGTCCACCGCCCCGCGCCAGCCGGCATGGGCGGCGCCGATGACGCCGGCCTCGGGGTCGGCGAAGAGCACCGGGGCGCAATCGGCGGTCACGATGCCCAGCACGATGCCGGGGCGGCGGGTGACCATGGCATCGGCCTTGGGCCCCTGGCCTTCCAGCCAGCCCTGCGCGTCCACCTCGGCGACCGCGATGCCATGCACCTGGGTCAGCCCGTGCAGCGCCGGCAGGCCGAAGCCGAGCGCGCCGGCGACCCGGCGGCGGTTCTCCCGCACGCGCTCCCGGTCGTCCTGGCCCGAAAGCGAGCAGTTGAGCGCCGCCCAGGGACCTTCCGACACGCCGCCGCGGCGGGTGAAGAAGCCGTGGCGCAGGCCGGCCAGCGCGCCGAGCGCCGGCGTGGCCAGGTATTCGGCATCCGTCATGCGGCCTCGAAACCAGGGGGGTAGGCAGGGCGGGATGACACAGG